>DAMBHY010000048.1:0-1832 GCA_032068765.1 Dysgonamonadaceae bacterium | reverse complement strand
ATACGATTTCCTGCAATTATACACAAGCTTTTTTGATATTTATTAATGACTATTTGTCACTTTATCAAATAGTTAATGTGAAATTAAGGGGTGACTAAATAAAGAAGCCGTATTTTTTTACGGCTTCTTTTCTTTATAGTATTTACAGATTATTTAATTTTTCTAAAACAGATGCAATCATTTCATCCTGCATATCGAATCTCTTTAAAAAATGTGAAATTCTGTCATTATCTTTTCCGTTGATGTAGAAGTTTCTGCTTCTGGATTTTCCGTTATATACGAATAGCAAACCTTGTTTTTGCGTTTTACGGATGTCGATATTTAAAGCGTTATTATAAACTGCAAGACCGCTCATCTCAAACATTTTCAGTCTTAAATGTTTATCGCCACAGTGAGAAATTCTATCGACTTCTATGTTTCGCAAATTGTCCGAAATTATAAATTTTTGGAGCTTTTTGTCGTATAAATCGATGCTGTCTTTTTTGTCTTCCAAAACCAGATATGCTCTCGAAATTTTGATGCTGTCTGAGCTTATTATTTTTCCGTCATACTCAATGTTTCCGCTGAAATTTTGTTTGAAATTCATCTGCGACCGATACCGCTCTGTATTCTGTTTTTTTATAGCCCAATATGACCAACCGCCGGCGTATTGTATTACCGGATTGAGTTTTTGAGCTGGAATATTTTCTGCGGAAATAAGAAAAAGTATTACAAAAATAATATTTTTCATAATACATACGTTTTATGGATTTTCGGGACTGACCCAATCTACCAATGATGCCGCACCAGAACTTGCACCAACAGCACCGGCTACTACACCACCAACTCCGCCTGATGCACCACCAAAACCACCTGCAACATCACAAACAGCTACAACTAACCATTTCCACCACTTCCTATCTGTAGTCTGTGTATCATTACCCAATTCATCCTGCCAATAATATGCAGAATATCTGCCGATTGAACTGATGTTTAATAGCATGTCCTTTTCGTTTTGCGACAAATTATCGCTATCTATTACCGAATTTTCAAATGAAACGACTTGCGCTTTAAAATCTTCATATGATGTAGGTCTTGATGAGCTTGCTGCATCCATAAATATCTGCACCAATTCCTCGCCTTTACTTTTGTAAGAAGAACTCATATTTGCAGTTGCTGCTATTACATTATGGTAATTATTCAGTGAATCAGCCATTACTGCTCGTATGTCTGGAACATCCAATATCGTTGGATTGTCATAATACTGAGCGTAATTTTCAATAAATTCTTCATTGCTCAATCGGATACTTTCGTTTACCAATTCGTCTAATTCGCCTTTACTGGTTAACTTACGATTTTTCATTACACTTGTAACTTTTGATAAAATCAAATTGTGCCGTTCACCACTTTTATCAAATTTGTTTACCGAATTTTCTGGTGAAGCATCTTCGTTTGTAAACATGTCATTTCGGCTGCAATAAAACAAAGTAGACATTACAGCCACTCCAAAGAATAAAATAATTGTTTTTTTCATTTTGATAAAGATTTATTGTATCAAAATTACAAGTAGTTTTTTATATATCCTAATTTTTTGTATTAATTTTATCTTTTGTGCTTTTTTTTTATGGAAAACGCATGATATTGATGTATTTGTTATGATATAGGTTTTTATAAATAATGGTAGACATAGGTAATTAACGATTGACGGCAGAGGATGGCTTTAGAAATCAAATTAGATTAATAAATATCATTCCCGTCCGATAAAAATTAAAATTAAAATTTTAGAATACACATGTGCTTGATTGTCAGGTGTATAAAAGAGCAACTTTGTGATAATTCAAAAACAAGCTACC
>DAMBHY010000047.1:0-2018 GCA_032068765.1 Dysgonamonadaceae bacterium | reverse complement strand
AAAGGAATTACTTCCTTAAAATTCATTTTCCAAAAGCTCTCAAATTCTTCTTTTATTAACCCGACGGAAAACAAAGGTAACATTTTATGCGGCATACAGAATTGATTGATGTTTGAAGTATTTGACAATTCTATTAGGGCTTTCACTTAACATTTCCATATGGTTTAGTACATTTGTTTGTAATGTTTCTTTGTCTCTCGGTGATTTCTTAGCCGACAAACCTTGTTTGAGGTCACAATTCAGATATTCATCGGGATTGCGTTCCGGAGAATAGGATGGCAGAAAGAATAAAGTAATCTTCTCTTTATGTTCTTCTACCCATTGTTTTACGATTTTGCTGTGATGCACTCGCAGATTATCTAATATCAGATAGATCTTTTTTGATGAGGACTTGATAAGTTGCTGCATAAATTCTATGAATCTTTCAGCATTCATCGTATCGGAATAAATCATAAACTGTACTTTCCCCTGATTGGTAATGGCTGATACCATATTGACCGAAAAGCGTTTGGACATGCTTTTCTTTACGGGTGTTTTTCCTTTGGGTGCGTAGCTTCTGCCGTGGTTGCATTGGTTCTTTACGCCCGTCTCATCTCCCCAATAAATCTCTGCGTTCTCTTGCTTTGCAGATTCTTTTATGACAGGATAATCTTCGTCCAACCACTTTTGCACTTTTTTAGGGCATTGCTCATAGGCCATCTTCTTAGGTTTTTGTGGTGTAAACCCCCATTTGCGCAGGTAATCACCCATCGTGTTGATGGATAATACAATGCTAAATTCCCGCTCTACAAGTTCCTTTACTGCTTTACGTGTCCACAGGGCAAAGTCAAGTTTCAGTTGGTCAGGCATCTTATCAATAATCATTTTCTGAATCGATTTTTCCTGAGTGTCGCTTAACAGTTTCTTGTCCTGCGATCTACTTCCTACTTTTTGGGATTGCAAACCTTTCAACCCTTTTGTTTTGTACAAATTGTGCCATTTGCAGATGGTTTCCTTTTTAGTCCCGATGATCGCGGCTACTTCATACTGCTTCTTCCCTGATTTTAAAAGTGCTATTGCTCTTTTACGAAGCCCAAATCGCTCTGGTTCAGGCATCCTCCTAAAGTCTTCTTTTTCCATGTCTCTAAGATACAAAAAAAATACTTTAGTTTACCGTGTGGTTAATAACACGCGATTTTTGATACAATTACAGATAACGGAAAAAGTATTTGCGAAGTGCGGGCGAAATTTAACTGAAAGTTCAATTTTAACCAACCTGAGCAAATTGCTTTTTCGTGGAGCTAAATTACAAAAAAATGTGTAACGAAAAGCAAGTTGCGGCAAAATATTACAAATATTTCAACCCTGAATTTAACCCCGCATTTTGCAAATACTATGTTGGCAGAAGTTTCTCTTTGAACAAAATAAAAACGGAATCAATTTAGATTCCGTTTTTTTCATTTATTTTTTCTCGTCAAGCGTTATATTATAGACCTTTGTGTCATATTTTTTGAGTGAACCGGTTGCGGCGTCAATACCCCAACCTAAAAGCCCAAAGAGATTAAGTATTGAAACTCCATTAAATTTTGAATCTAATGTAAATACTTTGTTTTCATAGCCGTCTTTTTTCATTTCAATGTTTTTTTGCGATAAACTTCTCGAGACTTTGTACGTGCAAGGAGTAGTACACTTTTCAATTCCAGCTTCAAAAACTTTCGCTCCTTCTGGAGTCGAGTTGAAAGTTATAGCATCAGAAGTTCCTGTGAAAATCGTTGCACAAGAAGTCAAAGACAAAGCTCCAATAATTAGAGCAGCAGAAAATCTAAATATTTTCATAAAATAGTTTTTTAATTACCTACTTTCAGGTTTCTTTAAGTCGCTGTTTCGGCTATTCCGACTATTGTCAGAACAACCGTTTTTCGATTTTAGAACGGTTTTTTATGAAATTTCTGCCAACGGAAAAAGTATTTGCGAAGTGCGGGCGAAAATGAACGGAAAGTTCAGTTTCAACCGAGCTGAGCAAATTGCTTTTTCAGATG
>DAMBHY010000046.1:0-2039 GCA_032068765.1 Dysgonamonadaceae bacterium | reverse complement strand
GTAAAGATAATGAATTTTATGCTGACCACACGATGCAATCGTGCGGCAGCGGGGGTGGCTTCTAAATTAGCGGACGCTTTGAATGTAACTTTGGATTATCTGTTAGGTAAATCCGATAAAATGATTTTGGATAAAAAAAACCTCCAAAGATTGGAAGATATTGAACAACTCCCGGAAGAAGATAAAAAAAATATTTTCTACACCATTGACAACCTTATTAAAGCTGCTAAACTTAAAAATATTGCAGCTCTGTAAAATAAACATTCCCGCTGAAAGGTGGGAATGTTTATTATCATTTAATACAGTCTATGCTTTTCAAATTATGTTTCTCATATTTTTTATGGAACACGGTTCTTAGAGAGTCTATATATTTATTCAAATCTGCACTTTCGTAAAAATCTAATGCTCTTTTAAATGTCATCGTTGTTTTGATATTTGGATTATCTGTTGGCATTTCAGGAGTATAGTCTTTTTTCAACCATTTATCAATCATTGAATTATAGTTGTCATCTATGTATGAAGGATGCTCTTCTGAATAAAAGTCCATAAATATGCAATTTTCTTGAACCAATTCAGTAGAAGACAAATCAAACAATGAGTCAAGAGGTTTTATTTGATATTTCTTTTCCTCTTGTTTGAGAGATTTTTTATATAAGTCTATAAAAGCATACCTTTTGTGTTTAGATAGCAGTATTTCTATCCTCTTTAAATCTTGTTCATTTACGGGCTTTTTATTAGAAACACAGTAAATCAATAAAAATAATACTGAGGAAATTAAAGTGTAGTATATGTATTTCATTAATAAAATTGATTATAATGACCTGAATAAAGTGTATTCCCAAATCTTGGATTACCGTTATTTTTAAATACTATATCAACGTGATAAACTTTACCTACTGGCTTAAACTTATCTACAAATTGGACAGCAACACCAAATTGTGACATATTACTTCCTCCGTTAAATGAAGTAAACCTAGCATTTATTGCCTCATAAAATCTAGTTGCCGAAGTATAATATTTCAAACCTTTTGCTCCATAATAGTCTCCTCCTATATTAATGCCTGATTTTTCAAAAGCCATACTCATTCTAATCGCACAGGTATTTTCATAATCACTCGGGTTTTCCAAATATTTTTTATAAAGTTCGCCACCTACTTCTTTATATACAGATAATTGGTCAGGATATTTATCATAAGTAGGATAATTGCTCCCTATCAATTCTATTTCTTCTTTTGTAAGTCGTCTTTTTGCAAAAGTATCCTCACTCTCCAATCCATTCGATATAGAATGCGCCACGTGATTCAATCCTGCAACAATACCACCAGCAATTGCACCAATCCAAAAATTTCCTCCAGTTAGTTCTGCTCCTATACCTCCTGCTAATGCTCCAAATGCAATCATAGCACCTCCGCTACTACCCATTACCGCACTCCAACCACTTGCCCCTAAGCTTCCAAAAAAGCCTCCTGCCACAGCAGACATAAATTTTTGACCCTGCACTACTGATAATACGCCCTGTGCAAGTGCATGAGCTCCTGCCTGCACATAAAACATCCCTTTTCCTAAACGTATTCCTATATTCGTAATGCAACCTCCAGTGCCTGTAAATATACTACCAATACCAAAAGTTACAGCAGCACTTATACCTCCTATAAATGCAGATTTCAGAATACCGCCAATATTAATCTGCTGTCCTGTAAGACCTGCTGTTATTACGGAAGATGCCAAACCAACCGCTATTCCTATTCCCACGGCTTTCCAAAATATAGCCAAAGCCAAAAACTGAAAAAACTCCCCACTTGGATCATTAAACATTAGCGGATTGTTCAACACATACCCGTACTTGTTGTAGTTCTGAGTGTTGTAAGGATCCTGTATATTTTCGTCGGCATTCAGGAATCTTCTTAACAGAGGATCATACAACCTTCCGTTCATATGAATTAAGCCCACTTCCACAAAATGCTCGTGTGAAGTATAACCTCTGTCCACAACAAGACTGCCCGCTGCCAGATAATTATAGATCTGAGTCTTATCCGTAA
>DAMBHY010000045.1:0-2060 GCA_032068765.1 Dysgonamonadaceae bacterium | reverse complement strand
GTAAAGATAATGAATTTTATGCTGACCACACGATGCAATCGTGCGGCAGCGGGGGCAGTTTGTCCGCAGTTTTAATAGTATCTTAAATTATTTAACTGAAAATAAAATTATTTTTTTTCTTCCAATATAATTGTAAACCTTCTAAAACATTATACAAAATTAAACTCTTTTTGGTAAATTACTTATTAATATATAATGAATCTTTTAAATAAAGTGATTTACGATAGAGAAGATAGTCCATTTTTTGTTTTTCCAACATTGAATCTAAGGTTTCAAAATTTTCAGGATGATTTATGATTTTTAAATTAATTTTTGATAGATTTTCATAAAAAATACCATTACATTTTTTTAAATTATCATTACAACTTTCGTATATATTGAAAATTAAAAAAAAACTTTTTTTCGTTTTTTTAGGTATAAATAATAGTGAATTTGCGTACCCCTCATAGTCTTTATTTACCGCCATTTTATATGATTGATGTGAAAAATTCTTATATAGATATTTCCCAGTATAGTCCTCTAATAAAAGATTCATTTTATAATCATTACTATATGTAAAATCAGAAGAAATAATACGTCCAAATACAGGATTAAATTTTTTTTTCCTATTTTCCAATATATACTCGGGTGATATAGGCAATAAATAATTATTTTCTGAATTATTATCAAATTGCAATTCTACTATTAGACTATTATTATCTAGCATTTCTTTTTTACATATGCTAACTAAAATTCCTTCTTTTGAAATTTTATCTTTATTTTCTTTGCAATTAAAAAAAAGAATAAATATTACTATTAGTTTTTTCATTATTTTAATTTTACAGATAAATGCTTAATATATTCATAAACTCTATTATATTGTTGACCTGGTAAAAACCAACTATTAAAATAGATATTATTTTTACTATCAAAGAATCCAGGCAAATTTTTCAGACCATTTTTTATTAAAAAATCTCTTTCAACTCCCCAAATAGCCCCGTGTTCAATACTAATTTGAGGTAAACCAGAGCCTGGAGGAGATGGCAACATTTCAGGTTCATATCCTTTATTCGTTTTGTATTGCAAAAAATTGGTAAGACTATTATTAAGATTTAGGGTAGAATGCCCCAACTCATGCATCATTGTAATACCAAGCTTTATTTTGGAACCAAAAGCATATTTAGAAAATGATATACTTGAAGTGTTCCCATCCCAAAAGTTTCTCCTTGTATAAGCAATTACTTCTTCTCCTTTAGGATTAAGATACAAATTTCCACTTTTAGTATAACCATTAGAAACACGGTCAACATAAAATTGTTTTGCACCAGTATTCATTTCATCCCAACCGGTATTATGATACATCTCTCTTAGTGTTTTTATGGATGGGTCTAAAGGCGTTCCAGAGTCTTCAATTCCGTGAGAGTCATATTCCGCTTTGGTCAATTCTTGAACTCTTGGATTTGTATAGTATGAAACCGTATAACTTATTCCGCCAATAGCTCCACCTATTACCGCTCCCTTAGCTAATCCTTCAAGAAAGTTAGTCCCATTAATCAGTGAGGTAACCCCTCCACTTCCTGCTCCCGCCAAAGCTCCATTTCCCACAGCAGCCCAAAAGCCTGAGGAACTGAAAACTTGTCCTAACCCCGCTGAAACAGCTCCAGTAAGTGCACCCATAAATATTGATTTCCCAAATCCACCCCAACTAAAATTGCCTGTCATAGCAGACTGACCAAGATACATAGCGGCTCCTATTGCGGCTCCTACTATTATTGCGGTAGAATTTACAACAAGAAATTCTGCTGCCCAAACTAAAGGTAAAAACCAAATAAACTCTCCACTCGGGTCATTGTACATCAGCGGATTATTCAATACATACCCGTACTTGTTGTAGTTCTGAGTGTTGTAGGGATCTTGTATATTTTCGTCTGCATTCAGGAATCTTCTTAATAACGGATCATACAACCTTCCATTCATATGGATTAAACTTACTTCCACAAAATGCTCATGTGAAGTATAACCTCTTTCCACAACAAGACTGCCCGCTGCCAGATAATTATAGATCTGAGTCTTATCCGTAA
>DAMBHY010000044.1:0-2087 GCA_032068765.1 Dysgonamonadaceae bacterium | reverse complement strand
TCGTATCCTTTTTCTTTCAGTTCGTTCACCAACAGGTGGCTCAGCATCATATCATCATCTACCAGCAGAACTCTTTTTTTTCTTTCCTCCATATTCTTTCACTCAATTTAGGTTTATTCCGGCAATGTAATGGTAAAAACGGAACCTTTGCCACGCACGCTTTCCACGGAGATTGTGCCTTTGTGTGCACGGACGATGCGCTGCGCATAGTAAAGCCCGATGCCGCTTCCATTTTTTTTGTCCGAAGTATAATAAGGTTTAAATATATTTTTCAACTGCCGTTTATCCATGCCCTCGCCGTCATCCGAAACCATTATTTTGGCAGCGCCTTGTTCCTTCACTGCCGATATAAGGATATGTGGATTTTGGCTATTATACCTCGCTCCGTTTTCTATCAGCACACGCAGGGATGCCTCAAATAGGTCGGGCATCACTCGGACGGCGTAGTCGTCAGGAAGGTTGTAGGATATTTCCAATTGTTTTTCTCTAAAGAGCGATTTCACCTCCTTATCTATCTGCTCCAACAAATCATACAGATAAACAGTCTGTTTGTCTGTATCCGTTAGTTTTTCGATATCGCGCCCGGATTTAAGCATGCGGTTTATCTTGTCCGAAAGATAAGAAACCCTGTCTTGCGACACGGATAAGGAAACCCTTTTGCCAACGTCCTCCTCGCTGTCTTCCAGCGAAGAAAGGAGCGCGTAAACATACGCCAGCGGAGATTTCAAATCGTGAATAGCCCCGTGAAACGAACGTTCCATATTGGCGGCTTCTTGTTTTCTTTTTCTCAGATTCCTCAGAAAGAAGAACATCACACCCAGAATCACCAGCGACGAAATCACCGACAAAATGGTCATCCATCCCATGCGCTGCAAATAAACCGGGGGATTAATTTCGTAATCAGCTTTGATGACATAGCTGTGTTCGGGAATTTCCACTTTTCGCTCCGCATGATAGGTTTTTACGAAAAAGTTGGGAGAAGAACTTCTATAATCTTTCGAGGTTCGTCCAACTTCTCATTCTTTTTCGTGTCCATCAATACGATATGGGAGGATACCACTTTACTCTCTTTGTTAATAAAAGAGGTAAGTATGCTGTCCAAAAGTCGGGTTTTAAATTTGTGGTCAGTAATATCCACCGTAATTAGCGCATTTTCTATTCCATCTGAAATACTAATGCCATCTTTAGTATTTCCGGCGTTAGTTTCTCTAATCTTTTTACCACTTTTCTTATCTTTTTCCAATTCCTCATCACTAATAGGCTCTATCTCATAAGATCCATTAAGATTATTATCAGTATTCCAATTAATTTTAATAAGCAGAGCTATAGCTTCTCTAAAATTAGTTTGGAAAATATTTTCTTGCCGCGAGCTTTCTTGGCGGGCGACATAGCGAATCCATATTGCTTGTGAAACAATCAACACCAACATGGCTATAATGGCGGCTATAAGGATAGGTGACAATCGTCGTTTCATCTGAATTAAGAAATAAGATATTCAATTATTTATCTGAAAATTAGAGCACGCAAGTTAAGCATTTTTTTGAAAAAGAGAAAAAATAAAGACAGAAATATGGAAAGAGTAAAGCCTGTTCACCTTATTCATCCGACATCACCCCATCACTTCATAACTATATCATTTCATCACCCTTATAACTCCCGAGATTATATTCAGATTATAAAAAGATTATATTCAGATTATGAAAAGATTATACAAAGATTATAAACGGTATAAGAAACCCTTAGTATGTTTGCAACACAAAATTAATCACTAAAAAATTAAACAATTATGCAAACAATTACACTAAACGATCAATTTGAACTTTTGAATGAACAACAGTTGAACACCCTTTACGGAGGAACTTCAGAGCAAGAAGAAGGAGAATATATTACCATTTATATTAATGGAAGACCTGTTAGAGTAAGAAGAAATAGTGACGGAAGTTTTACAATAGTAGAAGGAATGTAATCCCGCAAGATTATACAAAGATTATGAAAAGATTATATTCCGATTATTTTCGATAGAGATAAGGCAGTATATCTTTGCAATGTTACAATAAGGAACAAAAATAATGATTTTAACGAACCCG
>DAMBHY010000043.1:0-2956 GCA_032068765.1 Dysgonamonadaceae bacterium | reverse complement strand
TCTTCAGCGATTCAGCACCCAGTTTAAAAAACTTTTCTTTTCTAGTAAAATCTTTCCGGGTATATTTATCGTTTTTTCTAATTGAATCTTTTCGGATATATTTTCTTGAGTAGTAAGTGTTGTCCTTACCCATGTATCCTTTTCCGAAACAATGACTTTATCGGATATACTCGCCACTTTAAATCGGGAAGGGAGTGATAGCTCCGTCGCTTTGTCTGAAAATATATCCGTAATAGTATTTTGCTTATTTATTGCGTTTTGCGGAATGAGTGCTGAAAAATGTAAATCTCCGTTTTTATCTTGCAACACCTCAATAGAGGTTTTTATGGAAGGCTGATAAGGAATAATAGCAGCCACACCTACCAGCGTTAATAATGCAATTCCGATAATTGTAATTCCGTAGCGTAACAATACAGATGGAGTCTGCCCTATGATGTTGCGGACTTTCTCGCTTTTGAGTTCCGCCCGCTCCCTTTTGTATTCTTTATGCCTTGAATGCAAAGGATTTTCCACAGGAAGCAGGATGTCGTATGTATATTGTACTCTCCTTTGGCGTTGCGCTTCGCGCCTTTCTTCAGGAGTCATTTCTTCGCGTGTCTTTATTTTTCTCATATTTGTATGTTTATTACAATCTTTCTGAAGTATAAAATTGATAGAGCTAATTTCCCAATTCTAGCTGATTTTTCACAAGTTCATAATATTTTCCCCGTTTGTCGGTAAGCTCTTCATGAGTACCCACTTCCGCTATACATCCTCCATCAAGAACTACGATTTGGTCGGCATTCTTTACGGTGCTGAGGCGGTGCGCCACTACGATAACCGTTTTGTCTTTGTAAAAATCTGAAAGGTTTTCCACAATCGTTCGCTCGTTATTGGCATCCAACGCGTTGGTGGCTTCGTCTAAAAAGATAAAGTCGGGATTTTTATATACGGCACGGGCGATAAGGATGCGCTGACGCTGACCTTGGCTCACTCCTTGTCCGTCTTGTCCTATCTGGGTATTATATCCCAATGGCAGAGCCTCTATATAATCAGCAATATTGGCTACCTGAGCGGCATAGGTCAATCGGTCCATGTCTATCTTGTAAGCCGATGGCGCGATATTTCGAGCGATGCTGTCAGAAAAAAGATAACCTTCCTGCATCACCGCGCCACAAGAAGCACGCCACCAAGTAAGGTCAAAATCTTCTAAGTCTTCTTCGCCTATGGTTATTTTGCCTTCATTCGGAGTATAATATCCGAGCAGCAGTTTTACGAGGGTTGTCTTTCCGCTGCCGCTTGCGCCCACAATTGCTGTAACTTTTCCTTGCGGAATAGACAGATGGATGTCGTTCAGAATATAATCAGGGCGTGCGCCGTCATATTTGAAGCATACATGGTCAAACGCTATGGAACGATTGTGGGGCATTTTGTCGATGGTTCTGTTTTCATTTTCTTCATTTTTTTGGGTATGAATTTCGTTCATACGGTCGAGGCTGATGCTCACATCCTGCCATTGATAGATGAATCCCATCAATTGTTCTACCGGACTATTGAGCTGACCGATGATGTATTGTATAGCCAGCATCATCCCCAGTGTGAGGCTTCCGTTGATTACCGCCGTGGCGGCGAGAACGGTGATAAAGATATTTTTCAATTCATTGATAAGAATACTTCCAGCCTCTTGGGTTTGCTGTAAGGACAACGCCTGCATATTCACATCAAACAAATCCGCCTGCACATCTTCCCATTCCCAGCGTTTGCGCTGTTCGCATCCCTGCAGTTTTATCTCCTGCATCCCGTTGATGAGTTGATACACTACATTGCGGTTGATGCCCTGCTGCTCAAAATATTTATAATCCAAAATCTTCCGCTTCTTCAAGAAAATCATAATCCACGCCCCATAGAGGATGCTTCCCGCCAAAAATACCAAAAAGATGGGAATATTGTAGATAATGAGTACGATGCCGAAGATAATCAGGCTAAAGAGCGAAAACACCATATTCAGGGTTTGCGTAGTGAGGAAATTTTCGATGCGGCGGTGGTCTTCGATGCGCTGCAAAAGGTCGCCTGTGAGTTTGGTGTCGAAAAACTTCATCGGAAGTTTCATGAGTTTGATAAAGAAATCCGAAATCAACGAGATGTTGATGCGGGTACCGATATGCAGAAGGATTTTTCTTCGGATAAAGTCGATGGCGGTGCGGCTGAACAACAGCATCAGCTGCGCAATAAGTATCAGCCAGATAAAAGCGATATCTTTGCCCTGAATTCCTCTATCTACAATGGCTTGTGTCAAGAATGGAAGGATAAGCTGGAGAATACTTCCGATGAATAATCCCAAAGTAACTTGGAAAAAGTATCGTTTGTACTTCGCCAGATATTTTCCTAAAAATTTCAACCTGTTTTTAGAGCCAATGGTATCTCCTTCTTTGTCGTAGAAAGCGGGCGTTGTTTCAAAGAGCAGTACTACTCCTTTTTCCTCTCCCTTAGTTTGGGTGCTAATCCAGTTGTTGCAAAACTCTTCCTTGGTATAAGTCAGCAATCCTTTGCCGGGGTCTGCCACATAGATATTCCCGCCCCCTCTAACTCCCCCAAAGGGGGAAAACAATCCTCCCCCCTTGGGGGAGTTAGAGGGGGCGTCTATTTTATACACCACCACAAAGTGGTCTTGCTTCCAGTGGACGATGCAGGGAAGCGGTGCTTTTTCCGCCAGCTTGTCGAACGTGATGCGTCCGCCGACGGTTTTAAATCCGATATTTTCCGCGGCGCGGCTGATGCCTAGCATCGACACGCCGTCCCGTCCTATGTAGGACTGGTGGCGCAGCGTGTCCATGCTGTATTTTTTGCCATAGTATTTGGCAATCATCGCGAGGCAGGCAGGACCGCAGTCCATGGCGTCGGGTTGGTGAATGATGGGAAAGGACATAGTGAAAATTACGAGTTACGAGTTAAGAATTACGAGTTGAGTATTAGCCCC
>DAMBHY010000042.1:0-3164 GCA_032068765.1 Dysgonamonadaceae bacterium | reverse complement strand
GCACGATTGCATCGTGTGGTCAGCATAAAATTCATTATCTTTACTTTTTAAACTAAAAAATGAGCAGAAATTATAAATTTCATAATCCTGAAGGATTGTACTTTATAAGTTTTGCTGTTGTGGGATGGCTGGATGTTTTTACCAGAAATGAATACAAAGATTTATTTTTGGAAAGTGTAAGGTTCTGTCAGAAAGAGAAAGGTTTGGAAATCCACGCTTGGTGCATTATGACTAGTCATATTCATTTGGTTTTCAGAAGTATAAAAGGACAAAAGCCGGAATTGCTGATAGGAGACCTAAAAAGATTTACCCGTAAATCTCTTGTAAAGGCAATACAGGAAAATCATAGAGAAAGCAGAAAAGAATTTTTATTGGATTTCTTTAGAAAAGAAGCGGTCAAAAGTTCAAATGTAAGTCATTATCAGTTTTGGCGACACGATAACAAACCTATAGAATTGTGGAGTAACCATATTATAAAGCAGAAAATAGATTATGTACATCAGAATCCTGTAGAAAGTGGTTTGGTTTACAAAGCAGAAGATTATGTTTATAGCAGCGCAAGAGATTATGCAGATGAGAAAGGACTTTTAGATGATATTGTGGTATTTAGAATGTTTGATTTTTTATAAAACGCCACACGAAAGGATTCGTGCGGCAGCGGGGGGGGAAAGCAAATACCTGTATGCTATCCAATCCTGGAGAAATAATTGGGATGAATTAACCGTTTTTTTTGAGTTTCTAATAGAAATCCGAAAAATCATTTACACCACCAATTTAATTGAAAATCTTAACGGAAAAATACGAAAATATACCAAAAATAAAATGTCTTTCTCTACGGATGATGCAGTTTTGAAATCGGTTTACAACTTACACACTTTTTGGGATAGTGTCTTAATAAAAATGTAGCCGCTCTATAAAATAAAAGAAGCCGCCTCAGTTGTGAGACGGCTTCCATCCAAAGAGTATCGAATACCAGAAGAAAATCCAAAACCCACTAATTTTTTCACAAAAAACAAGACCAAATCAATAAGAACTTGTATTCGAAAAGTGTACTCCACGCCATAGTGTTTTAGTCATCTAACCTGTAAAAATGGGTTCGTTGGTATAAAAATGTGTGTTTTTTTTAGAATTTTCATTCAGTTTCATGTTTAAAAAGCGATTCATTGTTTCTTTGCAGTTCTATTGTACATCAAAAAAAACATGACAATGGTCATAAAAAGCATGGACACAACCGGGAATTCATAAAAAAAGACCGTGAATTTATAAAATCTGATATTTGTTCTGTTTCAAATAAGTGAAAAAGATTACCTTTTGAACACTTAAATAAAATAATTAAGAGTTTATTGATTACTAAAACTGTAAAATCACTTTTAGTTGACATATCTCTTATTGGCTATAAAGTAATAATATAATACTGATAAATTTATGACAAAATTTGTACCACTTTTACTATTGAGTTCATTAGTATCCGCTCAGAGTTGGAATCTTGCAGGGAATTCAGGAACGAATTCTTCCACGAATTTTTTAGGGACAACTGATTACCAACCACTTATTTTAAAATCTAATAATGTTGAAGGCCTGAGGATTTTGAGTAACGGTAATGTTCGCATTGGAGGAAATGTAGACACAACCCATGATCCGGCCTTCAGAGTATATCGAGAATCAATGCCCATCGTTGAAATTGCAAATTCGTACGGTCGTTTTGAAATAATAAAAAATTCCTGTAAGAACTGCGGAGCTATGGGATCGGTACCGGGAGATGCAATAATCCGAAATTTAGGTACTTCACATAATATTCTATTTACAATGCCAAATGACAACAATGATGGAGGTACTTTTATTGGTATTAATGACAGTTATAATGGTACCTGGGCTAAATTTTACAATAACAGAACGGCAAAATTCAATGGTAAAATAACGGCAAAAGAAATAGAAGTTAAGGCAAATGTCTGGGCCGATTATGTTTTTAAAGAAGGTTATCCACTGAATTCATTGGAAAATGTAGAATCATATATTACTGAGTATGGGCATTTGCCCAATATACCTTCCGCTGCGGAAATCCAGAAGAATGGAATTAATGTTGCGGAAATGGAGTCAAAGCTGCTTGAAAAAATTGAGGAGCTAACACTGTATATTATAGAGCAGAACAAGAAAGTGAAAAGATTGGAAGCGGATCTTTATCTATATAAAGATCAGGAAAAGCGCTTAGAAGTATTGGAATCTAAGATAATAGAATTAACAACCAAATCACATTAACGATGAGCCAGCTATTATTGATTCTTTTGTTTTTTGTTTTAAGTACGATGAGCTATGGTCAGACAACTGTTTATTTCAAGTATGATGATGGAGGAAATCAGCGTTATCGTGGTCTGAACGCCTCGGGTAAATCACAGGCAGAGAGCGATAGTACCCAAGTGGTAAAGCCATTGACTGCTGAACTCAGTGAAGAAGATAAGTTTTTGTTAGGGGTTAACTTATATCCTGTTCCAGTAAAAGAGATTCTCACCATAGCGTGGAATGAGGAAAATGACCAGTTGATCAATTATGTCACGTTATATCAGCATAATTCAATATCCTATTTGTATCACCAACAAAATCTTTCGGGTTATGACCGGCATATGGAGATCAATATGAGTGGCTATATGTCCGGTGTATATATTGTCAGTTTTGAACTGAAGGATGGTCGTGTTATTTCAAAGAATATATTGAAAGAATAATCCAAGTGTCAATATTAGATATAGTATGATTGCTAAACTTATAGTCATATATATCCAAACACTATCTCCTTATAATCAATTATAAAAAAGTTTTAATGAGAAAACTATACCACCTGTTTTTAACAATGGGAATGGCTGTTTCTACCTATTCCCAAACCATACTAAATCAGTCTGAGACGACGACGCGAACCATAGAAGATTCCCATGTCATTTTACTAGCTCCTGGATTTTCGGCGAGTTCGTCGGTATCAAATCCATTTATAGCTCGAATAAGTGATTCGGAGGGAGTTGGTAGTGATATGGACTCGAATGCCGGCTCCGATAATCCTTCAGGCACAACAGATAGTGCGGGCAATAAATTTCATGATACTCAGGGGAATATTGAAGTGAATGGAGGCGGGCAATTGCAATTCACTCTACCTGTAGCACTTCCGCCGGGAATAAAAA
>DAMBHY010000041.1:0-3229 GCA_032068765.1 Dysgonamonadaceae bacterium | reverse complement strand
TCATATGTGCATTCTAAAAATTTAATTTTAATTTTTATCGGACGGGAATGATTTTTTTAAACATTTTAAACAATCAAAAAAATGAAAAAACAAAGTAAAATAATTTCTTTAATAGTAGTGATTGGAATTATCATACTCTTTAACTCTTGTGCTTCTATTCCTCAAAAGGCAAAACCTGTAGAGAATTTTGAGGTGAACCGTTACTTAGGCACTTGGTATGAAGTGGCTCGTTTTGATTTCCGTTTTGAAAAAGATTTAGACAACACTTCGGCAAATTATACTTTAGATAAAAAAGGAAATGTAATTGTGTTGAATAGTGGTTACAATTTTGTGAAAAAGAAATGGAGTAAAGCCGATGGATTGGCAAAATTCAGAGGCGATAAGAATATTGCTGCTCTAAAAGTTAGCTTCTTTGGACCGTTTTATTCGGGATACAATGTGATTGCATTGGACGAGAATTATCAATATGCTTTAATTGCAGGTAAAAACTTGGATTATTTGTGGATATTGTCACGAACTAAAGAATTACCTGATGAAATCAAAACAGAATACTTAAAAATTGCTGAAGACATTGGCTATGATACCTCAAGACTAATTTGGATAAAACACGATAAAGACGATAATCCTTTCTTGAATGAAAAGTAGAGTTTCCATATTTTGGTTTAGGCGTGATTTGCGTTTGGAAGATAATGTAGGATTATGTCAAGCATTGGCTTCGGATTATCCTATTTTGCCGATTTTTATTTTTGATGAAACTATTTTATCACATATAGAAAACAAGAAAGATAGAAGAGTAGATTATATTCATAAGGCACTTTCTAAAATAAATGTAGAACTAAAAACGCATCAATCAACTTTGCTCACATTTTATGGGAAACCGTTGGATATTTTTAAAATCCTTTTGGAGAAATATGATATTCAAGGTGTCTTCTGCAATCGAGATTATGAACCGCAAGCGATAAAAAGAGATACCGAAATTTATCAATTTTTCAAAACGCAAAATATTCAATTCAAAGCCTTTAAAGACCAAGTAATTTTTGATAAAAATGAGATACTTAAAAATGATGGAACGCCTTACACCGTTTACACTCCGTATTCCAAAAAATGGAAAGAAAAATTAACGGTAGAAAATTATCAAACATATAAAGCTGATTTTACTAATTTTTTTAAAATAAATTTTTCCGAAATTCATTCATTACAAGAAATAGGTTTTCAGAAAACAGAATTTGAATTTAATGAACCTACACTTAATCCTGCTATTATTGATGAATATGACAAATTTCGAGATTATCCTGCTATGCAGCGTACTACGCAATTGGGTATTGCACTTCGCTTCGGAACGATTAGTGTTCGTCAATGCGTGGCTTTTGCATTAGAACACAATCAAACTTGGCTGAATGAACTGATTTGGCGAGAATTTTTTATGCAGATTTTGTATCATTTTCCAAAAGTTGTAACTGAATCATTCAAACCCAAATATGATTTTATAGAGTGGAGAAATAATGAACAAGAATTTAAGCTTTGGTGCGAAGGAAAAACCGGCTATCCAATTGTAGATGCCGGAATGCGACAGCTCAACGAAACGGGTTATATGCACAATAGAGTACGAATGATTGTTGCCTGTTTTTTATGTAAACATTTGCTGATAGATTGGCGTTGGGGAGAAATTTATTTTGCCCAAAAACTAAATGATTACGATTTATCTGCCAATAACGGAAACTGGCAATGGGCAGCTGGTTCAGGTTGTGATGCTGCTCCGTATTTCAGGGTTTTTAATCCAACGATACAAACTGAAAAATTTGATAAAAACTTAGAATACATCAAAAAATGGGTACCAGAATTTGGAACGGATAAATATCCCAAACCTATTGTAGAACATTGCTTTGCGAGAGATAGAGCATTGAAAATTTATGGAAAAGCGGTAAAAGAAAAAATATGAATAAAATTCTCATAGCAGGCGCAACTGGTTTTGTTGGAACATATCTTATTAATTATTTATTAGAGAAAGGGTATTCCATTAATGCCTTATCAAGGAGTAAACAAGTTAGTCATCATAAGAATTTAGTGTATTTTCGATGGGATATTCATAAGCAATATATTGACAGAAACGCCTTTGAAAATGTAGATACAATTATCAATTTAACTGGTGCTAACATTGGCGAGAAAAGGTGGACAAAAGAACGAAAAAGTGAAATTATCACCAGTCGTATTAAGTCCATTGACTTGTTGTATCAGTATGTATCGGAAAATAAATTTAGCATCAATACATTTATTTCGTCTTCTGCCGTTGGGTATTATGGAGCAGTAACTACCGATGAAATGTTTAAAGAAACTTCTGAAAATGGAACTGATTTTTTAGCCACTGTTTGCAAAGAATGGGAAAATACAGCAATGAAATTTAACGATATAGGTATTAGAACAGTTATTTTACGCAAAGGAGTGATAATTGGAAAAGATGGAGGAATAGTTCAAAAATTAGCACCGTTAGCTAAGTTAGGAATAAATGTTTCGTTGGGTTCAGGAAAACAGTATTTACCTTGGATTGATATTAGAGATTTAGTAAAACTGTATGAATTTATCCTTTCTAATTCTAAAATTAACGGTATTTTTAATGCTGTTTCAAGCGAAAATATCACGATGAATGAATTTTCAAAAACCTTGTTGAAGTCTTATAAAATAAGAACTATTCTACCCAATGCACCTTCATTTATCATCCGTTTACTTTTTGGCGAAATGTCGGTTATGTTTTTAGAAGGATCAAAAGTCAGTAATGAAAAGCTAAAAAAAACTGGCTTTTCTTTTGAATTTGATACTATAGAAAAGTCTCTTTTATTGTGATTTTGCAGTGAAAGGAAAAATTTAGCTCTTTTAGTTTTTTAAGCGTTGCATTGTGTTTTGGGAAAATCAAAATGTGCAAAATGAGCGTTGGCAAAAAAAAAATAAATCTTATACTAATTTCTGTAATAAACTTGAGGATTCGGTTTTCCTACGCTTGCCTGTAACGGAAAAAGTATTGGCGAAGTGCGGGCTTAAGTTGAACGACTGTTCAAGTTCAGACCAAACGGAGCCGATGCTTTTTCAGATTGTCTAAATTAAGGAAAAAAACAATATGAAAAGCAGCGGCGTGTAAATATTACAAAATGTTATATTATATACTTAGCCCCGCATTTTGCAAATACAACTTAACTTTGCATAGAAATAATAGAGGTTAAAAAAATTAACTAAAACA
>DAMBHY010000040.1:0-3388 GCA_032068765.1 Dysgonamonadaceae bacterium | reverse complement strand
GTGCGAACGAGTACTGAAACGCATGAATTACACTTTAAAATCATGCGAACGAGTATTGAAACGCATGAATTAGACTTTTAAATCGTGCAAATGAGTACTAAAACGCATGAATTGTATATTAAAATCATGTATTAATAGAAGGTTTTTATCGAAAAAAAAGAATAAGTTGCCAATGGCCGAAAGGATATTAAATGGATAGCAACAAAAGAATCAGATTGAAACTAAAATAAATGAGCCCGGTAAAATACCGAGCTCAATACTATAAAAATTTTAATTACTTAAGTAAAACTTACTTTATTTCCCACACATTTTTAGATTTCAGTAAGAAATCTGTAAAAGACTGTTTCGGAGCTTTTGTTTGCACTTCTTCCATTTGCGCTTGATAAGCGCCATCGTACGTAGGACCTTCCACATTTCTGATAACTCCAAGTGCCATGGGCATATCATCATCGTATCCCATCATGGCTAGTTTCAGGTGGAGGGTACTGTCTTGTGTAGTGGCGTCATGAGTTAGAACATCCTCCATTGTGTAACCGTCTTTGCCGATAGTTACCGCTTTCAGATTCCATCCGTCAAGAACAATCCCTTTATTGTTTTCTGTACCGAAAATCATTTTTTCTCCTTGTTTCAAAAGAATAGTTCTTTCAGCTCTGTACTCTTTGTCAGTAATGTTTTTGTGTATACCATTATTGAAAATTACACAGTTTTGAAGTACTTCTATCACCGATGTGCCTTTGTGTTTCTCCGCTTCGATAAACAAATCGGGTAGATTTTTCAAATCTACGTCAATACCACGTCCAAAGAATTTTCCTCTTGCGCCAAAGCAAAGTTCAGCGGGATGAAATGGATCTTCTACCGTTCCAAATGGAGATGTTTTCGACACAAATCCTCTGTCGGAAGTAGGAGAGTATTGTCCTTTTGTCAAACCGTAAATCTTATTGTTGAACAGAATAATATTTAAATCCACATTACGGCGGATAGTATGGATAAAGTGGTTTCCACCGATAGCAAGTGAATCTCCGTCGCCAGTAATCATCCATACACTTAATTGAGGATTAGCTACTTTTACGCCCGTGGCGATGGCAGCCGCACGCCCGTGAATAGAATGGAATCCATAAGTATTCATATAGTAAGGAAGACGTGATGAACATCCGATACCCGAAATTACAGCAATATTTTCGGTTGGAGTTCCAATCTCGGCCATCGCTTTATGTAGATTATTAAGGATGGCATGGTCGCCACATCCCGGACACCATCTTACATTGTTTTCACTTTTATAATCTTTGGGAGTATATACTTTTTTTACATCTGCTTCCATAATCTATTTTTCATCTATTATTTTAGTAAATTCTTCAACCAGTCTACTCACCATAAATGGTTGACCTTTAACGCGGTTAAACTTATAAATCTTACCGATATTATCAAATTTAGATTGCAGATATCCTGCAAAATGTCCAGTGTTCTGTTCTGCTACGATTATCTTTTTATAGCTTTTCAAGATAGCTTCGGTATTCTTAGGAAGTGGTTTGATAAAACGGAAGTGAGCCAAGGCTACTTTTCGTCCACTTTCATGAATTTTCATCATTGTTTCCAGCATATGACCGTAAGTACCGCCCCATCCAACAATGAGTGTGTCGGCATCTTTGTCTCCTAATACTTCTTGTTCAGGAATAAAGTTGGCAATTCTTTCAATTTTTTCTTTTCGTGTTTCTACCATCAATGCGTGGTTATCAGGATTCGTAGAAATGACGCCTGTAATATAATCTTTTTCCAAACCTCCAATTCTGTGTTCGTATCCTGGTGTTCCCGGAATAGCCCAGTATCTCACATAGGTTTCCTTATCTCTTGAATAAGGCATCCATTTATTTTCTGTATCCTTATAATTTGTCTGTACGTAGTTGGGCTTTATTTCGGGGTATTCATTCATGTCAGGAATTCTCCATGCTGCAGAACCATTTGCGATATAAGCATCTGATAGTAAAATAACTGGAGTCATATGTTCTACTGCAATTTTCACTGCCCAAAATGCACTGTTAAAACAGTCTGTAGGAGATGTTGCAGAGATTACAGCCAGTGGACTTTCACCATTTCTTCCATACAATGCCTGATTCAGATCGGACTGTTCGCTCTTTGTTGGCAATCCTGTAGAAGGTCCGCCTCGCTGGACGTCAATCATCACTAAAGGAAGTTCGGTCATCACTGCAAGTCCAAGTGCTTCACTTTTCAATGCTAAACCCGGTCCTGATGATGAGGTGACTCCAATGCTGCCTGCAAAACTTGCGCCGATTGCGGAAGTAATTCCGGCGATTTCATCCTCCATCTGCAATGCTTTTACTCCGAAGTCTTTGCGTTTTACCAGTTCCTGCAAAATATCAGTAGCAGGTGTGATAGGATAAGAGCCCAGGAATATTTTCAAACCTGCTTTTTCTGCTCCGGCAATCAAACCATAAGCCGTTGCAGTATTTCCGTTTATATCTGTATAGAAACCTTTGGTGGGTTCTACCACGTTGATAGAATATGTAGAAGCACTCAAGTGAATATTATTTCCGTAGTTATATCCTGCAGTAAGTACTTTTATGTTGGCTTCAACCAGTAGGGGTTTCTTTTTGAATTTATCTTCCAATAATTTGTCGGCAATATCCATAGGACGATTAAACAACCAGCAGACAACACCGAGCGCAAACATATTTTTGCTTCGCACCATTCCCTTATGGTCTATTCCCATTCCTTCAAGCGCAGCAATGGTCATAGATGTAATGGCAACCGGAATTGGTTGAACGTCGTTTAATTCCATTTCTTTGAATGGGTCGTCTGTAGTGAATCTCGCTTTTTCCAAATCTTTTTTGGTAAACGAATCCGTATCGTAAATAATAATCGAACCTTTTCTCAGATTATCCTGATTCACTTTTAAAGCTGCAGGATTCATAGCTACCAAAACATCTGTTTTGTCACCCGAATTATATACATCTTTCGAACCGATTCTTACTTGAAATCCTGAAACTCCCTGCAAGGTTCCTTGTGGAGCACGAATTTCTGCGGGAAAATCAGGAAAAGTAGAAATCTCATTACCAAATATGGCTGATAATGTAGAGAAGAGTGTTCCTGATAATTGCATACCGTCGCCGGAATCTCCTGAAAAGCGTACGGTAACTTGTTTTAAGTCTGTTACGACTGGTTTATTAGGCATGATAAAATTATTGATTTTTTTTAAAATTAGGTCAGTGATTGGTTTTTAATGAATTTGATTCAATATCATTTTCTAATAATTCTCTCAGTTTTTAATCAATTAGTCTATTAACATACAATAAATCTATTGGTTCAGTAAATGTACACAATTTGACTAGTCCTAAATAACCGTTACAGGTTTATAGACAAAAATACTTTATTT
>DAMBHY010000039.1:0-3823 GCA_032068765.1 Dysgonamonadaceae bacterium | reverse complement strand
GGATTACCCGTTTGCAAATAGAGCAATCCAAAATACAGGAAACTCTTGCGGAAAAAAGTTATACGGCAGGAAAGATTTCGATCTACGATTTGAATAATGCGAGAAACAACGCAATAACGGCAGAAAGCCAGCTTCAACAAGCAAAATACAACTATATTTTCAGTATGAAACTGCTGGATTTCTATACAGGTAAGGTTTTTACGGATAACTAAAAATCTTGCCTACTCGTCAAAGATAGACCTCGGTCGTTTTATAGTTTGCAAAGCAATTTTCTTTTCAGAGGCAGAATTTTGGGACTCCAATTCTGATTGTAGAAAAGGTATTGCGTTTTTTATGGAAGATTTCCAGTTCGTTATCGGTTTGTCGTAGCCATTTTTCCATTGGTTTCCGAGCCAATTGTTGTATTTTGCTTCAATGAGATTTTCCAATTCGGGAACGTAATTTTCCAATGTTTTTGCGTATTGCATAAATTCTTCCAAAGACGGAATATTGCCGGAAACAGGAACGAAAGTTGGCGGGGAAATTTTTGGAAGATTGTCTGTTGGCAAATTTTCATTCAGAGGGTTTTCACTTTTCTGTAAAGGTTTTTCGACGGTTTTCTTTTTTTTCGGAATTGTCTTTTTAGGATTTTCCAAAACAGACAACACAGGCGAATATTCCCGAAGAATTTTGTATTGTCCCGGAAGTCCGTTTTGTGATTGGTATTGTATCATTCCCAAATTTTTGAGTTTTTGGCGTAAAGTAATAATGGTCGGTCTTGTGATTTTCAGCCGTTCGCAAATTTCGGTGTCCGAAAGTTTAAAATCGTTTTCATCATTTTTTGTCCATATTTCCAGCAAAAAAAGATAGAGGGAAACCGCAACTGCTCCCAACGGCTGTTTTTCGTTGTGTTCCCAAAAGCGGCTGATTAATTCCGAATAATTCATTTTTGATGCAAAGCCATAAGTTCCATTGTTTTCTCTTTATCAATGATAATATGATGTCCGTTCTGAATGATGGCATCATCCAAAATTCCGCTGGATTTTAATTTTGCGGCCTTCGAGCGGGAACAACCAAGCACTTTGGCTAAACCGATAAGTCCGTATTCATATTTTTTTTCTAAAGCATTAAGTTGTTGTAATTCCAGAAATTCCTCAACAGTTAGTTCAAGTAGTGGTTTTTTCGGATTGATATTCATATTATTTTTTCGTTTTTTACAAAAGAGATTTTCAGATAACTGTAATATTTATTTGAACTTTTACTTTTTGAGTTCATAATTGTTTTCAGAATCTTTGACAATCAATCCTTTTTCACGCATAAATTTAATATAACTCTTTGCTGTTCGGTCTTTTACCGCCATCGTGCTTTGGAGTTTTTCACATAATCCGGCATAAGTGTAACGCTTTTGCTGGGAAAAAACAGTTCGGGCAATATTGGCAAGTTCTATCTCTTTGCGTTTTTCCTTTTCTTCTTTGGTTTTCTCTCCGACAAAAACGTGCATTCCTTTTTCTTTGTCCCACGAAAACTGGATAAGTGGAACATCTAAAGGACTTCCGTCTCTTACTTTCAGAGCTTTTACAACAGAAATTTGAGGATTATCGTCTTTTTCGATGGATAAAATGGCAGCAGCTTTTCTTTGAAGTTCACTTCCGAGATGTCCCCGAAGTTTTAATCCGTTTGGAGTGAAATGCAAAACCCCGACAATGCAGGTTTTATAAATTCCTGCCATTCGGTAAAGTTCATCAATCAAGGCAACACTTTCTCCTTCATCGTTGGCACAGCGTATCAAATCAGCAATTCCATCTATCACCACCAAATGAATCCCTGAAAATTGGTAATAAAATTTATCCATACTTTGCAATATTGCCTGCATCCGCTCTTTTCTCGACATACCTGCCAAACAGTAGGCTTTGAAATATTCCGGCATATTTTCTCTTCCCGACCGTTTCAGAATGCCCGAAATATTTTTGTAGAGTTGGGTTTCAGATTGTTCTGTATCATAAAGCAGAACGGCTTTTCCTTCGGTATTTGGATGGATATGAGTTCCTAAAGTGTCTATATAATCGTCCTGAGATAATGTTCCGGCAATCAGACTT
Organism: Dysgonamonadaceae bacterium; assembly: GCA_032068765.1. Taxonomy (GTDB): domain Bacteria; phylum Bacteroidota; class Bacteroidia; order Bacteroidales; family Dysgonomonadaceae; genus DAMBHY01. Next base: position 1,748 of record DAMBHY010000039.1, on the reverse strand, counting down.
CCCACATAATTGCTTTTTCCTGTGCCTTCTCCTCCGGTAAGTCCCATTAAATTGCCTTGTGTTCCCAATGGAACATCATTAATGGAAATTAGCGTTTGCGATTGTAAGGGAGGCTGGGTAAAATCGATTTCGCAAGGTTTCAGTATAGCCATAGTTTCATTGTATAATTGGTCTAAAAATTCAAGAAATAATTGGTTAAAGTCATTTTTGGTATTTCCCATTCTGAAAAAATCGGAAATATCTTTTTCCTGTTTCGTTCCCGAAAGAGGGAGAATCAAACGATTGACACCAAATCCCGATAGTTGTTTCTGATGCTTGATTGACGCTTCCAATCCTGTTTTGTCCACATCATACAAAATCAAAATGTGTTTGAAACGGTAGGACAATTTTTTAATCAGACTTTCGGGTATCGAACTGGTTTCACTGTTGAAACAAATCGCATAAAATCCTTTTGAAGCCAGTGATAAAACATCTTTTTCTCCTCCGGTAATGAACAATGTATTTCCTTTGGCGGGCAATTGTTCCAATCCGAAACAATACGATTCAGGCAGATTTCCACCGTACAGAAAACGGATTTGGGAAAACGGACGGTAAATTTTCACAAACTTTTTACCGAAATAGCCAAACATATGTTCTTCTGCTGAAGATTGTATCGTAAAAGGTTTTGAATCTTTATTTTCACTCGTGAATTCATCCAGCGAAATCACTTTGTATAATTTCAGAATTTCACGGGTAATGCCGTATTGTTTCCAAAACTCAATTTCCTTTAGGGTAAAGCTGCGTTCAAATACGGAATAAGGTTTGGGATTGCAGGATTGTTCCTTTATGGCATTTTCTTTTTTGATTATGGCGTTTTCCCGTCTGTTATTAATTTCTGTTTTTGCTCGTGAAGAGTATCTATTTTGAGGTAAAGAATATTCGTTTTCCAGTCCCAAATTCATTTCATCGCTAATCAGTTTCAGTATTTCCGTAAAATCTTTGGTGCAGTCCAAATTTTTAATTCTTCCTACGATTGAAAAACAATCTCCGTCATAATCAGGATTTCCAAAGTCTTTCAAACGATACATTCCGCTTCGGCGGTCAAAGTAGATATTGCAGGATGCTCTGGTATCATCATAAAAAGGATTTTTAAAATTTCTGCCCACACGCCAATCTCCCGAAAGGTAGTGTTTGAAAATATCCAGTCCGTCACGGGTGCAATTCAGCACTTTGTTTTTGTCTAACATTCTTTTGATGATTTAGAATAAGGTCTTGTAAGTTTTCTTCGCTCCGGCGGATTAGGTTTTCCTGTAACATTCTTTTGATTTCGCTAATCCTGTAGTAGTTTTTTCCTCTTATACGGGAATAGTTAATTTTGTTATCGCTGCGTAGTCTTTGCAGGGTGCGGTCACTTATCTTCAGAAAGGTGCATACCTCATAGCTGTCCACCCAACTGTCTTCATCATCATTTGTGTTTTGTTGAGAAACAACATAATCGAAAATAGTGTCCACTTTTGACATCAAGTTTTTAAATGCTTGTGATTCAATCGTGATTACTTCCATTAGATTTATTTAAATTCTTTAACATCAAAATTAAGATCAGTGGGCATAAGTAACTGATTTTCAATTAGACAATATCAGACAGGATATAGACAATATCGGACATACCTTAAAAAAGAGCTAAATCCGAGACTTTCTCAACCCATCTTTATTAAAAAGAAGCCGTCTCATTTTAGATGAGGCGGTTTTTTCATTGATTTTTCAGGAGG
>DAMBHY010000038.1:0-4355 GCA_032068765.1 Dysgonamonadaceae bacterium | reverse complement strand
GAATGTTTGATTTTTTATAAAACGCCACACGAAAGGATTCGTGCGGTAGCGGGGGGGATTGATATGAAAGGATTAAACATAATACCTTTGAATGAAGTTAACAACATTATTAATGGCTTATCACCAGCTATGCAATCACAAATCCAGTCATGGACGGATATTTTGCACGAAGTATTCAATAGAAAAGTAACATATCAAGGAATAGTATGGTAATTAAAAAAATTTTCAAAGTAACCAATATTTTAATATTGATGTTTTTATTTTCATCTTGTGATGAAAATAAAATAAATTTTAATAATTTTTCTTTTCAATATAATGATTTGTCGGATAGTTATGATTCAAAAAAAGGAATTTTCACTAGAAAATATAGTGATAATGAAGTTAAAATTAAAATATTATTAACAGAAGAAGATAAAAAACAGATATTTAGATGTTTTATTAATAATAGCTTCTCAAATTTTCCACAAGAGATAGATTGTTCAAAATGGTGTGTATCTCCAAAACATTATGATTATCTTAAAGTTAATAATATTTCTGTTAGATATGTTTATAATGGTATGGGAGATGAAGGATTGTTTTGTTTTAATGGTAAAAAATTTAATAAAATTAGTAGCTTCATAAAAGAAATTCTCTTGAATAAGTCTGAAATAAAAAAACTTGATCCTTCGGATATTTTTTATGAATGAAGCCAAAGGGCTGATGCTAATATTTTGGCTATCAGTGATGAATCCGGAACTGGGATAGAGCAGCGACATTATGATGCCTGGGAGTAGTGGATAATGTGGCCAAAGTCTGGTGGACTTTCAGCGTTGGCGGGAAAAGCAGAGGGAACACGATAGGTACGGCAGCAATCATTACGGATAAGACTCTGATTTATAATTATCTGACAGCGGGCAGTCTTGTTGTAGACAGAGGTTATACTTCACACGAGCATTTTGCAGAAATAGGCATCATCCACATGAATGGCAGGCTCTATGATCCGTTGTTAAGGCGATTCCTGAATGCAGATGAAAACATACAGGATCCTTACAATACGCAGAACTACAACAAGTATGGCTATGTATTGAACAATCCTTTGATTTATAGCGATCCAAGCGGTGAACTCTTTGGTATAGACGACTTCCTTGCCGCGGTAATTATTGGGGCTGTAGTAGGTGCACTTACCTATTCTGCTGGAGTTTTGATTAGTGGTGATTACTGGAATTTTGGAAACTTCCTTAAGTCAACCATCTTTGGAGCGATTTCTGGAGCAGTCACCTTTGGAATTGGAACAGCTTTTACAACCTCTATACAGGCGGCAACAAATATATTAGAAAAGGGTGTTCTTTATATGGGGCAGGCTTTTGCCCATGGCTTTGCTCAGGGAACATTATCATTAATGCAAGGTGAAACTTTTGAACAAGCTTTTGTGGCTGGAGCTTTGGGATGTCTTGGTGCTGCAGCGTGGGGAAAAGGGTTGGCATTGTTGGGTGCAGATAAATTTGCAGATAGTGTTGTTGGTGTAATCGGTTTTGGAGCTTTGTCTGGTGGGGTCGGCTCCGAATTGAGTGGAGGCAACTTTTGGCAAGGCGTAGTGATTGGAGGCATGGTGGCAGGATTGAATTATGCGATGCACGAGATGGGAGATGGACCAGGTCCAAAGAAAAAAGGAAAAACTGGCACTGGAGAACCGAGAAAAGCAAAAAATCCCGATCATAAAAAACAACCTGCACCTAAAGATTTAGAAAATTGGCCAGATGCTAAAAGAAGTGGCGCACGAAATGGGCGTAATCAATGGAAAGACCCACAAACTGGAGAAATATTTGAATGGGATGGTAAGACTGGTGAAGTAGAGCGATATAATCCAAGAGGAAAACACTTAGGGGGCTTTGATCCAGAAACCGGTAGACAAATATCTCCGCCAGATCCCGGAAGAAATTTTAAGCCTTTTTACGCTCCTACAACAAGGATATCTGACTTTTCTCAAATGGGTAATGGAATGAAGACTGTAGGAGTGGCTTTTGATGCAGCAATTATTGTAGGAAGTATTATATGGATAACTGATGGCGCCGCTTTATTTGCATTTTAAAAATTTTGAATTATGCAGAAAATAATTGATGTTTACAAGAAAGATTGTAAGAATCCCAGTAAAACTTATAATTTAGAATTAGTAAGGGAATATGATATTTCAGAAATTGATATTTTGTCAATAAAAAAAATTATTCCTCATAGCCTAGACGATTTAGAGTTGTTTGATGCTTATCTATTAGATAAAAAGCAAATCGCAGTCATAAATTCCTTATTAACAGATACAGTCATTGATATGGATGAAGAAAATTATATTTATATGTTTACTCAATTTAAGTAAGGTAACTTTATGATATTCTAAATTTGTCTGTTTCTTTAAGTTATCATTATTTTAAAACAAAATTAATACCACCACTCTAACCTATTCTGCTGGAGTTTTAATTAGTGGCGATTATTGGAATATAGGAGGTTTCCTTAAATCTACCATATTTGGTGCAATATCTGGAGCCGTCACCTTTGGTATAGGGCAAGTCTTTACGCCGGCCATACAAGCGGCACAACTGGCAACACAGACGCTTAGTAGTTTTGCTAATGTTATACAAGAGGGTGCACTGTATCTTGGTCAGGCTTTTGCACATGGTTTTGCCCAGGGAACGCTTTCATTAATGCAGGTGGTATTTTTGAGCAGGCTTTTGTTGCAGGTGCCTCAGGAAGCTTGGGTGCTTCTGCATGGGGAATCGGGATGAAGAGTGTTGGTTTGGTAATGTTCCAGACATGTTGGTTTTGTGTATTCATCGGGGTTTAAGAGAAAAAATAAGAAACAACAATAACAAACCTGTGCTGGCATTTGCCAGCACAGGTTATTTTTAATACATAAAACAGCAATTTATGGAGGTAAAGATTTATTCATATTCCAAATGTGTTGGTTATACAGAATTTATAAAGTATGACAGAACATCTTTGATAAAAAAAGAGAATCAAAGCATCAGAAGCAGGGATAAAACCTTCCCAAGTAATTAAACAATCACCGCAATCTAGGATCAGCGAAAGATAACAAAACTCACAAAAGACAGAATCATGATACTTTAACTGCAATAAGCCAATGAGAAATAAAAACCTTGCCGTTAGGACAATTCAATTTTTCTGAAAATTTGTGTAAAATATTCCAGAATATTCCAGATTATTCTTTTTTAGTCTTCCGAGAATCCAGAATAGTCCAGATTGTTCTTATTTAGCCCACGCCCGATGAATACTATTGTTTTCACGGTTTTGATGTTTCAACTTTGCAGAAGAAATTTTAATCAAAATGATGAAAACACTATTTTATTTTTTTCTGCTGATTGCCGGTATCTCGGTCAAGGCACAAGTCGGCATCAACACCACAAACCCCGAAACCACTTTTGAAGTGGTGGGGAAACCAAACGATCCCAGCCATTTCGATGGCATCACCCCACCAAGAATTACCGGTGATCAAATGGCTTTAAAATCTTATTCAAATGCAAAAAAGGGCGCGGTAGTTTTTGCCACATCTCCAGCGTCCAATCTTTCCGGACAGGTTATCAACGTCAGCGAGTCAGGAATGTATTATTTTGATGGTAACGTTTGGCAAAACTTTGCAAAAGAAAAACAGCCGGTTGAATACCGAATCGTTTTGACGTTTGATGAAAATGGGACTGATCCTTTAACAGCGACTTCAACCTGGTCTGCACCGGTAAACTATTCCGGAAACATTCATGCTTATCTAACCTCTTCAAAATATTACACGATTGGAACCAAAAATTTCGGAGGATTGAAAGGATTCATCCTTTTTAGAAAAGTTAACGGAATTGTAAACGTTAGATTCCAAATCTACAGGTCTTCAAATTCAGCACCGATTACCGGCAACGCCTTCATTGGCATCGCGAGCATCTTTAGCGACATTGGCTACATTCCCAATCAAATCGTGCTGCTTCATACTGAAAACTCCACCCAGTTTTTCCCGGCATTGCTTGAAAACTATTCAATTCAAATTCCTCAAACATCTCTCAATGCCATGTCTACCTCATATTATACCTACGGTGAAGTGCAAGGATATTCCAATTGGATCAAGCCTTATCTACCCTAAAAATAACAAAACTGAACAATATGAAAAATGACAAAAGAAGGAAAGGAAGAGGTGATCCTGATCAGGGTTCAAAAACTCAGAAAAGAAGCCTGGAAGAAAATCTGTTCCAAGAGAAAAATTTCCCTCACCAGTTTAATTATCGATTCCGTGGAAAACAGGATTTTGGAAGATGAGAGAAAAAAAATATTAACGTTCATTGAAAAACAGGACAACATCTTCATCAAGATTGAAACCAACATCAATC
>DAMBHY010000037.1:0-4370 GCA_032068765.1 Dysgonamonadaceae bacterium | reverse complement strand
TATTGCGCTCCTGGGTAAGTGCTTTGAGGTAAATTTTAAAAACTTTTTCATAGTCAAACGGCTGTTCCGTCTGAAAAAAGGTTTCTCCTGTAAAATACTGCCAATAGGCATTCTCAATCCATCTTTCTACCACGCTCTCATCACTTTCTTTAAACATTTCCTTGAGCAAAAGCATACCTGCTATTTTACGAATCGCAATAGAGGGTCTTCCGCCTTGTGAAAATAATTTTTCAAACTCTGCCTCCATTTTATCCCAGGAAATCTCATTTGCTAGTTTCACCAGCGGATGCTCCATATTGATGAGTTCAGTCAGTCGGGTCTTGAATAAATTTTGCTGTAAATCGGGTTTTATTTTACCTAACATTTTGCCACTTTTTATATCCTAAAAATACGATTTCCTGCAATTATACACAAGCTTTTTTGATATTTATTAATGACTATTTATCACATTATCAAATAGTTAATATGAAATTAAGGGATAACTAATTAGGTTTCTAAGACAATGATATTCGATAGAAATACTTTTGATTCACAATTGTTTTGATTTTTATAATAGACTTTAATTTTATATTTTGATTTTATTGGAAATTCTATATAATTAAAAAATCTAGTTCCACCATAAAAATAATTTTTATAAATACTTGACTCTTTGTATTGTTCTAATGGAAGTGTGAAATTAAAAATTTCATTGTTTTTTAATATTTTTCCATTGTCGTTTTCAAAATTATCATTATAATTTAAATTCTCATTTGAAATAGAGAAAAATTTCAAAATTGGTTTTTTGTCTACGTATTCAACCAAAACATAAAATTTATTTGCTCCCAATTTATTTAAATCAACTTTTTCTTCGTGTTGATAAAAATAATAATCATAGTTAAATTGGTCTTTAATAAACAAATCTTTATTAGAATCATTTAGAATTTTAATATCCAAATGTTTTTTTTGAGTATTACTTATTGTAATACAGTCTTTATAAAAAGAGGATATAAACAATATCAGAATAAATAATAAATTTTTCATTTTTGAACACCATTAAATAGCATTGTGTTTTGATTTAACTTATAATAAAATGTACTAGTAGGAGTGTTGTTCATATTCCATTGATACGCATTCATTTCCATCCATTTTTCCATTTTAAATTGAGCATTTCCTGCCGAATATCCTTCAGATACAAATTGATTATAAAGATTGAGACTTGTGCCACTTACAACATCAATGACGTGAATAAGTTCATGACCTAAATACGAAAATAATTTATAATAAGTATGTTGGACTTTACTATTTAGAGACAAACTAGATGTTTTGTTATAATAATCATTAACAGTTCTTCCCTGTACACCTCCTTTCATTTCTTCAAATTTCACTCCGGGATTACCTGCTTTTTCAAATAAAGGTGACAAAATTCTATTGCTTTTTAATTTGTCTATTGTCGTTTGATCTGAAGGAGCAACTTGATCTGGGTCAACTCCTTGTTCTCTTAGAGAATCTCGAGAATTAATAATACCCGTTATTTCTGCTGAAACCATATGCGCCACATGGTTTAGTCCACTTGTTATTAACCCTTGTTTAAACCCATCAATAAACTTGCCACCGGCGATTGTTGCTGAAATTCCTCCGCTAAGACCTCCTGAAGCTATCATGATAGCTTTTAATAAATCAGGATTTCTATCGCCAAAATTGGTGAGTATCCCAATTCCCTGACTCGCATCTATGGATTGGAAGGCTCCCCCGAGCTCACCTAATCCCTGAATACCTGTCGCAATGAGGGATGAGATTAAACCACTTACAAATCCGGAGCCTCCAAAGTTTCCCTGTATTGCATCCATCACCCCACTTGTAATCGCATGTGCAGCGGCCTCAAAAACAGCTTTCCCTATTGAAATCCCGGTGCCAAACGTATTTAATGCAGCCGTGCCTATTCCAAAACTTATGGCTCCCGATATAGCTCCCATAAGACCAGATTTTCCGATACCATACCAAAACGGTATGCCCGAAATCATGTTGGCAATACCTTTGGCAAAGATTCCTACAGCTAATCCTATAAGAATTGCAGTACCGACAAATAATTCATTTCCACTAACATCCATGTACAGCAATGGATTGTTTAGTACATAAGAATAGCGGTCATAGTTTTGGGTATTATAAGGATCCTGTATCACATTGTCAACACTCAGGAACTTTCTTAAAATAGGATGCAAGATATGTAAGCGTGCCACCACATGCCAGGAGAGTAACCCATGAACAGCTTGTCGCCAGTATCCACAAAGCCAATCCGGATATGGAAATTTCGGAATTCGTCTTTTTTAAAGATCCGGAACGCAGCATCCGTATCCGCGCCTTTATCCCGAAAGAACGCAAACTTGTTCTGGTGTATGTCAATCCATACAATGGGAAGGTACTGAAAGTCGACAAGTCTATTTTCTTCTTTTTTGTCATGGCGCATATCCATTCCAGTTTTCTCGCCGGCAAGATTGGCGGCTGGGTAGTCGCAGTATCCACGGTTGTTTTCGTGATCAGCTGCATCACCGGACTGATTCTCTGGTGGCACAGAAAATGGACGAGGGCAACCAGGCAGGCCAGTTTCACCGTGAAGTGGAAGGCGCGTTTCAAACGGCTCAATTATGATCTTCACAATGTTTTCGGGTTTTATTCGCTGGTTATCTGTCTCATTCTGGGACTGACCGGGCTGATGATTTTCTTTAAACCAATGATGAATGCTGCCATTAAAATATCTGGTGGTACCACAGAACATCTCGATGCAATTCTTCCGAAAGCAGATTCTTCGAGAACCTCTCAGGATGCGGTTGCGATTGCTTATGTTGCGCTGGCAAACCATCCGGAGAAAAAATGGTAAGCATCTGGAATTTTGAGAAGCAGAAAGCCGGTGTACTGGTTTTCACTTCCGGAAAATCGGGGCTTAAAAGTATTGAAAATGCGGATATTAACATATACAACCGGTATACGGGAAAAGAAATTCATGTTCCTCAGGAATTTCTCCGTCACGAAAAGACCGAAAATATCGTCTGGCAGTTGCATATGGGGCAGTGGTGGGGACAATTTGGCAAGCTGGCAACTTTTTTGTCAGGAATTGTTGCCACTACGCTCCCTGTAACGGGATTTCTGATCTGGTGGGGACGCCGCAAAAAGAGTAAAAAACCAGCATAGAAATACGCAGGACACATTCTGAGGGCAATACTGATAAATATCTTGTGTCAGAAATGATGATAAGCATACTACTAATGTGTAATTTTTACTAATTTTAGAGTCTCAAATTACAACAATGGCATTAGTAGATTTATCAAAACAAGTAGCATTAGGAATTGATATTGGTGGTACCAATACCAAATTCGGTCTCGTAAACCACAGAGGTGATATCCTCGATAAAGGCGTTATCAAGACCGATCAGTATGAAAAAGTAGAAGATTATATTGATGAACTTTATAAAACCATCCAGCCTTTAATCAAAAAACACTGCAAAACGGCAAATCTGGAAGGTATCGGCGTTGGTGCTCCCAATGCCAATTTCTACCGGGGAACCATCGAGCATGCACCCAATCTTCGCTGGAAGGGTGTTATTCCCTTTGCAGAACTGATGACCAAAAAGTTTGGTGTTCCCTGCAAAATGACCAACGATGCCAATGCGGCAGCCCTTGGAGAAATGCTTTTCGGAGCTGCAAGAGGAATGAAAAACTTTATCATGATTACACTCGGTACCGGTGTGGGAAGTGGTATCATTGCCAATGGCCAGCTGATCTATGGTAGTGACGGCTTTGCGGGAGAACTCGGCCATACCATCGTAAAACCCAACGGTCGTAAACACTGGAGTACAGGATCCGAAGGAAGCCTTGAAGCCTATGCTTCCGCAACAGGAATTGCCATCACCGCAAAAAAATTCCGTGCAGAGTTTCCCGAATCCATGCTTAATCAGTATAAAGAAGAAGAAATCAATTCCAAAACGGTTTTTGAATGTGCCAAAAAAGGCGATCCTACGGCTATTGAAGTTTTCCGCTATACAGGACAGAAACTGGGTGAAGCACTTGCCAATTTTGTCATGTTCTCTTCCCCCGAGGCTATTCTGCTTTTCGGAGGGGTAATAAAAGCCGGAGATTTCCTTCTGAAACCCACTAAACTTCATATGGAAAGAAACCTGCTCCCGATTTTCCGCGGAAAAGTAAAACTCGTCTGCAGTGAACTTGATGAAGCCGATGCTGCCATTCTGGGGGCAAGTGCTCTTGTATGGGAAAGTTAACAGTATTTTATTTATATATTATATTCTCAGACGCATTCTTCGGGATGCGTTTTTTATTGATATTTTTTCATTGTTGTCCGATAAAAGAGTAGCCTTTTTAGGCTACTCTTCTTTTTAGTAA
>DAMBHY010000036.1:0-5255 GCA_032068765.1 Dysgonamonadaceae bacterium | reverse complement strand
AGAAAATTTTAATCAAAGACCATCAAAAAGTAAAAGCAGGACAGGTAATGATGGTACTTCAATCTACGGCAAATTACCACGACATTTTGGAATTGAAAGATATTATAGATTCATTATCAACCAATCAGTTACAGTCTTTTCCACTTCAAAAAGTATCGGCTTTTAAATTGGGAGAAATACAAAGCGATTACAATAGTTTTGCAAAAGCTTTTCAAGACGAAAGATTATTTACAAGATTACAACCTTATGCACCGGAAAACCTTGCTGCAAACCAAAGCCTTTCCGAATACAGAGGGAGAATCGCCAACCTTCAACAACAAAGAAGCATCGAAGTCGCCAAATACGAACTAACGAAAAAGAATTTTCAGCGTTCGCAGGAACTATTTAATCAAGGCGTTATTGCAGCAGTAGAATTGGAAAATGAAAAGATAAAATTCCTTCAGGCGGAGCAAAATCTTAAAAGCATCAATATTTCTCTTTCGCAAATGCAGGAAGCCATTTCCGGTCTGAATAAAACAAAAAGCGGAGCTTCTATCAATACGGAAAAAGATAAAATTAATTATTCTTCCCAAACTCTGCAATTATATGAACAGTTAAGAAAATCTTTGCGACAATGGGAACAAAACTATTTATTCATTTCTTCGACAAACGGAGTTGTAAGTTTCCAGCAATTTTGGGGAGAGAACCAGTTTGTAAAATCAGGAGATGTGGTAATGTCAATACTTCCTGAAAATACAAAATCTCTAATTGGAAGAATGCAAATCCCTTCTGCTAATTCGGGAAAAGTGCAAACTGGGCAGAAAGTTTTGATAAAACTTGATAATTACCGCTTTCAGGAATACGGAATTATCGAGGGAAAAGTTCAGAATATTTCACTTACACCCGATGAAAATGGAAATTATTACGTTGATGTAATTCTTCCAAAAGGCTTGAAAACATCTTATAATGAAACACTAACCTTTGACAAGGAACTAAAAGGTAATGGCGAAATCGTAACGGAGGATTTGCGACTTATTGAGAGATTCTTTTTTCAGATTAGGAAATTATTGGGGTATCAATCTTAAAATATCCGAGTACGATTGTTTTTAGAAATATGAAAAAATATTTGCTGTGCATAATGCTTTTTATTGCGATATTGTCGTTTTCACAAGAAAAATGGTCATTACAGCATTGTGTCGATTATGCGTTGGAACACAATCTTCAAATCTCAGCGGAAAAAAACAATCTCGAAATCCAAAGACATAATGTCCTTATCGCTAAAAAAGACAAACTTCCTAATATTTCCGGTTCCATCAATAACAGCGTGAATTTTGGACAAAATGTAATATTGGGAACTTTACAGAGAAATGATAATCTTTCAAACAACACCAACTTTTCCGCAAGTATCCAACTTTATGGAAACGGAAAGTTAAAAAAAACCATTGAAAAAGCACAGTATGATGTGGCAACCGCAGACTTCAACAGGCAAAACATTGAGAATAATATTAGTCTTCAAATTATTCAAGGTTATCTTCAAGTGTTATTAAACAAAGAAGTTTATAAAATAGACCTTAGCAGCTATGAAAATGCGGATAAATTATACCAAAAATCCAAATTCACAACCAAAGCCGGATTAACCCCATTTTCAGTTGAAAGTGAGGCATTGGCAGAAGTTTCTCGGAAGCAACAGGCAATGCTGAATGCTGAAAATGAAGTTAAAAGAGCATTGTTTGATTTATCGGTTTTGTTACAGTTGGAAGATGACGAAAATTTTGATATTGAAGACGTTGCCGTTTCGGAGGTACAACCTCAAATCCCAGAATCAACAGCATTTTACATAGAAGCAGCATTTGAAAATCAACCGATTATAAAATCCGCCGAAACCCAGATAAAATCTGCGAAAATGCAGACAGAAGTGATAAAATCGAATCTGTATCCTACTTTGTCTGGCAACGTTGGTTTGGGAACTTATTACTTCAATTATTTTAATGATACTTATACCAAGAGTTCTTCATTTTTCAAACAATATTATGAGAATTTTGGTCAGCAAGTCAGTGTGAGTGCCATTATTCCGATTTTCAATAAAGGGATTACCCGTTTGCAAATAGAGCAATCCAAAATACAGGAAACTCTTGCGGAAAATAATTTGTCCCGGCAAAAACTAGTATTGAAGCAAAGCGTCAAAAAAGCCGTTTTCGATTCCAATGCCAATTATCAAAACTATACAGCAGCGGTGGAAGTTGAAAAAAAGTCAAAATTTGCATTAAACCTTGCAGAAAAAAGTTATACGGCAGGAAAGATTTCAATCTACGATTTGAATAATGCGAGAAACAATGCAATAACGGCAGAAAGCCAACTTCAACAAGCTAAATACAACTATATTTTCAGTATGAAATTACTGGATTTCTATACAGGCAAATCTTTTACGAATAACTAAAATCTTGCCTACTCATCAAAAATTCTTCCAAAGAAGAAATAGTTTCAAAAAAATACAATTTGTTAGGGTGCGTAAAAGAGATACAGGTTACTCCATTAGGTGAGTAAACCAAACCCACCTTATTGCAAACACAGTGTACAATAAACCCATCTTATTGCAAAACCTACGAAAATTAACCCCACCCAAACAATTTCCAAAAAAAATACGCTCATATTTCGTTTGTTTGTCAAGGCAAAAAGAACTCACCTCATTCTCAAACCTGCGTAAATCAGCCCCACCCATTTCCAAAAGAGGTGTAAAATAACCCCACCTTATTTCAAACACAGCGTAAAATAACCCTACCCAACTCACGAACCTGCGTAAAAAAGCCCCATCCACAGAAAACGGCTTTTCCTTGTTTTTCCTTTCAAAAGCAATAAATCAAGTGGGCATTGATTATCAGAAACATACAATCTTTTCCAGACCTCTGAAAAATCTCCGAATCAATTTAGCAAGATGTGTCTTTGTATATACAAATTTTTGCAAATTTTTATCTCCAAAGACGATCTTGCCTTTTTGCAAAAAGGGTGAAAAACTTCGGAACTCAGTTTTCTATTTTCACAGAAATTAGATTAAAGAATACAAACTTATCCACATCTTTTGTCAAATATTCAGTATAAATTGCTCAATATAACAATTAACAATTAACCACAATTTATTAATAAAATTTACGGAATTGCAATACACCTAATGTGTCAACTAGAAGCTCAAATAATTTCACTACAGTATCGAAGCATCGCTAACAAAATCCCCTTAACCACTATATATGAATTCAAATAGAAGAAAAATTAATGCAGAATTTTAATTTTTTTTTAATTAATTATAAAATTTTTTATATAGATTTGAGGGGTACATAATTTATAGGAAATTCACAATAAAATAAATAAATATATGAGAAAATTTTTACTGATTACTGCATTATTTGTTATTCCTACCCTCTATCACGGGCAAATATTCAAATTCAACTTTACTGGCACTGCGACATGCCCTACACCTAATAATACCCCGATAAATCCGAATCCAAATGTAAATATTACTCCGCTGTTCCGGCAGGGGGTTAATTGTAGCGCAACGGCAGCTTCATTTAATAGTAACGCATGGCCTACAACTACAATTCAGGATTTGAACAGCTATGTAGAAGTTACTGTAGTTGCTACAGCTGGTTACCAAATGAGCCTTGCGTCTTTCTCTTTTGACGTTTTGAGAAGTACATCTGGACCGGTTTCAGGCAGAATCGCGATGGATAACGGTAGTGGTACTTTTTCTCAAACGAGCGATTTTGTTCCTACAGAGGTATCGCAGACTATAAGTTGGGACTTTCCAGACTTCACTGTGCAGTCGGGATATACCGTTCGTTTCCGCATTTACGGATGGCAGGCATCAGCAGGAACCGGAACATTGAGGCTTAACAATGTGGCACTGTTTGGTGCAGTGCCCCAAACAAGTGGCGGTACTGGTACTAGTAACAGCCCATTTACTGTTTCAGGGACAAATGTAGGTTTAGACACTTCACCTACTCAGAAACTTGACATTAATGGAAATATCCGTACAACAGGAAAATTACTAGTTGGGAACATCAATGATACTACAATTAATACCCTTTCCGATTATTCGCTTGCGGTAAACGGTGGCGCACTTTTTACCATGGCGACTGTAAAACTGCAATCCAACTGGCCTGATTATGTATTCAAAAGCGATTATAGGTTATTGCCTTTGTCTGAAATAGAAAAGCACATCAACGAAAAAGGCCACCTACCTAATCTTCCTTCAGCAGAAGAAGTTGCCAAAAATGGGGTGAATGTCGGTGAAATGGATGCCAAACTTGTTGAAAAGATTGAGGAACTTACCCTCTATACCATACGGCAGGAGAAGCAGATTAATGATCAGAATACCAAAATTGAAAAATTGGAAAAATTGGTGCAGCAGTCTTTATCCAAGCAAAAATAACGGTTATGGGAACAAAAATTTTAACCTTATTCTTAATGGTTTCGGGAACTTTCGCATTTTCTCAAACTGAAATTTATTTCAAGTACGATGAAGCAGGAAACCAAAGATACAGAGGTGACAAAGCCAACTCAAAACAGTCATCGGATAATGCAGCAAACCCAATAGATAACTCTACTGTTCAACAATCAGAGGAGCAAAAATTTTGGGCTGAAGTGGGTATTTATCCTGTTCCGGTAAAAGATATTCTTACAATCCAGTGGACTCCTGTCGTGGATGAGTTAATCGATACTGTTTCTATGTACCAGTACAGTGTTGTAAGTTGGAATTTTCAGCAGAAAAATATGCCAAACCTGAACAGGCAGGTTCAAATAAACATGACCGGATACTATATGGGGGTCTATGTGCTTTCCTTCACGCTTAAGGATGGAAGGGTTTATACCAAGAACATCCTCAAGGAATAATCGATTTTTTTTTATCCATTTCATTAAACAGCTAATACCAAAATATATGAGGAAACTCTATTCATTTATAGCTTTTTTTACTGTTGGTTTAAGTTTTTCCCAGACGATATTAAGTCAGCCCGAAACGGTTTCGAGAACCGTATCAGACCCGCAAGAAATAAGGATGGTGCCTGGCTTCAGTGTAAGTTCGGCTACTGCAAGTCCATTTATAGCAAAAATTGGCTTATCAACAGATACTCCGACAAATCCGACCGACTCTAATGCGGGTTCAGGAAATCCTTCCGGAACTATTGGCTCTAATAATTTTCACGATACACAAGGCAATATTGAGGTGAACGGAGGCGGGCAATTGCAATTCACTCTACCTGTAGCACTTCCGCCGGGAATAAAAA
>DAMBHY010000035.1:0-5272 GCA_032068765.1 Dysgonamonadaceae bacterium | reverse complement strand
GTATATCTTTGCAATGTTACAATAAGGAACAAAAATAATGATTTTAACGAACCCGTGTATTTTGCAGTGGCCAATGTAGAAGAAAGGGGAAATTAAGATAGCTTGCAAGCAAACGAGCGATACAGACATGCAAGGTTAAATCTCGTAAAACGTAAGACATGCCACAAAATTAAAAATAACCCGCTCAATAAAACTGTTTAAAAAATCAATGGACAGTGAGCACAATACACTAAAGAAATGAATACATTAAAATCTTTAGAAGTCGAAGAGTTGGATTTATCTGAACTTAAAGGAGGAACAACCGAAGCTATAAGTATTAGAGGCTGCGGCGTGTGTAATGGAAATTGTTCAGGTGACAACTCTGGTTGTGGTGTATGTAATGGAAAGTGCCATGAAACTCCACAACTGCCAGCAGAACCAACGGTAGAGTAGAAAAAATAATAGGCAATTATGTCACAGGCGTTCATAAAAAACGCCTGTGTAAATTAAAAAAATCAAAATGAAAGACCTACACTTAATCAAGGGAGAAAAGGATAAAAATATAATCTTCCATTTTCCAACTTATACTTTATTATCCGTTGATGATAATTCGTACAATATTGCAAAAAGCATAACTGAATTTGGAATTGAAAAGACAGTTGCTGAATTTGGTTATTCTGAAAACGAATTAATGAATTTCTTAGAAAAATTAAATAAAAAAACAGCCAAGAATGACGTTGGTTTAGAAAAAAAGAATTCTGATACTAGTAATAGAATTATTAGTCGAATAACTCTTCATATATCTAATGATTGCAATTTACGATGCCGTTATTGCTATGCCAATGGAGGAAGTTATAATCAACCTCGGTATTTAATGACAATTGAAACAGCTCAATCTTTTGTCGATTTCTGTTGTGAGAATTTTGATTATATAGAGCATATAGTATTCTTTGGAGGAGAGCCTATGATGAATATTGAAGTAATGGAATATTTATGTAATAAATTTAACTCATACTTTAATACAAAAAAAATAAAATATATACCCAAATTTGGTATCATCACAAACGGCACAATATTTAACCAACGCATATTGGATTTAATTAAAAACTTTATTTCCTTTATTACAGTAAGCATTGATGGTCCAAAAAACTTGAACGACCATAACCGTATATATCTTAACGGGCAAGGTAGTTATGATAAAATTTCCAGATTTATTAAAACAGTAGCACAAGAAACGAACGTATTAATCCGGTACGAGGCTACTTATACAGAATATCATAAGCAGAATAATATTACAATTTCTGAACTTCAATCTTTTTTTTGGAAAGAATTTGGAATTAATGGACAAATAATGGATGAGTTAAGCTTGGAATCACGTTCTCATCAAGAATATTGGGATTTATTTGACAAGGATAATATTTCAGACATAGACATGACAAATCTTCCAGAAGGATTTTGGAGTATATTGCATTCTTTAATTAATCAACAACCCAAAAACATGTGTCTGGTTTCTAAAAATATATTCGCAATCTCCACAAAAGGTTACATATACGCATGCCACATGAACACCGGAGAAAATCATCTTAATTTAGGTAATATCTCTTCGGATAATATATTTAATAGCCCTGGAAACTATAAAGAATCATTTCCTCTTTTATTTAATATTCACAAAAAAGAAGTTATTTGCAAAGACTGTTGGGCTCAAAATATTTGTGGTGGATGTACTATTAAATGGTTTTATGATGAAGAAGCCAAAAATTATCTTTCTCATCCTAAAGCTACTTTATGTAAATCGAATCAAGAACATATAGAAAAAGTACTATTATTAATAGCCAATATACGTAAAGATTCAAAGAAATGGGAAATATTTACTCATTATTGTAGTAACAAGAACTCTAATTATGCCAAATTTTAAAAACTAACGCAATGAAGAAAATTTGTATTTTATTTCTAATGTTGCATATTCTATTATCAGTTAGAATCCAAGCCCAAACTATCATAGGTAAAGTGATTGATACAAAAAACCAACCCATTGAGTTTGCCAATATTGTTTTGCACACCTCTGACTCAGCCTTTGTATCAGGTGCATCCACAAACAAGAAGGGCGTTTTTGAATTAATTCCAAAAAATAAACTCTCGGGAAATTATAAATTAACAGTGTCTTCCGTAGGTTATGAATCATCTGTATTAGTTTTGAAAAATTTATCCAGCAAAACAGATGTAGGCAATATTATTCTGAACAATACCCAGCTTCAGGAAGTAACGATAACCGCGGCGCGTTCAGTAGCAAAAACTGACAGGCAACTAATTTACCCCACTGAAAATATTGTAAAAAAATCAACCAGTGGCTATGATGTTTTAAACAAACTGATGTTACCCAGTTTAAAGGTTGACCTAATAAACAAAAGCATTTCTAAGATGAACGGAGGAAATGTCCCTATTTACATTAATGATAAAAAAGCGACAAAGGCAGATGTCATTTCTCTACGTCCGGATGAAATTGTAAGAATAGAATATATTGATGCCCCCGGCGTACAATATGCGGAAGAAAACGCGGAGGCAGTGGTGCACTTTATTGTAAAAAGGAGAGAATCAGGATTCGTTACAGGTATTAACACCACAAACGCAGTTACCACGGGTAATGGCAACAATTTGTATTATTTCAAATACAATCACAAACTATCAGAATTTGGGATAAATTATTCTATGGATTACGGTATCGTAGATAAAAGATACATTAATCAAACAGATACCTATATGCTCCCCGATGCCACAAGTCATATTATATCTCGTGAGGGGATAAACACTCACTTGAAATATTTACAACACAGACTACAGCTTACTTATAATCTTACCGTTCCTCAAAAATATGTTTTTGAAACCAACCTGCACGGAATATTTTATGATAGTCCCGACAGAGGACACAGACAACATGTGTCGGAAACAGGGAAACCCGACTATTATTCTTTGACAGAACCTACCGAAAAGTATCATTCTCCCATTTTGGATCTTTTCTATAAAAGATACCTGCCAAAGAAACAGATAATCAACGCCAATATAGTAGGTACCTATATTAATACAGAATATGGATATAATTATAAAACATATTCCGATAATAATTTTTCAAATGTGATAAACAACTATGGTTATAGCACTCTGGGTAAAAAATATTCCGCAATAGGAGAGATAAGGTATAGTAGACAATTAGAAAAATTTACTTTGCTGAGCGGACTGCAACATGCTAACGGATATACTGAAAACAGATATACCGGCAATCAAAATATAGACAATAAAATCCATAATACTTCTACCTATTTTTATTCCCAAATCAACGGGAAATGGGCAAAACTAAATTATGTGATGGGAGCCGGATTAAGTTATCAAACTTATCAACAAGAAAATAACCATTATAATTATTGGCTATTCCGACCCTCTTTAACGCTTTCATACGCTCCATTTAGCGGAGCAAGCCTTCGTTATAGATTTTATGTTACTCCGCGCATTCCCTCTTTATCTTCATTGGGAGATATCAGACAACAAGCAAATGATATGGAGATTAGATTAGGAAACCCTGATTTAAGACCTTATTGGGATATGACAAATACAATAATGTTCTCTTATCAAAATAAGCGTTATTATTTTGAAAACACTTTGGGATGTACTTATAGCGAAAAACCCATTATGGAAGAAATATACAGAACAACTGATAATTTGGGGAATACCTTATTTGAGTTTGGCTATGACAATCAAAAAAGTCGTGTACAAGTATGGGACTATCTTGCAGGTCAATATTACATCATTCCCGATAAACTAACCTTGCAAGGCGGAATATCTTATCAAACTTTCAGAAGCAACGGCAATAATTATAATCACACCTATCATCGACTTTGGGGAGTCATTCAAGCAGATTTAATGTTGGGCAACTGGAATATGGGCGTTAAATGGAATTCGAAAGAAAGCTCCTTAATGGGTGAAACTATCTCTTATGGCTCCGATTATAGTGATGTATATCTCAATTATCAATTCAAAAATATGTCTTTCGGAATAGATTGGTCTTACATATTCAAAAAGAATGGGAATACAAGCGGAGATATAACCAAAAATGTGAATGTAAAAAAAGAATTAAATGTTTTTGTTCCTGATTGGGGAAATATGATATCTCTGTCTTTTTCTTGGAATTTATCACGTGGAAGAAAGTATCAAGGTTTAAATAAAAACATAAATAACAGTGATAACGATTCCGGAATTTTCAAATTCTGAAACAAATAAATAATTATCAAATTCATTTTTAAAAATTAAAACAAAAAAAATGGCAACACTACAAAATTTAAACAACGCACATATCGCGCCCGAAACATCCACACAAGTAAATGAATCCATCAGCTCGCTCGAAACCGCGCTTAAACCCTTTCTGGTAAACCTCACGCCCGACGAACGCCGCCGATACGGCAGCATCAGCGAGCAAAACAAACTGCTGGTGAACAAAGCGTATGACTACGCCAAGATGCAGCCCGACCTCACCAGCCCCGACGTGGACTGGGAAGAATTTTTCAAAGACTTTGCCGACCGCAATTTCTTCGAAACGACCATCGCGCGCCTGCAAAAAATCATCGACGGACTGAACAACGCCAAAACGCTGCACGACTTTGACAACTACCAGGGCGCGCTTGCCGATTACGCCTTCACGCAGTACAAAGTGCAGACGGCGGCTCCGGGTTTCGAGAACAAACATCGTGAGTTGCAGCAGTTCTTTATGAGGCCGACTATCACCAATAAGCCCGCAGACGGAAATAAATAAACATTCCCCACATACGCGTAGTGCGGTTTCGAACCGCATTACACATATGCTGTAATTTTCGCGGATTTGAGGTTGGTGAACCTCAAAATATAGGTTACCCAACCCTGACGGATAGGTTGCACAACCTCAAATTATACGTTCCGAACCCCGACGGATAGGTTCCGAAATGCTCCGTCCCGGTTCTGAACCCCGGCAGACAGGTTACCCAACCCCGACATCGGGGTCTTCCACCCCAAAATCCCGGTTGCGAACCCCGAAATACACATCCGGCACCCCGGCGGACAGGTTATACAACCCCAAATTCGGGGTGCGCAACCCCATCAGACCATTTCGGAACCGGAACGACGAGGTTCCGAACCGCGACGGAGGGATAAATAACCCCGACAGAGGGATAAACAACCAGAATGTCGGGATAATGAACCGCTGCGGAGGGATTAGGAGGGGCTAATACTCAACTCGTAATTCTTAACTCGTAACTCGTAATTTTCACTATGT
>DAMBHY010000034.1:0-5621 GCA_032068765.1 Dysgonamonadaceae bacterium | reverse complement strand
TCTAGAATATTTCTGAGATTTCCTTCAACCCCGCATCTTGCAAAACCCATGTTATGTGCAGTTAAAATGATTTAGAATTATTAATAATGAAATTTATTATTTCTGCTTCTTTTTTTTGTTTAGTATATGATATACAATCATTAATATTAATAATTGTAGCTAATTTAGCATGCTTCTTTTTAATTTTGCAGTGGCGATTTTGTATTTTAATAACAAATTTATCTGATGAATTTGTTTCTTCATCAGAATATGTAAAATCAAATTTCAATTGAACTGATTTTTTGTATGTTATTTTACTATCCATATTATTGTCCTAAAGTTAAAACTGCTTGTTCTTCTAACGTAGAAAGTGCTTGTAATGACTTACTATGTTTAGGTTTAGCTGTTTTAAAATCTTTTTTTACTAATTCACCTTTATTTTTTCTTTCGGCTAAATTAGTAAAAAAAGATAAATATTTGTTAGGTGATATTCCATCAAAAATTAGTAATTTGACTTTATCAGTAGAATTCTCATCCTCTGACATTGCATCCTCATGAAGAGTTAAGCATAAACTTTTTACATAAGGCTCTATATAATATACTTCTGTAATACCAGATGCAATAATGTGTCTGGCACAATTATGACAAGGATACGTTGTGCAGAATAATTTGCCTGCTAAAATTTTATTTCCTGTTGTTATTGCACCTTGAATTATTGCATGCATTTCTGCATGTACTGATCTTGAGAACTCTATTAAATCTTTAACTTTTGTGTTATTTAGAATATTGTCTTGTAGTAAGTTTTCAATGTTTGGTATTGCTTTTATATCAGAAAATTTAGGGTCATTTAATATTGATTCTATTATGTTGTCAACAACATTGCTTTTTTGTTTGTCATTACTACAAAATTCGTGGTTAAAACAACGATGATCTTTATCAGAGTTTGCCGTATAAAGGTTTCCTCCATATTTAGGAACGTCATTCCATCCGATTGACAAGACATTATTATCTTCTCCAATTATACATGCACCAACTTGCCTAGATAGACATGCAGAATTTCCAGCTGCAGCTTTTGCATTGTACATTGCAATTTCGTCTATAGTAGGTGTTACAATTGATGTTTCAAAAATTAAATGTAAAAATCTTGAAATTTTATTCTCAATTTTTGGCACATTATCCTTTGAAACGCGAATGAATAAATCTCCTGCAACAAATGCATCTCTAACATTTTGACCAAATTTATCCTTTTGTTTGTCATCTATTTCAATAATATTAACGATTTCAGTTTCTGAGAATTTTTTCATTCTTAAATTAGATTTTCTATCATTCAAAGGTGAAAATAGACTAATTGAATAAAAATTTTCAGAGTATATTTTTCTCAATAACTGTAATTCTTCTTTTGTTTTTATTGAATCGATTATATAACAAACTCTTCTTGATAAAAAATCTGTTGGTTTAGGGTGTTCATCTCCGTCTTTTTTAACTTTTGAAATTCTATCTAAATGAATTTGCTTCACTGCATATTCAACTAAACGTTCATTGTTATTATATTTTCTTATTATATTTCCTTTATTGATTTTTTCAAAATATTTTTTGAATATAGATGTTCCTTCGGGAACTGCAGGTAGATCATTCATTTCTTCCGGTGAAAAACTATAATCTTCTATAAAACTGCTTAATTTTATAACTTGAACTTCATAATTATAATCTGTTTCTAATTTATATTTTAATTTTTCAATTACTGGTTCTTTTAAGGAGCCAATTGGAGAGCAGATTGCGAAAAGAAGTTCTTCGGTCAAAGTATTTTCAAATTTTTCTAATGTTGAAGAATTATTCCTTTGTTTAAATAGTTTTTCGACTTTTAAATGTGGTTCACCCATATATATTTGTGTTGGTTATTAATTGCACATAACGGAAAAAGTATTTGCGAAGTGCGGGCGAAAATGAACGAAAAGTTCAGTTTCAACCGAGCTGAGCAAATTGCTTTTTCAGATGACTAATTTAAAGAAAAAAGTAATATGAAAAGCAAGTTGCGACTAAAAAAATCGAGCAGAACAACTTGGTTTTCACCCCGCATTTTGCAAATACCATGTTATCGGCAGTCGCAATTCATTGAAATAATCTTTCTAATTCCTTTTTAACATAATTTTGTTGTTGATTTTTTTTGTATTCAAACCATTGTTGTCGGTATTCATTTTCGTAATCTATTATATTTTTGAATCCTCTAAAAGGTTTTGGTTTTTGCAGCGAATTTAAAAGTCTTTTTCTTAATAGATGATTTTCATTAATATTTTCAGCAAAAGATTTCATAACTTCAAAAGAAAAAGAAGAATCCCAACTCTCTATTTCTATGTAATTTTCCCAATTCTCATCTAATTCTTTTTTTTGATCTGCCCATAATTCTTCATCAAAAAATAGAGTGTCGAAGTCTGGTAAAAAGATAATTTTGAAGTTAGAAGTATTTATAAAAACTTTCATTCCACAATCGAAATTTTCTTCAATTTCATTTATGAGACTTTGGGGTTTCATATTCATTAAATATTTTAGTTTACTTCAAAATTAATAATGAAATGTTGAATTTGCAACTTTTGGTGAGCGATTGCCGATAACGGTTTGGGTATTTCTGCAGGCGGGTGCAAAGAAGCCAAAACTTTCTATAAACACCAAACTGAACAAAAAACTTTTTCCGCTGACTAAATTACAAAAAAACCGGAAGCGGAAAAGTTTTTTGTGATTAACTTGGACGAATCTTTCGACTATAGATTCAACCCCGCTTGCAGAAATACCATGTTGTGCGCAGTATTTTCGGTTCGGCGACTTAATTCAACCCGTTGAATTCAGTCAGAGAATTGAAAATCAAGCACGACATTTTTTTTATTCACGAAATCAAAAAGTCAGCGTATTTATTCATGCACTTTTGTCCAGGTCTTATCCAGAGAATTTAAATCAGCGCATTTTGTTTATTAAAACTTCAGGCAAATTTTGGTCAGAACAATTTTGAAAAAGTCAGTGCTAAGTTTTTGAAAAAGTCAGCGTTATTTTGTTAGTGCAAAAGTCCAAAAGTCAGTGCTGTAAATTTCAGTCAAAAACTCTAAAAAAATCCTGAAAGTTATAGTCAAAACCGTACTTGTAATATTGCGCACAACGGTTCGGGGCTTTGCGAAGTGGCGGAAAATCGAAGCGAAAAGTTTCGATTTAGACGACACGTAGCAAAAGCCATTTTTTATTTGCTAAATTATGAAAAAAAGCCAATAAAATTGGCTTTTTGCGGCATACGAAGCCGAAACATTCAATTTACCGAGAACCCCGCCATTTTGCAAAACCCTTGTTAGTGGCTGCCCTTTTTCAGCTTTGTTAGAGTTTCTTCAATCATTTCTATACGTTTTTTTACTTTTTCGGCTGATGCGTCCAACGTATATCCCTCGTCTAATAGTTCTTTGATAAGCAACATTTTTTTGATATTCTTGTAATCATAACGTCTGTTTTTTCCCTCTTCTTCGGTTAGGCTGATGATAATTCCTTTCTCTTCCCAATAACGGATTTGTCTTGTCGGAATACCTGTGATTTGTGCGACTTCGCCAATTCCCACGACCAATTTGTCCAAAAAGTCGAAGTCAAAAGATATGTTTTTATTTGTTCCTGTTTCGCTCATTTTGTAATTTATTTACAAATTATGTTGCAAATATAGAATATTAGTCTTTATTTTGCAATTGTAAATTAATTACAATAGTTGATAATTAAATTCAATTTTAAAAAATGAAACAGTTACTTTTTTTAATTCTAATGGTTATGACAATGACAAGTAAAATCAATGCACAAGAACAAGGCAAATCTGCCTTAATTCTTATCGAAACACAAAACGAGTGGATGCACAAAGACGGAAAGTTGTATAAGGCTTTGGTAAAAGACAAAGAAATGATGCAAACTTCCATTACCAATATTGAAAGAGTATTGGATTATGCCCGAAAAAACAACATTGAAGTAATCCACGTTGGGTTGCGTTTTGAAAAAGGTTATCCCGAATTAGCCAACGGAAAATTCGGTTTGCGTAAAGCCATTCCAAATGCAGGAACGTTTCCGATAAATGAATTTGGCTCACAGTTTTATGAAACGGTAAAACCAATTGAGGGCGAATTTGTGGTTACAGGACGTGTTGGAGCAAGCGGTTTTACAGGCTCAAATTTGGATGTTTATCTTCGTAACAACAAAATTGAAAACTTGTATTTAGTCGGTTATGCTACGCACGTTTGCGTGGAAAGTACACTCCGTGACGGACACGAGGGAGGTTATAATACCTACGTGATTTCCGATGCAACTTCGGCTTTTAATAAAATGCAACAAGAGTATTTTTTGAGTGAAATTGTTCATCATTTTGGTGAACATTTGACAACAGAAGAATTTATCAATGAATAAAGATTTAAAAATGACATTGCGGTTTGTGGTTTTGATAGCCACTCCGCTTTGTTTGGTCAATAGTTTTATTTTTAGTTTTGGTTCTGTGGATTTTTTATCAGATTGGATCAGTCGTTTCGGATTGAATTATATCATTACTTTTCCGCAAGCCATTTTTTATGTTTCGGTTGTCAAATGGTTTGATAAAAGAAAGAAGTCGTAATTTTTTAGTCCGTTCGTTTTTAGCACGGTGGTTCGGTAGGGTTGCCACTAACGGGAAACGCATTGGCGAAGTGGCGGATAAATTGGACGAAAAGTTCAATTTAGCAGTAACGTAGCCGATGTGTTTCCACATCGCTAACTTAGTGAAAAAAAGCGAATGTGGAACACATTCGGCGGCGAAAAATGCACAAAAGTTCAACTTTGCACTTAACCCGCCATTTTGCCAATGCGATGTTAGCAGAAGTTATAATTTAATGAATTATGTATGCAATTAGAAGTACCGAAAATTGATATGATATTATTCCTAAAAAATAACAGACGATAGCTTTTACATAATTTAAAATTTTCTTTTCTCCAAAAAATTGTCCAATTGCCCAAAATATATAAAATTGACTTATTAATGTTCCTGTTTGTACAATAAACTTAGTTTTAAAAGGTAAATTAATAGCTGTAAAAAGAAGCATAAGTATAAATAACGTTCCAAAACAGTATGCTAATAAAACAATAATTTCAAAAATATTATATTCTCTTTTGTAGAATAACACTTTTATCCATAATGAAATAAAAATTCCAATAATTAATGCAGAATAACCAATATGTCCGTCAGTCCAGTCGTATATATTCTTTGCATCTAATTTTCTTCCCAATATTTTAAGATCACTAAGGTTTCCGATTCTCATAAAGGTATATTCAATATGAAAAAAATGGAAAAATAAAGTTAACAAAACTCCTGAAAAAACAAGATAAACAATTGGTTTTACATATTTTTCTCTGTCTACATTTAAGTATTCTCTGACTGTTCTTCCAGGTCTTATTAAAAGCATTAAAATTGTGTAAAGGTATCCTTTTTCTATGTGAAAAATATGCTGAATTTCGTGAGAAATGTATTTTGCATCAATTCTTTTAATTTTCTTTTCAGTATAATTTTCTTCTTCCATTGTTTCTATACGGAATTTTTGTGTATAATTTCTGCTAACGGGAAAGGGCTTGGCGAAGGCGGGGACAAGAAAGACGGAAATTCCAACTAA
>DAMBHY010000033.1:0-6032 GCA_032068765.1 Dysgonamonadaceae bacterium | reverse complement strand
GTATATCTTTGCAATGTTACAATAAGGAACAAAAATAATGATTTTAACGAACCCGAGTATTTTGCAGTGCGCAATGTAGAAGAAAGGGGAAATTAAGATAGCTTGCAAGCAACGAGCGATACAGACAGGCAGGGTTAAATCTCGTAAAACGTAAGACATGCCAAAAAATTAAAAAATAACCCGCTCAATAAAAACTGTTTAAAAAATCAATGGACAGAAGGGCTAAAAAAAATTATGAATTACAAAGATGAACAACAAGAAAAACAAATAATGTTGAATCTTGATTTAATGGATTGTTTCGAAAACGAAGAAGATCTTGCAGTCATAACTGGTGGCAAAGGAATTTTACAGACAATTAAAGACATTATAGATAGTATTGAGGTAAATGGCAATAACTGCAAAGATTGCAATGGGAATTGTGGATGTTAACATAAATAATAACAACATTAAGTATTTAATATAAAGGGAGAAATCCCTTTATATTCTTAAAATAAAAGATTATGAAAGAAAGTTATTATAATTTTTATATACCACAAGACAATAAAGTCTTACTTTACAATTCACTTAACAATGCTTATTTAGTGATGAGGAAAGATTGCTTTTCTAATATTATAGTCAAAGAAAAAATTGATCTTGTAAAATTGAAGGAAAAGTATCCAAGTATTTTTAATAGTTTTATAAACAATGGATTAGTTGTAGATGATGACTTGAATGAAAAAGATATTTGCAAGAATATTTACCACCAAAGAAAATTCTCTAAAAAAATCTATGAGTTAACCATTAATCCAACATTAGATTGTAATTTAAAATGTTGGTATTGTTATGAGAACCACATTAAAGGATCATCTATGACTGATGAATTAGTTGATAAAATTATTAAACACTTAGAGTATAAATTTAAATCAGAACCTTACGAAACTTTGAAGTTAAGTTTTTTTGGTGGTGAACCAATCTTAAAGCCTAAATTGGTAAAACAAATTTTAAAGAAAGTTTCAGAGTTATCCAGCCAGTATAATTTTAAACTACTTCTTCATTTTACAACTAATGGAACTGTTTTACCTCAAAGTTTATTATCTGCGCTTAGTAATCACAATGTGTCTTTTCAAATTACTATTGATGGGTATGAAATTAATCATAACTCTATAAGAATTCTAAAAAAAGGAAATAGTAAAGAGGGCACATATAATCTTATTATTCATAATATAAAGAGAATTTGTGACACTATTGAAAAATCTCGAGTTACTGTTCGTATAAATTTCTCTAATGATACATTTGAAAAATTAGAATCTTTAGTTGATGATTTAAATAATTGTGACAGAAAAAAAGTCTTTTTTTCATTACATAGAGTATGGCAAGTTGATACTAATTTAATTAGTAAAGACTCTTTATTTAAGTTTATTCGCTACGCCAATTCTTTTGGATTCCTAGTATATTATATGTCTCTTAATAATATTGGAATAACCTCCTGCTATGCTGACCACTATAATCAAGCAGTAATTAATTATGATGGAAAAGTTTTTAAATGTACTGCTCGTGATTTTAATGAAGAGAATAGCGAAGGAGTTTTGACAAAAGAAGGTATTATAAACTGGAAAACTGATAAGTTATTGGATAGAATGAATATTCGTATTGCTGAAAACTGTAAGGATTGCAAGTTATTGCCATCTTGTCCCGGAGTATGCTCTCAAAAAAGACTTGAAAATAGAAATTCTGAAAATTGCGTACTAGATAAGAAATATTCTATAGAAGAATATATAATTCACAATTTTAATAATCGTATGCTCGAAGCAAAAATAAAAGCATCATAAAATTAACATTCAAATGAAAACAAAAATAATTATATCTATTTTAATAGGAATAGGAATAACATTATCTGCAAACAGCCAAAACACTACATTTTTTAATGGACATGTTTATACAGAGGATAGTGTGTCGGAAAAACAAACCATGATACCTTTTGCAACAATCAAAGTAAGTAGCATAAATAGTCCTAACAAGACAATAGCCGTACGTATTGCTGGAGTAAACGGAAGTTATGATTTGAAAGGGCTTGATACAGATAGTATTTATATTGTGAAAGTAAAAGCACCTGATTTTGCAGAGCAGTCATTTGTAACAAAACCAAATAACGGACGTGTAAAAAGTGGAAATTTGAGTGCTCATCTCATGCTAAAAGCCAAGCCTCAATACGAAAGTACAGTTAAAAAACAATCATTTATTCTCTCTGATATTTCTGATGACAAACAATTGAGTGTTGTAGATATGATAGGAAAAATACCAGAATTAATAATTGAGGACAGCGAAATACTGACAAAGAAAAATGGGTCGGTACGATTAATGATTAATGGTTTTAATCACTCCCCCGAGTTATATACTAAAATAAAAGATCTTCCGGCATCACAAGTTGTAAAGAGTATGGACTATTATGATTTATCTCAAGCTGAAGGCTCTGTCTACGATGGGGTTCTTAATATACATATAAAAATTGGAAACGAAGCTGCATCTCCTGACTATAAACTTGTCAGTTTAAAAGCATATACAAAATAAATATTTTTGAAGTAAAAACTTGATTATGAAATGCTTGATATTATCCTTTATATTAATTATGTGTATAACTATGACATCTTACACCCAAGTTAAGATTTCCGGAGTTATTACTACAATTGAGAATAAAAAAACAGCACCTGTAGAGTTTGCCAATGTTATTATTTACAGTGCTACAGACACAACTAAAATGATAAAAGGCACAGTTAGTGATTTGACAGGAAATTACCTTTTCGAAAATGTGGAGGTGGGACGTTACAAATTGGTTATTTCAAGTTTAGGCTTCAAGACAATTACACAACCACTGCGTGTATCTATGCCTTCAAGTGGTGATATACTTGTACGCGACTTTAAACTTATGCCTGATGCCGAAATGCTAGATGAAGTTACGATAACAGCTCAATTGCGCCGTCAATATGTAGATAAAGCAAGTTATTCTTTTACTTCAGAACAAGTAAAAACGGCTCGGTATTCAAAAGATCTACTTGAAAAATTGCCAGAACTGACAATAGATGCTCAGTCTCAGAATATAAAAACCTTGAAAGGTAGTTCATTATTGATACTTATTAATGGAGTTAGAGCTACCGATAATGAATTAAAACTGCTCCCTGCAGATAAAGTATTACGTGTAGAATATTATGATTTTCCACCAGCTCGATATGTGGGGGCGGGAGCAGTCGCAAACATAATCACCCGAACCCTAAATGACGGATATGGTGGAGGAGTTGATTTATCCCACGCATTAACTACAGGATTTGCTAATGACAATGCTTATTTTTCCTATAACAATGGACGTAATCAGTTTTCATTTGAATATCGCTTGAATTATCGCAATTACAAAAATAGGGATAATAGCAACATCTATCAATACAACTTGAACAATGAAGAAAGAGAAAGTTACTATTTTAACAAGACTAAGTTTGGGTATTTAACCCATGCTGTGGGATTGAAATATACCAATCAATTGATGGATGATTATATTTTTCAGGCAGCATTGAAACCTAATTTTGAAACTCGTTTCGAAAATGGAAATTCTGAAATCAAAAACAATTTTGGTGGTATAAAAACAAATTATTACGGAAATAATAAAAACAGGACTACAATATTAAGTCCGGTTTTAGATATCTATTTTTGGAAATCATTGCCGAATAATAGTGAAATATCGGCGAATATTGTGGGGACGATGTTTAAGACTTCGGTTAAAAATAATACCTACGAATATCTTGTATCCGACGACAGTCAAACGCTGAGAGATCAAATGGAACTAGAAAATCGTAAACAGTCAATTATCGGCGAAATAGTTTATACCAAGAAAATTGCATTAAATAATTGGACTTCCGGTTATCGTTTGGATGCAAGTTGGTTAGAATCAAATATCAAAAATCTGCTCGGCAAATTTAATTATCAATCACGCTATACAGAACAATACGTGTATTCTGAGTTTTCCGGATTAAAAAATAAGTTGATGTATCGTATTAGTTTAGGCGGAAAGGTAACTACCAACAAAAGCTACAACAATGAATATAACCGATTTGTATTTACCCCTCTTGCAATACTCGGCTATCAGGTAAATGATAGAAACTCTCTTCGATTAATTGCACAAAGGGATACACAACTTCCATCTGTATCAGATTTAAGTAATAATGCACAAGTAATAACACCCGATATAATTTCAAAAGGGAATCCAAAACTTGTGAATGCTACTCAAACAGTAGGTGGATTAATATATACGCACAATAACAAATATCTCAATCTAAATGTGGGTCTGGTTTACAGTTATATTGACAAAGCAATTAATCAGTTTTTTACGAAAGATGATGCAAGCAGCTTAATCGCACTTACGAAAGAAAACGCCATTTATTCACAACAATACGGAGGATATATTTCGGGACAAATAAAACCATTTGGAACACCAATTTTTTCTGTGAAAGGAACGGCTCAATTTGTTCGACAAGAATTAAAAAGCAAACTTATAGGGAATATATCCAACCTATACACACCTATTGATATAGAGGCAATATTTCAAAACGACAAATGGATGTTGTCTTATCAATATCGTTTCATATCTAAAAGTTTGCAAGGAGCATATTTGGTATTAGATGAAAACCAATCCAACCTTACTGCTCGGTATAAACTCAATAAGAACATCTCTTTTACAACCAGACTATATTGGATGTTTACCCCATCCCATTATAATAGTGAAACATTGCACAATAGTTTGGTATATCATCAACGCGATGGTAAAATTTGGGATAACAAGTCTATGTTCGTTATTGGTGTAAGTTGGAATTTCAACAAAGGAAAAGAATACTCAACTAAACGTAATTTAACAAACGAAGATAAAGATGCCGGAACATTCTAATATTCTAAGCGGCTATAAATAATTTTTCAACTCATTTAAAAAATTAAAACAAAAAATGGCAACACTACAAAATTTAAACAACGCGCATATCGCGCCCGAAACATCCACACAAGTAAATGAATCCATCAGCTCGCTCGAAACCGCGCTTAAACCCTTTCTGGTAAACCTCACGCCCGACGAACGCCGCCGATACGGCAGCATCAGCGAGCAAAACAAACTGCTGGTGAACAAAGCGTATGACTACGCCAAGATGCAGCCCGACCTCACCAGCCCCGACGTGGAATGGGAAGAATTTTTCAAAGATTTTGCCGACCGCAATTTCTTGGAAACAACCATCGCGCGCCTGCAAAAAATCATCGACGGACTGAACAACGCCAAAACACTACACGACTTTGACAACTATCAGGGCGCGCTTGCCGATTACGCCTTCACGCAGTACAAAGCGATGACCGCATCTCCCGGATTTGAAACCAAGCAGCGAGATTTGCAGCAGTTTTTTCTCAGACCTACAGCTGTCGGCAAAACCGAAGGCGGAAATAAATAAGCATTCTCCAAAAGACGAAAATGCATCAAAAGTAAAAAGCTTATTTCGTTTTGTCATGTTGAACGTAGTGAAACATCTATTTTGCTTAGAATGTAGATTCTTCACTGCGTTCAGAATGACAAAATAGAAGTAATCATTTTGAGACAGCCTCTTTTTCAGACAAAACATTCGGATTTGAGGTTGGTGAACCTCAAAATATAGGTTACCCAACCCCAACGGATAGGTCGCACAACCTCAAATTATACGTTCCGAACCCCGACGGATAGGTTCCGAAATGCTCCGTCCCGGTTCTGAACCCCGGCAGACAGGTTACCCAACCCCGACATCGGGGTCTTCCACCCCAAAATCCCGGTTGCGAACCCCGAAATACACGTCCGGAACCCCGGCGGACAGGTTATACAACCCCAAATTCGGGGTTTGCAACCCCGTCAGACCATTTCGGAACCCCGGCGGCGAGGTTCGGAACCGCGACAGAGGGATAAACAACCGGAATGTCGGGATAATGAACCGCTGCGGAGGGATTAAGGGGGGCTAATACTCAACTCGTAATTCTTAACTCGTAACTCGTAATTTTCACTATGT
>DAMBHY010000032.1:0-6206 GCA_032068765.1 Dysgonamonadaceae bacterium | reverse complement strand
CAATCATATGTGCATTCTAAAAATTTAATTTTAATTTTTATCGGACGGGAATGGAAATTAAATAGTTTTTCTCTTATGATAAAACAAGATTTACAAGCCATCCTACTATATCTAAAATCTCAAAACATTGATATAGATTCTAATGAGTTTAAATTCCAAGTTGAATCCCATCCGGATTATCCTACCTTATTATCTTTTGTAGATGCATTAGATTTTTTTAATATTCCAAATGTAGCAACGAGAGTAACATTCGATGAACTTGATAATTTACCAGATGAATTTATTGGTTTATTGGGCGCAGAATATGCGATGCCTTTTTTATTCTATATCAAGAAGGAAAAAGATTATTTTCTGTATAATGATGAGAAAAAAATAAGGAAAATTTCTAAAGAAGAACTATCAGAATTATGGAGAGGAATGATCTTGTTAGCAGAAAAACCTAATACTGAAATTGCCAGTAAAAAAACATTTAAAAATATTTATATTTCTATAATATTTTTATTGTTATTCATAATACTTTACTCATTTTCTAAATCATTAGTATTATGCCTTTTCTCTGCTTTATCCACTTTGGGGCTATATTTATCCTTTGAAGCTTTAAAGACAGAATTAGGAGTAGAATCTAAAATTTCACAGACATTTTGCAATGCTATTCCTAATTCAGATTGTAGTCAAGTAATCAATTCTAAAAAGAGCGGGCTGTTTAACTATATTAAATTTAGTGATGTAAGTCTGTGGCTTTTTAGCTCACAATTATTGGGAGCATTACTCTTTTCGATTTTAGGAAATGTTACTCTATTTACCTCATATTCTTTGATTGTTTTAATTTTTTCAGTTCCGATTACTATTTATTCAATATATTTCCAATATTATGTTGAGAAAACTTGGTGTCCGTTATGCTTGGCAATTATCGGGACCATATATATGCAGATTTTGTTTTTGCTGACAAGAAACGGCTTCATTTTCAGCATTGATAATCTTGTACTATTTTCGTTCAGTTTTATATTAATGTATGCTTTGATTTATCTTTTAAAGCCTATTTATATTGAACAAAAATCACTTAAGGAAGATTATATTAAGAGTATAAGAGTATCAAAAAACTACGGCTTTTTTAAAAATAATTTATTGACATCACCGGAATATCATTTTGAAAAACAATTGATAATATTAGGTAACCCGGATGCGGCAAATAAAATATCATTGGTTACGAGTCCTTTTTGTGGATTTTGTGAGGAAGCTCACGAAATTATCGACAACTTATTGGAAAAACATTCAGAAGAAATTACGATCAGTATTAGATTTAATTTTTCAGAAGAAGCAGAGGAAAAAATGAAAAAGCTGTTTTTGCGACTTACGGAAATTTACTTGAATGAGGGGAAAAATTCTTTTACCAGAGCAATAAAAGCTTGGTATTCTACAAAAAATCTTGATGTATGGCTTGATAAATATGGCGAATGTGATGATCCAAAAAAAATTATACCATTTCTTAATGAAATATCAGAAGAAAATCACTTGCAAGGTCTAAACTTTACCCCTGCATTTATCCTGAATGAATATAAGTTGCCAAATATTTATGATAGAAATAATCTTAAATATTTTGTTCAAGACTGGATAGAAGATAATTTTTAAGCAGTCATTCATTCTATTTAAAGTTTATAAACTATGAAAATAATTCAATCTTTCTGGTCTACCAATGAGAAAATTGAAGAAACTAATTTTGGTTGGCTAACTCCCAAATTTAATGCTATAAGTTGGACTTTAAGTTCATTATTGCTTAGTAAATTTTACGAAGTTGTACTCTATACAGACATACAAGGAAATGATTTTTTAATCAATAAACTTAGCCTCCCTTATAAAGAGGTTCATATAATTTTAGATGAACTTAATGTTTATCATAGAAACTTTTGGGCTTTACCTAAAATCAAAGCTTATACCGTCCAAGATAAGCCATTCCTACATATTGACGGAGACGTATTTGTATGGGAGCCATTTCCTGAACAAATATTAAACGGTGAAATTATTTCACAAAATTTAGAAGTAACAACGGAATATTATCAAGAGGCTTGGGATGAAATAAGCAACCATTTAGATTATATACCGGCTGAAATCGACAGCTATATTTCAAAAACAAATAATTTTGCCTGTAATATGGGTATTTTTGGAGGAAACGATATTAATTTTATAAAGAAATATGCCGAAAAATCTTATGAGTTTGCCGAAAAAAATAAAAACTTGCCTGAAAAGGTTTTTGGAGGAAATTTTAATATTTTTTTTGAACAAGTGCTGCTTTATGAAATGATGGCTGCCAATGATAAAAAAAGCTCATTTTTAATAGAAGACATACCCTCAGATAATGAGTATATAGGATATGGTAATTTTGATGAAGTACCATTTAAAAGAACCTATCTTCATTTATTAGGAAACTATAAAAGAAATGTTCAGGTATGTAAAATAATGGAAATTTATTTAATAGTGCATTTTCCTGAATACTTTAAAAAGGTCGTAGCTACTTTTCCTGATGACTATCTTTATCTTAATGAGTTGGATTATACATTTACAAAGAGCGAAAACGAAGAAAGAATATTAAATTTTATAGAGGATATTAAATGTGGATCTGATGATAACTTAGATATTAATTATCTTTTTAATAGAGATATTACCTGTATAACACGTCACCAGGTTTTCTTTGATTGCATAGAAAATAAAACAGATTTTACAATCAAGAAATTAAAAGGTAATTACACCGATACTTTTTCACAAGATGAAATGGTAGACACCGTAATTGTAATATTAGAGGCGGATCATTTCAAAAATATTATATCTGTTGATGAACTTGACTTAATCATTTTGGAAAAAACCGAAGGCGGAATATTATTTAGCCAATTAAAGAATTGTTTGTTAGAAATGCTCGATGATGATGCTCTTGAGGAACAAAACGATTTTTTTAAAATGGTTGAAAACAGATTAAACTTCTATTTGAAAAATCGAATTATTCTTATATATTAAAAATTATGTATAAAACTATTCAAATATTTTTTTTGTTTCTTATAGACACTTTATTATTTTCTCAGGGTAATTTTAAGTTAGACATTCACTTACCGCAAGATTTACGTGATTCTATTTTTATAGCATCACCCTATCAGGGAGCATTGAGCTATGCGCAGGATTTCAAAATAGAAAATACGGATAAAATAAAATTTAATAGAGCGTTAAAAATAGCTGTTCTAAAAATCAGTAGTAATAATACAGTTGCTGGCTCTGCATTAAGTCCCCAACCTATCATATTGTCTTATTATGTTCCTCAAACAGGTAGCTATATTTCACGCCCTTTTTTTATTATACCAGGAAACATTAAAATTTCTGTAAAGAATAAAAATTTAGATTACGAAATTGTTTCCTCACCTATAAATTCAGATTATATTAAGTTACAAGCATATTTAGAACCTTATAACCATATGCTGAAAATGATCCTAAAGATGTAGAAAAAAAGCAGATAGCATTAGGAAATTTTATTAAGAAAAACCCTGCTTCACATGTAGCTTTTTGGGAAGTTTTCGATGATTACGCAAAGTATGGCTTTAGTAAAATATTTTTGAGAAATTTATCGCTTTTTTCTGCCAATATAAAAAAGTCTTATAGCTATAAGAAATTTATTAAAATTATGAATGTTGAAAACTCAACAGATATTGGGGGGGGGCGGAAATGCAGTTTAAAGATGCAAATAAGATTAATAAATCTATTTTTAAGGATTATAAAATAACCTTAGTAGATTATTGGTCTACCACCTGTAAGCCCTGTATCAAAGATTTGCCAAAATTAGTACAGATATATCAAAAGTACAGACAACAAAATGTAAATTTTATAAGCATTGCTGATGAAAATACACCTGAACGGATTAGGCTTGCCAATAAAATTTTGAAAGAGAATAATGTTGTATGGTCTAATTACTTTGATGTGAATAAAGAATTTAAAAAAAAATGAATGCTAATGGTTACCCTTTGCAAATTATTGTTGATAAGGATGGAAAAATTATTGATAAAAAGTACGGTGAAATTGATTTAATTGAATCAGCAATAGAAAATTATATCAACAAACATTAATTACCTTAATATTTACTGTGTTAAAATTTCCTAACTACATTCAGCCTGACAACAAAGACTGTGGTCCCACTTGTTTAAGGATTATCTCTAAATATTACGGTAAAAGCATACCTCTTCAAACCATAAGAGATATTGCCGAAACAACTAGAGAAGGAAGTAGCTTATTAAGCCTAAGTGATGCTGCCGAAAAAATTGGATTTAAAACTTTAGGAGTTAAGGCAAACTTGCAAATGCTGATGAAAGAGGTTCCTCTTCCTTGTATTCTTCATTGGCATAATGTACATTTTGTAGTTCTCTATAAAGTAAAGAAAAAACAAAATGACTATATTTTTTATATCTCAGATCCAAGCTATGGATTAATTACCTATAACTCTCAGGAATTTTTAAAAGCTTGGATTGGGAGAAACGCAGATACAGACATATCTGAAGGAGTTGCTTTATTACTAGAAACGACGCCCGAATTTTCTAAAAATGATTGGGATGGAAATAATGATAAAACACGCTTATCATACCTATTTAAGTATTTGTTAAAATATAAGTCACTTTTTATTCAGTTAATTGTTAGCCTGGTTGCAACAAGTCTAATATCATTGATATTTCCTTTTATTACACAAAGTGTAGTTGATGTTGGTATTCAAAATCAAGATGTTAACTTTATCTTTATTGTACTACTGGCTCAAATAATGCTATTTACAGGAAAAGCTGCAATAGAAGTGATACGAAGCTGGATCTTGCTACATTTAAGTACAAGGATAAATATTTCTATTGTATCTGATTTTTTTATAAAATTAATGAATCTTCCGATTAGCTTTTTTGATACGAGAATGACAGGTGATATAATGCAAAGAATAAGTGATCACCATAGAATTGAACAGCTTTTAACTAATTCATCTCTAAATACTATATTCAATTTGTTTAGCCTTGTGGCCTATAGTGCTATATTGTTACTATATGATTATAAACTTTTCTTAATCTATTTATGTGGAAGTTTAGTCTATATCTTTTGGATTTCGTTTTTTTTAAATAGACGCAGGGAGTTAGACTATAAAAAGTTTTCTCAGGTATCGCAGGAACAGTCAGCAGTTATTGAACTAATAAATGGGATGCAAGAAATAAAAATGCATAATGCAGAAAAGCAAAAACGATGGAAATGGGAATTTTTACAGGTTAAACTATTTAAAATAAATATTGAGACACTTTCTTTAGAGCAGTTGCAGACAGTAGGAGGAAATTTTATCAATCAAATGAAGGACATCTTTATCAGTTTTTTTACAGCAAAACTCGTTATTGACGGCAAAATTACGCTAGGTATGATGCTTTCAACTCAATATATTATAGGACAATTAAGTATACCTCTTGCACAATTTTTAGAATTTTTAAAAAACTATCAAGATGCAAAAATTTCTCTTGATCGCTTAGGAGAAATTCATAATAAAGATAATGAAGAAGACACTAACACTATTTATGAGTATGATCTCCAAAATAATGATATTATTATTGATAATTTAGATTTTAGATATACGGGTACGGATAATTATGTTTTTGAAAATTTAAATATTGTATTGCCATATCAAAAGACGACTGCCATTGTGGGAGCGAGCGGAAGTGGAAAAACTACCCTTCTTAAATTACTTCTTAAATTTTATGAGCCAATAAAGGGAACCATAAAAGTAGGAAGATCTTCTCTATCAAATGTGCCTCCAAGAATATGGCGGGATAAATGTGGGGTGGTTATGCAGGAAGGCTATATTTTTAATGATTCTATTGCAGGTAATATCGCCATTGGAGATGATGTTATAAATAAAGAAAAACTTAGAAAAGCTGTTGAAATTGCAAACATTAAAGAGTTCGTAGAAGGATTGCCATTAAATTACAATACTAAGATTGGAAATGAAGGAGTCGGAATGAGCGGTGGACAAAAACAAAGATTGTTCATCGCAAGAGCTGTTTATAAATCTCCGGAATATATTTTTTTCGACGAAGCCACATCTGCTCTCGATGCAAACAACGAAAAAATTATTATGGAAAATCTGGAGCAATTCTTCAAAGGGAAAACGGCAATCGTAATTGCACACCGACTTTCTACCGTGAAACACGCTGACAAAA
>DAMBHY010000031.1:0-7677 GCA_032068765.1 Dysgonamonadaceae bacterium | reverse complement strand
GACAATGGTTCCCTGGATGAAAGTACGATCTCCACTCCAAGGACGCTGAACACTCTAAACAAACGCTCAAAACCCACACTTGCAGGGTTGGCCTCCAGTCGGGCATAAGTTTGCTGTGTTACACCCAAACGTTCAGAAACATCTCTTTGCGTCAGTCCATTGGCTTTGCGAAAGCCGATTAAAACAGGACGCAACTGATTCAAGGTCTTCAAAGCGTATTGAGTGTTCATAAGTGATCTTCCGTATCGACGGGTTAACAAGCACAACGAATGGATTTACAGCAGATAAGCTGTAATACTCATTAACAGACTATAGGCTGTAATACGCCTCTTGCCAAGATTCGGCATCTTTCAAAAACAAGGCCGTGTTGAGTAAGCAGTACTGGTATCTAGCACCCCTGACCACTTTGCTTGAGAGTGACCCAGTGACATTTATCGTGATCGTAGGTCTTTTAGACGTTGTTGCTAACCGGCATCATACTCAGGTGGTAACCCCCAGGGATACTCGGGAAGTGATAATTTATTCCCGCCCTAATCAAAATATATAACCCTATCTTATTAGCTTTCTTAGTAGTTTATAAATGAAGTAAAAATTAGCGAAGAAGCTTTACATTAAAAAGTGAGCAAAAATTTTTACCATTGAACCGGCAAAATTTGCAATCTGCGGCTTTTAGCCTGA
Organism: Dysgonamonadaceae bacterium; assembly: GCA_032068765.1. GTDB lineage: Bacteria > Bacteroidota > Bacteroidia > Bacteroidales > Dysgonomonadaceae > DAMBHY01. Next base: position 6,999 of record DAMBHY010000031.1, on the reverse strand, counting down.
GAAAATCCACATTAACAGAATAATCATCAAGTCCAACAGAGGCATAACTTACGTCCTCGAATAAATCGGTAATAAATGAGTTGAAATTACAAAAATTAACCTCACTCAATATCCTGAACACCGCAGAAATATAACTACTATGCATTATCCTGACTTCAATAACCTTTAATAAACTAGAATGCGATTTACTTTTAAAGAGGTCAAAGAGAAAGTAAATCAGCATATTTTTATTGTCCGAAATCCATTTTAAAATTTTATTACGTGCACATGGTAATATATACACTGGATTTTTGAAAGGGTTTGAAACGTCAACCACAAGGGAACAATAACCATGAGGATTTATTCCACTTATAATTAAGTCACTAAGTCCTTTCACTGCATTCAAATAGTTATCAAAACAAACCTCATATAAACTGGTACTATGAACTGCACATTTAGATTCAAACAACCATCTATGACGCAGATAACCAATGCCTTTAGAGTGTATATCTTCAACAATACATTTGTGACAGTAACGAATGTTTGAGATGTTTACCAATGGATATGAATTAGTTATGTGAAAATTTTTCCGACAGGCATCTTCAACAGCGTTAAAATACCCGTAAACACCAGAAGATAACGACACTATATTGGAAGTTAGTATATAACCATTTCTAGTGGCAAGAATGTCATATATATCCTGCAAGCTATGCAATTTGTACATATCAATCAGTTCGAAACGAGGAAAGGCATCGTACCTTAGTGCGCCATGCTTTGATATTATGTTCCTGCAATTGGATAAGTTATACATTATCTGTGAACGCAGAAGAAAACTGTGCCACAATTCATTTTCGTAAACCATATAACTCCCTCTTATTTAATTAGTTCCATTTTTCTGAGAAGTATCATTGTCATTGGTAGTTTATCTCTGTATTTCAAAAGCCAGCCATGCCCTCCCAGTAAAGCATCTAGACTTGTAAGTGACATCGAGTACTGCCCCTGAGATAAAACATCATTTATTAATGATGATGAGATAATATCTCTCTCGCTCCAGTCTACTCTTTTATTTTTATAGCATCGTATTGTTTTAGGAAGACAGGAATTAAGCCAGTCACATTCATGTTTATTTAGCCAATAGAAACTTGCATAACAACTTTCTTTGACTAACTTTCGTGTTATAGAAACGGATTGATTATGTATAAATCTTAATATTTTCTGCTTATGACGCCGTCTTAAAGAATCTTTTTTACATTTTTTACGCCATGAGCATAAACCGTAACAAGATGAAATTACAGAGGATACAGCTCCTTCCGATAATGAGTTTTTCTCAGCTATGGATGCCAGACTAAACCCCCTTACAGCCATAGACTTGATAAGCAATTCAGTGAATATATTAATTTTTGTGTTTCGCTTAAACGCCCTCAGGTATTTTTTATAAATAAGTGTTTTAATGTAACATCTGCTGCGACTAAATTCCTTCCCAAGGTTGCTAACACTAGTATTATTTTCAACTATATGAAAACTGTATTTCTTATGACTTTTAAAGATTTCTTTCTTTTTATTAGTACGACTTCCTGCATACGTTGGCCAGCAAGTATTTAACAAACAATAACAAAGCAAAAGATGCTTTGTGGGATGCTGACAACATTTGTCTTTGAGTATAGGCTCCCAGTAATGATAATCAGTTAGGGATGTTGGTATAAGTCCCGATGAACCCTCCCCAAATAACTGGCACTTAGCATAAACATGTGCGTAGAATACATTTTTCTTTAAATTTCCATCCAATGATAATAAATTCAACTTTTTAAGTACATCCATGTAATTGGGGTGTGTAATATCTTTTCTTCTGATTATATTTAGGGACTCATAACAAAACTTAGCAAAATCGAAGTCTATCTCATTGCTAAGTTGTTCTGTATACGAAACAGGAGGCATCAGTCCAATACGTATGTGCGGTGAAGAAGGGACATGGATGCTTTCAAGCGCTACCGGATGCCGATGGCAGGTTGTAACCCCATGAAGCTGATGCGCCAGATGCCAATAAGTAACACCATAATGAAAAGTATCTTCACGAGCGCAAACCGGGCAAAACTTCAATAGTGTGCGCTGCCCTAGTGAAAAATTACTAAGGCGGCACAATCGATTAAGCCTGGCAGGGGTCGTGTTGAAATCCATAATTTCATTACGACTGATTGGTAGTGCCCAGGCAAAAAGAGGGAGTAAAGTCTGTTCATGCCAGAGCTGATCTGCACTTTCGGATGTATGAAGAGAAATAGCCTTTAATCCTGAATTGAGAATTGGATGGACGTTCATATCAGGTTTGTTGAAAATGATCGTTAACAGAGAAGATAGGGACATACCGTACACGGTAGTTGTCCGACAAAACCGGCTGAACAAGGATTCATCAGGCAAAACAGGCAACATTCTCATTTCCCACACCTCTCTTTGACCGTTACGAACTGTTACCTCATTACAATTTATTAAGTGGATCTATATTTATAAGCCCGCAACGCTGAAGAGCATCGTAGGTATTTTTCTTTTCAGCTGTTCTGTTGATAACAAGATCGTGGTCAAGAGACAGTATTTTCTCGTCGAAATTGCGCAAAACCTCGTCTATTTTTCCTACGAATTCCTTGTGCTGTGGCCTGTCTATATCCCCAGGGATCAAAGACTTTAGGGACTTCTCTGCCATGATTTTAGCCGAAGCATCACCCTCATTAGATGCAGAGAGCCATTTAGCTTCCTCATCTTCAGTCGCGGCCCCCGGGAGTGGAGTATCCTTATATTCCTCCGTATGACTCACGAGTACCGGTACAGAGGCCGACAAGACTGCGCCAGTGATGATTTCATTGCCGCTACCGATAACCTTTAATTGTGCCCCCCGATAAATCATCTGAGCCAATCCAATATTGCCTTTAGATAAAATGAATAATTTTTCGTTTAACTCATCATTTAATGGAGTTTCAACATTTGTCCATTGTAATGGCCATAAATAATGAATAAACGATTGCCAGTCTTGTGAATCGTATCTAACATTCTTAATTTTCATGTAACCACCAGACTCTGCCCGCCTGGCAATTCTCATTTTCTTTGTCAGCGTCTCGTCAAAAGGATGATTTCCACAAAAAACCATAGATACCCCCATGGAATCTACAATTTCATGTAAAAAATCAATCAACTTACTCTCACCCCCGGTTCTTGAAAATTTAAGCCTCTGCATTTCATCAATAACAAGGATACCCAAAAATGATGATTTAATTCTTTGTGCAATCTGGCGAGCCAGAGCACCATTTCTAATCTCAGGTGTAGTTCGTTCAATACCAATTGCATCATCTAATTTTTGTAAAATCTCTTCACAAAGGTCTCTCACACTTGAATTGTATGGACAATTAATCTTTACCCATACAATTTGCTTACTGAAGCCGGGAAAAACTCCTTTATAGCTGCTGTGTTCTATAATCTGAGGGAAATGATCCATGACTTGCTCAATCATGGTAGTTTTTCCAGAACCACTCATTCCAACTATCGTAATAGTTTCAGCCTGGGATTTAAAATATCCACTTTCTGGCTCAATATCAGGACGCTCATTTCCATAGTAATGAAGATATTGAATTGTTCCGCTTTTTAAAGGATTACGAGCTGCATAGTTTTCCCTAAGTGCCCGTAAGATCATCTTATAAGCCTGGATAAGATTGGTTTGAGGGCAACGGAATTTCTTTATACGTTCGACATACTGCTCTCTAACATTCGCCGGGGCAGTCCAGCGGATTTTTTCGTCAATTTCGGGGAAATAACTCATTTCCAGAAGTACTTCATCTTCCGTAAGCGCTTCAGGAAGTGCTTCAATTAAGGGATTGCCACGATACTCAGGTAACTCCTGTTCTTTATATATCGCTGAAACGCGCCGTATAAGATTCATTATTCTGCGTCCTCAGTCTTCTTCTTACCTTTTAACCATCTTTGTTTCTCCTCCCGGCCAGGCAAAAGCAGAACATTACTGGATGAAGGAAGTAGGGGTTCAGATCTTCCATTAGCAACATGAGTTCGCCCTAATGAATCAAGTTCATTTTTCCTGTTCTTTTTAATATCTTTACCATGTACCCGGCGAGATTCGTATATTTCATTTAATCTTTCGTTACCTTTCCTGTTAAATTCATCTTTATTATTGATATTGCTGAGCGAATCCAGAGTAAATAAATTAATTTCTTTTTGAGTATCTACCCAATCAGCCATTACATCTGTATCAAGATGAGCTTTCCCTTTAAATACATCTCTTTTCTTAAGTAGGTAATGTTTTTTGAAAATGCTATTTTTGTCAAATCTTACATATATATAATCTACGCAATTGTCATCTATTCTTGCTTCACAAGTGGTTCTTCCAAATACTCTGACACCTGATGCAATTTCAGGATCACATTCATAAAAAAGATTATTGTACTGAATCCCACCGGCGGTAATGTTAGCGTTCACAGGGATTAACAATCGTGCGATCACTTCGTCGGCCCCAACGGCTCTTGCGCTGAATCTCCCGTGCTTTAAGCTTATCATCCAACTATTTTTTGGTGATATTACGAGATCATTTTCAATCAGTAAGGGATTGATATAAGCCAGTTCCTCATACGTTCTCTGATTATGTGCAAGTATCTCCCGAATCAGTAAAGACGTGACCTCCTGAATCGTTAAACAAGCCCTGGATTGCGGTGTTGGCTCTCCTTTAACAATCTTTCCCCTTCGTGTTGTTCCAATAAGCCTATGAATAACCTCATCATTCAGAATGCCGAAACAGCGTTCAACAATGCTTTTTCTGTCGCCTCTACCGACTGGCGCAAACTCAAGTTTTGTCAGGGGGGTCATCTCTTCCTGAGGTTTAAGACCAATCATCTCCCCGTTGTCACACATCAATGTTAATGGAATGTGAGAACAAGGCCAATCATCATCAGTAATAGAGATTCCAAATAATCTACAATATTCTTTTTTTGGCATAAAGCAATTTGCTAACGCTTGTCGGGCGGCTCGCCATGAAGCATGGTATAAAGAAACATGAAGGCCAACAATCATTCTTGTTGCACGATCCACCACTGTATAAATAGTAGGACGCCCAATGACTTTTCGTCTGTTTAAACTCGAAATAAGATGTACATCAGCGACAGTTGAGTCTATTTCGAAAACATCACCCGGCAAAACAGTTGTATTAGCCACACTACCTAAAAGCGCCCGCATTTTGAGGTCTATTTCTTTTTTCGTGTTCTTCTTATTTATCGAGAAATCTTTAGTGAAGAGTTTTTTATTCCAGTATGAAAATTGTTTTAAAGAAGGAACATATGGAGCTCTATTTTCTAGGTTCGCTGTTTTAATTTCATCCCTAAAATACAAATCAATATGTCTCTCTAATGTTTTCTTTATCGTATCTCCGTTAACTTTATAATGATACATAATGAGAGATTTTCTAATATTATTTATATCTCTTTCATTAAGAATGAAAACACGTGAACGTTCATTAGGTAATGCTCTGTTTTTCTTGGAATTCCCAAGTTTAATTTCATGTTTGATTCTACTTTTCCCAGCGGCACCACAGTTCGAGAATGCGGGTAGTAATGCATAAACATCCTGCCCATGTCGCCAGTACAACGCCAGAAGCGTTCTGATAGTATATTGTGATATTTTTTTATTTCTGGAGTAGTCCATTAAAAGGTGAGACTTTTTATGTAATGCATAGTCGAACAGAAACATTCTGTCATCTACAAGATCTTTAATGATATTGTAATTTTCATCTCGCCTCCCCTGTCTTCATCTGTTATTTCTTTCTCATCTACTAACATATATGAAGGGTATATATAATCTTTACAAGTTATGCTATTTGATTCAATATAATATTTAAACAATGAAAATGAGAAAGGAATTGGCTTACCCGTTCTTTCTGATTTTATTTTAAACAAAATTAACAAATCAACCTTTTTGTCAAAATCCAAAACACGATAAAGCCCCTCTGCAAGCAAATCAGTGCCTTGAGAGAGCCAGACTGAATTTCTAATAATATCCATTTGCGTTCAGTCCTATATAGTGGCCATTGGATATTATCTTTATCAGACCGGTTTCGAGTATTGGATATGATAAATCAATTTTTATCATTTTTAATCCAATCATTGCCTGCAATAACATCATCGCTTCTTGTGCATCTACCCCAATGATTGATGAAATCATTGCACGTAGTCCCACTATGGGATAAACATCTGGTTTAAGCTTCCATAGGATTTTATCAAGAGGATATTTATCATAAAATTCAGAACCATCTCTTAATACAGAAGTAGCCCAGCAAATGTTTTTACCGACGACGTTATTGAGTTCCGAGCCAACATAAATTTGAAACTCAACATCAATCAACTGCCAAAACATCCTCTCTATTTCAAGTTTTTGGGCTTCGCGTTCAGGTATGCTCTCGTTATGTTTTACTGCTATAGCTTTGTATCGAAGTCCGCCTTCAGGAGTTCTCAAGGTCAGTAAAAAATCGGTTGTCATAACATTCAGAACTTCGACAGGTACTCCTCTTACTCCCCTCACCATAGGATGTTGAAAATGTAGATGATTTGCTATTTGTTGGGTAAGCCGGAGAGGAAAGAGTGGGAATTGTTCCCGGATATCAATCACCGAGTCATTAAACTCAGCCAGATAGAAAAAGTTACTTTCGACAGAAGAAAGGAGATGATGGTTTCGAAACGTCTTAAGGCCAAAGACTATCGAACGGTTTCCACGGGATTTAACGTCCTGAGCTCTAAGCCAGGGCTGATAACTTTGGCCATAGCCCACTCCTATGCCGTCACCTAGCGCATTTTCATAATCCAAATAGGATTTGAGACGCCTACCCCTAGCCATGATCGTACCCTAAAAACGACATTGATACGTACCTATATGTGCATTTTATAGTCTCCAACCCTATAACTACACATTCAGTAAGTATACAACATTAGCGTCGTTTTTTGAGAATGGTTACAACTTTAGTGCTTTGTGTACAACTTTATTGTC
>DAMBHY010000030.1:0-8275 GCA_032068765.1 Dysgonamonadaceae bacterium | reverse complement strand
AAATAAAGTATTTTTGTCTATAAACCTGTAACGGTTATTTAGGACTAGTCATTTATTAAAAAAGAACGAAGCCCCCTGCTGGCGCGCCTCTCTGAGGCGTGTCCTTACTGACAAAATTTCACAACTTGTGTATTATTTAATAAAAACAAAATCTATTGCTCTATCCGGCAAATCACCGATTGCAAATCGTCCGGCAGCGTAGGAATGATTTATCATTATTATTTTATGAACAAAAAACATGCAAAACCTCTGATGCTCCGCCTCCTTCAGGCGGGCATCTATCTATTTACCGACTACTCAAAAGTTCAAAGACATATTTAACGGGGCATCATTATCCATCTTTCGCAAATTATTGGTTAGATACTCCAACAACATTTCATCAAATCCACCTAAAACAATCACTTCACCTCTTTGTTATATCTCTAAAAATTCCAAATTATGAAAAAAGCCCTGATTATAGTAGATGTTCAAAACGATTTTTGTCCCGGTGGCGCATTGGCGGTGAAAGATGGCGACAAGGTCGTTCCCGTTATCAATAAAATATTATCTGATTTTGATTATGTAATATCTTCCCAGGACTGGCATCCGGAAGGTTCCGTTCATTTTGATAAATGGCCTGTACACTGCGTAGCAAACACCCATGGAGCCGATTTTCATCCCGACTTAAATGCTGGAGAAATAGACTTGAAACTTCATAAAGGTACCGACAATAAGGATGACGGATATTCTGCTTTTCAGGCTACAAACGCTTCTTTGAAAGATTATTTGCATGAAAATCATATCCATGAAGTCTATGTGTGCGGTCTGGCAACTGATTATTGTGTGAAAGCGACTGCTTTGGATGCTTTGCATGAAGGTTTTCACACCCACATAATTACTGACGCAGTAGCAGCCGTGAATGCGAAAGAGGGAGATGATAAAAATGCTCTTCAGGAAATGTATAAGGCTGGAGCTACTTTACTACGTTCAGAAGAAATATAGACCATTATATAAATCTTGATTCTTGACTCTTTTGATCTTTTTATTTAAAAATAAATAAACAGCCAATACCAAAAAAACAAACCCAATGATATGATTGGGTTTTATTTGTGCATTGAAAGCGATGTAGGAAAATATAATAAAAACAATAAGGGTAATTACTTCCTGAATGACTTTGAGCTGCACCAACGAAAACGGTCCGTCATTACCAATAAATCCTATCTTGTTTGCCGGAACCTGAAAGCAATATTCGAAGAAAGCAATCGCCCAACTGAAAACGATAATCCCGAAAAGAGACAATTTACTAAACCAAGGCTGTTCAGCCAATTTCAAATGCCCGTACCAAGCGAAAGTCATAAATATATTGGAACAAACCAGTAATCCAATTGTCAAAAAAGCTTTCATGCGAACAAGTTTTTGAAATCTTTTTTTAGTTCTACGCCGATTCCGGGTTTATCAGTGGCAATAATTTTACCGTTTTGCAAGGTTGCACCGTCGAAACAATCGTTTCCGATAAGCAAAGCTCCGTCCAAATCTGCGAAATCCAATCCAGAAGCCAATTGAGTTGCAGCAGAGATAGCGCATGAAGTTTCCGTCATGCATCCGATCATCACTTTCATACCCAATGCTTGCGCAAGATTGCGCATCTTCCACGCTTCGCGAAGCCCCGTGCATTTCATCAGTTTGATGTTGACTCCCGAAAATACACCTTTCAATCTTTCCACATCTTTCAATCTTTGAATGGATTCATCGGCAAATATTGGCAATGGACTATCCTGCGTCAGTTTTGCGATATTGTCTAAATCATGCTTAGGCATCGGTTGTTCCACCATTACTATTCCTTTTTCTTTTAGCCAATAAATCATATCCAATGCTTGTTGACGGTCTTTCCATCCCTGATTGGCATCCACAGCAAGCGGCAAATCCGTAACGCTTCTAATCGCTTCAATCATTCGTTTATCGTCCGGTCCACCAACTTTCACTTTCAAAATTTTGAATCTATCCAATGCTTCACGGGTTTTAGAACGCACCATTTCATCATTGTCAATCCCGATAGTGAATGTGGTATTAGGTACATCCATTTTGTTAAGACCGTAAATTTTATACCATGGTGTTCCTATCATTTTGCCAAGCAAATCGTGAAGAGCAATGTCTACGGCAGCTTTTGCGGCGGTATTTTTTTCAGCTAAATCATCCACATATTTCAATATTTCTTCCAAATGAGACGGGTCTTTGAAAGGCGTGAAATCTATCTTTTTTAGAAAGTTGATAACAGATTCTTGAGTTTCTCCCAAATATGGTGGCAACGAAGCTTCTCCGTATCCGACCAAACCATCGTATTCAATTTTAATCAAAACAACCGGCGTGGTTGTGCGTGAGAAATTGGAAATTGTGAAAACGTGATTTAACTGCAAATTATATGGAATCCAGGAAAGTTTCATAGAAGTTGTTCTTTTATGTGAGTATTTTGTTTGTCCTAAAGTCAAACTATTTGGTATATTCAAAGCCGCAGCTCCTATGAGCGTAGTCTTAATAAAATTTCGACGGTTTTGTGACATAACTTTTTATTTTTTGTAAAAATCGTTTTCAAAGATGTCGTAGTTCAGTGCTCCGTTTTTTTCACCTAACACACGTTTTGTGCGCAAATAGCGACCTGTATTGTATGCATCGTAAAGCGCATCCTTTGGATTAAAACTACCAATTTTCACATAATCCAACGAATGAATAAAACGTTGGTTGCCGATATAAATTCCTACATGAATTATGCGTTCTTTAGGATTTTCATCGGTAGGTTTTTCTCCAAAAAACACCAAATCACCGGGCTGAGCATTTGAGAAATCGCCTTTATCATCAATCAGCTTTCCATATTTTACCTGCTGTGAAGCGTCTCGCTCCAGAATAATTCCATGTATTAGATAAACCGATTTCGTAAATCCACTACAATCAACGCCTTTAGAGGAAGTTCCTCCCCAAGTATATGGTAGACCGAGAAATCTGTATGCGGTTTTTACAATGTCGTTTCCATTTTTTGAAATTTTCTTATGCCATTCATTCAACAAAAGTGCATCATTCTTTTTTATATATGCATTTCGTCCATCAGAATATTTTACATAATAAAAATTGTCACTTGAGTTTAACACCTCAAACATATTTCCCAAAACAATATCTGAAACAGGCTGTGAATTTTCATCCGCCTTATCATAAGATTGAGAAGCCATGCTATTGATGATAATTCTTGGAGATGTAAGATATTTGTTTAATCCATTTCTATCAAATAAAGCAACCGAACCTTTCATCCAACCAATGTATTTATCGGAAGTTTGCACGCGGTACCAGTCACCATCTTTTTCCAAAATTCTCAAAGGCATACCCAATAACGCTTGCGTTACCATTTCTGATGAAAATCTTGGTGCAGATCGCATTGTTGCAACAGAAGTATAAACTATTCCCCAGTTTTTTTCTCCCAAACTTTTTGATGGCAGAAGTTCAACATCAATCTTTAATGGAACGGAAATATTTTTAAACTTCTCCTTTAAAGTTTTTTCAGCATTAATGCTCGTAGTTTTACCTTTTAAAACAAAATTGTTGTTTTCTCGAACAACTTCTACTTCAAAAATTTCAGTACGCTTATCCGGTGCATATTGGCGTTGTATGTTATGCAAGATAGATTGGATTTCTTGTGTTTGAGACATCACGTGAGGAATTATTAAACAAAAAAAAAGAATAAATTTTAGTCTGTTCATTTTTATAATCTACAAAATTAATGTATTACTAAATTACTTCATTTTTATGAATTACTAAGAAATGCATAAAAAAGACTGTCGAAAAATAAAACGACAGTCTTTTCATAAATGTGTGTGTTTTTATTCAGTTCCTTTACTATAATTTGGAGCTTCGCGCGTAATCATTACACCATGTGGATGACTTTCTGCATAACCGGCACCGGTTATTCGTGTAAATTTAGCCTCGTGAAGTTTTTCGATATTAGCAGCTCCGCAATATCCCATACCTGCGCGAAGACCACCAACCATCTGATAAATAACCTCCTGAATTGTTCCTTTAAACGGAACACGAGCTTCAATGCCTTCCGGCACCAATTTCTTGATATCATCTTCAACATCTTGGAAATATCTGTCCTTAGAACCTTTCTGCATAGCAGATAAAGAACCCATCCCACGATATGTTTTGAATTTACGCCCATTAAAAATAACTGTTTCTCCGGGAGATTCTTCAGTTCCTGCAAGTAAAGAACCCATCATAACAGATGAGCCACCAGCAGCCAATGCTTTAACGATATCTCCTGAATATCTCAATCCTCCATCTGCAATCAAAGGTACTCCAGTAGATTTTAAAGCTTTGGAAACTTCATAAATAGCAGAAATTTGAGGAACTCCAACACCGGCAATAACACGCGTTGTACAAATTGAACCCGGACCAATACCTACTTTAACAGCATCAGCACCAGCATCAACTAAAAATCTTGCGGCTTCAGCAGTAGCTATGTTACCAACAACTACATCGATATCAGGAAAAGTTGATTTTACTTTCTTCAACATATCAGCAACACCTTTTGAGTGTCCATGGGCTGTATCTATTACAATTGCATCAACACCAGCCTCAACCAATGCCGTCGCACGCTCAATGGAATCAAAAGTAACACCTATTCCTGCAGCAACACGTAAACGACCTAGTTCGTCTTTGCACGCAAAAGGTTTATCTTTTGCTTTGGTGATATCCTTGTAAGTTATTAAACCAATCAGTTTATTTTCCGAATCAACAACAGGAAGTTTTTCAATCTTATATTGTTGAAGAATTTCTGCAGCAGCTTCCAAATCAGTAGATTGTTGTGTAGTAATTAAATTTTCTTTAGTCATTACATCCCCAATCTTTCTGTTCATCGCACGCTCAAAACGTAAATCTCTATTGGTTACAATACCCAAAAGACGATTATTTTCATCGACAACGGGTATTCCACCAATTTTGAACTCCGACATCATTCCCAATGCATCAGAAACAGTTTTATCAGGACTTATACTAATAGGATTACTAATCATCCCATTTTCAGCACGTTTAACAGCTTTTACCTGCTTTGCCTGTGCATCAATGGTCATATTTTTATGTATCACTCCAATACCGCCTTCGCGTGCGATAGCAATTGCCATAGTAGTTTCCGTAACCGTATCCATTGCGGCGGAAACCATAGGTATGTTAAGAGAAATATTTCGTGAAAACTGTGTAGAGAGATCTACATTACGGGGAAGAACTTCGGAATAAGAGGGCACCAACAACAAATCGTCGAAAGTTAACCCTTCCATCACAACTTTATCTGCAATAAATGACATAGTTAATAACCTTTCTTTTTTATTGCATGCAAAAATACTACTTTTTTAAAAATAATTATCAATATATCATGGATTAATCATTAAAAATATAGTCTTTGAAAAGCATTTACTTATAGATAATATTTATAGGTTATTGTTTGATATAAATTTTACCATATAAGAATTTTATTATATATTTGGAATATATTAAAAAATAAAATCAACTTAATATGGCAGTATTAATAGGAAAAAGAGCTCCTGTTTTTTGGGCACCAGCAATGATTAATGGTACCGAGATTGATAATAGTTTTTCACTAGATCAGTATTTAGGAAAAAAATATGTTGTAATATTCTTTTATCCTGCTGACTTCACATTTGTTTGTCCTACAGAATTACATGCATTTCAGAATAGTCTTGCAGAATTTGAAAATCGTGATACTGCAGTAGTAGCGGTGTCTACAGATTCCATTAATTCGCATTGGAAATGGTTACAAACTCCAAAAAATGAAGGAGGTATTCAGGGAATTACTTATCCTGTGGTATCAGATCATTCTCTCACTATTTCAATGATGTTTGATGTATTAGCAGGTGATTTTGATAATGATGAATTTGGCAATCCTGTTTTTGTGGGATCACCTGAAGCTTACAGAGGATTATTTTTGATCGACAAACAAGGTATTGTAAGACATCAAGTGGTAAATGACATGCCGTTAGGACGAAGTGTGGAAGAAATTTTGCGTGTAATAGATGCGCTTCAATTTACAGAAGTTTATGGCGAGGTTTGCCCTGCAGACTGGCATAAAGGAGATAAAGGACTGCAGGCGACCCATGAGGGTATAGCAGAATATTTATCTGATAAAGAATAAAATACTTTTTCATAATTTTTGTTTTTAGATTGTTGTTAGTGATTTCCCCTTCGACTTTATTGTCAAGGGGAAATTTTTTTCAACATTTCCATATTTTCTTTGTTATGTATGAATAACAAATACTCATTAATTTAAAAATATATATTTATGCTTAGTGAAAATTTAGAAAGAGCTTTAAATGAGCAAATAAACGCAGAATTTTGGTCTGCATATTTGTATTTATCAATGTCGGCACATTTTGAAAGCAATGCAATGCCGGGTATCGGCAACTGGTTCAAGGTTCAGTTTCAAGAAGAGCAAGACCACGCTCTAATGTTTATTAATTATTTGATTTCCAAAGGAAATAAGGTGGAATTAAAGCCAATTAAAGATGTAAAAACCTCTTGGAATTCTCCTTTAGAAGCATTTGAAGATACGTTGAACCACGAAAGAGAAGTTACAAGCTTAATTAATAATCTTGTAGCTATGGCTCGTGAAGAAAAAGATTTTGCAACAGAAAATATGCTACAATGGTTTGTAAAAGAGCAAGTAGAAGAAGAAGATAACGCCCAGAGCATGATTGATGCTTTAAAATTAATTGGCAATAATGGCATGGGAATATATATGATGGATAAAGACTTGTCCTCAAGAGCATATACACCTCCTACTGCTGCTGCAGGCGTTTAAAACATAAAAATCCCTTATAAAATTATAAGGGATTTTTTTAAACTATTTGTACAGTTGAAGTCTTATTATTTGTTTATTCACTTTAAAACATCACTTAAATGAAAAATGAAAAATTCGCCAAATTAGGTAAATGTATTTTGATGGATGCAATTGGTATGATGTCTGCCGCAATTCCTGTTGTTGGTGGATTATTAGATATTGTTTGGGCACCTATTGCGGCTTCAGTCAGTTACAAAATGTTTGGAGAAAAAAAAGGTAAATACACTTCGCTCATCACTTTCATAGAAGAAATTCTTCCTATGACAGACGCGTTTCCTTCCTTCACCATTTTCTTTATATTATTTGATGTATTTGGTGTAGGCAAAGAGTTAGACAATAAAGAAAAACCACATGTAGTTGAAATTATTGATTAGTGCATTATGAAACTAAATAGATTAATTTTAATTGTCGTACTTTCTGTTGGTATATTTTCCATCAAAGCACAAACAAAAAATTGTTTGCTATGGAAAATTTCAGGAAATGGATTAAGTCAACCATCATATATTTTCGGAACACATCATCTCATTCCGTTAAGTTTTTTGAAAGAAGTTAAAGGTTTGAATGAGGTTTTAAAAAACACCCAACAAGTGGTGGGTGAAGTAGATATGTCTAATAAAGAGGAAATTCAAAAAAAAATGAGTGAGAACTCAATGAGTCCGGCAGATTTTTCTTACCAAAAATCTCTAAGTACCGACGAATACAAATTTCTTTCGGATTTCGTCAAACAAAATCTTGGTGCAGATTTTAAACAGCTAGAAAGAGTGAAACCAGCAGCATTGAGTACGCTTATTTCAATTACACTTTATAAAAAATTCTATCCCGAACTTGGGAATGACATGAGTCTCGATGAATACTTTCAGGAGGAAGCCCAAAAGCATTCAAAACCTATCAAAGGGTTGGAAAGCATAGAAGATCAGATAACAGCACTGTTAAATGTTAGACCTTTGGACAAACAGTTGGAAGGTTTGATGTGCTTAATCAAAAATCCTGACTATCTAAAGAAACAAATGGACGTATTCAACACCTCGTACAAAAACTTTGATTTGGAAAGTCTTCGCCAGACGTTTGAAAATGAAAATCCCGATAACCCTTGCCCTACGGCTCAAAACGAAAAGGACATATTGATGAAATATCGAAACGAAAAATGGATAAAAGTCATCCCCGATATTATAAAAGAAAAATCATCTTTTATTGCAGTAGGATGCGGTCATTTAGTAGGTGAAACAGGGCTTTTAAACTCATTAATAAAAACAGGATACACGGTTGATCCAGTAGAATAATCGATACAAAAATAATAGATTTTACAAAAGACTTTCAAATTCATTTGAGTGTCTTTTTTTTAATCAATAAATTGTCTCGTCCTAAAATAGCGTTACACTAAAAAAAGAACGTTATGAAAGAAAG
>DAMBHY010000029.1:0-9465 GCA_032068765.1 Dysgonamonadaceae bacterium | reverse complement strand
CTTACTAAAAAGAAGAGTAGCCTAAAAAGGCTACTCTTTTATCGGACAACAATGTAAAAAAATATAGAACTAAGAGAAATTGCGTATAACCATAAACCGAATCTTCTATAGGAATTGTCAATATTCGTATGCCTAAAAAATCATCAGGATTGTAATTCACAATAGGCGTGTCTAAACCTGTTCCAGTAAGAATTCCATTTACAGGAAGAAACCCTAACATTAAAATTGTAAACACTAAAGATGCTTTGCTAATCCAATCTGCTTTTGCTATAAAATGAAGATAAACTACTGTAAGAATAGCTGAAAGCGATGTGATTAATGTGTAAATCTTATCATAATATAATAATGCGGTTACTGTACAGAGAATAACAGTTACAAAAACGATTAAATTATTAAATCCACTCAACCATTCCATTTTAAAAAACTTGTCTATACTGTAATAAGTAAAAATGCACGAAAAAGGAATGAAGATAAAAAACAACCATTCTTCCAAAGGCAAGCCGGCTATATTTAATCCCATTGTATAATCGATATTAAACCACCATACGCCTTTTGCAGTAAACCAAACATCCCAAGCTATGAAAGGAATAGCTACTAGAACAGATGCTTTTAGAAATGCTCCAAAATGCTTGTTGAACTGTAATCGCTTGTCAAAAGATGCAATAAAACAAATGATAACTGTGAAAAACAAGACGAGTATGTAGGTGAAAGACATCATTTTTTATTGCTTTTAAAATACATTCTGAAATATTTGAAAGGCACATACAAAAATCCAAAACATTCGCCTTCTTCTTTTCCTAAGTGCTTGTGATGTTGTTTATGAGCTCTTCTTAAAGCTTTAAAATAAAGGTTTTTAGTGTGGGTAAAATATTTAATTCTTTGGTGGATGAAGATATCGTGCACAAAAAAATACGCCATTCCATATAGCATAATGCCCAAGCCAATAAAGAACAAGTAATTAAAATCTTTGAGTGAGCCAAAGTACATCAAAGCAATCGTTGGCAAGGCAAAGATGACAAAGAAATAATCGTTTTTTTCTAAAACGCCTTTATTACTATGGTCGTGATGGTCTTTATGCAATACCCAAAGAAAACCGTGCATTATGTATTTATGAATGAGCCAAGTAGCTCCTTCCATTAGTACAAAAACGAGTATGGTTATTAATATATTCATATATTATTTATTAAATTTTTGCTCCAAAACTTTAAAGCGAAAATCAAAAATTGATTCCAGCTTCTTTTTAACCAATAAAGCGTGAGTGATATCTCCCAACAAGCCGAAAGGTAATTCATAATCTACCGTATCTTTCATTAACACGCCCTCTTTATTTGGAATAAATTCGTGAAAGTGATTCCAGAGTTTATAAGGTCCTTTTTCTTGAAAATCGGTAAAGCTTTTTTGAAAAGTAACTTCCGTAATTTTCGTTCTCCATTTCAACGGTATTTTAAGTAAAGGAGAAACGGTATATTCAATTTCCATACCCTCAAAAATCGCTTGGTTTCCTACATCGGTATGCACTACAAATCCCATTTCTTTAGGAGTAATTTGGGCAAGGTTATAGGGCGATGAAAAAAACTCCCAAGCGGTTTCTATATCACAATTAAGTTGTTGTTCTCTATATAACTGATGTTTCATTATTAATTTTTTAGTAACGATTCTATGTATTGATTGATTACATTTGATTTGATTTGATTTCGATTGTTTTTAATAAATTGTATATCTTCTTTTATATTGTTATGATACCCTAAAAAATTGGGTGCATTTTTTTGGACTGACAGCCGAATAAGTCGTAATTCAGCATTATTGGGCTCTTGTTTAATAGCTAGTTCAATATTTTTTTTCCCTTTATTAAAAGTATTGAGTTTGCTTAATGGATTTAAAACGTGATTTGCCCAAATGGTTTGCAAACCTCCTAAATATGCTAAATGGGTAGCCGATTGGTCTTTATTCTTTTCCAATTGAGCCAGTAATTCACTACACATTTTCTTATCGGTAGCCAATTGGCTATAATTTGCCCTTACATCATCTAAGGAATAAATGGCGAAACTGCTAAAAATAAACAGAGCTGATAAAAGAAAAATAGTCCATTTCATTACAAAAAAGTTGTTTTATACCTGAGATAACTCTTAAATGCAACATACGCTTTTTCAGGATTAGCAACACGTACACGGTTATTCATAATCTCTTTAGAAGATTTATTTTTGATTTTTTTAAACAAAGTCAACTAAGTACATGACAAAACCTGTACAACACAGAAATTCAGTTTATTGAATCCAGATAGCAGGACCTCTGAGAGGTAATCGAGTCCGTATTTAAAGCAGGATTTAGCTCTTCGTCCATGTTTCTTGATTTTTATGGGTTTAATCTGTGTATCGATATAATCTCCAATCAGGTAGCACCAAATAAAGGCCATCATAGTCAGCATCATTAGTTTTTCGAGTCTGTCTAGTGCCGTTAGATGGGTATCTTCTATATTGAATCCGCTGGATTTCATGCCTCTGAAGAGCGTTTCGATTTGCCAACGTTCTCTATAATAAGACAACGCTTCATCAGGTTTGTTGAAGGATACCAGTACAAGCAGCTCTACTTTTCCCTGAACAACAGATTTTGTGGCCGAGAGATAGCAAAGTTCTTCGCCTTGGCTCACGATATGCCGGTAATGTTGGCATTGGTTTACTTTGACTGCGTTGAACAGGTGAGAAACCTTGATGTACTGCTGCTTTCGTGGCAGGAAAACCTTGAAGTTGTTGCGGATGCGGATGTGATAGCGGATCTGGTTACGGTTCAGGAATTTCAACCATTTATCACCTACGAATTCCCTGTCGGCCAGAAGGCAGTCGATACGCTCTGTGCCAAACCAATCCATGAAATCCTGCATCAGATCAATACGTTCCTCTGTGCTGGAGTTGCCCCTCTTATCGAGCATCTTGAAAAGAAGCGGAATGGCCACATTTCTGTAAGCAACGCCCAACATTAATATGTTGATATTGCTGCCTCCAAACTTCCAGTTTGTTCTGTCCATCACCAGAATGAGTTTCCCTTTAATGGGTAACGATTTGAATATGAATGAACTCACGAGCTTCATCGGCAATTCCACTTCTGCCATGAATCGCTGTATGCGCCGCATACAACTCGAGGCCAGACTTGGAGTGTCAAATGCCGCAGACACCTTGACAAAGTTGACCGACTTTGCTTTGCATAGCGCTGTTATGAAAAGACAGATAAGGCGGATCCTGGCCAGGTGGAGATCTTTGCCCATATGGGCTTTAAATAATGGGAATAAGGCTGTATCTTTGGCGACATGGCTGGGGTTCTTTTTTAAAGGCATCATTTGATTAATAATCCTTCAATATACTGAATTTCAGCCTTTTAACCAAATATAAAGCCACTTATTTTACTGACTTTTAACGCTTTGCATGTTTTGTCATGTACTATACAAAGTCAAATAATATTTGTAAGCCAAATACACGCCAAATTTCGAAGAATTAGGAAGCATTTTAATTCCGATTAATGCCTGTTTAAATTCCTGTTCTATATCTTCTTCAATTTGGCATTTCACACAATTATCGAACAAACACATATCAACATTAGGAAAATAAGTACGACCAAGGATTTGATAATCATCTTTCAAATCTCTTAAAAAATTAATTTTTTGAAAAACCGAACCTAATTTCATTGCATAAGGCTTCAATTCTTCGTATTTAGATTTATTTCCCGCGGTAAAAACTTGCAAACACATTAAACCAACCACTTCCGCTGAACCGTGAATGTATTCTTCATACAATGCAGAATTATAATCTATTTTTTGCAAATCCATTTCCATACTGTGTAGAAATTGATTTATTAAAGTTCTGTCTATATTGTATTTTACAACGGTATCTTGAAAAGATTGTAAAATTGGATTCAATGAAATGCCTTCGGACAAAGCATTGTCGGTTTCCAATTTTAATCTATTTAATAATTTTTCTTTATCATAACCTTGAAAGCTATCCACAATTTCATCAGCTAATCTTACATAACCATAAATAGCATAAATAGCAGGTCTAATTGACGGCTTTAACGCTAGTATGCCCAACGAAAAACTGGTGCTATACTTTTTTGTTGTCTTTTTACTCACATCGTAAGACAATTCTTCAAACAGTTTTTTCATTTTTTATTTATTTAATCGGTTAACTTCATCTGCTACTATTTTTCCTGATATTATTGATGGCGGAACACCAGGTCCCGGTACGGTTAATTGTCCAGTGTAGTATAAGTTTTTTAATTTTTTGTTCCTGAGTTTTGGTTTTAATACCGCTGTTTGATTTAGCGTATTAGCCAAACCATAAGCATTCCCTCCGTAAGCACTGTAATCAGAAACAAAATCACGCACACAATAACTTCTTTGGTATTCAATTTTAGATTTTAAATCACTGATGCCGGTGTGTTTTTCGATTCTTAACAGCATATCTCTAAGATATTTTTCACGAATACTTTCATCATCATTAATTCCTATTGCTACAGGCATAAGTAAAAACAAATTTTCTTTTCCTTTTGGGGCAACGTTATCATCTGTCTTTGAAGGACAGCACGCATAAAACAAAGGATTTTCAGGCCATCTTTTATGACCGTAAATACAATCAATATGGTCATCTAAATCGTTTTCAAAGAAAAGCGTATGATGTTTTAAATTAGGAATCGTTTCATTAATACCCAAATAAAAAATCAGACTTGATGGAGCAAAAGTTCTTTTCTTCCAATATTGCTCATCATAATTTCTCAAGTCGCTATCCAAAAGTGATTCAGTGTGGTGATAATCCGAAGAAGCAATAACTGCATCAAATTCAACATTCTCTCCATTAATTGTAAGAGATTTTACTTCCCCATTTTGAGTATTGATACATTCAACGGTTTTATTAAAATGAAATTTAGCTGCTTGTTTTTCAGCCACACTTTTCATTGCTAAAACCAACTGGTAAAAACCGCCCATTGGATAATGTGTACCCAGAGCGTAACCTCCGTAGTTCATCAGACTATACAATGCAGGAATATTTTTTGGAGATGCTCCTAAAAATATAACAGGAAACTCCATCAAAGTTCTCAGTTTTTCATTTTTAAAATAGCGGGCAACATAACTTCTGAAATTTGTCAGTAAATCAAGCTTCAAAGCACTCTTAGCAATTTTCGGAGCAATAAACTCAGCCCAACTATGACAAGGTTTGTTTACAAAATCCTGCATTCCTACTTCGTATTTGAATTTTGCCGATTGTATAAATTTCTCCAATTGCTTGCCTGCACCAGATTCTATTTCTTCAAAAAGAGTTTTCAAATCATCCAAACTTTCAGGTACATCAATTTTTAAATCCGAAAAAATCATTTCAAACTGTGGATTTAAAGAAACCAATTCAAAAAAATCCGTTTGTTTGTACCCGAAATCCGCAAAAAATCTTTCAATAATATCTGGCATCCAATACCAACTAGGTCCCATATCAAAGACATAGCCTTCGGGAGTGCAAAATTGCCTTGCTCTTCCACCTGCTTGGTTGTGCTTTTCGAAAACGTGTACTTCATTTCCATTTTTTGCAGCATAAGCAGCAGCAGAAAGTCCTGAAAATCCTGAACCTATAATGGCTATTCTCATCTCTAATCTTTTTTTAATGCTTCTTTCAATAAATTTTCTGGTTCAATATTTTTGTCATAAATAGGCTGATGAAAATCATTCAATTTATTAAGAAGCCTTATTAATTCCATTTTTTCATTGTAAGTTAAATCGCCCGTAACAATAGAAGTGGCTTGTCTGATTTTATCCATTTGAGCGTCTAAAGCTTTCAACCCTTTGTCTGTAATAGAAATCACTTTACTTCTTTTGTCGGTTTTGGAATCTTTTTGTGCTACCCACTTTTGAGCAATCAAACGATTAATAATTTGCATACCTGCGGGTTTCTCCTGCACGTTCTTTTTGATTAATTCCATCTTAGTCATTTCACCAAATGCTTTTAAATTGATTAAAAAAATAAAATCCTCTTGTGTTGAAAAGTCAGAATCAATTATTGCCGATTTGGAATAACTCTTAGCATAGCGATTCATGCGTACTATAAGCGTATTAATGACACTTTCAGGGCTTCTTCCAGCCTCTTTTCCTTCCCAATCAGGCTCTACCCCGTTTTCTTTCAAATTATAAGCAATCCATTTTCTAAAACCCTTGACTGTAATTTCATTAGTTTTAGAATTTTCCAACTCATATTGTTCTACTAAATCAATAATATCTTTTAATAAACCGTAATTCATTACTAAAAATTTAGGATACAAAGATACTACTATTTTTAAAATAAAGTGTAATTTTACACCAATATTCAAAAACAAAGTTTACTTTTGCACTAAATGAATAGATTTAAAGTATGAAAAGGTTGATTTTTATTCTTGTTGCAACAATGTTATCCGCGCAACTCAATGCTCAAACATTAGGAACGATTTCAGGTACTGTAAAGGACAAGAATACACAAGAAGAATTAATTGGTGCAGCAATACAATTTTTTGGCACAGATACTTTAGGTGTTGTAACTGGTGAAAATGGTTCTTTTTCTATCAAAATACCAGTAGGAAAATATAATTTAAAAGCCTCTTACATTGGATATGAAGTATTTGAACAATACAATCTAAATGTAAGTTCAGGAAATGCTCTAGTACTTCAAATTGAATTAGATTCAAAAAGTCAAGCATTAGAAGAAGTTGTTATTAATGCAGGGAAATCTGTTAGAGCTACTGATATGGTAACTCCGCTGGCAACACAAAAATTAACTGCCGAAGAAATAAAATCTAATCCGGGCGGGAATTTTGATGTTTCAAAAGTGATTCAAGTTTTACCGGGAGTAGCAGGCGGTACTACACCCAACAGAAACGATATTATTGTTCGTGGTGGTGGTCCCAGTGAAAATGTATATTATTTAGACGGAATAGAAATTCCTGTTTTAAACCATTTTCAAACGCAAGGAGCAAGTGGCGGAGCAACAGGTATTTTAAATGTTTCGTTTATACAAGATGTGCAACTTACTTCTTCGGCTTTTAATGCCAAATATGATAACGCCTTGGCTTCAACCATTGTTATCAAACAACGAAATGGAAATCCCGATAAATTAAGCGGAAATTTTCGCTTGTCAGGAACAGAATTTGCAGCAATGTTAGAAGGTCCTTTAGGAAGAAAAACTACTTTTATGGCTTCGGCAAGACGCTCGTATTTACAATTTTTATTTAAGTTATTGGATTTACCGATTAGACCTGATTACTATGATTTTCAATATAAAGTTAACCACAAAATAAACAATAAAACTGAGATTAATTTTATTGGAATTGGTGCTATTGACAATTTTAAATTAGCTGCTCCCAAAAAGAGTGATGCAAATACAGAATACATCAACCGTGCTAATCCATTGATTAAACAGTGGAATTATACAGTTGGGGCAACATTAAAACGATTAGTAAATGACGGATACTTTACCATTGCATTGAGTAGCAATATGTTTTTTAATGGCGCTGACCGATATGAAAACAACGCCTCAAAAAGTGGTAATAAATTGTTCAGTTTGGGAAGTCACGAAACGGAAAATAAGCTTCGCTTTGATATGAATAAGTTTAAAAACGGTTGGAAATACAGTTACGGTGTTGATGCTCAATATGTGAAGTACGATGCTTCTATTTTCAACACAGTTAAGGATGAAATAAAAGATAGTTTAGGAAATACGATTAGCCCTGCTATATCTTTTTCAACCAATTCAGCAATTGATTTTTTTAAATTTGGTGCGTATGGTCAGGTTTCTAAAAACTTCTTTGATAATAAATTTTTAGTATCGGCTGGTATTCGAACAGACATCAATACCTATACAAAAAATGGGTTAAATCCATTAAGAACATTATCTCCAAGAGCTTCATTTTCTTATATCTTCAACAATAAATGGAATATTTCGGCATCGGTGGGGAGTTATTACAAATTACCTGTTTACACAATGCTTGGATATAAAGACAACAACGGAACACTTAGCAATAAAGACTTAAAATACACCAATTCTATTCATTATACGATCGGGACTGAATTTGTTCCAAAAAATGATTTACGAATTACATTTGAAGCATTTTATAAAGATTATAGAAACTATCCAATATCCTTAACTAATGGGATTTCTTATGCAAATATTGGTACAGATTATTCGGCTGTTGGTAGCGATAAATACGCTTCAACAGGACGAGGAAGAGTTTATGGAATCGAAGCATATATTCAACAAAAATTGATTAAAAATCTATTTTACGTAGCTAGTGCCACACTTTACAAATCTGAATTTTCAGGTATAGATGGAAAATTTAAACCTTCAACTTGGGATTATGGATTTATTGTTTCTGCAACTTTTGGGTATAAATTCAAAAAGAATTGGGATATAGGTTTAAAATACAGAATTGCAGGGGGACAACCTTATACGCCTTTTGATATGAATGCATCTACAGCTATGTATCTTACCACAGGAACGGGAGTTTATGATTATACACAACTAAACAACAAACGACTTCCTATTTTCAACCAATTAGATTTGAGAGTAGATAAAAAATTTAATTTCAAAAAAGTAAGTTTAGATGTATTTGTAGATTTTCAAAATATTTTGTACTACAAGACACCATATTTACCTAGATTTACTTTTGAAAGATTAGAAGACAACTCTGGATTTAAAACAACAGATGGTCAACCTATTAAATCAGACGGAAGCAACGGTATTCCTTTAATTTTAAACCAAAGGTCAGCTACAATTGTTCCTTCAATTGGATTTATATTTGAGTTTTAATGTCTAGCAATACACCAGACACACACTTTGGCAAGTTCCATAAGCCAACACTTAAAGATAGACTTAACAAAGGGTAGGTCTTGATGGGTAAAAATAAAACAAATTAATACGATTTGAAAGAACGCCAGCCTGTAACAAGGGTTTTGCAAGAGAGCGGGCGAAGTGCTTCGATTGAAAATTTTTCGTAAATTTGAACATTCGACTTCGTATTAAAGGTAGTTCTAAAATCCGCTCCCTCGCAAAGCCCCGAAACGTTAGCCGTAATTTTATACAACAGATTACAAATGAAGAAAATAGCAGAGTTTGAATTCAAATCTGAAAAAAATATTGCAGAATTGAAAAGGTTTTTAATTCTGCATTTTAATCTAAATCCTGAAAGAAAAAGTAAATATGAAGACTTTTTTAAGTACGAAAACAAAAAATACGAAGGAAAATTAAATTCTGACAATTCTTTTTTTATTAAAGCAAATAAATTGAATTTATCAGAAAACAATGGAATTGATTTTTTCTTTACTAATATAAAAGGAAAAATTTTGGAAAAAGATAATAAAAGTATTATCAAGCTAGAAGCTGAATTAGATAAAGGATTGACAATTGTTCTTTTACTTTCACAACCATCCGAAACTCTGAATAAAAAAAGTGCCTGAGAATGCGTTATATT
>DAMBHY010000028.1:0-10808 GCA_032068765.1 Dysgonamonadaceae bacterium | reverse complement strand
ACTAAAAAGAAGAGTAGCCTAAAAAGGCTACTCTTTTATCGGACAACAATGTTTAATTTCTATTGAATTATCATGATTTTTAGCGTATTCAAGTTCTCGTTTTTCATTCTCTTTAATTTTTTTCATCACTTCTTGATCATTCATCATATCACCCAATGATTCTTTTATGTTACCTAAAGGGTTTTCTTCAAAATTCTTTTTAATCTGGTTAAATTGTTTTTTCTTAATAGTTGTAGTGTTAAAATTTTGTAACTCCATAAAGTTTTTTTCGATTACATTCGTATCCACTAATTTTTTAATTCCTAATAAATTCCAACTAAATTGTTTTTCGGAATCTTCGACAGAGTAAATCAATCCTGGAAGTCCACTGAATTTATATGGACCATCATTTATTGGCGTTTTGGGATCATACCAAGCTATCCATTTTCGACCGCCATACAAACATTCAGCAGAATTTAAAATTGTGTTATTTGCGTTAATTTTTGTTCTATCAGATAAATGCCAATTTAAATTAATATCTTCATTATATTCATATACTTGTCGACCTCCCAAAATTTCTTTAAATTTTATTTTGTTGCCTTTTTCTTTTATGATTTTAAAGTTGTGATTAATTTTTTTTGAAATTGATAGATTGGAAATGGCACTTGGATTGGATAAATTTTTTGCAAATGTAGAATCTAAAACATAAGATTCATGATTTTGAAAAACAGATACATTTGAATTAATTTCTAATATATCCAATTCCTTTTCGGTATTTTTTGATTGTTTACTTGGTTGATACGTAAGTTCATAGTAAACTCTTATGATTTGACTGTCTATTTTACAAAAACAAAATAGCATTATTATTATGAAAAATTTCATAGTTTATAAATTAATGATTAAAGATTCAGGTAGGCTATCCGAAGGCATAGTAAGAGGGATGATGCACAAACGTTTGCAAGCGCTTCCACCTTTAACAACTCGTAAATCATTTCTAAACATACTTTTTAACAGTATTAAACTGATTTTTTTTATAAATAATCTACTGCTCTAAGGAAATAATTAACACTTTTTAAACTTGCTTCCTATTTTAAGATTATTACTTCAGGATATTCATAAATAAAGATGGAGCATTACATTATTATATATTATATAATGCTCCAAATAAAAGATTAAGTGCAACAAACAGGAGGGTTTGAACCACATTCAGACTTATAACCATAAAGGTCACAAATTGGAGCACCTTTACAACCATGGATACATGCACTTCCACCTTTGATTGCTCTTAGCTCATCTCTACGCATACTGTTTTTAACAGTACTTAAACTAATCTTTTTCATAGTAAAAAAGAATTATTTTTATACCTACTCTATAAGCTTTTCGGTTTCCGCTATACCTATAATTCAGTGGAACATTTCATAAGTAAATGGAGTTCCATTATTTTCATATATTTCTATATAGTCTTTACCTACTTTTGCATATTTATTCATTTGTTTCAAATAAGCAAAATCAGGAAATAGATAAGATTTGTATAGCTTATATGGTACATTATTTTCACTCCATATTGATGCTCCTGAATATTTAATAATTTGAAGATTATGATCCATATATCTATAAAATCCCTCTTTAAAATTTGTTGCTTTTCTTGGATATATTGAAAGCAATATTCTATCTGAAAGTTTATAAATGTTGAATTTAAACAACTTAAAAAAATCTTTAA
Organism: Dysgonamonadaceae bacterium; assembly: GCA_032068765.1. GTDB lineage: Bacteria > Bacteroidota > Bacteroidia > Bacteroidales > Dysgonomonadaceae > DAMBHY01. The sequence goes on along the minus strand of DAMBHY010000028.1, from coordinate 9,109 downwards.
TTTTTTTAATCCCTATCTTACCACTATTAACAGAAATACTATATCTATTAATGGAAAATTCCTCAGGATAAATAGGATAATTACTTTTGTCAGATAATAAATTCTTTTTATAATCGCTTAAATGATAAACCAATATCTCGTATTTACTCTTATAAGTGAGAATTCCATTTTTATATTTTATGTTGCCTGGCATACCTTCAATTGAAAAATACTCAAAGAGAGAATTTACTTTATCCTTATTTAATTCAAGAAGGTGATGTATTGAATCCGTCTTACTTTTAGTATCAAGGATGTTTACTCCTGAAATTACTTCACTATAACAACCAGCACACTCGTCAAACATATAATTTTTTTCCTCCTGAAAAATAAATTTATAATAGGGGCTTTTTTTATACAGTGAATTTACTGATTCAGTATTTCTAAAGATTGACATATATCCAGCAGGATATTCTGGTTTAACAGAAATAAAATCAAATTCATTTAAAAGGTCATCGGTTAAAAAGCCACGAATATTACCAAGGACAATATCCATATCACATATAGCCCAAAAATCATATCCGGTAATGTATTGCTGCAAAATATCTCCAAAAGCAGGTCTAAAATCACAAATTTTGTAACCCTTCTTTACATTAATATCAAATCCCAATTTTTCAGATGCTAAAAGATTAAATTTTTCAATACTAAAATCTACAACTTTAATATTTTCAGCATTAAAAGATGGGGCAAGTTTATCTCCGAAAAAAATAAAATCAACATCTTTATTATCTAAACAGGATGTATAAAAATAATTAAAAAACCAAGGTAAATCACCAAAGTAAATGGTTATAAATAAAATTTTCTTCATGAATTTAGAGCCTGTAAATTATGTTCAATATTTTTTATAGCGGATAATTTGACCATTGTTTACTCACTTGTTTTTTTATTTTTTCAATGGTATTCGTGAGATGTACTTCGCAGTTCAGAATTTTCCATTACAAGTTCGTAATTTCTACATAATCTTCTGTCATTATCAAACCAGAAAAATATTCATTCGATAATCCTTCTTTTGGAAATGGGTTTAAATCCTCCTTTTTTTCATCACTTCTCATTACAACATTCGATAGCCAAATTTTCTCTTTACTTATTCTAATATTTTTCCTCTGTAACCTCCATCTGCCAAAATAATTTTCACAAGACTTAAAAAATACGATAACGTTCTCATTAGCAATTCTACTGCCTTGCTGTCGTGAACATTGGCTACGGAAATCATTACCGCCAAAAGAAAACCATTTTTATACACTACAACGTGTCGTTTTATTCCTTTTACTTTTTTATTTCCGTCAAAACCGTTTAACGAACGGTTGTTTCCCCATTTTACGCTTTGGCTGTCCATTATTCCCAAACTCGGTTCTCGGTTCTGGTTTCTTTTCAGTCTTACTTTTTCCCGAAGTTTTGAAAGCAGCAAATCAAAATCTTCTCTTTCTTTCCATTTGTTATAATAGTAGTAAACCAACTGCCATTTTGGAAAATCATTTTGGAGCATCCTCCATTGACAGCCTGTTTTTACCAAATACATAATACCGTTCCAAATGGTTCTCAAATCATATTTTCGTTTTCTATCACCTAATTCTAAAGTATTTTTTATAAATTGCCACTGATTGTCAGTAATGTTTGTAGAATAATTTCTCATATAACTTAATTGATTTAGAACCAACAAGTTATGAAAAATAATCAACATAAACAACTGACAATCATTTATTTATGAAATATTTTTAATAAAATTATCTTCATACGAATTTTTCTAATTTAATTTTTAAACAGGCTCCTAAGATTCTGTTCTTTTCCGCATATCTTTTATTTTCTTGGTGGAATTTTAGGATCTTCATCCGGAGAATCAAGATTGGAAACTTCAGATGCACTTTCTACCTGTGTGCTGTCTTCAACAACTTTAGCAGATATACTTTTGCTTTCTCTGTTCAAGGGTTCTTCATTTTCTGAAAGATTTTCGTTCAATTGTCGGCAAGATGTTATGCTTAATAGCAATGATACAGATGCTAATAAACTTAGTTTTAGATTTGTGCATTTCATATCAAAATTATTTTGCGATAAATCTAAATCACAATTATAATACAACGCAAATTGCTGATTATCAACATCTTTCAAAAAGGTAAATTAAAACCATCAAAAGATAAATCACATCGATTAAAACATATAAATATTTGATTAAAAGATAAATTTGAAAATTTAACAGGATGTTAATCAGACATATCCTGAAAATGATAAAATTTAGTTAAATTTGATTCTATATTTAGGTATATATGAGACGTTTTCTACTGTTTTTAGTATGTTTTTTAAGTGTTTTTATATCTTCAGGGAAACAAAATTTACCATATTCTTATGCCTTTTTGGAAAGCAAAGTCGAAAATCTGAAAGAAAAGCCCTCGGAACAGCTCCAATATATTAGAAAAATGATTATCAAATCCAAAGAGGAAAATGATATAAAAAAACTTCATCGTGCTTATTCATTAGCAAGTACATATACAAGAGGGGCTTTGCAATTGAAGTATGGGGACAGTTTATTAATAACGGCATTTAAGCAGAATGATACCGATATAATTGGTGATTGTTATCTGGCAAAAGGCTCAATCTTAATGAATGAAGAAAAATATACTGCTGCTCTGGATAATTATATGACCGGATATGAGTATATCAAAAAGAAAAAGAATTTGTATTTAGTCAACAATGCAGAATACCTTATAGCACAGACTAAAATTTATCTAAAGCAATATAAGGATGCTAATAACATTTTAAAAGGTGTTGTTTCTTTTTATCGGGAAAATCATCCAAAGATTGGAGATACGGATTACTCTTTATATTACCTTTATTCTCTAATAGCTTATATTGATACAAACAGTCACTTAGGCAAATTTAAAGACAATGAAAACTTAATTAGTGAGGGAATAAATTTCATCAATGAAAACAAGTATCACGATTATCTATGTTATTTTTTGTCTCTTGAAGGAACCGACGCTTTTTTTCAGAAAAAATATGATTATGCAATTGAAAAACTTACTGAAGCATTGAGGCTTTACGATGATAATTGGAAACATTTGACCGATGTATATTACATTGGAATGAGTTATTGGGAAAAAGGAAATAAAGATGAAGCATTAAAATATTTATTGAAGATTGACAATGAATATGTTACAAACAAAAAATTAGATCCTCAATTTAGACCAGCTATTGAGCGGCTTGTAGATTATTACAAAGACAAAGACAATTCAGCCAAACAATTGGAATATATAAACCACCTTAGGGCACTGGATAAACTTTATGAAAAAGATTATCAGGAATTGTATCCCGCTCTGACAAAAGTTTATGATACTAAAAAATTGAATGAGGCAAAAATTAAACTGGAAAAAGATTTACAAACTGAGAAAAGAATTCGGATAATAGTAATAATCCTATCGGTTTTGATTGTTGTGTCTATTTCTTGGTTGGCATATCGGTATTATCACAGACAAAAATTCTATAAAAAGCTTTATGCTCAGATGTATGCCACAACTCCCGTAAATGATACGAAGACTGAAAATTCCGAAAATTCTGATATACAAAATAGTGTTGCAATTACCAAAATAATGTCAATGGACAAAGAACTTTCAGAAATGAATCCTTTGGTTATTGAAAATATTTTGACATATCTTGATAATTTTGAAGCAGACTGCGAGTATTTAAAACAAGATGTTTCACTACGGAATATGTCAATAGAATGCTGTACCAATAAATCTTATTTATCAAAAATTGTCAATCATTATAAAAATGACCATTTTAACTCTTACGTAAATACCCTCAGATTAAAATATATTGTTAATGAATGGAAAATACATCCTGCCACAAGGAATTTACCTATTTGTGATATTGCAAAGAAAATTGGCTTTGGTACAGCCCAAAGCTTTTCAAGAAATTTTAAAGAAATGTACAATATTTCGCCAACTTATTTTTTGAAAAAATTAGATAAAACAACAGGTGTTTAGAAACTTCACTTTATATATTGATGAGAAACCACCAGAATCCAGTATTCTTAATTTTTATTTTTAACTTATTGTATTTAAGATGATTACTTATTTTTCATATTCAATCGTAGGTATTTAATTTTTCAATACCTTTGTTGCTAGAATTTTTTATAAAACAAAAATAAAAGAAGTATCGCTTTTATTCTGTTGTACGGAAATCTGGTAAATTTCATCTTATAGCACAGAATAAATAAGTCGGTACCATATCTCTCGGAGGTATGGTATCTCTTGTTTATGCTATAAGGTCACCAGAACCACCGTCAGTAAATGAGAGTGTAAATCCCTGCCCCTGTTTTAATATTGATAAAATAACTATGCATTTTGGGATTGAATGTTTTTAATTCTGATGTGTTTAAGTTATAAGAATATTATTGGGAAAAGTTCTGCAAAGCAATTTCTTAAAATTATTTATTATTTCCTATATTGCAGAAATACTGGTGATTACGCTTCCTGTATAATACATATTTCCTTTGATTCTCTGAAATTACATAATCTCATTGTCCTTTTACATATCAGAAAATGCAGAATTATTGGCTGAAAAATTGTACGATGCTAATATATATGAACGGATTTGATTATAATGAAAAGGAAAACACCTCAAATCACTACTACTGAAAGTCCTCCTTTTTGGGGAGGAGAAATAATTGATTCAACTAATCAGTTTTATCTCGAAATCTCAAAAAATGTACTTACAGAAAAGGAATATGAAATTTTAGAAAAATTACTTTTGGAAAAATATTCCATACGAATGCTGTCGAAAAATTATAATGTTGGAGATGAAAAAATAAAGCAGATATACAAAAAAGTTTATACTAAGGTTAAATATTTGTCCGGACTTTTAAAAGAAATGGAGAAGCAGAAAAAAAATAAAAAAATTGATGATGCTTTTCTCAATAAAAAAATTTCAGAAAGTTCCTTTCCATTCAGCATTCGGCTTCATAATGTATTGAACAGAAATGGATGTAAAACATTCGGTGATCTTATTGCTATACACATTCACGATTACCCAAAGTTTAAAGGTTTTAAAATCAAATGTATAACAGAATTTATTCGTTTTATCGAATTTGAAAATATTCAAGAAAAATTTGATGGATTGTGTGAGTTTAAAAACAAATACCTGTCCGAAAAAGACAGATAAACCACCCGCAACCTCTTTTCAAAAACATTTCAAAAGCCCAAACCCGGCAATGTTTTAGAAATGTGGTTGCTCCGATTTTCCGCAAAAATACGTTTCTGACCATAGGGAGGAATTGTATTTTATTTGTGAATTTAGATGATATATTTATAAATGTATAAACCCTTTGTTTTGTTTATGACTTTATCCACCGTATGTTTGTCAAGAAATTAATATTCAATTCCTAAAATATTTCGGATAGAATAAATATCGAAAGTATGAGTGCCAAAGTCAAAAATAATTCCGACAAAACTGTTTTCAGCAACGACAACAATACAAATTGTACCATTTTGGATAAAAAAATAATTGATATGACCAATCAGTTTTATCTCGAAATGTCCAAAAATATTCTCGATGAAAAAGAGTACGATATTATATCAAAACTTTTAATTGAAAAACAATCATTCCAGACTGTTTCTGCCGAATATGGCGTTACAAAAGAGGCGGTTAGGCAAACTTATAAAAGAATATTCTTCAAAATAAAATCAGTTTCGGAACTCGTTACAGAAATTAATGCTTTAAAAGAAAAGAAAAACCAACTTTACCAAGAATACCTGTCCGAATATAAAAAAATGACAAAAGAAAACTCGGGAAAAGAAAATTTTAATTCAGAAAGAAAATTGATTGACAGCCATTTCCCTTTCAGCAAAAGATTGTGGAATATGCTCGTTTCGCTGGAGATATACACATTTAATGATTTATTAGAAAACCCTTTGGATATGTATCCTAAATTTAGAGGTTTTAAGGGGAATTGTATAAAAGATTTAATCCGCTTTATAGAATTTGAAAATCTTGAAAACTATTTTGAAGGAAACTTTTATGAGTTCAAAAGTAAATATCAAAAATAAAACCACCCACAACCTCTTTTCCAAAACATTTCAAAAGTCCAAACCCGACAATGTTTTAGAAATGTGTTTGCTCCGATTTCCCGCAAAAATACGTTTCCGACCGAAGGGAGAAAATGTATTTTTCCCACCCGAATTTTCATCGGGCGACAAAAATTATAATTTTATCGGTTTCGATTGAAAACTTTTCAAGTTCAGAAAAAACCCTCTGTTTTCAGTCATTCCGTTGCGGAATAAGTTCCACAAAAGCGAACTTCCCATTTGTGCCAAAACCGAATTAATAAACAAATCCTGTTTTTCCAATGCTTCCGCCAAACTGCAACTCGGTGTATCATCATAAGTTTCGGATTGTTTTAAAAGTTCCCCAAATTCTTCGGTTACGAAAGGCAGATTTTCCACTGTTTCGTATTTTTAGGAATCGGGTTGCCGAACCGCTCCAATGGTGGAAAGTAAAACCTGCCCCGAAAATTGGCTGTTCCCAAAGTCTGCCCAATAACGCGGTCGGGCGGAATAATAATAGGAATTACTCAAACTTTTCAAAATTTCGGCAATTTCAAAACGGGATTTTACGCTGTCCACACAAGAAATAAAAATGTTGGCACTCGCATTTTGGGGCAGTTTTTTCAGATGATTTCTTTCAAATTTTACGGTTTCGGCTTTCCAATTTGTCCCGAAAAATCGGTTGGTTCGGTTGATTAAAGCGACTGATTTTTTTAAACCGAGTTCGCTTTCCGCAAACAATTGTCTGCCCAAATTGGCTCTCGTAATTTCGTCATCGTCCCACAATCTCACGGAAAATCCTGCGTGATTGAGTTCCGTCAAAGCGTGGCTCATTCTCGCCAACGTCATAAGCATTTGCGAACCCGTTCCTCCTGCTCCGATTAAATTTACCGTAATTGGATTGGTCGGATTGAGCAAAAAATTTTCTGTAAAATGTATCTTTGTTTTTGCCGTTTCGTTCGTGGTTAAAATTTCATTTTCTGTATTCATTTCAATAACGATTTTAAAGTTTTGTTGGTTTTTTTTAATGTTTCTTTCGGAAAAATTTCGCCTGTTTTGATGAGTTTTTTCCAAAGATTTACGCAATTTCCGTTGATTGGATTGTGCTTGTTCATCAAATGACTAAAATAGGAATTGAAAAAATAATGCTCCCAATTTTCCGTAAATTCTTCCAATGAAACGGAGTTTTTAATGCTCACATTTACCGTTCCCATACATACATTTCCACTTTCGTAAACATTGAAAAACGGAGCGTAAAAAAGCGGTGTATTCTCTGTCGGTCTGCGGTTTTGGGCAAGAGCGAAAACGCTTAAATTTCGTTTCGTAGCCCTCCAAATCATTGCAGGAATTTCTGCCGTTCCGTTCGGAATTTCCAAATTTTCGCTAAAAAACAATGGCCGTTTTCCTGCTTTCGTGAACCATAAAACCAAAGCATTTTCTCCCGAATTGATGTGCAAAATGTTGGTCGGCAAAATGCCTTTCGGTTTCAAAAATTCCTGACTTTTCTCTTTTTTCAAATTCACGCTCAATGCTTTTGCCAATGCTTTGCTTTCCCGCTCTGTCAAAGGATGTGCGTTCATCGGGCTTCCGTTTTTGTCCATATCGAAATGCTCCACATAAGTATTTTTGTTTCGTTCATCGGTTTGATAAAAAACGAGTGCCGATGTCGGACAATAAAGCGTTCCGAAATTTTGGGTTATATCTTCCATTTTTATTGTATTTGTTTTGTTTAATGCTTTTAAAAATTATTCAGAATATAAATCAGTTCTTCAATCAAAGGGAAAAGTCGGTTTTCAAAATCCAGATTGTTGTTTGTGATACTACTTCCGTCAAATTTCTTAATGATAATCGGCTCTTCCATAATGACACATTCGTTTAATTCTGCATTTATGGTTTCAAAAAGCATATCAGATAATATTCCTTTTGTTTCGGCACAAAATGAAATATATTTGTCCATCGAAAGCACCGTATCTCTTTCGTACTCGTTTGTTTCAGCGTTTAGTCGGGAATTTCTGTAAATCGTTGTATTCGGGAATTGGCAGTAAAGCAAAAATATTTTTGATGCCAACATAAAGCAATCGTTCTCGAAATTATCTTTCGCTTTAAATCCTTTCAAACGCTCTTTAAATCGACTTAAATTCTGCGGATTGTAGATTTTCTTTTCCATAAAATCGCCAATTTGTTCCGCCTGTTTCATTTCCTGCAAATATTTGGCTGTATCTTCGTTTTCTTCATCGGAAATTATCCAATCCGTAAGTATTTCATACATCCACAAAAGATAACTGCTTTGCTCTCGGTAATACGGAATTTCCGTAACGTGAAAAAGATAGCAACAAACTGATTTCAAGAGTTCTACAACTTTTTTCCGTTTCGGATTTTTGCTCAATCGAAACAACGGAAGTATCGGAATATAATACAAAGTTTGCCCTGTATTGTAGCGTTCTTCACTCGTGAAATAGGTCGAATTTTCGTCCTGTATTAATCGGATTTCCTGCCAATTTTCCACCTTGTTTTTCAGTTGGTTTTGCACATCATTCAACGCCAAAGCGATATTATAAGGAAATTCAAAATTTGTTGTATTCATCGGATTTATACCGTAATATTCCGCCAATCGGGAAAGCGATTTGTAAAAATCTTTTTCCGTTTTTTTGGATTTTTCTTGGGTTTGTTCCTGCCAATAATTTTCCTTTAATTTCGGCAAAAAACGGCATTTCAGAAAATCATTGGAACTTGGCTCATAGGCACGGATTTCCGTTTGTCTTTCCGTATTTCGCTCGTATCTTTCGGGCGTTTCATCCACTCTGCGAATTCGCCCAACTGTCGGTGCAGTTCTCTTTGTTTTTGCTCTTTGGGAATGATTATTTTTCCCGAAATGGTTTTTTGTTGCATAGTCCATAAGTAATGAGTAATGAGTGATTTTTTTATTCTAAAAAGTATTTTTGTAAAACGAAGCCGTCTCATTTTAGATGAGGCGGTTTTTTTTATTGATTTTTCAGGAGGATTATTTGAGTGATTGTTTTTTAAGTTTGGGCGTGGCT
>DAMBHY010000027.1:0-11504 GCA_032068765.1 Dysgonamonadaceae bacterium | reverse complement strand
AGACCGCCGAAAAGCCCTCGTCGTGGAAGAAGCGTGGAAGGCGATTGCCTCAAAACTGATGGGTGGCTATATCCTATATCTCTACAAAACCGTCAGAAAATTTTGGGGAGAAGCGGTGGTCGTTACGCAGGAACTCGACGATATTATCGGAAATGCTGTCGTAAAAGACAGTATCATCAATAATTCCGACACCTTTATTCTGCTCGATCAGACGAAGTTCAAGGACAATTTTGACCGGATTGCGGCATTGCTTTCCCTCAACAAAGTGGAGCAGAACAAGATATTTACCATCAATAACCTGAATAACAAATTTGGACGAAGCCGTTTCAAGGAATTTTATCTGAAGAGAGGTTCCAAAGGCGAGGTCTATGGCAATGAAGTATCCCTCGAGCAATACCTGACTTACACTACCGAAAAACCAGAGAAATCGGCGGTTGAATATTATGTCCAACACTATGCCGATTACGACGAAGCACTAGTCAAAATTATTGACGATCTGAAAAAATTGGGCGACGGCCTAGAAAATCTGGTATCACTTGTCAATCTCTATCAGAAACCTTTGGACACAAAACTTACCGCCTACTATCAGAAAATGAAACAGGAGAATACAGGAAAGAATGTCTTCAAAATCATTTCTCAGGAACTGGAAGACCGGAACATCAGTTTATCAGCATTAATCAATACCCAAAAACACGAAGCATATGAAAAAGTTTAGACTTAAAATCATGATGATATTTTTCCCACTTTGGGGAATAGGAGTCTTTGCTCAAACCACCTATATCGATCCCACGGTAACAGCAGCGATGATTCTGTATTCAGAAAATCTGAAAGCCAAACAGAATGAAGTCATTGATGAAACTTCCAAACTGAAAGATGCCCAGACCTGGGTAGGAACGCAGATGGTAGCGGCAAATGACATCCAGAATAAAATATTAAAAGGACTGAAGGAGGTGTCCGGAACACTTCAGAACGGCATTCAGGTCAAGGAGATTTATTCCGAACTCAACAAGTGTTACAACTATTCGTCACAGGTTGTGCAGCTGGCGTCCCAGCATCCGGAGTATGCGATATTCGGTGTGAAAGCTTCACAGAAAACCTATGAGCAGAGTCTGAAAATCGTAACCGATGTCTCCGATATATTGGCTTCCAGCGAGCTCAATCTTGCCACAGCCGGAGACCGTTATAAAATCCTGCACAACATATCAGAGAATGTAAAAAACCTGAAACTATGGCTTCTGGCGATCAAACTTCGACTGGAGATAGCCAACCGTCTGGGCTTCTGGAACTCGATTAATCCATTTGCGGGATACATCAATACCGACAAGGGCATCGTGGAAAATATCATGAACCGGTATAAAAGAAATTTCTAAAAAATGAAGTGATGAAAACAAAACTCATTTTAATATTTATCCTGCCAGTGCTTTATGTGATTCTGACTTCATCAGGAGGCGGTGCCACTCCAACCTGGGAGCAGGAATACGTTTCCTTTCCGATGATGGATATTGAAATCAATGCCACGATGAAGGAGCATGACCGGCAGAAAGACATGCGTAAAAACCAATTGATGAATGCCACCGTAGAAACTGCTAACAGAACCCAGTGGAACGGATTCAAGGACAAAGTCACTAAAATTCAGGACCGGTTACGGATTGTATCGTTCGCCATTCAGTCCATACCAACCGGAATTGCCATGAACAGGGAGATTACAAAAATCATCCAGAATCAGACCGCCATTGTGAACGAGATTGAAACTGCACCGTTGTCCATCATTGCAGTATTGCCCTCACAGGTTCAGTTTGTGGACGACCTGCAGATGGTGACCAGGCTGATTATTGGAATTGTGGCTTCCTACGGAGCAATGAACCAGATGGAAAAATCGGAACGAAAAATCCTTTTGGATTACGCCTTAGGCGAAGTAAAAACGCTGAGTAGAAACTCTACGCATATGCTGCTGAAAATTCGCGACATCAAAGCCAAGGTGCTGCGCAACAAAAGTGCATTTCAATACTATGTGAACCGGGACAGGCAGGTCGTGGAAAATATTATGAACCAGATTAAATCCTTTTAAAATGCAACAAATATTTTTTGTCATCATATTGCTGTTTACCACGGGATTAAAAGCCCAGCAAATCGCCATCAATGACCGGCTTTTGGAGCAGATTACTGCAAACCATGGGGTAAGAATGGCAAGTGAACAGGCGTTTCTGGATTCCTATGAAAAGCAGAAGGAAATGTATGACGATATTAAGAACAAGACCGCACAGGTCATCGCCATACAGGAATACATTTACCAGCAGCTTAAGAATGTCAATTCAGCCCTTTCGCAGAGCAAAAAGCTGGTGTATCTCTATCAGTATATGGGAAAAATCACTGCCAATTCCAACAGGATGCTGGACTTATCCGCTCAACATCCCGAATATGCCATATTGGTCTCAAAATACTATGTCGAAATCGGCAAACAGGCTGTGAAACTTAAACAGGAAGTTATGCAGGATATTCTTAATGAAGATAAAGACTATCTGATGGATGCCACGGACAGAGAAATGCTTATTGAAAAAGTGTTTACCCGCGTCAGGAATATCAACGGCAACATTCTCTACATCATTTTAAGGTTGGAGAACGCTAAAAATATCCCATACCTCTATCAGGTTCCGGTCTTGAGAAACTATGTCAACATCGACAAAGCCATTGTAGGGGAGATCATTCAAAAATACCGATACATCTTCAACTAAAAATATAAAAAAAATACAGATGAAAAATTTAATTACAAAATTAGGAATGCTTCAAATGATGCTCATTTCGATGGGCGTGTTTGGACAGGTAACCGTCAAGCGACTGTATGACCCCTCCATTGTAGCCCAACACAAAAGAATGGTCTTTCAGAGCTGGGGTGACTGGCGACCCTATCCCAAATATTTTTTGGGAATACAGACAAACTTTGCCTATGCTACGGTTTGGGGATTGTGGGCTCCCAAAATCAACAGGGATTATAAAAACGGTGAAGACATCCGTCCGCTAAAACCAACAGGAGTGCAGAACCAACGGTTTGCCCAGGTAAAATTTGAAGAAGAGGAAGCTAAAAAAATCAAAGCAGCATCCGATACCATCTACAAGAGAAGCGTTCAGGATTTTGCACACTGGACATCCGCGACCGTAGATGCCGATCCTTTGTGGCTGCTTTACTATAAAAGAATGCTGAAGCCCATCACCCAATTTCCTGATACTCCGCAAAACTTTGCCGAATGGCGGCTGAAAGACCAGCAGACCTACGATATGCTCAATACTACCGGAACACTGAAAAGATTGCAGGAAGAACTGGATATGATCAAGGAAAAATATGCCCTGTCCAGAAGCATGGATATGCCGAGAGGAAAACGCTTTATCATGTATCATGAAACCCTTATCCGATGGCGAAATTTTGTTCAGGAATTAAGAAAATACAACAATAAGACAACGCTTTTATTGGACTACAAGAATATTCTGAAAAACCATACACCCTATGCTCTGCCACAGGCGTGGACACCGAAATCGGACAAGCAGATTATCCACAACACCATGCAGCAATACAAACACCGATTTTAAGATGAACAGAACTACCACACTATTGTTTTGCCTTCTGGCAATCTTACTGCCCATCTTCAGTTTTGCTCAAACCGAAGGTGATTACAGCAACCTGCTTCAGTTTCTGAAAGGCGACGGTGCATTTGAAAAATGGTTTATGGAAGTCTTCACCAAACTGGACAACAGTGTTCAGGACAGTGCCGCAGGTTCGGCACTGGTAGGTAGAGCCATAGGCGGATTGGGAGCATTGATGTATCTCGGCTATATGGGATGGCAGATGGCGGCGGGAGATCGCGAATGGGAAATCACCCCGATGCTGAAGCCAATCCTCATAGGATTTACACTCGTATATTGGTCGGGGTTCGTGAGTATGATTCAGGCACCTTTCGAAGCCATTGCCGAACCGGGAATCGCCATTTTCAGCGACATAGAATCCGAAGTGAATGATTTAAGAGTGCAGCGTTTCAAAAAGCAGCAACAGTTGCTGGATGCCGTCATCAAGCTGAAAGCCGATGAAGATGCCAAACAGGACGTCATTAACAATACCGGAAAGGATGCAGATGATTCCTGGTTCGATATCAGCGAGGGATTGGACAAACTCATCCAGCCGATCAAAGAATGGCAAATAAGAATGGAATTCCAACTGCAGAAACTGGTCGCAGAAATCATCGAATTTATCTGTCTTTCCATTCTAAGGATTTGTGTGTATCTGATATTCTTCATCCAAAAAATATGGGCCTATATCCTCATTATTTTGGGTCCGATTGCAGTGGGAATGGCGCTCATACCCGGATTTGAAAACTCACTGTACAGTTGGGTTTCCAAATTCATCAATGTCAATCTATACACCTTCGTAGCCTATACCATTATCAACATCGGACAGCAGCTCATCGCTTCCGGTTACGAAATGGAAATTGAACGTTATGATACGCTGCTCACCAATGGAACCATCACCAATCTCGATGCATTAATGGTATATGTGAGCAATTCAGGAATGATTTACAACCAACTTTTTACCTGTGTCGCCTACATCGTGACCGGAATCGGAGTGCTGATGACGCCGACTATTGCCGATACCATTGTCACAGCGGGAGGAGCCGGAGCGATGACCAAGATGAAGATGGCTGCGATAAGAATGACGGGAGGTGCCAAAACTACCATACTTGCTGCAAAAACGGGAGGTGCGAGTATTGCAGGTGCGGCAGCAAAATCTGCTGCGGCAGGTTCTCCTTCAGGAATGGTAGGAAGTGCAATGAATAACTCAAAAAAATAAAAAAATGCTGATCAAAAACATTGAGCAAAGAATAAAAATCAACAAAATTGTTTCCCTCGTAACGGTGGCTTTTGCAGTAATTATCGTGTTGGCGGGTTTCTTTTTCGCCTACAAGATGATTCAGGATTCCAGAAAGTCCATCTACATTCTGGATAACGGGGTGCCGGTTTTGGCAAAGCAGACCGATGTGCTGTTGAACCGACCTGTGGAATACAAAGCCCAGATCGAACTCTTTCACCGGCTGTTTTTCACGCTCGCTCCCGATGATGCCTACATCAAGGAAAATATCCAAAAATCCCTTTACCTTATTGACGATAGTGGAAAAAAAGAATACACCAACCTCAAAGAAAAAGGATTCTACAACCAGATTGTGGCTTCGAGTTCGATGGTGAGCATCCATACCGATTCCGTTGCACTGAATATGGAGCAAAAGAAGTTCTCCTTTTACGGAAAGCAGATGATTACCAGAAAATCGGCGGTGATCACCCGGAAACTTATTACCGAGGGCTTTTTTGAGGACATCATAAGAAGCCCCAACAATCCTCACGGTGTCCTGCTCAAAAACTGGAGAATCCTTGATAACGAGGAACTGTCGAACCAAACCAAAAATTCCTACTAAAAATTCCTACTAAAAATGATTGCCTTAATAAAACAAACTGCAAAGACCGCATGGGAAAGGGCGGCGAGACATCCGAAAAAGTTTTTCACCTATTCGATGATTTTTCTATCGGTATCGTTTGTCGGCTCACTGATCCAAGGGATTTTCTTTCCGTCTGATTCATTGTTCAAAATCAAGCCGCCGGTGCTTTATAACAAAAGTGCCATCCACCAAAATTCCAATGCGAAAAGGGATAAGGAAATGGAAAACATCGTGGAAGAACTCAAGGGTCTAAGACTGAAAAGAGACCGAAACGAACTGAGGAAGGAGGACAGTCTCAAAATCGAATACCTGTACAGCCAATACCAAAAACTAAAAAATGCCGGTAGCATAGAAGGCAATTGAATTAAAAATATCAACTCAATGAAAAAAATAAACTTTAAAGACAAGAAATATGTGCTGCCGTTGTTGGCGCTTCCGTTTCTGTTGCTTTTCATCTATGTGGGGGCGCAATTCACGAAGGAAGACTTTAAAAAAGACCAGCCAAAAGAACTCTCCCTT
Organism: Dysgonamonadaceae bacterium; assembly: GCA_032068765.1. Classification (GTDB taxonomy): domain Bacteria; phylum Bacteroidota; class Bacteroidia; order Bacteroidales; family Dysgonomonadaceae; genus DAMBHY01. The sequence continues at coordinate 5,511 of DAMBHY010000027.1, read as the reverse complement.
TCTCTTGGAGAAACTAAGGATTCCATTATGACCAAAAATGATGCTTACGATGCCTTTTTCAAAAAAGATGATAGCAGGACAATGCTTGGGGGGTTGAACAAGGAGGAGGACAGTTTGCTGAGTTATGAAGATCAACTTTCCATCGACCAGAAAAGAAAGATTGACTCCATAAAGGCGGTGTCATCAAGACAGAATCAAAATCCGGTAAAAGGAAAACCGTCATCCTATTTTAATCCAAAAAATGAGGATAAGGACTACAACCGCTCTGCGGATATCATACGGATGTTGAACGATAAATCCTACGGAAAACCTGAAAACGAATATGCTTCAGAAAACCCTAAAGAAAAACTACAAAATGTTCAGCCTGATCCGGTAAAATATCTGAAAGAACAGATGCTGGTAATGGATTCATTGGAGAAATCCAGAGACCCCGAATACCAGAGTAAGTTATTGGCAGAACAGAAACTGAAAGCCAACAAGGAAAAAATGGACGAGTTTCTCAACTCCACGTTCAATGTCAGTAAATCGGGGATTAACAGCGGTTTCAATGCCTTTTACAAGGAAAAGGAAAACAGTTTTATTAAAGCTGTGATCGATGAAGACAATAAAGGATTTCTCGGAAGCAGAATCCGGTTTCGGCTTTTGGAGGACATTTTCGTGGGACAAAGAAAAATTGAAAAAGGTTCCATCCTTTACGGTCAGATTTCAGGATTTACAATGCAGCGGGTGGACTTGACCATTGTCTCAGTATTCACCAAAGGTGAAATTCTGCCGGTCCATCTCTCTATTTATGATTTGGACGGAATGAAGGGGCTGTATGTTCCGCAAAGTGTCTTCCGTGAAATGATTCGTGAAATGGGAAGCAATTCCGTTCAGGGAACGCAGATGGATATGGGCGGTTCAGGATTCTTCACGAGCCTCGGAAGCAAACTGTTTACCTCCACATCCAAATCCATCGCCAATCTGATTAAGACCAACAAAGCCAAACTGAAATACAATTCCTATGTTTTTCTGATTGACGAAAAGCAACTTAAAAATTCAAAAAACCCATAAAACCCAAAAGATGAAAAACGCACTCATACTACTATTCGCATTTATTGCCAATTTTTTGATGGCTCAAACTGCAACAAAGGAACAAATCCTGTCGGAATTACCCGAATTGGAAATTACCAAAGATGTAAACCTGCATATTATTTCACCGGAGCCGATCCAATATGTGGATTTATCGACACAGCAACTGACGGGAGATTTACCGACTACCAACATTGCGAGAATTAAGATTACTGACAATATTTCAACCGATTCCAAAGAGAAAACAAAAACACCATTTTCATTTTCCAATGGAAGTACTGTGGGAATCATTACGGTAGTTGCAAAATCCTTTATCGCCCAATACAAAGCCGTTTACAGGAATCCGGAAAACAGGAATATCGCCACCAATATCCATATCCAGCCCGAAGCGATGCAGCCGATTGAGTTCAATAAAATGACTTTTTCAAATCTGGAACTGGCAAAGTTTGCGATGCAAATTATTCAGAAAAAAACCGATGAAAAGCCCATCCATGAGCAAAAAAATCTGAAACTCACAATGCAACTCAACAACGTCTACGTGATGAGCAATTACATATTTCTCGATTTGACCTTTAAGAACCACACCAACCTGAGTTACGACATTGATGATTTAAAATTTTCGATAGAGGATAAAAAGATTTACAAGGCAACGAACAACCAGAGTATTGAACTGACGCCGATTTTTCGGTTGAACGGTCAAAAGAGTTTCAGAAAGAATTACCGAAACATCTATATCTTCAAAAAATTCACTTACCCGAATAGTAAAGTGATGATGATCCGGCTGATAGAAGAGCAACTTTCGGGAAGAACCATTGAAATGAAGGTGAACTATTCCGATATTTTGAAAGCAGATACATTTTAGAGTGCAACTATGGAATTTACGATTACTCTAGAACAGCTGGTTAACGGATTACTTTACCTGATCTGGGGAGGCTTCATATTGACCTGTTTCATAACACTTGCTAATAAGAATTTTGATAAATCAGAACACCTGAAAGCATGCCAACAACAAAATAATGAGCTGCAAAACCTTAATCAAAAGCTGAATATAGCTTATGAAGAATTGAGAAAAGAGAGCCAATCTTCAAAAAAAATTTGTGAGGAATTAGCCCGGCTTGATGTAGTAAAAAAAATTGAGACAAAAGCACAAGAAATCATTAATGACATGAACCAAATTGATGAAAATCTAGTGCAATTGCAAAAACAGCATGGGCATTTGTTTGAAGAACAGAAGATGTTACACAGCAGCCTTCTTCGCGAACACCACTTACTCAATCAATATTTTCAAAACTATACCTAATGCAGGAACAACAGCACCAGATAAAGATTTACGGATTTCTTCAGAAGGCGGTTTATGCCGTGGTTGCATTGGACTGCGCATCGCTGTTTTACATGAATGCCAATATTCCGGTGATCTCCAATCTGTTGAAGAACTTTTCAAAGATGAGTTTCTTTTATCCGTCCATCCACGCAAAATTTGCCACGCTTATTCTGATTGGTTTGGTAGCCATAGGAACCAAAGCCAAGAAAAAAAGGGATTTGAAGATTGCAACAGAAATTGTTATTCCGATGATTTTAGGATTGCTGATGATTTTCTCTTCACTGATTTGGAAGAACGAGGCAGGCAGTACAACAATTCCAAGAATACTTCCCGGACTGAATCTGTATCAAATCATGTATGCGGTGCTGTCATTTTTAGGAGCAGTGATTCTTCAGATGGGAGCGGATTCCATTTCCAAACTCATGCAGCAGAAGATGGGCAAAGACCGATGGAATGTGGAAGAAGAAAGTTTCGACCAAAACCAGCAACTCGTAGAAACCGATACCAGCATCAATATTCCGTATCTGTTCAGGTTCCAGAAAACCATCAAAAAAGGCTGTATGAATATCAATCCGTTTCGGGGAACAATGGTAATAGGAACGCCCGGTTCGGGAAAATCTTTCGGGGTCATCAATCCGGCGATTAGGCAGATGATTGGCAAAGGATTCTGTCTTTGTATTTATGATTTCAAATTTCCCGATTTGGCGCAGATTGCCTATTACCATTATCTGCTCAAAAAAAGTAAGGATAAGGACTACCAGCACCAGTTCCACGTCATCAACCTGAACGACGTCGAAAAATCCAAAAGAGTCAACCCGTTTAGAAAAGAGTACATCCAGACTTTGGCCGAAGCACAGGAAATGGCTGAATCGATGGTTTCCTCGCTTCAAAAAGGCGGTTCAAGTTCGGGAGGCGGTTCTGATGCGTTTTTCACGCAGTCGGCCATCAATTTCCTTTCGTCGTGCATCTACTTTTTTGCCACACTTGAAAATGGGAAATATTCTGATTTACCGCATATCCTTTCTTTTATGAACCGCAGTTATAAGGAAATTTTTGATGCACTCTTTACCAATGAAGAAATTTTGTCGCTGTTATCGCCGTTCAAGACCGCTTATGACAACAAGGCCTTTGATCAGTTGGAAGGACAGATCGGAACCCTTAAAATTTTTATGTCCCGATTGGCGACCAAGGAAAGTTTTTGGGTGTTTTCGGGTGACGAAGTCGAACTGAAGATTACCGACAGGGAAAATCCGTCCATCCTGATTCTGGCATCCGATCCCGGAACGCAGGATATTAATTCCGCACTTTATTCCTCGGTTCTGAACAGGACTTTACGATTGATCAACTCAAAACACAATTTGCCGGGAGGAATTATAGCAGATGAATTTCCGACGATCTATATCCACAAAATCGACAATGTAGTAGCAACGGCAAGAAGCAACCGTGTTGCGGTTTTACTCGGGCTTCAGGAAATTCCTCAACTGCGGCAATTCTATAAAAAGGAAGTCGCCGATACCATCTCCGCAATTGTCGGGAATATTCTGTCGGGTTCCGCAAGGGACAAGAACACTTTGGACTGGCTCGAAAAACTGTTCGGAAAAATCAAGCAGAAATCCTATTCCCAATCCATATCACAACAGGGAACCACCACGAGTATCAACGAGAAAATGGACAATATGATTCCTGCCGGAAAGATAGCCGCGCTCAAAACCGGTGAGATGGTTGGAATGATTGCCCAGGGCGAAGAAAACGACACCGAGGAATACAAAACTTCCGCCGTAAACGGAAAAATCAATCTGGATTTAAAAGCCATCAAACAAGAGGAACAGAACTATGTGAAAATGCCCGTCTATTACTCCTTTACCGACAAAACCGGAAAAGACCGGAAAGATGACGTGCTGATGACCAATTTCAGAAAAATCAACAAAGAGGTGGAACTCATCGTAAACGAACTTACAAAAGAATAAAATAATGCTACAAAAAATAATTAAAATCCTTTTACCAATCCTTTTTCTGATGGGAAACTGCCTCTCAGCACAGTTTAATACGCTGACGCCGACCTTGCCACAAAAAAGTGAGACTATCATTCCTATTCAAAAAATGGATGAAAGCAAAGACAAAAAAGACAAAAAATCCTGGAAGGATGTATTAAAGTTTAATTCAAAATCGGACATCAGGACGGAACTGGACTCCCTGAAATCATTGATTAAGCAGTATATTGGTGCAGAACAATTCAGGAAGATGCACTATAAAAAACTGGAAGATTCCCTACATCAACTGATTTTAAGGAGTGAAAATGATAATAGTAAAAGCAATAGCAAATTACTGCAACCAATTGATATTTCTGATGAAAAAGATTGGATGCCATCCTTATCCAAAATCGTGATGCCGCTGAAAAACAACCTGTCCATCACTTCAGGTTACGGTTCAAGGTTTCATCCCATTTTTGGAATGCAAAAAATGCACAACGGCATCGATCTGAAAGCCGACTATGAAAATGTTTACGCCGTCCTTGACGGAATCGTTACCGAGTCAGGTTGGGATTCCAAAGGTGGTGGAAACTACATCAAAATCAAACATTTTGACCGATTTGAAACCGCCTATCTGCACCTTTCACAAATGTATTACAAGGCAGGAGAAAAAGTTAGGGCGGGCTTCATCATCGGGAAAAGCGGAAACACCGGAAACTCTACCGGGCCTCACCTGCATTTTGCAGTAAAGGAATATGGCAGAAGCATCAATCCTGCGCATTTCCTTAACGACCTGAACAACGCAAACCAATTAATCGCTACATATTATGCAAACAGAACATTTACCAACCGAAGACCTTAGAAAATTCGGAATCATCAACGAAGACTTATCGTTTTCCAAAAACCTGAAAGCAGACGATATTCAAAAATTTCTACAGGGCTATACCATTGTCGCCGACAACGGAAAAAACAGGGCAACCTTCCAACTGACAGAGAACAATACCAAACTCAAAGTCATCTTTTTGGAACGAGACAAAAGCATTTCTGAAATCATCGAAAACAGCAAGGAGAGAATTGAGTATTCCAATATTAAAAATCACTACTAACCGACAAAAATTAATATAGAAAAGAGAAGCTTTTAAGGGCTTC
>DAMBHY010000026.1:413-11679 GCA_032068765.1 Dysgonamonadaceae bacterium | reverse complement strand
GCTCAAAAGAGCATTAAAATTTAGCAAAGATGATTTCCTGAGGCTATATATAAAAAATTTCGGTAAAATTTTAAACAGGTCCTATTCTTTTTTTTATCTTGCGGCGCAATAATTTAACAAAGTTTTAAGTTGTATATTTGCAGCAATTTTATTTTACCATGACATACCGATATTTTTCATTCCTTGCCATGCTTATTTTTTTGGTTTCATGCAAAACCCGCGAGAAAGAGAAGGCCAGTGAACTGAATTACATGCAGAATATTGAGCAGATCGCAATAGATGCTTCTGTCAATCACTACAAAAACAATACAATTCAGCCAGGAGACCAGCTTGCCATTTACATTATGGCAAAAGATCCCAGGGTAGTAGCGCCTTTCAACCAGAATTATGCAAGTTCTGATGTTATCCAGGGCAATGCCAATGGTGGGAGCAATACACCAAGTCTGGGACAGGGCAGTATTACCGGTCCGATGTACCTCGTAGATCCTGACGGCAATATCTCTTTACCTTATCTGGGGGTGATCAGTACTACCGGTAAAAATATTACTGAACTCAGAAATGAAATCAAAGAAAAAGTATCCCGATATGTTATTGATCCTTCTGTCAGTATTCAGCTGGCCAACTTCAGGGTTACGGTGCTGGGGGAGGTGAACCGTCAGGGAGATTATCTGCTGCCGAACGGGAAGGGAACCATCATGAATGCACTCGGGCTGGCAGGGGATCTGACGATGTATGGTACAAGAAATAATGTGCTGATTGTCCGGAATGAAAACGGAAACATCACCAAAGGATATGTCAATCTTACAGATGCAAATCTGATCAATTCTCCGTTTTACAACCTCAAACAGAATGATGTGATCATTGTATCTGCCAACAACACCAGAGAAAAAACTTCCAGACTTGATCCCAATATGCCCATGTATTTAAGTGTTGCGGGTATAGTGGTGACCATTATTACCTTGATTTTCAGATAGAAAGATAGATAACATTTGCAATAATTTTACATTTTCCAAAAAATAATAATGAGCAATACTGCGGCAACCGAAACCGGAAACTCAACACAGCAAGAAGAACTCAGAGAGATCCTGAAACCTTATCTGAAAAAATGGAAATGGTTTGTATGGGGGCCCCTGATAATGGGAATCCTGACTTTCCTGCTTTTAAAAACCATGCAGTCCAATTATCAGGTAACATCAACAGTCCTGATCAAAGATGCTAAAAATACAAGTGGTGGCGATTTGGGAAGTCTGGCCAGTAGTCTGAGTCCTTTTGGCGGGATGGCCAGCGAAAGTGTTGACAATGAGGTACTGGTCTTCCAGTCCAAAAACCTGATGGCTTCTGTTGTGCGCGAACTCGATTTGCAGACGGCGGTTTTCCAGCCTGGTTTTTTCAGAAATACAGAACTTTACAGGGAGAGCAGCCCGGTAATGGTAAAAGTCATCAATGAAAAACCCGACGAAAAATTTTTCAAAAAACCACTGAAAGTACATATCGAAGGAGATCAGCTGACGTTGAGTTCTCCAGAACTGGAAACGGAGCTCAGATCTCAGTTTGGCAAGACCATCAGCCTTCCTTTTGCCAGTATCATGATTCTGAAAAACACCAAATATGATATCAGAAAGACGGATGACGAAAATCTGAAGGATGTACTGATTACGGTTGCCCCGTTTGATAAGGCAGTGGAAGATTACCAGAAACTTCTGGAGGCAGATCTGGCCAACAAAGATGTAACGGTTATTCAACTCGCAATGAAATATCCGGAACAGCAGAAAGCCAAAGATATCCTCAACGGTCTTGTGGCCGACTACAACCGTGATGCCCTGATGGATAAAAATGAGGAAGCACGCAAAACAGCAGCGTTTATCGATGGACGGATTTTGCAGATTGGCAAAGATCTGGGCAATGTAGAGGATGAAAAAGAACGCTTCAAGGAACAGAACAAAATCGTGGACATTAATACCGAGGCCGGGATCAATATCAATAAGTCGGTAGAGACCAAAAGCCGGATATTCGAAATTGAAAATCAGATTGACCTGACCAATTCTTTGCTGCAGGTCATTCAGAGACAGGGAAATGCGGAAATACTGCCTTCCAGCACAGGTCTCGACAATGCCAGTGCTGCAGGCGCTATCGGAAATTATAATGCGCTGGTGATGGAACGCAACCGCCTGCTTCAGAATGCTACCGGGCAGAACCCTTTGGTGAAAGACCTGACAAGGCAGATCAGTGAAGTGAAAACCGGCATCATCGAAAGCCTTGTAAAAGGAAGAAGCAATCTTATGCTCACCAAAAACAATATCCAGCAGGAGCAGGAAAAAGCTGACAGTAAAATTGCAAAAGTGCCGGCACAGGAAAAACTCTTCAGAAGCATTCAGCGCCAGCAGGAAATCAAGGAAAATCTCTACCTGATGCTGCTACAGAAAAGGGAAGAAAATAATATTACACTGGCCATGAACAGCGAGAAGGCCAGGGTGATTGACAAGGCGTATGCCTCCCTGAAACCGGTATCACCGAAGAAAATGCTGATGCTCCTCGCAGGCCTGATCATCGGTGGTCTGATCCCTGCCGGAATCATCTACCTGCAGCAACTCTTTGACAATAAAGTGAAATCCAAACACGATCTGGAGAAACTTACGGGTGAAACGCCTGTTATTGCAGAAATACCGAATACCGGAAAAGACAGCGACATGGTACAGCTGAATGATCTTTCTCCGCTGGCAGAGTCCTTCAGAATTCTGACTACCAATCTCAACTTCATGCTTCCAAAGGAGGACACCGGAAAAGCGGTCATGGTGACTTCTACCATAAAAGGGGAAGGTAAGACTTTTGTCTCCGTCAATCTGGCGCTCACGCTGGCGTCTCCTAAGAGGAAGGTTGTGATTGTGGGGTCTGATATCCGTAACCCCCAGTTGCAGCGGTATAATAAGAAAAGTAAAGGGTATACAGGGCTGACCGAGTATCTCTATGAAGAGGATATGGATGTGGAAAAAATTATTCACAGGTCGGAATTCAATCCCTATCTGGATGTCATCTACTCCGGAAGTATTCCACCAAATCCGACAGAGCTTCTCTCCAACGGCAGATACGGGCAGTTGGTGGATGTCCTTAGGGAAAAATATGACTATGTCATCCTGGATACCGCACCGCTGATGCTGGTCACCGATACATTCCTGATTTCCGGCGTGGCGGATCTGACACTGTATGTCACCCGTTCGAAAGTGACCGAAATGCCATTCATTGACTTCGCTGAAAACAACATCCGTACAGGAAAAATAAAACATGTCGCATTCCTGGTCAATGATGTCCATAAAGAATTTATGGGATATGGCAACAAATACGGTTATGGCTACGGAGCAACGGAGAAAAAATCTTTTTTACACAGAATTTTCGGAAAGTAGAATATTATTCTGTGATATAAAAACCGATTTTTTTTCAATATGCTGCTTATAGTTTGAATTTAATCAAAAAGTCTTTTTGATGATCTGAAAAATCAATAAAAATCTGGATCTTTGTTACTTTATTAATAAGCAGTTTTTAGGTATGAATAAAATTATTCGCTTTTGTTTGTTTTCGCTGTTTCTGGTTACTGTTGTATCATGTAGACAACATGATGAGGATTACCAGTATGCCTTTGGTAAGACAACAGATTTGGGAAATTATATCCAGGAGGATGATATTTTTTATAGGGGAGACATTAACACCGTTCATGATTCCTATATAAAGGAAAAATGTCGTTTGGATATTTATTATCCCAAAAATGGTAAAAATCTGACAACGATATTTTTTGTTCATGGTGGATATCTGACTGGAGGGGACAAATTTATTCCGGAAGCTTTCTTGGATAAAGGTTTTATCATTGTCTCGGTGAATTACAGATTGTCACCTAATGTGAGGCATCCTGCATATATTGAGGATGTTGCTGCAGCAATGAACTGGACATTCCAGAATATTGAAAAATATGGCGGTAGCAGAGAGAAAATCTATTTGACAGGCCACTCCGCAGGTGCCTATCTTGCATCGATGATTTTTTTTGATAAGTCATATCTCCAGAAGTATCATATTAATTCAGACAGTCTGCTGGGGCTTTATTCCTTTAGTGGTCAGATGACTACTCATATGACGGTATATAAAGAAGAAACCGGAAATACAACCTCATCTGCATCAGAATATATTGATCAGTATGCCCCTCTCTATCATACCAGAAAAACAGACAGGCCAATATATCTATATGTGGGTGATCGTACTTTGGATTTGGCCGGAAGATATACCCAGAATGTATTGATGAAAGAAGAACTCGAAAAAAAAGGTTGTGAAAATGTTTTTTTTCATGAATTCACTAATGAAAATCATGGTACCATGTTAGATGCAGCAAGTAAAGTCTCCATAAATAATATATATTCCGAATAATATTATATAATTAACAAGATCGGTTTTTTAAACCTGATAAGTAATATTTTTCCCATGAATGTTTTAAAGTATCTTCCTTACATTTTTCACATTGTCTACTTTAATTTCCGATATCTTCCTTTTAAGCAAGCTCTCGTTTTACCCATATTATTGTATAAACCGAAATTGCTTCGTATGAAAGGTAAGGTTACTATAGAGAGTAATAGGATTAAAACCGGAATGATTAGACTAGGATGCTATAATGTATCGCTTTATCCTGATGCAGGCATTGTTTGGGAAAATCATGGTGGGCACGTTATTTTTAAAAGTTCATGTAGTATAGGAAACGCATCTGCTATTTCAATAGGGCAGAAAGGAAAACTTTATTTTGGAACTGGTTTTAATTCAAATAGCTTAAAGATCGCCTGTTATAAATCTATCAGTATTGGTGATTATGTAAGGATGGGTTGGGATTGTCTTATTATTGATACGAATTTTCATAGAACAAAACGGATAAATGGAGAGGCAGGTCCTGCATTTGGAAGTATAAGAATTGGGAAGAACAATTGGATTGGGTTGAAATGTACTGTCATGAAAGGGACCGAAACACCAGATTATACGATAGTTGCAGGTAATTCTGTAATAAATAAAAAGTATGATATTCCTGAATACAGTCTTATTGCGGGCAGTCCGGCAAAATTAAAATTTACTGGAATCTACAGAGATCTGGCAGATGACGATATAGATTATTAATGGGCGGACAGAACATAAAGAAAAATTTTTTATACAGCACTACTCTTACGGTTAGTGGCTTCGTGTTTACATTTCTTACTTTTCCATATATATCCAGAGTACTTGGAGTTAATAATATTGGTATATGCAATTTTGTAGATAGTGTCATCAACTATTTTATTCTGGTTTCTATGTTAGGGGTAAATGCAATAGGTATCAGAGAAATTGCTAAATATAAAAATGATAAAAATGCATTGGAAGAAAGTTTTCGGGATATTTTTTTCTTGAACGGACTGTTTACACTTGCCGGCCTGATTATTCTCATTGTTTTGATTTTTGTCATTCCAAAATTTTACCAGTACAAAGAACTGATGTTCATAGGTGCTGCTAAACTGTTTTTCAATTTTCTTTTGGTGGAATGGTTTTATAAAGGAACAGAGAATTTCAAATACATTACTGTAAGAACACTTATAATTAAAATAGTCTATGTAGTATCAGTTTTTATTTTTGTACGGGAGCAAAAAGATTATATAATATATTATTTTCTTACAAGCATGGCTGTAATCGTAAATGCAGTTTATAATTGGCGCTATTTATGTAAACAGATCCAAATTAAAATTGCTGGATTAAGGCTGAAAAGATTTTTGCCGGGAATAGTCACAATGGGTGTATATATGATACTAACGTCCTTATATACTACATTCAATGTGGTTTATCTTGGTTTTGTTGCAGGAGAAAAGGAGGTGGGTTATTATACAACTGCCACCAAACTATATACCATACTACTAGCTGTCTTTACAGCTTTTACAGGAGTAATGTTACCAAGAATGACGTCCCTTGTTGCAGAGGGAAGAATGGAGGAATTTCGTGATAAAATTTACAAATCCTACAGTTTTCTCTTCACTTTCACATTTCCCTTAATTGTGTTCACGGAGATATTTGCTCCTCAGATTATTCAACTAATTGCGGGACCTGGATATGAAGGCGCAATTCTGCCTATGAGGATTGTAATGCCTTTACTGGTGATTATCGGTATCGAGCAGATTCTCATCATTCAAGTTCTCATGCCATTGGGGAAAGACCGGGCAATTCTTTGGAATTCAGTAATGGGAGCTATACTTGGTTTACTATTGAATATTCTTTTGGTAAGTTATCTCAAAAGTGTAGGATCGGCTTTGGTTTGGGTAATTTGTGAGCTTTCTATATTGCTTGGTGCGCAGATTATTGTTAAAAGAAATTTAGATATAAAATTTCCAGTTAAGAATTTTTTGATACAATTCTTTTTATCCTTACCTATATTTTTTATTGTCATTATGATTAAAAGCGAAAGATTACTTTCAAATATTGTGTTTTCTATCATCGGTGGTATATTAATGATTATTTACTATTTTATATTGAATATTTATATTTTAAAAAATAAAATATTGATTCAAATTTTGTATAAAATAAGAAAAAATTGAAACAGAGAAAATATTTGAATTCAGTTGCTATATTGTATGGGGTTATAGTTCGATTGTTCTATAGTTCTTTAAAAGAAATAGAGATACAAATTAAATGATCATAAATCTTTTATTAGATCATACTTATTGAAAAAAAATATAGCTGATTTTCAATAAGTAATGATTTAATTGGTAGAGCAATTAAAAAAGCTTTTTTATATTTAATAATGGACATTTTAATATTTAATTTTATTTTATTTTTAATTCCTCTAATGATATGTATTAGAAGAGAAAAAGGAATGAGTATAAATATTTTTATTTTAGCTTTTTATTCTTTTTTTGCTTTTACTGCAATTATTGGGATTAATCCAGATATTTATCAATGGACTCACTTGCAAAGGGTCAAGATATCAATATGGCCTTTTATATTTTTTCATATTTGTTTTTGGTTATTTATATATCCTTTATGGAGAATCAATTCAAATAAAATTCATATACAGATATCAAAACCTATTGCTACATTTTTATTTTATATTTCAGTAATTTCTTTTAGTGGGAGTATTATTATTAATTTTCAAGATTCTTTGCAAGTAAAAGATGCAATGGAAGCATACAACTTAAGTAGTGAAAGGGGCGGAATCAAAGCTTGGTCGGCTAATTTTGCCAGTATATTCTCTATTCCAGCAAACTTATTAATATTTTTTTATTTTTCGAAGTCAGGGAAAAATAATTTTCGAGCTTTACTATTGTTTTTATTAGTTCTTATAGAAGGTTTTATAAGAATGAAAGTTTATAGCTCTAGAGGAATTTCTTTTTTCTTGTTCGGAGATTTAATTGTCAGTTTTTTATTATTTTCAAATAACATTAGTAGAAGAAAAAAGCGTATATTTTTAATTTTAACCGTTATTATGTTGGCTCTTTTTATTCCTGCTATTCTACTTATCTCTCAGTCAAGATTTGGTAATCAGGACATGTTGCTGTGGATTGTCTCATATTTTTGTGAGCCTTTTATTAATTGGGCAACTGTATTTTGGGATTCTCCAGCATTTTTTAACGGAAATTTCACTTTTGGAGATTTATTCGGTTGGAAAGAACCAAATACTAAAAAAATTCCTGTTTATTTGTTTAAAACATTTGTGGGATCCTTGTATATCGATTTCAATATTTGGGGGACAATTATTTTCCTATTATGTTATTCGGTTATTTCTCGTTTTCTTTTAAGAAAAATTAAGCCGGGAGTCATTCAAATGCAGGATGCAATGGTATATCTAATTTTGATTAAGGCAGCTTATTTTGGAATCTTCAATTTTCAAATTTTCAAATACTATCAATATATTATTTGGTTTATACTTTATATATTTATAGCTAAAGCAAACAGAATAAAAATTAGAAGTTGAATTGAAAACTAGTAAATGGTGCTAAAAAAAAAATTTACTGTAGCAATACCCGCTTATAAAGCTCGTTTTTTAGACGAATGTATTCAAAGCATATTATCTCAGACTTATCCTTATTTTGAATTAATAATTGTTGATGATAATTCGCCTGAGAATTTGCAAAAAATTGTTGCGAGATATTCTGATCCAAGAATTCAATATTTTAAAAATAAAAGAAATTGTGGTGCAGTTAATGTTGTAGATAACTGGAATATATGTTTGTCCTATGCTACAGGCGAATTTTTTATTCTTATGGGTGATGATGATAAATTTGAACCAAATTTTTTGGAAGAAATTCTTATTCTAATAAATAAGTATCCCCATTTAGATGTTTTTCACTGTAGAACTTGCGTAATTGATAGTAATTCTGAGCCTTTATGGATAACCCCCTCATGGCCGGAATATGAATCAGTCTATGAAAATATTTGGCATAGAATGAAGGAATATCGTCATCAATTTATTTCTGATTTTGTATATCGAAGGGAAACTTTAGTAAACAATGGTGGCTTTTATAAATTACCGCTGGCATGGGCTTCTGATGATATATCATCTTTTATTGCAATGGAAAAAAAAGGAATTGCTCATACCCAGTTAGTCTTATTTTTATATAGGGAAAGCTCTATCACAATAACAAAATCAAGTAAAGAAAATATTAAATTACTTTCTATAAACCAAGAAAAGGATTGGTATAATTCTTTTATTCAATCTAATTGTCCAGATAATAAAATAGATAGAATCTATTTTGAAAATATTAAAAATTATAAAGATATTTATTTTCAAAAAAAAAGAATATTCATTTTATCTCAATCGTTTGAAAAAAGATTTTTCAACATTGGCTATTTTATTAAAAGGAGAAGAAAATATAATATAACCATACCTGAGATTATTTATGCTTCTATATTAGCATTAAAACATTTTTATATAAATAGGAAAAATAAGAAATGAGAATTGCTTTTTTATCAGCATTTGCATTTGATGCCAATGTTTCTTTAGTTAATGCACTTAATAAAAATAATGATGTTTATTTTATAACAGAAGCCTTATATGAAGTTTATAATTATCTGGACAAAAATCAGTTAAGTAGTTTGATCTCATCTGGTAAAGACGTAAAACAATTGCAAAGATTCAAACATTTAATTCCTTTAGAAAAAACTTATGTAGTAAAAGGTGTAAGGAATTCTCATATATTAAAAAAGTTATATAACTCATATAAAATTAATCAGCTTTTAAAAAATATAAATCCGGATGTAATTTTAATCGATAGTCATATGTTGACTTATTTTGTTACATCATTATATTATAGGAAAAAAACACTTTTACTTGTGCACGATCCATTTTTACATTCTGGCGAAAATTTCTTAGTAGATAATTTTTTCAGGAAAATTTATTTTTCTTTAATAAAGCATAAAATTCTTTTAAATAAGAATCAACGAAGTGATTTTATTGAAAATTTTAATCAAAGTCCCAATCAAGTTTTTGCTTCTTTTCTTAGTGTTTATGAATATCTTACTTGTTTTTCTAAGCTTCAATGTAAGCATTCAGATTGTTTTAATATACTTTTTTTTGGTAGGATTTCACCTTATAAAGGAGTAAAATATTTATTAGAGGCCTTTTGTTTATATTTGAGAGATAAAAAGAATTATAATATATCCTTAACAATTGCTGGTAGTGGAGAATTTGATTTTGATATAAAACCTTATTTAAATCATCCTCAGATAAATATTATTAATGAATTTATTCAGCCTGAAATTTTAGCTAAATTAATTCAGGAAAGTTCTGTCGTTATTTGCCCATATACCGATGCAACGCAGAGTGGGGTAGTTATGTCTGCGTTTGCATTTAAAAAACCCGTTATAGCATCTAATGTTGGCGGACTACCCGAAATGATAGAAGATGGAAAAACAGGATTATTAATTAAGCCAAAAAGTCGAAATGCTATAATGGATGCTATTGATCATCTTTATAATAAACCAGAGTTGGTAAAAGAAATGTCCTCAAATATTGAAGCAGAATATTTTTATGGAGAAAAGAACTGGGATAATTCTGCAGAAAAATTTTTACAAGCTTTTAAAAATATGAATCTATGAGCGTAAGTGTATGCATGGCTACCTATAATGGTGCAAAATATTTAAAGCCTCAAATAGAATCTATATTAAAACAACTAAAGAATGATGATGAGCTAATAATTTCTGATGATGATAGTAAGGATAATACAATATCTATTTTGAAGTCATTTAATGATTCAAGAATAAAAATTTTTAAGAATACAAAGAAAAGAGGGGTGACTCATAATTTTGAGAACGCATTAATACATGCTAAAGGAGAATTTATTTTTTTAGCAGATCAAGATGATATATGGGAAGCTGATAAAATAGAAAAAGTTATTGATAAGCTAAATAAATATGATATAGTTCTTCATAATGCTGAGTTAATCGATGGACAAGATGTAATAATTTGTCAAGATTTGTTTAGTATATATAAATCAAGACTGGGCTATTTTAAAAATCTTATAAGGAATACATATGTTGGTTGTTGTATGGCTTTTCGTAGCGAGTTATTAAATAAAATTCTTCCTATTCCGCAGACTATACAGATGCATGATATGTGGATTGCACTTATTGCAGAAAAATATGGAAGTCCAGTTATTATTCCTAACAAACTTATTAGATATCGTAGGCACAGCAATAATGCATCTACCACATCCCAAAAAACAACTAATACACTGTTTTTCCAAATAAAATATAGATTACAAATGTTTTTTTATTCCACTTTAAGATAATTTATTCTAATGAAAGATCATAAAATAGATATATCAATAATAACTGTTGGTATGAATCATTTAAAATATATTCAGTCTTTATTTTCATCAATATATAAATTCAATATCAATAAATGTTATTCTTTTGAGGTAATCTATGTTGATAACTGTTCTTCTGATGATAGTGTGAATTTTATTTCTTCTCATTATCCTGATGTGAAAATTATTGAAAATAGAAAATTGAAAGGGTTTGGTGAGAATAATAATATAGGAGTAAAGGCCTCTCAGGGAAAATATATTGCAATAATTAATCCAGACATTATATTGGAGAATAATTCCATCGAATTACTTTTTTTATTTTTAGAAAATATAGATAAGGATGTAATAGTTGCTCCAAAACTTCTAAATCCAGATCTGACTACTCAATTTTCGGTTAGAAAATTTATGACATTATCAATATTTTTTAATAGATTGCTTACAAAAGGTAAGGATAATATTGCTAATAAAGTTATCAATAA
>DAMBHY010000026.1:0-403 GCA_032068765.1 Dysgonamonadaceae bacterium | reverse complement strand
AATTATCTCTGCAAGGAAATGAATTATTCTCAAATTCAATATATAGATTGGGCTATTGGAGCTGCTTTATTTATGCCCTCTTCAGTATATAATTTATTAGGTGGTTTTGATGAAAATTATTTTTTATATGTAGAGGATGAAGATCTTTGTTTGCGGGCATGGGAATTTAATATTCCTGTTATTTACTTTCCTGAATCTCGCATGATTCATAACCATTTGCGAGCAAGTTCAAAATTCGGAAATAAAGCTGTATTACATTTGAAAAGTAGATTTACTTTTTTTAAAAAGCATGGTTTTTTTGTCAAAAATAGCATTAAAGAGGATAAATTAATCCATGATGTATATTAATTTTCATTGTTGTCCGATAAAAGAGTAGCCTTTTTAGGCTACTCTTCTTTTTAGT
>DAMBHY010000025.1:0-17545 GCA_032068765.1 Dysgonamonadaceae bacterium | reverse complement strand
CAATCATATGTGCATTCTAAAAATTTAATTTTAATTTTTATCGGACGGGAATGGAGCGAAATATACAAACGATTAAAAAATAAAAAGATTGTTGATAAATCTTTCAATCAGAGTGATGCTAATAAGCAAGAGGTTGATACAAATAGCATTCAAATAGTTAACACTACGGAAAATTTAGAAATTCCCGTTAAAAGCAGTTCAGATACAGCTGTAATACGTAAAATTGAACAAGAGAAAAAAATACAACAAGACCAGGAAAAATTGCAAATTGCACTCAATTATACTAAACATAAATTCGCTCTATATGTTTCAGACAAAGAGTTAGATTTTATTTGCGATGCAGTTGCTTCTTATTCGAGGAAAGAAATTATTTCAAATCCAATATTAGTTGAAACAAAAAATTTTTCTACTACAGATCTTTATCACTTTGGTTGGAATATTTGGAATCATTTTGGAGGTAGAAGTCATCAATATCAAGAAGAGATTTCAAAATTTTTAAAAAATTATTTTCAAAAATTACATAAGTATTCTATCCGTACTATAAAAAGTCATTTATCAGATCCCGACACAAAAGAAACTGTTATTAAGCTACAAGATGATTTAGCCGAGTACAAATAATCTTTAAAAATTACAAAACGTAGTGTTTTCTCTGTGATTCCTCTGTGATTGCGTGTTTATCGCTACACTGGCTCATCACTTCATATCATTGCACCATAACAATCAAAAACAATCGTTATGGAAAGCAATGAAATTTCCTTTGAAACCCTGCCAAAAGCAGTCGCGTTTCTTAATGATCAGATTGCAGAACTGAAAGCTCTGGTAGAGAACAGTAGAACTTCTGCAAAATCTTCTGACAAAAAAATCCCAATTGATCTCGATGCGGCTTGTCAAATACTTGGCAAGGCAAAGCCAACTATTTACACCCTTGTGCGAACGCGAAAAATTCCGTGTTATAAGAACGGGAAGAAACTTTATTTTTTTGAAGATGAACTTTTAGAATGGATTAGAAACGGTAAAAGAAAAACTCTTTCTGAAATAGATGAAGATGTAAATCGGAATTATAGAAAATTATCTAAATAATTCAAGATGAATAGTGAAGGTAATCTCTATCAGTCCACAGGAAATACAACAACCGTTTTCGACCGCATCATTCGTTACATTGACAAGAAATACCAAATCCGATACAACGAAATTGCATTGGAATTCGAGATCAAAACGGAAAATACCGACTGGGAAGAACTCAATCTCAATTCCCTGTACATTGAATTGATACAGACGGGAATCAATGTTACCCTGAGTAAACTGGAAATTCTCATGCGAAGCCATTTGATTTCCCGGTACAATCCGTTGGAAAATTATTTCAAGAACCTTCCAGAGTGGGACGAAGAAGATCACATCAAAAAACTGTGCAGCTATGTGAAGACTACTGATGATGCTTCTTTTCAAAATCATTTTGAAAAATGGCTAACAAGAATCGTTTTGTGTTCATTAAAGAAAGGTTACGTCAATAAACAATGCTTCGTTTTGTTCAATACTAAACAAAATTCTGGCAAGACCAGCTTTCTTCGATTTTTGATACCCTCAACTATGGAAAAGTATTATACAGAAGATATTGGTGTGGATAAAGACGGCCTCATTGCTTTATGCAAGAACATTCTGATTAATATTGATGAGCTCTCGGTAATGTCCAAAACAGATGTTAATATTTTGAAGTCTTTCATTTCTAAAAATACCGTCAATGCGAGATTGCCTTATGATCGTAAATCCTCATTGATGCATAGAACTGCTTCATTTTGTGGATCCACCAACCGATCCGATTTTTTGACCGACGAAACAGGAAGTGTACGCTGGCAGATTTTTGAAGTTTTGGAGATTGATTTCAATTATTCCAAAGAAATTGATATTGAAAAAGTCTGGTCACAAGCATATTACAATGCTTTTGAAAGAAAAAACTACAATTCCGAACTCACGGCAGAAGATATTCTAGAGAACGAAAAGCGGAATGAGAAATTCAAACAGGTTTCTCTGGAACAGGAAATTATACTTACCCATTTTGAAAAATCTAAACTGCAAAGCGAATTTTTGACTCCTTTAGACATTATGCTGGCGATGAGCAATGCACTTGGTGTGCGACTTAACATCGTGAAAATTGGTAAAGCACTAACTGCCATGAATTATGAAAGAATCAAGCATCCGAAAAGACAAGTTTATGGCTATTTGATCAGAAGAAAGATTGAAGACTCATTAAATACTTAAAAATCTCAAAAACCACTTACCACTTACCTGAAATCATTTGGAACTCTTATTAATACTGTATTTATGACAAGGTAACTAAAAAGGAATCAACTTACCTAATTACCTAAAATAATGAATAAAATAAAGGTAAGCAGGTAATGAGAGGTAAGAAAGAAAACACTTGCAAACAACGATCAATAAAGGTTTAGGTAAGAAGGTAGGCGAATTTCAAAAAATCTTAATTAAACAAAACACAAAACTTATTTTATGAACTGCAAACAATTTAACAGCATCACGTTGGAAGAAGTCCTCCTTTCTCTCGGACACCTTCCCACGAAACAAAATGAAAAAGAAGCCTGGTATCTCAATCCTTTTGCCAACGAATCCCAGGCCTCTTTTAAACTCGATAAAAAACTAAATCTCTGGTATCTTTTTTCAGAAGGAATTGGCGGTAACAACACCGATTTTATGCAAAAATATCAGAACGCTACGGTAAAAGAAGTTTTAGAATGGGCAGCAAAGCAGAATTTTTCTTCTTTTCAACCGCAAGATTTCTCATTAGAAAACCCCTCTAAAAGTTATGAGATTTTAGAAATTAAAAAGGTTCAACATCCTTCACTCATTCAGTATCTGCAAGCGCGGAAATTGAAGTCTCAAAAATCACAACTGGAAGAAATTCATTACAAACTGAACGGCAGAAATTATTTCGGAATTGGCTTCAAAAATGATTCCGGAGGATACGAAATCCGCAATCCACATATCAAAATCTGTCTGGGGAAAAAAGATATTTCCACTCTAAAAAATGGTTCAAAAACACTTCGACTTTTTGAAGGTTTTACGGATTATTTGTCATTCAGAATTTTGGAAAAACCGCTTGAAAAATCACCATCAGATTATTTGATTCTCAACTCTGTTTCGATGATTAAAAGAACAACAGAAATGCTCAAGATTTACCCAAATATTGAACTCTTTTTGGATAATGACAGAACCGGAGATGATGCCACGAGAATACTACGAAATGAATTTCCAAATGCACAAGATGTCAGAATCTTGTATCAACATTATAAAGACCTGAATGAATTTTTGACTACAAGTGAAATTCCAGAACAGCGACGCAGAAAAATTGGTAGATAGTTAGTGCAAAAAGTACTCAATGTTTACAATAAGCATGATCGCTTACTGTAAAATTGAAACTTTTTGGTTTTTCTCCTATCGTCGAAAAACGTCTTGAAAGCGCTGAAATAGAAATATCAATACACAAATTTTAGAAGAATAATCATTAAACAATAGTAAATGGAAAACGATTTTTTGAAAGATTTTATCCTTCAGATTTCCAAACAACAGGAACAGAAAGATGCGGATGAAAGAAGAAAAAAACACTTTCAAACCATTGGTAGAAAAGGTGGGCTAAAGAAGAAAACATCACAACAGTTTTTGAAAGTTGTTTCAATAAGATTCACGGAAAAAGAATTTGAAGAAATAGAAAAACAAGCCTCGAAATACAATTTGAAAATCTCAAAATACCTTCGCTTACTTCTGACCGAAAAAGAACTCAGAATAAATGAATTTAAAACCGATCAAGTGCTTTTGCAATATGGAAATCATTTCGTAAGAATAAGAAATCTTTTGAGGCATCGTGAGTTTTCGGAATTTGAAAATAAGAAGGAAATCCTACGGGAAATCGAAAACGTTACCCAACTGATTTATCAATATCTGTACGAGAAACAAAATACTCAACAAACAGAATAATAAGATTGAAAATGAATAACAGCGCCACAACCAGACGAATCTCCAAAATCGCTATCGAATACAACGGCAACGACAAAGGAACAGCGCAGCGGGTTTATCAGAAGAATTTATTAAGCCAGGATCCGGAACAACAATTTAAAGAAATGAAAACCGTTGCAGACCGAAACAAAAATGTTAAAAACTGGGCATTGACCGGATATATTTCTCCTGAAAAATCCATTGGCGACCAGCTTTCTAATGACGAACTCACGCAATTGGCTTTAAAAGCATTAAAGAAAATTGGAGTGACAGAAGATAACCAAATGGTTCTGGATATTCATTCGTCAACAAAGCAAAAGCATATACACTTTATCGTAAATCGGGTGAATACACATGGTGTCAACACTATTAAAGCTCATAAAATTGGAGAGAACTTTGGCAAAGCCGTCCGTGAAGTTTGTCAGGAACTGAATTTGAAAACCGACATTGAAATTGGTAAAGAAAAGAAAAAACAGATGTTAATTGCATTGGATTCCTGCCTTAAAACTTCAAAAAACTTCGATGAACTTACGGAAAATATGAAAAGATCAGGTTATCGGATTACCCTTTCACAAAATGAAAAAGTGGGAATTTCGGGAATGAGGATCGTACGATTTGAAGATCTTAATCACCAAACCGCACGTGAATATAAATCTGGTTACAAACTTTCGGAGATCACCAATAAACTGAAGATCACAGACATCAAACAAAAACTGCAGGAAAATGTGGAAAAATCAGAAAATATCAGTCTTACAGATCATTTTCAATTCAAAAAAGATGAACAGGCAAAATCAACTTCTGTAGGAAAACAACTTGTAGAAATGGCATCGGAGTTATTGAAGCCAACGTTCACTTCATCACTTGATGACGAATTATTAAAACGAAAAAAACGAAAATTCAGATAAAATGGAACAACAAAACCCAACACCAACCGATGGTTTCGAGTTACTGAAAAAAGTAATTGAGACCAATGAAGAAAATTCAAAACAATCTCTTGAAGTCAGAAATGCATTGGAGGATATTCTGAACATGATTGGAATCACAGAATTAACCTTGCGTAAATCAAATGAAGCTTTGGAAAAAGCAGAAGAATTTTCAATACGAGAAGGTCAAAAAAGGAAGGAATTCATAGATTCAATTCCCAAAAGTATTGATGTTAATTTTTCTGTTCCTGCAGCTGAACAAATTGAGAAGCTCACAGCAAAATCCAAATTATTCAAATATTTTTTTGGAGGAATAATGATTATGCTTTCCCTCACTTTATTGATTACATTTTTTACGGGATATTATTCCATGCAATGGTACTCGGAAAGCATCCGTAGCAAAATGGAAATCCGCCAACAGATTTTAGATGAAATTAAGAATAATGGACAGTCCGTTTACAGGGTTGAAGATTATCAACAACTGCAACACAACACTGAACTGATAAACAAATGGATGAAGAAGAACCCAAAGGATGCAGAGAAGTTTTTGAGGTTTAAAGATGGGTATGAGAGTAGATGAATTCACCAAGCCAAAATCGAAAAGTTTTCTTTGATTTGAATATTTTTATTAAATTTATACAATACATTTCAATATGAATTTTCTAATAAAATTAAATAGTGCGCGCCATTCTGTAATGCCCATAAACTATCAATATCCCTTGTCATCTGCCATCTATCGCATTATTTCGAAAGGAGATGTGCAGTATGCAGATTTCCTGCATGAAAAGGGATACGGAAAAGGATTTAAACTGTTTACGTTTTCGCAGTTGCAAGTACCGTTTAAAATTGAAGGAGACCGAATGAGATTGACAGGCGATGAAGCCAACTTTCAGGTGGCCTTTCATTTACCCCAGGCAATGGAAAGCTTTGTGAAGGGCTTGTTTCAGAGTGAAACCATAGAAATTGCGGATAAAAAATCCAGAGCTGTTTTTAGGGTGAAATCGGTGGAAAGCCTTCCCAATCCGGTGCAACAACACAAGGATAATGAAATTATCAATATGCAACTGAAGCCTCTTTCACCAATAGTAGCCGGGTTGCGGACAGAGGATGGTAAGTATAGTTTTCTATCTCCAGATAGTCCTAAGTTTGCTGAAAGTTTGATGTATAACTGGCGGAGTAAAATCAGAACTTGTTACGATGACGCAACGGCTTCTTCTGCATTGCTGATGGTGAAAATTATCCCGATGAAAACACCTTTTAAATCCCGTTTAATCACCATTAAAGAAGGAAAAGAAGAGGAAACCAAGATCCGCGGTTGGATGAATCTGGGAATAAAAGTAACCGCAGAAAAACGGTTTGTAGAGCTGTTGCTGAATTCTGGGTTGGGAGTGTACAACTCTCAGGGTATGGGATATGTGGAGGTGGTGAACTGTGATGAGAATAAAAAAGGGAAACTAAAATGAGAACAATATTATTTCAATTCCAATATGGTGCGATTGTAAGTTCCCCTGAATGCAAAGATATAAAATTAGAACTATATTTGAAAATATTTAGTAAATTGCAACTATGATTAGAGAACTTATAAATTTTACGGATACATTAGATGATGAGTTTTTAACTCTTGGGTCTATACCAAAAGTAGGGATTCATATTATTTTGCAATTGAATTCAAATGAAAAAGGAGATGCTTTTATAGATTTTGAAAACTTTCAGTATGAGCAGTTTTCAACTAAGCAAAAAAATGAAATCTCCACTTTTTTAAATTCGTGTAAAGTCTTCCATCAAAATGCTTGGTGTATTGATACAAACAAATGTTTTGACTTACCGATGAAAGCTATTCATACTTGTTCACCATTTGCTGTGGCATTTAAACGAGAACACTTGGAAGGTGGGGAGAAATACAAAAGCAATCAGACAAGAAAGAAAAAACAGATATATGAACGCTTTGGAGATTATTTCAACAAAGCATTTGCTCTCTTTGATGCTGAAACCGCAACAGAAAAGTACATTGAATTTAAAAACTTCTTCGTACATAATGAATTTTCTAAATTGCTTGACAAGATAGTGAATGAAAATGCCGTCGAGTATCAAAAACTGGAAAATAAGATTGAATCACTAAAAGTACGGATAAAAGAGACAACGGATAAAGCAGAAAAAGAGAGTGTTAAAAATTCAATAACAGAGCTTGAACAACAATTACTGAAAGTACAGCCCTTAGATGACAGTAGTTACATCATTTTCTATTTGGATGTACCTCTTGAACTTTATAAAGCAGTCCATAAAAAATACTTAGATGATAAACTTTTCAATACCGACAAATATAATACTGAGCCAGATGATCAAGGGGTAATTCATGGAACGAGTAATTTTATGAATGGCTTTAATAGCAATATGCCTTTTCTAATGCATCACACAGCAAGCTTTGACATTTCGGGAAGGATTTCAAACGTTGACGCAAAGCTGTTGTATGATTTGTCTAATATGTTTGAAAACAAGACGCTTCCTAATCCGCTTCCTATATTTATTTACAAAGAGGAAATGATGCAAAGTAAGGTCATCAGTATTTTTAGAGAAAGCGGCTTTGAATTTGGATACAAAGAAATCATTCAGAAATTGGTTGAGACGAACGAGAGTGAAGTTTCTAATTATTATCTTCTTTTTCGACAAAACACAAAAGATGGGATTGTTTTTAAAGACTTCGATTTTGTATCCAAATTTGAATATAAAATTGAAGATTTAATTATTCAAAACCTTTTCGAGATTAAAGAAAAGGGAGGAAAATCAAATAAGTATTATCCGCTTATAAAAACAATTTTCGATTTGGAACAGCAAGTCTTAAAACCACTAATAGAAAACAAATATTTTAAAATAGACTACTTTAAAGATTTAGACCCCGAAGATTATAAAGACAGAACCAAAACGCCAAACATTCATTATACAAACCGATTTGATTCTTACTCAAAATATAGGAAAGCGGTTTATGATTTTGTCTATAAATCGCAACGAAACACCATTGACAGCAACATTTTTTACGAATTGGTTTTTAATAGCATTTTAGATGATATTAAAAATGACAATGAATATGGCGTAAAAG
Source organism: Dysgonamonadaceae bacterium (assembly GCA_032068765.1). Lineage (GTDB taxonomy): Bacteria > Bacteroidota > Bacteroidia > Bacteroidales > Dysgonomonadaceae > DAMBHY01. The sequence goes on along the minus strand of DAMBHY010000025.1, from coordinate 9,526 downwards.
AAAAACTGAATATATGGTACAGTCTATTTAACTATTTTAATCCAAAAACAAATATAAACATGGTAAACAAATTAAAGGAATATCAAAATTTTGTAGCAGCAATTATAGCTGGCGAAGAACTTGTTGATATTACAGATGAAAAATTTGCATTTGCAGCAGGACAAGTTATCGAATACATTTTAAGTAAGAGTAAATCAGCGGACAATAGCTTCAATCTTTTAGAGCCTTATTTACAACAATCCAAGTGCACAGAGTTCAAGAAAGCTATTGCGAATGATTTTGGAAGATACAAGCACGAAAATTTTTCTGGGAATTTTGAAAAAGTAGCAGCATTTGTTTTGAGTTATGAAACAGATGTAAACCTCAAACATTTATTACCTCAAATCCTTTCTGGAGTATTTGCAAAAAATCAATTATTTAGTTCAACCAATCAAAAATAAATTACTATGTCAACATTTAATAACAGAGTTTATGGCGCTGCCATTATCAAATCCATCAATTCCAACTACAATGCTGACTTCTCCGGACAGCCCCGAAAGCTTCCTAACGGAACAGTTTATGCAACAGACAAAGCACTGAAATACTCCATAAGAAATTATTGGAAAGATGCTTTAAATGAAAAGGTATTTTATTTCAAATCTTTAAGTGGAGAAATGTCTCCTCGCACTTTGGACGAAACTTACAACCTACATTTCGGCGATTTTATAGGGAAAGACAAAAGCCCTGAATTAAGGTTGGAGGTTTTGAAAAACATTTTGAATTGCTTAGATGTAAGATTATTCGGAGGCACTTATGCTGGTAAGACTAATATTTCCATTCACGGTACTTGTCAAATTTCACACGGATTAAACAAATTTGTTGAGAATGTTATTTATTCAGAACAAATTATGTCGCCATTTAGAAACCCAGGAGAGAAAAGTTTAGATAGTACAATGACTACTTTAGGATCCCAATCTCGCTTAGAAGAAGGTCATTATGTGCATCACTTTTCTGTCAATCCCAAAAATATTGAAGATGATGTTCATCGTGTAAATGGAGAAGGTTTAACAGAAAATGATATTTCAAAACTAAAAGAAGGATTGAGAAGAGGGGCTACTTATTATGATTCGGCTGCAAAATCCGGCACAGAAAATGAGTTGTTGCTTTGGGTTCAACTTAAACCTGAGTCTAAAATAGTTTTGCCTTCCTTTGTAAGTTTAATCAACATAAATGAAAACAGAGAAATTGAACTAAAAAAAGTAAGCGAGTTGCTTTCAGAACCACACATTATGGGAGATATTGAAAAAATTGAAATTTACTACAACAAGTCGAATACTAAAGTACTGAATGAACCTGAAGGAGCTGTATTTAATGAACTTTAAACATTCAGCTTATGAAACTTATATCATTTGATTTACAAGCTGATTTTGCTTTTTTCAGAAAACCCGAAACCAATAGCACCATTAACCTGTCTTACAATGTGATTCATAAACCGGTTATATTGGGTGTGTTAGGAGCAATAATTGGGCTTGATGGTTACAAGGAAAAAGGAAAACTGCCGGAATATTATCAGAAGCTTAAAGACTTAAAAGTTGGCATCGAACCTTTGATGCATGACAAAGGTAATTATGCTAAAACCAATATTAAGTATTCAAATACTGTTGGCTATGCAAATAAAGGAACAAACTTTTTAACAGAGGAACTAACATTGGTAAACCCAGCTTACAGAATTTATTTATTGTTGGATGATCAAAACGAAAGACATTCTCAACTATCAGATTCCTTGAGAAAAGGAGAGTCTGTTTACATACCATATATGGGAAAGAATGAATTTACAGCCTGGTGGAATCCTTCAACTTACACAGAATATCAATTTTATACTAAGGAAATTGCAACCGGAGAAAGTGTGAAAATTAAATCTATTTTTCAAAAAGAAATCGTTTTAAAAAACAATACCGAAGCTCCTTTTGCAGATTTATTAAATTTTGATGTTGAAGAAGTGAATTTTTTATATTTTGAACGCTTGCCAAAAGACTTTGATTTGGAACTGATGCAATATGACATCACAGAGTTTGCCTTCTCAAATTATCAGATAAAAAATGCACACTTAATAGAAAACTTATTTTTCGTTGAAGAATTAGATGCTTATGTCCAAATGTTTTAAATCGGTTGCTGAGGTACTACTAGATGAACTTCCTGCATTGCGTACCTTTTTAGCCAATGCAGATAGATATTATGCACATTTACCTAAAAGCAACACCGCCGTTCCCAAAGAAACTTTAGAAAAGCATATTCTATTAGTAAATCGGTATTTTGTACGATTAATAAATGAACACGGACTTGATTCCGTTATTGATGAGCTTATTAAAGGAATTAATACTTCTGATAATCTAGCTACAAGTAATTATATCAAAAAACTGTTTGTTAATACAATCGTTTTTCACGATTTCGGCAAAGTAAACGAGCGATTTCAAATGGATAAAATGCAGAATGATTTGTTTCGGAAACCTGTTGGAACTGATAGTCCCATTGGCTCTACTCATTCGGCACTTAGCGCATTCATTTATTTGAGTAAACATCTGAATGAAATTGCATTGGAATATAAATCAAATCCTTTATTAATCACGGCATGTATATATCTATCTTATTCAATATTTAAACATCACAGCAGGCAGTTTGATGACGGAGCTCTGGACACGACAGGTTTTGCGGATTACAAAGCTAAATTTGATTTTGACGACTTTAAAAAATTCTTATCGAATTATCTAAAAACATTTAGTTATAATATAAATCCAAAAATCATTCAAATAATTGGTCAAAACGGCTTGTTGACCAATAAAAAAAAATTAAATACAGACAATTCATTCTCTCTTTATGCCCTCTGTCGCTTGAACTTTTCATTACTCACAGCTTCTGATTATTTAGCAACCAATGAGTATATGAATAGCGATGAAAAATATTCAGCAAAAATCAATGATTTTGGAACGCTTCCAAAGGAAAGAATTGATGAAATATATCAATTTGTTACGAATGCTGACTGGTTGAATGAAACAGAAGGAAAAAAGAATTACAACAAAACTGTTTTTGAAAAAATAGGGAATTATAAATTTCAAAACCCAAAGATCGCGACAGGAGATAATCTTAATATACTCCGAACCGAGATGGCTATAGAGGTTATAGAAAACATTCGCTCTAATGCTGACAGTAATTTATTCTACATAGAAGCGCCTACCGGAGGTGGAAAAACTAATCTATCGGCTTTGGCTGCATTAGAATTACTCAAAATCCATCAAGGAAAATACAATAAAGTTTTTTATGTATTCCCCTTCACAACGCTTATTACACAAACCTACAAATCGCTCAGAGAAACTTTAGGGTTAAAGGATGAAGAAATGGTAGAACTTCATTCTAATGCAGGAATCAAACTATCTGAGGAAGATGACCAATATGGAGGAGAAAAACTCAATTACATCAATAACCTTTTCGTCAATTATCCCTTTGCATTTTTATCACATATTCGCTTTTTCGACATTTTGAAAACAAATGAAAAGGAAACAAACTACTTATTACATCGTTTGGCTAATTCCATTGTTGTCATTGACGAATTACAATCATATAATCCGCAACATTGGGATAAAGTTATTTATTTTATTAAGCAACACGCCGACAAATTCAATATCAAATTTATACTGATGTCTGCAACATTGCCTAAGCTTGATAAGTTAAATGTTATAAAAGAGCAGACGCAAGATTTTGTTTATTTGTTACCTAATGCTAAGAAAAATTACTTCAACAACTCTAACTTTTCCAATAGAGTTGCTTTTAATTTTGATTATTTTGACAGAATAGATTTAGAGCTTAACGAGCTTGCAGAAAGATTATTAATAGAATCAAAAAACTATTCAAATAAAGATTTTGGAAATGCCAAACCATTAGGCAGTGTTTATACCATAATTGAATTTATCTTCAAGAAAACTGCATCTGAATTTAAAGAGATAATAGATAAAAAACAGAATGGTTTCTTTGATGAGATTTTTTTGCTCTCGGGTACAATTTTACCTCATCGAAGAAAATACATTATCAACTTTTTAAAGAATAAAGCCAACCGAAAGAAAAAAGTTTTACTTGTTACAACACAGGTTGTTGAAGCCGGCGTGGATATAGACATGGATTTAGGTTTCAAAGACCGTTCGTTGATAGATAGCGATGAACAATTGGCAGGAAGAATCAACCGAAATGTCAATAAACAGGATTGTGTTTTATTCCTTTTCAACTACAATAAAGAAGCTATTATCTATGGCAAAGACAAACGGTTAGCATTGACAAGAAAGCATATTAAGCAGGAGCAATACATCGAGATTTTAAACAACAAGAATTTTGACCAACTATATGATATTGTTTTGAATGATAGGAATGAATGGAATGATAAAATTATGGTTGAGAACTTTAGTGATTATGAAAACAAAATTAAATCACTAAAATTCAAATCAGTACATGAAGACTTTAAACTAATTGAACAAAACAATATTTCGTGTTTTATACCTCTATCAGTTCCTATTGAAGTTGGCGGAGTTGTCGAAAATCAAAAAGATAGCGTATTTACTGAATCGGAATTGGAGTTCTTGAAACAATATCAAGTACTACCAAATGCCAATAATGAAATCGAAGGTAAAGAAGTGTTTGAGGTTTATTTAAACCTCATTCACAACAAACAAGACTTTATAAAGCAAAAAACAGAGGAAAAAATGTTGCAAGGAATAATGTCAAAGTTTGTTTTTTCCTTGTTTGCAACTCGAGACGTAGAAAAACGAACTAATGAGTTTATTGGAGATCCTGAAAAGAGTGAATATGGCTATAAGTATATCGAAGATTGGAGTATCTTTTATACAGTGAATAGTGGGATGAATGATAAGCTATTCAAAAATAGTAACGAAACCCAATTCCTATGACCATCAACGCCACCCTCATTAATCTTTACACTGTGTGCCCACGAGAATGTTGGTTGCATTTCAATGGCGTGCAGATGGAACATACGAGTGACACTGTTGCGGATGGAAAACTATTGCATGAAACCAGTTATACAGATAGAAATATCAAATATTCAGAATTATCTATTGAATCCAAATACAAGGATATAAACCTTTATGGAAAAATAGATTTTTACGATGCAAAAAGAAAAATCATCCACGAGATAAAAAGAGGCAACAAGGTTGAAGATGCACATACTTGGCAAGTGAAATTCTATCTCTGGCTTCTGGAATTAAACGGTATTAATGGGGCATCGGGTATTATTGAATATCCATTATTGAGACAAACAGAAAAGGTAGAATTATTGGCGTCTGATATTGTCGAACTTGAGCAATTGGTTGCTTGTATCAATAATTTGCAGGAATCAGATACCTGTCCACCCGTCATCAATGCCAAAATCTGCAAATCCTGTTCTTATTACGAATTCTGTTACATCCACGAAGAATGAAAAAGACCTATTATCTCTTCAATCCCGGCCGAATGTCCCGAAAAGACAATACGCTGAAATTTGTTCCGGTTGATGAAGACGGACACGAAGGAGCTCCTAAATACATTCCGGTAGAGGGCGTCTCGGATTTGTTTTGTTTTGGCGCACTGGATGCCAATTCGGCGTTGTACAATTTTCTGGGAAAACAAGGGATATCTGTTCATTTTTTTGATTATTACGAACATTATACCGGTAGTTTTCAGCCTAAAGAATATTTGTTGGCTGGCAAAATGCAGATTGAGCAGACCAAACATTATATTTCCAAATCCAAACGGCAAGCCATTGCGCGTAAGTTTATCGAAGGTGCTTCTTTTAACATTCTGAAAAACCTCAGATACTATCAATCGCGTGGAAAAGAACTTCAGGCGTATATTGATACCATTGCCGGTTTTGCAGGCAGTATCCCGGAAACTGCTGCTATAGACGAACTCATGGGTGTTGAAGGCAATATCCGACAGGTGTATTATGATGCCTTTGATGTTATTCTGAATGATTTTGCCATGAATGGCCGCAGCAAACAACCTCCGAAAAACGAAGTGAATGCACTGGTTTCTTTCGGAAATATGATGTGTTATACCTTGTGTTTGGGGCAGATTTATCATACGCAACTTAATCCGACCATTAGTTTTCTGCACGAGCCGGGATACCGCAGATACTCTTTGGCGTTGGATCTGGCAGAGATTTTTAAACCTATTTTGGTGGATCGTGTAATTTTCCGTGTGCTCAATAAAAAAGAAATTCAGGCGAAAGATTTTGATATGCAGGTGAATAGCGTTGTGTTGAAAGATGCTGCACGCAAGACCTTCGTTCGTGCTTTTGAAGAACGCTTAAATGAAACCATTAAACACCGCTCTTTGGGGAGAAGCGTAAGCTATAAGCATTTGGTAAAATTAGAATGCTACAAACTGACCAAGCATCTGCTGAATATGGAAGAATATAAACCTTTTAAAAGTTGGTGGTAATGTACATCATCTTAGTTTACGATATAGGCGAAAAACGGGTGGGCAAAATGCTTAAATTATGCCGGCAGTACCTGAACTGGATTCAGAACTCGGTTTTTGAAGGAGAGATTACAGAAGTAAAACTGAAAGAATTACAATTCAGGGCAAAAGAAATAATAAAAAAGGAAGAAGACAGCATAATCATCTTCAAGAGCAGGAATGAAAAATGGCTGGAAAAGGAAGTTATGGGACATGAAAAAAACGAACTGGACACCTTCCTTTAGTTGTGGATGCCTCCATAATTTGGCAGCAAAGAAGTTCTTTGACATTTCGGCAAAAAGTAAAGCGCTGTTAATCAGTAGTATTATATAGTTGTCGGTGTCCGGGAGAAAAGTGCTTATTGGACATCGACGACATTTTTCAGAAAAAAACAGTATTTTTGCATTTGTAAAGCGCTGGGAATAAGCTTGATCCCGTCATCGATCAGACGACTTTTAATCGAACCACACTGGAATTGAAATAAGCGGAGCGGCGGCGAACAAACAAGAATCAGCCCCCTTTTAATCGAACCACACTGGAATTGAAATTTCTGTCCAGCTGGCATAAACGCCGGCAACATAATCCCTTTTAATCGAACAATAATTGAATTGAAATTAGTTATTATCGTTTTCCTGACGTCAGGAAGATGACTTTTAATCGAACAATAATTGAATTGAAATATTCTACGAACCTGATAGCAGGTTAACGCTGTGTTTGTACTCAATAACTGCAAAAGTATATAATAATGTACGCTAACTTAGCCAATTTCATTAAGACAAAACGAAAAGAAGCCAATCTTACTCAACAAGAATTTGCAGAAAGAACTGGTGTAGCGTTAACGGTAGTCCGGAAAAGAAAATAAGGGAAAGAAAATCTCAGCTTATTCAAAGTAAACCATGTTCTTTTGATGTTAGGCAGCAAACTGGTTCCAGCAAACCTATAAGACATTGAAAAACGAGACAGGGCAAAGTTTTTTATCAGGATTATTTTGCTGAAATTTTTAAGGAAATTAACGATCGTGATTTTACATTTGAATATGACCAAGAATATATTTTGAAATTGCCCAGTCAGTCCACTTGTTGTTTAGTATCTCCACTTTTTGCGTAAAGAATGTTAAGAATTGATGTTCAACTACTTTAAACGATCGCTATTTCAAACATTTTACTTACTTTTGTATGAAATAGCAATCGTTTATAATGAAAAAGCAAATCCTATTGCCTAAATATACTGCTCTTTTAGAACAAATGGGTGAGAATATAAAATTAGCTCGGAAGCGTAGAAAGCTAACAGCAATTCAGGTTGCCGAGCGTGCTGGTATTGCACGTTCTACGTTGTATCTAGTAGAAAAAGGCGAAAGTAGCGTGGCAATGGGTGCTTATTTTAATGTATTGCGTGTATTGGGCTTAGAAAACGATTTTTTGAAATTGGCAGCCGATGATGTTTTTGGAAGAAAATTACAGGATTTAGAACTTTTGTAAAATGGCAACAAATAAAACCGACATCTATGTTTATGCACACTGGCTTGGATTAGCCGAACCGATGTTGTTAGGTATTTTGTCTGCACATCAAGCCAAAGGGAGAAAAGCTTTTAGTTTTGAATATGACAAAAATTGGTTAAAATCCAATGCTCAAAGACTGATTGATCCCGATATTCAATTTTATTCCGGACAACAATTTCCAAATAATAAAGAGAATTTCGGAATTTTCTTAGACAGCATGCCCGATACTTGGGGGCGAACTTTAATGAAACGTCGGGAAATTCAGTTAGCCAAAGCGAAAGGCGAAAATCCTAAAACACTGTATGATATTGATTATCTATTGGGTGTTTTTGATGAAACAAGAATGGGTGCGTTTCGGTTTAAGTTGGATCCTCAAGGAGATTTCTTGGATAATGATTCCGAAAAATCAACACCGCCTTGGTCAACGGTTCGGGAATTGCAACAAGCAGTTGTTCATTACGAAAATGATGCGGATAACGAAGCAATAAATAAATGGTTGAAGGTACTCATCGCTCCAGGTTCTTCCTTAGGTGGTGCAAGACCTAAAGCCAATATTTTAGATGAGAAGAATCAACTCTGGATTGCGAAATTTCCTTCTAAAAATGATACAATTGATAAAGCCGCTTGGGAATATTTAACCTACGAATTAGCTATAAAAGCCGGAATCAAAATGGCGGAATGTAAAATTGAAAAAGTTAGTGGAACTTATCACACCTTTTTCACCAAACGTTTTGACCGGATGAATCAGGAAAGAATTCATTTTTCGTCGGCAATGACGATGACTGGCAACAATGAAGATACAATTAAAAATCAACCGGCAAGTTATTTGGATATAGTGGAATTTATTCAGAATTATGGTTGTAAGGTCAACGAAAATCTACATCAATTGTGGCGAAGAATTGTTTTTAATATCGCTGTTTCAAATACGGACGACCATCTTCGTAATCACGGATTTATTTTGAAAGATGAAGGTTGGGTATTATCTCCGGCTTATGATTTAAACCCTTCCATTGATAAAGATGGTTTGGCCTTAAATATTGATATGGATAACAATGCTTTAGACTTTGAATTAGTTAAAGGCGTAGGCGATTTTTTTAGATTGAATCAATCTGAAATGGACAATATATTGAACGAAGTTTTTATTTCTGTAAAACAATGGAAAGAAATCGCTCATGAAATTGGTATTTCACGATCAGAACAAGAGTTAATGCAGGCTGCATTCAGATTTATTTAAGTTAGAAATTCCATCTTTGTTTTATTTTCATCGGCAAAAAAGATTATTTAAAATTTAAAATCCATCATATATTTGCTGATAATGGCATCATTATTCTAATAAATTAAAGTCTTTGTTTCGTATCATATTTGTACCATTAAAATATAACAAACTGATTATCAAGTATTGTTATTTTTGAAAAAGTCAAGTAAGTGCTGATTAACACTGATTAATATAAATTAGCAAATCGCTGTAAATGTAATATTTACAGCGATTTTTTTGTTTTTTATCACTACTAACCGACAAAAATTAATATAGAAAAGAGAAGCTTTTAAGGGCT
>DAMBHY010000024.1:0-22108 GCA_032068765.1 Dysgonamonadaceae bacterium | reverse complement strand
AAAGATTTTACTAGAAAAGAAAAGTTTTTTAAACTGGGTGCTGAATCGCTGAAGAAGTTGAAAGGAATCCTGAATCGATTTACTTTGCCTCGTCTAATGAGATGTTTCCCGAATAGTTGATAGTTTGTCTGTTTTCGTCCATTACCTGCAAGGTAGTTTTTCCATTGCTCCAGATATCAAAATAGAGAATAACACGGCGGTCTAAGTCGCGCGTAACCATCTGCACCATCCAATGTCCCGGCTTTTTATCCTCCTGAACATTGTAATCAAACTTAGTGCTGACAAATTTCAATCCTCCTTCGCGCATATCGAAAGGCGCACGGTATAATCTGCCGAAATATGGAAGATAAACATCTAATGAATCTTTGGAAACTTTTACGTCGTATCCCGGAGTAAGAGTTTGGGTACGAAATCCTACGGGATGAACATAATCTGCCTCAAAAGTAAAATTTAGGTCTTGCATCTTTTGCTGTACGATAGCTGCTTCGTGTTCAATTTCCGCGGCTGTTTTTGCCGGTCCACATGAGGCGAACAATATTACTCCCGTCATCAGAAGGAGCATTTTACTAAATATCTTTTTCATCATCCTTAATGTTTTTATTCTCCTATAACACAAGGATTAATGAATAAGTTTTATCAGAAGGGAGAAGAAGTTGTGGAGAGGTTAATAAAATAAATTACTAAAACCAGAAAGATGAGGATAAAGAATGAGTATGATTCTATCTTTCCGTCAATCACCGAATAATAGTGTGCCAAAATCATAGAAATAAATGCGATGGCAAGATAAAACCAAAACAATGTTTGAGTAAGATACACTATCTGGAAAAATAGAGAGAATATAATCACAGTGGTTATAAAAGAAATAATCTTTTGCGTAGATACTTTGTCACGGAGTACTTTTCCTTTATCTAATGTTAGATATACTATGAAGAAAATAAGGATAGTAGATAAAAATCCCCATTGTGGAACCGTAAGTTTTGGGATGACATTAATATCAACAAAAGTTACCAATGCTAAGAAAGGGCTGGCAAATCCGGCTAGATTATCTCCAAAGACATACAGTGCAAATACAATCCAGTACATCAATATAATTCCCCAAAGAGATGCTAGGAAAGTACGAAAACCGAATCGGCTGCTCAACTTATTTTGTCCGTACCACCAGATAGGAATTAATAAAAGAGAATAAATGGAAAACATGGATGCCGCCGATAGTAAAACGCTTGACTGAAAAGCAAATTTTTGCTGATGAGACAGTTGGTGAGAATCGAATATCGGAAACAAAGCCCACAATATGAAAATAATAGAAATAAAAACGGGCGACATCACATAAAAAATAGGATGAGAACTGAATATGATTAACGGCATGGAAAATGCCAGCGACGTGCGGGTTCGGATGACACCATATTTTATATTTAGTTGTGATACAAATATCGCGATGATGAACACGCAGATGGTGGAACTTATAAATGACACTAAAGGATTATCAAAATATGAATAAATATATCGCCAAATGAAATCCGACTCAGTAATGGTGAGTTTGGGAAGGTCTTTGAGCATGAAAAATCCGACTCTCATTGCGAGTACTGCAAGAGAAATAATGATAGCAGTAAATCTACCTTCTACAATATATGTTTTATAGCTGCGCTGTATCAAAGCCATTTTATTATAATCAATTTAAATCAAATCCTATATCTTTTCTGTAATAAACGCCTTCGAAATCAATATGCGAAGCGTTTTTGTAGCTTTGATCCAAAGCTTGCTGTTTGGTTTGTCCGTAGGAAGTAATGGCGAGGACTCTTCCGCCCGAAGTTAATACTTCGTCTCCACTAGCTTTTGTTCCTGCATGAAAAACGATACTGTCTGATATTTCGGAAAGCCCGCTGATTGTTTTTCCTTTTTCATAATCGCTGGGATATCCGCCCGAAACGAGCATTACCGTTGTAGCATATCTTTCGTCAATCTCCAGATTAGTCTTGTCGAGCGTCTGGTTATTTACTGCCACAAAAAGTTCGAGTAAGTCGGATTTTAGTCGGGGCATGACCACTTCCGTTTCAGGGTCACCCATTCGCACGTTATATTCAATGACTTTTGGTTCTCCTTTTACATTGATGAGTCCTAAGAATATGAAACCTTTGTATTCATATCCTGCTTTTTGAATTCCCTTGATGGTAGGTTTTACAATTTTCTCTTCCACTTTATTCAGAAATACCCCATCGGCAAATGAAACCGGAGATACTGCACCCATTCCGCCAGTATTTAATCCCGTATCGCCCTCTCCTATTCGCTTGTAATCTTTTGCCTCCGGCAATATTTTGTAAGATTTCCCGTCAGTCAAAACAAATACGGAACATTCAATGCCGTCAAGAAATTCTTCGATAACGACTTTTTCACTTGCCTTGCCAAATTTACCGTTCAGCATTTCTTCAAGCGAAGTTTTTGCTTCATCAATATCCTGAATTATTAAGACACCTTTTCCGGCTGCCAATCCATCCGCCTTCAACACATAAGGAGAATGCAACGTTTCGAGAAAAATTTTTCCTTCATGCAGATTATCTTTTGTGATGGTTAGATAAGAGGCGGTCGGGATATTATTCGCTTTCATGAAATCCTTAGCAAAATCCTTGCTCCCTTCCAACTGCGCTCCTTCTTGAGAAGGTCCAATTACTATGATGTGCGATGTAGTGTTATCGTTTTTAAAAATATTGTATATCCCCTGCACCAGCGGATCTTCGGGTCCTATCACTACCATATCCACAGCGTGGCTCAGACAAAACTCTTTAATCTTTGGAAAATCCGTCTCAGAAATAGCAACATTTTCACCTAATTGCGAGGTGCCGCCATTTCCAGGGGCAATATAAAGATGAGAGAGTTTTTCGCTTTGTTTCAGTTTCCATGCAATGGCATGTTCACGTCCACCCGAACCCAATAACAATACGTTCATTATGTGTATATTAATTATATGAAGATGAAGAATCGCTTATGCTGACGGCAAAAATACGAAAAATACCAGGAATTTGTATATTTTCATCTGATTAACTTGCATTTCAATGAAAATCTTATCTTTGTAATTCTAAAAAAAATATACGTTATGAAAGAAAACAGGATTACTTCACTTTTCAAAATAAAATATCCCATCATTCAGGGTGGAATGGTTTGGTGTAGCGGTTGGAAACTTGCATCAGCCGTGAGCAACGCGGGAGGGTTGGGTCTTATCGGGGCAGGATCTATGCATCCCGAAACTTTGCGCGAGCACATCCAAAAATGTAAAGCCGCCACCGACAAACCTTATGGTGTAAATGTTCCTTTGATGTATCCACAAATTGAAGAAATTATTAAAATCATTATAGAAGAAAAAGTACCAATTGTGTTTACTTCCGCAGGAAACCCAAAGTTGTATACCTCTAGACTGAAAGAAAACGGAATTAAAGTAGCACATGTTGTTTCAAGTTCGAAGTTTGCCAAAAAATGTGCAGAAGCGGGTGTAGATGCCGTAGTTGCAGAAGGTTTTGAAGCTGGCGGACACAATGGACGCGAAGAAACGACAACGCTCACTCTTATTCCTCAGGTTAGAAAAGCCATCGACCTTCCACTCATCGCAGCGGGAGGCATTGCATCGGGAACCGGAATGGCAGCCGCTTTTGCATTAGGTGCCGATGGTGTGCAAATGGGAACGGCTTTTGCTCTAACAGAGGAAAGTTCCGCGAGTGAGGCATTTAAAGAAAAATGTATTTCTCTCAATGAAGGAGATACCATGCTCTCTCTCAAGAAAGTTAGTCCTACACGAATGATTAAAAACTCTTTTTACCAAACCATTCAGGAAATGGAAGACAACGGAGCTTCTGCTTACGATTTGAAAGAGTTTTTAGGGCGTGGACGTTCTAAAAAAGGAATTTTTGAAGGCGATATGGAAGAAGGAGAATTGGAAATCGGACAAATTGCTTCATATATCGACAAAATTATTCCCGTAGAAGAATTAATGCAAAATATTATTTCAGAATACAATACTACTATCACACGTTTACAAAATGAAACATTCTAATTTCAGCGTCAGAATTCTTTTAATTTTCTGTTTTTCTTTTATTACCTTACAGTCAGCATTTTGCCAAGAGAACAAACAATTTACACTCGAAGACCTTATTCCGGGAGGTAAAACTTTTTACAACTACTATCCTCGTATTCCGGGACAATATTTTTGGTTGGGCGACACACTGGTGCAGTTAGAAAAAGAAAATTTATCTTATTCTGATTTCTCGAAATCAAAAATGGCAAAGGAGTCTTTTCTTGCTTTCAAAGATATTCAAGACAAATTGACGCACGCTGATAAAATCACCCGTTTGAGTTCAGATGCATTAAATCCCAGTATATTGAATTTCTATACTTCCAAAGGTCAGGGAATTTATAATCTTGAAAAGAAAGAACTTGTTTCTTATTTTATTTATCCTGAAAATGCAAATAATCTGAATATTTCGCCCGACGGTGATTATATGGCTTTTACGCGCGATAATAATTTATATATTCTATCGAAAGATAACAAGGTAATAGCCTTATCCAATGAGCAAAACAAAGGTATTGTTTACGGACAAGCAGTTCACCGAAACGAATTCGGCATCAACGGCGGAATCTTCTGGTCGCCAAAAGGCGATAAAATTGCTTTCTACCGAATGGATGAAACGATGGTAACAGATTATCCCTTGGTAGACATTTCGCAACGTTCGGCTGCACTCAAAAGCATCAAATATCCAATGGCTGGAATGACAAGCCATGAAGTGACTTTGGGCGTTTATGATATAAAATCAGAGTCAACTGTCTATATGAAAACGACCGGACCAAAAGATCATTTCCTTACAAACATCGCCTGGAATCCTGAAGGTACGCAAATATATATAGCAGAATTGAACAGAGAGCAAAATCACATGAAATTGAACCGCTATGATGCCTTAACAGGCAAATTTGACAAAACTTTGTTCGAAGAAACACATCCAAAATATGTAGAACCAAGCAATCCTGTAATGTTCATTCCAAAAAATCCCCGTCAATTTCTATGGCAAAGCCGCCGCGATGGATTCAATCATATATATTTATATGACGTTAACGGAAAAATGTTGCGCCAGTTGACGAAAGGTGCTTGGGACGTTACTGCTATAAATAGTCTTGATGAATCTTCTCAAAGATTGTTTTTCACAGCAGCACAACCTTCACCTTTGGACAGACATATTTTTAGTGTGAATATCAACAATCCTGCAAAAATCACTCAATACACCAAATCTCCTGGTATGCACAATGCGGTATTCAGCAATTCGGGAAGATATATTTTGGATAGATATTCTGCGAATGACAATCCCGGAACAATGGATGTTATAGACACTAAAACTCAAAAGATTTACACCATCTCTCAAGCCGAAGACCCTTTCAAGAATTACAAGATTCCTTCGGTAGAATCTGGAACTATAAACGCTGCGGATGGAAAGACGGATTTGTATTACCGTATGATTAAGCCGGTTGATTTTGATAGTTCTAAAAAATATCCTGTTGCGGTGTATGTTTATGGGGGTCCGCATTCGCAAATGGTACAAAACCGCTGGCGTTATGGTTCAGGCGGATGGGAAATGTATATGGCGCAAAAAGGATATATCGTCTTTGTGATGGATAACAGAGGCACCTCTTTCCGAGGATTTGATTTTGAGAATGTCATACACCGTCAATTGGGTGTAGAAGAATCCAAAGATCAGATGAAAGGTGTGGAGTTTCTGAAAACCCTGCCTTATGTGGATGCGTCTCGAATGGGTATTCACGGCTGGAGTTTCGGCGGATTTATGACGACCACGATGCTTACTCGTTATCCCGGCGTTTTCAAAGTTGGTGTTGCTGGTGGTCCTGTAATCGATTGGAAATATTATGAAGTGATGTATGGCGAACGTTATATGGATACACCGCAGGAAAATCCCGAAGGCTACAAAAACACAAGTCTTCTAAACAAAGCAGGAAACCTGAAAGACAGATTATTAATTATCCACGGCGATATAGACCCGACGGTAGTTCTTCAAAACAGTCTTCAATTCCTGAAAGCATGCAATGTAGCAGGCACACATCCTGATTATTACATTTACACAGGTCACGAACACAATATGACGGGTCATGAACGCGTACATCTTCATGAACATATTACTCGCTATTCTGATGACTTCTGTAAGTAATTAATCAGCTTGAAGTCAAAAAGATATATATAGAACGCCTTAGTTTTTTATAAATTCATTACCTTTGCAGTTCTTTAGAAGTAGAAAAATAAATACTATATGATAAAAATTACTTTTCCCGATGGCTCAGTCAGGGAATTTGAAAAAGGAATTACCGCACTACAAATTGCGGAAAGCATAAGTTCTCGTTTGGCACAAGATGTACTTGCTGCTAGCGTTAATGACCAAACTTGGGATTTGATGAGACCTATCGAAGAAGATTCAACCGTGAAACTTCTGAAATGGGATGACGAAGAAGGAAAACACGCTTACTGGCACTCATCAGCACACTTGATGGCTGAAGCCTTGCAGGAATTATATCCTGGCATCAAATTCGGTATTGGACCTGCTATCGAAAACGGTTTTTATTATGATGTTGATCCGGGAGAAGGCGTCACCATTAAAGAATCGGATTTCGCAGCCATCGAAAAGAAAATGATGGATTTGATTGCGGCCAAAGAAGACATCAAACGTCAGGATATTTCGAAAGCCGACGCAATGAAAATGTTCGGAGATCGTAACGAAACCTACAAAACCGAACTCATCAGTGAACTGGCAGACGGCACTATCACAACATACACACAGGGAAATTTTACCGACCTTTGTCGTGGTCCTCACTTGCCAAATACCTCATATATTAAAGCTGTAAAAATTCTTTCAGCTGCCGGCGCTTATTGGCGCGGCGACGAAAAACGTCCGCAGCTCGTGCGTCTATACGGTATTACATTCCCAAAGAAAAAAATGCTCGATGAATACCTGACGATGCTCGAAGAAGCGAAGAAACGCGACCACCGAAAAATCGGTAAAGAGCTGGAACTTTTCACTTTCTCACAAAATGTGGGAGCCGGCTTACCTCTTTGGTTACCAAAAGGAACACAACTCAGACTTCGTTTGGAAGATTTCCTAAAAAAAATACAACGTGAATTTGATTACGAACAAGTAATGACTCCACATATCGGAGCGAAACAGTTGTACGTAACATCCGGTCACTATGCAAAATATGGTAAAGATTCTTTTCAACCCATCCATACGCCTGAGCAAGATGAAGAATTTTTGCTTAAACCTATGAATTGCCCTCATCATTGCGAGATATTCAAAGCGTTTCCTCGTTCTTACAAGGAACTGCCGTTGCGTCTAGCAGAATTTGGCACCGTTTATCGTTACGAACAAAGCGGCGAGTTGCATGGACTTACGCGCGTTCGCGGTTTTACTCAGGACGACGCACATATTTTCTGTACTCCAGATCAAGTGAAAGACGAGTTTTTAAAAGTGGTAGATATAATATTTATTATTTTCAAAGCTTTAAATTTTGAAAACTTTGAGGCGCAGATTTCTCTTCGTGACCCAAATAATAAAGAAAAATATATAGGTAACGAAGAAAATTGGGAAAAAGCTGAACGTGCTATCGTGGAAGCTTGTCAGGAAAAAGGTTTGAAAGCCAAAGTGGAATTGGGTGAAGCGGCATTCTATGGCCCAAAACTCGATTTTATGGTAAAAGATGCACTCGGTCGCCGATGGCAATTGGGAACCATACAAGTAGACTACAACCTGCCTGAACGTTTTGAATTGGAATACACAGGTGCCGATAATCAAAAACATCGTCCCGTAATGATTCACCGCGCACCATTTGGTTCTATGGAACGCTTTGTAGCGGTACTTATTGAACATACTGCGGGTAAATTCCCGTTGTGGCTCGCTCCAACGCAAGCAGTTATTCTTCCTGTCAGTGAAAAGTACAACGACTATGCATATCAAGTAGTAAAAGAACTGAAAAAATTTGAGATCCGTGCAGAAGTGGATGATCGCAACGAAAAAGTAGGAAGAAAAATACGCGACAATGAACTGAAACGGATACCTTATTTGTTGATTGTAGGTGAGAAAGAAGCAGAAAATGAAGAAGTTTCGGTAAGAAAACAAGGTGGTGAAGACCAAGGAACAATAAAATTATCTACATTTGCACAAAATATCGCTCAAGAAATTGAAAATATGATGGCAAGAAATGCCTAAACAAAATAATAACAACTATTTAATAATTTAAAATACGAGACAATAACAATTACTGAATGAGTTTTAACAATACGAAAGATTCTAAAGAACAACATCGAATTAATTCAAATATTCGTGTTCCAGAGGTGAGATTAGTCGGTGAAAACGTAGAGCAGGGTGTGTACTCCACACGCGAAGCATTACGTATGGCGCAAGAGCAGGAACTTGACTTGGTAGAAATATCACCCAACGCTGCACCTCCCGTATGTCGCATATTGGATTATGAAAAATTCCTCTATCAGCAGAAGAAAAAACTAAAGGAGCAAAAAGCTAAATCTGTAAAGGTGGTTGTTAAGGAAATACGTTTCGGACCTCAAACGGATGACCATGACTATAACTTTAAGTTGAAACACGCCATAAACTTTTTGGGTGAAGGAGCCAAAGTTAAAGCTTTTGTGTTTTTCAAAGGACGCTCAATACTTTTCAAGGAACAAGGCGAAGTACTATTGCTTAGATTTGCAAATGATTTGGAAGATTATGCCAAGGTAGAACAATTACCTATTTTGGAAGGCAAAAGAATGTCTATCATGCTTTCACCTAAAAAAGTTGCTCCAAACTCATCATCAAGTGCAAAATCGGAGCCGAAAGATTAAATATCAGCGATTTCCGTAAAAAATATAATCATAATGCAAGGTAGTGTGAAATAAAAAAACTACCTTTGCAAACTTTTCGGGAAAAACTTCTCGAAGATATTTGTATAATAATTAATATTGAAACAGCAAAATGCCAAAAATTAAGACTAATTCCGGTGCCAAAAAAAGGTTTGCCCTTACCGGATCAGGAAAAATCAAAAGAAAGCATGCTTTTAAAAGTCACATCTTGACTAAGAAAACCAAAAAAGCTAAAAGAAACCTTACTCAAACTGGTTTGGTACACAAAGCAGACGAAGGTAATGTAAAAGTTTTATTAGGTCTTAAGTAAACATCTTTTCTTTTAAAATTAACGATTTATTAACCGGATGTACGCACCAAAGAGTTTCATAAAAATAATTGAAACCGCTATCATTCAAAACAAGTAAACATTTATGCCAAGGTCAGTCAATCATGTTGCATCTCGCAACCGTAGAAAAAAAGTTTTAAAATTAACTAAAGGTTATTTCGGCGCTCGTAAAAACGTTTGGACCGTTGCCAAAAATACTTGGGAAAAAGGGTTACAGTACGCTTACCGCGACCGTAAGAACAAAAAACGCAACTTCAGAGCATTGTGGATACAACGTATCAATGCTGCAGCTCGTATGAACGGTATGTCATATTCTCGTTTGATGGGTGCTTTACACAAAAATGGAATTGAAATCAACCGTAAAGTTCTTGCAGATTTGGCAATGAATCATCCAGAAGCTTTCAAAGCTATTGTTGACAAAGTGAAATAACTAAGATATTTCTTAAAAATAAGGAGTTTGAGTATTAATATGAACCCCAAAAGTTAGAATAAAAAACTTTTGGGGTTCACTTTATTAATTCATCTCCTTTTTTTTATCTTTGTATAAAGCATCAAGTAATTAAATATGAAAACTTTTTCAATAGAAGAACAAAACCATATTAATGAGATAATCTCGGCATGTCAAACATGTTTTGTGGGAATGGCCGATATAGACGGAACTCCTTACGTATTGCCAATGAATTTTGGTTATGACGAGAATAATATCTACCTGCACTCTGCCCAAGAAGGTCGTTCCATTTGTATACTAGAAAAAAATCCCAAAGTGTGTATCACATTCTGTCCGGAGCCAACTTTGATTTCTCAACATCCAGATGTAGCCTGTAGTTACCGTATGAAAGGTGGCAGTGTAATCTGCGAAGGTTCCGTTAATTTCATTGATGATTATGACATGAAAGTAGAAGTCCTCAATAAGATTATGTCACACTACAGTGATAAGGAATTTAAATATTCAGAACCGGCGGTTAAGAATGTAAAAATATGGATCGTGCCAATTAATAAAATCTGTGCCAAAGAATTTGGAGTAATGCGCCCCGGTGTTATTTCTTACAAAGATACTTTTCAATAAATAAACCAAAGCTTTATGAATCAGTCATAACAATTGTAGTTATAAATAATATTTAAAATCACACAAAATGAAAAAAATATTTACTCTAATTATAGTTATTAGTCTTTCAATTGGAGCATATTCACAAGGTAAAGTAGTTACACACCCAACAACACCTGTCCATTTGACAAAAAAAGATTTTCTTAAAAAAGTCTTTGACTATGAGAAAAATCCAAAAACATGGACTTTTATTGGCAGCAGACCTGCAATCATTGATTTTTATGCTACATGGTGCGGACCTTGCAAAGCTTTGGCCCCTACCCTTGATGAGGTGGCAAAAACTTATTCAGGAAAAGTAGATGTTTACAAAATAGATGTGGATAAAGAACCCGAACTGGCAGCCGCTTTTGGAGTTCAAAGTGTTCCTACATTATTATTCATCCCTATGAAAGGTCAACCGCAGATGGCTCAAGGTGCAATTCCTCGAGAATCTTTCAGTAAGGTTATTGATGAAGTTTTGTTGAAAAAAGACTGAAAAAGAGTGAATAACTAAAAACTAATAATAGCTTTCTTCTAACTTCCACTATTAGTTTTTACTTTTCACTATTCGTTTTACAATGACATGATTACGAGTTTACAAAATCCAACAATAAAAAATATAATAAAACTTAGCAAAAACAAGGAGCGTCGCGAGCAAAATATTTTTGTATTAGAGGGTGCCCGCGAATTTTCTTTGGCATTAGAAAGTAATTATCAGGTTGCTAATATCTTTATATGTAAGGAACTATTTGCTAAAACCAAATATCCTAATATTCTAAGCAATATTGACAACTCTAAAATCACAGAAATATCCCTTTCAATATTTGAGAAAGTAGCTTATCGGGAAAATTCTGACGGAATAATTGCGTTGATGAAGCCTAAGTTACATACATTGGAGGATTTATATTTATCTGATAATCCGTTTATTATAATTCTAGAGGCAGTTGAAAAACCGGGAAATTTGGGTGCAATATTACGAACGGCAGATGCTGCAAACATAGACGCCGTAATTATTTGTGATCCGCAAACAGATATTTATAATGCTAACGTAATTCGTTCAAGTGTAGGAGGTATTTTCACAGTTCCTGTAGGCATTTGCACATCCGCAGAAGCCATTAATTGGTTAAATCAAAATAACATCACCTCATTTGCAGCAGAATTGCGAGCATCAAAAAATTATCTGAGTGCTGATTATACACAACCTACAGCAATAGTTATGGGGACAGAAGCCGAAGGGCTTTCTGATTTATGGCTTAATAATGCCGACCATAGAATCATTATTCCGATGAATGGTAAAATTGATTCTTTAAATGTATCAGTTTCCACCGCAATTATTACTTTTGAAGGAATGCGACAACGAAATATGCTATAAATTGGGGAAAATAGAAACATCTTTGTTATTTATTTGTTTAATAATAAATAAATTAAAATAACTTATTATATTTACAAATTCTATATCACAAAGGGAGGTACAAATATTACCTTAGGAGCTGCTAACAATATTGTAGACAATTTCGGTCGCACTTCTGACGGCAAATATCTTGAAATGATAAAAGGGTCAACATATTACAGAATACCTGGATCATACAATAACGTTGGATATGAATTCAAAAAAAACGATTACGATTATCCCCTTAAAAATTTTGATATTGATTATTGGAAAAGGACTTCATCATCACAATATCTTGATGGAGGTATTTATGGCAAATTGGGAGATTCCTGGCTGTCTAAAAGTAACTTAAAATAAAACTCTCTATATAGATTATTTGCCAAAATAGGCATATTTAAAACAATAAGTTGCAAACATTTTATGTAGTTTGCAACTTATTGTTTTAAATATAAAAACTGTTCTACACTTCAAAATATTTATATTTTTCAAAAGAAATTGTTATATTGCACCTATTTATATGCAGGCACAAAAAAAAAAATTCCATATAGCTGATTTTTCAATTTTGATAGAAGGAATAGATCCTGACACATTGACGAAATATATGCCTAATTATATTCCATTTATTCAACACGAAGAAGAGGAAAATATGAGATTAGATATCCTGTCGATGCATTTCATCTGTAATCAGTCTATCCAAATTCCCTCCAAAGCTGTATTAGTGGACACACCTGCTTTAAACGATGTTGTTTCGCTAGTATATCAGTTGAATGAAGCTACGTACATACTTACTGTTTTCGACGACAAATCATATTTGATGCAAGCCAATGGAGATTGGACAGAGATAAAATGCAACATCAGTTTAGGAAAATCCTCGGACAAAATATTCTTTGGTTTTTTTCTGATGACAGCGATAGGCGTTTTCGCATCCTTTCGAAATACAATAAAACTTCATGCCTCCGTCATAGAAAAAGACGGTAACGCCTTGCTTTTTATGGGAAGAAGCGGAACAGGAAAAAGCACCCACTCGCGCCTATGGATGCAATATATAGAGGGAGCCACTTTGCTCAACGACGACGAGCCCTTTGTGAAAATTATGGATAATGGCGAAGTGAGGGTTTACGGCGCACCATGGAGTGGCTCAACCCCCTGTTATCGCAATGAATGGGCACGGGTGAAAGGATTTGTGTGGCTGAAACAATATTCTGAAAACAAAATAAAAAAATTATCTGCATTAGATGCAGTTACCAGACTCTTACAATCTACGTCAGTCTTGCGTTCGAACCAGGAAGTAAGAAATAATATATTTAATACATTATCCATAATTTTGAGAAAAATTCCTGTCTATCAACTTCAATGTCTGCCTGATGAAGGTGCTGTGAGATTGACCGAAAAAATTATGATTCAATAAACCTATTACGCTATGCAATTAAAACCTAACTTACAATTAAGAAAAATTGGAAACGAACATTTGGTGATGGAGGAAAGTGAACTCGGTGTAGATTATTCCAAAGTAATATCTTTGAACGAATCCGCTGCTTTTTTAATTAATTCTACATTGAACAAAGATTTCAATAAGCAGGAATGGATAAATCTTTTGCTGCAAAGATATGATGTAAGCGTAGATCAAGCTACGTTGGATGTGGAAAAATTGATTGAATCCCTTAAAAAAGAAAAACTTATATTTGACTAATTTTATCTAATGGTTTTAGCTAAAGAAGAAATCCTATTTCTGGAACTGATTCAATACGTTTGCGTTGGTCGTGAAATAAATCTTCACTTGTTTGATGGCTTAGTAGAATCAGAGTGGATCGCACTTATAGAATTAGCAAACCAACAATCTGTCTCAGCAGTAATCGCTGACAAAATACTAGAATTACCAACTGAACTCCTCCCTCCAAAAAACTTAATCTTCTCATTAATGAGATCAATTAGAGAGGTTGAAAAAAGAAACGTAAAAGTACACGAAATTACAAAAAACATCTTAGATGCATATGCCAAAAAGAGTATATATCCTATTTTAGTAAAAGGAGAAGTGGCCGCTAAATATTGGCCCAAACCTGAACTAAGATCAATGGGTGATATCGACTTATTCTTTATCCATGAGGAAGAATATGATGCCATTAATGATTGGATAATCTCACAAGGTTATACATATCATATTGATGATAGGGAAGGACATTGGGCATACGAATTGGATAATGTAATAGTGGAACACCACAAACGTCTTACTTTTTTTGAAAAACAACGATACAATAAACGATTTACCCAGCTCGTCAAAAATGAAATTAAATTCAATGGTGCTCAGGAAATCATTTTGAAGTGTATAAAGGCAGAAACACTTCCCGTCGAATTAAATGCATTTTATATTTTCGTACACCTATTCTTTCACTTTATACATGAAGGCGTAAGCGTTAGACAGTTAATGGACTGGATATTCTTTTTGAAGGAACATAAGAGCGAAATTCATCCCAAGAAACTATCTTATATGGCAAAATCATTCGATTTATTAAAGGCCATGCAACTATTCGCTCAAACTGCAGTAAAGTATCTTAAAGTACCATCATCCATTTTTCCATTTGAGTTGGTTGAAGAAAATACAAACCTTATTGATAAAATATGGGAAGATATTCTGAAGGGAGGTAATTTTGGATTTTACCACAAAGAGTATGAAGAAGGACTTCATCCAATCAAAAGAAGAGGTATTAAATATCTTAGATTATTAAAGAAAGCTTTTATTTTCCGTGAAATTGCACCAACATATAGTTATATTATTCCGCTGCATAGCTTGAAAGATTTTATTAAAAAGACAATTAGCTTTCATAATACTTAATTTTTGTATTTATATCTTTAGAGAATATCAGAATTTTTTGGAATGTTGAAATGCTTAATCATTCTTCCTAACTATTTTTAAAAGCCCACTTTCCTTTTTGTTGCTACAAAAACTTTATCTTTGCGCATTATAAACTGTTTAACGTTTTCACATTGGATTTTAAGTTATTACACACCGACACTGAGTCGCGCGCTCGCGCGGGAATAATTACTACCGACCATGGTCATATAGAAACGCCTATTTTTATGCCTGTTGGCACGGTGGGAAGCGTGAAAGCTGTACACATGACAGAACTGAAAGAGGATATCAAGGCACAAATTATTCTGGGGAACACATATCATCTGTATCTTAGACCGGGACTAGACACGCTTGAAAAGGCGGGCGGTTTGCATAAATTTAATAGCTGGGACAAACCAATTCTTACGGATAGCGGCGGTTTTCAGGTATTCTCACTTGCCGAAAATAGAAAGCTGAGCGAAGAAGGAGCGGATTTTCGTTCGCATGTGGACGGTTCCAAGCATTTCTTTTCTCCCGAAAAAGCGGTGGATATCCAGCGCATTATCGGTGCAGATATTATGATGGCTTTTGATGAGTGCACCCCGGGAGATGCTGATTATAATTATGCCAAGAAATCGCTCGATCTCACCGAACGCTGGCTCGACAGATGCATCCAGCGTTTTGAAGAGACCGAGTGTACTTATGGCTACAGACAAACACTTTTTCCCATTGTGCAGGGGTGTGTGTATCCAGATTTGCGCAAACGCGCAGCTGAAAACGTGGCTTCAAAAGGGGCGGACGGCAACGCTATTGGAGGTTTGGCAGTGGGT
Organism: Dysgonamonadaceae bacterium; assembly: GCA_032068765.1. Taxonomy (GTDB): domain Bacteria; phylum Bacteroidota; class Bacteroidia; order Bacteroidales; family Dysgonomonadaceae; genus DAMBHY01. The sequence continues at coordinate 6,759 of DAMBHY010000024.1, read as the reverse complement.
GAACCTACCGAAAAGATGTACGAGATGGTGGAACTGGTCAACGATATTCTTCCACAAGATAAACCGCGCTATCTAATGGGTGTGGGCAAACCAGAAAATATTCTCGAAGCCATCGAACGCGGTGTGGATATGTTTGACTGCATCATGCCTACACGTAATGGACGCAATGGCCAGATTTTTACAGCCAGCGGCGTAATTAATATTCGCAATGAAAAGTGGAAAAACGATTTCTCTCCGATTGAAGAAAACGGAGCGTCATTTGTGGACACGCTTTATTCCAAAGCATACCTCAGACATCTTATTCACGTAGATGAAATTCTTGGACTTCAGATTGCATCTATCCACAATCTTTCATTTTATTTGTGGTTGGTAAAAGAAGCTCGGAAACATATACTGTCTGGAGATTTCGTATCATGGAAAAAGGAAATGCTATATCGCGTTACACAAAGATTATGAAATTGAAACTACCCTCCGGATATTTGTTGCGTTTGGACAAATACATCATTAAGAAGTTTTTGACCACTTACGTTTTCATGATTACTCTTATCATTTCTATTGCTATTGTTTTCGATATCAATGAGAAGATTGATAAGTTTATGAATAATCATGCTTCGTTGAAGGAGATTGTAGTGAATTATTATTTCAATTTCGTACCTTATTATACCAATCTTTTTAGTCCGCTTTTCGTATTCTTGGCAGTGATTTTCTTTACTTCTAAAATGGCAAATAACTCTGAAATTATCGCCATTTTATCCAATGGAATTAGTTTCAAACGCCTCATGCGACCATACATGTTTGGAGCTATGATTATAGCGATACTCACTCTAATATTTAGCAGCTACATCATTCCACCATCCAATAAAATACGTTTGAAGTTTGAGCATACTTATATCGATTCACACCTCAACAAAACAAGCGACAACAACATCCAGTTTATGGTGGATAAAGGCACCATCGCCTATTTTGGAAGTTTTGACTTGACATCCAATACAGGTTATAATTTTTCACTCGACCATTTTGATAGTCTTCAACTCGTTTCCCGGCTTACCGCACAAACCATCCGTTATGATTCAGCATATCATTGGACTGCCGAGAATTATCAAATACGAAAGTTTAAAGGGATTAAGGAAAATGTTGTAAAAGGTTCTTCCATAGATACGACATTGCAAATTATTCCGCAGGATTTTGTTGTAGCTACCACCGATCAGCAACAAATGAGTTCTTCTCAACTTCGACGTCATATCCAAAAGCAAAAAGAACGCCGTATGGGTAATATCCAGCCCTTTCAGATAGAATACTACTCCCGTTTTGCGTCGGCAATGTCTGCCTTTATCCTCACACTTATTGGAGCATCGCTTTCTGCAAGGAAAGTAAAAGGCGGAATGGGTATGAACATCGGTATTGGATTGGCGTTGAGTATGGCGTATATCATCTCCATGACTATCAGCTCATCCTTTGCTGTTTCGGGAGCAGTAAGCCCATTAATTGCGGCAAATATACCAAATATTATTTTTACAGCTATAGCTATCTATCTATATAGAAAAGCTCCTAATTAATATTTTACATTAAAATACAAAGACTATGAAAAAGATTATTTTTATTCTGATCATATGCGCAAGTACTTTTATATCCAATGCGCAAACCAAATATCCGAACGTAGTCATCTCCACCAATTATGGAGATATGAAAGTAATGTTGTATGATGACACCCCTCGTCATTCGGAATATTTCTTGAAACTGGTACGTCAGAAATATTTTGACGGAACGCTTTTCCATCGTGTAATGAAAAACTTCATGATACAGGGAGGTGCGCAGGATTCAAGAAATGCTCCGACAGGAGCAGCGGTAGGTGCAGGTTCAAATACGATGAAAATTATGCCTGAAATTCTTCCTAATCATTATCACAGAAAAGGAGCATTGTCGGCACCGCGTTTGGATGATGATGTAAATCCTCAACGCAAATCTGACATGTCGCAATTCTTTATCGTACAAGGCAAAGTATTGAAACCAACGTATATGGATTCTTTGGAAATGCAGGTAAATATACCAATCAAAAATAAACTTATTCGTAAACATTACGTTCCTCACAAAGATGAATTGGAACAATTGAAAAAAACAGATGCTCGTAAATTTAATGAACTTCTTGATTCGGTCTTAAGCATAGTGGATTCTCTTTATAATTGTGCACCCGATAGATTCTTTTTTCCAAAAGAACAGCGCCAATATTATACTAATGATGGTGGAGAACGCAGTCTGGACGGAAAATATACTGTATACGGACAAGTGATTGAGGGGTTGGAAGTGATTGATAAAATTGCGGCTTTACCCACAGATCAGCGTAATCGCCCTAAAAAAGACGCAAAGATTTTGAGAGTTTATGTAGTGAAGTAGTAATAAATGAAGAGTTTTACGAATACTATGGATTAAGACGACCTTCAGAAATAAATTACACCCCCTTTGGAAATAAAAAAACAGCTCGTTACCCTACGGGTTGTTTTGTTCTTTTTAAGGTAGATATCGACCACTTCTGAAATACTCATCAACAATAGGTCGAAAAGAGGTGATTCAGGATGAATACTACTTAACTTAAATTCAATTAAAGTAAAATGTGTTGAAAAATAGGAATATAGCAGAGTTTTTAGATTCTTTATAATACTGAAATATAAACTTTTACTAAAGTTATCTGCTATGATTGCCGTGCATAAAGTTAATCTCCATTTGTTGACGAACAGATTCTTCGTGAATTACTTCCATCATATTCTTAATAAATTCAGGTGACAAATTCAGCTTTTCTGCCTGAGAAATCAGTCTTTCAAGAATCTCTTCATATCTATTTGTATGAAGAACCGCCATTTGATGCTCTTCTTTATACCTCCCAATTTCTCTTGAAATATTCATTCTTCTCGACAGAATTTCTAAAAGAGTAGTATCTATTTCATCAATCTGCTGCCGATATTTATACAATTCCTGAGTTGAAGATTTTGGCTCACGAATTATCAATTGAGAAAGGATATTTTTTAGATTTTCAGAAGTTATTTGTTGTGAACTATCGCTCAATGCTTCGTCAGGATTATTATGAGTCTCGATAATTAGTCCATCAAAATTCAAATCCATCGCCTGCTGGCATATTTTTAGAATTAAATCTCGTCGCCCTCCCATGTGGCTTGGGTCACATATAAGCTGCAATTGAGGAAACTGTCTTTTTAATTCAATGGGAATGTGCCAAAGCGGATAATTACGGTAAAGGGTGTTTTCAGTATAATTAAATCCGCGATGAATGGCAGCAAGTCTTCTAATTCCCATTCTATAAAGACGCTCTATTCCTCCAATCCATAAATTTAAATCTGGACTTACCGGATTTTTTATCATCACAGAAATATCCACACCTTGCAGAGCTTCGGCAACCTCTTGAATCGCGAACGGATTTGTAGTAGTTCGGGCACCAATCCAGAGAATTTCTACGCCATGTTTCAACGCAAGTTCTACATGTTTTGAGGTGGCCACCTCTGTGGCTAAAAGCAATCCTGTCTCTTTTTTTAACTGCTCCATCCAAAAAAGCGCCTGCTCTCCCACTCCTTCAAAACCTCCCGGCTTTGTCCTGGGTTTCCACACCCCTGCTCGAAAAATTGGAATACCATATTCAGCTAGCTGATGTCCGGTGGCAAGTATCTGTTCCTCAGTTTCAGCACTGCATGGACCTGCAATAACTAATGGTCTGCCAAAACTTTTATCCGAAGATGTATATATAGATTTAATATCTTTCATATAACTTATTTCTTTATAAGTCAACAAATTTACAAAGAAATAAAGAACAACAAATCACCTATATAAATATCTTTCTATTACAGGAATGTAGTTCTCAAAATTTTGTAGCGCATGGTTGTCATTCACCTCAAAGAGTTCTGTATTCTCAAACTGTTTCTCAAAAAGCCATTCTTGAGATAACACCTCATCTGTTCTAGAAGCAATAATTAAAGTATTTTTAGGATGGGAAATAGATTTGAATTGTGACAGAAGATTTTTAGAAAAATCAATTTTTAGTAATATCTTTTCAGTAGAAAGAAGGGGACTTAATAAAACCAAAGAAATTCGATTATCTTCCATCAGCATTTCTCTTAGTTGATATGCAAAATTTGCACCTGCAGAATCTCCTATTAATAAAATTCTATCATAAGTTGACCAATTTTCTTTCTTGTTGTCAAACAATGACTTTATATTAAAATCGTCTTTATATTCAAAACAATCCAATGTAAAGGATTGATTAAAGTATTTTTTCAATAATAAATACTTGCGAGAATTACAATCAGAGCCATATCCGTGGATATAGATCAACAAATTTTTCATGATCTAATTATTTGAGAAATTATTGGCTGTGAATACGAGACCCAATATACTTTTGAATGTTAGGAAGATAGTCCTCAAAGTTTTCTAATGAATGTGTATCGTCAACCTCACACACTTCTACTCCTTCAAACTTGTCATTCAATAACCATCCTTGATCAAAGTAATAATCATCCTTTGTTACAATTATATAAGCATCCTTTGGTTCACTTATATCCCAAAGTTGTGGAATGATTGATATCGGTAATCGCACATTATTTTTTCTCTGATTATCACACATTAACGGACTAAGGAGAACTAATGCCATCTGCTTAGAGCGTGCCCATAAATGTTCTCTTAACTGATAAGCGAAATTTCCTCCTGTAGATTCTCCAATAATAACTATATGACAATATTCTAACCAATTATGATGCAAATCATCAAACAACATTCTTATGTTGGAGGAACCATCCCAGGCAATACTATCATAATCATACTTGTCACCAAAATATGATCTTATTGATGCAAATTTCGGTGAATATACATCAGATAAAAATCCATGAACAAAGATTATAACAGTTTTCATATATGAATTCATTTCCACAAATGTATATATAATTTGTATTCTTGTTGTAATTCTATGAATATATTTTTCAAAAAGTCCTTACTAAAGTTTTAACTTCACAAATACATGGCGCTTTACTTTATTTTACTTATATTTGCATTTTAAGAAACTAAATCACAAATTTATTAAATCAACACTATGTTTAAGAATCATCCAAAAGGTCTTATTTGGGCAGCATTAAGTAACATGGGTGAGCGTTTCGGTTACTACATTATGAACGCTGTCCTGCTGCTGTTCCTTGCTTCTAAATTTGGTATAAGTGACACCACCGCAGGTATTATCTACTCTGTATTTTATGCGCTTATATATGTCTTAAGTTTGCCTGGTGGTATTATTGCTGACAGACTCCATAACTACAAAGGAGTAATTATGACAGGATTGATAATCATGGCTTCTGGCTATGTTCTAATGTCAATTCCAATCAATGCAACTAACACAAATCAATCATGGCTATTACCTTTTACTTGCTTTGCATTATTCTTGATTGCTACTGGTAATGGACTTTTCAAAGGTAACTTACAAGCAATCGTAGGTCAAATGTATGATAACTTGGAAGCTGAGGCATCAAAACAAAGTCCAGAGGCTTTAGAAATTGCAAAAGATAAACGAGATGCAGGTTTCCAAATTTTCTATGTATTTATCAATATAGGAGGTCTAGTAGCTCCTTTTGTTGCTCCTCTATTAAGAAGTTGGTGGTTAGGAGTGCACAATCTGAAATATAATGCAGGTCTTCCTGAATTATGCCACAAATTCATTAATACTGGTGGTAATCTAGAAGCTCAAGACATGTCAAACCTTACAAAACTTGTACAAGAAGTTGGAGGTGGTGGAGTTTCTGTAGATTTTTGTCAACAATATCTTGATGTATTTAATACCGGGGTTCATTATTCATTTATTGCTTCAGTGGCTGCAATGTTTATTTCTCTTGTAATTTTCATGTTAACTCGCAAGATTTATCCAAATCCAGAGAAGAAAGACACATCTAATGTTGTAGAATATACCGCTGAAGAAAAAAGAGCTATGGCCACAGAAATCAAACAACGTATGTATGCTTTGTTTGCTGTGTTAGGTATTGCAGTATTCTTCTGGTTCTCTTTCCATCAAAATGGACAATCACTTTCAGTTTTTGCACGTGACTTTATAAATACGACATCTGTTGCCCCTGAAATTTGGCAGGCGTTGAATCCATTTTTTGTAATTGCATTAACACCAATTATTATGTGGATATTTGGATCTTTAGCACGCAAAGGAAAATCAATATCTACACCCCGCAAGATAGCGATTGGTATGGGTATTGCTGCAATGGCATATATATTCTTAATGTTGATATCTTTAGATAAAGGTTATCCTTCAGGAACAGAATTCCGCGCAATGGATGCAACCGTGCAAGACTCTATGAAATCCGGTGCATGGGTATTGATTGTTACCTATTTCTTCTTAACTGTTGCTGAGTTATTTATTTCTCCACTTGGATTATCATTCGTTTCTAAAGTTGCTCCAAAACATCTACAAGGACTTTGTCAAGGTTTGTGGTTGGGTGCTACTGCTCTTGGAAATTTGTTGATCTGGATTGGTCCGCTAATGTATAATAAATATCCTTTGTGGATCGGATGGACTGTATTCACTGTTGTTTGTCTCATTTCAATGGGTGTAATGCTCGGAATGGTTAAATGGCTTGAAAAAGTAACGAACTAGTTTTACACCGATTTTTTATAATTAAAAAGGAGTTCATTATTAAATGAACTCCTTTTTAATTATAAATTTGACTAGTCCTAAATAACCGTTACAGGTTTATAGACAAAAATACTTTATTT
>DAMBHY010000023.1:0-22761 GCA_032068765.1 Dysgonamonadaceae bacterium | reverse complement strand
AAAGGATATTTTAGAAGTAAAATTGAATAATTATGGCTACAGATAACATGGTATTATTAAAAGTCTTATTATAACACATTGAATTACAGTATATTTACTTACTTTAAGTAACACCAAGTACAACATAAGTACAACTTTTAAAGTAGTAATTTCACAGCATATAAAAGCAAGGATTTTAAGTTTAAAAATCCTTGTTTTTTTGTTGGGTTACGTTTGTTGTTTTTCGCCTGTTCTATTATTCCGATTGCAGTCCTGACCTTTGCTTTTTATGGTTTTCGGTGCGTTAGCACTCTATCGCACTGTATTACAATCTGTTGTGTATTGCTTGTGATCTGAGATAGCGGGAACTTTGTAAATGCTGCAGCACAGTATTTATTAACTCCTAAAATTTCAAAAAATGGCAAGACAAAAAGGACTTATGAAGTATGTCGGAACAATTGGCGACGTGCGACACTTCAAGATAAAAGGTCAACAAGGATTTTTCGCCGGAATGGTTGGTGGACCAACCGCTGAACAAGTAAACACCGCACCGGAATTTGAACGTACCCGTGAAAATATGAACGAGTTCGGCGGTTGTGCAAGAGCCGGGAAATCGGTTCGTACTGGTTTATCAGCTTTGATGTCAAAAATGGCGGATAGTCAGGTTACGGGTCGTTTGACTTCGGTAATGAAGAAAATCAACTTGGAAGACGGTACGGAAGCCAGAGGCTACCGTAAAGTAGAAATTTCCACACAAAGAAATTATCTGCTTGGTTTCGAGTTTGACAAGAAACTCTCTTTGAGTGGCGTTTTCAATGCTCCGTATGACGTTACACATACCGCAACAAGGGAAAGTGCAGATTTTACAATTGCTCCGTTCAATCCTGCGGATTTAATCACCGCACCTTCGGGTTCTACGCATTTCCGTTTGATTAACGCTTTGGCGGTGGTTGCGGATTTTGTTTATAATGCGACTACAGGAACTTACGAACCTGATGACATTGTAAACAATGAATTGAGTATTGTGGAATATTCGGATTACATTCCTTTGAATACGGCTTATGCAGGCTCTACCCTTACGGCAACGCTTCCGGGTGCTCCGACTTTGGACACGAACGTTACGGTGCTTCAGTGCATCGGGATTGAATTCTTTCAGGAAGTCAACAGCAATTATTACGCTTTCAACTCAGGTAACTGCTTACGAATCGAAGATGCGTTTTAAGCAAATCTATTCTAAAGCCTTCTTCATTTGGGAAGGCTTTTTTGTTTCACCCTTAAAATTCAGATTCAATGAAAGCAAAAATCATAAGAGTTGCCGAAGGCAAACAAAGTACGCTTAGTCAATTGTACATCAATGATATTTTCCAATGCTATTTGTTGGAGGATAAAATCAGAGCCGTAAAAATCCAAAATCAAACCGCCATTCCTGTAGGAAATTATAGTCTAAGGCTCAACACCTGGGGCGGAAAGAATGCTGAGTATCGGCAGAAATTCCCAAAGCTTCACAAAGGAATGATTGAGATTAACGGACTACCGAATTTCAGTTTTGTATATATCCATATCGGGAATACTTTCAGACAGACGGCAGGCTGTCCGCTTTGCGGTTTCGGGTTTGATTTTATTGATGGCGATTACCAGATTGTAAGAAGTAAAGATGCATATCAAATGATATATCCGAAGATTTTAGCGATTGCCGAAAGTGAAGACAAAAGCATTTTGATTGAGAATAATTTTCAATTCTAAAAAAAAGTCATCAATGGAAAACGCATTCCCTTTAAACGTTGTCTTTGGTTCTGTCATCAGTTTGCTATTGACCATAGTTGCTTACTTTATTAAGCAGCTTCATTCCGATTTCAAGAAAATGGAAAAGGATTTAACAGAAGTCAAAACAATGGCTTTGCTCATCAAAACAGAGTTCAAAAACAGCTATGCTCTTCTTAATCAAAAAGTCGATTATCTGGAGCATCGTGTCAATATTATCGAACAAAACATTTTAAAACATTCAGGCAATGAAAAATAACAGTTTAAATTTAATCGAGAGGGTTTCTGCTCCCACTCCGAAATGGTTCAAAATCATTCGGAATATCGGCATCACATTAACCGCAGTAGGCGGTGCAATTTTAGCCGCACCTATTGTATTACCTGCAACGATTATAACGGTAGCCGGGTATGTTGTTTTGGGTGGAACGATAGCTTCTGCTATAGCACAAACCGCAATGCAGACCGACAACAACGAAGAAACAGACAGTAAAGAAACGGATTCTGTTTCCGAAAAGCTCTAATCTTTAAAGGTTTCAATACTATTTATCTTTTCAAATCCTGTCCATTGGGCAGGATTTTTTGTTTGGTTCATCCGATTGCTCCCAATTCATAAAACGGTGCGTTTATGTTGCTTTTATGAAGCGGACAAAGTGCCCATATCGGTTAAGCAGTGGGAACGGTCAGAGCAAAAGAAAGTAGCCTTTAGGGCTACCTCTTTAAATGCCTGGCAATGTATATGCGTTTGAGTTCTGAGACCAAAAGCAACTGCTCGTACATCTGACGTTCTTTTTGTTCTAAAGCCTGGAATTTGCGGACATGCTCCCGATAGGCTTTTTCTTTGTTTTCCAAATGTTCGATTTGCTCAAAAACAATGATTCTAAAATCTCCAATCCGAATAAACGGAATGACCGAACCGACTAAAAACGGATGAAAGACTTTTGCTTTCCATAATCCAAACAATAAGCTACGGTAATGGCCTCTTTCCTCTGCATTTCGGCAGGAAATGACGAAGCAATTCGGGCAAGGTGTGTCTAAAGGTTTTCCGCTGTTTAAACCTTTGGAAAGGGCATAAAATTCAAAATCAGATTTTTGAATTTTGGGGCTGTAGGTGTAAATTTTTGGTGTGTGCATAATCCCGGTTTTAAAATTTTGCTCCGCCGGGATATTTTTAAAAGAAGAAAGAAAAAAAGGGAAAAAAAAGAAAAAAGAAAGCCTTTTGAATGGCGGCGTGGCTAAAAAAGCAAAAGGAAACGGAATAAGTCCCGAAGGGTGAAAAAGGAAAAATTATTTTAATTTCTAATTAATTTTTCCTTTTTCATTATGCCGTAGTCTTTTGTCTTTTTTTTGAGCGCGGGCATTAGCGAGCCGCCTAACTTTGCTGTCTTTTTTTTGTTTATTGACCGGTTATTGATAACCTCATCTTCTTTTATCAATCGACATTCATTCAACTATTCATCACTTCAATTTCAATAAAAGACCTCATCAGGAAAATTCAATGAAAAACGGAAACTTGCTTTTGTGGGTTGGCAATGGGGAAAAAATGTCGCAGGGATAAAAAGGCATACAATAACCGGAAGCGGTGGGAAAAAGCAAGGGTATGCGGAACGCAATACGCTTGCTGTGTGTTGCTGAGGCGGGTGCAAATCAAGCGAAGTCTAATGCAATGGAACAACGCTGTTTGCATCTGCCGCAAGCATTGGCAAATCTAAAAACTGATGCCTTTTTATCCCTGCACCGCTGAAATGGGTGGTGGGGAGCGTGGCAAAGAAGCGTGGGCAAGGCGTTGGCAAGAAAAAATACGGCTTCCGATACCCGAAAAATATCCGCGTGGGGATTGTGGGTTGGGATATTTTTTCGGGTATCGGACTATGGCATTGGCTATTTTACATAATGTTATTATAGGACTTTTTAGCGTTGGCATAGCCGCCTATAAGCGTGGCGGAAAAGTACTATAATGCCACATTATGTAACTTAGCTTCCGCCGATTTGCATACTGGCATAAACGGAACGGTGGTGGTGGTTGGAGTGTAGTGTCTTTTTGCTTTGTTTTTTTGAGGTTGGGACAGCTCTATGCCACCGCAGGTACGAGGATGGCAATGTGCTGTGGAGCGTTGGCAAAAAACAACGCAAAAAGTATGACAGTTGCAAACGGCGGCAATGCCATAGAAGACAGGCGAAGCATTGGCTTTGTGCGGTTGCCGTCTGGCTAAAGCCGTATTTTTTTCGGGCGTGGGCAGAGCGTGAGGAATGTTTCTTACAATAAAGATGAATAAGTGATAAGTCGACGTAAATCTTTAAAAGAAGGATCTAATTTATTCTCATTATATTTTCCAAATTCACCATACTTTGATACAAATTGATACCAAACCAATTCTTTTTTCTGCTTTTCAATTATACTTTCAAGAAATTCTTTTTTTATGTAATATAGCTTTGCTGATTCAGTCCAAATGAATTTAGTTACTTGCTCGTTTTTTGAGTTGTAAAAAGATAAATCTTTTAGATTGAAAAACAATTGATCGATATTGGAAATTTTAGGATTCAAAAATGGAAAACTTGGATTTTGAAACCGGTTATTTGACCAACCTGACCATCTGTATTCCCAAACGAGTTCATCCATTTCAAACTCTTCTTCACTATAACTTTGTTCTGTATTTTTTACAAAATTGCTCCAGTTGATTTCTCCCGCATAAATATTATAGAAAGAATTGCTATCACCAGAATAATAGCTTCCATTTTCAATACTTTTTTTAAACTTATTGATTTTGCTTTTCGATATCAGAAAGGAATTAGTGTATAAATTAAATCGAGTATCATTTTCTTTTCCACTTTGATTAAGAGATGCAGAAAGTAGTACCCATTCTTCATTCGTGAAAAGTTTGTGTATATGGTAAGAATCTATAAAATTATTATCATCAGAATTAATCCATCCTTGTATGTCTTCTCTGCTGGAAGGAAAAAAACAATTTGCTACAATTTGGTTTCGCGCTGGACGTCTTGGAAAAGTTGGATCATAATAAACATATAAACATCTGTATCGATTTTTATCTTCTGATTTAAGCCTGCCATCTAAAAACAAATAGCCCACAAACTCAAAATAAGCCTGCCAAAGATATTTTTCTGCATAGAATTTTATTTTAGAACCGTACCCATACCCATAATTTTTATCCTCCTTAAACTGTTTATTAATTGAGTCAAAAAGTTTTTCGTTATAGCCTTTCTCCTTTACTCTCTTTAAAATAATTTCTATGCAATCACTCTCTGAAAAAGTGTTATGTTCTTCGTAGCTACTTGTTGAAATTCCTGCTATTTGATATTTAACAAAATCATACATATCTACACCTGAAAGCGAAGCGTTAAAACGAGAATAAGCTTTCCCATTTTGAGATTCAGTAAGCTTTTTTGTAGAAATTCTAAAATTGCCCTTATTAAATTTTATTTTTTTTCGATAGTCAAGTTTGAAGTTTTCATAGGCGAATTCGCTAATTGTCAAAATATACTCAATTACTCCGATATGGGTATTTTTCCACTTAGGTAAAAAATCAGTTATTAGAAGTTCTAGCGCATTCCTTGTTATTTCTTTATCTTTTACTGCCAATAAAGTTCCGCAGATGGATGCAATAAGTGATTCTATTGCATTTGCATCTTTGAAATCAAAACATTGTTTGCAAAATTGCAACACTTGATTAGGGTAAGACCGCCCAATTAAGTACAAGTTTTCGGTAGCAAGGTCTCTAAGAATTTGATTTGTAGATACTGTACTAATTAATGAAATGTAAAAACACTCTTCCGCTTCAATAGCTGTTAATTTTTCGCGCAATGAAGCCTTATTGATTGCTTCTAACAAATCATAAGTTGTTGCATTATTTTTCCTTATGATTTCTGTCCAATGAATGTCAATCTCTGTTTGCTTTAAATTAAGCAAAACAGACATTGTAAATAATGATAGCCCGTGAACTTTCTTTTGAAATATATTTTCGTATAGCTTACTCAGAAGAAGACTATGGTTAATATCATCTTTTTCTGATTTTGAAAATATTGTTTTCAATTTTTCCTGTCCTGAAGTATTACCAATATAATAGTCAATATTTCGGTAACTAATTTCCAAGGTTGTTGTATTGTCGAATAATTCAAAAAATTCAACACCATATTTTGATGGTAAAAGATACAGTAATGAAATCATTATATCTTCAGCCAAAGGATGTGCACTATCTTCAGTAAATAATTTGCTTTGAATATCATTCATATCTAACGAATCTTTCGCTTCATCAGCTGTTTTAGCATTTGCTAATAAAACTTTTGAAGCAATAAGGTAGCCTGCAACTAAATCATAAGCAAACTGAATTTTTTCGTTATCAGTTTCGTCCAGATTTCTTTGAAATAAACAAAGTCCTTCATCTAGAATCTTATCTGCTATTGTTCCTGCAAGCGTGTCGCTATTGGGAGAAATAAGGGATACGAAATCAACAATGTCAATATCTCGGGAATTATCATTCCATAGCTTTTCACATACCTGCGAAACTCTAGAATTGATATTTTTTTTACTTAAACTATCATCATCAGTAACCTTTCTGATGATATTATCATAATACTTATCGAAACTTTGAAAAACATTATCAATTGAAATATTGATATTTCTATTTCCTGTATTAGCTTCAGAAAATATTTTTAGTAAAAGCGGATGCTTGAATAAATCTTTATTAAAGTTCCAAGACGTTGGAACTATGTCGTACTTTTTAAAGTACTTAGGCACAGCCGATCTTTTTTGCTTTTCCGTAAGTCCCTCCAAAACAAACGTATTCTTGATATCAGTTATATTATTCTTTTCAAATATGGAATTAATATACCGGTCTCTGCAGGTTGTAATCAGGCACACATAATCAAGCTTTTTAATTTCTGCTATGATATCATAGACGTTTGTTCTCCAAATTTCTTTGTATGGATTGCTTTCATTTAGTCCATCAATAATTATTGGTACTTTAAAGCCCTTGATAAAGCCCAATGTATTCAGGGCACGCAAAAATTGTTTAAAATCATAATACCTTTCTAATCCTAAAGATTCTAATGCTATTTTTTGCGGAAAATCAGATTTCCTAAAATTTGAACCCAGTAAGAGAACTGCCGGTATATTCTTTTCAATACAGGTTTTAGCCATATTACAAGCAATGTTTGTTTTGCCGTAACCAGCACTACTAAGAATATGGACTTCTTTTTGATTAACTAAGTCTAATAATTCTACAAGTGGAGTTGGTATTGATTTATGATTGTGGATTCTTTTTTCAAGGTTTTCAATTTCTACAAAATGACTATGCAAAAGGTGTATCTGTTCGATGATGTCCTCGTGACGCCAGTCATATTGCTTTTCTTTTTCACTTTTCGCCCACTTTCCATCTCTAATAGTCTTGTTTAATTTATCTGCATACGAACGATATTTTTTAAGATAGGATTTAATCTTGTCATCTAAATCTCTACACTTTTCAATACTTAATTTTGAATTCAGAATAATACAGACTTCATTAAGAGTATTACAAATGAAATCGATTAATTCCAAAACATCTTTAGTATAATCTGCGTTTAAAAATGATTCTAAATCTTTTCTCTCTATATTTCTTTTTGTGCTTTTGATATCATCCTGTATATATGTGCTTTTAAGTTCAATTTCATTATAAATATCCTTGTAGTTAAGTAAGTACAGGATTTCTTCATCATAGTCTGAAGGAACATACAAATCGGTATCGAACTTTGTATGCAGGTATTGTATTTGCTGTTGTGTATATTCTTTTATAAGGTCAAAACTTATAAAATTTGTATTGAAATAATAATGGAATAATCCTCCAAATTTTGAATGCTCACTGGATAAGAAATTCTTGAACGTCTCTTTATTCCAATGCAGAACTTTTGAGTTAGATGATAACTTATTTAATGATGTATTTAATTCTATGAATGAATCCTCTTCAAAACTTCCTGGCGTACATATAATCCACAGCTTAATATTGGAATGCCTTTTTAAGGTTGTAGAAAAATTCTTTTCAAGTTGATCTCTTCTATTCTTCGTGAGACTTGTGTTATCTTCAGTATTATACCACCATTTAACCTGCCATCCTATTTCATCTCCAGCTTTGAGATTTAATTCTGGACAGTCTGTATGAAGTGTCAAGTAAAATTCAGAACCTGGGGTATTATAAAAGTTATCAAAATATCCAAACTTGCAATAACGGAGATAAGCAACTTGAAAGCAGAAAGATTCAAAACTTATGTCTTTTGCTTGCTGGTTACTATCAAATTGGCTCCATAAAATATTAATCATACTAATGCCTCTTCCTTGTTTTCTGTTTTACACAAATTAATCTGGCTATAATATGGACAACCACCTCTACAGTTACTACTATTTTTACAGGTTCGTTCACAAGTATTCACCTGAGCACTTCGATATGTTTCCCAATGACCATTCCATATATCAGAAAAACTTTTTTCTCTCAAGCTGTACGTGTCTCTATTATGATTCGCAAAAGAGCACGGTTTCACATTTAGATTTTCATCTACATAAGCAGAAAAAAAGGCGCATTCGCAAGGTTCTATAAAATCAATTGTAGTATTTGTAAAGTGCATCAACATTGGCATAAAACAAGAATCGAACCCAATATTTAGAATGCAGGAGTGTGCATCCACCAACTTGCAGAATTTTTTTAAATCATCATTCAACTCTAAACACAAATCTTCTTTACCTCTTCCCATAGGCTTAAATGTCAGAAATATGATTGAGTTAAATCCTTTAAGAAGGTCATTGTATTTGCCCTCTAATATTTCAATTCCTTGTTTGATGCTTTTCTTGTCAAGGATGAAATGGATATTTGTTTTAATTCCTTCTTCAATAAAAATATGTGCCTTAGACAAGGGTATTGAACGAATATTTGGATATGAAATGGCAACAGCACCAACAAGTGGTTTTATTTTTTCTGCTATATCTTTTGTGATATGCATTGCATTTGTAGTAAAATTCGGCACTACATTGTATTTTCTTGTAATTTTTAATATCTCAATAAAATCAGGATGTTCTAATGGTTCGCCGCCACCTAATGCCACCTGAAAAACATTCCCCCAACGCTCATCGTTCAATGATTGAATCACACGTTCATAGTCTACTAAGCTCATAAACACATTGTTTGGCACACTATCTCGGTAACAAAAAGTACATCCTTTTGTACAATGATTAGATATTGAAATATCAACCAATTCAGGCATAGGTGCTCTATAAGGATCATCATTGACCGTTTTTCCCCATCTCATTGTTATACCTGATTTTGGGTCAGCTATAAAATTGTATCCTTCACTGTGTCTTCTAATCAAATTCATAATTAATAGGTTTGTGTTTGTGTTACCCCAAGCCCATATATTTTCCCAAGTTCTCCTTTCATTATATACTCACCATAAATATATTTCCAAATCTCTTCATCATCCATTTGAGATAAATCCAATTCTTTACCCTCAGCTTCTATCCATTCTTTAGTATTTGTACCTCCATCGGTATTAAACTCTACTTTCTTATAGTAAATATCTTCATCACCAAGATATACTCTTGTTCCATTCTCAACTAGGTCTTCTTTTACGAAATTTCTAATTTTTGCAATTTCTTTATCGGTATAATCTCCAAAGGCTCTTTCCATAGTTTCCAAAAGCTCTTTCTTCATTGTGATGATATAACTTACAGAACTACTATTGGAAACAAAATCATTTCTTATTTTCATAATTATTGGTTCTAAAAATTTGATATCTTATAATTTTTCACCCTTTTCCTCAAAACTCTCCAACTCTTTATTCACCTCATCCAATAATTGTTTTTCTGTTGGTAAATAAAGCTCATATTGACTGGCGATTATTTGCTTCTGTTCTTCAGGTAGAGTGAATTTCACAACTGCATCATTTTTACTGGCACAAAGCAAAATCCCAATGGTCGGATTTTCGTGTGGCAATTTTTCTATGCGGTCATAATAGTTTACATACATCTGCAATTGTCCGATGTCTTGGTGAGTCAACTTTGTGGTTTTAATTTCAATGATGACAAAACTTTGCAATAATCGGTTGTAAAATACCAAATCCACAAAAAACTCATCGCCCTCTATATGGATTCTTTTCTGTCTTGCCACAAAAGAAAATCCATTGCCTAATTCCAACAAGAAATCTTGTAAATGGGTGATAATGGCACTTTCCAAATCTTTTTCATAATAGGCAGATTCCCGTTTCAATCCCAGAAACTCCAACAACATCGGGTCTTTGATAATTTCCTTGGCTTCGGAAGGTAATTTTTCATTTTTAGCAACCGCCAATACACTTTCTTTGTCGTTGCTCAACAAAAGACGTTCGTACAAACTACTGTAAACCTGCCGTTCCAATTGCCGTGAAGTCCAATTATTCTTGATGGTTTCAGCAATATAGAACTCTCTTTTATCTTGGTTATCAACACTTAGCAACAATTTATACTGTGTCCAGCTCAATTGTGCACGCAGTGCGTGCACATTCTCAAACGTGCGGTAAAATTGTCTATAAAGGTTGATTTGCCTAACCGAAAAGCCACTACCAAATTCGGGCTGTAGCTGTTCGGAAAGATATTTTATCAGATAGGTTCCATAATCAGCCCGGTCTTTGCTTTCCTGCTCTTCTTCAAAAATCCTTTTGCCGATATGCCAATACATCAGCGTACGCTGATGGTCAACAGCACGAATGGCATTATCCCTTGATTGGGTAATGATGGTTTTTATATCCGATATAATCGATTGGTTTATAAGCATTTTTTAGATGTAAATATTTAAATTTCTATCAATGGTAAAGATACGAAAAAGCAGGTCAGCCTACACCATTTTGCACCGTACAATAATGGATAAGTAGGATAACTAATTTTCTTGAAAAAGATATTTTGTTATTCCGAAGGAATACAAAAACCGATTTATCGGGATGATTGGAAGCAAAACAGTAAACCGTAGGTTTCTGTTTGCGTTATTTAGGTCTGTTTTGGCTTGTTTTTTAGCGAAGCTAAAAAATGAAAAATGTTTTAGCTGAAAAATGCTTATCCTACTTATCCATTCAAACATACGAAAAGCAATGCAATTTGTACGGTTATGATTTATCAAACCGAAATTGGGATTGCTCCGGCGGTTTAGGCTGTTCGGTTGGCGGTTCTTTCTCTTTGTTTTTCTGCTCTACTTCGTCCCAAGTGAGTTCTTTTACAGCATACACATAACCGTTCTTTTTGGATAATCGAAGGTAGCCGTGTTTCTTTAATGCTTTGCCTAACTTCATTACCGTGCCGTCTGTGATATTGAGCTTGGCTTTGTCGGCTAATTTGGCTGCAATTTGTGTGGTGTTCAGAAAATTGTTGGCAGTTTCTCTATCGGCTAGTTCAAACCAGGTTAACAGCAATTCCTCTTCAGGGCTGCGAATTTGATATTGCTCGTTGTTGTGGTTGATTTCTTTTATTTCTTCCTGGTTGAACCAATATCTGAAACCATTTTTGTACAACTGAGTAGCTTGTGCATATACGGCCTTTATGTCAATGTTGTGCGCGTACTCAATATGCTCTACTTCAAAGCAAAGGAAACGGCGTGAGCCGGTTGTGTCGTTCAGAAATTGGGCAGTGTTTACACTGCCTGCAAATGATGCTCTGCGGGGCAGGGTTTCGTTGTTGTGTCCGTATGCCTTTCGCATTCGGATATGCGTTTTTGTGATTAGCTCTTTTAATGTTCCTATCTCTGTACGGTTTAGGTTTTCGAGTTCGTCCAGATTGATGAGCATACATTCTGCTAAATGAATTAAAGTGTCTTTGTTATTGGGATTGATTGTTCCCGAAAACATATAATCCTTTAAAGGTTTGGGAATGAGTTTTTCTATCCAGGTTGTTTTGCCTACGCCTTGTTTTCCACTAAACACAATTACGGTCTGATTTATTGCTTTTTCATTGGTTACGCAAGCAACCATTGCTACAAACCACTTTTTGAAACAAGTTTGCCATAAATCCTGTTGCGTGGTTGTAATGGTATTGGCAAGTTCGGAAATGTAGTCAACAATATTTTTTTTCAAATTGAAAAAAAGAGGAAAAGTATCGCTTATTGTTGTCGTATATATTATATTTGTGGCAACAATAAATTTTTATACAATGAGACGATTAGAATTTGCATCTCTTCAAGTGAGAGATTTGGAAGTATCAAAAGACTTCTACACTACTAAATTGGGCTTTGAAGCCTTAGAAACGGGCAATCCTGATGCGGTTGCTTTTAAATACAATAAAGGTGAAGCAAGTTTTGCCATCAGAAAACCAATAGGCAATATTGAGGGCAAAGAATTGGGTATCGGTACTTCACTTTGGTTTGTCATTGACGGAACTATTGAAAAACTAAAAGAGGAATTTGAACAAAAAAATATTCCGATTTTAGGGACAATCAACCCAACACCTTTCGGAAAAACGTTATTGGTAAAAGACCCCGATGGTTATGTTCTTACTTTTATGCAACCTAATTATTAATATTATGAAAACGAGAGGAATAAAATACTGGATAATTGTGGCATCAAAAGACCACGTAAAAAAAGGCATTTCGGAAAGTATCGCACAAGCCTGTCACGGAAAAGCATCACCTCTGAAAAGAATGCGAAAGGGTGATTTTGTTATTTACTATTCGGGAAAGCAAAGTTTTGGTAAACCCGAAAAATGTCAGGAATTTACAGCTATTGGAACGGTAAAAGACGATGAAGTATATCCTTTTCAGATGATTGCCGATTTTTGCCCTTTCAGACGAGATATTGAATTTTTTGAAAGTGTAGATGTTTCCATTCTTCCTTTGATAAATGATTTGGATTTTATTCAAAACAAGAAAAGTTGGGGGTATCCGTTTCGGTTTGGCTTTTTGGAAATCAAAGAACACGATTTTAAATTAATCTCATCACAAATGTTACAAGAAGAATATGCCTGATAAAATTAAATTCATCTTTAAAAGCCCCGACAAAAGTCCTGGCTATTTGCTGGGACAGCTCACTTTGTTGTGGCAACGCAAACTGAAAAAAGTATTAGACCCTTTGGATTTGACACATACACAGTTTATTTTATTAACTTCCATTGCGTGGCTGACCAATAAAAATGACTGCGTAACACAGGTAGAGATTGCCAATCGGAACAATTTTGACCGAATGATGGTGTCCAAAGTATTGAGAACGTTACAAACAAAAAAATTAATAACGAGGCAAGAACACGATACCGATACAAGAGCCAAAACCGTAAATCTTACGACAGACGGAAAAAAGGTTTTGCAGACTGCACTCACAAAGGTAGAAAAAGCTGACATTGAATTTTTCTCGGACATTGACAAAAAACTTGCCGACTTTAATTTGAATATGGAAAAACTGATTGAAGCGAATAAAGGCGAATAAAAATTCCTGATTATCTAAGAACGTGTCTTTCTTAGAATCGTTTTTGGCATTCAATCTTTGGTTGATGTCATCCAGTCTTTTTACGAGTTCTGAATACTGGTCTTTGGATAAAATAATTGCTTCCATTTTCAAATAATTTTTTGATTATGGAAGCAAAGGACAGCAATGCAAAAAAGTCCGCAGGTACCTAATTGGTACCTTGGGACAAGATTGTTTTACAGCAATTTATCAATGTCTATTCGCTTGTGGGGTTTCGGGCGTTTATCCGTTTTGGAAGGTTTAATCATCGTTGCCACAGTATCGGGACTCAAATCCCGTCCCTCCTTATCAGTAAAAGAGTTTACAATCACCGCAATGATGTCATTGATATTCCCGTCAATAATCGGTTTTCCGTCAATGAACAATTCCCGGTGCAACTGGTAAAAGATGTCCACCATCTGATTGATATTGCAATTTATTTTGAGTTTATTGAACGGAATGTCCTCCGCATTTTTCCTCATTTGTTCTTTAGAAAATTCATCGGTTAAACGGATTAAATGTTGTATTTGGTCAATTTCCTTTTGGTTTTAGTTGAATTGTAATTTGCAATTATATATTACTATTCAGTTTTTCTTAAGTTTTAATGATTTTATATCATCAGAAATATCCTGATAAAATTTCGCCAATGGTCTTTTTAAAGATTCATCCTTTTCTGAATAATTTCCATATATAATTCTTTTGACAATATTTTTGTTCAACGAAGTGTTATTTAAAATATTTGAGATAGAATCTAAATATATCTGATTGAATTTTATTTCCTTATAAATTAACTCTTCAACAATGTCTTTGTACTCATTATATTTTAATCTTAACGAAAATCTTTCATCAAAATTTTTTAGAATTTTTTTATTCGGATGAGAAATTTCTATAGAAATATCATTTATGTTTTTTGTGGTAATATATCTTGCAACACATCCTTTTGTAAGTTTGAATCTAAAATCTTGAGCTAAAGATTTAGATTCTAAATAAAAATCAAAGTCTATAGTTTTATCCTTTTTTGATTTGTTACAAGAGGGACAGATTGGAATTAAGTTAAAAAAAGAAACGCATAGAAACGGGTATTTACTTTTAGGATAATAATGGTCTAACTCTATTTTTTTATCGCTATCTCTTTCTCCCAAAACCCCTTTGTTCATCCACTTTTATTTCTTTTTCATTTTGTTTATTACCGCCAAATAAAATAGAATTTTCAGTTCCCCTCTCCCTAACATAATTCCTACCCTCATTAATCTTCAACTGAATTTCCTTCTCCTCACGATATTTCTCTACCAATCCTTCCCTAACCTCCGGCAACTCTTCCAATCTTTTATCCAATTCCGTAATCTTTTCCTCGGTGGCTTTAGTCTGATGCTCAATTTCTGTGACATTAACTCCTTTGTGGGATAAGGTTTCTATCATTTCAGATACTAAAACTTTGGCTTCATCAATTGATTTTTGATAGAATGGCAACTGGTTTTTCCAATATTCCCCATTCTCACCCGCTTCTTTTGAGTAGCCCAAAATTCGGTTGTAATTGTATTGTGCTTTGGTGATTTCCTCCTGGACTTTGATGAAATCCTGATACTTCCTCAACACAAACGCACTGTCCGCAAGGAATTTATTTTTTTCACTTTCAATACGCTTTTTCATCAGTTCGATTTCAATGTTGGCTCTGGTTTCGGGGTTGGTAATGATGGCGGTTTTCAGTTCCTGCGTGCTGATGTCGGAAACATCCAACACATCGGCTCCTTTCTTCATCGCCTCTAAATATCTCGACTGTTTTGCCTGCAACTTTTGAAGCATAAAGACATCAATACTGTCATTGGTGAGCATGAAGTTGATCCGGACATTTTCATTTTTGTTTCCCTGCCGCCAAGCACGGCCTTCTACCTGCCGAAGTGAGGTAAAGTTATAAGGTAAAGAAAGCATATAAATATCCGTCGTATTTTCCTGAAGGTTCAGCCCTTCCTGAATCGCTTCACTGCCAATCACGACCTTTATTTTTCCGGAATTAAATTCATCCTGAATCTTCAGTCGATTTGGTTTGCTGATTGCTCCGGTGATAACTCCAATTTCTTCGGTTTTGTATCCGACTTCCCGCACAAGATATTCCTTCATTTTGGGAAATTCTGAAACCGCCAATTCCGAATAGATAATCTGCCCAGATTCAGGAATGTCTTTCTTATTCTGCTGAATCAAATCCATCGTCTGCTTCAACTTTGGTGATTCTTCGATGAATTCCTTAACTGATGGCTCCTCCCCTTCATAATAAGGCGACAGAAAAGGCGAAATCGCAATCAATCTTGCGTTCAGAATATGCGCGAGAATGGCTCCCTTTTGTGTTTCGCTGAAGTTGTCGTTGAGCATTTCATACTGCTCTCTGGTCAGGTCGTTTTGCTCGATCTTATATTCTTTATTGATTTTCTTCGGCCGTTTCAGTTCGGGATTGTCTTCTTCGCCTTTAATGTCGATAAATTCTGAAAGCAACTGCTGAAAAAGTGAATTGTTTTTAAACCTTCTCACATTCGCCTTGAATTTTACATCACCTTTTGCATCGATTTCCATATCGTTGTCCGCCTCCATAAAGGTTTCAAAAAAAGTGTTGACATTGAAATAGCCGGATTCCTCCAACCTTTTGTTGGCGATGAGTGATAAAATGGAATAGTACTCCAAAGGTTTGTTGGTAAATGGCGTTGCGGAAAGTAGCGTTACATTTCTGCCGTTGTTCTGCTCCTGAATGTATTGCGCCGCCATCCATGTATTGATACCTAATTTTGAAGTCTGCTGGTTCTGACTTCTAAAATCTGAAGCAAATCTTCGGTCCTCAATTCTTACTTTGCCGACAATATGGTTCGCATTGTGGACTTCATCGTAGGTCAAATGGTCAAAGCCGAAGTCTTCCCAATTATAAATCTTACCCCGCTTCATTTTACCCACCAATTCCTTTTCCCTCTCGATTTCTTTTTGAAAATCCCTTTCACTGATGCTGTTCACGCTGCGCATCTCATTTTCGGAGATGTAGGAGAATTTTGATGCTAAACGCTCCGTAATGTTTTCATAAAACCCGATATTGTTGAAACCTTCGTAGGTCACAATGGTAATTTCTCCGTCTTTGTTGTCAAATTTTGATAGGTCGTAATCCCTTCCGAGATTTCCCAAGACATTGACTTTGGCTTCGGGGATGGTTTCAAAAATCGTTTCCACCCATTGTTTCAAAATACTTTCATTGGGAACGACAATGATTGGTCTCTTGGCATTTCCCCGTTCCATCGCTTCATGCATCGACAAAATTCCCGACAGGGTTTTTCCGAATCCGACTTCGTGCGCCAATAATCCTACGCCCTTAGTAGTCTGCCGTCCAATTCCCGCTTTCTGAACTTCGGTTAATCTGAGTTCCCTTCCCTTGAAGTTTAGATGGATTTTTGAAAACAGGGGAAATTTGGAATAGTCCGGAACATAGATGTTGTTGTAGTTTCGGTTGAAATCCTTTACAAAACGCTCCCGCAATTCATCCGATAATTCTTCCCTCAAAAATTTCTGAAACAAATCATAGGCCGCTGCTTTTCGCCTTTCACGAACCAAGGCGTTTCTTTCCTTGTCGCTTCCTGTAACCGATTCATTATCCACAAAACTGCGGACTTCCCACGAAGAAGAACCTGCAAAGGCGTCACTCGACAAAGTTCCCACGAAATCCTTAAACTTTTCGGCAAGGTTATACGGCACAGAAACGGTTTCCGTCTGTCTTATATTGGGATTCCAGCGGTCTTTTTCTACAGTTCCTAAATCAAACTGGTGGACAAACTCGTGATTGGGGCTGATGGAAATTTCATCCAAAGACTTTGGTTTCGGAAGGACATTGAGCAGTAAATTCTTTTGCTTCTCATACTGGTTTTCTGTTCCGCCAACGGCATATTTATCCCTGAAGTCCACTTCAAGGTGTTCCAACTTTGCATAAATATTCCCTTCGGTGTAATAGAAATCGTGAATCCATTTTCCGTCCAAATAATTGGCAAACTGATAGTGTTTTCCGTAGTTATTCAATGTTCCATCGTATTCTGTGTCCCGGAAGGCTTCGACTAGCTCTTTGGTAATAGCGGAACTGTTTTGAAGCGAAGCATCCACGACCTTATCAGCTTTGAAGAACTGGTATTTCAGAATTCCTTTTTTGAGTTCCGGTTTGGTCTGAATATGATATTCCCTGTTCTTTTCTTTTTGAGACTGAAGAATCTTGTCCGCCTTTTGAATCAACTCATCAATCCGTTTCTGCGCAAAATTTGGGGGATTAAGTGAGAGTTCGGATTGTAGTTGGGTGTATTTTGCGATTTCTTTTTCAACTGCCGGAGATTTGAATTTTACGTTATTAAGCGCAGTAAGAACCTGCTCAACTTTTCCATTGAGTTCAGAAAAATCAATTTCTTTTTCGGTCGTTAAATCTTCTTCATAATTTTCCTTGAGTTTCTCGGTATTTATCGTTTTTTCAACTTTTTTCTCGTCTTCAACCTCCAAAAACAAATCTTCAAAAAGATTTCCGATTCTTTCTGTTTCCTTCCTGTTCTTAAGATTTTCGATTCTGATTAAGGCGTCCTCTAAATTCCCGTGGACATAGTTTTCCAATCGTCCAAAACGGCTGGTCTTTTCTTTAATTTCGCCTAAAATTCTTTCGGGATGGTTTTCAAAATAATTCGAAATATTATTGGATATTTTCTGCGCATTTTTTCTGAGAATGATAATGTCCGTCCCGACCTGCGTTCCTGCAAAAGCACCAACCGGCAAACGAAATCCCTCAATGATTTCAGCGTTTTTCAGATTGTTTTGTCGGTTCAGCCAACCGGAAGGAAGCACCATTGCCAAAATACCGTTGTGTTTCAGAGAATCTAAAGACCTTTTAACGAAGTAATCCTCGTACTTTGAGATTTTGGGTTCTTCGCCTAAACCTTTATACAGACCACGATGGTCTCCGTAAGGCGGATTACCAATGACAAAATCGTATTGTTCGGAAATGATTTTTTTATTGCCTCTTTCATCAATAAATTCGGTTTCAAAAGAGCGGAGATTGATGTCGGCTTCCGGATGCAGGATTTTTGCAATTTTTGCCGTGGTTTCGTTGATTTCAAAGGCGGCGATATTGGTTTTGATTCCTAAATCTTTGGCTGCATTAAGGAAATTGCCTGTGCCAACACTGGGCTCTAAAACAGAGATATCCGAGCGGTTTTTGAAATGCTCTTTGATTAAGTTACGTACGGCATTTACAATCTTTTCGTCGGTGTAGTACTCATCTAAGATGCCTCTGCCTTCTTTGGCGATGCCGCCGGATTTGTATTGATTGCAAATGTCTTTTAAGTCATCAGAAATGTTTACGTACTCCTTTAAAAGAATCTTCTTTTCATCGGAAACAAAACAAATTGCAGAAACCACTTCCACAACCTGTTCATTGGTCAGTTTCTGACCTTTGTATTTAGAAATAAGAGAATTTAATTCCTCATTATCTTTATTGGATTGATTTAGTTGTTCTCCTGTTGTATTTTCTGAAGTTCCTCCGGATACGATTCCGCCCACGATATTTTTTGCTCTCTCATTTTTTGGAGCATTTTGCGGTTGTGTTCCGTTAACGGATCCTCCGCGTTTTCCTTTTCCCAAATCGCTCCGCTCTGTGTTTTCATGTCCATTTCGAGCATCGTTGCTGCCCACATTTTGTCTTCCGTCGTGATTTCCGTTTTGCTTGGATTCGCCGTTCTGGAAAGGTTTTCTAATATTTCGTCCAGGAGATTGGGTTCCCAGGTGCTGAGCGTTGGAAATTCCGTTGGATTTAATGACGTGGTTTTCATCTTCCGAGTTTTTTTGTTGTGCTAATGTAATATTTTTCTGCTCATATTTGAGTTTGTTCCGTAAATATTCCTCCAGATTTTGATGTCCTTTTTCTGAGATGCCGTAAAGCGGTCGGACATCCTTGATATTTTTCCCTTGTAGTTCGGAAATTATTTTCTGAGTGGATAAATCTGACTTTTGATCTGCTGGAAGACAAAGAAAAATTTTGCCGCCATAATTATTAAACAGGCTGATTAATTTTGGGGTGTTTGCATCCGAATGCAGCGTTACCAAAGTTCTGTGATTACTTTGGTTGTTCAGTTGCAGAAGTTCCAAATAGGAGGTTCTGTCTTTATCATCTTTAAAGACAATGACTTCATTCCGGGTTCCCTCGATGATGGAAATATCCTCAACAAAACTGTTTACTGCCAATGGTTCACTCACTTTTTCTGCTGTTTACAAAATGGTTAAAGTCAAAAATTTCTTTCGCCGCATCATCCCAGTTTTTTCGGGGCAATAGTTGCAGACTTACGAAAATGTCGGTCTTCTTATTGTAGAAATCGATGCGCTCCAAACGTCCTCCGTAATCCTGTTCTGCGTGCCTGTAAATGGAGTAAGGCAGAATGGTATCCGTTGGATAAATGTAGAACCTCGTGTAATTCCAGGGGGAATTGATTTCAAATCTTTTGTATTTTTTATTGAATAAAACGGTGTCGGAAAGTTTTCTGCGGTTTCGGTAGTTGAGAATCTGTTCCTTTGAAAAGATAGCACCTTCCTTTTTATTCCAGACCAATTGCGGTTTTTGAGTTTTTGCAATCTCTGAAATGATGATGCTTACGCTATCATTTTCAATCGGATAGCACAAGAAGTCCTGTATAAAGTAGGTCTGTGTGTTGATTTCAGGAAAGGAATGGTCGGGGACGAATTCGATGATTTGGTTTCCCGAATAATTGAGTTTCGACAAATGGAAACTCTGCATTTGCTCCAATCCTTTGGAGGCATCAAAATAAACATTGGATATAAGGTCGATTCCGCCCTTTTCTGATTTAATTTCTTTGCGGCACGAATAAGGCAAAATTGCCAAAAGGCATAAAAGAAATAGTGTTTTTATTTTCATCTCTGTAGTTTTTAAAAAGCGGCAAATCAATTGCTGACCTGCCGCCTTTGGATAATATTGGTCAGGTATTATTTTATCGTTTAATGCTCTGCTCCCTTACATTGGCTTTCTCATTCTTTTCTTCATTATCCAAACCCTGTAAAGGTTTGTTGGTATTGATTCTGTTCATTTCGCTGTCGTAGAGGTTCAGGTTTTTGTACTGGGGATTCAGTATTGCTTTTCCTTCCACTACTTTGTCGTCCACCTCAAATTTCACTTTCACCACATTTCCTTTTTCTAAGGATTTAATGGTGTTTTCTTTATATTCCGGCTTTTCAAAAATGAGGTTGGATTTTTCCACAATTTTTTCAGTATCCACACCGTAATTTTGGTAGAAATTCTGAAACATATAGTTTCCCTTGTCGGTTTTGGGTTCCTCGAAGTTGAACTGGACAAACGCCGTTTCAGATTGGTCGCTTTTCGGGTTGTGGAATTCGATTTTTACGCTCCTGCCTTCCAATAGGTTGACGGCTTCCTTTGCAGTAAATGTATTTTCCCGATTGACCGGAAAGTTGTGAGAAATCTCTTCGCCTTTTTCGTTAGTGAGTTGGGCGTGGTAGGCATTGAGAAAAACACCGCCACTTTCCGTTTTGTTGAATTTCAGGGAAAAATCTACCTTATTTCCCGGAAGGGCTTTGTCGGAGGATGTTTTGATTTCAAATTCCTGATTTTTTGATTTGATGCCTTTCTCCAAATCTTTGTGAAGTTTTTCACCTTCGCCGAAACCGAGGTATTTTAACTGATTTTTTAAATAATCTACCTGGTTGAATTCTTTAGTTGTTTCCATAATGCTGGGGTTTTGGTTGTTAATAATATTTGAATCTTTTGTGTTGTTAAATTGATAAGAAGCAGAAGTCTCATTCATTTTGTTGAAATCGTCCTTGTTTCTATTGCTGAAATTATTCAGAAGTCTTTCATTGACCCTGATGTCCACTTCCTGCGACACCGAATAATAGTTGTCACTCTTCAGTCTGATGGCATCCAAGGCAGTAAATCCCGATAATGCCAACTTGTCACGGTAGGAACGGAACATTTCATCGGTGACGTTATTGCCATAAAGAATGGTGGCTGTTCCTGCGTGAATGGTCAACAGTTCCGTGAGTTTTTCCAACTGGCGGTGTTGCGGAAGGACAAATTTTCCTACGATCTCGTTGGCATTGTTCAAAATGAGGGCTTCGGTTTTGTCGGACAGTCCAAATTTCTGGGATGAAAGATAGGCGGCAATGTCTTCAGGGCCGTTGATGCGTTTCGGTTGGTAATTCTCCGCGAAAACCTGCTTGCTGAAACTGTAAACATTGACCGGAAATTGGTTTTGAAACTGGTTTTGGTTCTTCAGTTCGTGAGCCACATCGGTAATACTTTCAGCGGTGAACGTCAGGTACTTTCCTGACCGAAGATTCAGAATAATACCGTCCTCCACCTTGATTCCGGTATCGGAAAAAATTTTGTTCAGGCGGTCGAGCATCAAACGGTCTTCACGGCTTGAAACCAATCTTCCACTCGGATGATTGTGAACCAAAGTGATGCTTTCGGGATTGAGTTTAAACACATTTCCCGCCAAAAGCCGTAAGTCCACCACCGTAGCAGTAATTCCTCCGGAAGAAAGGTGCTGCACGAGATAACTGTCGTCCTTAAAGCGATAAAGCGCAAAAGTATGTTCTACGGCTTCGTCCTCCAACGAACGAAACAGCCACGCTACATCCGAAACTTCAGAAATTTTTGTTCCTGCAGTAAACGAAAGGGTTCTGTTTTCAGCAAATTGCCTTTCTACTAACGCAAAATCGGTGGGATCTCGATGTGAATCGTTTTCCCGTAAGAGATGGGATTCCCCACCAGAATGATTTCCACCGGTGAATAATTTGTAGGGTAATATTTCGCCTTCCGACGTTTTGAGATATCGCGTTGCCTCATCCTCCTCAAAGCCATAATTCGTGTTCTTTTCATTGGATTGGTTTTTTATTTCAGTGTTATTGAATTTCTTTTCTGTTTCTCTGATGTCCATCTTGAAATGAACATCATCTACGGCATCTTCTAATGAAAATCCCGAACATGTTGCGTCCATCTCCTCTTCATATCTTGACGGAAAATTTTTGGGATTGGCATGTTCCATTTTTTGTGTTTTTTGAATTGAATATTATCGTCTGAATCCTCTCGATTTCTCGCGTTCGTGTGATGCTTCTTCCTGCTCTTCCCGATTTCTGTTGGCATCCTCATAAAGGTCTTTGTCGTTGACATTGAGTTGAACCTCCGAATTTTTCCCTTTTGCGATTTGTTTTTCGTCCGAACTGATGCTGTTCACGGTATTTATTTCCCTTGAGACGATGTTGATGTCTTTCTCAATCTCTTTTGCGATTTCGGGATATTGGTCGATTTTGTCCATCAGAAAATTTTTCAGTTTTTGGAGTTCCATCTTGTAGCGGTTGATTTTCACAAAGTCCTTTTGATCGGCGATAATGGTGGTCAGTTCCCTAGCGTTTCTGATCAGGTCAAATTCTGCCACGATATTGTTTTCCCTGTCGTAGATGAAAGCCTTTTTCTCAAGAGAAAGTTTCGATTCTGTTGACTCTGAAAGATTTTTAATCACTACTAAACGGATAAACTCTCCCAAAGGCAATAATCAGTCATAATAAATT
>DAMBHY010000022.1:0-26066 GCA_032068765.1 Dysgonamonadaceae bacterium | reverse complement strand
GCGAACGAGTACTGAAACGCATGAATTACACTTTAAAATCGTGCGAATGAGTACTGAAACGCATGAATTACACTTTATAATCATGCTATTGGATACTGTGACGCATTAATTCTATGTTGTAGTGATAATGTCGGATACTGCAACGTATTAGATATAAATTACAACAATGCTGTATAATATCGAAACGCATTAATTCCGATTAGCAAAATACTAAAGAGTACTAGAATGCAGTAATCTTATGTGTGAATAGTGCTATTTAATAACATAATGCATTAATTAAATTATGAGTTAGATTTAAGCCAAGGCTATCTTGTTTATGTCTTTTTATCGAAAAAAGAATAAATCTGTGTCTGATATTTTAATCATAGGATAATATTAGTAAACCTTTAGTTAAAGATTGTGCTATGTTCGTATTTTTCAGCAGACGTTTCCTTACATCGAACTCACCTTATTTACTAGAAGATTGGAGTTATTTTTGAAATGTGATGCTTTTAGTACTATTTTTATACTTTTATTATCAAACGTTGCGCCTTTCAATCATTCAATAGAAAAAAAGTCATTATGGACGTGCAAAATACGAACTATTTATTAAAAACAAAACCTCACTATCAAGTTCTAAACGGACTTCGTGGTGTAGCCGCCTTTATGGTCGTTTGGTATCACATTTTTGAAGGATTTGCTACTTCTCCAATAGACCAGAAGTTCAATCATGGTTACTTGGCAGTGGACTTTTTCTTTATACTTTCGGGATTTGTGATTGGATACGCTTATGATGACAGATGGGATAAAATGACAAATACGGAATTTGTGAAGAGAAGACTAATCCGTATGCATCCTATGATTTTGATTGGAGCCATTTTGGGATTAATAACCTACTTTATGCAAGGAAGTGTAAAGTGAGACGGAACTCATGTGGAAGTGGTAAATGTGTTTATTGCTTTTCTGATGACACTTTTCCTTATTCCATCTTTTCCGAAAGGAGTGGGGGAGATAAGAGGCAATGGCTAGATTTTTCCGCTTGACGGTCCGCTCTGGTCATTGTTTTTTGAGTATATCGCTAATATTATCTACTTTATTTTTCTTAGAAGATTAAATAATAAGATGCTAGGAACTTTTGTAGCATTGATGGGATTTTTCTTGGGAATTTTTGCAATATTT
Organism: Dysgonamonadaceae bacterium; assembly: GCA_032068765.1. Classification (GTDB taxonomy): domain Bacteria; phylum Bacteroidota; class Bacteroidia; order Bacteroidales; family Dysgonomonadaceae; genus DAMBHY01. The sequence goes on along the minus strand of DAMBHY010000022.1, from coordinate 24,908 downwards.
AATTATTCTGGTTACGGTCATTTGGGTGTTGGTTGGACGTTTGCCGATAATAACTTTTTGGGAGGATTGTTGCGTGTGACGTTTTCTTACTCTGCCGGATTATATATTTCCCGAAATCTTCCGCCTCACAACATGAAAGGTGTTTTTTGGATTTGTAGCATTATATTGATTGCTATATTTTCTGTCCCTTATATTGGTGATGGAACGCTTTCCTACCAAAATGGCATTTTTGATGCGGCTGTAGTCATTCTAGTTTTTCCTATTTTAGTTTATCTGGGTTCTTCTTCGTTTTCTCTTAATAATAAAATGGAAGGGATAATGAAAATACTGGGTGATATTTCTTATCCTCTGTATGTAGTTCACTATCCTTTTATGTATTTGTTCTATAGCTGGCTGCGGAAAAATAATTACACCTTTGCTGAAACATGGCCGGTGGCTTTGTTATTATTTTTTGGAAATATTTTGTTGGCTTATATCGTCCTTAAAGTATACGAAGAGCCGGTACGAAAATATTTGACCCGACGTTTGATTAAGAAATCCACAGCGAAATAATTATTCAAAATCAGGATAAAGCAGATATTTTTTTCTAATCTTTTTGAAGTTGTCAATTCCTGGTTTCCATTGTTTTTTAATGTCGGCTTCGCTCATCCCGTTAATGATTTGTTGTTGAACTTGTGTGTTACCGATCGAACTTTTGAATCCTGAATAGAAATAAGTTGTTTTGTTTTTCAATTCATTATACATAAAGATTATCCATTTGAGTGGCAATCCGCCTTCTTCCTTAATCTTTTTAGCATCTTCTCTCACATTATATCCATAGCAGATTTTTCCTTTATATGGAGGATATTCACTCATTCCTCTAATAGAAACGGGACGGAAACTTGTATTTCCTCCTTTGTATAGTGGATGTCCAATAAGATGAAAAGGTGTACGCGTGCCGCGTCCTACACTTACACATGTGCTTTCCAGAATTCCGATGGATGGATACAAATACACAGCATCCATATCTGGAAGGTTGGGAGAGGGGTAGACTGGTAGTTGATAGCGGCTTTTGTGGTCATAGTTTTTGCATGGAATGACAGTCAAATTGGCTTTTATCCCATTTTTCATCCATCCTTCACCATTTACCATTTTTGCATATTCTCCGGGTGTCATTCCATAAACCACAGGAACCGGATGCATTCCGACAAAAGATTTTAATTTTATATCTAGCACCGGACCATCTACATAATATCCGTGAGGATTGGGTCTGTCTAGCACCATAAAAGGTATATTGTTTTCTGCGCAGGCTTCCATGCAGTAGGTCATTGTGGAAATGTATGTATAGAATCTGACTCCCACGTCCTGAATATCGTAAATCAAAATATCCAAATCTCTTAAGTCATCCGCAGTTGGTTTGTAATGACTTCCATAAAGAGATACCACGGGCAGACCAGTTAGTTCATCTTTTTTACTAATAATTTTTGCACCATCGGGTCGGTCGCCTCTGAATCCATGTTCGGGAGCAAAAATTTTAATCACGTTTACTTTTTTTTCTAACAGTAGGTCAATTAAATGTTTTTTACCGACTACCGCCGTTTGGTTAGCAATTATTCCTACACGTTTGCCTTTCAGCAGAGGAACATACAATTCAAACTGTTCGGATCCGGGATAAATAGTTTCGTTTGTGATGCAATTGTTTTGTTTGATTTTATTTTGGCTGAATACTGGAAACAAGATGCTAGTTAATAAAAAGAGAGCAAATATCTTTTTCATACTTTACTTAATTAATGAATGTTAATGACGGAACTATTTTATCGAGAGTCATGTTTCATATAAACAAAGTAATTAAAAATATTCACAACTAAAAAATTAATTATTATGGCAGATTTAAATTGGACTGGTAAATGGAACCAACTAAAAGGTAAAGCAAAACAACAATGGGCTAACCTCACTGACGACGATTTGATGTATGTTGAAGGTAAAGAAGAAGAACTATTAGGACGTTTGCAAGAAAGAACCGGTAAAACGAAAGATGATATCAAACTTTGGATTGACGAACAAATGCAAGAAATGGACAAATAATATTCTTTTTTAAATATTTGGAATGAGGCTTAAAAAATTTTTTTTAAGCCTCATTTTTTTGGATGCAAAACTAAATATTTGTATTTTTGTATTTAGTTATTGTGGAAAGATTTGACTGCTTGCAACCACAGAAAAAAATGCTAAAATGCTTAATGCTATCAACTTTTTTTCTTCCTTTTCGAATACTTTCCTTTATTTTTTTGTTGAAATTAAATGACTGCAAGCTTATTTAATTAAATTAAATAATTGTATTAATATGAATTACTTTTTTACGTCAGAATCTGTGTCTGAGGGACATCCCGATAAAGTTGCTGACCAAATATCAGATGCTTTGTTGGATGAGTTTTTAGCATATGATCCACAGTCAAAAGTTGCTTGCGAAACATTAGTTACCACCGGACAGGTTGTTCTAGCGGGTGAAGTTAAATCCAAAACTTATGTGGACGTAGCAGAAGTTGCCAGAAACGTTATTTCTAAAATTGGTTATACAAAAAGTGAATATCGTTTTGAAGCACAGTCTTGCGGAGTTTTTTCAAGCATTCACGAGCAATCGGATGATATCAATCGCGGAGTCGACAAAAATAAGGATCCAATGGAACAAGGTGCCGGCGACCAAGGAATGATGTTCGGTTATGCCACCAATGAAACTGATAATTTTATGCCGCTGCCACTCGATTTGAGTCATAATTTGCTTCTCGAATTGGCGGATATTCGCAAGAATCATATTGAGTTAATGCCATATCTTCGACCTGATGCTAAATCTCAGGTTACGATTGAATATGGTAAGCAGGGAAATCCTATTCGCATAGATACCATTGTTGTTTCTACACAACATGATGAATTTATTCATCCGGAAAATAATACAGATGAAGCTGTTAATAAAGCGGATCTAGCAATGCAGGCCCAAATTAAAAATGACATAATAAATATTCTTATTCCTCGGGTAAAAAAGAAATATTCTAATAGAATGGATATTCTGAATTTATTTGACGAGAACATTAAATATTATGTCAATCCTACTGGCAAATTTGTAATTGGCGGACCTCATGGAGATACAGGTTTAACGGGCAGAAAGATAATTGTAGATACTTACGGAGGACGGGCATCTCATGGCGGTGGTGCATTTTCAGGTAAAGACCCTTCAAAGGTAGACAGATCGGCAGCATACGCAGCTCGTCATATCGCAAAAAATTTAGTGGCTGCTGGAGTGTCTCCTCAAGTACTTATTCAGGTTTCTTATGCTATTGGTATTGCCGAGCCTATGAATTTGTATGTCAACACTTACGGACAATCCAACTTGTCGATTTCGGATGCGGAGATTGCAGATAAAATCAAAAAAATTTTTGATATGCGTCCTAAAGCTATTGAAAATAGATTGAAACTAAGAAATCCGATTTATTTCGAAACTGCTTCCTATGGTCACTTTGGTAGAAAAAATGAAGTTGTGAAGAAGACATTTTTTTCAAGATATATGCCTGAACCAATAGAGCTTAATGTAGAACTATTTACTTGGGAGAAACTGGATTTTGTAGAAAAGATTAAAGCTGAATTTGGATTATAAACTTCAAAAGTTTTGGTAAATTTGTCGTCCTGATTTTATATTTAGTCAGGACGACAATTTTTTAGTAATTTCTTATGTATATTTTCAATACAGGATGTGAATAAAGTTGTTTTGTAAGGTGCTGCAACTGCCGACATTGTTACTGTGTATTCGGAAAAGCATACAATTTTGGTGAAAAACTTGCTCAAAATGGAATTGCATGCCGGGTGCGAAAAACCTAAATGATGAGGACATATGATTATGTTTTGTCACAATAATGGGTTTGCAGTAGAAGTTATTCCATAGTTTATGGTATACATGAACGAAAACAATTGGTGATATTGTGGGCCTGGTGCAGTTGGGACATTGCTAGAACTTGTGGAGATTATAACCTGGAAATTACTCGGTTTGTATATAATCCAATTCTGATTTGTAATATTCATAATTTCTATAAACCGCTTATAAATTTTTCGAATAGTTTGATTTCTCAGAAATTTTTCCGCCTGAAAAATCTTATATGGCAAGTTATTGACAATGATGAAATGATATTGGAAGTTTTGAAACTATCCCATTAGAAAATTAAACTTTATAATGCTGAATTATAAAAATAATAATCTTCAAGATTCTGTATTAATTTTTAAAACAAACAAACAGGATGTATCCCATTCTGTAAATTATACAATAAAGCCATATACTGAAATTCCTCAAGATTCTTCGAATTTAATGTTTGATCTTAAGAAGATTAAAACATCTATTCAAAGAGACATTGTTAATACTACAGCAGGAATTCCCCGTCAAGTTTCTGTGATGGAAAGCAGTTGGCTAAATCTGGTTTTTGTTACGTTGTTTTTCTTCTTTTCTTTGATTCACTTGGTTCGTGGTAAAAGCGTCTTAGGCAACTTCAAAAATATATTCAATCTGAAACAACAACGTACTAGGAGCACTTTCAGAATAATCACTTCATCAGATTTAACGACCAATATTTTTCTAACTTTACAGGCTGTACTTATATTCGCAATTATCACTTTTCAAATCTTGTTTGAAAAAAATATAATTGGTGTAAACAATGATAAGTTCCTTCCGATATTAATGATTGTCGGTATAATTACAGCATTTATTATCCTCAGAGCTTTAATTTATATCATGTATTCACTTACCTTTTTTCAACGTGAAGTGCAAACTTGGCAGGATAATTATTTTAATCACATACAATTGTTAGGAATACTTATGTTTACTCCGTCATATATTTTTGTTATATTCCCTCAGTATCAATTATATATGATTGTAGTAATGGCAATGATTTTTATATTTGTGAAAGTAATTTTTTTAGCAAGTATTTTAAATATTTTTGTTAAAAGCCGAATAGGTTTTCTTTATTTTATTGTGTATCTTTGCGCCGTCGAAATTTTACCTTATTTCCTTTTAATTGGAGGGGTTGTTTCTATAGTAAATCATTATAGTTTTTAGTAAAATATGAGCGTAAGGAAAGTTAAAAAAATTTTAATTTCACAACCTAAACCTGCTGATAAATCACCATACTATGATATTGCTGAAAAATATCAAGTTGATATTACATTTCGTCAATTTATAAAAGTTGAAAGAGTTTCAGCTAAAGAATTCAGACAGCAAAGAATCAATATTCTTGATTTTACAGGTGTCGTTTTTACGGCACGTACAGCAGTTGATAAATTCTTTTCGATAGCTGAAGAACTTAGAGTTGTCATTCCCGAAACATTCAAATATTTCTGTATATCTGAGGCGGTAGCGCTCTATTTGCAAAAATATATCGTTTATCGTAAACGTAAAATTTTTTTTAGTCAAAATGGCAAAATAGATGGATTGAATGCTGCTTTCACTAAACATTCGAAAGAAAATCTTTTGGTACCTGTACCCGAAGAACATAATGATGATGTTTCAAAATTTCTTACAGAAAAGAAAATTAAATTCACAGAAAGTGTGATGTATAGAACTGTAAGCAATGATTTTGAAGAAGGAGAAGCATTTGATTACGACATGCTTGTGTTTTTTAGCCCTATTGGTGTGGCATCTTTAAAGAAAAATTTCCCCAACTTCGAACAGGGAGACATTGCAGTAGCTTGCTTTGGTACTACAACTGCAAAAGCTGTTGAAGATGCAGGCTTGCGGTTGGATTGTCAGGCTCCTGTGGAAGGAATTCCTTCTATGACGGCAGCAATTGATAATTTTTTGAAAGAAAACCATAAATAAAAGTAAGTAAATTTTTTACTGCATATTTAAAACATTATGATTAAGAAAGACAAAAATACTTATCTTTGTCTTTCTTAATTTGTTTTATAAGTAAGCTCGAAAATGGATATAGTAAAACGTTGTACATTCAAAAAACAAGAGAGAATTTCGAGCATTAAAAGTATAGATTATTTGTTTGAGAATGGTGCTACTATAATGGCTTATCCTTTAAGAGCAGTGTATTGTAAAACGGAGGAAGCAGCTGGATATCCCATTTCTATTTTAGTAAGTGTTCCGAAGAAAAGAATTCGCTCGGCTGTGGATAGAAACTTAATAAAAAGACTGATTAGAGAAGCTTACCGTTCAAATAAAAACAGTTTTACTTTTGAGAAGGATAAATGCTATGACATTGCTTTCGTGTATATAAAGAACGAAATTGATTCATATCAAACGATAGAAAAATCAGTTAAAAAGGTATTGAATATAATAAGCAAAACCGGAAAAAAAGAAGATGTGGAGTTTATTTAAAAAAATACTCTCAAAGATTCTGTTAGGATTGGTATATTTTTATCAGACTTCTATTTCACCACTCAAGCCACCAAGTTGCAGATACACACCCACATGTTCAACTTATGCAATACAGGCAATTAAAAAATATGGACCTTTCAAAGGCACATATTTAGCCGTTAAACGAATTCTAAGTTGCCATCCATGGGGAGGTTCGGGGTATAATCCGGTACCTTGAATGAATTAAGAATGTAATATTTTTAATATGGAATTATACGATATACACACACATCAGGTTTTTTTAGAAGATAACGACGACCCTTACCATTCGTGCATTTTAGATGTTTATCCTCTTGAATTTGAAGTAGCTAATGAAACACACAGTCGTCACGCATTTTCATGTGGTATACATCCTTGGTATTCTGAAGACAGTAAAAATCAACTAGATTATTTGAAAGAAATCATATCTCATCCTCGAATTATTGCAATTGGAGAAACTGGTATTGATAAATTAAAAGGTCCGGACATTCAAGTGCAGATTTCTGTATTTCTTGAACATATACGTCTTTCAGAACTTCTTAAGAAACCACTAATAATTCATTGTGTGAAAGCTTGGGAAGAGCTTATAAAAATACACAGAGATACAAATCCTTCTCAACCTTGGATAATTCATGGTTTTCGTAGCAATCCCTCTATTACTAGACGTTTAATTGATGAGGGTTTTATGTTTTCGGTTGGAGATAAACTGAATGTAGATTCATTGCAGTTGATACCTATTGATCGTCTTTTCTGCGAAACGGATGAAGATGATATGGATATTAGAGAAATCTATACCCAGGTTGCAAATGTGCTCGATTTAGATTTAAATATTTTTGCAGATAGAATAGCACAAAATGTTAGAGCCGTATTTCCAAATTTACCTCATCCCTCAAAAAATTATGAGATAGAGGAGAACTCTGAAGAAATTGATTAAAATTTATTTTCTTCCGAAATTAGCAAAAAAATTGCCTAAATTACTTGTCTGCCATTTAAATAGCTGGTATTGTAATTATTATTTTGTAGTTAATTTTCAATCCCGTTAATTGACATGAGTTCGATCTGACATACGCAATATCTGAAAGAGCATCAATAGAAGTTTTTTTATCAAAAAAAGAATAAGCCGCTAATGCCTTAAGTGTATTAACGACAAAAATATCAAAAGATCTATGTCAGGTATGTTCTAGCTGACACAGATCTTTTAATTCATTGTTTTACCGATTCAATTAAAACTCTTTTTCTAGGCATTATTCTGTCAGATAAAAGCATTAAGGAATTCAAAACCAATTACATTTTCCTTGCACTCATTGCATTTTTAATAGATTATAGGTTTGACACCTTTACAAACTATATAATATTTGCCTTTTTATTAAGGATTTGTGGGCTGAAACGTATCTTGATAAGAATAAGGAATTTCTTGAACCGGCTTGGATTCTGAAATTTCGATGATACTGTCTACGATAAATTTAGTATAACCCCTCCATGGGAGCGGTGCAAAATATTCAGTATAATGTAATTGTACTTGTTTTCCACCTGAAGTCATCAGCTTTTCTGCAATAGTTTTGTCTTCAACCGAAAATTCAAATTGATTTGATTGAATTCCTCCTGGTTTGTCTGCACGAAATCCTGTCTGAATTAGTTTTCCTTCGTACGTTTTGAAAACGACACCTTTATTAACCAAATAATTCAATTCCCCGGACTTAACTCCTTTGCCAAAAGGGTAATAGAAACGTATATAAAAGAAAATTCCGAGAATAAGAATAATAATAAATGAAATGCTTAGAATGATTTTTCTTTTCTTTCTTTTGTTGGGTTGTAATTCGTTCATATAATTTTTTTTTGATATATTTTTAACAAAAGGAATTGAAATATGTTCAAGTTGTTTTTAATGGTATAAAGTTAGTCTTTTTCTTTATATATTTCTTCAAATTTTTTATCTTTGTGATACAAACAATTATAAAGAATTTTCTAAACATAACTAAATTAAAATCAACTGATAATGAAAAAGTTAACTTTAATTTTCATTGCTGCATTATTAAGTGCTCCAATTTGGTCGCAAACAAATGAAGGTTATAATTTTACTGTCGTAAAAGAAAATCCCGTGACATCTGTCAAGAATCAAGCAAGCACAAGCACATGCTGGTGTTTTTCAAGTATGAGTTTCCTTGAATCTGAGTTATTGAAAGCAGGAAAAGGCTCCTACGATCTTTCAGAGATGTATACTGTAAGACGTAACTATGAAGATAAATCAAAGAAATATGTTCGTTTGCACGGAAGCCTAAATTTTGCACCTGGAGGTTCATTTGCAGATGTTATTAATACAATAGACGAGTATGGATTAATGCCCGAAAGTGCTTACAATGGTTTAAATTATGGTGCAACTTCTCATAATCATGGAGAGTTAGATAAAGTTCTATTTAATTTTGTAAAACCTCTTGCTGATGCCAACGGCGTTTCTCCTGTTTGGTATACAGCTTTCAATGGTATTTTGGATACATATTTAGGAAAAACTCCTTCTGAATTCACATATGAAGGGAAAAAATATACCCCAGAAAGTTTCTCTAAGATGTTAGGTCTTAAAGAGTCTGACTATGTGTTTTTTACATCATTTACACACCATCCATTTTATACAGAATTTCCTGTAGAAGTACCAGATAACTGGAGATGGGCTAATTCTATCAATGTTCCTCTTGATGAGATGATTTCAATCATCGATAATGCTATTATGAATGGATATACCGTTGGTTGGGCAGCTGATGTTAGCGAAACTGGGTTTACTCGTAACGGCGTAGCTCTTATTCCTGATGAAAATGCGGCAGAAAATGCTGGTAGCGATCAGGCACGTTGGTTGGGACTTTCACCACGTGAAAAAAATAATTCTTTAAAAGAAAGAATTGGTAAAGAAGTTTTGAAAGAGAAAGTTATTACTCCCGAGATGCGTCAATTGGCATACGATAATTTTCAAACTACTGATGACCATGGTATGCATATCTATGGTATTGCTAAGGATCAAAACGGTAATAAATTTTATATGGTAAAAAATTCTTGGGGAGAAGCAGGTTCATATAAAGGAATTTGGTATGTTTCCGAACCATACGTTAGATACAAAACATTAAATTTCGTAGTTAATAAAAAAGGCGTTCCGACTGCAATATTAAAAAAAGTTGGTTTGTAGAATTCATTAACTAAATAGAAAATAAGGATAAAAAGCATTTATTCATTTCTTGCTTTTTATCCTTATTCCATTTTCACCTCTCATTAAAATATACACCAAAAGATGGAGATAGCTCAACTTTACGAAATATTCCAACGCTACCCAAATATCACAACAGATTCTCGAATCTGTATCAAAGATTCTATATTTTTCGCGCTGAAAGGCGAAACTTTCAATGGAAATGATTTCGCTCTTAAAGCTATCGATAAAGGCTGTTCTTACGCTGTTGTCGATGAGATAATTGATGTTGAAAATCCTCGTCTAATAAAAGTTAATAACGTTCTTGAAACACTTCAGCAGTTAGCCAATTATCATCGAAGAAAACTGAAAATTCCCATTCTGGGAATCACAGGAACCAATGGCAAAACAACAACAAAAGAATTGGTTTCGTACATTTTGTCAAAAGAGTTTAAAGTTGCTTATACACAAGGAAACTTTAATAATCATATAGGAGTGCCTCTGACGTTGCTATCGATGAATAAAACACATGAAATGGCTGTGGTGGAGATGGGTGCGAATCATCCGGGAGAAATAAAGGAGCTTTGTAAAATTGCAGAACCTAATTTTGGATTGATTACGAATGTGGGTAAAGCTCATATTGAAGGTTTTGGCTCTTTTGAAAACGTGATAAAAACTAAAGGTGAACTTTATGATTTTATCAGAGAAAACAACGGAAAAGTGTTTGTAAATAAAGATAATCCTTATCTATATAATTTATCTGAAGATATGGATAGAATACTTTATGGGAAAGATGACAGTGAACTTTTTGCGTCAGCTACACTTCGTAATGGAAATCCTTATTTAGAATTTGAATGGCGCTTTTTTGACAACGTTTATCACGTGAAAACCAATCTCGTAGGAGAATATAATATTGATAATGCGCTCGCGGGGATAGCCGTAGGTAAATATTTCGGTATAAATGCAGATTATATCAGTAATGCACTAAATACTTATCAGCCAAAAAATAATCGTTCACAGTTTGAGAGAACTGAAAATAACGACCTTATTATCGATGCTTATAATGCAAATCCAACAAGTATGAAGGTTGCGCTGGATTATTTTGTGAAAATATCTTCAGAACTTCCTAAGACTGTTATTCTGGGTGAAATGAAAGAACTTGGTGTCCTTAGCGATGAAGAACATAAAAGTATTTTTGAATTTGTTAAAACAGCTCAGTTTGATTCCGTTTTTTTAGTTGGTAAGGAATTTATGAAATACTCAATGGAAAATAAGCAAAACAATATAAAATTCTTTGATAATGTGGAATCGCTTATGAAGTATTTAGAAATAAATGAATTACAGCAGCACTATATTCTTATTAAAGGTTCCCATTCAGTTCATCTTGAAAAATTGCTTCCATTATTATAGAAAGATGGAAGAAATTTTAAAAAATATAGGAAAGAGGATTGCCCGTCTGATAGATTATTTTTATCCGATGTTTCGCAATTATATGTCGCGAGATTTCTTCCGATATGGAGCTTGTGGGGTAGGGAACTTGGGTTTTGATTTGTTTCTTTTTTTCATTATTTACAATTTCATCATTAAAAAACAATTTATCAATTTAGGATTTGTAGTAATAAGTCCACACATTGCATCCTTGCTTATAACATTTCCTATTACACTTATTACAGGATTTCTCCTTCAGAAATACGTTACATTTACTCAATCAAATTTGAGGGGGAGAAAACAACTCTTCAGGTATGTCTCTGTTGTTGGTATAAATTTGATGATAAACTACTTTGGACTTAAATTTCTTGTAGAAGTTTTAGGGTTTTACCCCACAATTTCTAAAATGATTATCATGGTGATAACGGTTATAGTAAGTTATCTGCTTCAGAAGAATTTTACTTTTGCTCAGAAATAATGTCACGCACGCGGGGATATAATATCAGATAGAGCAATAATTTCTAACAATCATGTTTTTATAAAGCATCGTTACGACTATAGACAGACTTGAAAACAAAGTGAGTTTAAAAGATATGGTATGCGTACCTATTAATATAGTACTAACCAAAAGGGGTTTTTTAAGTGATTATCCAAAGATTATTAATTTGAAATACTAGTCACTGCTTAACTTTTTGAGCAAACGAAATCGTACAGAGTGTATAAAAAAAACATCCTCAAAGAAAGAATCTTCGAGGATGTTTTTTTTAATAAGTAGCGAGAGCCGGGAATGATCCGGCGACCTCATGATTATGAATCATGCGCTCTAACCAACTGAGCTATCTCGCCAACATTATATTCTCTAATCGAGGTGCAAAAGTAGTGTATAAATTTTTATTAAACAAATTTATACACTACAAATTTGACCGATATAATTATTTTTGTGGATTATTTCTCATATATTCCAAAACCGGAGTAATTTCAAAATAAATCTTATCCAAACCGTATTTGTTTTCTCCAATTTTCAAATAATTGTAGCGTTTCTTTATGATTTTTTCTTCATTGTCATATTTGTATCCGAACAATCCAAGCAAGTCGTATTCATGTGACACTTTTATAACATAAAAAGCATTATCAACGTCAGAGCCATCCCCTGAACTAAGAATTGCATCAAATACGTTTTTTCTTTGGTTTATTACCCTTTTGTATGCGTCTACATTATCTTGCTGTGCATAAACAAAAAGTTCTGCATTTAGCGCACGAATATTAAAAGGGTCTTGTTTCAATAATATTTCAGCTTGTGACAATATATTATTATAGTCATTTTTTGTGAAACTTTTTTTAGAAAGCACTTGCAGAAGAGATGCATTATGAGATGAGGTGTCAACAGCTGAATAGTTAGGCTGGAAAATATAACCATAATATAGATGTCGTTGTTCCTCCGGTTTCAAGTTTTCTCCTTTTTTGTATTTATCCATCAAATTTGGATAATAAAATTCAGAAGAAACTTCTTTGACATTCTTTTCTATCAGTTTATATTTAGGAGCTTTGATTTCCTGTGCATTGATAGATATTCCCAAAAATAGAATAGTTATTAATAAAGATATTTTTTTCATATTATATAAGTTATAATTGATTTATTACTGCATTCCTGAGACTGTAACGTCTTTATTAATTTTAGAAACTAAGCCTTGCAAAACATTTCCCGGTCCTAATTCAATAAAGTCTGTTGCTCCATCTTGTATCATATTTAGGATACTTTGTGTCCATTTTACGGGTGCAGTGAGTTGGGCAACCAAATTCTCCTTAATTCTCTCAGGAGATGTTTCCGCAATAGTTGATACATTCTGATAAACGGGACATATTGGCGTTGAAAAATGAGTATCGTAAATAGCTTTTTCTAGTTCTTCTTTTGCAGAATTCATTAACGGAGAATGAAAAGCCCCGCCAACTTTTAAAGGTAAAGCACGTTTTGCACCATTTTCTTTAAGCTTTGCGCATGCTTCTTCTACACCTTTTAGGGTTCCAGATATTACGATTTGTCCGGGGCAATTATAATTTGCAGGTACTACTACATCTTCAATACTTTTGCAGATCTCTTCCACTTTGGTATCTTCCAATCCTAGTATTGCTGCCATAGTCGACGGATTATTTTCGCAAGCCAACTGCATGGCTTGTGCACGTTTTGAAACTAATAGAAGACCGTCTTCAAAGGTCATCGCTCTGGCTGCTACCAAAGCTGAAAATTCACCTAGAGAATGACCTGCCACCATATTCGGATTGAAATCATGACCAAGGCTTCTTGCTAATGCTACAGAATGAATAAATATAGCAGGTTGAGTGACTTTCGTTTGACGCAATTCTTCATCGGAACCTGAAAACATTATTTCCGAAATGCTAAATCCTAAAATTTGATTAGCTTTTTCAAACAAATCTTTAATAGTTTCGGATGAATCATATAGGTTTTTTCCCATTCCCGAAAATTGCGCTCCTTGTCCTGGAAAAATATAAGCTTTTTTCATATAAAAGTATTTTTGTTACTTAACAAAGTTAATAAATAATTTTTTACACCTATAGACTTATGAATAATGATTGTACACCCGGCGAGAATCGAACTCGCATCGTTGGAACCGGAATCCAGTATTCTATCCATTGAACTACGGGTGCAGAAATATCTTATTGGAATCGATTGTTATTCCAATGCAAAGTTATGGCTTCTTGTTTTAATATTGTCTTGAATTTTGCAGAATTTTCAGGGGACAAATATGATATATAATCTAATACTAAAGTAAGATTGTCGCTGTTCTTAAGGAAAGCAGCAGAAATAGGTGAAATATCCAAAAGATTTATTTTGTATATTTCTTCTGCATCTATTGTATCTTTAAGAAAAAGGTCTTTTTTGATTGTGGGTAGAAAATCAGATTTTGAAAGATGTTTCCAGTCCTGAGTATAAAATTCTATCTGGCTATCACAAGCTTTGCCACAAACTGTTTTTATTACGCATATTACTTTATTATGAGAATTTGAAGGCAGTAACTTTAATTGCAAAGTTCCGATATCAGAAGTTTTTAATCTTAAGTAAGTGTCAGAATATTCTTCTTTTTCGATTTTCCCTGAAGCGTACATAATGCTGTTAGATTTGTTATCTACAAGTAACATTGTTCTGTCGGCAGCAGTTAAACCGGGAATCAATTCATCTGGCATACTTTTAAAAATTTCATTGATGCTTTGACTGTAAGTTAGCATTGAGAAGCATAAAAACATAAAAACGATAATCTTTCTCATAACCTACTAATTTAATAAAATTTCTATTTGTTGTAAAGAAACGGAAGGTTTTCCTCCGTTCGCTCCTTTTACTGTCTCTATTTGAAAAAATCGTGCTTTTTGAGATTTCTTAAAATAAACATTTTGTGGTAAAGGATTATTTTTAATATTTCCAAACTCGCCTGATTTGATTGTTTCCCAATTATTTCCATTATCGCTTATTTTGAAATTGTATTTGTAAATTGATTCATTCAATGAGTCTGGCTTGTAGGAAAAACCAGCAAAAGTAGTTGTATTACCCATATCTACTATAATTGGATTTTCTTTTTTCACCTTCCATGTATCCTTTCTAAGAATATTTTTTGGATTAATAACCGAAGTTGTGACGAGTGGCGGTGCAAAATATGCTCCTACATTTTTGATATTAGCAGGAGCCCGTGTTGCTAAAATTGTTACGCGAATTTTTGATGGGTTTGCGTTTTTAAATTTGAGGAGGCGTTTGTGACCAATTGTTGTTCCTTCGGTAAGTTTTACCCATGCGCCGTTTATGAATCCATCAACTCGAAATGCTTCGACGCGTTGCCCTTCTTTTATATCTTCTTGCAAGAGGACTGTATTGATGAGGTTGTTCTTATTTAAATTGAACTCTTTGGATTCAGTATGCTTTGCAACCCATTTTTGTGGATTGTTATTAATGATTTTATTTTCGGAGAATACTCTTTGTATATAATTTGAAAACTCTTTCAAACGCTGAGAGTCAATTTCATGAATTCTTCCACGGGTATCGGGAGGAATGTTTAATAATAAAACAGAGTTCATTCCCACGGATTTATAGTAAATATCAACAAGTTCTGCAAGAGATTTTACTTGATGATCTTGTTCAGGATGGTAAAACCATCCCGGACGAATCGAAACGTCTACTTCAGAAGGATACCAATAGAGTTTCTTTGCTTTTGCAACTAATTGCCTGCTGCCTAAATCTTCAGATGTAGGAGAAATGCCAAGAGAACGATTTTCAGAAATTATTTGGTCATTTATTTCAGGATTAAGGGGAGTTACGCTCCACTCGGTTTCTCTTCCCAAACCTTTTTCATTTCCAACCCAGCGAATGTCATTGCCCATTATTGCCTTCACGGCTTTGGGCTGGAGACTGTCAATAACATGATAATAAGAACTCCAGTCGTATTTCTGAATTTTACCTGTTTCGGTTTCGCCATTAGCTCCATCAAACCATACTTCCTTTATTTCTCCATAATTCGTCAAGAGTTCTTTCAATTGAGAAATAAAGAAATTATTATATTCTTTTGTATTTCCATACATTGGAGCATTTCTATCCCAAGGAGAAAGGTAAATGCCGAAATTTAATCCATACTTATCACATGCATTTTTTACTTCCTGAACAATATCACCTTGACCATTACGCCACGGAGATGATGCTACTGAATATTGTGTTGTTTTTGTTGGCCACAAACAAAATCCGTCATGGTGCTTAGCGGTTAGTATTATCATTTTGAAGCCGCATTCTTTGAGTAATTTAACCCATTCCTCTGCATCAAAATTAGTGGGGTTAAACAAGGATGGATCGTCAGTGCCATCTCCCCATTCTCTTCCTGTAAATGTGTTCATCCCAAAATGAATGAAAGCAGTTAACTCCATTTCTTGCCATTCCAGTTGTTGTTGAGTTGGAATTACATAGGCGGAAAGTTCTATTTTCTGTTCGTCGTTTACGAAACTCGGAAACTCTAATGTTTTTTCAAAAAAGTAGCTTTTTCTTGTACAAGAAGCAATGATTATGACTACAAATACAATAAATGCAAATTTCTTTTTCATTGAATACTATTTTTATAAGAAACAAAGATACTATTTATTAAATCATTGGAAATAAAAAAGCCACCTAAAAGGTGGCTTTCATTTAAGTTTTGAGTAAACTCTTCTTATTTTACTGCAGCAGCAGCGTCAGTTGCAACTTCAGCAGCTGAATCAACAACTTGAGCAGCTGAATCAATAACTTGAGCAGCTGAATCAATAACAACAGCAGCAGAATCAGCAGTGGTTACAGGAGCTTCAGCTTTTTTATTGTTGCAAGCAGCGAAAGATACAGTAGCAGCAAGAGCTACGAATAATAATACTTTTTTCATCTTCAATAATTTTAAACGATAAATAAACTTCTTTATAAAAACTGTGCAAAGATAATACATATTCATGTTATAGAACATAATTTCAAATATTTTTTTAATTTCAATCCAGTTTTATTAGCAAATATTAACTCTCTGGTTGATTTTTCAACTTTATAAGAAGAATCATTAACTCAAAGATATTCTTTTATGCCTAATTATAACTATTAGTTGTATTTTTGTATTCTAAAATAATAATTTGATAACTAGTGATTGATAATTCAGTATTTCAAAATAAAAGAGCCATATATCAAACTTTAGGGTGTAAACTAAATTTTGCAGAAACTTCAGCAATAGGGAAACAACTCTCTGATGCAGGAATTCAAAAGGCACAACGAGGACAAAAAGCTGATATTTGCGTTATTAATACTTGTTCTGTTACAGAGCTGGCTGACAAAAAAGGGCGTCAGGCAATCAGAAAACTGATACAAGAAAATCCTGATGCTTTTGTAATTGTGACAGGATGTTATGCTCAGTTGAAGCCTGAAGATGTTGCATCAATAGAAGGTGTTGACCTTGTTTTAGGTTCTGAACAAAAGTTAGATGTGCTTCAGTATTTGGATGATTTGTCAAAGAAAAAAACTGGAGAAATAGTAACGTCCAACACTAACCATATTAAGACTTTTACTCCATCGGTATCATCTGATGATCGTACAAGATATTTTTTGAAGGTACAAGATGGATGCGATTATTTTTGTTCTTATTGTACCATCCCGATGGCAAGAGGAAGAAGTCGAAACGGGAGTATTGAAGATTTGGTTAATCAAGCTGAAAATGTAGCTTTGGAAGGCGGCAAAGAAATTGTTCTGACTGGGGTAAATATTGGCGATTTTGGTAAGACAACTAGTGATAATTTTTTGGATTTACTCAAAGCTTTTGATGAAGTAGAAGGTATTGAAAGATTTAGAATATCATCTATAGAGCCAAATTTACTTACTGACGAAATCATAGACTTCATAGCTAAATCAAAAAGAATAGCACCACATTTACATATACCCTTACAGTCGGGCAGTGATAGTGTTTTAAAACTCATGAAACGCAAGTACGATACTCATTTGTTTAGGCATAAAATAGATTACATTAAAAATCAAATGCCGCACGCTTTTATTGGAGTTGATGTGATTGTGGGATTAAGAGGTGAAACGGAACAGAATTTCAACGAATCTCGTGATCTCATCAATGAATTAGATATTTCACAACTTCACGTTTTCACATATTCTGAACGCCCGGGAACTCAGGCTCTTAAAATAGGAGAACAAGTCTCCACAAAAGATAAGCAAAAAAGAAGTAAAGAGTTATTGAAAATATCTGATGAAAAACTTTTGAGGTTTTATAATAGTCAGAAAGGTAATATTCATCAGGCTATTTTTGAACATACGAAACGTGGTGATTATATGTACGGATTTACAGAAAATTATATAAAAGTATTTTCTCCATACAATGGAAATTTAATTAATACAGTTACATCTGTAAAAATAGGAGAATATAATTCGGATTTAATGGCTGTTGAAAGTATATTATGAAAAAATCAAAGCACAAAAGTTTAGGTTATTATTTTCTATACGCTTTTAGCTATTTGCATTCTTTATTACCTTTTTCAATTTTGTACTTTTTGTCTGACATTTTGTATCTGCTAGTATATTATGTAATTGGTTATAGGCGTAAAGTGGTAAGAAAAAATCTCGAAAATGCTTTTAATGAAAAAGATATATGTGAAATTATAAAAATAGAGAAAAATTTTTACCATTTTTTGTGCGATTACTATTTTGAAACCATCAAATTGCTAAATATTTCTGATAAACAAGTTCGAAAACGGATGCATTTTGTAAATCCGGAATTAATAAATGAACTCACTCAAAATGGGCAAACTTGCATTTTAAGTCTGGGTCATTATGGAAATTGGGAGTATGTTCCATCTATCAATTTTTATAAAGGAAATAATAAAGTGCAGTTTTCACAAGTTTATAAGAAATTACATAGTGATGCTTTCGATGATTTCTTTTTGAAGTTAAGGGAACGTTTTGGTACCCAGAATATTGAAATGAATCAAGTGTACCGCACACTTATAAAAAATAAAAAAGATGAGAAATCAATGGTTATTGGATTTTTGAGTGACCAAAGACCTAGACGTCAAACTGATGATGAATGGATTTATTTTATGGGACAAGAAGTGCAACCCATTACAGGTATGGAGCGCATCGCTCGCCAATTTAATTACTCTGTTATCTTTTTAACACTAGAACCGTTAAAAAGAGGACATTATAAAGGAGAATTTTCTATTATAACTCGTAATGCTACAGACGAGCCACCCTTTTATATAACCAAAACTTATTTTAGTAAGTTAGAAGAGGAGATAAGAAAAAATCCTCCATATTATTTGTGGTCTCACAATCGCTGGTCTCAAAAAAGAGAAAATATTGGATAATGAAAAAAGTAAGTGTAGTAATATTAAACTGGAATGGTCGCAAGTTACTTGAAACTTATCTTCATTCTGTGATAAAATACTCTGATATAAAAAATTGCGAGATTGTTGTGGCAGACAATGCTTCAAATGATGATTCAATAGAATATATAAGGGAAAATTTTCCGCAAGTAAAGGTTCTGACTTTCGATAGAAATTATGGATTTGCAGAAGGTTATAATAAAGCTATTAAGCAGATAAACGCAGAGTATGTTGTACTTCTGAATTCTGACATTGAAGTATCACATGATTGGTTAAGTATTTTAATAAATTATTTAGATGAAAACCCTGAAGTTGTAGCTGTACAGCCCAAAATTTTATCTTGGAGGGATAAGTCAAAATTTGAGTATGCAGGAGCTGCTGGAGGTTTTATAGATGTATTAGGTTATCCCTTTTGCAGAGGGCGGATTTTGGATACCGTTGAAATGGATAATGGACAATACGATTCAATTATTCCTGTATTTTGGGCAACAGGGGCCTGCTTGTGTATAAGAAAAAAAGCTTATATGGAAGCGGGGGGATTGGACAGAGATTTCTTCGCTCATATGGAAGAGATTGATCTTTGTTGGCGATTGAATAGTAAAGGTGGAAAAATAATGTGTGTGCCTCAAAGTGTTGTATATCATTTGGGCGGCGCCTCTCTTTCTACTGAAAATCCATATAAAACTTATCTTAATTTCCGCAATAACTGGCTAATGCTTTATAAAAATGTTGAATTTGTTAAACTATTATGGATTCTACCTGTGCGATATTTATTGGATATAGCTGCTGCACTACATTTAGCTGTGAGTGGAAAGTTTAAAAATGCGATTAATGTCTTTAAAGCTCACAAGGATTTCATCTTAATGGTCAAAAAATTTAGAAGTAGGAAAAAAGAATGCTTATTAAATAAAAAGGTAACAGAAATCCCTACAAAATTTAATTTTAGTATCATAATGCAATATTATGCTATGAAAAATAAAACCTATAAATCTTTATTTAAATGAATCGACCTTGTGGTACCAAATTATTTTCTTTCTTATTTAATTCTAAATCTAAAAAACTATTGTATATTTGTATCATTAAATATTATCAATTATTTAATAGTTTAATTTTTTAAAACTAACTTATTATTATGGCTTACGTAATTAGCGAAGATTGCATTGCATGCGGAACTTGTATTGATGAGTGTCCTGTTAGCGCAATTTCTGAAGGTGATATCTATTCAATAGATCCAGATGTATGTACAGATTGTGGCACTTGTGCTGAAGTCTGTCCTACAGAAGCTATTCACCCAGCTTAATCTTTGTAACACAAAGTAAAAAAGAAATACATCTCATTTGAGATGTATTTTTTTTTCATAAAATAAAAAAGCACTTCAACAATGAAGTGCTTCAATAAATACTGTATTATTTTTAACCATTTACTTGTTTCATGTGGCGGATCAATTCCAATACTTTGTTTGAATAACCCCACTCGTTGTCGTACCAGCTAACAACTTTTACGAAAGTTGGACTTAACTGAATTCCTGCTTTTTCATCAAAAATAGATGTGCGGGCATCACCAATAAAGTCACTTGAAACTACATCTTCATTGGTATATCCCAAAACTCCTTTCAATTCACCTTCTGAAGCTGCTTTCATAGCTTTGCAGATATCTTCGTAAGAAGTTTCTTTTTCCAATCTAACTGTCAAGTCTACAACTGAAACGTCTAATGTCGGAACACGGAATGACATACCTGTCAATTTACCGTTCAATTTAGGAATAACTTTTCCAACAGCTTTAGCAGCACCAGTAGAAGAAGGTATGATATTGCCTGCAGCAGCGCGTCCACCTCTCCAGTCTTTAGCAGAAGGACCATCAACTGTTTTTTGAGTTGCAGTAGTAGCATGTACTGTAGTCATCAAACCTTCAATAACTCCAAAATTGTCATTTAATACTTTTGTGATAGGGGCTAAACAATTTGTAGTACATGAAGCGTTTGATACGAATTGAGTTCCTTTTTCGTATTTGTCTAAGTTAACTCCACATACAAACATTGGAGTATCATCTTTAGAAGGAGCAGACATTACTACATATTTTGCACCAGCATCAATATGTCCTTGAGCTTTGTCTTTGCTTAAGAATAAACCTGTAGATTCTACTACGTATTCTGCTTCAATTTCGTCCCATTTAAGATCTGCCGGATTTTTTTCAGCTGATACTCGGATATTTTTTCCGTTTACTACTAAATGGCCATCTTTTACTTCAACAGTACCATTAAACTTTCCATGAACAGTGTCATATTTAAGCATATACGCAATATAATTAACATCCAAAAGGTCGTTAATACCCACAATTTGAATGTCATCTCTTGTTTGAGCTGCACGGAAAACCAGGCGTCCAATACGTCCGAATCCGTTAATACCTACTTTAATCATTTTCTTAAAAATTTATATTATTTAAAAATTCCTATAAATGCACTTTTAACATTACAAATGTAACATTTCTTTTTGTAGGCATGAAATTTTAAGTGTCAAAAACTCTAAACTTAAATTGCATTATATAACAAAAAAGCATCTCTATACGAAATGCTTTATGCTAAGGTTTTAAAATATCATGAAGATCAAAATCGTTTACCAATGGATATACCAAATCTGGGATAACCACTTTCGGAAACTAAGTTTCGTCCTCCTCCTAAAAGTATTTCGCCTACCCAGTTGTTTCTGCTTACATATTTCCAACCAATTCCTAGTCCAAGACCTAAACCGATTTCTTCGTTTGAATCACTTGGTATGGAATTATAATACTCATCATAAACTACATCTTTTATTCCAAAAACAGCACCATTAGCTTCAATGAAAAATCCAGCGGCATATTTTTGTAATGATTTTCCGCTACCTCCAAAGAACCATCTTACATTTGGAATAATGCTAAATATCATAGGATAATCATTTCTATCTTTGTTTAATAGGAAACCAGCTGATATTCCCGCACTTAAGTCTTCTTGCAATAGTCTTTCATAAGAAACTTCAGGATAAAGTCCTAAAACAGTTAGAGGCAAATTCAATTTTACTTCGTTTTTTCTGAAGTCGCTATTTTCAAGTCTCCAATTATGAAACGAATAGGAATGAAAGCGTTGAGCTGAAACCCCAATATTTATAAGAAAAAAACTTAATAAGAATAATGTAAATTTTTTCATAATAATAGTTTTGAATCCAATAAATAGATAAGTATATCATAATTATGATGCATAACTTATGGTTAATAAATATTAAATATTTATTTTATCTCACTGCCTGGTTTTACCATTATAGACGGCTGAACCAAAGATAGATTTCCGTCAGCATTTTCAACCGACAAAATCATACCTTCTGACATATATCCACGAAGTTTGCGAGGTTCCAGATTTGCTACAAAACATACTTGTTTGCCTACAAGTTCTTCAGGTTTAGGATAATATTTAGATATACCTGATAATATAGTTCTTTTTTTTAAACCGTCATCAAGTAAAAATCTTAATAACTTATCTGCTTTCGGGACTTTTTCGCATTCAATAACTGTCCCAACACGCAAATCAATCTTTTCAAAAGTGTTAAAAACAATGTTTTCTTTTATCGGTTTTGCTTTGTATTCTGATTGTTCGTTTGATATTTTGGCATCCTCCAGCTTTTGAATCTGCTTTTCGATAACTTCGTCTTCGATTTTTTCAAAGAGGAGAGAAGCAGTTCCTAAAGTGTGTCCTTCTTTCAAAATATTGAAATTACCCAAATCATTCCATTGAGCGTCTGACATATTTAAAAACTCACGCATTTTTTTTGCAGAAAATGGAAGAAACGGTTCAAATACAATAGCCAAATTAGCAGCAATTTGTAAAGAAAGATTAAGAATCGTAGCGGTTCTTGCCATATCTGTTTTAGCAGTTTTCCAAGGTTCTGTATCAGCAAGATATTTGTTTCCTATACGTGCCAAATTCATTGCTTCTTTCAATCCTTCGCGAAAACGATAGTTATCCAAGTTCCACTCGATAATTTTCTTTATTCCTTTCAAGTCTTCTAGAGTTTGAATATCATATTGGGAAAGTTCTCCTTTAGCTGGAACTTTATTGTCGAAATATTTTCCAGTCAATACCAATGCACGATTAATGAAATTACCGAGAATTGCCACCAGCTCATTATTGTTTCTTGCCTGAAAATCTTTCCAAGTGAAGTCATTATCCTTGCTTTCAGGAGCATTTGCTGTTAATACATAGCGCAATACATCTTGTTTTCCGGGAAGTTCTTGTAAATATTCATGCAACCAAACCGCCCAATTTCGAGAAGTAGATATTTTATTTCCTTCGAGATTGAGAAATTCATTTGACGGAACATTGTCTGGTAAAATATACGAACCTTCTGCTTTCAGCATTGCAGGAAAAACTATGCAGTGGAATACGATGTTATCTTTTCCTATGAAATGAACCAATTTTGTATCTTCATCTTTCCACCATTTTTCCCAGTCATTCGGTCGCAATTCGATGGTGTTGGAAATATAGCCGATAGGTGCATCAAACCACACATAAAGCACTTTACCATCAGCGCCTTCTACAGGAACGGGAACTCCCCAGTCCAAATCACGACTCACGGCACGTGGCTGTAACCCCAAATCCAACCACGATTTACATTGTCCGTAAACATTGCTACGCCATTCCGTATGATCTTCCAAAATCCATTGGCGAAGCCAAGATTCATGCTGGTCGAGTGGGAGATACCAATGTTTTGTTTTCTTCATTACAGGTACGCTTCCGCTGAGTGCTGATTTGGGATTTTTTAAATCTGTGGCGTTTAATGAAGTTCCGCACGCTTCGCATTGGTCTCCGTATGCTTTTTCGTTGCCGCAGTGAGGACAAGTTCCTGTAATATATCTGTCGGCAAGAAATTGTTGCGCTTCTTCATCATAATATTGTTCACTTTCCTGTTCTATAAATTTCCCATTTTCATACAGCTTACGGAAAAAGTCAGATGCTGTTTTCTTATGAATATCTGAAGTAGTACGAGAATAAATATCAAAAGATATCCCGAATTCCTTGAAAGAATCTTTGATGATTGTATGATATCTGTCTACAATATCCTGGGGAGTTACTCCTTCTTTTCGAGCACGAATAGTAATGGGTACACCATGCTCGTCAGAGCCTCCTATAAATAAAACATCTTCTCCTTTTAGACGCAAATATCTTGCGTAAATATCGGCGGGAACATATACTCCTGCCAAGTGTCCGATATGAACTGGACCGTTAGCGTAAGGAAGTGCGGAAGTAATGAGTGTGCGTTTGAAATTTTTTTCTAACATTGTGGTGAATTTATTTTCGGAAGAAATATTATCTATCGATTTTATTCTTCAATTAATTACAGATTGTTATTTGAATATGCAAAGATACGATGGTGTGATAAAAATAAAAATTATAGACTCAAAAGAATGAATTAATGCAAATTTTATTTGAGAAATATTTTGAGTAAATCTTTTGAAATATAGACTGGTTATTAAAGGTTTGTTATACCATGCAACAATATCATCGGTAATTCTGTCCGTTATCCGAGAGAAAGAGCTTGCAGATATATCGAAATATTCTTACGCTTGGGTCTGATCATAGGGTAGAAATTGCTCTCACTGTCTCGGGAAACTTTAATCTGTTTTCCTCAGACTAGTTTTAATGGTTTACCACTGTGTTCGTTAAGGGCATTGTTTAACTCTCATTTAGCATGCAATGTAGATAATAAAGATGCTCATCTAAGGCTGTCATCTGCTCTCACCATTGCAACACTTTCTTTTTAAGTTGTGCCAAAATCGTTATTAGTAGTGTCAATCTTGAACTAAGTCGTGTAAGGCCAGGCCTAAAAGCTTCTCTCTCGTGCTTACTTTAGTTGATGTAATTTTAACAACTATCAGTGATTCTAAGTATTGTCAGTGCTTTAATAAGATGAGTAATTCAAAGAATTTTTTGTTAGAGCTATTCTATATTGCACAAAAAAAAGCTGCATCCCTCGGAGGAGCTTCTTTGTTGTATATGGTGTCTCGTCCTAAAATAGCGTTACACTAAAAAAAGAACGTTATGAAAGAAAGAGA
>DAMBHY010000021.1:0-30959 GCA_032068765.1 Dysgonamonadaceae bacterium | reverse complement strand
ATAAAATAAAGTATTTTTGTCTATAAACCTGTAACGGTTATTTAGGACTAGTCATGGGCTTTATTAAAATTTCCATTCGGGAGATGTTTTAGCGTTTTGGGTGTTTACTACCGGAGCGGGGATTTTTGTCTGTGTTTTAATCTTTTGGGTGGTAGTGTTTTGTATTGCCGCACCTTTATAATAAGTCAATGCCTTTTCCATCAGATTTTGAATATTGTTAATGCGATTCTGATCGGTAGGGTGCGTGCTCATAAATTCGGGTGCTGCTTGTTTACCCGATTGCGAAGCCATTCTTTGCCAAAATGAAACTGCTGTACGTGGGTCGTATCCTGCCATAGCCATAAATATCAATCCCATTTCGTCTGCTTCATATTCATGTTTGCGGGAATATGGAAGCATCACGCCGTATTGTGCGCCAAGTCCAAATACCGTTCCTGCAATCTGACGTGTAACCTGTGAGCTACCGCCTAAAATACTACCTAAAATGGCTCCGCCATACTGCATTGCAATTTGTTGGCTTAAGCGTTCATTGGCGTGTTTTGCTACCACGTGTGCAATTTCGTGTCCGACTACTACTGCAAGACCGTTTTCGTCATTTGTCAAAGGTAAAAGTCCTTCATAAGCCACTACTTTACCACCGGGCATTGCAAAAGCATTCACTTGTTTTGATTTAACCAAATTGAAATCCCAGCGGTAGTTTGGCAAATCGTTTTCATAACCATTATTTTTCAAATAAGTTTCCACGGCTGTGGCAATACGCGACCCCACTCTTGTCACCATTTGTGCGTTGGTTGTTCCTTTTTCTACGGGAGCTTTTGCCATAAAATCATTATATTGTTGAAGACTCAGTGCTACTACTTCCTGGTCTGATACCAAGTGTAATTGTTTTCTTCCTGTCAAAGGCACGCTTCCACAACTTTGTAATAGTAATGCACTTACCGCTAAAATCAGAGTAAATCTCATTGAATTCATTTTCTTTTTTATTCTCATATCTTCGTTTTTAGAGTTTTTTACAATAATACCCGACTTATAACTAAATCGGGTATTATATCAACGTTTTTATTTTAAAGTAGTTTATTTAACCGCTGAAAATTTTATTTAGCAAGGAGTTTTAGTTTTACTATTGATTGGAGTACTGAAAATGCCATTCACAATATCATTTTCTTTGTAATATTTAAGTGCGGTAGCCACCAATGCTTGCGATTTAGCAATACGATTGCATCAAAATTGTTGTAGGTTGAGTGCTACAACTTCTTTGGTGAGAAACTAAATTCAATTGTTTACGTCCAATAACAGGCACACTATCGCACGAGTGTAGGAAAAGCGCGGACATAAAAAGGCTCAAGGTATAATTTTATATAGGTTGATTGAAAATTGTTTATTTGCACATAGTTTGTTAATTTCTATTTGATAATTAGTTATGCGATAAACACAATTTGTTTGTTACAGTTTTAAGTAAATCAGTTTATTTAGTTGATTATTTCTTTTATCGCGTTAACCCATGCATCATTATCGTTCAACGAGGGTATAAATACAAAGCTTTCGCCGCCTGCTTTCATAAACAATTCTTTTGCTTCAATATTGATATCGTAAAGTGTTTCCATATTGTCTGACAAGAATCCCGGCGCCATCACGGCTATGTTTTTCCATCCGAGTTTCGGTAAATCGGATATATCTGTTGACAGAAATGGCTTCAACCAGTCATTTCCCCTATGAGATGAAAAGAAAAGAAGGATTTCTTTGGATGGAATACCTAGCTCTAACGCTAGTAAGCGGTTCGTTTCCTTTAATTGATACAGGTAGTTGAATTCTTTACCGAGTCTCCATCCATCTTCCACTTGTTTAATCGGAAGACTATGATAGTCAAGCACCAATTTGTCTATATCATCATTCAGATAAGTTCTCGCATTTTCTGCAAGAGCCCGTATATATGCCGGATGATTGTAATAAGGATTGATAATCCGCAGTCGATACGAGTGATACTCTTTAAGATACAATCTGCTTATCTCGTCTAATGCGGTTTTAGTGGTCGATTGCGCATAATGAGGAAACAGCGGCATTATAATCACTTCGTGCAGCGTATTACATTTTTCCTCTAACTTTTTAGTCGCATCCTGAAAATTAGGGTGTCCGTAACGAAAGCAAATTTCTGTCGGAATATTGGTTTGGTCTTCAAATTTCTCGGCAAGTTTTACCATGTTGCAGAGGAGTGGAGATAAATTGTTAATATCTTCACCCCATATTTGTCTGTATTTCTCCAGCGATTTTCCGCAGGAAAGCGGAGCTATCACTTTACGCGCTAGTACATTCGAAAACCATTCTGGTTTTCCCATTACAAGCGGGTCGGAAAGCATATCTCCGATAAATTTCTCTATGTCGGCTTTTGTACAGCTGGCAGGAGTTCCTACATTTACCAATATCAACCCTCTCATTATCTTGCAGAAGTCTCAATTAATTTACAATGCGTGTCAGGTATGAGTTTAATATCTTTAATTTCCGCAGGAATGAGTACCGTTTCACCTTTATTCAACTTATAATCTCCTTCCGCAGTAGCGATGTTGCAATTACCTTTGACACAAATCAATAAAACAAATGAATCAATGTTTGAATAGTTTCTTACAATGGCAGAATCGAATTCTATAAGATTGGTTTCAAAATACGGACCGTCAGCTAAAGCTACAACTTCGTTTTTTGCTGTTTGATATTCGGTTTTATAGCTGCAAAGCACTTCAAAGTTGATGGCTTCCTTTGCAAGTTCGGTGTGAAGTTCGCGCGCATTTCCATTAGCATCTTTCCTGTCATAGTCATAGATGCGATAAGTGATGTCGGAGGTTTGCTGTATTTCGGCAATGAAACATCCTGCACCGATAGCATGCACACGACCAGCGGGAAGATAAAATACATCTCCCTGTTTTACGTCATACCGTTTGAGTGAATCGGTAAATGTCTTGTCTGCAACTGTTTTTATATATTCGTCTGGAGTTAGTTTCTTTTCAAAACCTGTATATAGAAACGCATCGTCAGAGGCATCAATTACATACCACATCTCGGTTTTTCCGAAAGAATTATGACGTTGTCTGGCTAATTCATCGTCAGGATGAACCTGTATTGACAAGTCTTTTTTCGCATCTATAAATTTGATAAGCAGCGGAAATGTTTCTCCGTATTTATTATAAATAGATCTTCCAAGTAAATTTTCTTGGTATTCTGAAATTAGTTCGATAAGACTCTTTCCTGCAAGAGGTCCTTCCGATACAACAGAAATATTGCCCTTAACACCCGATACCTCCCAGCTTTCACCTATATTCTGAAGGTCTGTTTCTATATTTTTAAATGATGGAATGTCGTTGCCACCCCATATCATAGATTTAAGAATGGGTCTGAATTTTATAGGATATAATTTTTGCATTGTTAAATGAAGTTTTTATTAATCTTTTCTTCTAAATACCAGCGCACTTCGAGCAGGTAAATATAATTTTAGCCATGCCTGATTGTATTGTGCGTACAAAGCGTCATACTGGGTAAAATGCTCTACTGAATCGTCGTTTGAACCGAAACCTCCAAAGTCCCGATTATCGGTGTTTAAAATTACACTATATTTTCCAGGTTTGCAAAGAAATGTATAATTGGTATAGGTATTCGTAGTGTGGAAATTGAAAACAAACAGCAAATCATCACGCATGTAAGCGATGGTTTGATCCTGATTATTCTCCCAAATCTTGTAAATTGGAGTTTCTTCAAAATGCGGAACGCTTTTTAGAAGTTCTACCATTGCTTTGTCAAATTCCCAAAGCTGGTGATACTTTAGGTCGTGATTCTCTAACAGATTCCACTGACGTCTTGCAAATTGGTAAGACCAGTTATTGCCTTCACGAGGAAAGTCAATCCATTCGGGATGACCGAATTCGTTGCCCATAAAATTGAGATATCCTCCGTTGATGGTGCTCGAAGTGATGAGGCGAATCATCTTATGCAAAGCAATGCCGTTATTTACGCGTAATGTTGGATTATCTTTTGACATGTGCCAATACATATCTGCGTCTAAAAGGCGGAAAATAATGGTTTTGTCTCCTACCAATGCCTGGTCATGACTTTCAGCGTAGGAAACTGTCTTTTCATGCTTTCTGCGGTTAGTTAACTCCCAGAAAATCTCGCCTACCTGCCAGTCTTTTTCTTCCTTATCTTTGATGATTTTAATCCAATAATCGGGAATGTTCATTGCCATTCGGTAGTCAAATCCGTGACCACCTTTTTCAAAGGTAAGTGCCAGGCCGGGCATTCCGCTTACTTCTTCGGCTATAGTTATCGCGTTGGGATTTACATCATGTATTAGCTTATTGGCCAAAGTAAGGTAGGTCAACGCGTCAATGTTGACGGGAGTATCGTAATAATCGGAATATTTCACAAAATCCACGCCTAAACCGTGATGCTCATAAATCATAGATGTGACCCCGTCGAAACGGAAGCCGTCAAACTGATATTCTTCGAGCCAATATTTGCAATTAGAAAGCAGAAAATGGATTACTTCTTCCTTCCCATAGTCAAAGCATAAAGAATCCCAATGTGAGTGGTAACGTTTTTCGGGGTTGTTGTGAAAATACAAATCTTCCGAGCCGTCTATACTCGCGATTCCTTCCGCAATGTTTTTTACAGAATGTGAATGTACTAGGTCCATAATTACCGCAATCCCCATTTGGTGTGCGGTATCTATCAGCTCCTTTAATTCATCCGGCGTTCCAAATCGTGATGACGGCGCAAAGAAATTAGCCACGTGATATCCAAAGGAACCATAATACGGATGTTCCTGAATAGCCATCAACTGAATAACGTTGTAGCCGTTCTCCTTAATGTGAGGAAGTACTTTTTCTCGAAATTCAGTGTAAGTTCCTACTTTGTTTTCCGATGTAGCCATACCTACATGTGCTTCGTAAATCAGTAATGGTTCATCTTTTGGAATCCGGAAATTTTTGTTTTTGAATGAATATGGATATTCCGGTTCCCAAACTTGGGCAGAAAAAACACCTGTAGTTGTATCTTGCACCACACGTTTACACCATGCAGGGATGCGTTCAGCAGTACCTTTTGACGAAGTAATAAGAAGCTTGTATAAATTTCCGTGATGTATCCTTGTCAGTGGAACTTTTAATTCCCATACTCCGTTTTCAATTTTATTGAACTTGTAAGATGCAAGTCGTTGCCAGTTGTTGAAGTCGCCAATCAAAAATATTTGGCTGGCGTTCGGAGCCCATTCTCTGATTACCCATTCATTTTCATTTTTCTGCAGTCCAAAATACATGTAACCAGTAGCAAAATCAGAAAGCGTAACCTGAAAGTTCTGAGTGATTTTCTCTAAAGTATTTTTTATATATTGATGTCTGTATTTTATTTCTTTTTCGAAAGGTTTCAGCCATTCATCCTTTACAATCAAATCGAGCATACAAGAGATTTTTTAATTTTTAGTACAAATATAACGAATTAATTACAGTAAAGTTGCCATTTTTTACTAGTAGCATTTTCTTGTTAATACATATAAAAAACGATGACTGCATATTTTGCAGTCATCGTCCTTAAGTGAACAAAAAACACTAAAATTCTAGAATTGTGTGCTTATACCAAATGTGAGTTTATTAAATTCTTTTACACTCGCTATAGAGTATGCCAGATTTAACTGTACCATTTTCCAGTTACAACCAAGACCCATTGTGAAGTAATTATTTGCATCTCCAATATGATAACCCGTGCGGATGGCAAGCATTTTCTTATATTCATATTCAAGACCGAATCCTGTAGTAAATTCTGAAGAATTTGAAGGTCTCATAAAATATCGAGTAGACAATGCTCCGGTTAATACACCTGTATTATTTATTGGAAGTCCTATAGATCCACCAAATCCCAAGGATGTAGGCATAGGTGCAGAGATATCGGAATCTTTATATTTTATATTGCCGCCCAAATCTCTCAGATCCATTCCAATCGTATACTCACCCAATGATGTGGCATAATCAAAAGTATTGGTATAATATCCCCCTAAACTAACACCACCAGTATATGCAACTTTCGTTACATAAGATTGGATAAGGTTTCCACTAATGAAAGCTGAAAAATTATTGGTTAGTTTCAATGCATAAGCCAAATCAATTGACCAATCCATAGGATGAATGGGTTTAGTTTCAACTCCATCCAGATTAACACGTGGAATAGCTGCACCGCCTAAATAACGAAAACCTACCATTAGTGCATGTTTTTCATACATCTTGTATCCTGCAGAAACAGCATGATATTTTTTGCGACTGTCGTTTATTTCAGAATAAAGACCCATCGTGTAGGAACCGTATATATTTCCCTCGTGTTGCAAAAACGCAGTCGGATTATTATAAATAAACATTCCATTTGTTTTTCCCATATTTGCATCACCCATACCCGCTGTGCGGCTGTCGCCATTCACTTCCAAGAAAGGCAGTGAACGACCTTCTTGCGCTACCAATCCCATACAGCTGAAAGCAGCTAAAAGGATAGTAGTATATATTTTTTTAGACATACTTTAACTGTTTAATTTTTAATAAAAGCTTGATTAAAATCTTTTCCGTTTGCTTTAACATGCAGAATGTAAGAACCCGGTGTTAAATTAGACACATTTACCTTGACAAGTCGCTGTTCGTCGCTTGAAACGGTAACATTCTGATTCGTTACTCTATTACCAGTAGATGTTCTTACTTCAATTATTGCACTGGTAACGTCGTTGCCCAGTCTTACATTCAAAACATCTTTAACCGGAATGGGATAAACTACATATACGACACCATCTTTAACGACTTGTACCGGAATCATAGCACGTGTTTTACCTCCGAAATTATCCATTGCAGTCACTTCGATATATCCGATACCCATACTTGCAGGGTCAATATTCAAAGAGCCATCTTTTACATCTCCGGTTACAATATTTAAATTCAATGATTTTACCTCGTATTTGATAGCATGACCGTCTTCATCCTTAAAATATTCATTTAAATTGATACTCATATCCTTCTTGGTGATAGGAACAAACATTTTTGTAAATTCATTCACCAATTTCGGAGGATGATTTTCATAAATTTCATATTCAATCTCCATTGTAGAAGTAGCGTCATAAATATCCGATACTGTTACTGTAAATTTGTATTTACCGACAGGAGCAATAGCTTTTAAATTTATGGATATTCCATCAGCTTCTTTTTTCGCAGTAACACCTGTAGTCTGACCAGCAATTTTGTAATCCCATTCATGACCTTCCTTGTCAGTTACTAACAATTTAAGGTTAGCTTCCTGAGGCGATGTAATTCTAATAGGAGTGTTATCTTTTCTGGTAATTTGCGGAGCTGTATTTGGAAGTGTAGCTACAGAGAAATATTCTATTGGTGACGATTGATTCCATGGATCCAATCCCTGCAATGCAAAATGATAAGTTGTTCCAATTTTTAATCCTTTTAAAATATAATTAATTGTTTCTCCTGCTTTATATTTTGAACCATCAATTTCAATCATTTCAGCATTTGGATAATTATTTGCATCCAGTTTTGTTGTAGAATAATACAATCTGTAAACTTTAGCTGTGCCATCATCCACATCTGTTACAGCTTTCCAAGCTAAGGCTATGGATTTATAATCTGGGGTATGTTGTAAAAGCTGTATCTTTTCAGGAGCTTTATTGTCAAGCGTCTTAGTGTCTACGATGAACGGTTGCGAGGTTTTACCCCATCTATCAACAGCCACTACAGCTACATAGTATTTTGTGCCTACAGTAAGATCTGGAATTAAAAAAGAAATATCTTCACCTGCAACCAAATGAGTTCCGGAAATTTCATACAACTTTCCGCCGGTATAATTAGCTGTCGTAAGAGCAGATGTTGAAACATAAAGTCGATAAGCATCCGCAACCCTGTCATCTTTGTCAGCAACGGCTTTCCAACTTGCATTTGCACTTATAACGGAAGGAATAACTGCAACTGTACCCATATTTTCAGGAGCTATATCCGTTGCCTTGTTGTCAGCCAATGCTTTTGCTGCATCGATATATCCACGACCCATTTTTCCGGTATAATCCGGATTTTGGTGATTGATATTTATTGGTTTTGTTGCTCCTAAAAGAATCTCTTTTAATTGATCATTAGTAAAACCTTGTTTACCATATTTTGAAACAATCAGTGCTGCAATACCTGATACGTGAGGACAAGCCATTGACGTACCCTGCATATAAGCATAACTATTATTTGGAGCTGTACTTGCTATTTCTCTTCCTTTTTGTGCATCTCCACCGGGTGCTGTTATGCTTACCCAAGTTCCGGTGTTGCTGTAATAAGCTCTCTTGAAATCTGCACCGATGGATGCTACTGATACTGTTTTAGTATATGCCGCAGGATAAGAATTAAACTCTTTGCCGTCATTACCTGCTGCAAAAATAACAACGCCCCCTTTCATAGGAGAGTCTGGTAGCTGATTACCGGCATTGTCACAACCTGCGTATTTAATAAAGTAATCAATTGCTTCTTTCATAGATGCAGGTATTTCTACCGGTCCTGGATATTTATATCCCCATGAGTTTTGGCTTATAACAGCTCCGTTGTCAGCTCCATATTTTATAGCTGCAGGGCTGTCTCCTCCTTTAGCCCCGTCAAAAATTTGACAGCTCATAAGTCGTACGCCACTATTAGGATCTCCGTTACCACCTGCTACACCGCAAACACCTTTACCATTGTTGTTTCTGGCTGCGATAGTTCCTGCTACGTGAGTTCCATGATCGTCAGGTGTGATAACGGCTCTGTCCGTTGAAAAATTATAGCCATAAATATCGTCAACAAAACCGTTGTTATCATCATCAACACCAGCAGTACCGTTCAATTCGGCTTGATTAACTCTAAGGCTCTCAACTAAATCTTCATGTTTTATATCGATACCACCGTCAACTACTGCCACAATAACATTTGGTTTACCGGTTTCTTCTTTCCATGCGTTAAATGCATTGATGTCAGATCCAGCAACACTATTCTCAAGATTACCGAAGTTTTGATAATGCCATTGATGTTTGAGTAATGGATCATTGAACGGCGCTTTATTAATTGTGCGGGTTTTTATATCAGGAATCTTAGTTAATTTATATGGTGTAATCTCATATTCATATACTTTTTCAACGATTTCAACATTTCTCAGACTTTGAGCACTTACACTTGCACGTGTTAGATCAACATTTTCATCAAAAGTAATATCATACCACAGATGGAGCCCTTCTCTGCGGGTTCTTTCTTCGAATTTACCGGCGTAAGGGAAAACACGTGTCATTTTTTTTGCGCCAATGCTGCTTAAATAGGTGTCAAACTCATTGTTTGAGCTTCTTGGAGCAGTTTCCGCATTTGAGAGTGTTATTAAGTCGCCAAACTCTCTTTTAAGTTTAACGCGAATAACATCTTTTTTGACACCCTGATTACTTCTTACAGAAGTTGTATTGGGTTGTTGATTTGTCTGATTGATGTCAATGTCCTCAGTCCGGCAGCTCCACAGACCAATGACACATAACAACAATATCATTATGTTTTTATTTTTCATATTGTTTGAATTAAAACCAATGTAGATATAGGTTGCTCCCTATCTACATTGGAAAATAAAACTAAATTATCTCTTAAGCTTTAAAATGTTGTCAGAGTGGATGCTTCTATATTTTGTAATAGCATTCTTGTCCATTCTTGAGGTGAAACTTAAGTTATATACTATTGGTGTATCACGTTTAAGATAATACATTAG
The DNA here is from genome assembly GCA_032068765.1 of Dysgonamonadaceae bacterium. GTDB lineage: Bacteria > Bacteroidota > Bacteroidia > Bacteroidales > Dysgonomonadaceae > DAMBHY01. Next base: position 21,188 of record DAMBHY010000021.1, on the reverse strand, counting down.
TAATACAGAAGCTCCGTAAGCTAAATCAGAGAATTGTGCAACTTTCATTACAATCTGAACTTTTTCTTTCTCATTATATAATGAGAATTGTTTTAAGTCATAATCATATCCATAATCTACAAAACCTTCTTTTTCAGCCAATGCCATAAATTCATCAGTTATCGCATAAGTGCCAGCATAATCAAATAATGCCAATGATACATTGTCATAAACATGTAAAACTTGCTTAGTAACTGCTGGAGTTGCTGAATTCATAGAGTATAGTCTCACTACATATGGCTTTTCCTTTACATCAAACCATAAACTTGTTGGCGTAGAGGTTTCGTCAAATACACCATTGTGTTCTGTTTCATATTTCTTTACCGATTCAGTGTCATCACTTCCAATTGTTTTGCTAAGTCCCCAAGGGAAGCTAGCGAATGTTGGATAAGTTTTATCTTGAACAGCATTATAGATAAACATTAAATTTTTTCCAAGAGGCATTGCTCCGATCTTTTTTTCTTTGCTATAGAAAAGTCCAAAATCTTCATAGTATTCATAAGTGTTGTCCTTCATAAATTTAAAAAACTCTTCTGTAGTTAATAATTCTTCAGAGGTAAAAGTAACTGTTGCAGAAGAAACTTTTCCGTTCGTTAAAGAGTAATCTATTTTAGGGATTATAGGACTTTGTGTGCCATAAGATTCGTAAAGCATACTGCTCAATTTTACACTTCTTCTGTTTAATTCAAAGTTAGCCACTTCATTAGCAGGCACATTACCTTTTTCATAAGGTAAAATGAAATACATAGTGCCGGATTGTACTACTATTATTTCCTTTGCACCTTTATTGTCTTTTCCCGCTACTATCACTTTAGCTGTTCTTTCTTCGCGTACAAAATTTTCTTTTGCTATCACTTTTATAATGCCTTTTAGTGGATCAGTTTCAACAGTTAGCCAATCAACGTCTGTAACCGCTTGCCAATTTGTAGTGTTCGCTTCTACTTCAAATTGATAAGTACCTTCCCACTGATTAATGTTCAATTTATCAGGAATAGTTACAATTGTAGCGTCAGAAGCAGCTTGTTCCACTTGGATTTTTTTGTTAGTTCCCCCTGCAACAATAATTACTTCTGCTCTACGAATCTCTGTAGTAGGGTTCTCTGTTGCTTTGATAGTTAGATTAGAGCCTTCTTGAGAAACTTCCATCCATTCTGCATTGTCAATTGCATTCCATTCTGTTTGATTGGTGGTAATAGCAATTACTTTTTCAGAAGCTGACTTAGGAAGTTGTACAATGCCTTGTTCGGAAAGACTTAGTGTTGCCTCGTCTAATGAGTCATTTACACAAGATGCTAAGATGAATGGACTCAGCAATAAATAGGTTAATAGTCTTAAATTTTTCATAAGATTCAAATTGAATTTAATTAATAAAAGATATTTATATATTTGGTTAATATTGCTTTAATCATGTCTGTAGTTAGAGATAATTTTTAAATATAATGAGTTTTTTTTTGATATTTAGTTAATTTTTGCGTTAAAATACAATCAATATATGTAAAATATTATTAACTAATTGTCTTGTTTATCGGTTTTAAAACTTAAATGGGAGTTGACTCTGAGCAATCTTGAGAACGACTTCTGGCATTCTGCTGAAATAAAAACGGAATGGTTATCTTGTAATGCTGTAGTGCCGGAGCAATCGTTTGAGGTGACGATAAATCCAAATATGCCGATAGCTTTGATGCACAAAGCTACATTTATAGGTTCTATTTGTATTGAGTTTGGCACTTCGGGTGGTAATGACCAAATAGAGCTGGTGGAGCATGCTTGCTGCAGTAAGATTGTGAAGGCGGTGTGAGAGGTTGCGGGGCAACTGTCATGTTTTATTTATTGAAAAAAGGTTTCACTAAAATTTTTTGTCATGATAAAAAATAAATTCTAAATCTTTTCCATGATTTTGGAAAAATCTTTTTTTCTCATCCATAGCTAAAGTGATATGATTGTCATACCCTGAAAGCCATTCGAGTGGGAGATGTGCTGAGGTTGGAATTAAATCTGCTGGATAGCAATACCTTTTATCGTCTTGATTAAATAGAATGACAATTTGTCCGGGTGTGTGTCCATCGTACAGCTCCAAACGAACATCAGATGTGAAATCTATATCATTTTCTATAAAAAGAAGTTTATTCATCTCATACAATGGCTCTATATTGTCTGCAAAAAAGGAACTTTTCTCGAAGATAGTAGGATTACGATAATTCTCCCATTGCGCTCTGCTTACGTGATATTGTGCATTTGGGAAAGTTGGAAGAATATTTCCTTTATCATCTTTTATCGTTCCGCCGCCGCAATGGTCAAAATGAAGATGCGTAAAAATAACATCCGTTACTTGGTCTTTTGTATAACCCAATTTTTCAATTTCATCAACGATATTCTTCAATTCAAAAGGTTGGTAGAATTTAACTTTATCCAGATGTTTATCTCCCATTCCCGGGTCAACTACAATAAGTTTATTATCCGTTTCAATCAAAAGTGACCTCATAGCCATTATACACATATTTTGCGCATCGCAAGGATACTTCCTCTGCCAGTATTTTTTTGGAACAGTGCCAAACATCACTCCTCCGTCTCCTTTGAAATAACCAAGATTAATGGCTTGAAACTTGAGCATAAATTTGTATTTTTGTGACAAAAATAGAAAAACTAACAACTAAAAAAGAATAGTGAAAATAAATGTATCTAAAATATTCACTTTTTCATTATTCATGTTTTATTAAATGAAGTTCCCTAACAAACAAGATAATGTTGCCGAGTATCTGCTTTTTTTGTGGCAGATAGAGGATTTGTTACGTGCTTTTTCAATGGACATAGACAAGATAGACAAGCAGCTTATCGAGCCTACTAGTATAAGTGAGGAAGATAAAAAAGCATCACGCGATTGGTACGAAGGGCTGATAATGATGATGAAATCTGAACAATTACAGGAAAAAGGACATCTCCAAATTACAAAAAATCTGCTTTCAGAACTCACCGATGTGCATTTGCGGTTACTCAACAATCCAAAAGAATCAGAATATATCGCATCTTATTATAAAACACTGCCGCACATCATTGCGCTACGCGCAAAGAATGAGGATAAAAGTATATCCGAACTTGAAACTGTTTTCACGGCAATGTACGGTTACATGCTTTTGAAAATGCAGAAAAAAGAAATCTCCAACGAAACATCGCAGGCCGTGCAACAAATGACTAATATGCTTCGTCTGCTTTCTGAGAAATATAAAACAATAGACCAGAGTGATAATCCCGAATAGATAACAATTATGGCATTATTTACAGGAAGTTCTAAACATATTTTGGGCGGTGTAGAATCCAATCAAAAGAAGGAAACCATATACTATGGATTGGTACAGAAAAATGTTTTGATAACCGGTTCTAACGGACAGTTAGGAAATGAGCTACGCGAGATAAAAACGCATTCACATGATTCCCTGAACTTTATATATGCCGATTACGATGTGCTGGATATCACCAATTTGCAACAAGTAGAAGGTTTTGTCCGCGACAATCAAATTCAATACATTATTAACTGCGCGGCTTACACCGCTGTGGATAAAGCGGAGACCGACAAAGATAAAGCGGAACTTGTAAATGTAGGAGGTCCGCGAAATTTGGCTATCGTAGCAAGTAAATACAATGCTAAATTGATTCATATTTCCACGGACTATGTTTTTGATGGAAACGGTACGAAACCTTATACAGAGGATTTGCCTAAAAAACCACAGTCCGTGTATGGCGTAACGAAATCTGAAGGTGAAGATGCCATCTTAAAGCAACTTTCTGATGCAATCATCATTCGTACATCGTGGTTGTACTCCGAATTTGGAAATAACTTTGTAAAAACCATGTTGCGCCTTATGAACGATAGAACAGACTTGAACATAGTTGTCGATCAGATTGGTTCTCCGACATATGCTGCGGATTTGGCGGAGATGATTGTGCATATTCTTAACCAATACGAAACGGATGGAATCTGGAAAGGCGGCATTTATCATTTTTCTAATTTGGGAGAAACTACTTGGTATGATTTTACTGCAAAGATAAAAGGGTTATCAGGAAATACATCCTGTACGCTCCATCCTATCACCACAGACCAATATCCAACTGCTGCTTCTCGACCAAAATACAGCGTAATGGACACTTCCAAAATTCAACGAACTTTCAATGTACAAATTCCTCGTTGGGAAGAAAGTTTACAGAGAATGCTTCGCAGAATTAACATTTAAGAATTAAAAAAAATAAGAATTTAGTGACTACTTTAAAAGACGAAATAAAGCGCAGACGAACGTTTGCCATCATTAGCCACCCCGACGCAGGTAAAACAACGCTTACAGAAAAACTTTTGTTGTTTGGGGGTGCCATTCATGTGGCGGGAGCTGTAAAATCAAATAAAATAAAGAAAACTGCTACTTCCGACTGGATGGAAATCGAAAAACAACGTGGTATCTCCGTGGCGACATCCGTAATGGGTTTCGATTATAAAGATTACAAGATAAACATCCTCGATACTCCCGGACACCAGGACTTTGCGGAAGACACATACCGCACGCTTACCGCTGTTGACAGCGTTATTATTGTGGTGGATGTTGCAAAAGGGGTGGAAACGCAGACACGCAAGCTGATGGAGGTCTGTCGAATGCGAAAAACACCGGTGATGATTTACGTCAATAAGATGGACCGTGAAGGTAAAGACCCTTTCGATATTTTGGACGAACTGGAGGAAGAGTTGAAGATTTCCGTGCGTCCGTTGAGTTGGCCTATAGATATGGGTGAACGCTTTCGCGGCGTTTACAATATGTTTGAACATAGTCTGGATTTGTATCAACCCAGTAAACAGCATGTGACTGAGTCGGTGCATATAGATATCGACTCTCCTTATTTAGAAAAACATATCGGCGATGCATTGGCTCAAAAGTTGCGGGACGATGTGGAAATGATTACCGAAGTCTATCCCGCTTTTGAACGAAAAACTTATCTGGAGGGAGAACTGGCGCCTGTCTTTTTCGGTTCGGCGTTGAATAATTTCGGCGTGAAGGAATTGCTAGACTGTTTTGTGCAGATTGCACCAAGTCCGCGCCCAGTGCTGGCCATAGAAAGAACTGTCGACCCTTATGAAGAAGCTTTTTCGGGATTTATTTTCAAAATCCATGCGAATATGGACCCCAATCACCGCTCTTGTATCGCTTTCGTGAAGATTTGTTCGGGGAAATTCGAGCGCGGCGTCAACTACAATCATGTCCGCCTCAATCGACAGATGAAATTTTCTTCCCCAACTGCTTTCATGGCGCAGAAGAAAGAGATTTTGGACGAAGCTTTTGCGGGAGACATCGTAGGTTTGCCTGATAATGGGAATTTCAAGATAGGCGACACGTTGACTTCGGGCGAAAATCTGCATTTCAAAGGATTGCCGAGCTTCTCTCCCGAAATGTTTAAGTATATCGAGAATGCTGACCCAATGAAGTCAAAACAACTTCAAAAAGGAGTGGAACAGTTGATGGACGAAGGCGTTGCCCAGTTGTTTACCAACCAATTTAACGGTAGAAAGATTATCGGAACGGTAGGGCAATTGCAGTTTGAGGTAATTCAGTACCGTCTGCTGCACGAATACGGCGCACAATGCCGCTGGGAGCCCATCAGTCTTTACAAAGCGTGCTGGATTGAGAGCGACGACGCTGCGGAACTGGCGGATTTTAAGAAACGCAAGTATCAATATATGGCAAAAGACAAGCAGGACAGGGATGTTTTCCTTGCCGAATCAAATTATATACTGATGATGGCGCAAAATGATTTCAAAAATATCCGCTTTCACTTCAATTCGGAGTATTAAACGGATGTTTAGAATTTTTGCCCTCCGCCAATATAATTTGATAGTCCGCCAGTGTAAATTGGACTCCGCCAGTACGATTTTGTCTTCCGCCAATGCAATATTGGGCTTGAAATATGACAAAATGATATTTTTAGTTGAAATTTCTTTTCTGAAAATTGGAAATATTATACAAATTTGATATTTTGGGGTATACTTTAAGCACAAACACAAATTTTTATGGTAATTATTTTAAAAGATCCAGTTAAACTTCGTCCTGAAGTCAAAAGTAGCATTGACAAATGCTGAAACACAGCCTGAAATTGCAAAAGGAATGGCTGAGTTGGGTTATGATGCAGCAAAAATTGGGGAAGGCAAATCGTTAGCGGCAGCTGCCGAGCAATCTTTGGCTGCTCTTACAACAATATTTCATTAGCAGCTGATGCAAGAAAACAGCCTCATTGGCATGGTGCAGGAGGAAGTTGGTAAAATGGAAATTAACAATTTTAATAAAATTATTTTTATAATAGTAATTATATTACTTGGTAGTTTATTAATTCAATTTTTTTTAGGTTTTATCTCTGATTCAGGTTTTAAACAAACTATATGGATGAAGATTCTTATAGTCGTCAACTGTATAATTGTAATATATTATTTGATGAAAGGGAGGAATAAGTAAAATATTTATAGAATCCGCATCATTGATTGCGGATACTTTTTATAAATTTAATTTTTACTTCTCGTGACCCAATTTTCCCTGCTAACGCATTATTCTTTTGAGTGTGGGATAATTCTTGCTTATTAAACCACAATAAAATCGTGCGGGAGCAAGGAGTAAAATCCCTACCTAAAGAAACTAATAAACAGAAAAACATTCAAAATAGTCACCACGATTCCTACAATATACAAAAGATACTTTGTGCCGGATTTGTTTTTGTATTTTCCCATCACCTTTTCCGAAGAAGTAAGGTATACCTGAGAAAAAATGGTTATCGGCAACTGAATACTGAGAATCATCTGAGAAATAATAAGTCCGTTGAACGGATTTGTGATAAAAAGAATGATGAGATAAGCCATTACAAGGGAAATAAGCACCCCTATACGCGAGTGATTGTCCTGAATGTCATACGGCTCTTTGTACATACCCGAAAAAATTGTTCCTGCCGCCATTCCCGATGTGATGGTGGAAGAAATTCCTGCAAAAAGCAATGCTATTGCAAAGATCATAGATGCACTATTACCTAGAAGTGGTTCCAACAATGACTTTGCTTGTTGAAGCTCGGACACTGGCGTTTTTGTCTGGAAAAATGTGGCGGCAGCGAGGATGATCATCCCACTGTTTATTGCCCAACCAATAAGCATGGACAGCAATGTATCCATAAACTCGTATTTTAGTTGCTTTTTGATAATCTGTTCATCCTTCAGGTTCCATTGACGGCTTTGAATAACTTCGGAATGCAGGAAAAGATTGTGAGGCATCACCACTGCACCCAATACGCTCATAATTACGAGCATCGAACCTTGAGGGAAAGATGGTTTTACCCAACCAACGGCTGCCTGTCCCCAATCAACATTTACCAAAGACAATTCATACAAAAAGGATAGACCAATAATAGAAACAAATGCTATAATCCACTTCTCAATGACTTTATAGGAGTTAGTAAATAGCATAATTGCGACAAAAATCAATACCAATAATGCACCTATTTTAATCGGAACATCAAACAGCATATTTAGGGCGATAGCTCCGCCTAAAATCTCGGCAAGTGAGGTGGAAATGGATGCGCCCATCCCCGAAACGAGCAACAATCTTGCATAAAAAGGTTTGAGGTGCATGGCTGCAGCTTCTGAAAGGCACAATCCTGTGGCAATGCCTAGGTGTGCCACATTGTGTTGAAGAATGATGAGCATAATGGTGGACAGCGTGACCATCCAAAGTAAGGTATATCCGAAATCTGCACCAGCGGCAATATTTGACGCCCAGTTTCCTGGATCGATGAACCCCACGGTAACAAGCATTCCGGGACCAATATATTTGAGAATGTCAAGCGCGCCAGTTTGTTGGGCGGTATGATTCTTATTGTCAATATTTCGAAAAACTTTGAACATTCAGTTTGTTTGTTAAGGTGCGAGACGGCTTATTTTCCAGTTGTCCGGAGATTCAAGCGTATAAACAACGCGGTCGTGCAATCGGTTCGCACGTCCCTGCCAAAATTCGATGTAAGTGGGATGAATGAGGTAGCCACCCCAATGCGGCGGACGTGGTATTTCTTTGCCTTCAAACCTTTTAATGTTTTCCTTTAGACGTTCGTCAATTTCTTGACGATTGGTCAGTTCCTGACTCTGCGGTGATACCCATGCGCCAATTTGGCTGCTCTGTGGACGGCTGCGAAAATAAATATCGGAATCTTGAGCGGATATCTTTTTGGCAACGCCTTCTATTCGCACCTGATGTTGCGCTTCGTGCCAGTCAAAAACAACTGACACATGCGGATTTTGTTCAATCTGTCTTCCTTTTCGACTATGATAGTTGGTGAAAAATACAAATCCTTCTTTTCTAACTTCTTTTAGCAGCACAATGCGTGATGATGGAATTCCTTGGAGAGTAGCAGTAGTCAAAACCATCGTATTAGGCTCAATTATGTCTGCTTTTACAGCATCATCAAACCATTTTTCAAATAGAGGAAGAGGAGTAGGAGGCACATCCGATTCGAGTAATGCTCCTTTAGTGTATTCTTCTCTTAAGTGAAAAAGTTCTTTCATTTTTTCAAAAATAACAATAAAAAGGTTGTTCTAAAATCTATTTTAAACAACTGGCTGTATAAAATTTTAACTCTGCTTATTTTTTGTTTTTTGAATTGCAAGTGCAACTTTGATTTCCTTTTGCATCTTTGCAAGTGCATTTACTGTCACCTTTTTTGTCACACTTTTTATCGCAACCTCCATTAATGTGTTTGTTGCAACATTCAGTTTTAGTAACCTTTTTAGGAGTAGCTGGTGTTTGAGCCATAATTGCTGCTGAAGTAGATAATGCAAAAATCATGGCTACGCATATGATTAATTTTTTCATTTTAAATCTTTTTTAATTTAAATAATCGATTGTTATTAGAATAACAATAGCACAAATATACAAATTACTTAATTAGTAGTATACTTTTTGAGGATTAATTCGTAGATATTGAGTATATATTTTGTTATCTTCGCAAGGTTAAATTCTGATTGAATAAGAGATGATAAAAATAGAGCAGATAAAGAAAAAATACGGGACACTTGAAGTGCTAAAAGGCATTGATTTGCAGGTGAATGATAATGAAATCGTTTCTATTGTAGGTCCGAGTGGCGCGGGAAAAACAACTTTACTGATGATAATGGGAACACTGGAAAAAGCGAATGACGGGAACATATGGATTGACAATCAGGAATTAAACAAAATGAGTGAACATACACTTGCCAGATTTCGCAACCAGAACATTGGATTTGTATTTCAGTTTCACCAGCTTTTGCCCGAATTTACAGCTTTAGAAAATGTGATGATTCCGGCTTTGATTGGGAAAAGTAGAAAAAACGAAGCGAAAAAACGTGCTGAAGAACTTTTGGATATGATGGGGTTGTATAACCGCATGACACACAAACCGAATGAACTCTCCGGAGGTGAAAAGCAACGAGTTGCTGTTGCGCGCGCTTTGGTAAATTCTCCCAAAGTGATTTTTGCAGATGAACCTTCAGGAAGTCTGGATAGTGAAAACAAACAAGAACTTCACCGCCTGTTTTTTGATTTGCGCGAACAGCTTCATCAAACTTTCGTGATTGTTACGCACGATGAGGAATTGGCACGCACAACTGACCGTATCATCCACATGAAAGACGGAATGATTGTAGAACAATAATTTTTTTAACTAATATATTTTTTAAATTGCATGAAAAGAAGTTTATACATGATGGTAATGGTAGCTTCCGGTTTATTGATGTCTTTTACTTCTCCCAGCACTTCTAAAGAAAATGCAGCGGACGAACCTCAGCAAATAATCGGCAAATGCAGCCCGACAATTAAAGATGGGCTGATGACACCTGAAATTCTTTACAGTTTTGCACGCGTAGGCGATGTGAAAGTATCTCCCGACAAGTCGAAAATACTTTATCAGGTTTCATACGTAAGTTGTGAGCAAAATAGGACAAATCCCGAATTGTTTATAATGAATATTGATGGTTCAGGTAAGAAACAACTTACAGAAACGCGTTTCAGGGAATCAAATCCAGTATGGATAGAAAATGGTAAAAAAATTGCTTATCTGAGTAACCAAAGCGGTTCCAATCAAATCTGGAGTATGAATCCTGATGGTTCCGGAAAACAACAGATTTCACAGATTGATGGCGATGTAGAAGGTTTTATTTTTTCGCCTGACGAATCCAAAGTTCTCTACATTCAAAGCATAAAAGTGCTTGAGAGTACACAGGACAGATATCCCGACCTGCAGAAAACTTCAGGAAAGATTGTGGATAATCTGATGTATAAACACTGGGATACATGGGTGACTACAGCTCCGCATCCGTTTGTCGCAGACATTAAAGGCGGGAAGATAGGCAACGGAATTGATTTACTTAAAGGCGAACCTTTCGAATCTCCTATGCTTCCTTGGGGCGGTGTTGAACAACTTGCATGGAGTCCCGACAGCAAAACTATTGCATACGTAAGTCGTAAAAAAACAGGTAAAGCATATTCAATTTCTACCAATTCTGACATATATTTTTATAATGTTACGACAGGTGAGACAAAGAATATGACCGAGGGAATGATGGGTTACGACAACAATCCTATTTTCTCTCCTGATGGAAAGTACCTGCTATGGAATAGTATGGAACGTGATGGGTATGAAGCTGACAAATTGCGTCTTTTTATTATGGATATTGCAACAGGGAAAAAAACATATATAACAGAAAAGTTTGATTATAATGCCGACAGCTATATATTCACACCTGACAGTAAAAAGATCTATATGATTTCAACGGTGGAAGCAAAGATGAATATCTTTGAAGTGGACCCTTTCAAAAAAACTGTTAAACCCGTCACACAAGGTCAGCATGACTATGGAATGATTGCATTAGCAAATAATGGCAAACTGATTGCTAAACGTCATTCCTTGTCCAAACCAGATGAAATTTATTCTGTAGATATAAAGACAGGTGCTGCTACAGAGCTTTCATTTGTAAACAAAGAAATTCTTGATAAACTGACGATGGGTAAAGTTGAAGAAAGATGGATTCCTACTACCGACGGTAAAAAGATGCTTACATGGGTGGTTTATCCACCGAATTTCGACCCAAATAAGAAATATCCTACGTTGCTTTATTGCCAGGGCGGACCACAAAGCGCGGTTAGCCAATTTTGGTCATATCGCTGGAATTTGCAGATGATGGCAGCTAATGGTTACATTGTAGTAGCTCCAAACCGACGCGGATTGCCTGGATTCGGTCAGGAATGGCTGGAACAAATCAGTGGTGATTATGGTGGACAAAACATGAAAGATTATCTTTCAGCTATTGATGCAGTTGCAAAAGAATCCTATGTGGATAACGAAAGACTTGGTTGTACAGGCGCAAGCTATGGTGGATTTTCCGTATATTGGTTGGCGGGAAATCACAACAAACGTTTCAAAGCATTCCTTGCACATGCGGGAATCTTCAATCTTGAAGCGCAGTATTTGGAAACAGAGGAATTGTGGTTTGCAAATTGGGATATGGGAGGAAATTATTGGGATAAGAGCAACGAAATTGCCCAAAAAACTTATGCAACTTCTCCACACCGTTTTGTTGACAGATGGGATACACCGATTATGATTACTGTTGGTGAATTGGATTACAGAATTCTTGCATCTCAAGGTATGATGGCTTTCAATGCTGCACAGTTGCGTAATATTCCTTCACGTATGTTAGTTTTTCCAGATGAAAATCACTGGATTACCCAGCCTCAAAATGGAATTTTGTTTCAACGCGAGTTTTTCCGTTGGTTTGATCAATGGTTGAAAAAATAAATTAATGATAGCGGGTGCAAAAAAACTTGTAAATTTTTTCTTCAAAATATTTTGCAGATAATAAATTTTGCTTACCTTTGCACTCGCTATCGAAAACTGATAGCCAACCGGTGTGGTAGTTCAGCTGGTTAGAATACCTGCCTGTCACGCAGGGGGTCGCGGGTTCGAGTCCCGTCCATACCGCAAATTAAAGCTCTAAGTAGATAAATATCAACTACTTGGAGCTTTTTCTTTTTGATTAGGGACGGAATTAGGGACGGTTTTTGTTTTTAGTCAAAAGTTTGATTTACTGTCATTTAATTTGTTTTTCCTCGTAAATATTTTTTGGAAATATTTTTCTAATCACAGAAACTTTACTAATTTAGTCCATGAATTGAGGATTAAATCAAAAATTACATGAAACCATTTTCAGTAAGACCGTGCATCAGAAGAGATAAATCGCTTAAAAATGGCAAATACCCTATTTATCTATGGGTTAGAGTTATGGGCGAAGCAATAAGAGTGCCTTCTGGTTACGAGATAGAAGAAAGCCTTTGGGATAACAAAGAAAAATTACCCAAGAAAAATCCACTTCGTACAGTTATCGGAAATATAAAGTCCGATTTAGAAACCTTCTTACTGACAGAACAAGGAATGGGTGGGGAAATATCTCTAAATCTTGTCAGAGACTACTTTGGAGGCAAAAAAAAGGTTAAGCCCGAAAATGGTTCTTTCTATGATTACTACCTTGAATTTGTAGAGGATAAAAAGAAAACAGGCAAAGATGATGACACTATCAGAATCTACAACAACACCTATGCAATGCTCAAGGAATTTGCTCCAAAACTAAGAATTTGCGATGTCAATCTCAAATTTATTGAAAAATTTGATGCTTTTCTTCGGAACGAAAAAAACAATCAAGATGGCGGAAGAGAGAATAAATACAAGAATATTCGTGCTGTTATCCTTGATATGATTCGCCACGATATAAACATCAAAAATCCATACGCAAGTGATAAATTCAAAATGCCGAAAGCAAAAATAAGGGAAACTTATCTTGAATTAAATGAATTGGTTGCAATGAGAAACCTTCTTCCTCAATTTGAAGCCTTTTCTCCTCGAAGGATGTCTATGCAAATGTTTCTTTTAGCTTGTTATACTGGCTTACGTATTTCTGACATATTAGACCTCAAATGGTCGCATATTGACTGGGAAAATCAACGTATCAATAAAAAGCAAGTTAAAACCAAAGATTCGGTCACAATTATTATAGAGCCTTGGGCAAAGGCTATCTTATTGGAGTTTAGTAATAGTAAAAAGAATATTGGAACAGATAAACCAGTATTCGAGAATCCAGTTACCTCTAATACAGTAAATCTTCATCTAAAAGAATTTGCGAAAATGGCAGGGATAAAGAAGACAATCTCATGCCATGTTGCCCGCCATACCTTCGTAACACTTCAAATTTTAGCTGGCACAGACGTTCTAACTATCAAAGCATTAGCAGGACATTCCAAGATAACCTCTACAATGGTTTATTTTAATGACTCAAAGAAACTGATAGATGACCACGCAAAAAAATCACAGCTATTCAAAAGTAAGAACGACTGATAAATATCTCTTTCAAAGAGATAAATTTGATTTCAAAATACGGCTCAATAAATCGTATCTTTTGTATCTTTACGGCAAAATTAAGGTCAAATGAAATCAAAAGAATTGAAGCAATTATTCTCTCGACAAAGAAAGCTAATGAAAGCTGCTCTTGTTATTAATGAAAGGCTCTCCGAAGTTCAGCAGGAAATTAACATCTTAATGCTTCGTCAAATTAGTTCCTCCACGCCAAAGGTTTCGAGCGACAATGATTTAATGACCGAGAAAGAGGTTTGCGACTGGATAGGCAAATCTAAGGCAACTTTGTACCGTATGCGCACCTACCACAATTTCCCTCATTCTAAAATACCTGGACAGAAGGCTATTATTTATAGTCGTAAAGCTATTGAAACTTATTTCAAAGAAAATGAACGTAAAGGATTAAAGTAGTCGCATCTCAACAAGTCAATACAAGCTGTTTTTATGCCCGTAGCAAACAGATAATATAAATCATAAGGTAACTGTTATCTCATAAAGTCGCAAGGTCAGTAGTAGCTGGAATCAAATTTTGTATTCTTCATATTTAACATAATTTTCTTTTTGCTGTTCGCTAAGAAACATATATATTTGCAAATTACCACAAGTCATAAAACATATCATATTTGCAAGAAATGCAATAGAAAATAACTTTTCGTTTTCAAACAAATATTGTTTTGACCTTCCACCAGCGTGCGATAATATTCCCCTATATTCAACTAACAAATAGATAATGCCCTCAACATCATATTTCTTATTATTCCTTTTACACTCATTCTTTATCCAATTAAAATGATTTTTAGATTCTTCTTCCGAAATCATTTTTAATACCGAATTTACAGACTTTCGTAACAATCCAGAGAAATACAACTCTTTTAATACAGCATCTTTTTTAAATTTTCCATTTGCAAAACAATACTCTAACATCATAAAGAAATTTATAAAAGCAAAATAATAATTTTGTTTATCAAAAAACTCTTTCCCTTGTCTAAAATAAGTAAATGGAATGTAGATGTCTTTTAAAGTACGTCTATATATAATAACATTTTGAAGATTAGACAATCTTAGTTGCTTGGGATTTCTCTGACTATCTTTCATTCTCTGATGCGACAGCAATGGCATAATACCTTCCTCTTCCTCGCACTCTGGTATCCAAGAGATTTTAGGTTCATCCCAATCAATATTCTCAACATCAAAATTAAAAGCGCCCATAGATTCAATATATTGAAGCCATTCTATCATATCTTGGTAAATTTTAGAGGAAGTTAGAGTAAATTGCGGAATACCATCGTACTCTTGATACTTAGTTATGTAAGGCTTGTAATCTACAACTTTTTTACTTACGCTGATATAATATGAATCTTCTTCATAATATATTTTAAAATCATACGGATTTAATTTTACCGTTATTGGTTCTGTTAGAAAAAATTTCCCATATATCTTAGCCGACACTTCTATTCTCATTTCATTATATGCCAAAATTCCAATACTTATTCTTCATAGGAGTATAATATTAACGAGACGGGTATCATTTCATAATTTTATTGCCTTAAATCTCTTATTTTAAGCACTATATATTGAAACAATTATAAAAACTAAGACGTCGGGTTAATAACACCAAATTAACGCTAAAAATAATGCTAAAAATGGGATTTACAAAATAATATCAAATTTACTTCGATTCAACTGAAAACATAACACCACCCCAAGTCCGAAAATTCGTTACTTATCAATAAATCTTTTCTTTGACGAAAGCCAGAGAAGATAAACATATCATACAAGCACGTTTGCGCTTTCACTACAATAACGAAATATTACGTTTGCACTTTCCCTATATCCGATAGTGATTAGACTGCATATTCCACCATTTACAAAAGAAGCGCAATAGCCCCCACTATAATACTGGGAGAAGTGTACATTTGTTCCATGCTCAACTATATAAGGGATAAGTGATTCAACTTACATATATAAAGCACACCATTTTGTCCAAGAGCTTCACTATATTGTATCTTATTATAGAGTTACTTTTCTAACTTATTATTACTTATTAGGATAATAATTACTCCATAAATTACCCTGTAATATGGGTAAATTAAAGCTCTCCGAGTTACTTTTCCGAATAAGAAACTTTTCAATATCTTTTTTGAAGTCATTTATATTGTACGAATTACGGTCATAGTATTTATCCAATACTTTGAGAACTGAGGTATAGGCTTTGCTTCTTGCACTTTTAATATCATCAGGCGTTTTCTTCTCTTTGGAATAAACGTTTTGATATTCGTCTATAAACCATTCAAAACCTAACTCTTCCAATCCTGCAATAATATACTTTTCTTTGGGAGTTGGTTTTGTATTGCTATAATCTAACCGATTATAGAAAACGAATTTTGCCACCTCTCTTGTCCAAAACTCATACAAATCATAGTAATTATCAATTAGGTCTCCAATCGTTTTTATATACCCCATTTGATGACTTTTAAAAGAACTATGAAAATTGAGTGTAAACTCTATTCTTAACATATGATTACCGCACTCACGCATTCGGGCAAAAGCTTCATCTCTGTGCTCTCTTTTCTTCCAATGGGAGTTATTCGCTATCTCTAAATCTTTGGCATATAGTTTTACCCTTTTACTCTCATTCTTTGATTTGCCTTTCGTCTTAAAGTATAGCGTTCCTTTGTCTATATTCTCATCATCTCGTTTCAGAGATGAATATGCAACTACCATTCGCAATATCTCTTTGGCGGGATAGCTCATATTTATATTTGCACCAATTTCGCATTGGGTAAATTCTGCTCTACGAATCTCCTTATAAGAGATATTAAGGTCTTTGGCTAAGTTACGGATAGTGCGTTCAAATTTATCTTTGGTTAGGTCGTTGAACGTGGCTTTATGGTTGGCTCGTTTACGAAGGCTTCCGATAAGATATACATTATTAATCTTAGCTCCTTTGACGTTAGTAACTTTCAAAGAATGCTTATCAAACTTTGTCTTATTAGGCAGTCGATAGTTGTAGTACTCCTTTTCGTCAGGACTTTTTAATACATTCTTAGATTTCGCTTCCCTACAATTATTAAAATTTCCAGTAAAGTCTTTCAATGTTATTTTAATGCTATCTATCATTGTCTTGCTTCTTAACAAGTTCAAAGATAGCAAATATCAGTAAAAATATATGGTATTTCTTCTTGTCAATTAGCAAGGGACATAGCTTTCACGCAGAAAACAGCGTGGTTTATGCTACAACGTATCCGTAAATGTTTCTACTGTGAGAATAATCATCAGTTAGACGGAGAAGTTGAATTGGGTGAGTCTTTCGTTGGCGGTAAGAATAAAAACAGGCAAGCTAATAGAAAAGTTAAGAACTTTCAGGGACGTAGCTTCAAGGATAAAACTCCAGTCTTAGGAATGCTGGAAAGAGGCGGAAAAGTATTATGAAGATTTTAAGTAAAATCCAATCAAAAGAAAAGCAACAAACCCCTGTTCCGTTCGATGAGCTATTGCTAAAAACGTTAAACGTTAAACCACGCAAAACAATAAAGAAGAAAAAGTGAAAAGGCTTATTTCTTCTTGGATTTCAAATTTTCTAATGCTTTCAATAAATCTTCTTTACTCCGAACAGGCTTATATTTCCCAACATTTTTATTTTCTGAAATTCCGCTATTTATATTTTGCTTCGATTGTGTTCGTTTTTCTTTTTCTGTATAATGAGAGACTTTATACCAGCCAGCAATCCTCTTATCAATTACCGTAGTATCGCAAAACATCACGCCTTGCTTTTTTAGCAACGCTTCTTCCTTTTCAGTAATATCGGTATAATTCCAATCCGCTACACTTTCAGAGGAGGGTAAATAATTGTTCAAATCTGCTGTTACATAAATATTGTATTTACGGACTATTTCAGTGTCATATAAATACGTTGTACAGGCTGATATGGAATCAGAGAATTTTCCATTGCCTAAATACGTCTTTGATTCGCTAATTGATATTTGAGGCTCTAAAAGCAACTTTTGAGAGAAAGCAAAGATGTTTATACAAAATATAAACGATAGGGTGAAATACAATTTTCTCATAATGGCGATTTTTTACGAGCAAACTCTGTAGCAGCCAAAAGAGAAAAATCAAACAATGTTATTATAAAAAGAAGTGGGCTGCCGTCCACGCCTATCAGGTATCGCCAAACACCTACATATACACGAACAAACAACCCACCCTATACGGAGAGTCATCTGTACCTTGTATATGCTTATTCTTAATTTGGCGATTTCGATAGGCAAAGGCACTTCTTACAATATGCTGTTCCAAAGAACAATGCAAAGATAGTTATTTTTATTCGTCGTCAATAAATTGCTAACAAATATTATTGCTATCCTCCGCTAAGGTGGGTTCTGATATTATTAAAATTATGCATATTTGAATTTGCAGGGACTAAGATAGTTGGCATCAAGTAAAAAATAAAATATTTACCAATATTTTATTGATAAATTTTCTTTAAATACGTAAATTTGCAAGCATATAAATACAGTAAAACACAATGAAAAATATTTTTTCAGAATACTATCCTATCAAAAAAGAGGTTATCAATGAGATATGGGACAAAGGAGTATTTTGTTATGATGCTAATGTTTTATTAAATCTTTACAGATACTCTCATGATACACGAAATAAGATTCTTGAGAATATTGAATATTTTATAAAAAAAACAATAATCCCTTATCAAGCTTGTTACGAATATCTTAAAAACAAAAGAACGGTCGAGGATAATCTCTTGGGTAGCTATGATAAAATTATTGACATTATCAATAAAATGACACAGTCTTTGGAAACTGGCGAACTTGCTGGATACAGAAAACATTGTGCCTTAGATATTGATAAAGATATTATAAAACCTATAAAAGCCAGCACCACAAAAATTATAAATAAACTTAACAGCACAAAAGTTAATCACTCTTCATATTTAAATGCATCAGAGATCCATGAAAAAATCAGTCAATTATTTGAAGGAAAAATCTCTGAAAAATTCTCTGAAGAAGAATTAAAAAAGATATACAATGAGGGTAAAGGTCGTTATGAAAAGAAGATTCCTCCTGGATTCGCAGACTATCAACAAAAGAAAAATGGGGAAGAGAATAGCTTATATGGAGATTTGATTATTTGGAAACATCTTATTGAAATAGCTAAGAATAAAAATACAGATGTTATATTTATAACCGATGATAGAAAAAAAGATTGGTGGGATATTCATCAAGGACAAATTAAAGGAGCGTTGCCAGAGCTATATCGAGAATTTAAAGAATTTACCTCTCACACTATTTTGATATATTCCGTTGAAGATTTTATGAAATATGCACCTGAACATTCTGAAATTGCCGTTCCGAAGAAAGTAATCAATGAAATTGAGGAATTGAGAAAAGTAGATGAAAAAAGGACGAATTATCTTGATTTAGATTCATTTTATAATCTCAATACAATAGAGCAATTCAATAAACAAAACAGTATATGGGAATATCTTAATAAGCAAAATGAAATTTTAAAAACATTAAATATCCAAACTAAATTTGCTGATTATTCAAAATCAATAGAAGAACTAAATAAAATAACACAGAAAACAAAATTTGATTCCTCTTATTTTGAATGGTTAGATAATCTAAAAAAAGCAACTACAAATACGAATCTTAAGAACATGCTTGATTTACATAAAAAATTAAGTGGTAGAGTTAGTAATGAAAATGAACAAGAATCGGGGACGGAATAAGGGACGGAAATTTTGCTTATGATTGACATCCTCAGGTTCCTGAATGAAAAATACAAATCACATAATCATCTTATAATAACCAAAATATAAATCAAATAACTTCATTTGATTGCAAAAAGGAGCTACCGTCCATACCGCAAAAGCGACTTTTTAAGTCGCTTTTTTTTGTTTAAAGTATTCTGAAAATAGCATAAAAAAGACAAAGGTTTTAGTTGTTAAGTGTTGTAATTCCAGCGATTTGCGACACTTTTCTTTTTTATAGTACTAGTAGCATTAGAGCATTCAAATTATCTCAAAATACTCACAGTCGGGTAAATTTTGGCTACAATAGAAATAGCAAGAATAAAACTGTAGCCAAGAGCATTTTTAGAGTGAGTATAGATGACTATCAAATTACTGTTTTTCAAATATTTATGTCGAACTTTGTGTCGAAAAGCTATAGCTTTCAATACACAAAAAACAGTGATATGAAAACAATTTTCAGAACAGTCTTCTACTCTCTGATTTTTAATTGTTATAGTATAATTAAAACATATAGGGTAAGAGTTGTGGTTCGTCTTATTAGTAGTATATCATCTTCTTTGTAATACCTCCATCCACTACAATATTTTGGCCATTTATAAAATCATTGTCTGGCTGACATAAGAATAAGCAGGTGCGTGCAATATCTTCGGGTTTGCCTACTCTGCCTGATGGGTGCTGACTGTGATCGAGGGTACTTAGCAAATTATAATTGCCGGTCTCAATCCATCCCGGACTGATAGAGTTTACTATTATATTGTACTTGCCTAATGATATTGCTAATGCATGGGTAAGAGAATATATTGCTCCTTTTGATGCTGCGTATGCCTCTGAGTTTGGTTCACTCATAAGATAGCGGGTGGATGCAATATTGATAATGCGCCCGTAACTGTTTAATTCAGGATTGGCATCTCTGTGTCTTGCCAGGGTTTGGGAAGTGATAAATACAGGTCGTAAGTTGATATCCATTACTTCATCAAATTCTTCTATTGTAATATCAAGTATTGAATTAAAACGACTGACACCGGCATTGTTAATTATTACATCTATATTTCCCTTTTCTTCAATTACCTTACTAATAGATTGTTCCAGTGCTGTGGCATCTGAAATATCTACTTCATGATATGAACATTTAAAAGAAGATAGCTCGCAGCACAGATTTTTACCTGCCTCTGAGTCTATATCACAGAATGTTACGTCTGCTCCATTTTCACAAAATAAGGTAACGATAGCTTTCCCCAATCCGTTGGCTCCTCCTGTAACATAAACTATTTTGTCATTAATTGAATTTTCCATTATTCCATTTATTGTGATATTAAATTATTTTATTTCAAAGATAAACCTTTCTCAACAATAATGACTTTTGTTTATATCAGGAAATAATATTAAAACGCCTGTCAACAATTTAATTCCGTAGCGCAGGTATATCATTTCCACTTGCAGCTACGATGCATGAAATGAAACGGAGCGGTTGTCATACGTCTTTTGTCCGAACAAAATAAGAAGTTCAGTGCAATCAAATCGATATTTGTCACTGCGGCCAAGTGGAAACAATTTGGAATCTCTATTTGAAACCTTGTTGTAAATGTTTTTGCTGTAAATTTATAAAATAGTGCCATTGAGTTCTTATTAGTATTAATATCACTTTGCAAAGGCATAAAATTTTGTTGCAATATTATCATTTTGAAATACATTAATGCAATTGAATACTGAAATGCATTAATTACACTTTAAAATCATGCGAACGAGTACTGAAATGCATGAATTACACTTTGAAATCGTGCGGATGAGTACTGAAATGCATGAATTATACTTTGAAATCGTGCGGATGAGTACTGAAATGCATGAATTACACTTTGAAATCGTGCGGATGAGTACTGAAATGCATGAATTACACTTTAAAATCGTGCGAATGAGTACTGAAACGCATGAATTACAC
>DAMBHY010000020.1:0-31822 GCA_032068765.1 Dysgonamonadaceae bacterium | reverse complement strand
CCTTTATGCTTTTTCTACAAAAAAAAGGAGTTGTGCAACGGTTACCCATGTTAGCAGAAGTTTTTGTTAATCTTCTGCAATTTTATAATCTGTAAATTCATATGTGTCATCTTGTTTTCCCATTAATTCTATAGATTTGAATGATACGTCTCCATTTTCAAGAACCTTATAATTGTAAATATCCGTAACATTATCATATTTATGAAGTTCGTAATATTTTCCATTATTTGTCCACCAAGTTCCATTTTCGGTTGTTTGAGTTACTTCCCCATCTCTATTTATTGCTACAAATAAAAGTACACTTTTTCCTTTTTCTAATCTACAAGAAACCCAATATTTGGAAAATCCATCAACTTGTTGATTTTGTTCCGAACCTTTATAGCAACCTAACACATTCTTATCATATTCCTTCTTTTGAGCGAAAGTTAAAGTCCCTAAACATAACATAGAGATTAGTAAAATTTGTTTCATTATTTTCAGTTTGAATTGTTTTTAAAATTTCTGCTAACGGAAAACGCATTGGCGAAGTGGCGGATAAATTGGACGAAAAGTTCAATTTAGACGGAACGTAGCCGATGTGTTTTCACATTTGCTAATTTACATTTTTTGAGCGAATGTGAAACACATTCGGCGGCAAAAAATGTAGAAACTTTCAATTTTGCACTTAACCCGCCATTTTGCCAATGCGATGTTAGGCGATGTATTTGTATTTAATTAGATTTTCGTTCAGAATTTTATATAGTTGATTGTAATTTGTATTCATTGTTGCTACGGAAATATTATAAGGTGAACCATAATTTTCGAGATTGAATTTCATTAGCTTTTTTCTCAATTTGTTGCTTTCTTTCTCAATGTATTCTTCAGCATTATTGATTTGTATAATAATGATTTTTACGCTATTGATTTTTAAATCAGCAAATCCTTCAATATCGTTCCATTTTATATATTCGTTTTTTTGTGGATTCACATTTATTCCATTTTCGTCAATAATTAGCATCAACTTATTTTTTATTAATTGTTTTATAGAGACATAAATGCCTAATCCAAAAAATAAAACAGATGCAATTCCAGCGATTTTAATGAATAGAGGGTTTCTTGCTCTAAATCCTGTCATATTTTCAGCATTTAGAAATAAATAAACTCCAAGTATTACGAAAAATAATGAACCTATTAATAATAAAAATGCTTTCTTTTTATTCGAGTAAAATTCTATTTTATTCATTTGTGGATACGAGTTGGGTAATATATCGCCTAACGGAAAAAGTATTTGCGAAGGGCGGGCTAAATTTAACCGAAAGGTTCAATTTCGACCGAACGAAGCAAATTGCTTTTTCAGATTACCAAATTACAAAAAAAAGTAATATGAAAAGCAAGTTGCGACTAAAAGCAACTGGTAGTTCTATTATAAATTCACCCCGCCTTTTGCAAATACATTATTACAATAATCCAACTTTTTTGTTCTTATTGCTCCAAAATGCCTATAAATAGGATTTTTTAATTTTTTATCAGTGCAACAAAAAGCAGAAAAAAGTAAGAAAAACAACAATTTGTTATACTAAATGTTGTATCTTTGTTTCAGGTTCAGATACTTTAAGTCCATTTTAGAAGTTTTCATTTGGTTGCTTTCCTTTTCAAATTTACTATAACAATTTCAAATTTTCGGCATTATGGCATCTGTAAAATTAATCCTGAGAATCCACCAGGCAGACAAAAAGGGAGAATGTCCTCTGTATATCCGCGTCATAAAAGACCGCAAGACAAAATTCATTTCTACGGGCTATAAATTCAAACCAAACCAATGGGACGAAGAAAACCAGAGGGCGAAGAAAAACTTTCCAAATTCAGCCAGGATGAATGCCTTGTTGGCTCAAAAGGTTGCCGATGCTACCGGAGAAGTTGCCGATCTGGAAAGAAAATCAAAAACCGTTTCTGCCAAAAGACTCAAAGAAGCAATCAAAGGGAAACCATCTGAAAACTTTTTTAGTTATGCTTACAACAGACTGGAAAAAATCAAAGAATCAGTTTCTTTGAAAACGCATAAAGGGTATAAAACTCAGTTAAAGAAATTTGAGAATTATGTGGGAAACAGGGATCTGAATTTCGACGATATCACCGTCACTTATCTGAATGATTATGTAAACTACTGCCAGAAGAAGTTGGGCAACATTAATACCACGGCAAAATATTCTCTGCTTATCCTGTCTATATTTTTCAAGGAAGCCATACGTGAGGAAATTGTAGAATCAAAATTCTATCCTTTCGACAAAATCAAACTGAAAAAAGAGCCAAGCAAACGGATGTTCCTTACAAAAACGCAGTTGGAAGATTTCAAAAAAATTGAAGTGAATGAGGAAAGCAAGGCACAGGTTATTAAGGATATGTTTTTATTTTCGGTTTATGCTGGTGGACTTCGTTTGAGCGATGTGATAGAAATTCAGTGGGAACACATTGATATACTTAACCACAGGATTTCAAAGAAAATCAGAAAAACCGGCAGGATGCACAGTTTTAAGTTTGGGCAGTCCGCTTTGGAAATTCTGAATAAATACAAACCTAAAAAAATCAATCCTTCGTATTTTGTTTTTCCTATGCTGGATAATGATACGCCTTACCTGACCAACCGCGAATATGCTTTGGCTGAAATTGCCAGATGCAGCTCGCTGTGCGGACTACATTTGAGAGCCATTGGCAAAAAAATGAAACTCCCTTTTTCATTGTCTTTCCACATTGCAAGACACACTTTTGCGACCAATGCTCTGAACAACGGAATGCGGATTGAGTTTGTTTCAAAACTACTTGATCACACCAATATCGGCACGACACAGATTTACGCTAAAATCATTTCGCAGGAACTGGATGATGCGGTTGACAAATATATTTATTAAAAGAAAATTGTTAATAACTTAATGCTCTGTATGTCAATACGGAGTATACTTTTTTAAGATTTTTTCAAAAATTATCTTGACTTTCCTGCATCCGTTTTCCTATTTTCGTATAAAGGAAGAAAAGAAATAAAATCGCCTGATTATCGCAAGATATTCGGGCTTTTATTAGCTATAATCCAAAGATTGTTTCTTTTTTCCTTTATAAACACAATTCCATAACTTTTTTAAACACTTGCCGATGCCGGACCGCTACAAATTAAAAGAAGCAGTGCAGTTTCCCGACTTCAAAAGTCAGGTAAAAGCCAAAGAGATGAACGAAAATTTCAACATTGAAATTGCAGAACTAAATAGCAATGAAGATTATTGCCAGGCATTAGTCAATATTGCTTTCAAAATCACACATTCACAAATTCCAGATTTTCTGCATTACCATTCCAACCTGCACAAAGACAGTTTAACCTGGCTAAACCGCTTCGAAAAACTGTTGACAGTAAATGAAGACCTTTTCCACGAAAACAAAAAAGATACAAAACTCACCAAGTTTCAGACCTGTATTGAACTAAAAAGGCAGGAACTCAAAATTGAAAAATCAAAAGAAAAAACTAAGAAACCACCGGCAAGAGAAATAAACGCACAGTCAGAGGAAAGATATTTCAGTTTTAAGGAATCGAAATTAAAATGCCATTCACTTCCTACGATACAGGAAAAGGTGTTCTTTCTAACAACCGAAATTTTTGAATACAGTACAGCAGAACTGGAATTGATAAATAACAAATTGCCGGACTTTGAACAGGAATGCCATAAACTCATTGGAAAACTTCAAAGTTATGCCAAAGCAAAAGCAGAAATGCAGAATGCTCTGCCTTCCACTCCGGAAGGTTTATTGCCATATTCCAAACTAAGAATAAACTGCAATGTAAACCAGATTGTTGATGTGTTTTTCCAGTTGAATCGTGAAATGTTCGAGAATGGAAAACCTTACATTGATGGTTCAGTTCAGGATATTGTTGCGGTTATCGTAAATTCATTTGAAGACCGAGCGGGACTTCCCTTGAGTCCCGCTACCGTCGAAACAATTTTACGTCCTTCAAAAAATGACAAACGCCCTAACGCTCACAAACGCATAGACTTAGATAAACTGATTTAAAAAAAATAGTCCCGGCGAGACCATTTCGGGACTTCTGGACTTTTTTCTTTCCCACAACTTTGCTTCATAATCTTAAACCCAAAAATATTATGGAAGCAATTATTTTATCCAAAGAACAGTATGATGGTCTAATCTCAAAAATCAACGAGATACACGAAAAACTAAACGCGAAGACAGCATCAAAACAGGAAGTATTCCTGGACAATGAAGAATTAATCGCAATGTTGAAAATCTCACGCAGAACTGCACAGACTTGGCGCGATGAAGGCAAGATTTCATTTTCTCAGGTGGGCAGTAAAATCTACTACAAACTGTCAGATGTTGAAAAAACAATGCAGGATCACTACAACAAGTCTTTCGCAAAAAAGTGAATCTTAATTTTTTCCGCGGCCTTCGCTAAGCGTTAGCGCCTTTGCGAACCGTAAAAATAAGCGCAGAGCCTGTAAAGAAAAATCTTTGCGGTCTTTGCGTTTATTTTTCCAACGCATTATCAATTTAAAATTTAAAATTCAACATTTAAAATTTCAAACAATGAAATCCACCATATTCAAAAACTTCAACGAAGTTACCGAACAAAAAGATATTCTGAAAATCCTTTCCGATATCAAAACCGGCGTCTATCAAAATGCAATCACTTATTTAAGAAAATCCCTAGCCGACGACAAAAAGGAAGCTGCAGAAAGAGCCAAAAAATCCCTTCCGGCATTTACGCCCAGTGCAACATTCAACGGAGGTCGAAAAATGGAATTCCTTACCAATTACAACGCCTTAATAGTGTTGGATATAGACAAACTCGAAAAAGAAAAACTGCAGCAGTGCAAAACCAAAATCAGAATGGATGATTTTGTTTTTGCTTCGTTTGTCAGTCCTTCCGGAAACGGACTGAAAATTTTCGTGAAAGTTTCGACGGATAAAGAACAGCACAAAGAAACTTTTTTGAAACTTCAACGATATTTCGAAGAATTATTGGAGGTAGAAATCGATAAATCTGGTAAAGACATTACCCGGCTTTGCTTCTTTTCTTCCGATCCCGAAATTTTCATAAATGAAAATTCCCAAGTTTTTTCAGAAAATGGTTCTGCAACTGAATGTCATGCTGAGCGAAGTCGAAGCATCTCAAAACATCAAAATAATACGCAAGCGGATTATGATGTTTTGTATGAACACGCCGTCCGCTTCACAGAAAAAAAAAATCCATTTCACAGAAGGCAACCGCAATAACTTCGTTTTTGCGTTGGCAAACAATCTCAACCGCAAAGGTATTTCCGAAGCAATGGCTTTAGGCTATATTTTAGCAGATTACGGCTATGACGCAAAAGAAGTAACAACCACCGTTCAAAGCGCCTATCAGAACACCGCAGAACATAATACAGATAAGTTTGTTCCAAAAGAAAAATCTGCGAAATCCGCGCGATTGACGAGCGATAGAAAAAATTCCGGTGAATCGCCCGTGACAAAAACTGAAGACGGCAATTTTTCGGATGACGAGGAAGAACAACCTTCATACATTGACAAATTGGAGAACTTCCTAAACAACCGTTACAATTTCCGCTACAACAAAGTTTTAGGAAAATTAGAGTTCAAAACCCTGAAGGCTTACAAATACAAACCTATGACCGACTTCACCGAAAATTCAATCCTTCGTGAAATCCTAAAAGCCAAAGTAAAATGCAGCATCAATTCATTAAGAAACCTGCTTCATTCCGACTACTGCGAAATGTATGATCCGTTTGAAGATTACTTCAACAATCTGCCTGAAAATTGTGATGAAACAGACTACATTGAACTGCTTGCAGATACTATAACCACAACAAAACAAGACCTTTGGAGAACCTGCTTCAAGAAATGGTTTGTAGCGATGGTAGCTTGCGTACTCGATGAAAAGCAAGTCAATCAAACGGTTATCGTATTTTCAGGGAAACAGGGTTTGGGAAAAACAACGTGGATAGAAAAACTGATGCCGAAACCATTGAAAGAATATATCTTTTCCGGGACCATAAACCCGAGTAATAAAGACACCTTAATTCACTTAGCAGAATGTATGTTAATCAATTTGGACGAACTGGAAAACCTCAATAAAACCGAAATCGGTTCCCTTAAAGAAATCATCACAAAAACCCACATCAGAATGCGAAAAGCCTACGGGCACAACAATGAAAATATGCCAAGACGAGCCAGTTTTGCAGGAAGTGTAAATACTTCACAATTCTTAAACGATACAACCGGCTCACGCCGTTTCCTTTGCTTCGAAGTAGAAAATATCGAATACACCCATAATATTGATATCAACAAAGTGTATGCTCAGGCAGTATCACTCTACAAATCAGAATTCCGCCATTGGTTCAATCAGGAAGAAATCAAAGAGATTAACGCCAACAACGAACAGTATCAGTTAAGAAGTCCGGAAGAGGAATTGCTTTTAACTTGGTTTGAAAGTGCAGAAAAAGAAACAGCCCAATACTTTTTAAACACCACACAAATTCTGCAAATGATAACAAGCCGGGCAAATTTAAATATATCGGATGCTTCTGTAAACAAATTGGGAAAAGCGTTACGAAAACATGGTTACAACCGGGTGATGAAAAATAACTCCTATGTGTACGCAGTTAATTTTTTGGAACCAGAAATAGTAGATGCTAAAAATAAAGAGGGTTCAGAGGTTAAGAAGGTATTTGCTCTGCAGCAGGAAATTCCGTTCCGCTTTAAATCGTAATTTTTAAATATGTTAAAATTGGGATGTTTTTGTACTAAGTCTGTTCTGCTGCAGGCTTTACGCTCACTTTTTCAATCCTTTTCTTATCAGTTTTAAGTACGGTGAAGACATAATCGTTCCAAAAAACTTCTTCTCGCTCTTTTGGGAAATGTTGCAGTTGGGAGATGAGGAAACCGCCCACGGTGTTATAGTCACCGGGTTCATACTCATCTTCCAATTCTAATTTTTGCAATAGTTCGTAGTAGGAAAATTGACCGTCCAATATAAAACTCCCGTCAGTATTTTCAGAGATCTGCATTTCTCTTTGTCCATAATCGGTTGCATCACCTATTAAGGCATCCATTAAGTCATCCATCGCAATCAATCCTTCCAGGAAGCCATATTCGTCAACAACAAATGCGTAGTAAATTCTTTTAGTTTTAAACTGTTCCAAAACCCGGTAAGCAGCAGTGTTTTCATGCACAAATAGTGGTTCGCTTATAAATGACCTAAGTTGAAATTCTTCAGAATCAGTAACTTGAGAAAAAAGCTCTTTTACAGATACATATCCTATCAAATTATCCAGGTTCTTATCTACCACAGGATAAATGGAATGGGATTCTATATTACTTTTTTCTTTTATCATCTGCAAACCGTCGGTAATGTTGAAATAAATTAGGTCTTTCCTTGGCGTAATCAGTTCGTGCACACGTCGGTCTCCCAATGCGAATACACGCTCAACAATATTGTGCTCTATTATTTTCACATCACCACCTTCCACACTTTGGTGCAGCATGGCTTTTATTTCTTCTTCGGTTACCAGTCCGTCATTTTTTTCTTTTATACCGAAAATACCAAGGACAAAATTATTGGTGCTGGTAAGCAGCCAGATAAACGGCTTTGCAATGGTGGAAAGCAATGTTATGGGTTTTGCCATCATCACGGCAATTTTTTCCGGAAAAATCAGGCCCATTCTTTTCGGAATGAGTTCCCCAAAAACAATGGAAAAAAATGTTAATATAACAAGTACTAACACCACGGAGATTGAATCAGAATATTGCTGCAGTGGCTCGAACCTCGAAAGGAATACTTTTAAATCATCAGTAATTTTATCGCCGCTGTAAATACCTGTCAAGATGCCGATTAAGGTAATGCCAATCTGTACGGTGGATAAAAATGTGTTTGGTTTTTCGGCGAGTGCTATTGCTTTTTTAGCATTGGCGCTCCCTTTTTTAGCCAAATTTTCAAGTTTGAATTTCTTTGCAGATACCAATGCGATTTCACTCATTGAGAAAATGCCGTTTAATAATATCAGTAAGAATAGAACCAATATTTCTATGTCATAAATTTAGTGCTTCCTGAGGAACGAATTTGCTATGAAAAATATAATTAACCTAAATAATAATATAATTTCTAAAGGTTTTGATTATATTCCAGTAGATACCAAGCCTCTAGTATTCACGAATGTAAATTGTACCACCATCCGCTTTAATCTTCCCACACTAAAAGTATGGTATATTTTACCTTTGCACTAAACTTTTATGAAGATGAATAATGCAATAAAAAATATACTGATTCCCCTAGACTTTACCCGCAGAAATGAAAAATTTCTGAACATCGCTGCAGCAGTGGCTAACCGTCACGGTGCTAAGGTGCATGTGCTTAATGTGATCCCTTTCTCATTGTTGGGAACAGGAAGTGTATCGAGCGGAAAATTTTTTTTCCACGAAAACGCAATGATTGAGTCTGCGGAAAAACAGTTAGCAACTTACAGAATGGTGATGAGGAAAATTACAAATGAAGATGTTATCGCCCAACACGCCATTGGAGCTGTCGCTACAGAAGTTCTAAAATACAGCAAGCAGAAAAACATAGACCTCATTTTGATGCCTGTACAATATCCAAAAAGAAGACCAGGCTTCATCAGTTCGAATACCTATGAGATTATCTCAAACAGTGCGGTACCGGTCATGACGATTCCTGAAAATTTCAATAAGGAAAAGTTTGAAAAAATCCTTTTTCCGATTCGCAATGTAAAGGCGGTGGAAGATAAACTGCAGTCTGTAATGCCAATCGCCAAAAAGAATAAAGCCAATGTTCGTCTTGTGGCTATCGACGCTTTCGATCGCAAGAGTAACATCCGGAATTTAGGAAATAAAGTACAAATTTTTAGTGAAAAATTACACAATTCTGAAATTTCTACTATTAAAGAGGATTTAAAATTTTCTTTGGAACCTCACAACGATATTTTGGCACTTGGAGACGAAAATAATTCGGATTTGATTGCGGTGAATGTTTCTACGGAAAAATCTTTTACCCAACTCTTCAAAAATAATTTTACTGAAAATATAGTCTATAAATCCAAAAGACCGGTTTTGTTCTTCCCTAAAGAAGAAGAGGCTACGCCTGCCCAGGCGTATGTGGCTATGCCTTATCCAATGATGCCGGTTTAAAAATAACGAACACAAATGCAAATTATAAAGTTTTCAAATACACACATTTCGCTGTCTTACCGTCAAGAAGTTGCTAATTTTCTTTTCGAACATTTGCAAGAATTTGGTGACCCCAAAGACGATATTATGCTTGCCTTAAACTACGTTTCCGAAAATGAAAACGGAAAAGGCGGTTATCTGCTTGTCGCTACAGACAAAGAAATGATTGTGGGTGCAGTCGTAGTCAATAAAACAGGGATGCAGAAATACATTCCCGAAAATATTTTAGTTTACATTGCTACCCACGAAAAATACAGAGGCAGAGGAATTGGAAAAAAACTGATGCAGGAAACAATCAAGGTTTGCGATGGTGCCATTGCGCTGCATTGCGAACCTGATAATCCCGCAAAATATCTTTACGAAAAATTAGGCTTTACTTCGAAATATCTCGAAATGCGCCTACCAAACGAAAAAAATGTCAATAGTAACACTCAACAGAAGAAAACTAAGGGAGAATTTCAATTATCTTAATCGTTTTTTTTCTGAAAAAAATATAGAATGGAGCGTTGTAACCAAAGTGCTGTGCGGTAACGATACATTTCTGTATGAAGTGCTTTCGTTACCTATTGGCGAGTTCTGCGATTCCAGAATTTCAAATTTAAAAACAATAAAAGCCCTAAACCCGGACGTACAGACCGTCTATATTAAGCCCGTCCCTTTAACTTTTGTGGATGATGTTGTAAAATATGCTGATGTGAGTTTTAATACAGAAGTTGAAACCTTGTCCTTATTGTCCAGTAAAGCAGTCTCGCTGAATAAATTTCATAAAGTTGTTATAATGATTGAAATGGGTGAATTGCGGGAAGGTGTTGTTCGGGAAAAGCTTTTAGATTTTTTTGGTAAAATATTGAAACTTCCTAACATAGAAATAGTGGGTATCGGAACCAATCTTTGCTGCATGAACGGCGTGTTGCCCGATTACGACAAAATGAAACTGCTTCACGAGTCGAAACAAGAAATTGAAAAGACCTTCAATATTCGTATTCCCTATATTTCAGGAGGTGCATCTGTTTCGATACCGTTGGTGTTGAACGACGAAATGCCACCGTATATCAACCACTTCCGGATTGGCGAAACTTTGTTCTTTGGAACCAATGTTTACGACGATACCCTTATTGAAGGTATGCATCACGATGTCTTTAAACTGAACGCCGAAATTATTGAGATTAAAGAAAAACCAAATATTCCCGAAGGAAAATTAGGAACAAATCTCACCGGAGAGAAAAAAGATTTTAATAACCTGAAAAAAATAAAAAATACCACAAGGGCGATTGTGGATATTGGTCTGTTGGATTTGTCACCCAAAAATATTAAGCCCGTCAATAAAAACCTCGAAATCGTGGGGCAAAGCAGTGATATGTTGGTCTTGGACCTGCAAAATTCCTACAAAAACTATAAAGTGGGAGACACGGTTGTTTTTGAGCTGAACTATATGAGCTTGTTGAGTGTGATGAACTCTTCGTATGTGGAAAAGAAAGTCATTTCGGATGTTGGCCATCAAATAAAAAGAAGAAAAAACCATTTCGTGAAACGCATTTGATAAAATAACTATTTCATAATTTAAACTTATAAATTGTTCCATGACAGTGTTAAAATATACCATAATTATTTTATGGTATATTTTATCTTTGTGGTATATTTTAAATCACTTATGGAAGATTTTGACACACTGATAAAATATACTGTTAAGAATATAAAAGAGCATGATGCGGACGTGGTAGATTTTGCCTTTTACCGCTTTGCCCACTTCTTAAAGGATGCCCCGCATCTTTCGGAACCACACCGCCACGATTTTTACGCTTTAATTTACACCGTTGAGGGTAATGGCTCGCACAGCATCGATTTTGAAGAATACCCAATCGCACCAAACCGACTTTTTTTTATCAATTACGACCAG
This sequence comes from Dysgonamonadaceae bacterium, assembly GCA_032068765.1. Taxonomy (GTDB): domain Bacteria; phylum Bacteroidota; class Bacteroidia; order Bacteroidales; family Dysgonomonadaceae; genus DAMBHY01. The sequence continues at coordinate 20,709 of DAMBHY010000020.1, read as the reverse complement.
ATACATTCTTGGAATATTGCTTCCGATGTCGAAGGCTATATCCTGCTTTTTTCAAAATCCTTTTACAATCTTATATTTACCGGTAATGATTTGGTGCAAAGCGATACGGCGGTAGAAAGTTTGCCGGTATATATTGACATACCGGAACGCGAGAAAAATTTTTGGCTGAACATTTTTGAAAACATCAAACTCGAATTCCAAAAAAAGAATGGCTATTCTCGGGAAGTCATCTGTTTATTGCTGAAAACCTGCGTGCTGAAGATGTCCTCTGCGTCAGAGAATTCTAAATTCGAGGCTTCTGTATCAGACCATAAGGGTTTATTGGTTTCCGAGTTCCGTACGTTGGTCAATCTGCACTTTCGGGAGAAAAAGATGCCTAAGGAGTACGCTGCTCAATTGTCCGTAACGCCTAATTACCTTAATGCGGTGGTAAAAGAATATCTTGGCAAACCGGCAGGTAACGTCATTAAAAACCGTATTGTATTGGAAGCCAAACGGCTGCTTTCCCACACAAAACTTTCCGTGAGGCAGATTTCTTTGGAATTGGGTTTTAGCGACAATTCTCATTTTGGGAAATATTTCAAAAATTCTACAGGTCAAACACCCGAAACGTTCCGTAAAAATCTTCAGCATTAAAATTTTCCTTACTCCGAACCGTTTTCCTAAACTTCAGGAAAACAACATTTAACATTTAAAATCTAAAATTTAAAATCAGTAATATGATGAATTCAACACAACATATAGAAATTTGTCCTCTAAAACCTGAACAGTATTCAGAATTATTGACCGTCATGAAGAAGGCATATCCCAATTGGCAGGGCAGTTATTGGAGTGAAAAATCCATTCAAAAATTAACAGAAATTTTTCCGGAAGGGCAGTTGGTTGTCCTTATTGACGGAAAAGTTGCCGGATGCGCACTCTCGCTAATTGTGGATTACGATACATTTGGCGACAGGCATACCTACGAACAAATCACCGGAAATTATACTTTTTCTTCCTTTGATGAAAACGGAAAAACGCTTTACGGTATAGAAGTCTTTATCCACCCGGATTACAGAGGGTTGAGATTAGGCAGAAGATTGTATGACGCGCGAAAAGAACTTGCCGAAAAACTGAACCTTAAGAATATTATTTTCGGTGGCAGAATTCCTTTTTATCATAAATACGCCGATGAACTTTCACCAAAACAATATCTTGAAAAAGTAAAACACAAGGAAATTTATGACCCCGTGCTGAGTTTTCAGATGAGCAACGATTTCCACGTGAGAAAAATTATTAAAAACTATATTCCGGAAGATGTGCAGAGCAAGGAATTTGCAACGCTTTTGGAATGGAACAATGTCTTTTATGAAGATGAAGATTCCGACAAAAAAACACCAAAGAAAAACGTCCGTATCGGCTTGGTGCAGTGGAAGATGAGAATGTATAAAAATTTGGATGATCTCTTTACACAGGCAGAATATTTTGTTGACGCCATTTCCGGCTACAAATCGGATTTTGCCTTGTTTCCGGAATATTTCAACACCTCGCTGATGGCGGAATTCAAAAATGTTTCTGAAGCTGAAGCCATGCGTTTGCTTTCCAAATATACGCTTCAAATCCGGGATAAATTTAGTGAATTGGCTGTTGCTTACAATGTAAATATCATTGCCGGAAGTATGCCTTTCTACGAAAACGGCGAACTGAAAAACACGGGTTTCCTGTGTCACAGAAACGGGAAAATAGACCGTTACGACAAAATTCACATTACGCCCGACGAAACCAAATATTGGGGCTTGAAAGGTGGAGATACTATTAAAACTTTTGACACCGATGCCGGAAAAGTGGGCGTTTTAATTTGTTACGATGTTGAATTTCCGGAACTTCCCAGAATCTTGGCAGATCAGGGCATGCAGATTTTGTTTGTGCCTTACCTTACCGATACGCAGAATGCCTATATGCGTGTGAGAAAATGTGCCGAAGCCAGAGCCATAGAAAACGAATGTTACGTGGCAATTACAGGAAATGTGGGCAATCTTCCGCAGGTGGAAAATCTCGATATTCATTATTCTCAAAGTGCGGTTTTCACACCAAGCGATTTTGCCTTTCCGAGTAACGCCGTGAAAAGTGAATCCACACCAAACACTGAAATGATTTTGATTGCTGATGTAGATTTAAAATTATTGGACGAACTCCACGAATATGGCAGCGTAAGAAACCTGAAAGACCGCAGAAGTGATCTTTATAACATTATGTCCTGCACCAAGGAGTTTGAAGTGAAAGAGATTGCTTCGGACCGAAAATTGCCTGTAGAAGTGGAAGCGCGTTATACCGGCATCAGAAACCGCGTTGATATGCCGGTGGGAACTATAGGAATGATTGGCATCAACGAAATTATTAAGGAAAAAACTAAAGAAAAAAATGTAAGAAATGGAAAAGTCCGTTCATAAAAAACTCAACGAGCTACAGTCCACTGCAATCAGCGGAAACGACATTAGTTCAAGTTGTCTGTATGTTTCAGCGCTCACCGTGATGTATGCCGGTCAGTTTGCTTGGATTTCACTTTTGGTAGTTGCTGTGGTCTTGTTTCTTTTCCGGAAAATATATGGAGAAGTTGTGGGTGCTTTGCCATTAAACGGTGGGGCTTACAATGTATTGCTCAATACGTCTTCAAAAAAAGTGGCTTCAGTTGCGGCGGCTTTAACGGTGCTGTCTTATATGGCAACGGCGGTAATCTCCGCTTCGGAAGCCATGCATTATCTCGACCATTTAATTCCGGTGAATGTAATGTTGGCAACAGTAGTGGTTTTAGGCATTTTTACGCTGTTAACCATTATGGGAATTTCGGAATCGGCAATTGTTGCGGTGGTAATCTTTATTACCCATTTAGCCGCTTTAAGTTTATTGCTTATTACGGGAATTGTGTTTGTTTTGGGAAATGGTTTAGATGTTTTCGAACTCAATTGGAGTTTGCCGGTGAAAGGCGGAAGTTTACTCACGGCACTTTTCTTAGGATTTTCTGCAGCAATGTTGGGGATTTCAGGCTTTGAAAGTTCAGCCAATTTTGTGGAAGAACAGAAGCACGGCGTTTTCCCGAAAACATTAAGAAATATGTGGGCGGTCGTTAGTTTTTTCAATCCTGTGATGGCGCTTTTGTTGATTTTTATAATTCCTGTGGCCGATGTTCAGGAGCACAGTTCGGCATTATTGGCTTACCTTGGCAGCAAAACCGGCGGAAGTTGGCTTGCAACCATTATTTCCATTGATGCGGTTTTGGTACTTTGTGGTGCAGTTCTTACGTCTTTCGTGGGTGTTTTGGGTTTGGTAAACCGTATGACTTTAGATAGAATATTACCCAATTATTTTCTGAAAACCAACAAAAAAGGCTCTTTTTACAGAATTGCAATAGGTTTTCTGATTCTGTGTGTTTCCGTATTGTTTGCTACAAAAGGCGATTTGGCTTCGCTTGCAGGGGTTTATACCTTTTCATTTCTTTCGGTAATGGCACTTTTCGGAATAGGGAATTTACTGCTGAAAATCAAGCGGCGAAAACTTCCGCGTCCCGAAAGAGCAACTGTTTTGAATGTTTTGATTGCGGTTTCATTTGTAGTTTTAGCATTTTTTGGTAACATTTTGCTTAACAAAGCGGCTTTTTATACGTTTCTGCAATATTTAATTCCGGCATTATTGGTGGTGGGCGTTATGCTGAACCGAACCATCATTATTTCGGCTTTAATTTCGGGTTTAGAAGCATTTTCCAGACCTTTCAGGAAATTTTTCGTCGGGTCAAACAGATATTTACGGCGTTTAAACCGCAATATTCATTCGCAGGAGTTCGTGTTTTTTACAAAAAAAGATGATGTGGCCATTATGAATAAGGTGATGCAGTATGTGCAGAATAACGAGACCACCAAAAAACTTAAAGTCGTAAATGTTTTCCGGGCAGGTGATGACAACGGAGATTTAAAATCGGACCTTCGTGTTTTGGACCGTGCCTATCCGGAAATTGATATCGAGTTTATAGAAATTCCCGGTGAGTTTACACCACAACTGATCGATGAGCTTTCCCGCCATTGGAATATACCGAAAAACTTTATGTTCATAGCCTCACCAAGCGACAAGTTTAATTATCGTGTGGCAGATTTGGGTGGTGTAAGATTAATTATGTAGAAATTATGAAAAATATAGAATTTACGTTCAGAGAACTCTTGAACTTCAAACTTTTTACCATTGGTAAAGCCGATATTTCGGTTTCTTCGCTGATATTTTTGGTCATTTTCATTTTGGCTTTGAATTTCATTGTGAAACTTATCCGAAAACTGATTTACCGTTCGCAGAAACTCGACGAATCCAAGAAATTTACCATTTTCAGTTTAATAAAATATGTGCTGTATGTTGTTGGTTTCATTCTCGGGATGAATATGATCGGCATAAATGTTTCTGTTTTGATGGGCGCTTCCGCAGCTTTATTGGTGGGTATTGGTTTGGGTTTGCAGAATATTTTCAGCGACTTTGTTTCTGGGATTGTTTTACTCTTGGATTCCAGCATTAAAGTGGGCGATATTATTGAAGTGGATAACCTGGTGTGTCAGGTGAAGGAAATTAATTTGAGAACTACCACCGTTTTAACGCGGGACGACAAATATGTGATTCTGCCGAACACTTTTCTCACCAAAAACAATCTGTTCAATTGGACGCACAGTAATCTCAATTCACGGTTTGATATTCAGGTGGGTGTTGCTTACAGTTCAGATGTTCAGACTGTTATGGATATTTTAAAATCTGTAACTGCCGCTAATCCGAAAGTGGCAAAAACACCGGAACCGTTCGTTAGATTTAATGATTATGCAGATTCTGCCTTGATTTTTAATGTTTATTTCTGGTCAAGTGATCCGTTCAGGGTAGAAAATCTCAAAAGTGAATTGAGAGTTAAATATTTTGAGGCGTTCAGAGAGCACGATATTGAAATTCCTTTTCCTCAGAGAGTTGTTCACCAGGCAAATTAATGAGGGTTTATTAATTAATATGAAGTATAAATGGAAACCGGAAAATTAATACAGTCATTTCAGGATAGTTGGGACAGTTTTGTGGAACAAATTCCCAGTATCCTTGCCGCAATTTTGGTAATTGCACTGGGTATTTTTATAGCCAATAAACTCACGGACCTTTCACGGAAGTTTATAGCAGGCAAATCGGCAGACCCTTTAATGACCAATTTTTTGATCAAAGCCATTAAAACGGTATTTGTCATTATCGTTATTATGTTCGGACTGAAAGTTGCCGGTTTGGATGGGATTGCTACAGGAGTACTAACCGCAGCAGGTGCTTCCGCCGTGATTTTGGGATTTGCCTTTAAAGATATAGGCGAAAATTTTATTTCGGGAATTATTCTGTCGTTCAACAGGCCTTTCAATATTAATGATACGGTGAGCATTGGCGATATATTCGGCAGGGTTAAATCAATGGAGTTCCGCTACACCAAACTGAAGACTTTTGACGGCAAAGATGTCTATATTCCGAACAGCGACGTGATCAAGAAGCCGGTATTCAACTTTACCGAAGACGGTTACTTCCGGATGGAGTTTATGGTCGGCATTGCTTATGAAAACGATATCAGCAAAGCCAAGAAAATTATTTTGAATACGATGAACAGTCATCCGCTTTCCTTAAAAGATGAAGACCGCGAACCTTTCGTAATAACGGACGAATTGGGTGTTAATTCCGTCAATATCAAGATCTTTTTCTGGGTAGCAGCCGAAGATTACCGGCGCGATGCCTTGATGATTCGCAGCGAAATGATTGATCAGGTGAAAATCAATCTGCTTACGAACGGCATTTCTATGCCGGCCAACATTCAGGAACTGAAATGGTATAATGAAAAAAAATTGTAATTTTATGGCCTAAATTATCCTGTAAATGAACAAACTTTTCAACCTTCACAACGGCGAAGAGAACAAAGAGAAAGTCCTTGAAAATGTAAAAAACAGCATTTCCTTTTCAGGTTCCAATTTCTGGATTTTGGCCTGTGCCATTATGGTCGCTTCGGTTGGTCTCAATGTCAATTCCACGGCGGTAGTTATAGGAGCGATGTTAATCTCGCCGTTAATGGGACCAATTGTGGGCGCAGGTTTCGCTTTAGGGATTTACGATTTCACGCTTTTAAGAAAATCGCTTAAAAATCTGTTGATTTCTACTTTAGTGGGTTTAATAGTATCATTTTTATACTTTTTAATTTCGCCTTTCAAGGAAGCGCAGTCTGAGATTTTAGCAAGAACAGCACCGAATATTTACGATGTGTTAATAGCCTTTTTCGGTGGTTTGGTAGGCGTAATTGCAGTCACGAGAGTTGAAAAAGGAAATCCAATTCCGGGCGTGGCCATTGCAACCGCCTTGATGCCACCGCTCTGCACAGCAGGCTATGGCTTGGCTACAGGTAACTTCGGCTACTTCGCCGGGGCGATGTTTCTGTATACCATCAATTGCGTTTTTATCTGTATTGCTACTTTCATTATTGTAAAATACCTCAATTATCCAGCAGCAGGGTTGGTGGATAACAAAAAAGCAAGTTCAGTAAGAAACTGGATTACTGCAATCACCTTGCTGATGATTATTCCGAGTATATATTTCGCCTATCGTTTTATTCAGCAACAAAGATTTTATGACAAAGTTTCACAGTTTATCACCAAAGAATTTGAAGATAAAGGAAATGCCATAGTTTACCGGAAAACATTTTATTCCACTGATCCGCGTCGAGTAGAACTGGCATTTCTGACAAGGCGTTTTACTGCAGATCAGATTGCCGAAGAAAACAAAAAGATGGCAGATTTCGGTTTAGAAAATACCAAACTGATTATTCGTCAGGACAGTGCTTTCCTCGCCAAAGCCAATAAAATTCAGAATAATGAAGTCGGCAATGACGCTGCAAAGATCGCTGCCGAATTGAACGCCAAAATAGACCGCTATACCTTTAATACAGAAAATCTTTATTCCGAAGCCAAAGCAATATTCCCCGACTTGAAGTCACTTTCTGCTGCAAAGCAGGAAATACTTTCTGATGCTGATTCTGCCGCTGTAATTCCTGTAGCGATATACGAATCTGAAAAAGAACTCCCGGAAGCCGAAAAACAAAAACTCAGAAAATGGTTACAGGTTAGGTTGAAGGTAGATACACTCGAACTTTATATGAGAAATTAAAAAACAAAAAGTAATTTCTTATAATTTGAAATGCTTTCACTTTTATTTGCTCTGCTTTTCATTTTTTGTAGAAAGTAAGTAAAGTAACCAAAGTTCGGCAAAAGAAAATTTTTATTTTTTCTCTCAGAAAAAAAATGCTGAAATAGATGTTTTCAGTGCAAACCGCCCTTTATGCTTCCTTGCTTTTCCCATAACTTCATTGTTTTAAATAGTTTTTTTCGCAGTCATTTTTTATAAAAAGTTTTGTTTCAAAACTTACTTACTTTACTTACTTTTTTCAATTTCCCTTTTTTTCTGTCGTTTGCATTTCGTATTTTTGAAGTTTTCGCAACAATTTAGAACTTTTTATAAAATAACCACAACAACTCAATGAGTATCAATATTTTAAAGCACGAAAGCGATGTTTGGAAAACCGCCGACCTCTTAATTGGTGCCGGTATAAAGCAGAGCGATTTCCCGAAATTTATGATGCCTTTTTTCGCCCTTTTAATGGTAGAAAGTAGGCTTATTCGCGAAGCGGATAAATTGGCAGTCGAAATGGGAAAAGATGATATGGACGATTTCATTGAAGTGTTCAAACTTGAAGGTTTAGGCTATAACGATTATGTTATTCGCAAGGGAATTACGCTGAAAGACATTGCCAAAAATGACAAAAGTTTTGATGCCGATTTTGATGCTTATCTAAAAGCGTTTGATACCGAAACCAAATTCCTTTTGGGGGTAGATAAAGGTAACGAAGAAGAAAAATTCTTAGATATTTCAGGAACTGCAGGATTACTGAAAAAAAAGAGAATACTTTTCGATACCGTAAAAGCGTGGAGCGAAATTGACCTTACACCGTTCAACAATTCCGAAATCACAACTTTAGAAGAGCATATTAAAAGAAAATGGGCGGATATTTCAGCGGAAACTGCCGGAGAACAGTATACACCGGATGATATTATTGCTTTGATTTCGGAATTAATCGCCTCTAAAATAGAGGATAACGGGCAATTCCTTACCATTTACGACCCAACCTGTGGCGGCGGAAACCTGCTTTTTGGCGTAGAAGATAAAATTCAGGAAAATTTTTCCCGACCTACCGCAACTTACGGTCAGGAATGGAATGACACACTTTATGCACTCGCAAAAATTGAAAGCCGTTTCAGAAAAGACACTTCCATAGAATACGGAAATACCTTAACCGATACAGGAAAATTTTACGATAAATCCTTCAACATCGCAGTCGCAAATCCGCCTTATGGTGTGGATTGGAAAGGTTATCAAAAAGAAATTACCAACGACCAAACAGGTCGCTTTGTGGCATTACCTTCTATTTCAGACGGACAGTTTTTGTTTACCCAACATATTCTCTCCAAACTGAATGACGATAATGGTTTTGCCGTAGTTGTTCACAATGGATCCACCTTGTTTAGTGGCGATGCAGGAAGTGGCGAAAGCAATATCCGAAAATATTTCTTTGATAATGATTGGGTGGAAGCCATTATACAAATGCCGACAGACGAATTTTTCAATACAGGTATATACACGTATTTGTGGGTGTTCAACAAAAATAAACCTGCCGAAAGACAGGACAAGGTGATACTCATCAACGGAAGCGATTTTTGGGAAGGATTAAAAAAATCTAAAGGTAAAAAACGCCGACAGATGAATGCCGAAAACCGCAAAACTATTGTAGATGCCTTCATTAATTTTGAAGATACCGAATACGCAAAAGTTTTTGATAAATGGGAATTCTATTACAACAAACAGGCAATCTTGCTTACGAATGTGGACTTTGAAGGTAAATCTATAGAAATGCCCGATAAAATTTCTAGAAACGGTGATGTAGTGGAAGAAAAAGCCATTAAACTAGACTTAAAATCTGTAGCGATTCTTGACACGCTGAATTTGCAAAACGCAAAATCAATCAATCCGCGCAAAGAATGGAAGTATGATGCTGAAGAATATCCCACATTAGAAGATTTCTACAACGGCTATTTCAAAAATTTTGTGGCAAGTTTTGATTATAAGGATGATGCTTTTCAGGCGATTGATGAAGAAGGAAATGCTTATACTTGGGACAAAAAACGCGAAACCATTATCAGAAAACCGTCTTATGAAGAACGGGATTTGTCACCCTCTACTTTGGAAAAAAATCTGGAGTTTCTCGGAAACGGAAAAATCCTCATAAAATCCAAATACAGCAAAGCCACCAAAACAAAAGACGCACAAATTACCGTTTGGGCAGAATTGGTGAAAGATACGCAGAAAGATTATGAAATCATTCCGTTTTCTCCCGATGAAACTGAAAACCGTAAAAATATAGAAGCATTTATGGCAAAATATGTGACCAAACCTTTTGAGTATCTTGAAAATACGGTAGGTGTAGAACTGAACTTCAACAAAGTGTTTTACAAACCCGAAGAACTGCAGGATTTGGACGAACTGCGGGCAAATCTTTTAGCGTTGGATATCGAGCTAGAAAATCTTGAAAAGGAGTTGGATTATGGAAACATATAAAACAGATATTGAATGGTTTAAAGAACTTCCTGTTGGTTGGAGTTCTTTTAGATTTGTTGATTACATTGATTTAAAACATGGTTTTCAGTTTAGAGATTTTGATTTTACTGATGAAGGGATAAAAATTGTAAAAATCACCCAATTAAATCAAGATGGAAGTTTAGATTTGAGCGATTGTAGTTTTATTGAAGCAAAAAGACTTGATGAATTTAATGATATCTTGATTAAAGAAGGAGATATATTAATGGCATTAACAGGCGGAACTATAGGAAAAATAATAAGGTGCGCAGAGATTAAAGAGCCACTTTTACAAAATTACCGCGTTGGTAATTTTATTCCTTTTAGGGGTTTGGATAAAGGTTTCCTTTTTTATTTGCTATCCTCTCAATTGACACTAGACCAAATTGATTATTATATAAACAGAAATGGTCAACCAAATATAGGAAAAGAAAATTTTAAAAGAATGTTTTTTCCATTCCCTCCTAAACCCGAACAAACCGCCATCGCCAATTATCTTGACCGAAAAACCACCACCATTGATAAAAAAACTGCGCTCCTTCAGCAAAAAATAGAAACCTACAAAAAACTCCGAAAAGCCATCATCAACAAAGCCGTTACAAAAGGTTTGGACAATAAGGTGGATTTAAAGGAAAGTGAAATAGACTGGATTGGCAAAATTCCGAAACATTGGGAAGTGAAAAGATTTAAGGAATTTGCTCAAACAATTAAAGGAAAAAATTTAGAATTCTATGAAACACAAGTGGAAAATAGTTTACCAAATTTGTCTTTAGAGTATTTGCGAAATGACAGTGTGGTTTTTGAAACTTATGTTAAAGCAGATGACAAAAATTTGATAGCAAATGAAAATGACCTTATCATTATTTGGGATGGAGCAGGAGTTGGAGAAATTTTATATGGAAAAAAAGGTGTGATTTCTTCGACGACCGCCAAATTGAAATTTTCAAATATTATAAACGCACAGTTTTTTTCTTTTTTAAGATTTAATGTTGAGTATCGTCTAAAAAATATTCCGACAGGGATGGGTATTCCTCACTTAAACCCTAATGAATTGAAAAATTTTATGTGTCCAATTCCTCCAATCAAAGAACAACGCCAAATCGCAGAATACCTCGACCAAAAAACCGCAACCATAGACAAAATTGTCGCCAACCTGCAAACCCAAATCACCACGCTTCAGCATCTTCGCAAGGTGCTCATCAATGATGCGGTTACAGGTAAAATAAAAGTGGTTTAGCACAGTGTTTGTATTATGGTTTACTCAAATGTTTACATATTTGTTAACAAAGTTCTTGCAAAAGTCTTACGCTTGTCTTACATTTGCATTACAAAAGTGCTTTTCAGATTTAGAAAGCATATTGATATAGAAAGTTTTTCAACTAAAGATAATACACCCTCCTTGCCTCTTAACAATGCACACTTGGAGGGTCTTCTCTTTTTATACGCCCATGAGTAAGAAAGAATATCAGAAACCGCCGTTACTTTTTCACGACCAATTGCAACTTCTAAAAAAAAGAGGTTTAATTGTTGCCGATGAACCCAAAGCCATATCTGTTTTAGAGCAGATTAGTTACTATAGATTTAGTGCCTATTTTATACCTTATCAAAAAATAAAAGATACTTTTGATGCAGGAACTACTTGGGAACAGGTGCTAAAAACCTACGCGTTCGACCGAGAACTTCGTCTGTTTGTTTTTGATTGTATTGAAAGGGTTGAAGTGGCAATCAGAACCCAATTTATTTATCAATTGGCGATTAAATACAACAACTCGCATTGGCAGGATGACCCGAGAATTTTTATCTCTGCCCATTACAACAAGTTTGGAAAATTGGTAGACCCCCATTCAAGTTTTCAGGATATTATTCAGAAAGCAAAAACAAATCGTAAACCCGAGGTTTTCATAAAACATTATACCGATAATTACCATAAACCTGCAAATCCACCTGCTTGGATGTGTTTTGAGCTGCTTACCATTGGCGAACTGTCTAGTTTCTATAAAGGTCTTCGGCATAATGACGATAAAAAGTTAATTGCAGATTACTTCAAACTTCACCACACCGTTTTTCAGTCTTGGCTACATTCCTTAACTTATGTGCGAAATATTTGTGCCCATCATTCACGGCTTTGGAACAAAGATTTGGCAATTGAACCTTCTCTTTTGTTAAAGCCGAAGGGAAATTGGGTAAGCAATAGGTATAATAACAACCGAAGAACATTCTATTTTATTTGCGCCTTAAAATATCTAATGGATGCGTCTGGACAAAAAAATGATTTCACCGTAAGATTAGATGATTTACTGAAAAAATACAGTGAAGTTCCGATAGAATATTTGGGAATTCCATCAGATGGAAAAGGAAATTTACTCGATTGGAAAGCAGAACCATTATTTTCAAACTAAAAAAACTATGAAAGAACTCGACCTTCAGGAAAAATACCTTATCAACTTCCTTTGCGAAAGAACAGATGGTTTAAAATACCGTGAGGCAAAAGCCAATACGGTATCGCCAAAATTTTTTATAACGGAAGATTTGAGGTCTTTCATTTCCGAAACCTCTCTCAATAAGGTAAATTATAAAAAACTCCTAAAAAAATTTGGTTCCGAAAAAGAACTGATGGACGCATTTACCGTTTTTTTAGACGACAAAATAAAATCGTCTATGAATATGGCGGTGTTTCTCAACACCAATAAATCGGTAACTTTTGAAGGGGTAAAACTCCATTTGTTCTATCCCAGCGGAAGTGTTTTGAAAGAAGATGCATTGTTTGACGAGAATATTTTTACTGTTGTTCAGGAACTTCCTTACACTTACAAATACGAAGGCAAACAACAGTATTCATTCCGCCCCGACCTTACGTTTTTTGTAAACGGAATTTTCTTTGGCTACAGCGAACTGAAAAGCAATTGGAACAGCCAGACCGCACTGAAAAATGGTCGTGGAAAAGTGATGAAAGATTACCAAAATGCAGTGCAGCAATATTTGGTGGTGGCCGATAAAAACGACACCTCACAATCTATTCGCAAAGACTTCCTCCATATATTCGAAAAAGCGGTTCACATTACTTCTACAGACCTTTCCGATACTTATGTAATTCGGAATGTTTCAATACTTTTAGATGAAATAAAACAGTCTGTAACCGATGGAAGTTTTGATTTTACAGATTATGAAAAAAAATTCCTGAATGAATTCAAACCTTATCCGTTAAGAAATCGTGAAGGTTCCAAAATTGAAAAATTTGAAGAGGTTTTCCGCTCCCTTTATGACAAAAGAATGGTGGAAAAAGAAATCCTCTACTACAATTTCATTGAGCGTGAACTCATAAAAAAAGAAGGCAGTAGAACAAAGGAATACAAACACAGCGACGGTAAATTAATTGCTCCTCGGCCAAAACAGAAATTTGGAGCAGATAAGGTACTTACCAAAATTGATGAATTTCTTTCCAATGAAGCAGACCCCGAATATTTTATCAAAAAATTGGAAAAAGAGCTTTTGGACAAAGGTCTGGGAACTGCGCAAATTCAGGAACTCATTGCCAAGAGATTAAAATATCAGAACAACAAAACAATTTATTCGCTCCTTTTACAGTATGCTGCAGGTTTCGGAAAAAGTAATATCATTGGTTGGCTCGCATTGCAGTTAAAAGATTTGCGGAAAGACGGCGAATTTATTTATGATAAAGTAATGTTGGTGGTAGATAGATTGCAGTTACGCGACCAATTGGACAGTAAAATGCATAATATGAACATTCAGAAATCAATGTTCATTGAAGCCACGGACCGAAAAAGTTTTATCGATGCTTTAAGTTCGGATAAAAGAATTGTGGTCGTAAATCTTCAAAAATTCAGTTCTGTTGATAATATATTGGATGCTTCCGTGGTTGAAAAACTGTCTAAACTTCGGATTGCTTTCCTCATAGATGAAATTCACCGCAGCAACAGCGGGACACAGCACGAAGATATGTTGAGTGTGTTCGATGAATTGCAGAGCAGTTTTGATAATAATGATAAATACAAAAAAGTCCACACCAAAAAAAATCTAATCGTAGGTTTTACGGCTACACCAAGTGACCATACATTGGCGCGTTTCGGGGAGTTTAACAAATATGCGGAAGCCGAAAAAATATGGGTGCCTTTTGATAGTTATACGATGAAAGAGGCAATTTCAGATGGATATATTCTAAATCCAATAAAAGGAATTGTGCCTGTTTCCGCAAAAATGTTTTTTGAAATACCTGATAACGAATTGGAAGGTTTTGAAAATGATTTAGGGTATGAATTGGAAGAAATTCCCGAAGGAACAGATACAGGAATTGATGAGTACGGTAAAAAGTATGCGATAAGAAAAAAGAAAATTTATCAAAATCCACATCGTATTGAAGCGATTTCTAAATTCGTGGTCGAAAGACTGGTAACCACTGTATATCACAATATCAGAGGAACTGCAAAAGCAATGTTAGCGGTAAGTTCTATTCCTGCAGCAATAAAATACAAAAACTTTATTTCTAAATTCTATCAAGAGACAGTTGAAAATCCTAAATATGAAAGATTTGCAGATGCACCTGTTTATATGATTTATTCCGATAGTCAGGATTATGCAAGTTGCAGTTCATTAAATGGCGGTTTAAGTGAGGAAAGGGTTTTGCAGAATTTTAAAACATCCAAAAACGGTATTATTATCGTGGTAGATAAATTGCAGACAGGTTTTGACGAACAGAAACTACATACACTGTTTCTGGATAAGGAAATAAGAGGCATCAATGCAATACAAACAATTTCTCGCGTAAACAGAACAACCAAATACAAAAACGATTGTAAAATCATAGATTTTTCTTACAAAAACGTCAATGTTCAGAATATTAAAAAAGCATTTGAACACTTCAGCAATGTGGTAGTTTCAGATTTCGATCCTTTGGGCGATGAAGAAAAATTGGAAGTGATTTATTCTGATTTGCAGAAAGATATGCTTTTCAAAAAGTATTTTCCAATATTCACGGCTTACCACAACAAAGAACCGGATGTAAGTATGATAATGCAGATTGAAGAGGGCTTTGATGATTATATTCGAAATAACAAGCAGGAAGCAAAACAGTTAAAAGCAGCAATTCAGAAGTATTTCAGAATTTTGAATCTCATTGAATTTGTTATTGAACTGAATAAGAAATACTCAGAAAAACTGTTTTTGGAGTTTTGGCACCGGTACAATATCATTTACAACCAAATCAACCGCACAGGAGAAATTATTGATGATGTTGAAATTTATTTTGACAACCGTATTGGTATTGTAATTCCTCAGGAATATGAGCAAAAAGAAAAGAAAAAAGTAGTAGCAGAGTCACGGGGAGATTATGGAGACGATAAAAAATACCGCTACAATATTCTGAAAGTTATTGAAAAAAGAAATCAGGAAGAAGAAGCCATCGAAGAACTGATTAAAGATTTTGAAGAAAAAATCACATCACTTTTCGAGTTTGTAAAACAGGACGACACAGGAAAGAGATTAGTCGCTAAAATTTTAGACTCCGGCTCTGCATTCTCACAGGATGAGATCTATGCAGATTTTTCTAAAATTTATCGAAAATTCACCATTAAGAATAAGGCTCTTGGAGATTTTTTCATTCGTGAAACCAAAGACATTCTGCACCAGTTATGCGATGATTTTGAACGTACATTGAAAAAGGAATAAATTACATTTCAGATTATATATCACCGCTCTGCCACAGCAAGTTACATAATCGAAATTATACGCACGTGCCAACCGCTACAACGTTGCCCTCCAGTCCGCAGGCTCCCTTACGTGCAAACCAACATCATATGTGCCTATAATTTGAGATTATGTAAAATGCTTTCCTTGCAACGGGCACAGCCCTTTTGCGCCAACGCCTTCCAGCCGCTCGTGCAGTTATAATTTACACGGTCAGTTCCCCAATCGAAAACCTACAAATCCCCACCAACCCTGCTAAGGATGCAGAAAAATGGTGCAGAGAGTTTAGGGATTTGCCACGTTCCTACAGCCACTGTATTGCTTTTTTTCAGCGGAAAAGTTTAGTGGCAATACAGTCGCTTTCGTCACCGCACACAGTCGTATTCCATACTGAAGAAAATACTTTCGGCAGCCGCCATATTTTCACCACATACCAAAAACACTTCAGTTTCATAGGCAAACATTTGTAGTGTGTTTGTGGCGCGTGCTGAAAATTCCCAAGCAAAGCATTTTCTTTCAGCATTCCATACCACTGTCTTTGCAGCCGCTGTTACAGTTTAGGCACATAAGGAAGATTTATGTAAGTTGACAATTTCGTCACGCACCATTTTTCTGCGAAGTGTTTACCCCGTTTTGCCATCGCTTTCCCAAGTGGTGTTTTTATATGCACGGACGAGCCGTCCATACAAAAACAACACAACGCACAGGAGCATAGCACTGTTCCAAGTCTTCACAGCACTATGCACCTGTCTTTTCCATCACTTTTCCTCGCTTTTTAGTGCAATATCATTTGAAAATTTCGGTCTTTTAAAGAGAGTTCTTTCCCACAGCTTCCCAATTTTCTACAGGATATAGCCGTCATTCACTTTACTGTTCCTGAAGAACAGTTTTTCTCTGCCGTCTATACACTTCCGTCACCGCGCACACCAGTATGCCGCCCCTCCAAGTATTCGGTGCGTCATACAGGTGTCTTTTCCATTTCTTCCCACCGCTTTGAGTGTCTGCATAATAAGCAAATATCTGCCAATATCGAGTTTTCAAATTCCCATAAATAGAAGATTTCGGATAAGAAAAAATAAAAAAAAAAGAAAGTAAAGTTCTGTAGTCAGGAAAATGCGTTGACAATATCAAGCCCTAAAGGGTTTTTTGCAAAAAAGATAGCCGTGAAAAATAATACGTCCATCTTTTTTGCAAAAAAATATTGCATCGCATTTTCCTTCCACGAAGGTGGAGCACTTTCTTTTTTTCTTTTTTTTCTTTTGAAAAATTTTCAGCGGAGCAAAATTTTTTAAACAAAAATTATGCTTACAAACAAAGTACGCACGTACGCCGTGCACCGCGAAACGCCTGAACACGCAATCTACATTCTGAACAGAGGACGCAATGCAGGAAAACCCCTTCGCCAACCTTGCCCGAACTGCTTTATTTATTATTGCAGCAGCCCCAAAGAAATTGAAACCGTTTACTGGACCTTTTACGCCCTCTGGAAAAACGGTTTCTTTCACCCGCACCTTTGCGGCTCAGTCATTGAAATGCTTCGCTTATGCGACCTCAAAATCCTGATGCGGAACTTCATTCAGCCCGCCTTTCAAAAGTCCTGCATTCAGCCGGAAATGATGCTGAAAATTAAAGCCACATGGGAATTGGAACAGAAAATAGAACAGCAGGCTGCAGCACTCAAAGAACTGCGGCACAGTCTAGTTCGCCGTTACTACCTTTCAGTCTAACTTCAAAAAACTTCCTTCGGGAAGTTTTTTATTTACCTAAAATCTAAAATTTTAACGCCCCGACCAACCGCCGGATGCCAACCCTGATTTTTCTACACCCTGACTTTAACTTGATTCACCCTCACTTGCACTTCATCAGCAACATAAAGCATACATATTTCGCCCCTTTATAAGAAACGGTGCAAACGGACGAAAGCAAATAATAAAGCCGGTCTTATGAACCGGCCTGAATGTTTTTCGTTGAAGATAAGCGCCTGGTAAACGCTATTTGTCTAATTCTGCAGGTGAATTTTCGGACGAATTTCCGCCCGATTTTCGGGATTTTTCGCCATACTCTTCAGAACTGATTGCGGTCTGACTGACCGCTCCAATGATGGAACCGCCCAAAAGCAAATACCCTCCGACAGAAACAACTGCTGCAGGGAGTGCCACCGGAGCGGCCACAAGAACACCGCCAACCGCTGACAAAGCCAATCCAAGATTACGTACGATTCTGAACCATTTTGGCGTTGGTTCCAAAACGCGATCCACTAAATTTAGGTTTCTATTTTTCATTGTCTGAATGTTTTAATTGATTTAACTCTATTTTATTGATCCTTTGTTCGAGATATTCCACTTTCTGATTGAGCAGATCCTGAGAATTTTTAAACTCGGTTTTGATGATTAAAGCCATGGTCTTGACCTCTGTCATATCCTTTTCCATACTTTTAAAGTCGGTGTGCAGTTGCCGTATAAAGTAGGCAACTACCGCCAAAAGAACACTACTGATAAAACCAAAGAACACGCTCACTGTGATTTCATTTTCCATTAGTGCCATTTTTTAGAATTGAAAATTATTACTGATTTCAATCTGATTATCCTTTCCGGTTGCCACTTCGTAAAGTTTCCTGTAAACTTGTTTGTAAGCGTCCACGCTCTGCAACACCTGAAAATCGCCGTCCTTTTTGATATAAGACAGTCCGACAAGCGGACAGCCTGCCGTGTGTTCAATCGTGTTTCCAACGTGGATATAGACTGCTGAAAAGGTTGGAAGCTCGGCAATCTCAATCATTCCTTTATGGATCGGTCCGAATTTCGGGAAATACGTTTTGTTCATTCCGCCCCAGGTGTTCAGTCTTAGCCTAAACACACCTTCCGGAATCGCAGTCTGCTTCATAATCTTAACGGCTCTGATTTTATCTTCAAGCAAAAAGCATTGAAAAATACCGTCAATATAGAGGTGGGAAAGCGTAGAATTTTTACCCTGTGCAACCCTGATAATTTTTGTTTTCATAACGCAATAAGTATTTGTGAAATAGTAAAGTGAAACAAAAAAGGCTTCCCGTATTGGGAAGCCCTTTGAAGAATTTTTCCTAAAAAACTTCCTCGATTTTGAGACAGTTTCCGGAGGCAAACGGATAATGGTTTCCGTTTACTTCCTGAAAGAACTCAATCCCGATACACTGAACCACCGATACATTGGTATCCAGGACTGGAGCACCCGGAAGTGTTGCTGTAATGGTATCACCTGCATAAGGAACATTCAACGGAATGTACGGCGAATAAGCGATGTTGGTCAGCTCATTGTTCACCATGTCATCTGGTTCGTATGTTCCTGTGGTCGGATTGTAAGAAAAATCAGAAAGAACCGAGATCGCGTTAATCAGTCTGAAATGAGTTGCACCTGAAGGAGCAGTAATCAGATCAGCAGGATTAAAAGCTGCAACGATAAAATCTGAAGAAGTTCTTCCTGCGTCCGGCTCGATGTCGTAAGGAGCATTAAAAATACCGGAGATAGAAAGGTTTTTGTTGAATTCAAATCCAAGCAGATAATTCCTCTGAGTGGACACTTCAACTTTTCGGTAACCTCTGGCTTCGGTTCCGTCCTCAAGGTTGATTTTCTTCATAATTGAAGTCAATCTTCCGGTAACCTGTGGATCCGTAAATTTTCCCATAAGAGCGGAAAGCGCTGTTCTTAACGATTTACCGACTTTGGCGCAACCGCCAAATTCGTTCATATTTTCGCGTGTTCTTTCGAACTCCGGTGCAGAGTGCACCTGTTGTGCAGTTGGACCGCCGACCATACCGGCGAAAAATCCTTCCTGACCTTTGATTTTAAAATGCCTAACGTCGCCGATTGTTCCAACGTATTTCATGAGGCCTTTTTGTCTTGCCATTGTTTTAAGTTTTAGAAATTAGAAAAGAGAGAAAAACACTGTTGTCTAGACAATTACAAATATCATTCATTACCTTTATAAAAACAATAGTTAAAATACTGAAAACCAATGAAATACAGTGAAATAAGTGCAAATGCTAACGAAACGGAGAGCAGCACAACAGGGAATGAAAGTCTAAAATATTTCCAAATCCCGAACAGCCATATGGAAACTTTTTGGCTAGTGGAAGAAGTCATGGACGGCGACAGTCTGAAAGTAAAACAGGAATTCACACAGGAAAGGCGTGAAATTCGACTTTACGGATTGGATGCACCGGAAGTTCATTTTTCAAGAAAAATGCGCGAGGATGAAGCGAAAAGCCGTATTCCTGCAACGCTGCTGCTTCAATACGGACTGATGAGTTTGGATTATGTTCTTCAAGTGTGTCCACCAGGAACACGGCTCACACTTCTAACCGAATTGAATAACCGGACAGATTTTTGGCTGAGAGATTTGGCGTATATAATTCTGCCTAACGGCGAATGCCTGAATGAGCTCTTAATAAGCAATGGCTTTGCTAAATCAAGCCATTCTTACAATTGTTCTTTGCTTGCTGAATATCAGCAGTTAAATTTCCTTGCAAAACAGAATAGGGCAGGAATCTACCTGTTTATCGATGTTTTCTGATTTGTTCTCCTTATGTTCTACCTATCGAGATAAGAGAGTAAGGAAATGTAGTGTTTAAAGCACTCTGCAATAAGATTTGATATAATACTATGTTGTAGGCAGTTTCTTTAGAATGCATATCCAAAGGCAAAACCAATAGCAGGATAGAATTTACTATTTTTGTAATCCAAATCATATCCATTTCCAACTCCGCCATAATACCTAAAAATAAAATGTTTTCCAAGCGGTAATTGTTGCCCAAATTGAATTTCATTCAACCAAGATTTTCCAACTTGCGGACTGTAATAATCAGTTCCACTAAAGAGAAATTTTGTTTGATAAGCAAGAAAAGTTCCTGCGTTATTTTTTAATGAGTGACCTTTTTCTTCTCTTCTTTCTCGATTTATATAATACCTTATTTGACCTCTTGCGAAAATACTGTTACTGTTTTTGGACCATTCGTATGAAATTCCATTGTGCCATAAATCAGTAATTCCGCCCCAACCTATATTTACATCCGCTAAAAATTTATCATTTAGAGGAATCTCTGTTCCTACTGATAATCCTTGTAAACCAATTTCAACTTTGTAAATGTTTTCCAATTTGGTTTGTGCGGAAATAATTTGAGAAAATAAAATTAATCCTAAGGTAAAAGAAAGTTTCTTCATAAATTTATTTGATTTTTAATTTGTTACGGTATGTTTTTATGAAATTGCCTACAACGGAAAAAGTATTTGCGAAGTGCGGGCAAAAATGAACGAAAAGTTCAGTTTCAACCGAGCTGAGCA
>DAMBHY010000019.1:0-42362 GCA_032068765.1 Dysgonamonadaceae bacterium | reverse complement strand
CGTTGGGGATCCACCTCTTCCCATTCCGAACAGAGAAGTTAAGCCCAATAGCGCCAATGGTACTGCATGTCTTGTGGGAGAGTAGGTAGCTGCCGTCTTTTTTTAATTAAGCCTCGATTATTTACTTAATCGGGGCTTTTTTGTGTTATAATTATGGAACATCAATACAAAGAGAGCATGAAAAAAGCTTCATTCTTAGAATGAAGCTTTTTATTGTATAGTTTTATTAAATCAATAATATCTTTATTTGACGCCCATATCTTTGAAAACTCTATCAATTTGCTCAACGGCGTAGTCTATCTGTTCAATTTTGTGGGTAGCCATCAGAGAAAATCGTATGAGTGTATCATTAGAACTTACAGCAGGAGACACTACGGGATTTACGAATACTCCAGCATTGAAAAGGTTTGTTGTAATCTGGAAAGTTTTTGCGTCATCTCTTATATACAATGGGATAATAGGAGTTGAAGTGTTTCCTATTTCGAATCCTCTTTCCCTAAATTGACGAATGGTATATTCTGTAATTTCCCATAAATGCTTAACGCGTTCTGGTTCAGATATTAAAATATCTAATGCTGCAGATGCAGCTGCGGTTGCAGCCGGAGTATTACTTGCACTAAATATATTAGACCGAGCATGATGTCTTAAATAATTGATTGTTTCATGGTCACTGGCTATAAACCCTCCTATAGAAGCGAGAGATTTGCTGAAAGTACCCATTATTAAATCCACATCATCTAATACACCGTAATATTCGCATACTCCTTTACCTGAATAATTCTTTCCAAGAACCCCTAGGCCATGGGCTTCATCAACCATAATATTAGCATTATATTTTTTCGCTAATTCTACAATGACGGGCATATTTGCAATATCACCCTCCATACTGAAAACGCCATCTACAACAATCAGCTTAATTTTTGATGGGTCGCATCTTTGTAATTGTTTTTCCAAAGACGCCATGTCATTATGTCTGTATTTGTATTTTGTGGAAAAGGAGGTTCTCAAACCTTCTATTATTGAAGCATGATTACGTTCATCCCAAATTATATAATCTTCGCGACCAGTAATGCAGCCTAATACGCCTTCATTTACCATAAATCCTGTGGAGAAAATAATAGCTTCTTCTTTATTCATGAATTGCGCTAACTTTTGTTCCAATGCTATATGGATATCTAATGTGCCATTCAGAAATCTAGAACCCGCCATTCCGGTTCCGTATTTTTGTGTAGCATTAATTGCTGCTTCTTTCACTTTGGGGTGATTAGTTAGTCCCAAGTACGCATTGGAACCAAACATTAACACTTTCTTGCCATTTATTGTAACTTCCGTATCTTGATCGCTTTCTATTGACCTGAAATAGGGATAAACGCCTTCTTTTTGATATTTCTGAGGTGCGTCGTACTTTGAGAGCTTTTGTTTTAAAAGGTTCATTAGTTTATCTTATTGATTTCCAATTAAAAATAGATGTTTTATATCCAATAGAGGTGTTAAATTTGTTTTTGACCTGCAAATTTACTCATTTTTTCCTTTTTCTTATAGAATAGTCTAAATATAAACATAGTTTTCCATAAGTGATAAATAAAAGATATAGAGCTTTTGTTATTCAGAATATTTTGATTTTTAGCAGTATAGGCAATCGTATTTTGAATAATTAGAGTATTTTTGTGTTTTAAAGCATACATGTAAATAAACAATATTGACTTAACTATTATATGAAAACGATATTGGTTACCGGCGGTAGTTCTGGTATTGGTCTTGTTACCGCCCAAATGTTGATGGATAAAGGATATAAGGTTTATTCTGTTTCTCGTCGGGGCGGAGGAAATGCCCAAAAGTCTAGAATATCCGCTGGTGAGATTATTCCACTAAAAATGGATGTTAACGATGAAGAAAGTATCCGTCTTGTTTTGAATCAAATTATAGCTGAAAGTTTTGAATTATACGCTGTTATTAGTAATGCGGGTAACGGCATCTCAGGGGCAATTGAAGATACCTCTTCTGAGGAAGTAAAATATCAATTCGAAACGAACTTTTTTGGTGCTGTCAAGGTGATTCAAGCGTGTCTTCCCATTTTTAGGAGGCAAGGTTATGGTAAGATTATTGCTACTTCTTCTGTTGCCGCTATTGTTCCGATACCATTTCAAGCGTTCTATAGTGCGACTAAGGCCGCATTGCAAATTTTTATGGAAGCTCTTTCTATGGAGGTTAAATGTTTTGGTATTCAATGTTGTACAATTTTACCGGGAGATACTAAAACAGATTTTACGACCTCTAGAAAACATACGGAATGTAGTGCAAAAGAAGATTCTCCATATTATAAGAGAAGCATGGCTGCTGTCGGAAGAATGGAAAAAGATGAGATGAATGGTATGGATGCGAAAGTTATCGCAAAAGAAATTGTGAAGCAAGTGGAGAAAAGAAAGATGAACCTTAAAGTGATTCCGGGAATTCAATATAAATTATTTGCTTTTCTCAATTTTATTTTGCCGGACAGATTATGCTTTAAATTAATAGATAAATTCTATTCTTAGCCAGTTTCAATTTAACTCAGAACTTATTCATTCTAAAAACGATATTTTATCTTATTTAGGTAAAATCCTCTGTGTCGATTAATAGAGGATTCAAACCTTTTTTATCTTTAGGTTGTTACAATCTAAACAAAGTTATAGTTACCTAAACTTTAATTATTATTTTATGAAGATAAAATTCGCCCCCCTTATTATTATCCTTGCTTTCGCAGCGTTAATAAGTTCATGTGATTCTACAGGTAAGAAAAATAAGAAAGTTATTCGTAAAGCTACTTATTCCAAGATTGATACTTCTATCAATCCTTCCAATGCTTATAATGACTTATTTATGGACAGCACGGCTGTAAACAGTTATTTACGTGCGGATACAACTTTGTCCGAAGAATTGAAGAAAGCGATTGTAAGTTTCTATAACAGCCGTAATTTTGAATACGCATGGTTTTCGAGTGAAGGTCTTCCTGAGCAAACTAAAAGTTTCTGGAATCTTTTGAAAAACTATTATAATTATTCAGATGATAAGACAATCTTGGATAAGAAAATGGATGCAAAACTCAATGATCTTTTCGACGAAGAATTGAAGTTGACGGCAGAAAACGAAAAAATCAGAAAAATGGAATTGGATTTGACAAAATATCTGTATCAATATGCCGAGAAGGAAAATGAAAACGATATGGATTTCGACTTGCAATCGCTTGAATGGTATGTTCCTAAAAAGAAAATGTCGCTTGATGAAATGGTAACAATGGCAATAGACAATAAAAATCAATATGCTACTAAAAATGCGCCAAGTAATGGTAATTTCATCAAAATGCGCGAAACGTTGGAAAAATATAAGAAGATTAAGGATCAAGGAGGTTGGGATACAATCCATATTGAGAAAAATTCGATCAAGCTGGGATATAAGGGTCCTGAAATCATTCAGCTTCGTAAAAGATTGGCACAGGAAGGTTTTACTTCATCAACCGATTCTCTAAAAGGAAATGTCTACGATGAATCTCTCGCAAAAGCAGTGAAAATGGCAAAATGGATGTACGGTTACCGAACTGACGATACTACTTTGTCAAAAGAATTTATGCAAGACCTTAATATATCTGTCGACGAGAGATTGCAACAGATTCTTATCAATATGAACCGCATGCGGTGGACACCGCTGGAATCAAATACCGACCAACGCTATTTGTTAGTAAATATTCCTGAGTTCAAACTATATGTTATGGAAAATGGCAAACCTGCATGGAATATGGATGTTATCGTTGGTAAAGATTATCACGGTACCACATTGTTTACGGGCAAACTCAATCAGGTTGTATTTAATCCTTATTGGAATGTTCCGCCAAGCATCGTGAAAAAGGAAATTATGCCTAAATTGAATGATGGTTATTTAGAAAGAAATAATATGGAAATCGTTTCCAACGGCGAGATTCCAGAAGTAAGACAAAAACCGGGACCAACAAATTCATTAGGTTTGGTGAAATTTTTATTCCCGAACAGCCATAATATTTATATGCACGATTCTCCTGCTAAATCTCTCTTTGAGAAAGACAAAAGAATGTTCAGTCACGGATGTATTCGTTTGAAAGAACCTGCAAAACTGGCTGAATTTTTGTTGAAACCCGAAGGCGGTTGGGATATGGCAAGAGTAAAAAGTGAAATGAATGGCGGTGATGAAAAAACAGTCAAGCTGAAAGACCCTGTTCCAGTAATTATCACTTATTACACAGCGTTTGCTCCAGGCGAAGGTTCTATTACATTCCTCGAAGACGTTTATGGATATGATGAAATACTGGCAAAGAAAATGTTTACAAATCCAGTGCCGGTAACACGACACACCGGAATTTAAGATAAGACGTAAAAAAGCGCATTCATCACGAACGCGCTTTTTTCAATTAACCTTAAATCTAATACCATGAAATACTTCGAAATAACTTCCGACTGTATCTTTATTTAGGAGAAGTATCTCCTGACGTATTGTCTTTTCTCGAACCCAAATCTATTACTTTTCTCGCATTTTTATAATCTGTTTCAAATTGAGTGTCATCAAACAAATTAATCAGACTGTCCAATTTGTATATACTTTTTCTTAATTCTCTCATTGATCCAGAAATATTGTCATTCAACCCCTTGCGTTCTACGGTCAAATCGCGCGGACGATTGATAAGCTCCTCATAACCATCTATTTGAGTTTTGAAATCGCTCAGTTTCGCATCAGAAGCAAAAGATGCTCCACCACAACGAAAAGATGGTTGGTCAGAACGAAAAGATGCCCCGTCAGAGTCAAAAGATATGCTGCCAGACCGAAAACCTACAGCGACAGCATCGATTCTTCGCAAAGCGTAACCTTTTCAACGCCCGACGGAGTAACGATAAAAGTGTTTTCTACCCCTACGGCGCCGATGCCGGGCAATACAAACTTGGGTTCGTATGCAAAAGCCATGTTCGGTTCAAGAACTTCTTTGGAGCGTGGCGTCAAAACCGGAGGTTCGTTGATTTCTAAGCCGAGACCGTGACCCACGAATTTGGCTTGCTGCCGGGTTCCCATAAAATAATTGTCCAGATTGTATTTTTTTGCCGTAGCCAGTGATTGGTTGTATATCTCGGCACACGATGTGTCGGGTTTTACATGTTCCGACACCCATTGGTTCATCTCAATTGATACCTGATGTGCATCGTATGCTTTTATGTCGACGTTGCCAATAGCAAAAGTGCGCGACATATCGCTCTGATATGGTGTGAAGTTGCCTGCCATGTCAAACATCACGGTAGTTCCTTCCGTCAACACGTGTCCATCGGCACCTATAGGAAGAATAGGAGAAACGCCCTGTCCTCCCATCGAAAAATCGAATGGAGAAGCCGCCTGCGCGTTGTCGCCCGACAGCACGCTGCCCATAAAAATCTCCATATTCTGTCCGTAAGCGCGGAAGATCCCCAAAGAACCATGTTTGCGCATAAGATATTCCACTTCCGTCTGAAATTCCACATCCGTCATCCCCGGTTTATGAAGCGATGGAATCTTGGCATATACCTGCGATTGGATTTCCGCACTTTTGCGGAGCATACTCAGCTCGTATTCCGATTTCACACTGCGTATCTGACGGATTGTTCCCGACGCGTTCACCGTTTCAGGAGCGTCTAGTGCGTTAAGTAGTCGACTTGCCGTGGAGTAAGTCATCGTTTCCGCCTCGAAAAGGATTTTATTTGGAGAAGGAAGCCCTCTCTTCGCAAGCAATTCCTTGATTTGTTCGGGTTTTCGGATAGACAGGATGTTGTCGCCTTGCAGACTTTCGGGACGTTTCACAAACAGCAGCGGTTCGCCTTCAGGCAGGATATATAAATATCCGTCGAAGATAAAATTGCAGAAGTAAAACAAGTTGACGGTGGACGCCACGATGCAGGCATCGGCATTTTCACGTTGAATTACCTGCTGTATTTTGTGTAAACGAACGTTCAGTTCGGATTGTATTGTATTCATTTGAGTAAATTATTTTGTTTATTCGTTCCAAATTTTCCACGCCGCTTCTGCTTGCAATTGCAGCATCTCTAAACCGTTTTTTATTGTTGCGCCTTTAGCTTCTGCTTTCTGCAAAAAGACGGTTTTGTCGGGATTATAAACCAAATCATACGCAAAATGGTGGGGCGTGAGACAATCATAAGGAATTGGCGGGAAAGCTCCCGTATCAGGAAAAGTTCCCAACGGAGTTGTATTGATAATGATGCGATAATCGTCCAAAATATCTTTCGTCAGTTCGGAGTAGGTGAGTGCATTTTCTTTGTGAGAACGCGATACGAATTTATACTCGATATTCAAACAAGATAAAGCATACGCCACAGCTTTGGATGCGCCTCCCGTCCCTAAAATCAACGCTTTTTTGTGGATGTCAGGATGAATAAAAGGCTTTAAAGAATCACGAAATCCGATAAAATCGGTATTGTATCCTTTTAAATGTAATTTCTCATCTTTTCTTTTGATGGAAATGACGTTTACCGCTGCAATTTCTGCCGCATCTTCCGACAGCTCGTCCAAAAAGGGAATGACCATCTCTTTGTGGGGGATGGTCACATTCAGTCCGCGCAATTGCGGATAAGTTTGTATGATATCGCGAATGTCGGCGATATTTTCTATTTCGAAATTTCGATATTTCGCAGGAATGTTCTCTCTTGAAAACTTGTCTGTAAAATAGGATTTGGAGAAAGAATGCCCTAATGGAAAGCCAATCAATCCATAGAGGTCAGTCTTTTTGTTATCCATATTTTCCAAATTTTATTTTTCTTTTTCTGCAATATACAACGAACAAACACCAAGTGTAAGTCGGCGCATGCGAATGTTGACAAAACCATTCTTCTTCAGAATCATCATCATGTCACGTCCTTGCGGGAAAGCTCTGATTGATTTCGGAAGATACTCATAAGCTTCCTTATTATTGGATATCAAACCGCCGATGGTAGGAATAACTTTTTTTTCGTAAAAATCGTACAGGTTTTTAAACGGAACTTTCTCCGGATGGGAAAGTTCGAGGAAAATGAATTTTCCTCCAGGTTTCAGGACACGGAGTATTTCAGAAAACCCCTTGTCAATATTCTCAAAATTCCTTACACCGAATGCCACTGTTGCAGCATCGAAAGTATTGTCGGGAAAAGACATCGCTGTAGAATCCTGAATCTCGAAAGTAATCAAATCTGTGACGTCGCGCTCTTTTGCTTTCTCTTCCGCCACTTTCAACATACCTTCTGAAATATCGATACCGACAATGCGCTCTGGTTGGAGCAAATCAAGCGAAAGAAAAGCGAAATACCCTGTTCCGGTTGCAATATCCAGAATAGTTTTCGGAGCATCTTCCCGCAATTCTTCTATTGCGGCTCTTCTCCAGTATTTGTCAATTCCCAAAGACAGCAGTCCGTTCAGCTTATCGTAACTTGGAGCAAT
Source organism: Dysgonamonadaceae bacterium (assembly GCA_032068765.1). Classification (GTDB taxonomy): domain Bacteria; phylum Bacteroidota; class Bacteroidia; order Bacteroidales; family Dysgonomonadaceae; genus DAMBHY01. The sequence goes on along the minus strand of DAMBHY010000019.1, from coordinate 34,910 downwards.
ATCGTCAAACATGTGCGAAACCTGCTCTGTCTTCGAAAGACTGCTGTAATATGGGTTTAATTTTTCTACATCGTATGCCATTTATAGAGTTTTTAGGTAATTTGTTACATTCTTTTCGATACGTTGTTCCAAATCGTTAGCATCAGCTTTTACAAACGTTTCGCCGACAATCTTTTCATAAAGCTCGATGTATCTGTCGGAAACGCTGTTGCAATATTCTTCGGTCATTTCAGGAACTTGTTGTCCTGCTTGTCCCTGGAATCCGTTATCCATAAGCCATTTGCGAACGAATTCCTTTGAAAGTTGTTTTTGTTCTTCGCCTTTTTCAAAACGTTCCTGATAACCTTCGCTATAGAAATAACGAGAAGAGTCAGGCGTATGGATTTCATCGATAAGATAGATTTTGCCGTCTTTTTTACCGAATTCGTATTTGGTATCAACGAGGATAAGACCTTTTTGCGCAGCAATTTCTGTTCCACGTTGGAATAATGCGTAAGTATATTTTTCCAATTGTTCGTAATCTTCTTTGCTGACCAACCCTTGCGCGATGATTTCTTCACGAGAGATGTTTTCGTCGTGACCTTCATCGGCTTTTGTAGTTGGAGTGATGATAGGTTTGTCGAACTTTTGATTTTCTTTCAAACCTTCAGGTAGAGCTATTCCGCAAATTGAACGTTCGCCTTTTTGATAAGCGCGCCAAGCGCTACCGGTGATATAACCACGAATGACCATTTCCACTTTGAAAGGTTCGCAACGCAAACCAACAGTTACCATCGGGTCGGGAGAAGCCATCTTCCAGTTTGGAACGATGTCTGCCGTTGCGTCAAGAAATTTCTCTGCGATTTGGTTCAAAACTTGTCCTTTATATGGAATCCCTTGTGGAAGAACCACGTCGAATGCCGAGATTCTGTCTGTAGCAATCATTACCAAAGTAACGTTACCGATGCTGTAAACGTCACGTACTTTTCCGTGATATACGTTTGTCTGTCCGTCAAAGTTGTAATTGGTTTTTGTTAAGGTGTTCATATTGAATTGTTTTTATTTTTTTGATATGTTCGACTCCTATGGAGTCGTTCACTGTCTTATTTTATTATTCTACAAATGTACGAATCCTAAAGGATTCGAGGTAACAGTAATTTAGAGTTTATTTTAATATATATTCTCAAACTATATAAGTGATTGCATTTAGTAAGAAAACAACTTGATGTTATTATTGTTTCAACAAATTTTTTCAAATAGCTCCCTCTACTGGCTTCATAGGAATCAAGCATTTGTAGAAGATGCAATTAAAACCATAGGAGTCGGTCAATTCTTTATTCTTTTGGATTATTTAAAGAGTTTGCTTTATCCTCTTTCTTCTTTTCCACAAAATTTTCCTCCTTCTCATATGCCTCCACAATCCGCTGCACAAGTCGGTGGCGCACGATATCTTTTTTGTTGAATTCAACAGTTGCAACGCCGGGAATATTTTTGAGAACACGAAGCGAATGAATAAGTCCCGACTGTTCTGTGCGGGGCAAATCAATTTGTGTGATATCACCGGTCACAATCATTTTACCATTCATACCCAGACGGGTAAGAAACATCTTTATTTGCGGCTTGGTGGTATTTTGTGCTTCGTCCAGAATTATTATTGCGTCATTGAGCGTGCGGCCACGCATGAAAGCGAGCGGCGCAATTTGAATCACCTTGTTCTCGATATATTCTTTCAGTTTCACAGGAGGTATCATATCCTCGAGGGCATCATACAGAGGTTGCAGATACGGATCGATTTTATCTTTCATATCTCCTGGAAGAAATCCGAGTTTTTCACCTGCTTCCACCGCTGGACGACTGAGAATAATCTTCTTGACTTGTTTTGTTTTCAACGCTTTCACCGCGAGGGCAATGGCCGTGTAGGTTTTTCCAGAACCGGCAGGTCCCATCGCGAAAACAAGGTCATTTTTGTCGAACATTTCCACCAGCTTCTGCTGGTTTTCGGTGCGTGCTACAATCGGCTTCCCGTTCATCCCATGGATGATAAGGTTTTCCTGCTTCACCACATTTGGCGCTTTGCCTTTTACGATATCCAGAATATCCTCTTCCTTCAGCATATTCATATCGATGCTGAAGCGTTCCAATTCATGAATCGATTTTTCGAAAAGATTTATTTCGTCTTCCTCACCAATCACTTTTATGACGTTGCCGCGGGCAACGATGCGCAATTTTGGGAATAGTGTTTTCAGCAGTTGAATATTGGTATTGTTGATGCCAAAAAATACAACCGGGTCTACATTTTCAAGGATAATTATTCTTTCAATCATATTTTATAAAAGTGATTTAGCAACAGCGGATTTCAAATGCACGGTTTTCTTGTCCGTCCACATAATTTACAAACGCATAATTCACCAATCTGTTGCCGCCAGGCGTAGGATAATTTCCTGAGAAATACCAATCGCCATGATTATTAGGACAAGCCTTATGTAAGTCTTCGATGGTTTGATAGACAATTTTTACTTCCGCTTTTGTTCCTTCCGGTGTGAGCATTTGCGCGATTTTGTCAGAAATCTCTTGGTCTGTAAACGGAGCGTAAATTTCTTTCACGTAGTTGACGATGTCTTCCTTTTTGTTGTACATCTGTGCCAAAGATTTTTGGTACACATCATCAATCACGTGTTGCATATCTCTTTCTTTCAGCAATTCGATAGCGGCCCTGAAAGCGATAAACTCGCTCATGCGCGACATATCAATGCCGTAACAATCGGGATAACGAATCTGTGGAGAGGACGATACAATAATGATTTTCTGCGGATCAAGCCTATCCAAAATCTTAATGATGCTCTGCTTCAACGTCGTTCCACGCACGATACTGTCGTCAATCACAACCAGGCTATCTTTGCCGCGTTTGATGCTGCCATACGTCACATCATACACGTGCGCAGCCAGGTCGTTTCTCGAGTTGCCTTCGGCTATAAATGTGCGCAGCTTGATATCTTTTATCGCCACTTTTTCAGAACGAACCCTGCTTGACAAAATCTTTTCAATTTCCTTAGGTGTCAGTTCACCTTGGCGGGAGGCAATAATTTCTACTTTTTGTCTATTAAGATATTCATCCAAACCTTCCAGCATGCCGAAGTATGCCACTTCAGCAGTGTTTGGGATAAAGGAAAAGACGGTATTGTCTAAATCATTATTGATGGTTTCCAGGATCTTGGGGATAAGCAGTTTGCCTAATTCCTTTCTTTCTTTGTAAATTTCGTAATCGGAACCTCTAGAGAAGTAAATGCGTTCAAAAGAACACGGAGTAAGCGGATTGCTTTGTTCAAGGATTTTTTCCACCTTAATGTTTCCGCTTTTCTTTACGATAAGTGCGCTGCCGGCAGGCAGTTCTTCCACCTGATTGTATTTCAGATTAAATGCAGTTTGAATTACCGGTCTTTCGCTCGCTACCACCACCACTTCATCGTCATAGTAATAAAATGCCGGACGAATTCCCGACGGGTCGCGCAACACAAAAGCGTCGCCGCATCCAACCAATCCGCACATGGCGTAGCCACCGTCCCAGTTTTTGCTGGCTCTTCTCAAAAGGAAAGGAAGGTCTAGCCTTTCCTCAATCTCGCGGCTAATTTCCAAACCACTTTTGCCTTCTTTTTCGATATGGTCATATTGATACTGCACCTCACGGTCAAGAAAATGCCCTAGCATTTCAAGAATCACAAACGTATCCGAATAATCACGCGGATGCTGTCCGTCAGCCAATAGCTGCTGAAAAAGTTCGTCTACATTGGTCATGTTGAAGTTTCCTGCCAAAGCTAAACTTCTGGATGCCCAGTTGTTGCGGCGCAACAGAGGATGCACGTAGCTCATTCCCACTTTTCCGGTAGTGCTGTAGCGAAGGTGTCCCAAAAATAATTCACCTGCAAACTCCACACGTTTTGAAACGAAATCCAAATCGGTGAGCTGGTTGATATTGTATTTTTTGAAATGCTGGTGAACGTTTCCGAATATCTCGGAGATGGCACCCGAACCTTGTGCGCGTTCGCGGTAAATATATTCACTTCCCGACTCTGCATCCAGTTTCACGCAAGCCAATCCGGCTCCTTCCTGACCACGGTTGTGCTGTTTTTCCATCAGCAGATACATCTTGTCAAGACCATATTGCCACGTGCCGTATTTTTTGTAATAATATTCGAGGGGTTTGAGCAGGCGCACCATTGCGATACCGCATTCGTGCTTAATTTGATCAGTCATTCAAGTAGATGTCTTAAATTAAAAGGCAAATTTAACGCTATTTGGACAATTTGTGGGTATGAATGATTTTAAAAAAACGAAATAGAATAACAATGGGGTATGACATTTTGTGATATCTGCATTTTTTTTAAAATTTCTTCTATTTTTTTAATTTTTGGCACGCATTTTGCTATTTAAAGAGTAAGCCATTGTATGGTCAGAAACATCTAACCCTTTAAAATTATTTTTATAGGCGAAGGTTTTCGAGGATAATGTTACTTTTGGTGTTTCATAACTTTCCGTCGAACAACTTAGCCAGCGTGACAAATTACTATTAGAACCTTAATGGGGATGTATATGCTGATATCCATTCTTTTAACGATGATCATTGTGTTATTCAATAACAACCATTCCCTTTACCCCGCGAATTGCTGTTAGACGCACGGCCGGCAGAAGATAGCAATTCATCCGCCCATATTAGAAGCATATTAATCGGCAGTGAATATTAAGGCAGGCATTTTTGGTTAACCGATGCAGCGCCTATAATTAATTTATTTTTTTAACTTTTTAAATTAGTTTTTGATGGATAAAAAACCATTCAAATCGCGCATCAACCATTTAGAAAATAATGGTGCAGGCGTGCTGTCGCTCCGCGTTATAGACAGTGTAAACAACGCGAATTTGTCCAAATTTTTAGATTTTCCCAGTTTTCTCAATCTTATCTCGGTCAATGAACGTTATCAGTCTGCATTGGCCCCGACTGACAAGGATGTACTGAGTGAAGAAACGAAGTCTTTAAACGTTCAGCGCAAGTATTTATTCTGGAAGCTTTATGATTTTTCGAAAGGACTTATAAAGTCACCAGATACAAAAATGGCAGAAGCTGCTTCCACAATTTTCAGAATTCTTAATCTCTACGGACGAAGTTTTGTACATCGCAAGTTAGTAGATCAAGCTATTTCCTATATCCGCATTATCAATGAATTGCTTAAGCCGGAGAATGCAGAAGCTCTAACTACTATGGGTATTCTAGAGAGTGTTACATTATTGGATAATGTTCAGAAAGAATACGAAACCCAATATTTTGCATTAGGTAAATTGACATCCGAAAATGATGTTCCAAGCAAACTACGCAAGGAAATGGACAATGCATTAAAACTGTTGTATGATACAGTAAGAATTGAAGCTGTAATCACTAAAGATACAAAGACAATTGCTTTGTTCAACAACTTGATGTTACGTCTGGCAGAAGTAGAAATTAGTTATCCTAAAAAGAAATCGGATGATGCGGATAATAAAGAAAATCCATTGAAAAAAAATGGCTAAAACACAGAAGTATCATAAACCCTGTGTTTGTGAGCTGAGAGAGTCTTGCACACTTATGTAAATCTTATCCTATTTTAAGAAACCTGACAGAATATCACATTTTGTCAGGTTTCTTTTTTTGTGTCACTTTCAAAGTCCGTAAATTGGCTTTCTGTAAATGAAAGTTGGAGCCATACGGCTCAGATTCGGAAATTACATTTGCGGAAAATGAATCTACGCCGTAGAATAACAACTTTCATTTGTGATTTCTGAATTTACGACGTAGGATGGAAAAATACATCTGAATTTTGTGAATCTACAGCGTAGAATGAGATTCTTTATCTGTATTTTGTGAATCTATGGTCTAGAATGGAATTCTTCAGATGATTTTTTCTAATCTACAGAGTTTGGAGGGAAAATACGTTTGTATTTTGTGAATCTGAAGAGGTTGAAAAGGAATGTCGCTGGCGCAGGTCTTCCCGCTGGCGCAGGTCTCCGACCTGTGGCATTATTCGAATTTAAAAACATACAATTGAGTATTTTAAAGTTCTAACTTTGCAAAAGAATGTACGGACGTTGAATTTAATATGATCTTGGCACGGGTCAGAGACCCGCGCCAGCTGTGGGCGATGTTTGTACGGCACAAGTCTGAGACCTGCGCCAGCATGCGGACCCGCGCCAGCTTTTAGGAAGTGGAATAATATAAACCTAACAACTAAATTTTTGTTAGGTTTTTTTATTTAGATATCCCCCGCTAGCGCAGGTCTCCGACCTGTGCCATTTGCGAATTAGAAACATACAATTGAGTATTTTAAAGTTCTAACTTTTCAAAAGAACGTACGGACGTTGAATTTAATATGATTTTGGTACGGGTCAGAGACCCGCGCCAGCAGTGGGAGCACTTGAAAATAGGATTAGACAAAATAAAGGTTATGATGAAGTAGGTAGTTACATAATGGAGAAGTTACTCTATAATAAACTTTGTAATGAATTCCCTGAACTTAGTATAATTTCACAATACTCTCCTGTCTGGCTTCGTCCACAACGTATAGATATTTTTATTAAAGATTGTGATTTAGCCATTGAATATAATGGAGCACAACATTATTCACCAATAGATTTTTTTGGAGGTAATGAAGGATTGGAATTAAGGAAAGTATTAGACAGACGAAAAAAGTTGTTATGTTCAGAATATGATATTAGATTAGTAGAAATAACTTACGAAGAGGATTTTAATTATGCTTTTGAACAATTAAAATTGCTGTTTCGTAATATTTTAAACAATTAAATAAATTTATTATGCCACTCAAACCAGGTCCAAAAAGAATTGCAACGTCGACAGGGAAGCCTGATAGACGTCAAAGAGACAACAAAAACACTCCAGGAAATACTCCATCTTTGAAACCTCCAAAACGTTCTAAAGACAACTAACCCCGCTGGCGCAGGTCTCCGACCTGTGCCATTATTCGAATTTTAAAATATATAATTGAGTATTTTAAAGTTCTAACTTTGCAAAAGAATGTACGGACGTTGAATTTAATATGATTTTGGCACGGGTCAGAGACCCGCGCCAGCTATGGGCGATATTTTTACGGCACAAGTCTGAGACCTGCGCCAGCATGCGACGTCAGCATATGAAAATTTATAAAAATTTATTTAATACCAATGAGCAGAAAGTATAAGTTTCACAATCCCCATGGGGCTTATTTCGTAACCTTTACAGTGCAAGGGTGGACAGATGTTTTCACTCGAAACGAATATAAAAACATATTGATAGACAATTTGAAATATTGTCAATCGAACAAAGAATTGGAGATATTTGCCTATTGTATAATGACAAACCACATACATTTAATTGTTAGAGCTAAAGAGGGTTATAATCTTTCGGATACAATACGTGATTTTAAGAAGTACACTGCACGCTGCATTCTAAATGAAATCAAAGAAAATCCACAAGAAAGTAGGAGGGAATGGTTGCTAAACCAATTCAAATCAAAAGAAGGATATAGTTTTTGGCAAACCGAAAGTAAGCCTATTGAGTTATGGAGTAATTGTGTGATTAGCCAAAAATTGAATTACATACACAATAATCCGGTAGAAGAAGGGTCGGTTTTTCGTCCCGAAGATTATATGTATAGCAGTGCATATGATTATGCAGGTGGAAAAGGGTTATTGGATGTTATTTTAATTGAATAAGGTCGGCATCGGTAGACTGCTGGCGCAGGTCTTCCCGCTGGCGCAGGTCTTCCCGCTGGCGCAGGTCTTCCCGCTGGCGCAGGTCTCCGACCTGTGCCATTTACCCACGACCCAAACGATTAGAATTTAAAAACATACAATTTAGTATTTTAAAATTTTTACTTTGCAAAAGAATGTACGGACGTTGAATTTGATATGATTTTGGAACGGGTCAGAGACCCGCGCCAGCTGTGGGCGATATTTGTACGGCACGGGTCAGAGACCCGCGCCAGCTTTTAGGAAGAGGAATAATATAAACCTAACAACTAAATTTTTGTTAGGTTTTTTTATTTAGATATCTCCACAATTCTTACTAAATTTGTAATACACAAACATTAAACTATAAACACTAAACATATAACTATTATGGCAACTAAACCGTTTCATTATCAAGAGCCGTTCCCAATGTCGGCTGATAAAACTGAATATTATTTGCTTACTAAGGACCATGTTTCCGTAGCGGAATTCGAAGGTCAGGAAATATTGAAAGTTGAACCCGAGGCGTTGACATTGCTGGCACAACATGCTTTTCGTGATGTAGAGTTCTTGTTGCGTCCCGAGCATCAGGCACAGGTAGCTTCTATCCTGAACGACCCTGAAGCAAGCGAAAATGACAAGTTCGTAGCACTGACTTTCTTGCGCAATGCGGAAATTTCCGCTAAGGGAGTCCTTCCTTTTTGCCAAGATACGGGTACTGCTATCATTATGGGAAAAAAAGGTCAGCAAGTGTGGACAAACGGCAATGATGAGGAAGCATTATCAAAAGGTGTGTACAACACTTTCGTGAACGAAAACTTGCGTTATTCACAAAATGCTCCGCTCAATATGTACGACGAAGTGAATACAGGCTGCAACCTTCCCGCACAGATTGATTTGTATGCAGTGCAAGGCAATGAATACAAATTCCTTTGTATCGCTAAGGGTGGCGGTTCTGCCAACAAAACATACCTATATCAGGAAACAAAAGCGTTGCTTACTCCCGAAAAATTAGAAAACTTCCTTGTAGAAAAGATGAAATCCTTGGGAACAGCTGCTTGTCCACCATATCATATCGCGTTTGTTATCGGCGGCACTTCTGCTGAGGCAAACCTCAAAACAGTGAAAATGGCTTCGGCTAAATATTACGATAATCTTCCTACCGAAGGTAACGAATACGGTCAGGCATTTCGCGATATCGAACTCGAAAACAAATTGAAAAAAGCGTCTGAAGATTTAGGTTTGGGTGCTCAGTTTGGTGGAAAATATTTCGCTCACGACATCCGCGTGGTACGTCTTCCTCGTCACGGTGCTTCTTGTCCTGTTGGAATGGGCGTTTCTTGTTCTGCAGACAGAAACATCAAAGCGAAAATCAACAAAGACGGTATATGGATTGAAAAACTTGAAGATAATCCTGCTCGTCTTATTCCTGCAGAATACCAGCAAGCGGGTGAAGCCGGCGGCGTGAAAATAGATTTGAATCGTCCGATGAGTGAGATACTTGCTGAGTTGAGCAAATATCCTGTTTCTACCAGACTTTCACTGAACGGAACCATCATTGTTGGTCGCGACATCGCTCACGCAAAACTGAAAGAACGCATCGACCGTGGTGAAGGACTTCCTCAATACATCAAAGACCATCCGATTTACTACGCAGGTCCTGCAAAAACTCCGGAAGGATATCCATCTGGTTCTATGGGACCTACTACAGCCGGACGTATGGACTCTTACGTGGATTTGTTCCAATCACACGGCGGAAGCATGGTGATGCTGGCAAAAGGAAATCGCAGCCAGCAAGTAACTGACGCTTGTAAAAAACACGGCGGTTTTTATCTGGGAAGCATTGGCGGTCCTGCTGCCATCCTTGCACAAAACAGCATCAAGAGTCTGGAATGTGTGGAATATCCTGAATTGGGAATGGAAGCTATCTGGAAAATAGAAGTGGAAGATTTCCCAGCATTTATTTTGGTGGATGACAAAGGAAACGACTTCTTCCAGGTTGTGACTCAGCCTAAATGCATGTACTAATATAAAAATCTCTTAGAGAAGCTGTCTCATAAGTACCACTTTTGTTCTATTTTGTCATATTAAACGAAGTGAAATATCTATATTGTCAAAGTTAAATAGATTCTTCATTTCGCCAAGCAATTCAGAATTACAATTTGATAGTAGGTTTTACTTTTGAGACAGCTTCTTTTTTCTTATAAAAGAAGCATCCCATCGTGATGCGGTGTAGTAATAAAATTTAATCAACCATGTACGACTATGTACGGGATCGAATAAATATTTTTCAAAGGCTTTGCTGCAGATTCTTATTACTCTTTCCTGTTATTTTAGTATCATAAATTAACTATTTCATTAACTCATAATCATAGTTAAGCGTAAAAAATACACTATATAGTTATTTTTCTTATCTTTAAGCAGTAAATATAAAAATGCAAATATGAAAAAGAACCTGCTTTTATTTCTATGTCTGTTTCTCATAGCGAATATTTCGTTAAAATCACAAACCCGAACAGAAATGACGCTCAAAAAAGGTTGGAAATTTTCCAGACAAGAGAGCGCGGATTTTTATAAACCAAATTTTAACGACAGCAAGTGGCAATCTGTTAGAGTTCCGCATGATTGGGCTATTTATGGACCTTTCAGTTGGGATAACGACTTACAAAAAACCGCCATCACACAGGATGGTCAGAAAACCGCGATGGAGCACGCTGGACGTACCGGAGGACTTCCTTTTGTAGGAAAAGGTTTTTATCGTACCACTTTTAACCTAGATGAATTTAATAAAGATAAAGAGGTAACGCTAATTTTTGATGGAGCGATGGCTAATCCTGTGGTGTATGTGAATGGAGAGCGCGCAGGCGAATGGAAATATGGATATAATTCATTTTCTCTTAATGTTACTCCATTTGTGAAGAACGGCACAAATACTTTAGCCGTAAGTCTTGAAAACAGAAATGAACAATCTCGCTGGTATCCCGGAGCAGGTTTGTATCGCAATGTGCATGTGGTTGTTACTGGCAAAACCCACATTCCTATTTGGGGAACTAAAGTGGTAACTCCAAAAGTGAATAACAAATTAGCGACTGTAAATATTACTACGAAAATTGAGAATCCTGTTTTAGGTGAAAATTATGATGTTCAAACTATTATTTTAGATCAAAATGGTGGTCAGCTAGCAGAAAACACTTCTTCATTTATTCCAAATAATAACAATGAAGTTTTCCAGACTTTATATGTCGAAAATCCATCGTTGTGGTCGCTGGAAAGTCCTACATTATACAAGGCAGTAACAAAAATCTTGAAAAAGGATTCAAAATTAGTTTTGGATGAATACGAAACCCGTTTTGGCATTCGTACCATTGAAATCAAAGCCAACGAGGGATTCTTCCTCAATGGAGAAAAAATAAAATTCCAGGGAGTTTGTAATCACCACGATTTAGGCCCATTGGGAGCGGCTGTAAATGATGCTGCTATTCGTCGTCAAATTCGCATCATGAAAGATATGGGTGTGAATGCTATCCGCACCTCGCACAATATGCCTGCACCCGAACTCGTTCGCGCATGCGACGAAATGGGAATGATGTTGATGGTGGAAACATTTGATGAATGGAAAATACCTAAGGTAAAAAACGGATATAATTTGTTTTGGGACGAATGGGCGGAAAAGGATTTGGTAAACGTAATTCATCATTACAGAAACAATCCTTCGGTGGTAATGTGGTGTGTAGGCAACGAAGTTCCTGAACAGGGAGCTGCCGGAATCGGTCCGAAACGCAATTACTTCCTTCAGGAAATATGTCACCGCGAAGACCCAACGCGTCCGGTGACCAATGGAATGGATAATCCTACCGCAGTTGTGGATAACAATTTCGCCTCATTGTTGGATGTTCCCGGATTCAATTACCGCCCCTTCCGTTATCAGGAAAATTACGAAAAACTTCCACAACAAATTATACTCGGAAGTGAAACGGCCTCGACAGTGAGCTCGCGTGGTGTTTATAAATTCCCTGTTGAACGTAAATCCATGGCAAAATATCCTGATCATCAGGCATCTTCTTACGATGTAGAACATTGTTCTTGGTCGGATTTACCCGAAGATAATTTTATTATGCACGATGATTTACCATATTGTATTGGCGAATTTGTGTGGACAGGTTTCGATTATCTAGGCGAACCAACGCCGTATTATACCGATTGGCCAAGCCATAGTTCGCTGTTCGGAATTGTGGATTTGGCAGGATTGCCGAAGGACAGATTTTATCTGTACCGCAGCCACTGGAACAAGAAACAGGAAACATTACACATTCTTCCACATTGGACATGGAAAGGACGCGAAGGAGAAACAACTCCCGTCTTCGTTTATACCAATTATCCTTCAGCAGAACTGTTTATCAACGGAAAATCGCAAGGAATTCAAAAGAAAGATATGAGTGTGAAAATCGAAGGAACTTATACACCCGAAGCTCAGAAATCTTTCGAGAGACAAAAGCGTTATCGTCTGATGTGGATGAACACAAAATACGAACCCGGAGAAGTGAAAGTGGTAGCTTACGATGACAGCGGAAAAGCAGTTGCAGAAGAAGCTATTCGTACTTCTGGAAAACCTTATAAACTTGTCCTCGAAGCAGACAGACAAACAATCAAAGCGGATGGCGAAGACTTGTCTTTTATCACTGTGAAAGCAGTGGATAAAGACGGCAATCTTTGTCCTTTAGCCAAAGATTTGGTTACATTTAAAACTACGGGCAACGGGTTTTATCGGGCAGGAGCCAACGGAGACGCCACTTCACTGGATTTGTTTCATTTGCCGAAAATGCCGCTATTCAGTGGGATGCTTACCGCCATCGTTCAATCTACCGAAAAAGCCGGAACTATTAAACTAGAAGCCACGGCAAAGGGTTTGAAAAGCGCGGTTATTGAGATTAAAACTTCATCTATAAAATAGGTTGTTATGAAAAAATTCACTTACGCAATATTCTTCTTATCAATTATACTTTTGACAGGATGTCAATCAAAAAAAGCAAAACTTCCTCGCGTGGCAATTTGTGGGATTGCTATTGAGTCAAGTACTTTTTCACCAGCTGTAACGCCTTTGGAAGCGTTCCGTGTTCGCGAAGGTGACTCTATTTTTACAGCTTATCCATTCTTTGCGAAGGACTCGGGTGTCATCGACAGAGCTGAATGGCTGCCGACTTTAAAGGCTAACGCCATGCCCGGCGGAATTGTGGAACGCGCAGCGTATGATTCGCTCGTTTCTCGTACATTGGAAATGTTGAAAAAATCGCTTCCGCTCGACGGACTTTTCTTTGATATTCATGGTGCAATGAGCGTTCAGGGACTAGAAGACCCTGAAGGAGATTTCATTACTAAAATTCGTGAAGTAATCGGAAATGATGTACTTATATCAACATCAATGGACTTGCACGGAAGTGTTTCTCCTCGTTTAGCAAAAAACTCCGACATGATTACTTGCTACAGAATGGCGCCACACGAAGATTCGATGGATTCTAAAAAAAGAGCTTTGGTAAATTTGCTCAACAGACTGGAAAGTGGAAAGGGAAAACCAAAATACAAAGCATGGATTGCAGTACCTATACTTCTTCCGGGTGAAAAAACAAGTACACGTGTAGAACCAGGCAAAAGTCTTTATGCTCAAATTCCATCGTTGATAAACGATGATAAAGTGATTGACGCTGCAATCTGGATGTCCTATCCTTGGGCTGACGAATCACGAAATCACGGCGTTGTGATGGCGTATGGTGATGACAAAGAATCTGTGACAAAAGCAGCAGAACAACTAGCTAAATCTTTTTGGGATGTAAGAAATAAATTTGAATTTGTAGCTCCTACGGTTTATCTTCCTGAAGCCCTGGAGACAGCGCTAAAAAGCGCAAAAAAGCCTTTTATTATCAGTGATATGGGAGATAATCCTACCGCCGGAGGCGCAGGCGATGTAACCTGGACACTCTCACAATTGCTTAATCGTCCTGAATTTAAAACGGGAAATGGAAAATCCTTGATTTACGCATCGATTCCTGGCAAAGATTTTGTAAATGAAGCGGTGAAAATTGGTGTGGGTGGTAAAATTGATGCGACTGCCGGAGCAGCGGTCGATAATCGCTACGCACCTCCCGTAAGAATTACGGGAACAATTACTTCCATTTACCAAGGCGACCCGGATGCGGGAACACAGGTAGTAGTAAAAAGCGGAAGTATATCAGTTATTGTTACCGAAAAACGCAACGCTTTTCATTATGAAAAGCAATTTACTGAGCTGGGATTGAACCCTCGTGAAGCGGATATTCTGGTTGTGAAAATTGGTTATCTTGTACCTGAATTATTCGATATGCGTGGAGACTGGCTGATGGCTCTGACGCCGGGGGGTGTGGATCAGGATTTAATGCGTCTTCCTTACAAGCATATTACACGTCCGATTTTTCCGCTCGACAAAGATATGCCGCAACCTGATTTAAAAGTTAAATTTATTCCATTGGCGAATCAGAAATAAATAGATTTAAAACTACTTTTAGCAACTTTGGAGTAATTTCCAGAGTTGCTTTTGTATTTATAAATAAAACACGTATTTCCAATTAAATTATCTTTCCGTTATCTTTGCATCCTCAAAATAAAACTAAATGGCAAGAAAAAACAAGAAACCGCTGCCGCTGATTGAAAATGTATTAATTACCGATGTTGCTGCTGAGGGAAAAGCGATTGCGAAAGTAGATGGACTGACCATCTTCGTTCCTTTTGTAGCTCCCGGCGACATTGTAGATATTCAGTTGTATCGCAAAAAACATAATTACGCGGAAGGTCGTGTTATCCAAATAAAAGAATATTCATCCAAACGAACAGAGCCTTTTTGTCAGCATTTCGGAGTTTGCGGCGGTTGTAAATGGCAGCATCTTCCTTATTCAGAACAGCTTCACTACAAACACAAGCAGGTAAACGATAATCTTGAAAGAATAGGAAAGGTTGAATTACCTGAGATTACACCAATTTTAGGTGCACCGAAAACGGAGTTTTATCGCAACAAGCTGGAATTTACATTTTCTAATAAACGATGGCTTACAGAAAGAGAAGTTGCAGATAATGTTCAGTATGATAATATGAACGCTCTGGGATTTCACATTCCCGGAATGTTTGACAAAGTGTTGGATATCAAAAAATGCTGGTTGCAGGACGATATTTCAAACCGATTGAGGAACCACATACGCGACTTTTGCTTAAAGCACAATTTTGATTTCTTCGATTTGAGAAATCAGGAAGGATTTATGCGCACGTTGATTGTTCGCACAACCTCTATCGGAGAACTGATGCTTATTGTGGTTTTCTATAAAGAGGATAAAGAAAAAAGAGAGCTGTTGCTTAATGATTTGGTGCAGCATTTCCCTGAACTAACTTCGCTTCTTTATATCATCAACGAAAAGGCGAATGACACCATTACCGACCAGGTAGTACATGTGTACAAAGGACGCGATCATATCTTCGAAGAGATGGAAGGTTTGAAATTCAAAATCGGCCCCAAATCTTTTTATCAGACAAACAGCGAACAGGCATACAATCTTTACAAAGTTGTTAGAGATTTTGCAAGTCTAACGGGAGATGAATTGGTTTACGACCTTTACACCGGAACAGGGACTATTGCCAATTTTGTAGCCCGTGATTCTAAGAAAGTGGTAGGAATAGAATATGTTATAGAGGCCATCGAGGATGCTAAAATAAACTCAGAGATTAATGAAATCCAAAATACTCTGTTTTTTGCTGGCGATATGAAAGATATTCTTACGGAATCGTTTATTCTCGAGCACGGTCGCCCTGATGTTATTATCACTGATCCACCGCGTGCAGGAATGCATACGGATGTAATTGACGTTATTTTATCCGCTGAACCTGAAAAGATTGTCTACGTAAGTTGCAATCCTGCTACGCAGGCTCGCGATTTGCAATTGCTTGACGCAAAATACAAAGTGATGAAAGTTCAGCCGGTGGATATGTTCCCGCACACACATCACGTTGAAAATGTAGTTTTACTAAACAGACGATAATATAGTGTTGTAAAACACAAAGAATTGTTTTTTGCGTTCAATTATTATTTATATCTTTGCAATATCATGAAAAAAGATTGGAAGAGGATTCCGACTAATGTATTTAGTCGGAATTCTTTTCTTTATCTTTATAATTCATTAATAACAAACAACGCTAAAATATAAGTACTATGTCAGCAACTTACATGACGGAAGAAGGGTTCAGAAAATTGAAGGAAGAATTGCTTCAAATGGAATCTGTTGACCGCCCCGAAATTTCCCGCCAAATAGCGGAAGCTCGCGATAAAGGTGATTTGTCAGAAAATGCAGAATACGATGCAGCTAAAGAAGCGCAAGGTATGCTGGAAGCAAAAATATCTCAGTTGAAAACATTGATAGCAACTGCACGCATCATTGACGAAACATCTATAGGAACGGATACAGTGCAGATTATGAATAAAGTTACCATTCGCAACACCCAAAATAAAAAAGAGATGACTTACACACTCGTTTCTGAGAGTGAAGCTGATTTAAAGAGTGGTAAAATTGCTGTTAACACGCCAATCGCTCAGGGATTGATGGGTAAAAAAGTGGGAGAAACTGCTAAAATAAAAGTTCCTTCAGGGGAAGTCACTTTTGAAATTGTAGATATTTCAATTTAATTTTACGACGGATATGGCAACGATTTTTACCAAAATTATCAACGGCGAAATTCCTTCTTATAAGATAGCCGAGAGCGATAAGTTTTTCGCGTTTCTGGATATCAATCCGATGAGTAAAGGTCATACGCTGGTTGTGCCCAAACAGGAAATCGACTATATTTTCGATTTAGAGGATAATCTTTTGTCTGATATGATGCTTTTTTCCAA
This sequence comes from Dysgonamonadaceae bacterium, assembly GCA_032068765.1. GTDB lineage: Bacteria > Bacteroidota > Bacteroidia > Bacteroidales > Dysgonomonadaceae > DAMBHY01. The sequence continues at coordinate 18,283 of DAMBHY010000019.1, read as the reverse complement.
AAAAGTAGCTGCAGCTATCGAAAAAGCTATTACGTGCGAAAGAGTGGGAGTGATGGTAATTGGTATGGAAGTGCCGCATGCACATATTCATTTAATTCCTATTCAAAAAGAAGGAGATATGAATATGTCGAATCCTAAATTAAAATTATCTCAGGACGAATTTGAAAAAATAGCTTCAGATATTAGAAATTCTTTCTAAAATATAATTTCTATATAATTGAAAAAAGCGATAACCATGAAGTTATCGCTTTTTTGTTGTGTCTCAACGATGTCTAATCTTCGTTAAGCAAGTTGACTTTTTTTAATAACCAGAAAATGAGCGAAAGCGCAATTCCTACAAAAGCTGCCAACGCCATACCTTTCAGTTGCACTGTTCCAATCATCACGCTTGCACCGCTAATTCCGGTAACGAAAGTGATAGAACCAAGCACCATATTGGTATTTTTACTGAAATCTACATTTTGTTCCACCAAAATACGCAAACCTTGTACTGCGATTACACCATACAGAAGAATAGTAATTCCTCCCATCACAGCCGTAGGAATACTTGAGATAGCGGCTGCTATTTTTCCTATACACGAAAAAACAATTGCCATAATGGCTGCTCCGCGGATTACCCAAACAGAATACACGCGCGTAATTGCCATTACACCGATATTTTCTCCATAAGTAGTATTTGGAGGTGAACCTACAAATCCTGAAATGACATTGGAAATTCCATCTCCCAACAAAGAGCGGTGCAAACCTGGGTCGGCCATCAAATCTTCACCTGTAACTTTGCTGGTTACAATTAGGTGGCTGATATGTTCGGCAAGTACGACAAGACAAGCCGGAAGAATAATCAATATGGCGTTAGGGTCATATACCGGAGCTTGAAACGAAGGAAGTGCAAACCAGGGAGCGTTCGCAATGGTTTGAGTATCCACCATGCCTTTTGCCAAAGCCAGAATGTATCCTGCGATTACAGCAATAAGGATCGGTATCACCTTCAAGAATCCTCTAAACATTACCGTTCCAAAGATTCCGGTAGCCAAGGTAAACATGGAAACTATCACCGTATTGTTGTCCATTACAAACGGAGCAACAGTTTGTCCTACATTCGTAGGCCAGGGAGCTAATCCCGCTTGCTGCATGGCAATAGGAGCCAATTCCAGACCTATAATTGCCACAACTGCACCCATCACTGCCGGAGGCATCGCAATATCAATCCATTTGATTCCCCATTTTTTCACTACAAATGAGATGAGGATAAAAAACAGACCGAAAACGATGAATCCTGATTGCGCATGCGAAAATCCACCGTAACTTGTTGATATAAGCAGAACAGGAGAGATAAAAGCAAAACTGGAACCAAGATAAGCCGGAATGCCGCCCTTGGTAATCCATGAATACAGAAGTGTACCGATACCATTCATCAAAAGTGCGATGGCCGGATTCACTCCAATTAAAATAGGTACGAGAATGGTTGCGCCAAACATGGCTGCAAGATGTTGAAAACTCAGAGGAATGGTTTTTCCTATGGGTAGTTTTTGTTTAATACCGATTGTGTACGATTGCATAAGTCTATTTCTTTACAAAATTTGGCAAAAGTAAAAAAATAATTAATATTCTGACGGCAATAAACAAAAAATAAAGGTCAGAAATTTTCCGACCTTTACCTCAAAATATAGAATTGTTTTTATCCGTTCACTTCCTTCAGTATATCCTCGATATCAGGAATGCAACTACCGCAAACCGTTCCGGCTTCTGTAGCTTCCTGAACTTCTTCTACCGTTTGAAGTCCTTTTTCTTTTATCGCTTTAATAATTTCTCCGCGTGTAACACCTGTGCAGGTGCAGATTTCCATTTCGTCATTCATAAGTTTATAATTTTTTTGATTAAACGCCTTACAATGCCTATTTGTTTATTAGTTTTCTTGTAAAGATATTTATTTCATTCAAATATCAAATATTAGCGAAAAATGTTCCCCGACACCCCGAAAACACTTTCCGACACCCCGAAAACGTTATCCGACACCCCGAAAACACTTTCCGACATCCCGAAAATGATTTCCGACATCCCGAAAACGTTATCCGATACCCCGAAAATGATTCCCGACACCCCGAAAATGATTCCCGATACCTCAGAAATGCTTTCCTCCACCCTTTTTATAATATCCGAAGATTAAAATGATGCAGATCATCATCATAAAAACAGAAACTACCGAACCTTCAAAGCCAAAACTGCCGCCGCTAATAATTGGGTTACCTAAAGGAGTGATATTTAAAAGAGAAAAAGAATCTAGACCGCTAACGTTAAATCCGACAAACGACTGCATGAAATTCCACCCAAAATGAAGACCTATCGGGAACCACAGATTTTGGGTGAAGATATAGCTTGCGCCCAGCATTATTCCGGCAAGAAACAAAGAAGCAAATGTAAAAAAAGAAAAATAGGGATTCATTAAGTGCATTCCTGCAAAAAATAGGGAGCTCACCATCAGCGCGATATACTTATTAAAGGAAAGCATAAGACCGCGTAGTATGTATCCGCGCATAATCATTTCTTCACCGATAGCTACCAAAACAAACAGTAGGATGCTGCATAAAAACAGCGGAAAATTTACTGCGTTCGAAATGTGTATTTCGAGAAAGCCGAAGGCGTAGAGTATTACAAATCCCACTGTGATGAGGATGAATCCGGTAAGCATTCCGGTGAATACATCTTTGCGATGATTTTGAATATGAAGCCCGATATTGACAAAAGGTTCGCGGTCAATCCATCGCATCATACCGAATATTACCAAGAATATAGCTGCTACTGCAAAAACCTGTTCTGAAAGAAGTTTGTAGGTGTAATCAATGTGTGGATTTCCTTTGGTGATTTTGTCGAATACGAAGTTTTCGAGGAGTTGAAAACTGCCGGCTACAAATATGTATAAAAAAACGAATATCAAAACACGTGCCCATCCTGGAACTCCCGAGGTTTGTTGAGGCTCGCTTGTATAATCGTTTTCGGAATTCATTCTTACTAAAGTTTTCTTACACGAATTCGTCGTGTGAGGTGATTTTCACCCTTCTCCAATATCAGATCTGCTCTAAACCTCGTCGGCAGAATATTTTCTACCAAATTGGGATGGTTTATTTCTTCCCAAACCTGTGAGGCAAAAGTCAGCAATTGTTCTCTCGACAACGAAACATATTGGTGAAAGTAAGAATCTGGGTCTTGAAAAGCAGTTTCCTGCAATTTTAAAAATCTTTCGAGATACCATTCCTTGATATTTTTTTCGCAAGCATCCACATAAATGGAGTAATCGAAAAAGTCGGAAACAAAGATTTTTCGTCTGATTTTATTGGCAAAATTGACTTGCAAAACGTTGATTCCCTCAACAATTAAAATATCAGGTGTGTCCACTACGACAGTTTCGCCGGGAAGCACATCGTAATAAAGATGTGAATACATCGGAATTTCCAACTGCGGACGTCCCGACTTAACACCTGACAAAAAAGTTATGAGTTTTTGTGCGTCATAACTTTCGGGAAATCCTTTTTTATTGAGGATTCCTCTACGTTCGAGTTCTTCGTTAGAATAAAGAAATCCGTCTGTGGTAACCAGTTCCACGTGTGGCTTCTCGGGTACTAGAGATAGAAGCTTTTTCAGTACGCGTGCGGTAGTGCTTTTGCCAACTGCTACACTTCCTGCAATACCTATTATATAAGGGAGACTACGGCTTTCATCGCCAAAAAACTCATCCCTTTCTTTGTGCAACTTACGAAAATGGGTGATATGGATTTGAAGAAGCCGCAGAAGCGGAAAATAAACTTCTTGAATTTCCTGCATGGTTAGCGGTTCGTTCAATGCTTTTAATGAGTTCAAATCAATATCGGGAACAGGAAAATTGGGATGTTCTTCCAATTGACTCCATTGTTCGCGAGGTATGCTTCTAAAGGGATTGTTGCGTGCTACAGGCGTAGAGTTCATTTAATTGTCTTATTTTCGGGGCAAAGATAAAGTAAAATCGTGGACTAATAAAAAAACCGACAATCAAATCAATGATTATCGGTTTGTAAAACAATGAAAAAGATTATCTTATTTCAGCATTGATAAATTTCGTTTTACGAAGTTGTTTAGAGCTTCACCTTTCAGCATGCCGTTTGTAAGAAGTGCCAAATCAATCAACTGTCGCAAGTTCTTATTTTCAGCTGCTAGAGTGGGGATAGATTCTTTGTCTTTATCCTGCACTTCAGCTGACATTTGCTTGATGATTGGATGCTCCATATTCAATGTCACCTGATACATGTCGGGCATTTCTCCGTAGAAAGCCATTCCCGGCTGCAAAGCTGACATTTCTTTCATACGTCGTGAGAATTCGTTTTGAGTTATTTGAATAGGTGCGGATTCTGCATTCAATGCTTTAAACTCTACCTGAAACTCTGTTTTATCCAGTTTTGGGAGTTGTGATTTTATGTATTCGCTGAGGTTCTCTTTCTGAGCATCAGAAAGTTCAACCTTTTTCTCATCTTCTTTCAAAATAATATTTTCGATGGTGTCACTGTCTACACGAACGAAACGTGATTTTTCCAGTTTCTGTTCCATCATTCCCGTCCAATGAACGTCGAGTTGTCCGTCCATCAATAAAACGTCATAACCTTTTTCTTTCGCATTTTCTATGAAAGAATATTGGTCTATTTTATGATTTGCATAAAGATAAATAAGAGTGTCGTTTTTATCTTTCTGTGAGCTTTCAATCAACGTTTTGTATTCGTCAAGGGTAAAGAATTTACCTTCGATATTTTTTACAAGGCAGAATTTCACTGCTTTTTCGTAGAATTTTTCGTCGGTCAACATTCCATACTGAACGAAAAGTTTCAGACTTTCCCATTTTTCTTCGAATTGTGTGCGGTCGTTTTTGAATAACTGTTCCAGTTTGTCTGCCACTTTTTTAGTAATGTGGTTGGAAATCTTTTTCACGTTTTGGTCGCTCTGCAGGTAAGAACGCGAAACATTCAAAGGTATGTCAGGCGAATCCAAAACTCCGTGCAGTAGTGTTAGGAATTCGGGGACAATGCCTTCTACGGAATCTGTTACAAACACCTGATTGCTGTAAAGTTGAATTTTGTTTTTTTGCAGGTCGATGTTTGTCTTAATTCTAGGGAAGTAAAGAATACCTGTCAAATTAAACGGATAGTCCACATTCAAATGAATCCAGAATAGTGGCTCTTCCATTGTCATTGGATAAAGATTACGGTAGAATTTTTTATAATCTTCATCTTTCAAATCGGATGGAGATTGTTTCCACAGAGGATTTGTTTCGTTGATGACATTATCTTCTTCGGTATCTATGTATTTGCCGTCTTTCCATTCTTGTTTTTTACCGAAAACTACAGGGACGGGTAAAAACTTGCAGTATTTTTGCAATAAACTTTCAATTTTGTCCTTTTCGAGGAAACTTTCGTTTTCTTCATCAATATACATTATAATATCAGTTCCTCTGTCTGCTTTGTCAGCTTCCTCCAAAGTGTATTCAGGGTTTCCTTCGCACAACCATTTAACGGCTTTTGTATCTTCTTTGTATGATTTGGTTATAATCTCAACTTTCTTTGAAACCATAAAAGTTGAATAGAATCCCAACCCGAAATGACCGATAATTGCGTTCGCATCATTTTTGTATTTGTCAAGAAAATCGTTGGCAGATGACAGCGCAATTTGATTGATATACTTGTCAATTTCTTCAGCAGTCATCCCTATACCTCTGTCGGAAACAGTGATGGTCTTTTTTTCTTTATCGACAATCACGTGAACGGACAAGTCTCCCAATTCGCCTTTATATTCACCTACTGAGGATAAAGTTTTAATTTTTTGAGTAGCATCCACAGCGTTAGAAACTATTTCTCTCAAAAATATTTCATGATCACTGTATAAGAACTTTTTGATAATGGGGAAAATGTTGTCAGTAGTTACCCCTATTTTTCCTTCTCTTTGCATATAGTAGTTATTTAGTTAATAATTGACATAATTAATACAAATAGTGTGCCAAAAACACGTTTGGCTTAAAAGGAATTCACTTTAAGACATATAAATTTAAATTATACACTATTGATGAAATTTTGCCCACTTGTTTTTTTATTAAACAACATTAAATCAGTATCATATAATTTTTTTTGATATTTTTTTTTATTTACTGAACTTTTATTGACATATTCACGTTCTATTAGAAACAATCTTTATATATTTGTAATGAACTTAATTAGAAATATTTAAAAATCACAATATGAAACCAAATGCATCTTTCGAAAATAATTTACTTAGTTTGCAGGACAATATGCTCAATTTTGCATTGACTCTGACCTCAAATAGGGAAGAAGCAAAGGACTTGATGCAAGAAACCACGCTAAGAGTATTAGATAATCAAGAAAAATATTACGAAAATGTAAATTTTAAAGGCTGGGTATTTACAATCATGCACAACATTTTTGTAAATAACTACAGAAAAGTAGTAAGAAGCCAAACAATCATTGATAAAACTGAAAATTTGTATCATTTGAATCTTCCTCAAGATTCTGGTTTTGATACTCCCGATGCAGCTTATTCTATAAAAGAAATCAATAAAGCTATCAATAGTTTCACAGAAGAATACAAAGTTCCATTTTCAATGCATGTTTCAGGATATAAATATGAAGAAATTGCACAACATCTTGGTTTGCCAATTGGAACAGTGAAAAGTCGTATTTTCTTTGCTAGAAAACGTTTACAGGAAATGTTGAAAGATTTTCGTCATTCAGCGGAATGATTTTAAATTGATATTTAGCCATATAACAAAAAAGACCTCATTCGAGGTCTTTTTTGTTAATTAAAATCTTTATCTTATTGAGGTAACGGAGAAAGGTCTTTTGGATTCTTTACTTTTTCATTAAGAAGAGCGAAATCTAACACCTGTCTGATATCTGTCACATAATGGAATGTCAATCCTTTCAAATAACTTTCTTTTATTTCGGAAATATCTTTCATATTTTCTTTACATAGAATAATATCTTTGATTCCTGCTCTTTTTGCAGCTAGAATTTTTTCACGTATACCTCCAACAGGTAATACTTTGCCACGTAAAGTTATTTCTCCCGTCATAGCCAGATTTTGTCTGACTTTTCGTTGTGTATAAGCAGATGCCAAAGATGTCACCATTGTTATTCCTGCTGAAGGGCCATCTTTCGGTATTGCTCCTTCAGGCACGTGCACATGAGTATTCCACTCATTGAAAATGACTGGATTTATATTTAATTCATCTGCATGAGATTGGATATATTCCATTGCCAAAATGGCAGATTCTTTCATCACATCGCCTAAGTTTCCTGTCAGAGTTAATTTAGGATTTTTACTTCTGCTAAGTGAACTTTCAATATAAAGAATTTCACCGCCAACAGCAGTCCACGCCAATCCTGTTACCACACCTGCGTATTCATTTCCCTGATATTTGTCTCTGCTGAATGGGTCGATACCTAAATATTCCTTTAAATCTTCAACCTTAAGAAGTTTTGGGAATGGTTCTTCCATCGCTATATTTCGTGCAACTTTGCGCATTATTTTTGCGAGTTGCTTATCCAAAGCTCGTACGCCTGATTCACGTGTGTAATCTTCGATTATTTTTTCCAACGTTTTTTTGGGAATGCGGAAGTCGTCCTTGGAAATACCGTGGTTCTCCAATTCTTTAGGCACCAGATGTTTATGTGCAATCTCTATTTTCTCTTCAGTAATATATCCTCCAACATTTATTAATTCCATTCGGTCTAACAAAGGTTGAGGTATCGTATTAATATTGTTTGCGGTTGCGATAAAGAAAACTTTAGACAAATCGTAATCAATGGAGAGATAATTGTCGTGGAAAGCAATATTTTGTTCGGGATCCAAAACTTCCAGCAAAGCAGATGACGGGTCGCCTCGAAAATCGTTTCCAACTTTATCTATCTCATCTAATACAAATACTGGATTTGAAGAACCGGCTTTCTGAATGTTTTGAATAATTCTTCCTGGGATAGCACCTATATAAGTGCGTCTGTGTCCTCGTATTTCAGCTTCGTCATGAAGACCGCCAAACGAAACGCGGATATATTTGCGATTAAGAGCTTCTGCTATAGATTTTCCTAGAGAAGTTTTCCCAACTCCCGGAGGGCCATAAAGACAAAGAATGGGAGATTTTAAATCGCCTTTTAATTTTAAAACAGCCAAATGTTCAATGATACGTTCTTTGACTTTTTCCATTCCAAAATGGTCACGGTCAAGAATCTTTTGAGCATGCTTTAGATTGAAATTATCTGAAGTATAAACATTCCAAGGAAGTTCCAAGATTGTTTGTAAATAACTATATTGTACAGAATAATCAGGAGACTGAGGGTTTAGTCTTTCCAGCTTTTTTACTTCTTTCTCAAATATTTCTCCAACTTCTTGAGACCATTTTTTAGAGGTTGCTTTTTTTCGAAATTCATCAATTTCTATTTGCTGTGAGTTACCTCCGAGCTCATCCTGAATGGTTTTTAGTTGTTGTTGAAGATAATATTCTTTTTGTTGTTGATTTAGATCTTCTCTGGTCTTAAGCTGGATATTCATTTTTAATTCCAAAACCTGAGTTTCACGATTTAAAATCATCAAAAGTCTGTAAGCTCTTTCTTTAACGTCATTAATTACAAGTAACTCTTGTTTTTCACGACTGTCAATTGGTAGATTCGTTGCAGCATAACTCACCAAAACATTAGAAAATGCGGGATTATTGATTGTTTGCAATAAATCTCTTGGTGGTTCACCAATAAGCTGCAACATGTGAAGCAGGGTTTCACGAATGGAGTCCAAAAGCGCATCATATTCCTTATCATTTTTTTGTGCATCAATTTCTTCCAAAAGCGAATAACTCGCTTTGAAAAATGGTTCTGATTGAATCATTTCTTTCCATTCGAAACGTTTTTTAGCTTGTACAATAATGCTAAAGTTATTGTCTGAAATTTCTATTACTTTCAGAATTTCAGCAATAACCCCTTCTTTGTAAAGTTCTTGGGCGACAGGATTTTCTGTGTTGGAATCCTTCTGACTAACAAGTCCAATATATTTTTGATCTTTGCCTAATGATTTTATTAATTTCAACGACTTCTCTCTCCCAACGGCAATAGGTAAACTGCTTCCGGGAAAAACCACGGTATTCCGCAATGGTAAAATAGAAATTTCTTCGGTCAAAAGAGATTCATCTATCTTGTCATTTTGTGATTGAAAATCTCCAGAAAAAAAGGAAATAATATTCCCTTCATTGTCTTGACTATCAATGTTTTCGCTTTTCCTTTTATATATATTATTCATTTAATAAAGTTATTTCTGTGTAATATGTGCGGTTACAAAGTAACGGAATTTATCTTACATTTGTTTCAACTTACTATTAATTACAAATTCCATGCCAAAATATTATGTCTAATAATTATTTTCAGTTTAAACAATTTATAGTTTCTCAGGATAAGACAGCAATGAAAGTTGGCACGGATGGCGTTCTACTCGGAAGCTGGGCACAAATTCCTAATTATGGAACAATTTTGGATATTGGAGCAGGAACAGGAGTTGTATCATTGATGTTAGCTCAAAGATTTAAAGATGCCAAATTTTTAGGTGTAGATATAGAAAAAAATGCATCGGAACAGACGAGATGTAATTTTTTTCATTCCCCTTTCTCTCCGCGTCTTGATGCAATGAATATAGATTTTAAAACATTTGCAGAGAACTCATCCTTTAGGTTTGACGCTTTTGTATGTAACCCGCCCTTTTTTAAAAACTCTTTGGATTCCAGAGACCTAGGAAGAAATTTTGCAAGACAAGATAATTATCTAAACCTTTTTGAATTATTTTCGGGGTGTAAAAAATTAGGAAAAGATATTTTCACCATCACAATTATTTTTCCATACGACAGATTGAATGAAATTTTAGAGAATGCGAATTCAAATGAATTGTATTTAAAAAGACAAACCAATATTTATCCAAAACATAATTCCAAGCCTAACAGGGTTTTGATTGAATTAAGCAATTATTTCTGTGACAATATCTTAAATGATTTAATTATCTATGAAAATGATAAAAGTTATACTGACGAATTTATCGATTTAGTCAAGGATTTCTACTTAAACTTTTGATACATCTTTTCTAAGCCTTACCACATGCATATTACATAAATATTATCTTATCTATAATAAATATGGTAACTTTTGAACGTGATATGTTGTAGTTTTCATTCTACTAGATGTTATTTGTAAGAGTATGTAATAAACTCACATTTTTTTTAATAACTTTGTATTTTCCTAAATTAGATTGAATGAAAAGATTATTCTTTGTTATTTATATCATACTTATATCGGGTGTTGGATTTGCCGCAGATACACTTCAAGTAAAACAACCGCAAGTTCCCATTTTATTAGATCGTAATGACAATGTGCTATTTTATATAAGATTAGAAGCAAAAGAAATTTCATCGTTAAATGAATTGAGTTTTTCTTTTGCCAAAGATGTAAATCTCTCTGAAATAAAATCTATAAAATTGTATTATTCCGGTACTGAGGCTCCAACAAAATCGGGCAAGATTCTCTATGCACCAGTTCAGTATATTTCATCTTTTAATCCTGGTAAAACACGCAGCGCAAATCCCTCATATAGCATAAAAATTACAGAGATTGCTCCATTACAAAATAAAACTACATTTCATACACCTTATAAACTTTTCCCAGGAATAAATTACTTTTGGGTGAGTATTGAAATGAAAGCTAATGCAGATCTTTTATCAACTATCAAACTGCAAAATATTTCTGCAAAATCAAATAAAGGCATATTACCTATTGATACGAAAGGTTTTGAATACACTCGCCGACCTGGAATTGGCCTTCGTCAAGCAGGTGATGACGGTGTAGCTGCATATCGCATTCCTGGTTTGGTTACTAGTACGAAAGGGACGTTGTTAGGTGTTTATGATGTTAGACATAACAGTTCTGTGGATTTACAGGAATATGTAGAAATCGGATTAAGTAGAAGTACAGATGGAGGTAAAAATTGGGAAAAAATGAGACTCCCAATGAGTTTTGGAGAGTATGGGGGATTGCCGAAAGCACAAAACGGAGTGGGAGATCCTTCTATATTGGTTGATGAAAAAACGGGCGTAATCTGGATTATTGCAGCTTGGACACACGGAATGGGTAATGAAAGGGCTTGGTTTAATTCTCAAGATGGAATGGATAATACCCGTACTGCACAGCTAATGTTAGTGCAAAGTGTTGATGATGGAAAATCGTGGTCGAAGCCAATAAATATTACAAATCAAGTAAAGGATCCATCTTGGAGATTCTTGTTACAGGGGCCTGGCCGGGGTATTACAATGAACGATGGAACTTTAGTATTCCCAATTCAGTTTATTGACTCTTTGAAAATACCTCTAGCTGGAATCATGTATAGTAAAGATAGAGGTATTACATGGAAAATCAATAAGCCTGCCAGATCTAACACCACTGAAGCGCAGGTAGTTGAAATAACTGATGGCGTTTTGATGTTGAATATGAGAGATAATAGGGGTGGAAGCCGAGCTGTTATGACAACATCTGATTTTGGAGAAACATGGAAAGATCACACTTCTACAAGGAGTGCACTTCCGGAACCCGTATGCATGGCTAGTTTATTGAATATAAAAGCAAAAGATAACGTCCTTGGTCAAGATATTCTACTTTTTTCAAATCCTAATTCTACTACACAAAGAAATCATATAACTATCAAAGCAAGCTTGGATAAAGGAATTACTTTCCCAAAAGAATACCAAATAATGTTGGATGAAGAAATAGGATGGGGATATACATGTTTGACGCAGATAGATAAAGAAACCATTGGTATATTATATGAAAGCAGTGTAGCACATATGACTTTTCAAAAAATAAAACTTGCAGATCTTTTAAAAAAATAAACTCATATCAAATATGAAAACCGTGCAGATAAAAGATAAGGAATTTGAAATATTTATTGATAATTCAACTATTGAGCAAAATATTGAACGTATTGCAAATCAAATAAACAAAGACTTGCATGGAAAAGATCCCATTTTCATAACAGTTCTCAACGGTGCTTTTATGTTTGCTGGGGAGTTGATGAAGAAGGTAAGTATTCCCAGTGAAATAACGTTTGTAAGACTTGCATCTTATCAAGGAACATCATCTACTGAAATTGTACAGCAGTTATTGGGTTTGAATCAATCGATACAAGGCCGAAACGTAATAATTGTGGAAGACATTGTAGATACTGGAAATACAATGATAGCTCTAAAAGCTATTCTGGAAGAGATGAATCCATTGGATATTAAGATAGCAACTTTGCTTTTTAAACCGAATGCTCTAAAGCATGATTTGCATATAGATTATGTGGCAATAGAAATACCTAATGATTTCATCGTAGGTTACGGTTTGGATTATGATGGTTACGGAAGAAATTTAAATGATATTTATATTTTGAAACAATAAATTATAGTTCAAAACTATTACCAACTATTAATATTAGTTTTAATTGCTAGTTTGCATGAAATAATTTTCATTAATTAAATATTAACCTCCTTAATAAGAGTTTAATTAAATGATTTTTAAGATGGTTAATCTAGTTAAACCCTCTCAAAGATATTACTTTTGATTCCACTTACATCTGGAAGAAATAAAATTTATAATTCAAATTTGTATGAATTATAAATGAGAAATTCATAATATGAAAGTTTTTTATAATTTTATGGATAAAACAAGGTCGGATAATAAAATATTTTCTATTTTTGCATCCAAAGAATAATAAATAGCAACAAACAAGTAATAAAACATTATATCATGGATAAAGATGAAGTAAAAAAATCACCCAAGGCTAACCTCGAGAATCAAAGAGGTACGGCTATCTTGATGGGTGCGGTACTTGGCTTGGCTCTTATGTTTTTTGGCTTCGAGTGGTCTTCTCAAACTCAAAAAATGAACCAAGATTTGGTAGTACAGGATGTAGTTGCAGAAGAAGAAATCTTAATCACAAAACGTGATGCTGCACCACCACCACCGCCACCACCACCTGCGCCAGAAGCTCCTGAAGTTCTTGAAATGGTGGAAGAAAAGGTTGCAACTCGTATTGACATCAATATGGATGATAACCAAAAAACTGCCCAACAAGAAGTTTATACGCCACCTGCTCCTCCAAAACAACACGTTGAAGATGTTGTTGAAGAAGTATTCGTAGTTGTAGAACAACAACCGGAATTCCCTGGAGGACAAGCTGCATTGATGAAATACTTGAGTAACAATATTAAATACCCACCAGTAGCTCAAGACAATGGTATACAAGGACGTGTTATTACACAATTTGTTGTTGAAAAAGATGGTAGCATTACGGATGTTCAAGTAGTTAAAGGAGCTGACCCTTCTTTGGATAAAGAAGCAGTCCGTGTAGTAAAAGCTATGCCGGGATGGAAACCAGGTCAACAACAAGGTAAAAAAGTACGTGTACGTTATACATTACCAGTTGTATTCCGTTTGCAACAATAATTAGATATTTTTTTTAATAGTAAAAGCTGCTTTTTATGTAAAAGGCAGCTTTTTATATAAGTTAGGATTTATATTATGATTTATACCCAAAATGAAATTTTTGAATTAGTTGAAAAGCAAATTCAAAAACTGCCTCTTGACAGAAATCCGCAACAACTATATGAACCAATAAAATATATAATGTCACTTGGTGGTAAACGTATTCGTCCGGTATTAACTTTGATGAGTGCAAATATTTTTAGGGATGACATATCTGAATTTTTTAGAACAGCAGTTGCATTAGAGGTATTTCATAATTTTACATTGCTTCATGATGATGTTATGGACAAAGCGGACATCCGTAGAGGAAAACAAACAGTTCATAAAAAGTGGAATGACAATGTTGCTATTCTGTCTGGTGATGCCATGCTGATTGAAGCTTATAAATATATGACTGAAATTCCGGATGTTAAACTTAGAGAAGCACTAAATCTTTTTTCTCAAACTGCAATGGAGGTCTGTGAAGGTCAACAATATGACATGGAATTTGAGAATAGGTTAGATGTAAATGAAGATGAATATATAGAAATGATTCGTCTCAAAACTGCAGTACTATTAGCTTGTGCTTTGAAAATGGGTGCAATTTTAGGAGGTGCAAACAGGAAAGATTCAGATTTACTATATAATTTCGGAATCAATGTTGGTTTGGCTTTCCAATTACGAGACGATTTTTTAGATGTTTATGGTGATCCTGTTGTTTTCGGTAAGAATATCGGAGGAGACATTGTCTCTAACAAAAAGACATTCCTTCTCATCAAAGCATTAGAACTTTCATCCGATTCTCAAAAAAATGTTTTAAATACTTGGATTGCCAAAAAAGATTTTGATGCCGAAGAAAAGATCAAAGGCGTAACGACAGTTTATGAAGAGCTGCATATTAAAGAATTGTCTGAAAAAAAGATTGAAGAATATTTTAAAATTGGTATCCAAAACCTGAATGAAGTTTCTGTAGATGCAAATAGAAAAGCTAATCTAATTCATTTAGCTGATAGTTTAATGTATAGAAATAAATAAATTGAATGCATGTTATTGATACGCACTCCCATATTTATACGAAGGAGTTCAAAGAAGATTTGATAGAGGTTGAAAAAAGAGCTAAGGAAGTAGGAGTATGTAATATTCTATTACCAAATATAGATATTGATTCCATAATTCCATTAAAAACTTTATATCAGAGCAATAAGAACTTCTATAAACCCATGATGGGTCTGCATCCAACGTCCGTAAACCAGAATTGGGAGCAAAATTTAAATATTATTGAGAAGGAATTTCTTGAAGGAGATTACATAGCGATTGGTGAAATCGGAATAGATTTATATTGGGATAAAACTTTTTTGAATGAACAGATAGTAGTTTTTAAAGAACAACTTGAATGGGCAGTACAATATAATAAGCCAATCGCAATTCATTCGAGAGAGGCGCATCAATACATTATAAAATCACTCACAGAAATTGGCAGTCAAAAGCTAAGAGGAGTATTTCATAGTTTTTCAGGTACAGAAAAAGAATTGGAAGATATTTTACGGTTAGATAATTTTTATATAGGAATTAATGGAGTAGTCACATTTAAAAATTCTAAATTACCAAATATATTAAAAGGCTGTCCTATGGACAAAATCCTTTTAGAAACAGATGCACCATATTTATCGCCAGTACCCTTCAGAGGAAAAAGGAATGAACCTGCTCATTTGAGATATATCATTTCTAAAATTGCGGATATCTATGGAACAGATACGGAAACCGTGGTTGAAAAGACTTTTAAAAATGCAATAGAATTATTTTCTATCAATTAATTGATTATTAAACTGATAAAAGTTCATAACTATTAAAGTTGCATTACGAGTATTTATTAATTTGGATTTGCATCAGTTTATATTTGATAAAAACACTATTTTTGTCTTTGAAAGTAGTCGGAAATCAAATATTTTTTGTAATTTGCACCCGTTTTCTGAAATCTCCTTTTGGAGAGATGCTCGAGTGGTTGAAGAGGCACGCCTGGAAAGCGTGTATACGCCAAAAGTGTATCGCGGGTTCGAATCCCGCTCTCTCCGCTTAAATTATTGGAATTAAGAATTTTATATAAGATAAATAATTAATATTATAAACTAAATTAAAACAAAACATCATTAATCCTAAAAAAATTAAACACACAATGAAAAAGTTATTTGCAATTTTAGCAATTCTTGGAATTATGTCTGTAGGGTTGCCAACTAATCTTTTAGCACAAGACTCAACTGCTGTAGCTGATTCTGCTGCACAAACTACTCAAGTAGCTCCTGTTGATGAAACAGCTCCTGCTGTTGCTGTTGCTGAACAATCAGGCGGTTTCCACCAAGCTTTGAAAACAAAATTTATTGAAGGTGGTGCTGGCTTTATGAGCGCTATCGCTATCGTATTTATCTTAGGTTTAGCTTTTGCTCTTGAAAGAATCATCTATTTCAGTTTATCTGACATTGATACTAAAGGTTTATTAAATAGAGTAGGAGATGCTTTGGAACGCGGTAATGTAGAAGAAGCTAAAGATATAGCTCGTAATACTCGTGGTCCTGTAGCATCTATAGTATATCAAGGTCTATTACGTATTAATCAAGGTCCAGACGTTGTAGAAAGATCTGTAGTTTCTTACGGTGGCGTTCAAGCTGGTCTATTGGAAAAAAATCTTTCTTGGATTACATTGTTTATCGCTGTGGCTCCATCATTAGGTTTCTTGGGAACAGTTATTGGTATGGTTCAAGCATTTGATGATATCCAAAAAGCTGGTGATATCAGCCCTACTATCGTTGCTGCTGGTATGAAAGTTGCCTTGATTACTACTGTCGGTGGTCTTATAGTTGCTATCATCCTTCAAGTTATCTATAACTTTATATTAAGTAAAATGGAATCTATTCTTAACAAAATGGAAGATGCTTCTGTTACATTTATTGATCAAGTTATCAAATACAACATTAAATATAAAAAACTATAATTAATTATGGCAGTTACAAAAATTCATAAAACCTCTAAGATGGTTTTGTATATTACAGCTGCTATCACAATTGTAATAACATTGCTATTCCTTTTTGGAGGTCAATTGCCTGAGGCACAACGTATCACAACTGTTGATGCATCTGTTTCTCAGCCTGCATTTACAGGAGTTCTCCTGTATTGGATGTACGCTCTTCTTGCAGCTACTATTTTAGTATTATTAGGATTTTCAATTTTAGGATTGTTCAGTGGCCTAAAAAACAATAGAAAAGCAACACTTCAATCTATATTTGGGCTTGTTGCATTGGTAGTTTTATTGATTATTACTTATTTAATGGGCAATGGTACTCCTCTAAATATTGTTGGGTATAACGGATCTGATAATGTGCCAGGAACTCTTAAAATGACTGATATGTGGATATATAGCATGTATGTAATGTTAGGACTTACAATTTTTGCTATCTTATTATATCCAGTTTTGCAAAAAATGGGTAAAAAAAACTAGTTCCTAAAAAATAAAACAAGAAAAAAAATGGCAAGAAGGAAAAAGAAAGTTCCCGCACTAAATTCGAGTTCAATGGCGGATATTTCGTTTCTTTTACTTATCTTCTTCCTGGTAACATCCGCAATGGATATTGACACAGGTCTTGCAAGGAAGTTGCCTGCACCTCCACGAAATGAACAAGAGTTATCTTCTCAGAAAGTTCAAAAACGTAACATGTTAATAGTTTTGGTTAATAAAGATAACCAAACTATGGTGAGTGACGGTACGGGACAAAGTCTTTGGTATGCGAATCTTACAGAAATGTTAGGAAAAGGTGCAAAAACTGGACTTAAAGATAAAGTAAAAGAATTTGTGTTAAATAGCAGCAATAATCCCAATTTGCCTGAAATCTTTGAAGAAGATTTTGGCGGTAGAGTTGGTAGAATGGCTGTTACAAGTCAACACGTAATTTCACTTCAGAACGATGCAACTACAAGTTACAAAGCTTACATTGCAGTTCAAAATGAAATGGTACGTGCATATAATGAATTAAGAGAAGAAGCTGCAAGAAAATTTTATGGACAGCCCTTTGAGAAATTATCTCAAGAAGATCAGGAAATAATTTCAAAGGTATTTCCACAACGTATTTCTGAAGCTGAACCTAAAAACTTTGGAGGAGCAAAATAATGGCAAAATTTAGTAAAGCAGGTGGCAGAGAAATGCCTGAGTTGAATACTTCATCATTGCCGGATATGATTTTCGCAATTCTATTCTTCTTTATGGTTACTGTTCACATGCGTACTGAAGAAGTAAAAGTGAAATTTACTGTTCCGGTTGCTTCTGAAGCTCAAAAACTTGAAAAAAAGACCTTGGTTACTTACATTTATTTAGGTCAGGCAACTGATAAAAAATATGGTACAGGTACTCAAATGCAGCTTAATGATAAGTTTGAAGGTGTAGACGCAATCCAAAATTATATTGCATCAGAAAAAGCAGCAAAAAATGAAGCAGATCAGCAATACATGACTGTTTCTATTAAAGCTGACGAAGAAACTAGAATGAAATATATTACGGATGTTAAAGAAGCTCTTAGAAAAGCTTACGCATTGAAGATAAGTTATTCGGCACGTAAAGCTGGGAAATAATCTAGAAGATTAACAAAAAAAACCGATTCAATTTTGAATCGGTTTTTTTTGTTATATACACTGTCTCGTCCTAAAATAGCGTTACACTAAAAAAAGAACGTTATGAAAGAAAGAGA
>DAMBHY010000018.1:0-43050 GCA_032068765.1 Dysgonamonadaceae bacterium | reverse complement strand
AAATAAAGTATTTTTGTCTATAAACCTGTAACGGTTATTTAGGACTAGTCATTTAGTATTATCTATTTTTCAACTCTTGTAGTTTTTTAATTTTTTCAGGAGTTAATTTAATATCATCAATTACTGGAATAGCCTGATTCTTATTATTTCTAATAATTACCTTTGAATTAAAGGCTCTGGTTTGAGTTGGTTCAACCGGTTTGTAATTACTATCTTGTGTAATCAAATACAAAGCTTCACCCAATAAAACATCCTTGGTGTCGCCTATTTGAGTCCAATTAGCAATACTTCCGAATCCTTCAACAAATTCGTAATTTGGTTGTAGATAGCCAGGATTAATAAAAGTTTCTTCATTTTTGTTTGAATACACCGCAACTATTGGTTGCATAGCCCAGTTTTTTAATTCTGTCTTTTGTGCTTCTGTGATATCATCTGTACCATATATAGGTATTCCTTTCTCTTTATCAAAAGCGTGAATAGTCCATGACGCGGTATATTTGCCTCCTGTTTTTGTCCCAATATGTATCACTTCCATATAAGGTTTTAGACAGAAAGTGGTAAGTTCTGAAGCTGAGTATGAACCACTGGTGGCAATGATATACACTTTCTTCAAATCAAGATTAGCATTCAAAGGATTACTGTATTTCTTATCATTATAATCTCCCAGATAATCTTTTCTATTTCATTTATTATCATCAAATAATTTGTTAATCATAGGATTGTATTTCATTATTATAAACGGAGACTTACTTTCAACTGCTGCTCGTGGAGCTATCATAGAAGATAAATATATGGCGGAAGATACAGCGCCACCTCGATTGTAGCGTAAATCAAGGATTAAATCAGTAACACCGCCATTTTTATTAAATTCTTCAAAAGCTTTATACAAACTTTCATTGAAATTATCAATAAAAGAAGAATAAAATAGATAAGCTATTTTTTTACCGCCAATTTTATATATATTTTTATAAATTACAGGATCTTTTCCGCTGTTATTAGGTGTCACAGGGATATCTTTTGTGAATACTAATCCATTTGAAGTAAGGTTATAAATTGAGAAATTCACTGTATTTGCACCGTATAATATATTGATATCACTTTGGTCAATATATTTCCCGTCACTTGTTAACTTAATGTTATTTCCATTAAGTTTACCTATAAAATCCAGGCGTTTTATACCTGCAAGATCTGCAGGAGAATTTGGATAAACATATTTTACATAAGCAAAAGGCTGATTTCCGACTAAGGTAAAGGCAAGTTCATATCCAAATGACACATCTACACCATCAAAAGAGTCGTTAAGTTCGTCTACATTATCTGTTATCCATGACCAACCATGTTCTGTATCGCTGGTATTGAGAGCTTTATAAAAATAAGGTTTTGGCAAATCCTGTTCTGTAGGTTTTTTACTAACTACCTCATCAGCCCAAAAATAATACGTTGAAAGACCGTCATATACAAACTGAGTAACGGTATTAATTTTATTTTTAGTTGAATTGCTTACATAGGGGATATCTTTGTCTTTGCTACAAGAAGGTAATACAAGTGAAAGCAATAAGACAGAGAGATAGGGGAGGTGCTTATTTTTCATTTTTCAAAAAAAATAAATGTTTTTTATGACAATAGTATGATAAAAAAAGTTTAATTATATTTTTAACACGCCTTTTCCTTCGCGGATGATTTCCGGTTCTCCGCTAGTGCAATCTACGATAGTGGAAGGTTCAATACCTCCCATACCGCCATCAATTATGATATCTACCTGATTTTCCCACTTTTCATGTATAAGTTCGGGATTAGTGGAATATTCCAGTTCTGATTCATTATCTTTCACGGATGTGCTGAGAATGGGATTTCCAAGTTGCTCAACTATCGTACTAATGATTCTATTATCTGGCACGCGGATGCCTACTGCTTTGCGTTTTTTGTAAATTTTCGGAAGATTGGAACCAGCAGAAAGTACGAATGTAAAAGGACCGGGAAGATTTTTCTTCATGAGTTTGAAAACTGGCGTATCAAATTTGGCATATTTGCTGATATTACTCAAATCGTGACAGATGATGGAGAGATTGTTTTTATCGGGATTTATACCCTTTATGGCACAAATTTTTTCTACCGCTCTTACATTCAGCGCGTCGCAACCTATTCCGTAAAGCGTGTCTGTAGGATAAATGATTATTCCTCCATCTTTTAGGACAGAAACAATCTTGTCTACATCTTTCGGATTGGGATTGTCGTTATAAAGTTTTATTAGCATCTTACTTTTTTTGTAGAACGAATGTACATAAAAATGTAACTCATTAAGAAGTTGATTAATTTTTTAACAAAAAAAGTTCTGCCTCGGTTAAAAGACAGAACTTTTATGATGATAAAAAGTATTATTATGAAAAAGTTATTCGTAAGCCAATCTGCCGTTTTCTTTTTCCTCAAGACTCTCGCTATATTGACGCATAGCGCGCAAACTCATACCCATGCTCGAAAATCCTCCATCATGGTACAAATTCTGCATTGTTACTTTTCTTGTTAAATCAGAAAACATTACTACACAATAGTCGGCGCAATCGTCTGCATTCGCATTTCCTATTGGTGCTACACGTTCAGAAAAGTCGAGCAGATGTTCCATACCTTTGACTCCGCTTCCAGCAGTAGTAACCGTTGGTGATTGAGAAATAGTATTTACTCGAACGCCTTTTTCTCTGCCGTAGATATAACCAAAGCTGCGTGCAATGGATTCCAACAACGCTTTGGCATCCGCCATGTCGTTGTAACCATAAAATGTGCGTTGCGCAGCAATATAAGTTAATGCAAGAACAGAGCCTCCCTCAGCAATAGCATCCATTTTCTTGGCAACCTGCATCATTTTGTGAAATGAAATGGCAGAGATATCTATAGTTTTGGATAAAAAATCGTAATCCAAGTCATCATAAGTGCGTTTTTTGCGTACGTTTGGAGACATTCCTATGGAATGAAGAACGAAATCGATTTTTCCGCCTAATATTTCCATAGATCTTGAAAATACTATTTCCAGATCATCGACATTTGTGGCATCAGCAGGAATAATTTCAGCATTGAGTTTTTTTCCTAATTCGGCGGTTTCACCCATTCTCACTGCTACGGGTGTATTTGTTAGAGTAATGGTTGCACCTTCCTCTACTGCTCTTTCAGCTACTTTCCAAGCAATGGATTTGTCATTCAATGCTCCGAAAATTATACCTCTTTTACCTTGTAATAAATTGTGATTCATTTTTGTGATAATTAAAACTGCACAAATATATAAAATTTGTGCAATATTGGTAAGGATTGAATAATAAAATATCGTAAAATATAAATAATCTAAGAAAAATAAAAAGCGACAGAAACTAATTTCTGCCGCTCTTTCATTATGTTCATTTTATCATTATGCTTCAATTTTGTCATTTTCAACTGTGATAGTTTTCCAGATCCCAGCTGCAATTGCCGCGCCAACTAAAGGAGCTACAATAAACAACCATAAGTTTGCTAGAGCTGTACCACCTTCGAAAAGTGCTGGTCCAAAACTACGAGCAGGATTTACGGAAGTACCGGTAATAGGGATACATACGATGTGCACTAAAACAAGAGCCAGACCAATTGCCAAGCCTGCAAACTGATTTAATCCGTTTTTAGCAGTAACTCCAAGAACAACTAAAACAAAAATTGCAGTAAATACCATTTCGGCTACGAAAGCAACGCCCATTTGTCCATCGGCAAAATTGTTTGCACCTGTAAGAGTAGTTGTTGAGCCTGAATCTTTTGCAAGATACCAAAGTATGGCAGAACCGATAATAGCACCGATAAATTGAAAAATCATATACATTACGGCATCTTTTCCTTTCATTCTTCCTGTTAAGAAAACACCTAAGGTAATTGCCGGATTAATATGACAACCTGAAATACTACCAATAGTATACGCCATAGCTACTACAGATAAACCAAATGCGAAAGCAACACCTAAAGTTCCTACCGAATCAAACGGTTGAGAAGTTCCGGCAAATACAGCCGCACCACAACCCATTAAAACTAGCACCATTGTGCCAAACATTTCTGCTAAATACTTTTTCATACTTCTAAAATTTTTATTAAAAGTAAATTTATATTTCTAATAATATTTACTTTTTTTAGGATTTGAGGATAATCTCCACATTAGTTATCAAAAAATCGGTCTATCATTGATTTATCATTGGTTTTGAAAGCATGGTACGGCTCTGATTTTTTTACCAAACCTTTTTTCACAAAAGATGCAACCAATGTTGTAATAAATCTTTGAAACTTAGAGACACTCTTTTTTACCTTTTCAAAATAAGTATCCAATGTATCTTTTCTAAAATGAAGAATTTCTTCAAGTTCATCTCCGTCCTGATAGTAACCGCAGTGAAAATTTTTGTCGGCGAAAGATTCTTTAGGAAAATTCAATTTTCCTAACCCATAAATATCAAAGTTTTTCTGCAAAAGGTCTTTATACAAGATTCTGTTTTTATTACCTCCACCCAGATTAAAAATTCTTTTATTGAGTTGTGTCATCTTGTCTGCCGCATTCACAAAAGCGCGCGCCGTATCTTCCGGTGTGGTAATTTCAACAGGAGTATTTAATGGCATATGAAACATAAGTTCAGTTATCTTATGATTGCCAACACCCATTATCGCCGAAAGTCTGAAAATTGTCCAATTGAGTTTGCTAACCTGAATAATTTTCTCTGCAGCAAGTTTTGTTGTGGCATAATGATCACCAATAGAAGGTTTTAATTCGTCAGTAATTACAATATTCGGATTTTTCACGCGGTCGCCATATACCGAAACTGAAGAACTATAAGCCAAAAAAGCATTTGGTGAATATTCTTCCAGATTCTCCACAAGATTTTTTGTCCCACCAATATTAATTTTATCGGCAAGTGCAGTATTTTGATCGGCTTTTGGAGGAATGAGTGCAGCTAGATGAATGACATAATCTTTATCTTTGCAGGCTTCTACAAGATGTTCTTTTTGAGTGATATCACCATAAATTATTGTAACGTCATTTTTATATTTTTCGAGTAATTTTTTACTGTTATCATTTTGTAGGTCGAAAACCGTAATTTCGAATTTGTCTTTCAGAGCTACTAATTGCTTAAGCGTTTCGTAACCCACACTTCCGGATGCTCCGGTCAAAAGGGTTCTTATTTTTTTCATTATTTTGTTCTTATATTGTTTTTAATAAACAAAATATTCATCTAAACGTTTGAACATCTATAAAGAAAATCTTGTATTATAGCTTGTATTTTCTTCTACGATAAAATTAGTGCTATCATATGACAATTACATATATTTTTCACAGCTGTTATGTGATTGAGTTTGAAGAATTTTCCCTTATTTTTGATTATTTCAAGGATGTAACCAAGCCTGACGGTAGTTATTGGATAAAAGATTATTTATTGGAGAAAGATACCCCTTTGTATGTTTTTTCCACTCATTCTCACACAGATCATTTTAATCCCGAAATTCTTTCGTGGAAAGAAAAGAAATCTGATATTGTATACATTTTTTCTGATGAAATTCAGGACAAAGTAAATTTAAACGAGAGTAATGTTCATTTTCTCAAAAAATTTGATACTTTTCAAGATAAGAATATCTTTGTACAAGCATTTGGATCTACTGATGCCGGCGGATCTTTCGCGTTGAAAATTGGTGATAAAACATTTTTTCATGCAGGTGACCTCAATAATTGGCATTGGCGTGATGAAGTTTCGAAGAAAGAGGCGTGTATTTTTGAAAACAATTTCCTTTGCGAACTTGAGTTGCTTGCGGAATACTATGACGAATTTACGATTTCCATGTTTCCGATAGACCCACGCTTGGGTGATGATTATCTTTTAGGCGCAGAACAGTTTATC
Organism: Dysgonamonadaceae bacterium; assembly: GCA_032068765.1. Taxonomy (GTDB): domain Bacteria; phylum Bacteroidota; class Bacteroidia; order Bacteroidales; family Dysgonomonadaceae; genus DAMBHY01. The sequence continues at coordinate 37,168 of DAMBHY010000018.1, read as the reverse complement.
TCCCGAATTGATTCGGAATATATTCTTCCCATGCACTTCGGAGAAGATTATAAAAAAGCGAATGCAATTAAGCAATTCGCAGATGAAAATAATTGCATTTTGTTGTCGGTAACACATAAAGGACAATCTTTTGAAATAAAATAATTATGGAAATAAAAGGTAGATTTGATCATTACAATATAAATGTACTGGACCTGCAGCGGAGTATTGAGTTTTATGACAAAGCTTTAGGTCTTAAAGAAGTAAGAAGAAAAGAAGCCGCCGACGGCTCTTTTATATTGGTGTATTTAGGAGACGGACAAAGTGGTTTTACTTTGGAATTGACCTGGTTGAGAGACTGGGATAGACCATATAATATGGGCGATAATGAACAGCATCTCTGCATGCGCCTCGAAGGCGATTATGATGCAATTCGTAAATATCATAAATCCATGGATTGTGTCTGCTACGAAAACAAAGATATGGGATTGTATTTTATCAACGATCCCGATGGTTACTGGATTGAAATTTTACCCTTGAAGAAATAAAAAAATGTCAAAAACTTTCGACGAAATTGTAAATTACCGACGTGCCGTCCGTAATTTTGACCCAAATATTGAAATTGATTCCGAAAAAGTAAAACATTGCATCGAACTGGCTACGCTAGCTCCTGCAAGCAGTAACATGCAATTGTGGGAGTTTTATCATATTACAGATGAGGATACAATGAAAGCTATTTCTGCTGCATGTTTGAATCAGCAGGCAGCGCGAACAGCTAAACAGATGGTGGTGTTTGTAACGCGACCCGATTTGTATAAAAAAAGAGCTCGCGCTATATTAACATTTGAAAAAGAAAATATAAAACGCTACAGTCCTCCCGAAAAAGTAGAAGCGAGAATAAAGCGAATTGAAAAATATTATGGACAATTGATGCCATTTTTGTATGGAAAATTTTTTGGCCTTTACGGTATTTTTAGGAAAACACTTACTAAATGCATCGGTTTGTTACGACCGATAGTTAATGAAGTTACTGAAAATGATTTACGCGTGGTAGTGCATAAAACTTGTGCGCTTGCTGCTCAGACTTTTATGTTGGCTATGAGTGAAGAGGGTTATGATACCTGTCCTCTGGAAGGATTTGACAGCAGATTAGTAAAAAAAGCATTAAAACTTCCAAGTGCTGCGGAAATCAATATGGTGATTCCCTGCGGTGTAAGACTACCTGACGGAGTTCGTGGCGATAGATTCAGGGTTCCGTTTTCAGATGTTTATAAAAGAATATAAATCAATTAAACTCATTCTTTATCGATGAATTTTTTCAATTATAAAAGACGTCCTACCGTTGATGTTCATGTTGGCAAAGTAACGATGGGAGGAAATCATCCTATCGCTGTGCAAACAATGACCAATACGAATACTTTAGATACAGAAGCCAGCGTTGCACAATGCGAACGCATCATCGATGCCGGAGCCGACCTCATTCGCCTGACGGCACAAGGTGTTCGCGAAGCGGAAAATCTACGAAACATTCGCCAAGCATTGCGCGACAAGGGATATACCACACCGCTTTCAGCAGATATACACTTCAATCCGCGTGCCGCTGATGCTGCTGCGAAGATTGTTGAAAAAGTGCGTATCAATCCCGGGAATTTTGTGGATAAGCAGAAAACTTTTGCCAATGTAGAATATACAGACGAAGAATATACAAAAGAACTGGAAAAAATACGTCAAAAGTTTGTTCCCTTCCTCAATGTATGTAAAGAACATGGAACTGCTGTACGCATCGGTGTAAATCATGGTTCACTTTCGGATAGAATCATGAGCCGATATGGCGATACGCCCGAAGGAATGGTAGAATCTTGCATGGAATATCTGCGCATTGCGATGGAGGAAAACTTTACGGATATCCTCATATCTATGAAAGCATCTAATACCCTGCTGATGACAAAAGCAGTTCGCATGCTTGTGGACAGAATGGACAAAGAAGACATTCATTTCCCTCTTCATCTCGGGGTAACCGAAGCTGGGAATATGGATGACGGAAGAATAAAATCGGCAGTAGGAATTGGGGCATTGCTTTCTGACGGACTGGGTGATACTATCCGGGTTTCGTTGAGTGAAGATCCGGAAGCTGAAGTTCCAGTAGCCCGAAAATTAGTAGCTTATATCTCGGAAAGAGAAAATCATCCGGCTATAGAAGCTGAAAAATATGCTAGTTTTCATTTTGATACTGATCGGAGAGTTACAGTTCCCGTGAGAAATATCGGCGGTGATTTTGTGCCTGTTGTTATTTCAGACAGAAGTTTTGATCGTAATTCACAAATAAATCCCCATTTCATTCCGGATTATATTTATGTAGGAAGCGAAGTTCCTTCTGATTTCAAACCAGGTATGAAAGCTGTAGTAGACTTTACTGGATGGAAAAAAGAAATTGATAGATTCCCATTATTCACGTGTAAAAACTTAAATGAGCTTTCATCGTGTGATGCTGAGGTAAAATTCTTAAGAATGAATTATCCTGAATTGAAAGACGATGTTTTGCAAGTTTTGAAGTCGGATAAAAAAATAGTTGTAATTCTCGAAACTAAGCACAAAAATGGGGTAGGAGAGCAGCGCGCATTTTTCCACAAATTATTGATTGAAGACTGCAAAGTTCCCGTTGTAATTCAAAGAAGTTACAAAGAAAACCTTCCAGAAGATTTGCAAGTGAAAGCCGGAGTTGACTTGGGAACTTTACTTTTAGACGGTTTTGGTAACGGCATCATGCTCAGCAATTTTGGAGAAATTTCGGATCCAGATGTCGATGCTTATGCATTTGGAATTCTTCAGGCAGCACGTGTTCGCACAAGCAAAACGGAATTTATTTCTTGTCCTAGCTGTGGTCGTACGTTGTTTGATTTGCAAACGACAGTAGCCTTGATTAAACAACATTTCTCTCATCTTAAAAATCTGAAAATTGGAGTAATGGGATGTATTGTGAATGGTCCTGGTGAGATGGCAGATGCTGACTACGGATATGTAGGCGCAGAGCATGGAAAAATTTCTCTTTACAAAAAGAAAGAATGTATTGAAAAAAATATTCCTCAATCAGAAGCTGTAGAAAGGCTTATTCAATTAATTAAAGATAACGGAGACTGGGTAGAACCTAATTCTCAAAACTAAATAGAAAAAGAGACAATGCGTACAAATGGAGTGATGATGCAGTACTTTGAATGGTACTTGCCAAACGATGGACAACTGTGGAACAGATTGAGGGATGATGCGCAACATCTCAGCCAAATTGGCGTAACGGGAGTTTGGATTCCGCCTTGTTACAAAGGCACTTCGTCGGATGATGTGGGATATGGTGCTTATGACTTGTATGATTTGGGAGAATTTGACCAAAAAGGAACTGTTCGCACCAAATATGGAACAAAACAAGAATTGCACGATTGTATCCAAGCGTTGCACGATAATGGAATTGCCGTTTATGCAGACGTTGTTCTTAATCACAAAGCCGGCGGCGATGAATCAGAAGTATTCACAGCGATTGAAGTTGACCCAAATGACAGAAACAAACAAGTTAGCGAGCCTTACGAAATAGAAGGATTCACGCGTTTTACTTTCCCGGGGAGACAAGGAAAATATTCTGAATTTCAATGGAGCTGGGAACACTTTTCTGCCACGGATTATAACTATCGCGATAGTAAAGAAGCGATTTATATTATTCTCGGAGAGAATAAAGGAATAGATTATTTTGATAAATCTGTAAGTCAGGAGTTTTATAATTACGATTACCTGATGTTTACTGATATTGACTACAAACATCCCGACGTACAGACAGAGACTAAACGATGGATTAGTTGGTTTATCCGAGAATTAGATTTAGACGGTATCCGTCTAGATGCTATCAAGCATATCAATGATTGGTTTATGAAGGATTTGGTAGACCATGTGAAGGGAGAATTCGGAGAAGATTTCTACATTGCCGGTGAATACTGGTATTATGATGAGATGGTGATTACAGACTATATGCGTACGGTGGATTATAAAATAAGCCTGTTTGATGTGGCATTGCATTTCAATTTCAAACAATCATCGGATGATGGTATTGGATTTGACATGCGCAATATATTCAGCAACAGCGTGCTCAATCATTCTCCACTGACTGCTATCACCTTTGTGGACAACCATGATTCACAACCTCATCAGGCGCTGGAATCCTTTGTTCAGCCTTGGTTCAAAACTTTGGCATATGCCATTATTTTGCTTCGCAAAGATGGTTACCCGTGTCTTTTCCTCGGCGACTATTACGGAATTGGAGGCGAAAACCCTCAGCCGGGAATGCAGTGGGTTATCGACCAGTTATTGGATGTGCGCCGCGATTTTGCTTATGGCGAGCAGGATGACTATTTTGATGATAAAAATGTAGTCGGATGGGTACGTCACGGCGATGAAAATCATCCTGACGGATGCGCCGTGATTATGAGCAACAGCACTGGCGGTGTCAAACCGATGTTTATAGGGACGGATTATGCAGGCTCTGTGTGGTACGACAAAATGGGAAATATGCCCGATGTCACCATCGGAGACGATGGCAAAGGCTGGTTCAATGTGGGCGACGGTTCCGTTGCAGTCTATTTGAAACAAGTTTAAGAAGATATCAATATAATATATAGAGTTGTTCCACAAAAGGGACAACTTTTTTTATGCTCTTTCTTGTAATATTTAAAATCTAACCGATTTGCAACAATATTCTCGTTTCTTTTAAATTGGTTTGGAGGAGCCACGAAATATACTTTTCGCTATTGAAAGCAGGTTTGGTGAAGTCCCGAAACATACTTCTCGCCATTGAAAGTAGGTTTGGAGAAATCACGAAACATACTTCTCGCCATTGAAAGTTGATTTGGAGTAATCCCGAAATATACTTCTTGTCATTGTAAGTAGGTTTGGAGAAGACCCGAAACATACTTTTCGCTATTGAAAGTAGGTTTGGAGAAATCACGAAATATACTTCTTGTCATTGAAAACAGGTTTGGAGAAGTCCCGAAACATACTTCTCGCCATTGAAAGTTGATTTGGAGAAGTCCCGAAACATACTGATAAATCATTCCTACGCTGCCGGACGATTTGCAATCGATGATTTGCCGGATAGAGCAATAGATTTTGTTTTTATCAAATAATACACCAGTTGTAAAATTTTGTCAGTAAGATCACGCCTCAGAGAGGCGCGCCAGCAGGGGGTATCATTATAGTAATATAGAAAGTTGTTCCACGAAAGGGACAACTTTTTTTATGCTCCTTTTTCCAAGTAATATTTTCTTAGTAAAAATCTAACCGATTTGTAACAATATTCTTGTTTCTTTGCTTTGTATTATTTCGATGATAAAAAGATAAAACAATGAAACAGCCACGCAATTTAATATTCTCTCTTTGCTTATTATTCTCAGTTTACACATTCGCTCAAAAAGCGGATGGAAGAGGAATGATGTATCTGGACGAAAATCGCCGACCCGAATACAGACAAAACATACAAATCCCTGACGTGAATGGTTATCAGGTTTTGAAATGCGATTTCCACATGCATACAGTTTTCTCTGACGGTCATGTTTGGCCAAATGTTAGAAATCAAGAAGCATGGCGCGAAGGACTGGATGCCATCGCCATCACCGACCACATTGAATATCATCCGCACAAAGATGATGTGAAAGTTGATCACAATCGTGGTTATGAACTTCTTCAAAATGACGCTAACAAAAGTAATATCATTTTGGTAAAAGGTACCGAAGTTACCCGCAATACACCTCCCGGACATTTCAATGCCATATTTATCGGTGACGCGTCCGGATATATCGAAGACAGAAAAACCAACGAATATGACAAGGCGGCTGTAATGAAAGCGGCAGAGCAAAATGCTTTCATCTTCTGGAATCATCCAGGATGGCAGCCCAAAATAGAAGGTTCGTATGAATGGATTCCTTTTGTAGACGATTTATATAAAAATAAGGCTTTGAAAGGAATTGAAGTTATCAACGGTTTCGGTTTCCACATGAAGGCGCTGGACTGGTGTATCGACAAAGGTCTTACCGTGATGGGAACTTCCGATATCCACAATCTTGTGGCACACGATTACGACTTGAGTAAAAATTACGTACACCGCACCATGACTTTGGTGATGGCTAAAAATAGAAGCGCGGAAGCCATCCGCGAAGCATTAAATGCAGGCAGAACAGTGGCATGGGCTAGTAAATATTTGGTTGGAAAAGAAGAAAACGTTCGTGCTCTGTTCAACGCTTGTGTTAATGTTGCTCCTTCGTTTTATACTGAAACAAGGAAAGACGGTAGTAAAATCAACTTCTACGAAATCAAAAACAACAGCGATTTGTATTTCGAGTTGCAGCCTTCTGAAGGCGGAAGAAGCATCGTTCTTTATCCCCGCTCTTCTCAAATCATCAATGCTCCTTCTTCACAAACCTCTATGACTTATGAAGTAGTAAGCACTTATGTGAGAAGCGACAAACATTTGACAGTGAATTTGAATTTGCGATAGATTTTTTCTTTAGATTAAAATAACCCTGGCAATAATTTGTTAAGTGTCGGGGTTTGTTATCAATTATTAATATTAATAGTAAAAATAGCCGGACAATTTTCAATCGGTGATTGCCGGATAGGACAATAGATTTTGTTTTTATCAAATAATACACAAGTTGTAAAAATTTGTCAGTAAGGACACGCCTCAGAGAGGCGCGCCAGCAGGGGGAAGTCCCGAAATATACTGATAAATCATTCCTACGCTGCCGGAGGATTTGCAATCGATGATTTGCCGATAGAACAATAGATTTTGTTTTTATCTAATAATACACAAGTTGTAAAATTTTGTCAGTAAGGTCACGCCTCAGAGAGGCGCGCCAGCAGGGGAATGCTGGGGTTTTTAATATAATTATTGTCTATTCAATATTACGATTAATACCACGTTTGTATGGAGGATTGGAATTTATAATATTATTTGGATTATAATAAACTCTTAAACCAACCCATTCTGATTCTGAATAGATAGAATTTTTAAAGTCTAATTTTATATTGCTATTTAATAAAGTCTTTTCGAAGTTTTCAATAATGGTTGCTGGAATAATTCCACCTTCCTTAGAATAAGAAATTCTAATTTCTCTTAGTGTCCCTTTATTATCAGCAAGAAGAGCAATATTTAGCGGTCTTCTAATACTATTTGAATGTGATTGAAAAAAAGACTTGAAATAATTCTTTACCAGATTATCTATTTTAAGAAGATTCTCTTCTGAGACTTGGATTGCGTCCATTTTGGACGGTTCGAAATTAAAATATTTCGGAATATGAGTTGTTTCATAAAGTTTATTCTTGTTATTAAAACAGTAATAAAGAAATTCTTTTTCTACGATAATATAAGTATTTTGATTGGTACTTATTTGCTTTCTTGAAACACAATTAGTCTGAGAATTTATATTCAAAATATTAGAACAATAGATTCCTAATAAAAAAATAGTTTTTAAAATAGTTTTCATAATTCAATATTTACAAGTTTTAGATACTAAAGAAAATAAATTTATTGCTGATGTAGGAGTATAATCAATTCCATGATATAAATAAGTTCCACCATTTTTATAACTTCTACCTTCTCCATATTCAGTTTGTATACGCCCAAAATCTAATGCAAATTTGTAAAAAACACTTTTATCAATTGATGTTGGATAAGTCGTTCCATTGTTAGTTAATTGAAGCAACCATTTCATATATGGGTCATTTTCCAATAAATTTATATCATCAAATGAAGCCCAAGAACGATAAAGAGCTTGTTGACTATTTAAATCTCCTTTACATTCAATAATTGTTAATACGTCTTCAATAAAATATCTTTCAAACTCAAACATACCAACTTTGTCTCCTAATACATTTGTATTTTTATCAGTTTTTTGAAATAAATGAGTCCATTCATGGCATATAAGTTCAGTATCTATCATATCAGAGTTTCTAAATGTCAAATCGCCATCACTATTAACTCCTGCAAATCCTCCATAATCGGGTTTCAAAAATTATATGCTGTAAAAGTTACATGAGAGCTTTCACGGTGACGAATATACTTTTGTATGTTTGCGGGAAAATATTTGCCGTATCAGAAAGGGGATGATATGTCTTTATTCCTTTGTTCATACTATTTATATACAATAATTGTAGAACTTCAGAGGTATGTAGAGTAAGTTTTTATTAACTGTTTTCGATTAAATTCGGCTTAAAGGTAGTGAATTGTTTGAATATGCAAATAAATTTGTTAAATATTTGTTTTAAGAACAGATTATTTCTATTTCTACATACACAAACTTTTATCACCAGCCATTTGTTTGTAAATTGCTTGCATTTAAAATCACACTTACATGATATATCCTATTCCATTATATAAGATTCCTGACAACTTCGATTTGACTTCTCTACAAGATAAACGCATTGCCGAGATGCGTATGGAGGGAAAAGAACTGCAGATTTCCATTCAACCAAAATATGAAGATGACGCCTCGGAGATTATTCAGGATTTGGTAGAAAAGATAAGGGAACAAGGCGGTGAGGTTGCTACGTCCTCCCTCAACTATCCCATCCTCAACATGACGTGCGCTGCCTGTGCATCGAGCACGCAGAATATTCTCGGTTTTGTGCCGGGCGTATTGGATGCGTCGGTCAATTATGGGAACGGCAAAGGACACGTCACGTATATTCCCTCCATCACCAATGCTGAAGCGATGAAAACAGCACTGCAGGAAGTGGGTTACGATATGCTGATAGAGGAGGAGAGAGCGTCGGTGAAGAAACTGCAGGAGATTGAAAAGGAAAATTATGCCAAACTTCGCCGACAAACGCTGTGGTCGGGAATTCTGTCTGTTCCGTTGGTCATCATCGGCATGTTTTACATGCACGCACCGTATGCCAACATCACGATGCTGTTGCTGGCAACGCCTATTCTTTTTATCGCCGGACGGAGGTTCTTCGTAGGTGCGTGGAAGCAGGCACGACACAAATCGGCAAACATGGATACGCTCGTGGCACTGAGTACGGGCATTGCCTATCTGTTCAGCATTTTCAACATGATTTTTCCCGAGTTTTGGACGAGCCGCGGATTAGAACCGCATGTTTATTTCGAAAGTGTGGGCGTGGTCATCACTTTCATTTTGCTGGGGAAGATGCTGGAGGCGCGAGCCAAAGGAAACACCTCCGAAGCCATCCGTAAACTGATGGGTTTGCAGCCGTCAACGGTTACTGTTTTCAGAAATGACAATCCTACGCAAATTGCCATTGATGAGGTGGTGATGAACGATATTGTGTTGGTAAAACCCGGCGAACGTGTGGCGGTGGACGGAATCGTCACGGATGGAATGTCGTTTGTGGACGAGAGTATGCTCAGCGGCGAACCCATTCCGGTGGAGAAAAAATCGGGAGATTCGGTCTTCGCAGGCACGATGAATCAGAAAGGAAGTTTCCGTTTGCGTGCTTCGAAAGTAGGAAAAGATACACTGCTCGCTCACATCATCCGCACGGTGGATGAGGCACAGGGCAGCAAAGCTCCTGTGCAGGGATTGGTGGATAAGATTGCCGCGGTTTTTGTTCCGGTGGTAATGGGTATCGCCGTTTTGAGTTTGGTCGTTTGGATGATTTTCGGAGGAAATCAGGGGTTTGTTTATGGACTGATGGCGATGGTTACCGTTCTGGTGATTGCCTGCCCGTGTGCTTTGGGACTCGCCACTCCTACTGCCATTATGGTAGGAATTGGTAAAGGTGCTGAATCCGGAATCCTGATAAAAGATGCGAAAAGTCTCGAGAATGCGAAACATCTTGATGTAGTGGTGTTGGATAAAACAGGAACCATCACCGAAGGTCGTCCCGAAGTGGAATCCTTCTTTTGGTCGGCTGAATCCGAACCCTTGCATCGCGATATTTTCTATTCCATTGAACACAATTCCGAACATCCGCTGGCGGAAGCCGTTACCCGTGCAATGCAAAGCGATGTAAGACTGCTGGATGATATAAAGGTGGAGCAAATCAGCGGAAAAGGCATCGAAGGAACTTATCAGAATAAAAAATACTTCATCGGAAGTGAATCATTTATTCTTTCAAAAAAAATCATAATTCCGAATGAGTTGTACGATAAAATTCATTCCGCTATGGATAAAGCGCGCACCATCGCTATCTTCGCGGATGAAAATCGCGCTTTCGCAGCAGTGAGCATTACGGATAAAATCAAAGAAACATCATTGCAGGCTGTAAATCAATTGCAAAAGATGGGAATAGACGTTGCCATTTTCACAGGAGACAACGAGAAGGTGGCAGCCGATTTGGCAAAACAATTAGGAATTACCAATTACAAAGCAGGGGTTCTTCCCGAGCAAAAAGCGTCACTTGTGAAAGAATTGCAACAACAAGGCAAGAAAGTGGCGATGGTGGGCGACGGTATTAATGACAGTGCGGCACTGGCGCAGGCGGATGTGAGCATCGCGATGGGGAAAGGCAGCGACATAGCGATGGACGTTGCCGATATGACCATCATTTCGTCTGACTTGCTGAAAATTCCGAAAGCCATTCACCTTTCAAAAGAAACAGTTAAAACCATCCGCCAGAATCTTTTCTGGGCATTCATATATAATGTTATCGGCATTCCCATTGCCGCAGGCATTCTTTATCCGTTCACCGGATTTCTGCTTAACCCGATGTTTGCCGGTGCGGCTATGGCATTGAGTTCGGTGAGTGTGGTGACCAATAGTTTGAGATTAAAAAGTAAGAAAATATAAACATTTTAAACATTATAATTATGCGTACATTACGATTCAAAACAAATATCAACTGCGGCAATTGTGTTGCAAAAGTTACCCCGTTTCTTGACAAGAAAGAAGGCATTTCTTCCTGGAAAGTAGATACGGATAATCCTGATAAAATCCTAACCGTAGAAACAGACGATCTGGAAGAAGCAGATATCATTAAAACCATCAAAAGGACAGGATTTGAAGCGGAGGTTCTCTAAGTAAATAGGTGGAGTTATCTTTTTCTTTTTTCCTTTGTAGCTAAGGCTTTTTGCGCTTATTTGTCTACATTTGTAGGATTGAATATATAGAGAAATGAAAAAACTTCATACTTATGATTTTTTGGTGATAGGTTCGGGTATTGCCGGAATGAGTTATGCCTTGAAAGTAGCTTCTCACGGTAAAGTCGCCATCATTTCAAAAGATACATTGGAAGGTGCCAGCACATATTTCGCACAGGGAGGAATAGCCTCCGTTACCAATCCTTGGGATAATTTCGATAAACATATTCAGGATACACTGATTGCGGGTGCCGGATTGTGCGACAAAGAAGTGGTTGAAAAAGTAGTTCGTGAGGCACCTGCTCAAATAAACGAGCTTATCAGTTGGGGCGTGAACTTTGACAAGGATGAGAAAGGAAACTTCGATCTGCATAAAGAAGGCGGACACTCCGAGTTTCGCATTCTTCACCACAAAGATAATACCGGTGCTGAGATTCAGACCAGCCTTATTGAGGCAATCAAAAAACACCCAAATATTGATGTTTACAACCATTGTTTTGCCATAGAAATCCTAACTCAGCATCATTTGGGTGCAATTGTTACACATGCTACTCCTGATATAGCTTGTTATGGAGCCTATATTCTAAATGAAGCCATGGGAGAAGTTGAGACATTTTTATCACGCATCACAATGATTGCGACTGGTGGAATTGGTTGCATTTATCACACTACTACTAATCCTCTTGTTGCCACAGGCGATGGTATAGCTATGGTTGCGAGAGCACGGGGAGTGATCAAAGGAATGGAGTTTGTACAGTTCCACCCTACTGCATTGTATTATCCCGGTGAACGTCCATCTTTTCTTATCACTGAGGCCATGCGTGGATACGGCGGTGTTTTGAGAACGCAGGACGGCAAGGAGTTTATGGATAAATATGATGAAAGAAAATCATTGGCTCCGCGTGATATCGTGGCCCGTGCCATCGACACTGAGATGAAAAATCATGGATGGGATTTCGTTTATCTAGATGTTACCCACAAAGACCCTGGGGAAACAAAAAAGCATTTCCCTAATATCTACGAAAAGTGTCTTTCTTACGGAATTGACATAACTAAAGATTATATTCCTGTAGCCCCTGCTGCTCACTATGTTTGCGGAGGTATACAGGTGAATACGAATGCGGAGACCAGTATTTCTCGTTTGTATGCAAATGGCGAATGTGCTTGCACCGGTTTGCACGGAGCAAACAGATTGGCATCCAATTCACTGATTGAAGCAGTTGTTTTTGCTGATGCCGCTGCCAAACATTCAATTCCTATTTTCAAGAACTTCGATTTTCAATATGACATTCCTGAATGGAATACAGAGGGAACTACACTAACTGAAGAAATGGTGCTGATTACCCAAACATACAAAGAAGTAGGACAGATTATGTCGTCTTATGTGGGTATTGTTCGTTCTGATTTGCGTTTGAAGCGTGCAATGGACAGATTGAATATTCTATTTAAAGAAACTGAAAATTTGTTTCAGCGTTCTACGGTTTCCAAAGAAATTTGCGAACTTCGTAATATTATAAAGGTAGCTTATTATGTTATTAAACAAGCCACTTTGAGAAAGGAAAGCCGCGGATTGCATTATACAATCGACTATCCTTACCAGCTTCCTGATTCCACATTATAAAAGTTATGAATAAAAATATCAATATAAACGGAGAACTATTCGATTTTACAGAACCTTGGGTAATGGGTATTGTGAATATCACTCCCGACTCTTTTTTCTCCGGCAGCCGCAAAAATACAGAAGAAGATATCATAAACGCTTGCAAAAAAGTGATTGATGATGGCGGACGAATTATTGATGTAGGCGGACAATCGACCACGCCATATTCGCAATTTCTTACTGCTGAAGAAGAAATCAAGCGCTTGCGTCCGGCACTTCGTGCTATCCGCAGAGAGTTTCCCGAAATGTTGATCTCGGTAGATACTTTCTATGGTGATGTTGCCCGAATGACCGTAGAAGAATTTGGCGTGAATATTATCAACGATATTTCTGGTGGTCAGATTGATGACACCATGTTCAAAACTGTGGCTAAGTTAAATGTTCCATATATTTTGATGCATATGAGGGGTGTTCCGCAAACAATGCAGCAATTTACCAACTACGACAATTTGTATCAAGATATCATTCGCTATTTTGCTGAAAAAATGGATGAACTGCATCAGTTGGGAGTGAAAGATGTAATAATTGACCCGGGTTTCGGATTTAGCAAAACATTGCAGCAAAACTATGAGTTGATGTCTTATCTTCCATATTTTGATATTCTCGAATCTCCTATTTTGGTGGGAATTTCACGGAAATCAATGATTCACAAATTGCTAAAAACCTCAGCTGAAGAAGCACTCAACGGAACTTCTGTTCTGAATACTTTTGCATTAATGAACGGAGCGGATATTTTGCGTGTTCATGATGTGAAAGCGGCGGTAGAGTGCGTGAAGATAACGGACGAAATCAAAAAATATCAAATTATAACAGAATAACGTATGTTTGCTCATTTTGGACTAAAAGATTTGATTGATGTGATATTGGTAGCATTGCTGCTCTATTATCTCTATCGATTGGTCAAAATATCTGGTATGCGTCCGCTATTTATCGGTATACTGATATTTATAATGGTGTGGATTTTGGTATCTCAGGTATTTGGCATGATGCTTTTAGGTTCCATTTTGGATAAGTTTGTAAGTATTGGAGGTATCTTGCTTGTTGTATTATTTCAGGACGAAATCCGTAGATTTTTGATGTCACTGGGTTCTCGAAAGGGATGGCGGTTTGTAGCTAAACTTTTTATTCCCCAATTGGATGACAACAAAGGTGACATCTCACATTATACAGCGCTTGTTCTGGCATGTATGAATATGTCTCGTAGTAATACAGGGGCTTTGATTGTTATTAAAAATGATATGGACTTGGGGATGTTCGAGCGGACGGGCGAACGCTTGGATGCAGTTATTTCGTCACGTCTTATAGAAAATATATTTTTCAAAAACAGTCCGCTTCACGATGGGGCGATGATTGTAGAAGGAAAAAAAATTACTGCTGCGGGATGTATTCTTCCCATTTCTCAAAACCCGAATATTCCAAAACATTTAGGTCTTCGTCACCGTGCAGGACTGGGCGTTACACAGGAAACAGACGCTAAAGTAATCATCGTTTCTGAAGAGCGTGGTAAAATTACTTTCGCTTCGCAAGGAAGATTGAAATTGAATGTTTCTGCTGACGAATTGCAGCGTTTACTCATGGAGTAACGAAAAACAAAATGTAAATATGATTTTAAACCAACTCTCCATTCTTCATTATAAAAATCTGGAACAGGTAGATATTGAGTTATCGCCCAAAATAAACTGTTTTTTGGGTAATAATGGGATGGGAAAAACCAATCTCCTTGACGCAGTTTATTATCTTTCTTTTTGCCGAAGTTATACAAATCCTATCGATTCACAAATAATTCATCATAAAGCGGATGTGTGTATGCTGCAGGGAAAATATCAAACTGACAGCCAATCTGCCGAGGAGATATATTGTGCTTTGCGTAGAAAACAAAAGAAGCAGTTTAAGCGCAACAAAAAGGATTACGACAAACTTTCGGACCATATCGGATTGATTCCGCTGGTGATGATTTCTCCCGCTGATAATGAACTTATTCAGGGAGGAAGCGAAGAGAGACGAAAGTTTATGGATATGGCGATTTCGCAGTTCGACAAAGAATACCTGCACGCACTGACTAGATATACCAATGCACTCCAACAGCGCAATGTTCTGCTAAAAAGTGATGAACCCGTCGATGATACATTGTTGGGACTTTGGGAAGAACAAATGGTCGCTGAGGGAAAAGTAGTATTCGAAAAACGTCGTTGGTTTATCGAAAAAATGGTTCCGATATTTAATCGATTCTACCAGCAAATCAGCCGAAGTGCTGAGAATGTTTCTTTGAAATATGTTTCCTCGCTCAGTGATAATGATTTTATGGCAGAATTGAAAGCGATGCGCCGCCGCGATTTCGCCATTGGTCATACTACTGTGGGGATCCATAGGGATGATTTGGAAATGTTGCTTGAAGGATATCCTATAAAAAAAGTCGGTTCACAGGGGCAGAACAAGACTTTCTTTGTTTCACTAAAACTGGCACAGTTTCATTTTTTGTTGGAACAAGGCGGTAAAACGCCGATTCTTCTTCTCGACGACATTTTCGACAGACTTGATTCATCACGTGTGGAAGAAATTGTAAAACTGGTTTCCGGGGAAGAATTCGGACAAATATTTATTTCAGACACTAAACGTGGCTCACTTGATAAAATTCTAAGTCAAACCGACAAACCATACCATATTTACGAAGTAACCAACGGAGTTATTCTACCTTTATCAGATTAATTATGCAAAGACATCAGGCACGACCATTGAGCGAAATTCTTTCCGAATTTATGGAAAAGAATGTAGGCATTAAAACCAAGCTTGCCGAAAACAGAGCGGTGTGGGCATGGAAAGAGTTATTAGGAGAGGGCGTCAATTCTTACACAAAAAAAATATATTTTTATCGGGGAAATCTGCATGTCCAGCTTTCTTCATCTGTATTGCGTGCCGAATTATTGATGAGCAAAAATAATCTTATCAAACGGTTAAATGAATATGCAGGTGCAGATATAGTAAAAGACATTATTCTCCGTTAAATTTTCCCCATGACTTACGCTGAAGAAATAAAACAAGCCGCCATTAATTTGGGTTTCGATGCGTGCAGAATATGTGCTGCTGAAGATTCGGGTGAGAGTATTCGTTATGGAAAATGGATTTCGGCAGGTTATCAAGGTGATATGTCTTATCTTGAACGAAATGTGGAGAAGCGTATTAACCCTCTCAAGTTAGTTGAAGGAGCAAAATCCATTATCTGCGTCGCGCTTAATTATTATCCGTCACAAATTCTTCCTCTAGAAGTTCCTCAATTTGCGTATTATGCCTATGGCGAAGACTATCATGATGTGGTGCGCGGAAAATTATATAAATTGCTCGAGTTTATTCAGTCACGTTGTCCCTCAGTACAGGGTCGCGTTTTTTGCGATTCCGCACCTGTGTTGGAAAGATATTGGGCTGCAAAATCAGGCCTGGGGTTTATTGGCAAAAATACTTTGCTGATTATTCCCAATAAAGGTTCTTACTTTTTTTTGGGTGAATTGATAATAGATCTAGAACTGTCTTATGATGAGCCAATAAGTAATAATTGTGGAAAATGTGACAAATGTCAAAAGGCGTGTCCTACCAATGCTTTTGTCAAATCTTATATTTTAAATGCGAAAAGATGTATTTCTTATCAAACGATAGAAAACAAATCCTCCGAAATTGACGTAGCGATTGTTCCATTATTGAACAACAACGTTTACGGATGTGATGTTTGCCAGAAAGTTTGTCCGTGGAATCGGTATTCGCAATCCAATACGACGGAAGAATTTTTTCCAAAACCGGAGTTCCTGACATTGGATTTAGAAAGATTGGAAAAAATGAATGATGAAGATTTCAGATTTTTATTTAGAAAATCAGCCATAAAACGGATAAAGTTCGCAGGTTTCCAACGAAACGTAAAGGCGGTTTCTGAAAGTCAAAAGAATTATCTACATTTGTAACTACGTATAAAATTCATGCAAGAAGCTTTCGATATACATCATTCAGAGCGATTTTCAGAACGTGAAAACGATTTGGACAATGCGCTACGTCCGCTTTCATTCGCTAATTTTTCCGGTCAGGACAAAATTGTCGAAAATCTACAGATTTTTGTGAGTGCGGCGCGCATGCGTGGTGAATCGCTTGACCATGTTTTACTGCACGGACCTCCTGGATTGGGAAAGACAACGCTTTCCAATATCATTGCCAACGAATTGGGAGTTGGTTTCAAAGTCACTTCCGGACCGGTATTGGACAAACCGGGTGATTTGGCGGGAATTCTTACATCGTTGGAAGAGAACGATGTTTTGTTTATTGATGAAATACACCGTCTTTCTCCTATCGTTGAAGAATATCTTTACAGCGCCATGGAAGATTTTCGCATTGATATCCTTATAGATAAAGGTCCCAGCGCGCGTTCCATTCAGATAGATTTAAATCACTTTACTCTTGTTGGTGCTACTACGCGCAGCGGATTACTAACTAGTCCGTTAAGAGCGCGTTTTGGTATTAACATGCATCTAGAATATTACGATTTGGAAACTTTAGTACAAATTGTATTGCGTTCGGCAAATATTTTGAATATCGAATGTGAAAGAAATGCCGCCACGGAAATCGCTTCCCGTAGTCGTGGAACGCCACGTATTGCAAATGCTTTACTTCGTAGGGTGCGTGATTTTGCGCAAGTGAAAGGCTCCGGAAAAATTGATAAACCAATCTCCATTTACGCACTCGAAGCACTAAATATCGACAGATTTGGTCTGGATGATGTGGACAACAAGATATTACTGACGATTATTGATAAATTCAAAGGTGGTCCTGTTGGAATTACAACCATTTCCACCGCTGTAGGCGAAGATGCTGGAACTATCGAAGAAGTTTATGAGCCGTTCCTAATCAAAGAAGGTTTTATCAAACGTACTCCCCGTGGAAGAGAAGTGACGGATTTAGCTTACAAACATTTAGGAAGAAAAAGGATTGAAGATCAGGGAATGCTATTTCCATGAATAAGTAAAAAATGATTTTTACACAATATCTATGTACAAATGAAAAAATTAGCTCAACTGTTTTTTATTATCGCGCTCCTAGCCCCGATAAATATATTTTCACAAGATAAAGTAGCACTGAAGATTATTGAAGTTGGGAAAAACGATAATCAAACCATGCAGCACCTGGATGTACTTTCCAATAGAATTGGAGGACGTATTTTAGGTTCTGCGGCTTATGAAACTACTGTAAGATGGGCATCTGACAAGTTTAAAGAATGGGGAATGCAGGTAGAAATACAAGAAGCGGGCACATTGCCTGTTGGTTTTGAAAGAGGTCCTTGGTTTGGTAGATTAATCGGTGAAAATTCCCAACCGCTACATTTCGTTACACCCTCATACACCTCAGGAACAAAAGGCATACAGGAAGGAAGAGTTGTATTGGAACCACGTACACAAGAAGAATTCAACAGGATGAAAGGATTGTTGAAAGGAGCGTGGGTATTAATTGGCGGTAAAAATAATGGTTTTCCTATTGACTATTCTGAATCTGCTAATGAAAGACGCGATAGTTTGATAGCGCTGAATAACGACATAGAAAAGAAAAACAATGAAATTGAGCGCGACAATTATTATAACAGAAAAAACACTTCACTGATAGAATATAAATACGAACCGGCTCTTTTCTACAAGCAAATGAAGGAAGCCGGAGTTTTGGGATTTATTCAATCGGCAAAAGTTCCTTTGCAAGCAATGTATGACCGCGCAAATATTATGAAGATGGATTTTTATAATTTGCCGACATTGCCGGATATCAAACTGGATGAAAATCAATATACAATTATCGAGAAAATGGTAAAGGAAAGACGAAAATTCACTTTGGAATTTGACATCCGCAACCATTTTAGAATTGGTCCGATCAAATACCATAATGTTATCGGAATTATACCCGGAACGGAATTTCCCGATGAATATGTGATGGCAAGTGGTCACATTGACTCCTTCGATACAGCTACTGGCGGTGTTGACAATGCTTCCGGCGTCGCTCCTACGATGGAAGCTGCACGCATGATTATGAAAGCTGGCGGGAAACCAAAGCGTACCATGCTGTTTTGCCTTTGGGCGGGAGAAGAATTTGGTTTGCTAGGTTCAAAAGCTTGGGTTGAACAAAACAAAGAAAAACTTCCGCGAATTTCAAATCTCATCAATAGAGATTATGGTCCACTGGCTCCCGTATCCATGTCTGTACCTCAATCTTGGATGAAAGATATGGAGAAAATCGTTGAACCTATAAAAAAAATGAATAAAGATTTTTCATTTACATTATATAAAAGAGAACCTCGTCCTATTCCAAAGACAGCTGGAGGAAGTGACCATGCTTATTTTGCGCTTAATGGAGTTCCAACTTCGGGTTTTGGAATTGAAGATGTAAAAGGATATGGATTTGAATATGGCGAAATATGGCATACAGAAAGAGATACTTATAACAAGAGTATTCCAGAATATGAAGAACATGCTTCAACAGTTACTGCTGTTGTAATGTGGGGAATTGCAAACCTGAATTATCTCTTGCCACGTCAAGATTACTATTTACCAGCAAAACAAAGCAAATAAGTGTTTAAATATCATTCATTCAGTTTGTACAGATAATAAAAGTTTGCAAAAAATAATTATTTTTGCATCAATCAAAATTTCAGTTCATGAGTCGCAACAAAATAATTATTTTACTGACCTTTTTATTTGTATTATTGTATGTCCAAAATACAGATGCTCAAAAGAGGAAGTTCAAGGTAGTTTTGGATGCCGGTCACGGTGGAAAGGATCCTGGTGCAGTAGGTTCTTATTCTAAAGAAAAAGACATTGTATTATCTGTTGTAAAGAAGGTTGGAAGATTGATTGAGGATAATCATTCAGATGTTGATGTAATCTACACGCGCAATAATGATACGTTCATTCCTCTGAATCAGCGTGCTAATATCGCAAATGATGCAAAAGCCAATCTTTTTATGTCTTTTCACTGCAATGCGATGGGACCTAATAAACCTTCACCTCCCGGTGCAGAAACTTTTATTCTTGGACTGCACAGAAGCAAAGATAATCTGGATGTAGCGAAAAAAGAAAACTCTGTAATTCTTTATGAAGACAACTATTCTCAAAAATATCAAGGATTTAATCCCAATGAACCGGAGTCGTACATTATTTTTGAGTTTATGTCAAATCAGTATTTGAAGCATAGCTTATATCTCGCTTCATTAATACAGCATAAACTTGTAGAAGAATCAGATCGTGTAAATAGAAGTGTACGACAAGCTGGTTTTTTGGTTTTACGGGAAGTTGCAATGCCGAGTGTGCTTATAGAGATGGGCTATATCACAAACCGTTCTGACGAAGCATTTTTGACAAGTGAAAACGGCAAAAATTCACTGGCAAATTCTATTTATAAAGCTTTTTCGGAATTCAAAAGAGAATATGACAAAAAAAGCGTCGTATTCAGTGATGCATCTTCTTTAAAAAATAAAGAACAAGTTGCAGGGAAAGATTCTGATAAATTGGAAGTAAATACTGACAATAATGCTTTTACAGTTCAATTTTTGACTTCCGAAAATAAACTAAATGTCAACTCATCTGTTTTTAGAAATATGGGGCCCATTTATGAATCTTATGATGGGAAACTTTATAAATACTCTATCGGGGCATCCTCCAATGAAACAGAAATTTTTCAGCAATTAAAAAACATTCAAAGGAAATATCCGGATTCTTTTGTAACAAAATTAAATGGCGCAAAGCGCCTCAATTAGATTTTTATGAAAACAAATTTAAGCAGGAACGTAGTCATTGCCATCGCTTTTATCATAAGTTTGGGTCTTTTAATTTTTGGAATCAATTTCCTTAAGGGAGTAAATATCTTCAAGAAACAGAACACCTATGTAGCCGTTTTTGATGATGTTCTTGGATTAAATGTCTCTTCACCAGTTTATATCAATGGTTTCCAGATTGGCTTGGTAAATTCTATCAATATGATTCAGGAGAATCCGATGAAGTTTGGTGTAGAAATACGTCTAGACAAAGGATTTAAAGTAAAAAAAGGAAGCCGTGCAGAATTTGGTGCGGATTTGCTTGGAGGATCATCATTAAAACTATTGATAAATGAATACGTTACCGAATATCTTAGTCCAGGTGATACTATTCAAGGAATGAGAACTGCAGGTATGATGGATGGAGTTGCAAGAGTTGTTCCAAAAGCAGATACAATTCTCATGCACATTGATTCCGTGGTGTTGGCTGTAAATAAACTTATTCAAGACCCATTGTGGAAAAGTTCTATTAATGGAATAGACCAGACAATTCTTTCATTAAATGTTGCAAGTGCAAATTTAACGACGATGACTAGGAGTTTAAATCAACAGATACCAACTGTCGTGAGCAATTTGAATGTTATATCGGGAGATTTAAAAAGTGTCTCAGGGAAGCTTAATCGCATTGATTTGGACAAGACTTATCAAGAATTGGATAAAACAATTGCAAATTTGAATTTGATTTCACAAAAAATCAATACTCCTGACAATACATTAGGTAAACTCACCAGCTCAACAGAACTGCATGATAGCTTAAATGTGACTATACAGAACGCTACCAGGTTGTTGGAGGACATTCGTAAAAATCCTGAAAGATATTTGAGTGTGAAGGTTAAGTTGTTCTAATCGATAACACATTTTCTTTGTAAGACGTCTATTTAGAATAATTATAAATAGACGTCTTATTGTTTTTTTCAAAAATCAATTGATTTTATGGGATTAACGATATCTTGCGAACTTAACATTACAATTTTTTTGTAAAATCTTTAATTAAAAATTTTGTTGATTATCAATTGATTAAAAAAATATAGTTTCTGTTTTCGATTGATATTAAACATATTAAAATTAGTTGCTTGATTTATAAGACACTATTCAAAAGCAAATTTTTTGATGAAAAAATTGATTTTTTTATTTAGAAAATTATTGCAAAATTTGTATTTCCAATAAAAAAATAATGGTCGCTATAAAAGACCTGAAATTTGAAAAATCAATGAATCCAAACTTCATAAAATTATGGGATGACAGTTTGAATGTGATCAAGGATAATATATCTGAGGCTGCATTTAAGACATGGTTTGCTCCGATAATTCCTTTGTCCTATGAGGATAATGAGTTAACGTTGCAAGTCCCTACACAGTTTTTTTATGAATACTTGGAAGAAAAATACATAGATCTTATTCAGTCAACTCTGTTCCGTGTATTTGGTCCTAACACAATTCTTAATTATAGGGTGATTGTAGAAAACCAAACCCACACAACTGTGGATATGCGTACGGTTCATACAAATAATGCAAATACATCTTCTAATGCCCAAAAGATTTCTGTAAAGATTCCATCGCCTTTCCATCGCATGGAAACTCCCGATTTCGATTCACAAATAAATACGAGATATTCTTTCAATAATTTCTTTGAAGGAGAGTCGAATCGTTTGGCAAGAACCGCTGCTGAAGCGGTAGCCTTGAACCCTGCCAAAACTGCATTTAATCCACTTTTTGTTCATGGAAACTCAGGAGTTGGAAAGACGCATCTTTGTCATGCTATTGGATCGCGTGTTCAAGAATTGCATCCTGACAAGAAAGTACTTTATATTTCAGCTCATCTTTTCAAAGTCCAGTTTACTGATGCTCGTCGTTCTAACAATATCAACGACTTTATCAACTTCTACCAAAGTGTGGATGTGTTGATTATGGATGATATACAGGAACTTGCAGGCTTAGAAAAAACTCAGAATACGTTTTTCCATATATTCAATCACCTCCACCAAAACAATAAACAGTTGATAATGACTGCAGATTGTGCGCCTATGGATATGGCTGGTGTTGAAGAAAGATTGCTTACCCGTTTCAGATGGGGACTAACAGCAACTTTGGAGAGACCAGATGTGGAATTGCGTAAGAAAATTCTTAAAAATAAAGTTCTTTCAGATGGTTTGTCTATTTCTGATGAAGTTATTGACTTTATCGCAAAGAATGTAACTGAAAATGTACGTGATTTGGAAGGAGTCATAGTCTCTTTGATGGCGCATTCTATCATCAATAACCACGAAATAGACTTAACCCTTGCACAACGCGTCTTAAACCAGACTATAAAACTTGAAAAGAAGAAAATAACCGTTCCGAAGATTCAGGAGACTGTTTGCAAATACTTCAACATCAAGAAAGATTTGATAGATTCATCTTCACGGAAACGTGAAATTGTTCAGGCGCGCCAGATTACTATGTATTTCATTAAACAGTATACCGAACTTTCATTATCTCAGATTGGATGTCAGGTAGGTAACCGAAACCACGCTACAGTACTGCATGCGTGCAATACCATTAAAAATTTACTTGAAACAGACAAAAGTTTGAAAGCAAATATCAGCGACATAGAACGTCTACTTCAAGAATAACTCTCACAATTATTTTACTAAATCGTCTTTTTTATTTTTATCTTTGTTGTTACAGAGACTAAATAACTATCTTTTTTAGATGAATTTTATCATTTCACTGCTCATTTTCTTTCAATTATTTCCAAACTCATCCGAAAAGAAATCGACAAAATTAGATTACATAAAGTTTTCTAAAGAACAATATTACAATGGAATTAAAGGTAAATCGGGAAAAGATTTAAAAACACAGCTATCATTAATAATCGGAAATCCACAGGTACTTCAATATCGTGAAATCTGGATGGCTTTTATGCTTACAGACGCAACTCCTGATGGAAAAGTATGGGATATATATTCAGACAATCCACAATATCAAACTGCATATAGATTTGACTTCAGACAAGATAAATGCAAAACTTACAAGAAAGAAGGAGATTGCTACAACCGAGAACATTCATTTCCAAAAAGTTGGTTTTCAAACGCTTCACCGATGTACACCGATTTATTTCATATTTATCCTACCGATGGATATGTAAATAATAAACGGGGTAATTTGCCATATGGTGAAGTAGGTATTTATGCATGGAAATCGACTAATGGTTCAAAAATCGGTAAAAATATTGCAGGAAATTATCGGGGATTTGTCTTTGAACCCAACGATGCTTACAAAGGAGATTTGGCACGGACATATTTCTATATGGTTACTGCGTATGAAAGTTTACTCCCGAATTGGAGATCACCACAATTAAGTGGGAATAAATATTCTGCTTTTTCTGACTGGTCGTTACAAATTCTTCTGAAATGGCATAGAGAAGATCCCGTGAGTCAAAAGGAAATTGACCGCAATGAAGCAGTATTTAAAATCCAGCGAAACAGGAATCCTTTTATTGATTATCCGCAACTGGTAGAACATATTTGGGGAAATAAAAAGTCAGTTCCATTTCTTTTTCAGAAAGAAATAAAGATGGAAAAATATCCAAAGAATAAAAAAGCTACTTAATGAAAAAGATATTTACAATTATTTTATACGTATTCTTTTTACAACTTTCATTTGCTCAGAAACCGGTAAAAATAGCGGTAATCAGCGACGTGCATTATATCTCGCCATTATTGGTGAAAGATGGAAAAGCAATTCAGGAATACGAAAAAAATACGGGACGGAATGTTCGAGATTTATATGAGGTATTTGATGAAGCGTTGGAAAGAATAAAAAAATCGGATTGTGACATTGTATTTGTGAGTGGTGATCTTACAAAAGATGGAGAGTTGCAGAGCCATTTTGAATTTTCTCAGAAAATGGAAGATTTGGAAAAATGTGGCAAACGGGTTTTTGTTATTCCTGGAAATCACGATGTAAATGTTCCAACTTCAAGGGGGTATAGCGGTGACAGCACTTATTCTGTAAAAAATGTGAGTGCCATTGAATTTGCAGAGATTTATAAAAATTGTGGCTACGGGAATGCTATAAAAAAAGATGAAAATTCATTGAGTTATCTTGTTGAAATAGATAAAAATACTTGGCTACTTTGCCTTGATTCAAATAAATACAAAGAATACAAAACAAATACAATTTCCAGCGGCAGATTAGATGAGAAAACTTTAAAATGGGCTTTGGATATTTTGGATTATGCAAAAAGTCAATCTAAAAAAGTAATTGCGATGATGCATCATGGATTGGTTGAGCATATGCCTTATCAAAGCACTTTTTTTGCATCTTACCTTTTAGATGACTGGAAAAACACAGCCACTTTATTTGCTGATAAAGGGTTGAAAGTGATTTTTACCGGACATTTCCATTCAAATGATATTTCTGAATTGAAAACAAGTAAAGGAAATACAATAAATGACATAGAAACTGGCAGTTTGGCCCAATACGCTTTTCCTATACGTTTCGCAACTATCACTGGTGACTCTTTGCATATAGAAACTCAATTCATTGACTCCATCAAAACAAACCCAAACTTGAGAGATAAATACAAAAATCAATTACAATTTCAGTCGGGATTGGTTGCTAAGAATAAGATTTTATCATTAATGCCTGACATCGAGGATGAACCGTTAAAAATCATTTCAGATATAATAGCTCAAATGAATGTGTTGCACGTAAAAGGGAATGAAATAATGAGTTCGGAATTATTAAAAAAATTATCTGAGTTTTCAAACTTCATGTATAATGATTCTGTGGATTTTAAATCTTTTCAACTAGATTTTCCTCCAAAAGATTCGGAAGTTTGGATTCCATTTTAAATTGGTATGAAAGTTTCAGAGCCGTTAAAAAATTTTTTTATTGAGAATTGTCTTGAAGCCGGATGTGATGAGGCGGGTAGAGGTTGCCTTGCTGGTCCGGTTTTTGCAGCTGCGGTAATTCTTCCCAAAGATTTTTTTCATAAGGATTTGACTGACTCCAAATTATTGTGTGAAAAGAAAAGATTGGAATTAAGAGAAGTCATTGAATCTAACGCAATGAGTTATGCAGTCGCTAATTGTTCTCCTGAGGAAATTGATGAAATGAATATTCTATGGGCTTCTGTCTGTGCTATGCACAAAGCAATTAGTCAACTCAAATGTCCTCCGGAACATATAATTGTAGACGGCAATCGTTTCAAACCTTACAAGCAAATACCTTATCAGTGTATAGTTAAGGGAGATCAAAAATATGCATCTATTGCAGCGGCTTCAGTTTTAGCAAAGACTTACAGAGACGATTTTATGAAAAATCTTGCAAAAGAATTTCCAGAATATCTTTGGAATAAAAATAAAGGTTATCCAACCAAAGAGCATCGTAATGCTATAATGAATTTTGGTACAACCAATTGGCATAGAAAATCCTTTGATTTGTGCAAAGAACAGTTAAATCTTTTTGATGATTGAAAACAAATATTTTTATTAATGTGAACAAATTGAAATTTTCTACGTTTAATAATCAAAAAATAGCGGAATCCGAAAAGCTTATGAGTAGGAACTTTAAAATAAGAATTATTTAGAATAATGAAAAAGTTACTTTTATCACTTTTATTAGTTGCAGGCTTAGCAACATCTGCATCTTCTCAGGATATACAAAAAACGATTGGTGTTCGTTTGGGATGGGGCGGTGAATTTTCCTATCAACATCCACTTAGCAGCAACACTCGTATGGAATTCGATTTGGGACTTTATGGTTTTAATAAAGACTACTCAAGTGTATTTTTGAGTGGTATTTACCAATGGGTGACTCCTATACAAGATGGATTTAATTGGTACGTTGGTGTTGGACCACAACTTGGTTTTACTTCATATAGAAATGATTATAAAAAGGGTGATAAAGCATATGTAAGTGGTGATACAAATTTTGAGTTAGCAGTAGCCGGTCAGCTTGGTGTTGAATATAATTTTCCAAGTGTACCTTTTCAAATTTCTTTAGACTGGAGACCAGGATTTGAAATTGTTCCGACAACAGGATTTATGTATGAAGGTTTTGCATTAGGTCTACGTTACAGATTCTAAGAATTTATAATATAACAAAATTAAAGGCTGAGATTATTCTCAGCCTTTGTTGTTTTATCGTGTAAATTTTGCTATTCGGATTTATTTGTGGTGGAATTCAAAGACAGATCGACGCTAATACAAAACTGTTCCATGGGGTTGAATGCCGTACTTGCGTAATGT
The DNA here is from genome assembly GCA_032068765.1 of Dysgonamonadaceae bacterium. Taxonomy (GTDB): domain Bacteria; phylum Bacteroidota; class Bacteroidia; order Bacteroidales; family Dysgonomonadaceae; genus DAMBHY01. The sequence goes on along the minus strand of DAMBHY010000018.1, from coordinate 10,395 downwards.
TCCCTTAATGCTTGACTCTTCGTTTTCTACTTCTGATACAACCTGCAATTTAAAGGACAAGCTGTAATCTTTCTGTGTGCGCTTACGTACGGTTCTTATCTTTCTTTCATAACGTTCTTTTTTTGTGTAATGCTATTTTAGGACGAGACAAATCCATAAAAAGAAAGCATCCCTGATAGATATTTACCAGAGATGCTTTTTATTTAGGACTAGTCAACTAAGTCATTATAGTTTTAATAACCTGGGTTTTGTGTCAATTTTGGATTACGTTGAATTTCATTTGCAGAAATTGGCCAAAGTAAATCTTTTTCCTGAAAAGTTTTCCCCCAATTATTTGAAGCTCCAATTACATTTACGAATGTAACATTACCTTTTATACTTGAAAATTGAGGGTATTGGCGAGTTCTGATGATGTCATCCCAAATCTTAAATTCAAGTGGTAATTCTCTAAGTTTTTCAGCCCATACTTCTTTCACAAAATCATTTTTGCTTAATGATAAAAGTTCAGTTTGGTACGCAGCAACTGTTTTTCCTGTTAATGATGCTCTAGCTTTTACTTGAGCCAAATAGTTAGCAGCTTCAGCGTTTACTCCTTCACTTTCAGCTATGGCTTCTGCAGCAATTAATAAAACTTCAGCATAACGATAGATATTAAAATCTTTGGTTCCTCTACCAGTTGCAAGCATCGCTTCTTGGTCAAAATAATACCAGTCACATAATTCCCCTAATTGAATTATTTCGCCATTGCTTGGATTTGCAATTTTGGTGAAGAAAAATTGTTGTTCTTGTCCTCTAATATCCTCGTTGGGATTATATATGTTGAAAAATCCATTGGATGCTCTATAAACATTTACCGTTATAACATACTTGAAAAGGCCCCAACCTGCTGCAGCATTAGGGAACGAATAAGTCGGCCACCATCCACTTGGAGATACCGTATTATTAAATTCATATGCGTAAATAGATTCATCTAATCCGTCTGTTGTTCTCAAAATATTGAAAGCTGATTTATCAGTTTTGTTGATATTTTGTGTTAAACTATGTTTTCCAGAAGCAATAACTTCTCTTGCAGCTGCAGCTGCATCAGCATAATGGTTTTCTTTTACCGGAAATCCACTTATTTGGAGATATACACTTGACAAAAGAGTATTTGCCGTGTTTTTTGTAATGCGATTTGCATTTTTATAGAATGCAGCATTTGGAAGAACATTTACAGCTTCTTTTAAATCGTTAATTATTTGTTTGTAAATTGTTGCAACTGGAGACCTTTCAATATATAGATCTTCTAGTGATTCATAGGGTTCTAAAAATAAAGGAACATCTCCAAACATTTTAATTAAAGTAAAATAGTTCAATGCTCTAAAAAATTTAGCTTCTCCAACTAATCTATTCAAAGTATTCTTGTCCATATTTATGGATGGAATATATTTGATAGCACCATTTGCAACATTTATAGCTCTATAGCAATCATCCCACATTGCATCCATTTGGTTGGCAATATTAACTGGAGTACGACTTAAGTCTTTACTGTATTTTACAACTACTTCCTGTCCTGCATATTCATTATCAAAATATCCTGATACATATCCTCCTAACATTGCATCAGGTCCAGCATATGCACTTGGAGCTTCATAGGCCGAAGGAGCTCCCATTCTGTATAAAGAATTAACATTTGATAAAGCTTGGTCTTCCGTTTTATAGAATGAATCTTTTGTACGGAAGTCTTTTGGATTCTCATCTAAGAAATCCGTGCAACTTCCTAAAGAGATAAGGATTCCTAGAAATGCGATAGTTAAAATATTTTTTTTCATAATGTAACTTTCTTAAAATTAAAATACTAAATTAACTCCTAACGTAAACGTTCTAGGTTTAGGATATTGGAAAAAGAACATATTTTGTCCCCATTGATTTCCTCCTTGAGAGGTTCCTTCTGGATCAAGTCCTAAAAATTTACTTGAATGAATTACAAAAGCATTTTTTACCCCTGCATAAATCCTCAGAGATTTGAGATTCAGTTTATTCGCTTGTTCTTTCGAAAAATTATAACCTATTTGAAAAAGATTTCCTCGTAGATAAGATCCATCACATACCCATTGAGAATCCATTTCTGTATTTTGACCAGCGTGTCCTGAGTTTGATAAATATATTGCTTGTTCCATAGTAGATGGATTGGTTCCGTCGTATGCGTCAGTCAAAATGTTTTTTAATCCATTTGTAATACCAAAACGGTCATAAGTTGAGTGGAAATACTGTTGCAATATATCAACTCCATACACAAATTGAAGGTCGGCTATAAAGTCCCAATTTTTATATTTAAATTCATTGATAAAGCTACCAGTCCAATCTGGAATACCTTTTCCCAATATTTTCTTATCAGAAGATCTTTTTGCTCTACCAACAGCAGAACCTGCAGCTGCTGCTTCAGTCGCTTCTTCCTTTGTCCATACACCTAAGCGTTCATATCCGTAGAAAGAACTCAAAGATTCACCCACTCTCAATATAGTCTGGCTTCCGGATACCCACCATGGGCCCGGTTCTATGTCTTCATTATTTTCACCTAATGCTTCAATTTTATTCTTATTATAGTTTGCATTAAATGTTGTTGACCATTTAAGATCATTCTTATCAATATTTATTGTTTTCAACATCATATCCAAACCGTAATTTCTTACAGAACCAATATTATCCATAACAGATGAATATCCTGAAGAATGAGGAACAGGTCTTTCAAGTAATAAATCGGTTGTCAGTTTATTGTAGTATGATACATCTAAATTTACTCTGTAATTAAACATACCCAAATCGAAACCTATATCAAATTGTCCTGTTTTTTCCCATTTTAAATCGGGATTTGCAAGTGAACCTACATAAGCATAAGATGCATACCCATCATTCAATAGCATTGTTCCTGAATTAACTCCGGCGAGAGATCTAAATGTTCCAATTTCGGAGTTTCCTGTAAAACCATAACTTGTGTGAAGTTTCAGATTATTAATAGTTGAATTATTTTTCATAAAGCCTTCACGTGAAATATTCCATCCTAATCCGACTGATGGGAAAAAAGCGTATTTGTTATTCTTACCAAATTTTGAAGAACCGTCTGCACGAGCTGTAACTGTTGCCATGTATCTGTCATCATAACTGTATGCAGATCTTAAGAAATAAGAATTCATTGCCCATCTATCCCAGTCTGAATAAGGCTTTTGAGGATTTTTACCTATTCCTAAATTGTACCATTCATAGAAATCATCGGAGAATCCTTCTGTTCTTGATCTGTCATAATTAAAAATACGTTCTTGCCAAGATAAACCAGCCATTGTAGTTAATCTATGAAGATTTTTTTGAAAATTATGTGTTAAGTAAGTTTCTTCCTGCCAGTAGTTAACATCCGCATGATTTATTTCTGCCCAACCATTTGGACTTGAGATATTTAAAAGATTGATAGAAGAATATCCTCTATATGTATTTAAATGTTTGTCAATACCTAACTGCGTTTTTAAATCCAGATTTGGAAGAAGGTGGAATGTAAGTGCCGCATTTCCAAAAATTTGTGTTCTATTGTTAGTCCTTTTTTGATTTTCAAGAATCATTAGAGGGTTTGACATACCTTCGAAACCAAATGTACCTGAAAGTAATGAACTTTGTGAAGTCGTATATTTCCCATTTATTTCAACAGGCATCCAAGGCATCATTTCAATCATTGTACGACGAGCATCTTGGCCCCCACCATCTTCAGGAGTATATCTTTGCCAAGTGTGATTTACTAGTAAATTTATGGAAGTTGAAAGCCACGGAGTAGGATCCGCATCGTAAGCTAATTTAGCATTTAAGCGTTTCATATATGTGTTCTGTACTACACCTTGATAATCTGTATAGTTAAGAAAAGCACCTACTGATGATTTTTTGCCTGCTTGCTGAATATTGATTTGATGGTTGTGAGACAAAGAGGTACGAGTGGCTTCTTTTTGCCAATTTGTGTCGTATAATGGATTTCCTTGTGCATCAAAAAATGTTGGGTCGGCAAACCATTTGGATCTGTCTAATATCCACTTACCATTTACATCCATCACTCCTGCTGCCTGAAATTTTAACTTAGTTTCATTACCCATATGTTCGGCAAGATTCATCCAGTTATTTTCATTTTTCAATCCTTCCATAAATGAGTCAGTCCATTCTTTGGCATTTAAAGTTTTCATGAAACTTGCAGGAGTTGCAAGGCTGACAGATCCCTGATAGCTTATATCAACACCTTCTTCACCTATAAGGCCTCTTTTTGTTGTTACTAAAATAACACCGTTAGCACCCCGTGCTCCATAAATAGCTGTTGAAGAAGCATCTTTCAAAACTTCTATCCTTTCAATATCATTTGGATTTAAAAACTGGAAATTTTCCATTACAACACCATCAACAACATATAATGGATTAGATGAGGAATTAATAGTACCAATACCTCTAATCATTACACGTACTGGTCCACCAGGTTGTCCGGAATTAGAAAAAATATTAACACCGGCTGCTTTACCTCTTAAGTTATCAAGAGCACTGAATGATTGGTTTTTAATCATATCATCTCCTTTTGTAACAGCAATTGAGCCTGTAACATCTGATTTTCTCATGGTACCATAACCTACCACAACAACTTCGTCCAAGAGTTCTGTATCCTCACTCATTGTTACGTTTATCGTTGTTCTGTTATTAACCTTTATTATTTGAGGTTTCATTCCAACGTATGAAATTTCCAACGTTGCATTTGCAGGAACATTATTAAGTAAATAATTACCCTTTACATCCGTAATAGTTCCGTTTGTTGTTCCTTGTACTTGTACTGTAACTCCAATTAAGCTCTCACCTCTACTATCAGTTATAGTACCTCTAACTGAATTGTTTTGAGCGAAAATACATAGGGAGAATATCCACATCCATGCAAATAGACTTCCTTTCATTAAAAATAAAATTTTTTTGTTCATCTTTTTTTAATTTTTAATAAATGAAAATTTGTTTGTCGGTCAGCTAATTATAGCCTATTTGCTGCAAATTTAAGGATAATTTTTTTTGGTTGAAATAAATTTAACATTGTATTGAGGGAGTATACCTTACTCAACTCCCCGCATACTAAGCTGTATCCTCTTTCTATCCAAGTCAATAGAAATGACTTTTACGCGGACGTGTTGATGTAGGGAAACTACTTCGGATGGGTCGGAAACGAATTTGTCTGCCAGCTCGGAGATGTGTACCAGTCCGTTTTCTTTGATGCCAAAATCTACAAAACATCCAAACTTGGTGATGTTTGTCACGATTCCGTTTAATTCCATTCCTTCCTTTACATCATTGATGGTACGGATATTGGAATCAAATTCCATCACTTTTACCTGACTGCGTGGGTCGCGACCGGGTTTTTCAAGTTCTTGCAGAATGTCGGAAAGCGTTTCAGCTCCTATGTTATTGGTTTTGTATTTATTGATGTCAAGCGTAGCTAAAAGATCTTTATTCCCAATCAAATCCTTTACGGAGCATTTTAAGTCTTTTGCGATATTTTTTACTATGAAATAACTTTCAGGATGTACTGCCGAATTATCCAACGGATTATTTGCATCAGGAATTCGTAGAAATCCGGCGCATTGTTCAAATGCTTTATCTCCTAATCGCGGAATCTTTTTCAATTCATTACGTGAACGGAATGCTCCGTTTTCTTTACGATACTTGACAATATTTTGGGCCAAAGTCTCTCCCAAACCGGATACATACATCAAAAGATGTTTGCTCGCTGTGTTGAGGTTAACGCCGACAAGATTCACACAACTTTCCACCGTGCGGTCTAAGGAATTTTTAAGTTGCGCCTGGTCAACATCATGCTGATACTGGCCTATGCCAATGGATTTGGGGTCAATCTTAACCAGTTCCGCCAAAGGATCGCTTAGCCGTCGTCCTATAGAAATAGCACCACGTACGGTGACATCATATTCAGGAAATTCTTCCCGGGCAATTTTGGAAGCGGAATAAACAGAGGCGCCATTTTCGCTAACCACAAAGACTTTCACCTCTTTGTCATAACGTATATTCGAAATAAAATATTCGGTCTCCCGACTTGCCGTCCCGTTCCCAATCGCTATCGCGTCAATTTTGTAAGTAGACACAAGCTTCGAAACCTTTGCGGAAGCTTTTGATTTCTCATTTTGCGGTGCGTGAGGATAGATGGTTTCATTGTGAAGCAGATTTCCCTGTTCATCCAGACATACTAACTTACAACCGGTTCTGTATCCTGGATCAATTCCCAGGATTCGTTGTTGCCCTAATGGTGGGGATAGCAGCAATTGTCTCAAATTCTCTGCGAAAACGGCTATTGCTTCTTTGTCTGCCTTCGCTTTCGAGATGTTTGCAAATTCCGTTTCAATGGATGGTTTTAATAATCTTTTGTAAGCATCTTCAACGGCGTTTTCCACATAATCTGCTGCTTCGGTATTGTTTTTGGCATAACGCGGTACCAGTTTATCCAGACATTTCTCCTCGTCTGGAGAGATAAATACGCGCAGAAATCCTTCCGATTCACCACGGCGAATTGCCAACAAACGGTGCGAAGGACAACGCGACAAAAGCGCCGAGAAATCAAAATAATCCTTATACTTTTCGCCTTCACTTTCTTTGCCTTTTACGACGACAGATTTAATGTACGCTTCGCGTGCGAAAATATTTCGAACGATTTGTCTCGCTTTTTCATCTTCATTCACCCATTCAGCGATAATATCGCAGGCGCCTTTTAACGCAGCATCCGCGTCTTTCACTTCTTCATTCAAAAAGGTTTGGGCTTTCGATTCGGGAGAACCAGAATTTTGCAACATTAGCCATTTTGCCAAAGGTTCCAATCCTCTTTTGCGTGCAGCCTCCGCGCGTGTCTGGCGTTTGGGTCTGAAAGGCAGATAAATGTCTTCCAACTCAGCACTTTCCCAGCTTTCATTGATACGCTTTTCGATTTCCGGCGTCATTTTTTCCTGCGAAGCAATGGACTGAATGATAAATTCTTTTCGTTTCTCTATTTCCACTAATTGTGAATGCAGTTGCTTGATTTCACCAATCTGGACTTCATCTAAACCTCCTGTCGCTTCTTTACGATAGCGACTGATAAAAGGGATGGTAGCTCCTTCCGAAAATAGTTTAAGGGTATTCTCCACACCGCGTGTAGGAATATTCAAAGTTCGGGAAATGAGTTGTGTTATCATAAATTTATGCAAAAACCGGAACTAAAGTCTTGGTAATAAAGTATCCGCCAAAAATCAGCCACATAAATAAAATAAATGCCAGTAGGAATGGTTTCGGTCCGGCTTTTTTGAATTTCTCGAAATTGGATTCTACTCCCAAAGCGGTCATCGCCATAGTTAAACCAAAATCTACAAAAAGATTAATCACTTCGATAACTTTTGTAGGCAAAAGATTGAGTGAGTTAAAAGCGATTACCGCTAAAAATCCGAATGCAAACCAAGGCACGGAAATTTTATTTTTTTTACCTGTATTGTCCGTCCCTTTGTTCATTAACATGCTCACAATCAACAAAAAAGGCACAAGAAGAATTACACGTGTCATCTTCACGATAATAGATGTATTGGCAATAATAGGGTCGTTCATTGCATTTCCCGCGCCTACCACATGCGCTACTTCATGCACGGTGGCTCCGGTGTATAACCCCATTTCTTCGGGAGTCATGTGAAAAATCCCTGCACGATAAAGCGCCGGATACAAAAACATAGCGATGGTTCCGAAAATAACAACGGTAGTTACAGCCACGGCTGTTTGGTGTGGCTTGGAATCTTTTAATGCCGATTCAGTACCCAAAACAGCTGCCGCACCACAGATGGCACTTCCCGATGAGGTAAGGATAGTGAGATTTTTATCAAGTTTCAGCAATTTTCCCAGCATCATACCTATCAGAATCACCGAAATAACGATGATACAATCTATTACCACAGCGGCTAAACCCACTTCTACTACATTCTGAAAAGTCAGTCTAAATCCGTAGAAAATTATTGAACCTCTCAATATCTTCTTTGCAGTAAAAGCAATTCCTGGATTCCAACTTTCTGGTAAATGATTTCTAAGCGTGTTTGCATACACCATCCCCAACAAAATCCCTACAATGAGCGGACTAAGTGATAGTGCTTTTACAAAGGGAAGTCCCGCAAGATAGAATGCTGTAAAAGAAAAAAGTGCCATCAGCACTATACCATTGAGTTTCCCCGCTTTCTCGTTTGTTATCATGTTAAAATTATTTTTTGCAAAGTTACTGATTTTAGAACAAATAAGTAAACGATAAAATGTATAATAGGAGAAATGGCTTATCTTTGTTTTTCACTTCATGTATTATGTCAAAATTAAAATCGGTGTATTTCTGTTCGAAATGCGGTAACGAATCGCCCAAATGGATGGGCAAATGTCCTGCTTGCGGAGAGTGGGGGAGTTTTGTGGAAGAATTGGTGAAAAAAAATTCTACATCCATTGTGGAAGACACCCGCTCTTTCCTTCCAAACAAGATGCAGCCCGTCCCGATCGGTTCCGTAAAAAGCGAAAAGGAAACGCGCATCGACATGCAGGATGAAGAACTGAACCGTGTATTGGGAGGAGGATTGGTTCCTGCATCGATGGTTTTGATAGGTGGTGAACCGGGAATCGGAAAATCCACACTCGTGCTTCAGACACTGCTCAAACTCAATCAGATAAAATCGCTGTATGTGTCGGGTGAGGAAAGCGCGCGACAGCTCAAATTGAGAGCCGACAGAATAGGCATGGAAAATGATAACTGCCTCATTGTCTGTGAGACAAATCTCGACGATATTTTCAAACACATCAAGAACGAAGCACCGGAATTGGTGGTCATTGACTCCATTCAGACGATATATTCCGACGCGTTGGAATCTTCCCCCGGAAGCATCTCGCAGGTGCGCGAATGTGCCGCCGCCGTCTTGAAGTTTGCCAAACAGAGCGGCACGCCTATCCTTCTTATCGGACACATCACGAAGGAAGGCAGCATTGCCGGACCGAAAGTTTTGGAACACATTGTGGACACGGTCTTGCAGTTTGAGGGAGACCAGCATTATATGTACCGCATCCTGCGCAGCATCAAAAACCGCTTTGGAAGCACTTCCGAATTGGGCATTTACGAGATGATGCAAAGCGGACTGCGTGAAGTGAGCAACCCGTCTGAACTGCTGCTCACGCAAAACCACGAAGGACTGAGCGGAGTATCCATCGCTGCCGCGATTGAAGGTGTCCGTCCGTTCCTTATCGAAACGCAGGCGTTGGTCAGCACCGCTGCTTACGGCACACCGCAACGTTCGGCAACGGGTTTCGATATCCGCAGGATGAATATGCTCTTGGCGGTGTTGGAAAAGCGCGCCGGATTCAAACTGGCGCAGAAGGATGTTTTTCTGAACATCGCCGGAGGATTGCGCATCAGCGATCCGGGACTGGATTTGTCGGTGATTACGTCCGTGCTTTCGTCTAATCTGGATATGTCGGTGGACACGGATATTTGTTTGTGCGGCGAAGTAGGCCTGTCGGGAGAGATACGCCCCGTCAACCGAATTGAGCAGAGAATCCAGGAAGCAGAGAAACTCGGATTCAAACGAATCTTGTTGCCTTCAAACAATTTGAAAGGTTTTTCATCAAAGGTAAAAATTGAGATTCAGCAGGTGAAAAAAGTGAGCGACGCGTTCAGAATTTTGTTTTCGTAAAACAAAAATATTTCTGAATTAAAAAACTTATCGTATCTTTGCAGACGCTTAAGCAAAAATCGGTACCTTGACCGAGTGGCTAGGTAGCGGTCTGCAAAACCGTCTACGGCGGTTCGAATCCGCCAGGTACCTCTTGGAACGCTAAACCCCGAATACTTGATAGTATTAGGGGTTTTTCCATATCTATGATACTGTGATAATTAGGGTGTTATTTTGAAAATGAAAAGTTGAAAAATTTGTAGACCACTTGTAGCCCGATGACTTTTTCGGGGACAAAAAAGACCGAATGTAGACCACGATATGAATGCTATTAATATTTATTTAAGACTACATAAAAAAGATGCTGATACCGGAATGGTATGGGTGAGTTTTTATGTGAACCGTGAGAAAATTAATTTCACCACAGGTGTGAGGTGCTCTGTAAAAGACTGGAATAAGAATAAATGCAGGGTAAAGAAAAGCGATGAAAACTATAACGATAAAAATCTTATCATTGAAAATATAGCGGCGCGGATTAATAATGTATTCGTGAAATATAGATTAAGGGACCGAAGGCTGACACGGTACCTCAAAAAATATAAGCCCAACGCAGTATTGTGTTGGGCTTCTTTTATTTTATAGATGTGTCTCGTCCTAAAATAGCGTTACACTAAAAAAAGAACGTTATGAAAGAAAG
>DAMBHY010000017.1:40414-46524 GCA_032068765.1 Dysgonamonadaceae bacterium | reverse complement strand
CGTTTCAGTACTCGTTCGCACGATTTCAAAGTGTAATTCATGCGTTTCAGTACTCATTCGCACGATTATAAAGTGTAATTCATGCGTTTCAGTACTCATTCGCACGATTATAAAGTGTAATTCATGCGTTTCAGTACTCGTTCGCATGATTTTAAAGTGTAATTCATGCGTTTCAGTACACAATTGTATCATTGTGGGATGAGGATAGCAGATTGCACTTTGTCTAACATTCTATTTTGAGTGTGTACAATTGCAATGCAGTATTCAACTGCATTAATGTATTTCGAAATGATAACATCTGAGACAAATCATATTCATATGATTTGTACTTAAATGAAAGAGGAAATAAGCTCCTTGTAAAACAGATACATTGGAGCTTATTTTTTTATGAGATTAATCCGTGTAATTCACGTTTTTAGCTACGTAGATGCGAGGTCTATAACAACATGAAAGAAAATTGTTTTTTGTTTCACTTTATTTAGTGAGTGTGAGTTTTAAATTTCTAATCTCACCTTTAAATCCGTTTTTACTATCGCCCACTTTCTCTAAGGGAAACACAAGTGTCTGTTGGTACATAAATTTATTTGGTAAACCCTCTGTCTTTTTGTAGGCTGTGAGCGTCTCTTTCTCCTCACCATTTATGAATAGCGTAACACTTTTGTAGTCGCCAACTATACCTATTGTTTGCCAAGTGTTGGTTTTGGGTGCATAGTTGAATGTATAGGTATATCCATCGCGCGAGAATCCAAGATTTCCTTTTCCATTGGTGTTTAGCGTTACTTTTCCGTGACTGCTCTGAAAAAGAATAGCATCGCGCTTATTTCCACTTGCAGGTTTTAAGTCGAACGATACGTTGTAGGTGTATCCTAATTCTGTTGCTCCCAATATTATTTCTTGTTTCCCATTGAGCTTACTTGGTGTTGTTCCTACTTTTGAGGCTATCTCATCCAATTGCGCTACAGTGTATGTTCCACTTAAATTTACTCCAGGAGCATCAGTTGAGATATTGGCAATAGCTTGATACTCTTCTAATGTTTTAGTTGGGGCTACTTTCCAGTTTTTTGCTCCCACTGCTTTCACTGCGGGCATAGTGCGATAATGCACATCCAGTTGAGAGATTCCATTTTGACAGATGTCATTCCAAACCGCAAAAGTAGATCCTAGCAATCCAGGCTGAAAGTTGGGTAGCGTTAGAGATTCGTTTACCATCTCTGGTCGGTAGTTTTTGTAAATCCAGGGGATGTCTAAAAAATCTCTATAATATCCTGCTGCAGGCACTATATATAGCCAAACATCGGGTGTGGAAATAATTTTGAATCCATCCTGCAGCATCTTCTCAGCATTGACCCAATCTTTGCTCCATGCATTCATTATAGCATTGCCATAAGGTTTTACTTCAGTTAAGGGGGCATCTTTTAGCCACTCCAAACCTCCCCAAAGTCGTGGCGTCTTTCCTAAATTGGCAATGTGTTCTAAATAATGATTGGTAAATTCACGGAAGCGTTTTGCTTGGAGGTTGTCCACATCTCTGCCTGCACCCTCTTTAATAAACTCATCTGTACCAATGTGTACATCGGGACCTACAAATGTGGGGTTATCACCTTTGATATACTCATCAAACAGCTTGTCGAAAAAATCATAAATAATTGGCAGTTTGTCATCATTTAAGATATCTAAGTGGTCCTTTGCATAAGGAGCCGATGCTTCAAGCGCCGGCATATATCGTGTGAAAGAGAGGGAGTGGGCTGGTATATCTATTTCGGGAATCACATTTACCCCATATTGCATTCCCAATAGTTGTAAGTTGCGGAACTCTTCTTTGGTATAGTGTCCGTCTTTTGCAGCCAATCCTGGATAAGTGTCGCTCTCTAAACGAAATGCAGCATAAGTTTTCGACCAATCGTCATCGTAATATGTCTTAAAGCCATTATCATTAAGGTGAACATGAAATTCGTTCATCTTGTAGTAAGAAAGAATTTTCACATAATCTCTGAGGTAGTCTATGGTAAAGAACTTTCTACCCACGTCTATCATAAAACCACGCTTTTGATAGTCGGGATAGTCAGTTACCAAGCCGGTTGGGATAGCATTTTTATGGTTTTCGGCCAATTGCAAAAGTGTACGTGTTGCCCAAAATGCTCCGCTTTTCGACACTCCTTTGATGGTAACACCTTTATCTTTATTCATGTCGAGCGTATATCCTTCGCTGTTTTTAAGCGCGTTGTCGCTATATGTGATAAGTATTTCGTCAGCAGAAACGGCTTTTTTCCCCGATGTGGTTGTTACATTGGCTTCTATTTTGAACATATTGTGCAACTCATCTTTTAGTTGTATGCCAATGCTCATTAGACTGTCGTTTCTGTCGGTGTTTACTTTAATTTGTACTTTAGGGGGAATTGCATATATTCCACTTTTACCATCAAAGTGTTGCACTTCGGGTATAACATTCAGGGCCGATACTTGCGAAGTAGATTGCTCCACAAAAGCGAACAATAATAAAAAAGCTAAGCTAAGTTTTAAAATTTGATTAGATCTTTTCATTGTGAGAAAATATAATGTTTAATTTGATTTTTTTTTATTGAGTAGTGTACTATTAACTTATTTACTGCACAAATATAGTTAGACAGTAAAGGAATGGCAAGTTTTTGGTTAAATCGGGACTTTTTAACAACAGGTTTTGGTAATTGGATATGCCTATTTTGATACTAACCACCTTAGCCAAGTTATAAATGGCTTAGCAATGCGTATAGGTGGATTACATAACTATGTTACTTCTGCTCCAATCATGATATAAGTTTTTTTTGTAAGTTTGTCTTATATAATTTATTGAAGGGTTGGCACTAATTACACAAAACTTTGTAGAGATTAAATATGGAGGCTGTAAAAATCTATCAAAATGTATATTCTGAATCGGGAGACATGAGTTTTGGAATTTTCAGAATGGAGGATATCTACATAGAGCAAAATGGACAACCAGACGAACCACACAGACACAACTACTACACGGTTTTAATTGTTGAGCAAGCAAAGGGAGTACACAAAGTAGATTTTAACACATACAAGTTTTCAAATAGACAAATATTTTTTGTTGCACCAGGGCAAGTACACCAGGTTGTAGCAACAGAAAAACCTATTGGATTTGCCATGACTTTTTCCAGTCAGTTTTTAGTAGAAAACTCTATTCCCTTATCGTTTATCGAAAGCTTGAGCTTATTTCAAAACTACGGACATAACCCGCCATTATTGCCAAATAATGAGCAATTTGAAACTATAAATCAGTTTGCAAATCAAATATTCAAACTCTACGGCACTAATAAAAACATGAGCTGCTTGTCTATTGGTGCATTTTTGAAGCTATTGCTTATAGAATGTAATAATATGAATAGTATCAATCCAATAGAAATGGATGTAGATACTACGGGCGATAATCTAATAAGGGCTTTTAAAAAAGCGGTGGAAAAAGACTACAAGAAAGAACATTCCACCACCTATTATGCAGATTTGCTTTATATTACACCAGACCATCTGAACAGAACATTTAAAGCAAAAACGGGTTCTACCGCAAAAGACTATATTCAATCCAGAATTATAACCGAAGCAAAAAGATTGCTCTATTTCACTGATTTATCCAACAAGGAGATTGCTTATGAGTTAGGTTTTGATGAACCTGCCAATTTTAGTGCCTTTTTCAAAAAACACACCCAATTATCTCCTTCAAACTTCAAGAAAAACGAGATACAACAATAGACATCGGATTTTCATAAGTTTACCTCTTTTTTTCATATTCCACACTTTTTCTAATAGCCATATCTTTGCACTATACTTTTAAGCAAAATATGTATCGTAGAAAATTTAGGAAATTCATTAAAATGACAAACGATACATTTCAGCAAAAAGGCATTAGTTTATAATTCATCAAATAAAAAAAGGAAGAAAACAATGAAAACAATAATTCATAGAGCAGAAACAAGAGGACACGCTAATCATGGTTGGCTAAACTCGTACCATACATTTAGCTTTGCTAACTATTACGACCCCGAAAGAATGAATTTTGGATTACTACGTGTATTGAATGATGACACAGTAGCAGCTGGAATGGGGTTTGGAACACATCCTCACGACAATATGGAAATTATATCAATTCCTTTGGAGGGTGATTTAGAACATAAAGATAGTATGGGCAATGTAGCCGTAATTAAAGAGGGCGATGTGCAAGTGATGAGTGCCGGAACTGGTATTACACACTCCGAATACAACAAAAACAAAGATAAACCAGTAAAATTTCTTCAAATTTGGGTATTTCCAAACAAAAGAAGCGTTACACCCAGATATGACCAGATATCTCTAAAAGACTTTTCAAAAAAGAATGAGTTCTATCAAATACTATCGCCTAACAAAGAAGATCAAGGAGTTTGGATACATCAGGATGCCTGGTTTCATTTAGGAAACTTCGAAAAAGGAAAAGCTGACGAATACAAAATCAAAAAAGAGGGAAATGGTGTATATGCTTTCATTATTGATGGAGAAGTTGAAATTAATGGAGAAGAACTATACAAAAGAGATGGCATGGGTATTTGGGATACTGACACTATTAGTGTGAAAGCATCAGAAAATGCACGTGTACTTTTGATGGAAGTGCCATTAATGAAATAATTGAATATTGATTATCAATAAAGTAAGGATGAATTTCTGCCACAACTTTAAAAAGAAACAATGGAATATTTATAAAGACAAACAATATAAATCAGAAAAAATGACAAAAAATTTAAGAGACGCAATCAAAGATAGACGCACCCATTATCAGCTCCAAAACACTTCACCAGTTTCTGACGAAGAGATACAGTCAATAATAGAGCATGTATTGCTTTATGCTCCTTCGGCATTCAACTCGCAATCGGCACGAATAGTGCTATTGCTGGGAGAGAATCACACAAAGCTGTGGGAAATAGCTAAAGAAGAACTCAAGAAAGTAAGCAAGTCTGAAGAGGCTTTCAAAGCAACAGAAACAAAGGTAAATACTTCATTTGCCTCAGGATATGGAACAATTCTGTTTTTTGAAGATCAAGCAGTTATCAAAGGCTTACAAAATAATTTCCCTAGCATGGCAGACAATTTCACACAATGGAGCGATCACTCATCAGCCATTGCTCAAATATTAACTTGGATAGGATTAGATAGCGTTGGGCTTGGAGCTTCACTTCAACACTACAATCCTCTGATTGACGATGCTGTAAGAAAAGAATGGGGGCTTAATGAAGATTGGAAACTGGTAGCTCAAATGCCCTTCGGTCTGCCAGTGGGCAAACCAAACGAGAAAACACATGTCCCAATTGAGGAGAGATTGGTTGTGGTAAAATAAATTTTATAAAAAATATCGATTGAGAGAAGACGCCTGAACTGGGCGTCTTTTTTTAATACTAATACACCCATACACACAAGTTTAGTCAATTCTATTTATTTGTGATTTGATATGGTTAGCTCTTCCAGCGTCCTGAAAAGACAAATTAATCGGTGTATGTGTAGTATTCATTGTATTTTAGTTTTAACCTGCCCTTTCAGGGCGAAGTGGTTTTTATCGTTATATATCCCCAATGCGTTGCATTGGGCTGAATTCATATGTCCTTTCAGGACGTTTGTTTCAAATATAAGTGCTTTAGTTCTCTAAAAAAGTGAATACTATTTGTATCACTTTCTTTTTACTCTTCCAAATATTCCGAACAGGTATTATCGCGTGATTTGTTTTATCTTATCAAATCACACGAGAGACTCGTGCGGTAGCGGAGTAGCATTATTGGCTGAAAGCCTTTTAAATTAAGCCCGATGGCAACGCCTCGGGTTTGATATGATAGCTCTTCCAGCGTCCTGAAAGGATAAATTAATCGGTGTATGATTGTATTTATTGTATTTCAGTTCTAACCTGTCCTTTCAGGGCGTGGTGTTTTTTATCGTTATATACCCCCAATGCGTTGCATTAGGCTGAATTTATATCTCCTTTCAGGACGTTTGTTTCAAATATAAGTGCTTTAGTCCTCTAAAAGTGTGAATACTATTTATTTCACTTTCTTTTTACTCTTCCAAATATTCCGAACAGGTATTATCGCGTGATTTGT
>DAMBHY010000017.1:0-40314 GCA_032068765.1 Dysgonamonadaceae bacterium | reverse complement strand
CCCGATGGCAACGCCTCGGGTTTGATATGATAGCTCTTCCAGCGTCCTGAAAGGACAAATTAATCGGTGTATGTGTAGTATTCATTGTATTTTAGTTTTAACCTGCCCTTTCAGGGCGAAGTGGTTTTTATCGTTATATATCCCCAATGCGTTGCATTGGGCTGAATTCATATGTCCTTTCAGGACGTTTGTTTCAAATATAAGTGCTTTAGTTCTCTAAAAAAGTGAATACTATTTGTATCACTTTCTTTTTACTCTTCCAAATATTCCGAACAGGTATTATCGCGTGATTTGTTTTATCTTATCAAATCACACGAGAGACTCGTGCGGTAGCGGAGTAGCATTATTGGCTGAAAGCCTTTTAAATTAAGCCCGATGGCAACGCCTCGGGTTTGATATGATAGCTCTTCCAGCGTCCTGAAAGGATAAATTAATCGGTGTATGATTGTATTTATTGTATTTCAGTTCTAACCTGTCCTTTCAGGGCGTGGTGTTTTTTATCGTTATATACCCCCAATGCGTTGCATTAGGCTGAATTTATATGTTCTTTCAGAACGTTGTGCTATCATCATTTTGCATTACAAACGCTAAACTAAAAAAAACAGGATTCAAGTATAAAACCTGAATCCTGTAGTTTGACGTTTACACTAAAATTGGATAGTACAAAAAACAAATCCGCCTGTGTAGTTTATATCTAATAATACTTACTTCAAACCTCTTTGACGCAAAAGCGGGTCAATAGTTGGTTCACTACCGCGGAATTTCACATATTGTTCCATTCCTTCGCCGAGTGCATTTTCTGCTAAACAATATTTTCTAAACTTGCGAGCTAGTTCAGGATTGAAAATGTCACCACTTTGTTTGAAAGCTTCAAATGCGTCTGCATCCAATTGTCCTGCCCATAGATAAACATAATATCCAGCGGCATATCCACCGCTAAAAATGTGATTGAAATTGGTAGTTGTATAGCGGGGAACGATTTCGTCAATCAAACCTAATTCATTCATTGCTGCCTTTTCAAAAACGTTTACATCTGTGTCATCCGTTACTTTCGCCATATGCCAAGCCATATCCAAATAAGAAGCAGCAATATATTCAGCATTGGTGAAACCTTGATTAAACTTGCTACTCTTTTGCATTTTTTCGATAAGAGATGCCGGCATTGATTCACCTGTTTGATAATGTTTCGCGTAAACTTTCAAAACATCAGGTTCTCCCGCCCAATTTTCCATAACCTGAGAAGGAAGCTCTCCATAATCTCCGGGAACATCACGGCTCGTACGGCCATAATGTCCGTCAGCAAAAAAGTTATGCAAAGCATGACCAAATTCGTGGAAGAAAGTTTCCGTTTCATCCCAGTTCAACATCGCTGGTTTGTCAGCTACAGGACGAGAAAAGTTGGTAACAATTGTAACGATAGGGTAGATTTTTTTGCCGTCACGATATTTTCCGCTTCGCAAAGCGCTGCACCATGCACCACCTCTTTTGGAATCACGTGGATAAGGGTCGATATAAAGTAAAGATAGATGTGAACCGTCTTTGTCAAACACCTGATATGTTTTTACTTCTTTGTTGTAAACAAGCAGATCGGTACGTTCTTTAAATGTCAAACCATACAATCTGTTGGAAACATAAAATATACCATTAAGTACATTGTCCCATGTCAGATAAGGCTTCATTTCGTCTTCGTTTAAATCATATTTTGCCTTGCGCACTTTTTCAGAATAGTACCACCAGTCCCAAGGTTGAAGTTTAAAATTACCGCCTTCTTGATCAATGATTTTTTGCATCTCATCGCGTTCTTGGATAGCACGAGCAACGGTTGGAGTCCAAACAGCTTTCAAAAATTTCATTACTGTTTCTGGAGTTTTCGCCATGTTTTCAGAAATACTATTTTCAGCATAATTTTTGTATCCTAGTAGCTCTGAAGAACGTTGACGAAGTTGCATCAACTCTATAAAGAGTTTTTTATTGTCGTTTTGATTATTGTTGTTTCCACGCATGATATATGCTTTGAAAATCTTTTCGCGCAAATCTCTTTTTGGAGAATATTGTAGGAAAGGAATAAAGCTAGGTTTTGACAAGTCAAACATCCATTTGCCTGCCAATCCATTGGCAGCAGCTTTTTCTGCACTAGCACTAATAACGTCTTGTGGAAGTCCTATCAAATCATCTTTGTTATCCAAAACAAGTTTGAAACCGTTGTTTTCATTCAAAAGGTTTTGTCCCAATTGAAGAGAAACCATCGACATGCGTTGGCTCAATTTTTTTAATTCTTCGCGTTTATCAGCTGGAAGAGCAATACCGTTACGTGCAAAATCATCGTAATATTTTTCAACTACACGAATTTGTTCTTTATTCAATTTCATTTTTGAACGGTTATCGTAAACGTATTTGATTCTGTCGAAGAGTTTTTGATTGAAGCGAATTTCGTTGCGTTGCGCTGCAAACAAAGGATTTAATTCTTTTGAGATTCTTTGCAATTCGGGATTTGTGTCTGCGCCAGTCAACGCACCGAAAACTGAACTGATTTTGCTAAGCAAATCGCCTGAATGATCATAAGCTACAATGGTATTTTCGAATGTTGGAGTAGCTTTGTTGGAAGTAATAGCTTCAATTTCTGCTTTCTGGATGCGCAACGCTTCTTTAAAAGCTGGAGCAAAATGTTCATTCTTGATTTGATCGAAAGGTGGAACGCCAAAAGGAGTTTTCCATTCCATCAGCAGCGGATTGTTCTGCAATTGTCCAAAAGCGCTTAAAGCCATACTCAAAGGAATCAATAATAGGAAAAGTTTCTTTTTCATTTTCTCTTTAATGTTAGAAATAAAATTAGTATTTGATAAAATTTGACGTGCAGAGGTCGTGTGTACCTCTTTGATTTACAAAGATATTATTTTAAAGTTTTGAAGCAAAAGTCTGACCCTATATTAACCTTTTGGGTTTAGATTTGCGTTCCCTTTGTTTAATATTGTATTCCCTCTCACTTTTACATTCCTTCAACCATTATATGCATTCGTATTTAACACTTTACCTATCTTCTTTTTCGAACTTTCTTCGTATTCCTCCTCAAGCCTCACTCATACAATCTAATATCCTTCATTTAGATGAATTTGATTATCTTTGCTTTGATAAAAATTTAAAATAAAAACGAACATGATAGATATTTGCAAAGTGCCTTCTCCCTGCTATGTAATTGAAGAAGATTTGCTGCGCAAAAATTTAGCACTCATTGCCGATGTCAAGCAAAGAGCAGGCGTGGACATCATTTTAGCTTTCAAAGCGTATGCTTTGTGGAAAACGTTTCCTATCATTCGAGAATACATCGGATACACCACTGCAAGTTCCGTTGCAGAAGCGCAACTAGCTTTTGAAGAAATGGGAAGTCTAGCGCATACTTACGCTCCAGCGTACAGCGACGAAGAGTTTCCGACGATAATGAATTGCAGCAGTCATATCACGTTTAATTCGCTTACTCAATTCGAGCGCTTTTATCCTCAAATACAAGCCAACGATAGAATAATAGAATGCGGATTACGCGTAAATCCCGAGTTTTCGCTCGTCGAAACAGATTTATACAACCCCAGTTCTCCCGGTTCCAGATTAGGAGTTGTGGCTGAGAAACTACAACATGGTTTGCCCGCAGGAATTACCGGACTTCATATTCACAACCTGTGCGAGAATAATTCTTATGATTTGGAAAAATTGTTGGAGGTTGTAGACAAAAAATTTGGTCATCTTTTCAATCAAATCAATTGGCTGAATTTAGGCGGCGGACATTTGATGACGCACAAGGAATACGATGTAGAGCATTTGATTTACGTTCTTCAAAGTTTCAAACTCAAATATCCAAATCTTCAGATAATACTCGAACCCGGTAGCGCGTTTGCTTGGGAAACAGGCATTCTTGTTGCCACAGTTATTGATATTGTAGAAAATCACGGCATCAGAACAGCAATGCTAAATGTATCTTTCGCATGCCACATGCCCGACACTTTGGAAATGCCTTACAAACCACGCATTCGCGAAGCATATCACGAACCTGTGGAAGGAAAATTCACTTACAGAATGGGAGGTAATAGCTGCCTAAGTGGCGATTTCATGGGTGACTGGTCATTTGACAATCCTCTGAAAGTAGGCGACAGAATAGTTTTTGAAGATATGATTCACTATACCACCGTGAAGACAACGATGTTCAATGGAGTGTCTCATCCTTCCATCGGAATATGGAAAAGCAATCAGGAATTTGAACTTTACAAGTCATTCTCTTACGAAGATTACAAAAACCGAATGAGTTAAAAATACAAACATGTTAGAATATATAAAAGGAGAAGTCGCAGAAATTACGCCAACGTCAATCACCATTGATTGCAACGGCGTTGGATACATTGCCAACATTACTCTCAACACCTACACAGCACTCAACGAAAGCAATGCAGCAAAAATATACGTTTACGAATCTATCCGCGAGGACGCACATGTACTTTTTGGATTTTCAGATAAACGGGAGCGTGAATTATTTACTTTGTTAATCAGCGTTTCAGGAGTTGGACCCAGCACCGCCCGCGTGATACTTTCCTCATTGACACCGGCAGAACTGGAATCAGTAATCACGTCGGAAAATGTTTCTGTGTTGCAATCGGTAAAAGGTATTGGAGCAAAAACGGCACAACGCATCATCGTAGACCTGCGCGACAAAATAAAACTTTCGGCAGACGGCGCAGCAGTTGTGATGCCCGGAAGCAACATTTCAATGACAGGACAGGAAGCCATCTCGGCTCTGGTTATGCTTGGTTTCACCGCTGCCAATTCTCAAAAAGCAGTTTCAAAAGTGGTGAAAAACAATCACACATTATCGGTAGAAGGTATCATTAAAGAAGCATTGAAAATACTTTAAAAATCTCAGCTATGACACTACGCCAACGATGGTATTCCATTATATTTAAGTCTGACACAAAAAAAGGACGGATTTTTGACGAAATCCTCTTGATTGCTATCGTCGTAAGTGTAATTATTCTGATGTTCGACAGCATCACAAGTTTTCGAATAAAATCTCCCACCTTTTTCAATGCAGCAGAATGGTTTTTCACCATACTTTTCACTATCGAATATATTTCGAGAATATGTGTGCATCCTCGCCCTGTGCAATATATTTTCAGTTTCTACGGCATCATAGATTTTTTGTCTACAATCCCCACTTATGTTGGATTATTTTTGGCAGGAACTAGCTACATGATAGTTTTCAGAATATTCCGTTTGTTCAGAGTATTCCGCATCCTCAAACTAGGACGTTTCACAACTGAATCAGCCCGTCTTTGGGAAGCCATCAAATCTGCCATTTACAAAATCACTACATTCTTTTTGGCACTCAGCCTTATTGTTGTATTCCTAGGCACCATCATGTATGTGGTAGAAGGTGAGGAAAATGGTTTCCGCAATATTCCTGAGAGTATCTATTGGGCGGTTATCACCATTACAACCGTAGGTTATGGTGACATTGTTCCACATACCGTTGCCGGCAAACTCATCTCATCTATCGCCATGGTAATCGGTTATTCTATCATTGCCATTCCAACTGGTATAGTTACTGCCGAGATAGCAAAAAGCAATCGCTCTCCGAAGAAAAAATGTCCGAGTTGCAAAACTAACAACAAACTTACCGCCAACTATTGCAACAATTGCGGCTATCATTTCCTTTCCGAAATTTTAAACTATACAGATGAAGAGGTGGAAATCTGAGATTTTTCCTCCAAAAATCAGGCTGTAGCATCCAGAAAATGATGTTTTGAGATATTACTATAGCACCAAATTGGCAAACTGCTAGTTTGAGTTTCAGGCTTTTACTCTACGCCTTATTTTCATTTTTAAATTCTTAATTTTTCATTTATAGAATTGACTTTCTTTGCAGATAAAAAATAAAAACGTATCTTTGCGCCTTTAAATCGAGAATTTAAAATAATCAAATTAATTAATAATCATTTTTCGAGTATGAACAATTACGAAGCCGTTTTCATTTTGACTCCCGTTTTGTCTGAACCTCAGATGAAGGAAGCGGTTGAAAAATTTACATCCCTTCTGAAAGAACAAGGAGCCGAAATTGTCAACGAAGAAAACTGGGGATTGCGCAAATTAGCTTACCCTATCGACAAAAAATCAACAGGATTTTACAACCTTATAGAGTTTAAGGCAAATCCTGATACGATTGAAAAATTGGAAATTAACTTCCGACGTGACGAACGTGTTATAAGATTCTTAACCGTTAAACAAGACAAATTTGCGTTGGAATACGCAGAAAAAAGACGCCACAACAAATCAAACAAAAAGCAAGACGCTCAACGCGAAGAAAAGCATGCTGAACCTGTGGCACAAACTACTAACGAATTAAAGGAGAATCAAAACAATGGCTAAACAATCTGAAATAAGATATCTTACTCCACTATCAGTGGACGTGAAAAAGAAAAAATATTGCCGTTTCAAAAAAAATGGAATCAAATATATTGACTATAAAGATCCAGAATTTTTGAAAAAATTCTTGAACGAGCAAGGCAAAATCCTTCCTCGCAGAATTACCGGAACATCACTGAAGTTTCAACGTCGTATTGCGCAAGCAGTAAAAAGAGCTCGTCACATTGCTCTGCTTCCATACGTAGCCGATTTAATGAAATAATTAGGAGGAGCAAAACATGGAATTAATTTTAAAAGAAGATGTAGCAAACTTGGGCTACAAAGATGATATCGTAAACGTGAAAAGCGGATATGGACGTAATTACTTGATTCCTCAAGGAAAGGCGTACATCGCTACTCCTTCTGCTAAGAAAATGTTGGAAGAAAACCTGAAACAACGCGCGCACAAACTTGAAAAAATAAAAAGCGACGCTCAAGAGCTGGCTGCAAAAATGGAAGGTGTAAACTTGACTATTGGTGCAAAAACAAGCTCAACAGGTACAATTTTCGGTTCTGTAACTAACATCCAGATTGCTGATGCATTGAAAGAAAAAGGATTTGACATCGATCGTAAAAAAATTGTTATCAAAGATTCGGTAAAAGAAATCGGTAAATACACCGCTATTGCAAAACTTCACAAAGAAGTATCTGTAGAAATACCTTTCGAAGTTGTATCAGAATAATAAAAGAAGATTTTAAAAATTTCTATACTTGGAGAGAGCTGTCAAACATGATTTGGCAGCTTTCTTTGTTTTATTTGATATGGATAATAGCTATCACTTAAACTTTCAAAATACCATTACGTTAAAAATAATGTGTATTTTTGTGTAAAATATTATCACTCTTAATAAAAACTTTACTGAATAAATGAGAAAATGGCGCATCGAAGACTCGGAAGAGTTATATAACATCAATGGCTGGGGCAATGGTTATTTTTCCATCAACGAAAAAGGGAACGTACAAGTTACGCCTCGCAAATCAGATACAAATAAAATTGATTTGAACGATTTGATGCGGGAATTATACCTGCGCGATGTAACTTCACCTGTTTTAATCCGTTTCCCTGAAATCCTTGACAACCGAATTGAAAAGATATCAAGCAGTTTTCAGGCAGCATCGAAAGAATACGAATATCAGGCTCAAAACTATATCATCTACCCGATCAAAGTAAATCAGATGCGCCAGGTGGTAGAAGAAATCGTTTCTTACGGCAAACGTTTTAATATAGGTTTGGAAGCTGGTTCAAAACCAGAATTACATGCAGTTCTTGCCATCAATACCGACCAAAATTCGCTTATCATCTGCAATGGATATAAAGACGAAAGTTATATAGAACTTGCCCTGCTTGCCCAAAAGATGGGTAAAACGGTTTTTATTGTAGTTGAAAAACTAAACGAACTGGATTTAACTATACAAATTGCCAAACGGTTGAAAGTGAAACCAAATATAGGTATACGTATCAAGCTTGCAAGTTCCGGCAGCGGAAAATGGGAAGAATCAGGTGGGGACGGCAGTAAATTTGGATTAAACTCCAGCGAATTGCTGGAAGCAATGGAGATTTTGAGAAAGCATAATATGGTGGATTGTCTCCGACTTATCCATTTCCATATTGGCAGCCAAATAACCAAAATTCGCCGCATTAAAACAGCGCTTCGTGAAGCTGCTCAATTCTATGTGCAGCTTCATTCATTGGGCTTCGCAGTAGAATTTGTAGACATCGGCGGAGGCTTGGGAGTAGATTATGACGGCACACGTTCTTCGTATAGTGAAAACAGCATTAACTACTCCATTCAGGAATATGTGAACGACTCTGTTTTCACATTTGTAGATGCCGCCAATAAAAACGAAATTCCTCATCCAAACATCATTACTGAATCCGGTAGAGCTTTAACTGCGCATCATTCCGTATTGGTTTTTGAAGTTCTGGAAACAGCTACTTTCCCCGAATGGGATGAAAAAATAGAAATACAAGAGGACGACCATGAATTGGTAAAAGAATTATACAATATTTGGGATTCTCTTACTTCTCAAAGAATGCTTGAAGCATGGCATGACGCCCAACAGATCCGTGAAGAGTCACTGGACTTATTCAGCCTTGGTATGCTTGATTTGAAAACCCGTGCGCAGGTGGAGCAACTTTATTTCTCCATCGCTCGTGAAATCAACATCAGCACAAACCGTAGCAAACATGCTCCAGAAGAATTACGCCAATTGTCAAGTCTTTTACCCGACAAATATTTCTGTAATTTCTCACTTTTTCAATCTTTACCTGATTCATGGGCTATTGACCAGATCTTTCCAATCATTCCAATCCATCGTTTGGATGAAAAACCTGAACGTACGGCAACTTTACAGGACATAACATGTGATTCTGACGGTAAGATTGCGAATTTTACATCTCAGGACGGATTTCATTCTTCATATCTTCCTGTTCATACTTTGAAGAAAAATGAACCTTATTATATTGGAGTGTTCTTAGTAGGTGCTTATCAGGAAATTCTTGGAGATTTACACAATCTTTTCGGAGATACTAACGTAGTGCATGTTTCCACGGATACTAGCGGTTATAAAATTGATCAGGTAATAGATGGTGAATCCGTTGCGGAAGTTTTGGAATATGCGCAATATAATTCAAAGAAGTTGGTAAGAACCGTTGAAACTTGGGTTATGAGTTCTGTAAAGCAAGGAAAAATTTCAGTGGAAGAAGGTAAAGAATTTCTATCTAACTATCGTTCCGGACTCTATGGTTATACATACTTGGAATAATACACTTACTTATTTAAAATAGAAAAAGCTCCTCGAAAGGAGCTTTTTCTATTTTAATTTATCAGAATGGATAACCGATTGCGAAATGCCAGGCGAAATCACGTTTGAATTCGGGCTTAAATATCGTCCATCTTTGTCCTTCAGCAAGCGCAGGATTATATGCCTTCATTCCAAAATCTGCACGTAACAATAGGAAATTGAGATTTACACGCAAACCTAAACCATATGCCATTGCAATTTCTTTATAAAATCTGTTCCATTTAAAATCTCCCATTAGCTGGTTTTCATAAGGTTTAATTGTCCAAATATTTCCGGCATCTATAAAAGTTGCCAATTCAAACAATTTATTCAATTTCCTACGATATTCAATACTCATATCCAGTTTTATGTCGCCAACCTGATTTCCAAAATCATATCCAATAGAATCGGGAACATAGGAACCGGGGCCCAAAGTACGGGTACTCCAGCCTCTCACACTATTTGCACCTCCGGAAAAATATCTTTTTTCAAAAGGAAGAACCACCGAATTTCCATATGGATAACCAATTCCTAAGGCGAAATGTGCAGCTATTACGTCATCCGGGGTTATCGGGAAAGTTGGTGCTATATCAAAATCGCCTTTTACATATTCTGCGTAAGATGTTTTCCATATTTCATAAAAGCCATCTTCATTCTTTTTACTACCTCCCAATGCTGTAACCAAACGTGGCAGATGTCCTGCAACTTCAATTCCGGCTCTAGCTCTGAATGGATATTTAGGCAGAAGGTCGGTTGTCGCATTTGAAAAAGAAACTCTGTAAGATGAAAGTACAATAAACTGGTCATCGTAACTGTATCTCAAAATAGCGTTATTGCCGCTCAAATATTCGTCTACAAACCGTTGAGATTTCCAAGGCATACGCACATAGTTAATAGATAAGGGCTCTAAAACATGTGATAGTCTGAAATTTAAGTTTGTCCAATAGAATCTTGAAGATAAGTTGAAGAACTGTCTAAGATATTCAGGGCGTTTTTGGAAATTAGCTCCTATCGCAAATTCAGTAGATGCCAATGGCTGATCTTTCAAACTTTTTAAAATCCAGGGAAACAAAAGCTGTGGCACCATCAGAGAAACTTCTGAACCATATTCATAGTAACTTCTATCTAAAAGATTGGTACTATCTGTCTTTGAAATAAATTCGTAAGCTCCATTCACAGTCACTCTTAATCTTTCTCCTCCATGGAAAAGATTTCGATGTTCATACATGACATTCGAAGCAATTCCCAAATCTCCAGCAGAGTTCGTACCGTCGATTCCAAATTGCATATAGTGCAATGCTCCGGGATATATAGAAATTTGAGTATCAATAAAATTTGAATCGTTCTTTAGAACAGGAAACAAATTAATACTGGTCTGACTTACAGAGCCTAAATTATTCAAAGAAGAATAGGTACGCTCAATCGTCTTATCGCTGTATAACTTACCGGGACGGATGAATGTATTGTAATATATAGATTGCGTAGTAAGAAACTTTTCATCCGATTTTGATATAACTCGCAAATTTCTGTAATATGTCGTATCCAGTTTTTGTGAATAATTACCGGCAGTATGTTCGTTTCTTACACCTTCATCAACATCATTATATACAGTTATCAAACGCATGTAATATGGTTTGTAATTGGTAGTATCAGATGGATTATTCAATCCTAAAGTTAAATCTACCTGATGATTTCCGACGGTAGTATCTGCGAGGAAATAAAGATTTTCTTTGGGAAAATTATAATATCCGTTGTTTCTCAAAACACGCGTTATATCAGATCTATTTTTATCCAAAACCTTAAGATCAAACAAATCGCCTTTAGCAATAAGTTTCAATCGCTTTTCATCTTTCAAAATCTTATAAATGGTGGAATCAACTGAAGCAATGGTATCTTTATAATTCCTAATTAAATACGGATCATTCCCCGTTACTTCATAGGTGACTTTTGCTTTTTTGTCTTTCCGCACTATTGTAGTATCAACTTCCGCATGCAAATATCCTCTGTTTTTCAATTCAAGTCTAATTTGCTCCATAGAAATATCGGTAAGACGCTCGCTGAACAACACAGGCGGTTCACCCAATTTCTTCAATTGTCTGTTGGACCATGTAGAATCATTGCCAGCCATATTGAACAACATAAGTTTCCATTTACCGATAATAGGAACAGAGGAATTCGGTTTCTGACGTACAAAAGGTTTCAGCTCAGAACTCTTAACGTATTTTGTATCGGTATCAATCTTAACTTTATCCAATAAGTAACTTCCATCAGGAACTCGTTTTGTGACGTCGCAAGATACAAGTAGTGTAAATAGAAATATATATATACAATATTTTTTCATGCTCTTGAATTAGTTCTTAATTGAATCAGTTTTAGGAGTAAGATTTTCTTTATTAGATTTTTTTATTCTGAATTTAAATAAATCCTTAAATCTCTTCGAATCCTTTTTAACAACAACTCCCACGCCTTGTGTGTAAGGTGCACGTTTATAAAACTTTTCGTTAGCTCTATTATAAGCACGTAGCATCAACCAATTATAAACGTCATATTCCAATTCAAATTCACCCAAGAATGCTTGTTGCCTTGCATAATTTTGCGAATCACCATAACTCAAATTGGTAGTTACACGCAACTTATCATCTAGGAATTTACCAGACACATCCACTCCCATACGAACATTATCGAAATTTCCACCATCAGTTTCGAGATTAGTGTTTATTGTCCAGTTATCAGCAAGTGCCGCGGCAAACAATGCATCCAAACCTTTACTTAAAGCATTTGCTGCAAACGATGTAAACATCTTATCTGTAAACAACATTTCAGGTGTTCCAGAGGAATGATAAAAATTTCCTGTGGTCACAAGATAAGCGAACTGTCTGATTCTTACTTCATCGGTATTTATCAAACTATTTACCTTTTGTTTGATGTCATTAGATGCATCAGGAAGTTCAATATCATAATTGAGCAAAAGTTTTTCTAAATTCCCTTGAATGTCAAGGATTGCATCCACCGGAACTCTTGTACTTGCTAAAGAAGATTCCTTAAATGTTTCACTTAAGGTGGTCAAATCAGCCTTAACTCGATTATATGCTACAATTTGGAAATTGGTTTTCTTCGGATCGCCTAAGAAAGACAATTTACTTCCTTCACGTAATCTGAACTTGACATTTTTCAGACTCTGCAAATTGTAATTTACACTACCATCCTGTGCAACATAGTCTCCAAATACCAAGAAAGAAGGGTCTGATTTTGAATCATAAGAAATATCTAATTGGCCATCACCTTTAATAGAAATCGCATCTCCAGTTGTTGGATTAATTAAAACTCCAATATTAATACGCGGGTCGAGTGTTACTTTTCCTCGTATATTGATAGGAATGACAGAAGAAACTCTTGTATTAATTTGCTCATCAGCTCCTGCATTTTTTTTCAGAAATGCCATCGAATCAATAGGAAGGGTTGTATTTATATATATCACTCCGTTATATTTGTTTGCTGATGCTGTTTGCGGAAGTTCTATATTTACTTCAGATTCGCTTTCATTATACAGATTAGTGGTTCCAAAAATACCATTTGGTGTTCCTTTTAAATCTACGGTTCCACTCAACTTCAGATTACCATGAACCTGTTCATTTGTGCGCTCATTATTATTTAGAAGTAAGAAATCATTCATTCTTAACTTAACGTTATAGGACATTTTTCCGTAGTTCGTTTGATTCAAAGTTAATGTAAGATTAGCAGTATGTCCGTTATCATCACGAATTATCAAATCATTCAAACCTATGTTATCACGATTTATCTGAATTGTATCTGTAATTGTATAACTAACATTTGTATAGGCAACCTGCATTAAACCATTGTCTATTCCAAGCCAACCCTCAGTAATGGGCGATTTTGTATTTCCTGTTGCTTTGATTTTGGAATTGATTGTTCCATCCATTTTAGAGAAAGTAGATTCCGCAAATGGTTGAACCCATTTTAATGGTAAATCTTCCATCAAAATATCAACATTCATTGCTTCCGATTCTTTAGAAGTTGGCACAAATCCATTAATGCTGAGATATTTCTTACCGTCTTTTATCAAATAAGAATCCAGATTTAGACCAGAATAATTTGCGGCCATATCACCATTTACAAACAAAGTCCCGATGGTATCCTTATATATTTGGACTCTATCTACCTGAAGATTATTTGTATGAATAAGCGGATCTTTTAAGGCACGTTGAACAATCAAATCGCCGTTTACTATTCCATTTATATTATTAATATTTAAAGCCGTTAGAATTGGTTCAAGTTCTGTATCATTGAAATATACGTGCAATTCGTCATTAATATTTTGGGACGCTGTTCCGTCAATTCCCAGCAATAACATATCACCATGCCTGATGCCAAATTTATTTACCTCTATTCTACCTTTTAACAAACGGATTTGAGAAGGCTGTATCAAAATATCTTTTTGGTTTAACTTCGCGTTGGAAGTGTATAAATTGATATCTGTTTCTAATGAATTGTTACTAGATCTCAGAAAATCCAGATTTGCAAGAATTTCTCCACTAGAAGAAACACTACTATTTGACACATCATAAGTTAATGAGTTTGAAATAGAATCTGCATAAGCCAAAGAATTAAGATGCGCATTTACATATCCATTGTTTTGAACCAGGTATGTATTCACATTTAATTTTATACCCGTATCCTGATTTGCAAAAAGATTGATTTTTGATTCTCGGATATCATTATTTCCATACATCAGCCTCTTCAAATATGCGTCAACCGTAACCTCTGAATTTGCTAAATTGGCATTCCCGTTTATACGTCCAGGTTCTATATTATAAAATGGTAATGCGAAGGCGTAAGAAAAATCTTCTGTATTTTTCAATAGAATACCGAAAGTGAATTGATTTTGGGGATTTAATCCTCTTACTTTTCCGGAAGAGTTAATCAAGGTTGGCAAATGTTGGTCTAACAATTGTGTTACTTCTTTACCTATAGTCGCAAAGTGATAGTTGCCCGCAATTGTTGCTTCCATGAAAGAAGACATAAGTTCAATCCTATTTTCACCGACCGAATCACGCAGTGCTTCAATTTGAATTGGACCGGGATTGTAGATAAAATTTTTATCTACAATCTGAGTGCTGTCCATCACTATTTTGCCTAGAATGTTATCAATATTTTTACCGCTAAGATGTGCATCAATACGTGTTGTTAAATAGGGATTTTCCCAATTCGGACGCATGAGGAAAGGCTTTAAATACAGCTTATGAATATTACCTTTGACATCAATATCCAAATTATTTTTTAAACGAATATTAGCATTCAAATTAAAATTGTTCACGCCATCATTCATTGCCACAAAACCTCGAATATTCGATTGTGAATAAGAGCCATTAAATGATATATTCCGATAATGCGCACCTTTGTACATAACAGAAGCGACATTACCTCTTCCGCTAAATTCAAAAGGTCTTCCTTTTCTTTTTACAACTTTAGCAACAATAGAAAGTGTCGCATCATCAATATCAACGTTTGATTTTGGACCAAGAATCCGCTTCAATCTAAGGTTTTGAGTTTTTACAGGTCCTTCAAAAGTATAATTTTGGAATTCTTTGTCGGCACTTCCTTTACCATTCAGCTGCAAACTACCTTGTTGAGTTTTAATGTTTCCTTTGTATACAAATCTGCTGAACTTACCCCTGACGCTCAAACTCAAGTCTATATTTCCCAAAGCTCTCAACTGCTTAGTCAACTGATAATCTTTCGAGCCGATACGTATAAGAGATTGCAAATCATCAGGATTTGTGCGCAGTCGTTTAATGTCAATGTTAAGGTCTGAATCGGCATAGCGTTTCAAATCGGACATCAATCCAACTATCTCAATATACGTACCGTCACCATAAAAAGCTTTCAAATTCTTCACATCCAGATAAGGTAATTTTCCAAGAAAATCAGCTTCAAACTGAAAAGGCTTGGTGAGATGCATAAAACGATTCGAGAAAATAGCTGCATCTTTAGGTTCAATCCTCTCACTCTTAGCACGTAAGGAAAATTCTTTAGTTTTTAGATTATAAACCGCAGAAGTTACTCTCAAATCGGAATTGTTGAGCGTAAGACCAATGCGATTACTCATCAACTTTTTATTTTCTGAACGAATAAATCCAACTAAATTTTCAACTTTAATACCCGCATGTTCCCAAAAATCCATCTTATGAATTTTTGCATCTAGCTTAATCGGATCAATTGAACCAGCTGATGCGCGTAAACTCAAATTTCTAAAGAAAAGTCTGTCAGGATTAAACATACCCGGGGTTTCGGGTGATGAAAGTACCAGATATTTAACAGTACCATTGGTCAGTCTGACATCATCGAATGTCAACCCGAAAGGTGTTTTATTAGGATCTTTGGGTTTTTTCTTCTTTGGCGAAAATGCATCTATTACAAATTGAAAGTTATGAGGAGATTTTTTGTCTTTCCTGTCTATGTTCGCTACAAAATCTTTTATTTCTATAGATCGAAAATCCAGCTTATTATTAAGAGCATCTAGAAAATTGGCTGCAACCGTTATTTCATTAGCGTAAAGAAGAGTATCTTTCTTTTGATCTTCTATATACACGCCGCCCAAAGCTACTTTGTTGAAAAACTTAATACGCACAGACTTAATGGACATCTCGGTTTGCAACTTTGGTTTAAGTTTACTTACAGCAAACTGCGCAACCTTTGTCTGAATGCTTGGGATAGTGAACAAAATAACTAGAATGACATTAAGAATAATAATGCCAAGAATTATAAAGCTAAATATTTTTAATACTTTTTTGATATAGCTAAAGATTATATTTCAATTTGTAGATGTGAATTGCTTGTGCAATATTACAAAAAAAAGTAACACAAATGCCTATTATTACTACCAATTAACCAAATTTTGAATTGTTAGTTTAGTATTTTTACTATAAAATGATACTGTTAATTTTTCTTAGTTATGAAATATATAAAACAATAAACACTAATTTGCAACATTGTTTCATTTATAATATCATCGCAAATAAATTCAGAAGAAATACTCAGTCAGCATGATTTAAAATCTACTGGATGCAGGAAAATGCTCTTAAACGTTTTGTTGGACTCTTCACATGTTGTGTCAGAAAATGACATAAAGAGTAAAATACGAAATATTTATGAAAGAATTACCATATATCGTACATTGAAAACGTTAGAAGAATGTAATGTAATACACAAAATTTCG
Organism: Dysgonamonadaceae bacterium; assembly: GCA_032068765.1. Lineage (GTDB taxonomy): Bacteria > Bacteroidota > Bacteroidia > Bacteroidales > Dysgonomonadaceae > DAMBHY01. Next base: position 23,852 of record DAMBHY010000017.1, on the reverse strand, counting down.
TTTCATAACAGTTGCACAAAATATCCGCTTTCATCCTCTCAAAATACACCTCTCACATGCATTTCCATTGCAATAGGTGTCATCAAATAAGTATTTTCTTCGAATTAAGTCCGTTACAAATCCTTTGTGAAATTGAAGTAAATTTTCGCCTTACTAATTTACCACGGCTATGCATCGGACTTACAACGAACATAATACAAAGAGATACAAATCAAAAGCAGCATCGTCCCTTTGGGGCAGATGCTGCTTTTTTATTATTTTTTGTATTCTAAAATAGAATTATTTGACTTCTGTAAATGTATAAATATTGGTGCCATTTTGAGTCATCGGTATAGCCATTGCCTGTGCTCCTGATACTGCGATATTCATATCCATACCCATTTTTGATTCTATGTAAGAAGGAAATCCTGTTTTTGTATCTAATAATACATATCCGTCAGTAACTCCTGTTCCGTCAATGCTCATATCCATTCCCATTTGGGAACCTTTTCCGTCTATTTTCATCGGTCCGCCTACTTTCAACTTGTTGTAAGCTATACCATTTTTGTTTTCTGTTCCGAGATATGTAATATTTTCTGTTACTTTAATATTCATCTCAAAAGGATTTCCGGAAGAACCTGGAGCCATGGATTCATTGTTTTCTGTAGTCCATGAGTCATTAACTTTCACATTCTTACAGGTATAGTACGGAAATTTCAAACCTTTCATCATCTGGTCTGCGATTTCAAAACCTGCAACTTTAGCTGTATCTATTTGTTCTGACTTCAGCATTTTGCCTACATTGTTATATGTAGTACGTATTTTCAGATTCATGTTTTTGTAGTTCATCATGGTGTCTTTTCCCATTGCTGACGATGTGATTTTTATATCTTTCCATTCCGTTAATATAGTAACATCACCATTAGGATCAACTTTCTCAATCAGCATACCAGCGTTACCTTCAGAGTTGGCTGTTACCTTCACTTCCATGCCGCCCATAGATTGTACAATATCCATATTGCTCACAAAACTAAGATTATACTTTTTGTTTGCAACAGGTTTGAAGCATATATTAGCTTGTTGTGCACTGGCCAAGAATGCAAACGATAAAGCCAACAGTGTCAATTTTTTTTTCATTGTAATGTGTTTTTAATTTGATAAATATGAAATGTTTATTTTTTCTTTATATCGAAATATATTTCTTGATTGGCAATTTGTTCAATAGTGTAATATGACAATTGTATTATTTTGAGCAATTTATCATAATTAATCTTGTCAGGATTATCCCCCACCTGATGATAATCAGGATGAAGTCCGGACGTGAATCCTATAGCTGACACTCCATTTTTATAAAATGAATAATGGTCGCTTTGCATATACATGTCTCTATCCATAAATGCTTGTTTAAGTCCCGCTTTAGAAATTAAATTAACTGCAATTTTAGATAACTCAGGATTTTGTTTTATACCTTCCACATACACATCATTTCCATCATTTCTTCCTATCATGTCTAGATTTATCATCGCAACCGTTTTATCTAAGGGGAATATAGGGTTTGCAGCATAATATTCAGAGCCCAACAATCCTTTTTCTTCACCTGTAAATAATATAAACAATATACTTCTGTCTGGTTTTACATTGGATTGTGAGAAAGCTTTCGCCAGTGCCATCACGCCTACAGTTCCTGATGCATTGTCATCAGCTCCATTCATGATTGAATCGTTATTTTCAGGATGTGTAGTAACGCCAATATGGTCGTAGTGAGCTCCCACCACAATATATTCATTCTTAAGTTGAGGGTGTTTTCCCTCAATAATACCTATTACATTTGACGACGGGAAGTGTTCCTTATCAACTGATACACTTAACTTTACCGAAACAATATCATTTAAAACAAATGAATTTGGTTTTAACTCTTTATCAATTTGTTGCTGTATACTTTTCAGCGAATCCACACTACCGAATAATGAGCTTACCACCTTGTCATTTACTACAACTACTGGAATTTGTTTTTCGGTATTAGTCATATTGCATATTTTGAAGATTTTTTGAGGTGATTTTGGGAAGTATAAACTTTTCCAAATAAATCCTTGTGCCGTGATAGCTAAATGATTAAGGGGATCTGTTGCCAAAATAACTCCTGCCGCACCATGTTTTTGGGCATTTTTCACCTTGTATTCCAACAAGCTATATTCTGATAATTTCTTACCATCGAACTCTTTGCAATCTTCATTTTCTCTAGGCTCGTGCTTGAGTATAAAAACTATTTTTCCTTTTACATCGATACCAGCATAATCATCGTAATTGTATTCGGGAGATGTAATTCCATATCCTGCAAAAACTATCTGAGATGTTACGTCTCCATTGCCTGTTTCAAAAGTAGGTGTATAATTAGTTTTAATTTCGAAATTCTCAGTTTGACCATTTTTTGTAATAGCAAATTTACATTTTGAAACATTGAGGTCGGATGCGCAAAAATCTACAGTCTGGAAATAGCTGTCATTTACCGGTTTCAACCCAAATTTTCTAAATTCTTTTGCGATATACTCAGCCGCTTCATTCAACTCAAGACTTGGAGTCGATCGTCCCCGCATCGCATCAGAAGCTAGATACTCCATATATGTTTTCAAATCTTTATTGTCGAATGATAGAGAAGAATTTGATTTTTTTTGAGCAAAAACAGAGGTGGAAATAAATAGTAAACCCCATAAAGTGAGGGAGGTAGTAAATTTTTTCATTAAAGTATAAAGATGTAATTACAAAAAATAAGATGTTGTTTTAAAACCTTACAAAGGTAAAATAATTATTTTATACCTTTGAATTTAAATAACAAAATGCATAAAAAAACTTTTGTAGATTTCCATTGTTTATTAATTATTATATATAAAAATTTCACACAATATGAATGTATTACAAATTATAGATTTGCCTCTAAATCTTATCCAATATACGAATGGATACAACAATTATTCTTCGGGTTACAACGGGAGTACTGCAGTTATCTGGATACTATTTGGTATTATTGCATTGGCTGGATGGCTGGTGCAAATGCGTTTGCAAAATCGTTTTGCTAAATATTCCAGGATACCTTTACGAAATGGCATGACAGGTAAGGAAGTTGCAGAAAAAATGTTGCGGGATAACGGCATCTATGATGTTCAGGTTTTATCTGTCAGAGGACAACTTACCGACCATTATAATCCTTTGAATAAGACAATTAATTTAAGTGAACCAGTTTATGCTAGTAATAGTGTGGCTGCGGCAGCAGTGGCAGCTCACGAAACCGGTCATGCTTTGCAACATGCTGTTGGTTATGCACCATTGAAAATGCGTTCAGCATTAGTCCCAATAATTTCTTCTACATCTAAATGGGTTATGTGGGTAATTCTGTTAGGTATCATCATGATTCAAACTTTCCCAATGCTGTTATGGATAGGAATAGGAATGTTTGCCTTGACAACGATTTTCAGCTTCATCACTTTACCGGTAGAAAAGAATGCTACAAACAGAGCATTACAATGGTTAAGCTTTGCAGGAATAACAGATGTAAGCAATCACAATCAGGCTGTGGATGCTTTGCGATGGGCGGGTTACACTTATGTTGTTGCAGCACTAAGTTCATTAGCAACACTTATGTATTACGTGATGATTGCATTAGGCAGTAGAGAATAATCCATATTTTTTACATACCATTTTTACTATTTGGAGGCGCGAAACTTATTCGTTGCCTTCTATGTTTATATATCTATAACACTTGATATTTTATGAAGACTATACTTATAACCGGCGGTTCTGGTTTGGTAGGACGCCGACTTTCAGATAAATTAATTGAAAAAGGATACTCCGTTATTTGGCTTAGCCGCGAACGATACGTAAAAGCAGCTATTCCCCGATACAAATGGGATTATCGCAAAGGCGAAATTGAGGAAGAAGCTATAAAGAAAGCCGACATCGTCGTTCATCTATCTGGGTCCAATCTGGCTGAAGGCTCATGGACCCGTCCTAAGAAACAACGGATTGAGGAAAGTCGTGTTAAGACTGCCCAATTATTATTTGACAAATTTAAAGAAATAAATAAAAAGCCCGAAGCCTTTATTTCAGCTTCCGCAATAGGATATTATGGAACGATAACTTCTGACAAATTATTTACAGAGGAAGATTCTCCTCAGGAAAATGATTTTTTAAGCCGTACATGCCGCAAATGGGAGGATGCCGCAAAGCACTTTACCGACGAAATGGGCGTACGTTCTGTATCATTGCGCTCTGGATTTGTTGTGTCTAAAAAAAACGAAGGGTTTCAGAAAATGGTAAACGCCGTGCGTTTCTGGGCGGGTTCGCCATTAGGGAAAGGTAACCAGTATTTTAGCTGGATTCATATTGATGACCTATGCGACATGTATATCAAAGCAATAGAAGATATCTCCATGCAGGGCGTTTATAATGCTGTTGCGCCGGAACATATCACTAATGCAGGGTTTATGCGTAACATTGCCAAAGTTATGAAAAAGCCCTTCTTTTTTCCTAAAGTGCCGGAATTTATTCTACGATTGATGATGGGTGAAGCTGCAGAAATTATTTTAAAGGGCAGCCGAGTTTCATCAGAAAAAATTAAGGATGCAGGGTTCAAATTCACCTATCCTAATTCAGAAAAAGCTATCGAAGAAGAATTAAAAAAGGAAGAAAAACCCAAAGAGAAGAAATAATCTTAGAAGCTTAATTTATACAAAAAAAGATGTCTGCATTCAGACATCTTTTTCAATTTATACTGGTAAGTATATTATCTTATTTGAAACTTTCCTGCATTGATTTCAACAATCTTTCGGGTTTAATTGTCGGTATAATCATACGGCGAACTGTCTGTAGAGGATAAACGGAATCACGTTTGCCAGACAAGATGAAAGAAATTTTGAAATATTTATCCATTCCTTTTGCTGCTTCGTGATTGTAAACACCATAAGGATAAGCCCAGTATTTAACAGGTTGACCTATAAATCCTTCCAATTTTGCTTTCGGTTCGATTACTTGTTTTTTCCAATCTACAGAATCCTTATATTTGGATGACATGGTGTGATCCCAACTGTGCAAACCTACTGTGTGACCACGTTTTGCAAGTTCTGCAATTTGGTCGGTAGTCATATAGTTTTTCTTATTATATGTAATGGTCATGATGAAAAATGCACCTCTGAAACCATGTTTTTCCATGATTGGCGCAGCTTTTTCAATGTGTTCTATACGTGAATCGTCAAAAGTAATCATAAAAGGTTTTTCAGGAAGAGTTTTGTTATAAACCAAATAATCATACAATTGATCGGGCAAGACGCTATGATAGCCACTATCTTGTAAAATCTTCATATGAGATTCAAAAGTAGCTTCCGAAACAGAATAGTCGTCGGTCCTTCCGTCAGCTATACGATGATAGCATAAGATTGGAATTTGTTTTTTAGCAAGAATCTCAGAGGCTGTATTCTTTTTCGCATTTGCAGTATCAATTGCAGATTCAGTTTGAACAGAATCTTTATCAGTTACCGCTGTTTTGTTGGAAGTTTTAGTGTTGCAACCCAAAAGGATCATAGATGCTGCAACAATTAGGAAAGCATATTTTTTCATCTTTGTTTTTTTTACAAATGTACAATATTGAAAGCGAATAATGAACAATAAGCAACACAATTCGTTAAGATATTGTTTTAAATATCAATTATAATGTAAGGTCTTGATTCTAGTTGAAGGGGCTTGTGAAATTTAGTTATATGGCTAATAATGTAGAAACAGTTTTCGTAGATGTGCATACCTCGATAGAAGATACCTGGAAATATTACACAGAAATAGAGCACATAAAAAACTGGTGTTTTATGGTCAACGGCTGGGAATTAAAAGAGGCCTCTGCCGAGTTATTTCCGGGAGGAAATTTCCGTTTTTTTATTGAAAAAAAGGATGGAGATTGTTCCATTGACTTTAAAGGTGTATATAAAGAAATTATTCCTAATAAGTTCCTTTCTTTTACAGTAATGGATATGTATAATTTTAGTTTGGAATTCAACGAAAGTATAAAAGGAACGATAATTATTCAGGTTATTGAAAAAACCGAAAAGTTCGATTTGACAACCCTAAATTTCTGGAAACAGGTAATGAAGAGTTTCAAGAGGTATTGTCGACAACCTTCAACAAACAAGTAACAATAGAAAAAACCCATCAAGTCATAAAAAAAGCGTGTATCTTATTGAAAATAACTACACGCTTTTTATAATCATCAAATTCCTGTTGTTAGAGTTGTGACATTAATATTTCTTTTGCCACTTCGCCTGTAATATTTCTATTTTCGCCCAACGCAACTCCTCTGTCATTAAATCTTTTCCTAATCGTTTCGATAGTTTCCTCGCCTATTCCCTCTTCCGATAAACGGGTAGTTAGTCCCAAAGAACGATAAAAATTCTCAACTGCTTGAATTGTTTTATCCACACGTTCTTCCTCATTACCCAACACAATATCAAATACGCGTTCGCCTAATTGTGCAATTTTATCTCGCTTTTGTTGTTTCAAAATGCGCATGGTTCCTGGCATAACAATCGCCAATGAATGTCCGTGAGCCACGCCATGCAAAGCCGTAAGTTCATGACCAATCATGTGCGTCGACCAATCCTGCGAAATTCCCATGCGAATGAAGTCATTCAGAGCAAGTGTAGCCGCAAGCATGTAATCAGACATCAGATCATAATCTTGAGGATTCTTTTTGATTTCCGGCGCAATTTCTACAATCGACTGCATGATGCCTTCAGCCCATCTGTCCATGATGCGCGATTGTCCGGTAGTAGTGAGATATTGCTCCATAACATGTGTAAAAGCATCTGCCAAACCATAAGCCACTTGTTTTTCAGATAGCGAGTACGTTACTTCCGGGTCGAGAATCGAAAATTGAGGATTAGCGGCATGAAAAGCAAACTTTTCTTTTGTTTCAGAACGGGTAATTACCGCTCCACCATTCATTTCAGAACCGGTTGCGGGAACTGTCATTACCGATGCGAAAGGGATTTGTTTTTCCGCTTCACCCGACAATACAATCTCCCAGGCATCTATATCGCTCGCGATACCGGCAGCTATCAGTTTTGTGCCGTCCAACACAGAACCGCCACCAACTGCAAGCAAGAACTCAATCCCTTTTTCTTTACCTTCGGCAATTGCTTTACGTAATGTTTCCACCTGCGGATTAGCCTCTATGCCCCAGAATTCGATATAGTTAAAACCTTGTAAAGCGCTTACAACCTGTTCGTATATCCCGTTTTTCTTTACGCTTCCGCCACCAAAAGTTACCATGATTTTTTTATCATGTGGCAACAAATCTTTCAATCTGGCAATTTGCCCCTTACCAAACACCAGTTTGGTTGGATTTTGAAATATAAAATTTTCCATACTCTCTTTATTTATTTACTTGTATATAGTATTATTTTATGTAAAACTTATTCATGACAAGCATTAGATATCTTCAAAGTAAAAATAGAAGGATATTTCTCGATGAAATCCTGCATTATTTTGCCTAACTCTTGCATTACAAAAGTATATTCTCCAAGAACCACCGTACTCATCATCCCGATTGTATAATTCAGTCCACTCACTTCCAACCTGTTTAGAAAAGCTGAAATAATCTCGCTATAATCAGGGTCAAGTGGGTAATAACTTATTTCGACACTCGCTTCCATATTATTTCTTCAAAAGTAAAGCAATGAATGCGGGCTCAATTTTGTCAAGACTGCACGCGTAATCGGTAACATTAAATTCTTTATCATACATCACCCCAGTTCTTTTTTGCAATATCTGAAAAGGTTTGAAAATTTCATCCAGATTTTCCGAATCCAAAAATCGGGCGTGTTTAAAGATTTCATTGTCGGCGGCATTTTGCGCCATAGGTGATTTATCCCCCAAAAGACCGAAAATGGCGTAGCCACCCGGTTTTAATACCCTATAAACTTCTTGAATTACAATCTCCTGATTTTGCACAAACTCAAGCATCGTGATGGAAGCCACATTCTCGATACTTTTATCAAAGAACGGCAATTTCTCTGCATCTCCTACCTGGAGCTTCGCTTGCAAGCCTTTGGCTGCTGCCTTCTCCATCATTTCGCATGAAATATGAATACCGACAACATCAAAACCTTTGTGCTCAAAAAATGCAGTCCAGTGACCCGTCCCGCAACCAAGTTCTAGCAATTCTTTTACTTTGAGAGAAGTCAGAAATTCACCTATAATGCCTTTTTCTATTTCATCCACCAATTTCCCTTTATCGGTGTTGTAAAAAGCATCGTAATTAGATACTATTTCGGGTTCATCAAATATATTCATGTTCATTAATTTGGGAATAGATACTATTCATTTGAACATTGTTCAAACGACAATTGTTCAAGTTTATTTAGCACAACAATGAAAAATTCCGAAGCTTCAATCAACTACCACCCGTTAGATAAAATAAGTTTTTACACGCATAAAAATTCATTTATCCAACTATACATCGATGCTTTTTCTCACGGAGAAACAGCGCAGTATATTCCGATGGATGAAGCCGCAACTGTAATGAATCGGTTGATGATGGAAGGAAAAGGATGGAGCGTTTTCGTAGAAAATGTGCTCGTGGGATGTATTATCTATCATCCTTTTGCTTTGCATGAAAAATCTGTTGACGTTGACTTTCCTGATATCGATATTAAAAAAACAGCCTATATTTCCGAAGTGATGGTTGCACCAAATTTTCAGAATAAAGGTATCGCATCCGTCATCCTCGAGAAAACGCTCAAAGATATTTCCCAATCGTATAATAGTGTGGTTATACGTGTGTGGAATAAAAATAAATCCGCACTTCACCTCTACGAGAAAAAAGGTTTCAAACCATTTGCCTCCATCACTCAAACCAAACTTGCATCAGAAAATGAAACATTTGAGATGCAAAAAATTTATATGATAAAGAATTTCTAAAAAAACAAATCAATGCACGAACTGATAACAAAAACCATCGACATAACATCCGGAAATTCGGAAGAAAAAAGACAAGAAATTCGTGAATACTTCCTCAAAACTTGGGAGTTGGACGAACTGCTATATACGCAACTCAAATCAGACGAAATATTCTATCACCGCGGCGATCCGTTGCGTCATATCATCCTTTTTTACCTGGGTCACACGGCGGCATTTTTCATCAACAAACTGATGCTGACCAAAATTATTTCGCAACGCGTAAATCCGTCTTTCGAATCAATTTTCGCTATTGGAGTAGATGAGATGAGTTGGGACGACCTCAACAATAACCACTACGATTGGCCTTCTGTTGAAGATACGCGTGTATTTCGTAATCGAGTAAAAGAGGTTGTGTTGAATGTTATTGATACTGCGTCGCTGCAAATACCCATCACTTGGGAAAGTCCTTTTTGGATTATCATGATGGGTATCGAGCACGAGCGCATCCACATCGAAACATCTTCCGTACTTGTTCGACAATTACCTTTGGATGAAGTAGTGGCGAAACGTTTTGGCGAAATGTGTAAAGAATCAGGTGAAGCTCCAAAGAATGAATTAATTGATGTAAAGGGCAAAACAATCGAACTCGGCAAGCCGAAAGATCATTCTTTCTATGGTTGGGACAACGAATATGGCAGATATTCAGAAGATATTCAGAATTTCAAAGCGGCAAAATATCTTACATCCAATCAAGAATTTCTCGAATTTATAAACGATGGCGGTTATCACACTGAAAAATACTGGACAGAAGAAGGCTGGAATTGGAAAACTTTCAAAAATGCAGAGATGCCGCTGTTCTGGAGAAAAGATGGCAATAATTATCGCCTGCGATTAGTTGCCGAGGAGATTCCTATGCCTTGGAACTGGCCTGTAGAAGTAAATTATCTAGAAGCAAAAGCTTTCTGTAACTGGAAAACGGAAAAAACCGGAAAAACTTTCCGTTTGCCCACGGAAGCAGAGTGGTATTTATTATACGAAATTTCAAATTTGCAAGATATGATGCACTGGGACAAAGCCCCAGGCAACATCAATCTGGAATATTTTAGTTCGCCGTGTCCGGTAGATAAATTTCAACAAGGACCATTCTATGATGTGCAGGGAAATGTGTGGCAATGGACGGAAACGCCGATTACCGGATTCCCCGGTTTCAAAGTGCATCCCGCTTACGATGATTTCTCCACGCCAACGTTCGATGGAAAACACAATCTCATCAAAGGAGGTTCGTGGATTTCAACAGGAAATGAGGCGACGTATCATTCACGCTACGCGTTCAGAAGACATTTCTACCAGCACGCAGGATTTCGCTACATTCAATCCGATGCACAGCTGGTTATTCAGCGAAACGATTACGAAACAGACAAAGAAGTTACCCTCACCTGCGAAAAGGACTGGGCAGATGCATTCGGTTCTAAGCCCGTTTTTGCAAAAGAACTGGCAAACGTTATACGAAATATTGTTGGCGAGAAACCCAACGCACGCATCCTCGATTTGAACACCAACACCGGGCGTCTTGCTTTCGAACTCGCACCTTATTACAATGATATCACCGCACTTGACTTCACCGCGCGCATGCTCACAATGGCAAATCAGTTGCAGGAGCAAGGAGCCATGCGCTATGTAATGGAAGATGAAAACGAACTGGTACATTACCGCGAAGTGGTGTTAAAAGATTTGGAATTAGGCGATGGAGCCACGAACATCCTCTTTATGCAAGCGGATATCAACAACTTGAAACCGAATTTCACGGGATATGATGTGGTAATTTTGCCAGATATTATGCACAAGATTGCTCAGCCACGCAATTTTCTCCGCTCGCTTACCGAAAGGATGAATCCAAACGCATATCTCTTTATCGCCACAGATTATAACTGGAACGAAAAGGAAACGCAACACAAATACTGGTTAGGAGGATACAAGAAAGACGGTGAACCTGTTACAGGACTGGATGCTCTCAGCAAAACATTATCGGAAAAGTTCGATGCGATAGGTGAACCACAAGATATCGCTATGATTCAACCTATTACTTCACGCATCAGAGAAATCCATATGCTGCAACTGACAGTTTGGCAAAAAAAGTAAGTGTGATAATAAGTATTGAAGCTGTCCCAAATGCTGGTACACAGTTTCTTTTGTTATATTGAACAAAGTTTTAAATATCTATATAGAGACGTTGCCTGCAACGTCTCTACTATTTTAATTTGTACCAGGCATATTCAACCAGCGGGTAATGCTGTTAAATATTGTATTATCCTTCAGTTCACGTTTTTTTGACTTGGAAGGAGCTAACACCCTTAAACCTTTGCGTACCATCTCCACTTTAATTTCTGCACCCGTTTTCATGGGTTCACCATCTACGTGCATCATACCCGGTTTACTGCGCCTGATGACTGCTTTTTCAGTAAGTAAACTTTCCATCTTACCATTCTTTTCAATGTTTTTCGTAAAAAGCTGCAACGTAGTTTGCGGAATTTCCAAAGCATTGATAGGTTTGAGTATGGAAAGATTCATTTTGCCGTCTTCTATATCTGCCGAAGGAGCAATAAAGGCATCGTTACCGTATTGCGACGCATTAGCACAAGTAACGATAAAAGCTTTCTCCTCAAAGACACCACCATCGTGAGTGATTTCGTATGTCTCCGCACGGAAGTCAAACACGCTTTCCAGCACATTGCGCACATAACCCAACGGTCCACGCTGATTTTTGTCCGCAAATTTATCACTGATGAAAGCATCAAAACCCACACCACACGTTGTGAAAAAAATATGGTCGTTGGCAATGCCGTAATCAATTACGCGTACATTTTCCTGCAAAATAATGTCGATAGCTCCCTGCAGATTGAGCGGAATCCCCAACTCTCGCGCCAGACCGTTGCCCGAACCAAAAGGAATGATTCCTAACGTGCAATCGGTATTTACCATCGCTTTTGCTACCTCGTTGACCGTGCCATCGCCACCCGCGCAAATGACATATTGATATCCTTTCTTTACCGCCTTACGGGTAATTTCGGTCGCCTGCCCGGGAAAACCCGTAATATGAAATACCACCTTGTATTTCTTTTGGTCGAAAGCCGCCGCCACCATCTCGGGGATGCTCTGCTTAGATTCGGTTCCCGAAACGGGATTGATGATGACACATATTTTCGGTCTGGACATAGGAGTCTGTTTTTCTGCAAATATACTTGAAATTTACGATTTATGAATTTAGAATTTGGGATTGCGGAATATTCTTTATGAGTTTCTATGGGCGTAGACTTATCAGTGTTATCGCGTAGCTTATTAACAATTATAATATTACAAAATATACTTAATCAAATTGTATTCCTCTCGTATAATCTGTAGTTAAGCCGCAAAATATTGCGGCTCTACAGAACATCAAACACCCAACCTCCCAAATCACAAATTGTAAATCCCAAAATCGTAACTCGTACCTCGTAAATTTAAATTACTTTTGTAATCGCAAATGGAAAGACAATATTTGAAACCCGATAGCTTAATTTTTGACATGGACGGTACGCTCTGGGATGCCGTGGGAATGTATCAGGAGATTTGGACCAGGGCGCTGAGAACGCAAAACATAGCTCGGACTGTATCGCGCGAAGATTTGATGCGATATATGGGAAAAAACGTTTTCTACATTGTAGAACATTTGTTTCCAGAATTTGATGCGCCACAAACCAAGGCATTCCTTCAGGAAATCGAACGGCAAAATATTGCAATAGTTCCCGAAATGAAAGCAGACATCTATCCTGGCGTGCAAAAGGGTCTTGCGCGATTGAAAGAAAAATATCCGCTCTTTCTGCTCAGCAATTGCGAGAAAGATGGGCTCGTAAATTTTATGAACTATACCCAAACGCGTGAACTGATATCAGACTATATGGAGCATGGGCAAAACCTGATGCCGAAAAGTCACAACATCGGACTGCTCTCACAGAAGCACAAACTCAAATCGCCGATGTATGTGGGCGACACAGATTCCGACAGCAATGAAGCTCAAAAGGCGGGTGTTCCTTTCGTTTTTGTCACTTACGGCTTTGGCAAAACGGACAACTATCACCTCAAATTCGATTCTTTCCCCGAATTAGTAGATTATTTTATGAACTTGTAATACAAAACAGAGATGCAAAGTGGATTTATTTTAATAGTCATCGCGATATACATGTGTGCACTCATGTTGATTTCTTACCTCACGAGTAGAAAAAGCGGCGACAATGATACTTTTTTTCGTGCTAACAAATCTTCCAAATGGTATGTAGTGGCTATCGCTATGATAGGAACTTCTATTTCGGGCGTGACGTTCGTTTCCGTTCCAGGAATGGTGAACAAGCTCGATATGACATATATGCAGATGGTTTTCGGCTTCTTTTTCGGATACCTCGTCATTGCTTATGTGCTACTTCCGCTCTATTACCGGCTCAATCTTACCACCATATACGGATACCTCGACCAGCGATACGGCGCGCGTTCATATAAGACCGGCGCATGGTTCTTCCTGCTTTCTAAGATTGTAGGCGCTGCTGCCCGATTATATCTCGTAGCTTTCATCCTGCAAACATTAGTTTTCGACGCTTGGAATGTGCCGTTTGTAGTCACTGTCGTCGGAATTATTCTTGTTATATGGCTGTATAGCTTTAAAAGCGGCATCAAAACAATCATCTGGACGGACTGGCTGCAGACCATCCTTTTCATTACTGCCTTGGTGATGATTGTGTGGCAGGTATCTTCGCGACTGAATATGAATATCGGAGAAATGGCTACCGCCATCGCACAAAGTCCGCACTCACACATGTTCGTTTTTGATGATTGGGGGAGTACGCAGAACTTTTTTAAACAGTTTTTCAGCGGGATGTTCATTACCATCGTAATGACAGGTCTCGATCAGGATCAGATGCAAAAAAACCTCACCATTCGCACATTGAAGGATGCTCAAAAAAATGTGGTTTCCTACGGATTTGCTTTTGCGCCAATTAATTTTCTTTTCCTCTGCCTCGGCGTTCTTCTTTTAATTTATACTGAACAAAACGGTATTCCGTTGCCGGAAGTTTCTGACGGATTGCTCCCTACTCTTGCCAGCCAATATCTCGGAAATACGGTGCTTGCTATCTTCATCGTGGGAATTGTTGCCGCTGCTTTTTCTAGTGCCGACTCCGCCTTGGCTGCACTGACGACTTCTTTTTGTGTAGATATTCTGGATATGGAAAAGAAACCGAAAAGCCCCGATGCACAAAAGCAAAATGTGCGTACACGCCGTACCGTCCATCTAGCAATAAGTGCGGTGTTTGTGATTATCATCCTCATCATTCAGGCAATCGGTTCGGACAGTATTATTAATGCAATTTACAAACTAGCGTCTTATACTTACGGTCCGTTGTTGGGATTGTATTTCTGCGGATTGTACACCAAAGTAAGACCTAACGATAAATACGTTCCTTATGTAGCCATTGCTGCACCAATTATCTGTTTCGCCGTCGAAAAGATAGCGCTTAGCAGTTTCGGGTATCAGGTAGGTTATGAATTATTGCTGCTCAACGGAATTATCACCGGAATCGGCCTTTACCTCGTCTCATTCAATTCACCATCAAAACTTCGTACAATATGATTATAAAAAGTGCCGAATTTGTCATCAGCAACACGGACTACAAGAAATGTCCGGAAGGCAGCTTGCCTGAATACGCCTTCATTGGTCGTTCTAACGTGGGCAAATCTTCGCTGATAAACATGCTTACTCAACGAAAAGGGCTTGCGCTCACCTCCTCCACTCCCGGAAAGACGATGCTCATTAATCACTTTTTGATTAACAACGAATGGTACCTGGTGGATTTGCCCGGTTATGGTTACGCCCGCCGCGGAAAAGAAAATCGCGACCGACTTCGTCAGATAATCGAAGATTATGTGCTGGAGCGAGAACAGATGACCAATCTTTTCGTATTGATTGACTGTCGCCACGAACCTCAACAGATAGATGTGGAATTTATGGAATGGCTGGGAGAAAGTGGAATTCCTTTCTCTATTGTTTTCACCAAAGCAGATAAGTTAGGTTCTGGCAAATTGCACATGAATATCAACAACTACAAAGATAAACTCCTCGAAACGTGGGAAGAACTGCCGCCTATTTTCATCACTTCCTCAGAAAAAAATCAGGGGCGAGATGAGTTGTTGGGGTATATTGAAGAAATAAATCGTGATTTGAAAGGATGAATATAAAAAATGGGAATTGAATAAATCAGTTCCCATTTTCATTATTACTTTTTAGTTATTAGTTTTTACTACTCCATATACTTCTTAAATATCCATCAGTTTATTGATGCTTTGCATATCAAAATTTTAGATGTTGCTTTCGCATGGCCAACTTTTCTTTGAAGATTAAGCTTCGTTTCTATTAATCTATTTTCTTGAATTTTGTCTTTATCTCTTTATTTTTTAGCTTATTCCACAATCTTAAACTTCGCAAACTTCAACAACAACTGTTTTCGCCCGGCAGATTCAAATTCAACAAAGGCACGCTTGTCATTTCCTGAATGTTCTATCTCTACCACCTCTCCCCTACCGAAACGTTCGTGCTCAATGATATTTCCAACCTGCAACTCAGTTGCTTCAGCAGACAATTTCACCCGCGAGGAACTCGTACTTTCCACCGGAGTGATACGTTTAGGGGCAGAAAATCTTGTGGCAGGTCTTTCCTGCACAGATTCATTATAAGCCGAACGCATCGTCTCCCAAAATCCGTTTGCTGCGTCGGGTTTAGTCGCCGAGAGAGTATTCCGTTCCATCGAAAGTAACCGCGGGTCTATTTCAGAAAGGAATCGGCTTTCTCGCGACACATTGATAGATCCATTTTTGAATCTACTTTTCGCAAATGTCAGTGTACATGTTTCTTCCGCACGCGTAATAGCTACATAAAACAAGCGACGCTCTTCTTCCAATCCACGCGGTTCATTTTTCGCCATTCCAGACGGGAACAAATCCTCTTCCAATCCAACAACAAATACATGCTTAAATTCCAAACCTTTGGAAGCGTGAATCGTCATCATGGTTACTTTTTCTTCTGAAGATTCTTTATCAGTATCTTGGTCGGTAAGCAATGAAACCTCCGAAAGAAAATCCACCAGAGAGATTTCTTCGATGCCTTGCTCAATGCGGCTATTGACAAAATCGTTGATGCCGTTGAGCAGCTCCTGGATATTCTGTGCGCGGCTCATTCCTTCGGGCGTCATGTCTTCGTATGATTCTTTGGCAATACCGCTTTCTTTAATAACAGCCTGCGCCACATCAAAAGCGTTTTCAGTCTTGTTCTTTTCTATAAAACCTGATATCAATTCCGTAAATCCACTTATTTTTTTTGCCGTTCCTGAGTTAACGTCCAAATTGTAATATAAAGGCCTGGAAGCAATTTCCCAAAGACTTACCTGATGTCTCTGTGCTGCATATGTTATCTTTTGTACCGTTACATCTCCTATTCCGCGCGTCGGATAATTGATAATTCTCCGAAACGCCTCCTCATCTGCAGGATTCACAATCATCCTAAAATAGCTGATAATATCCTTGATTTCTTTCCGCTGGTAAAATGAAAGTCCACCATAAATGCGGTAAGGAATATTCTTCTTTCGCAATGCCTCTTCAAAAATGCGCGACTGAGCATTGGTGCGATACAAAATTGCGAAATCACCATAAGATGCATGCTGCTCCAATCGCATTCGCGCAATTTTATTGGAAACCAGCAAACCTTCTTCAAAGTCGGAAAACGCGCTGAGCAATTCTATCTTTTCCCCTTCATCATTTTCGGAGAAAACATTCTTAAAAATCTGCTCCTTGTTATTTTTGATAAGACTATTAGCCGCGTTTACTATATTTTTGGTAGAACGGTAATTTTGTTCAAGCTTGAATGTTTCTGCTTCGGGAAAACTTGATTTGAATTTGAGAATATTATCGATATTCGCACCCCGGAATGAGTAGATACTTTGTGCATCATCCCCAACCACACACACACGGTGATGCTTTTCCGCCAGTTTCTTTACGATAAGGTGCTGAGCGAAATTTGTATCCTGATATTCGTCCACTAGAATATACTGAAATTGGTTTTGATATTTCTCCAAAATTTCGGGATGGTCTCTAAACAAGATATTCGTGTGCATCAGCAAGTCGTCAAAGTCCATACTGTTGCCGGCACGCATACGGTTTTGATAACGCTGGTAGATTTCGCCCAACATCGGCCGTTTTGCCATCAAATCGTATTGCTGTATTTCGCTGTTTTGTAGATACATCTGCGCAGTAATCAAACTGTTTTTCGCACGCGAAATAGTATGATGAACGCCTGACGGTTTATATATTTTATCATCCAGATTCATATCTTTGATAATTAGCTTTATCAAATTGGTTGAATCTGAACTGTCGAATATCGTAAAATTAGGTTGAAAACCAATGGCTTCCGCCTCATTGCGCAAAATGCGTGAAAAGATAGCGTGAAAAGTACCCATCCACAACTGACGCGCTTTTTTGAAACCGACTAAATCGGCAATACGCGATTTCATTTCCCGCGCTGCCTTATTGGTAAACGTAAGTGCCAATATATAGTAAGGAGGAAGTCCTTGTTCCAATAGAAAAGCAATCTTATATGTCAACACACGCGTTTTTCCCGAACCCGCTCCTGCAATGACGAGGGATGGGCTATGACAGAACTCCACGGCTTGCCGCTGAGGTTCATTGAGTTGGGACAAAAGCTGGGATAGATTTTCGTTTTTGTTGGTTTGCATACAACAAATTTATACAATTTCCATTTGCTAAAAAAACGGATATTGATAACCCGTTTTTCTATTTTTATATTTATTCAGTATATGGTTATTTACTCATTTCCTTATTATAACAAGTTCGGCATAGAGGTTTATACATTTGCATCTCACCCAGCAGAACCTGCTTGTCATTTTCCACAATACGGTAAGAATAGTTTGCTAAACGTCCGCACTCAACACAAATCGCATGCACTTTTGTAACGTCATCCGCTATTGAACAAAGTGCCGGCATCGGCCCAAAAGGCACGCGCTTGAAATCCATATCCAAACCCGCTACAATTACTCTCACTCCCTGGTCGGCAAGTTGCTGGCAAACATTCACCAGATTATCATCAAAAAATTGCGCTTCATCAATTCCTACCACCTGCACATCGGACGAAAGTAGCAAAATATTTGAAGAATTTTCTACTGGTGTGGAGATAATGGAATTTTTATCGTGAGAAACCACTTCATCTTCGGAGTATCTATTGTCGATAACAGGTTTAAATATTTCAACTCTTTGTTTAGCAAAATTGGCGCGTCGTAATCTGCGTAGCAATTCTTCCGTTTTTCCTGAAAACATGGAGCCGCAGATAACTTCTATCCGGCCAGCGGGCTGGGTTTCATTTAGTATATTCTCGTTGTACATTTAATTTGCTTAATAATAAATTGGGGTTATTTTCCCTTCACGATTTTCTTGATGTCGTTAAGTTTATTGAGAGCTTCAATGGGAGTCAGATTATTTACATCCGTATTTAGGATTTCATCGCGTATCTGGGTTAATATAGGGTCGTCCAACTGAAAGAAACTGAGTTGGAAACCTTCTCTTTTTTCAGCCATATCTCCCAATGGTTTACCCAGTCCCTGTTTCCGATTGGCAGTTTCCATTTCTTTCAGAAGCGTATCGGCACGCTTTGTAATGCTGTTTGGCATTCCCGCAAGACGCGCAACATGTATACCAAAGCTATGTTCGCTGCCACCAGGAACCAATTTCCGCAGAAATATGATATTATTGTCAACTTCCTTTACCAACACATTGTAATTCTTAATCCGTTTAAAGGTTTTAGACATTTCGTTGAGCTCGTGATAATGCGTGGCAAAAAGTGTTTTAGCTCGTGCTTTAGGATGTTCGTGAATGTATTCTACAATGGACCATGCAATAGAAATACCATCATAAGTGCTTGTTCCTCGACCTAATTCATCAAAAAGCACCAGACTTTTGTCCGATAAGTTATTGAGAATGTTGGCGGCTTCATTCATTTCTACCATAAATGTAGATTCTCCCACCGAAATATTATCCGATGCACCTACACGTGTAAAGACTTTATCTACGATAGATATAGTAGCAGAATCAGCGGGCACAAAACATCCTATTTGAGTCATTATCACAATCAAAGCCGTCTGTCTGAGCAAAGCGGATTTTCCAGCCATATTTGGCCCAGTAATCATGATGATTTGCTGAGAATCATTATCTAAGAAAACATCATTGGCAATGTAGGGCTCATCGAGCGGAAGTTGCTTTTCAATCACCGGATGGCGTCCGTTTTTGATGTCCAGAATATTATCTTCTGTCACACGCGGACGAACGTAATGATTTTCTTCCGAAACTTTGGCGAAAGAAAGCAGACTGTCAATGGTTGCGATAATATGCGCGTTAATTTGTATAGTAGGGATATATTCAATCAAACTCGCGACAAGCGCGTTGTAAATCTTATTTTCAATTGATACTATTTTTTCCTCCGCACCTAAAATCTTTTCTTCGTATTCTTTCAGTTCCTCGGTAATATATCTTTCAGCATTTACCAACGTCTGTTTACGAATCCACACATCGGGTACTTTATCCTTATATGTATTGCGTACTTCAATATAATATCCGAACACATTATTAAATGCTATTTTCAACGAAGGGATACCTGTTTTTTCGCTTTCACTCTGCTGAATTTTCAACAGATAATCTTTTCCGGCGTACGCAATGCTGCGCAATTCGTCCAACTCTTCATCCACTCCTTGTCGGATAAATCCTCCTTTATTAAGAAGAGTGGGCGGTTCATCTATTATTTCTTTTTCTATTCGTTGACGAATCAATGGACAGGGATTAAGTTTTTCGCCCATCTCCTTGAGGTTGTCACTGTCACTTGCCAAGAAAGCTTCTTTGATAGGTTCTATAGCAGTTAATGCCACTTTCAACTGACCCACTTCACGCGGTGAAATTCTTCCAGCAGCGGCTTTGGAAAGAATCCTTTCCAAATCACCTATGCGTGACAAATTCTGTTCAAGAATTTCTTTCAGTGACAAATCGCGAAAGAAATTCTCCACAATATTTAGCCGTGCTTCAATAGGCTTCAATTCTTTTAATGGAAATACAAGCCAGCGGCGCAGCATTCGGGAACCCATCGGAGACATCGTTTTATCCAAAATATCCAGAAGCGACTTTCCGCCTTCGTTCATTGTATTCACCAGTTCAAGACTGCGCACCGTAAATTTATCAAGACGCATAAAACGGTCTTCCTCTATGCGCTTCAAAGAAACAATGTGGCTGATATTATGGTGATGGGTATTATCTAAATAATGCAGAATGGCTCCTGCTGCGATGGTTCCAAGTTCGAGATTTTCTACTCCAAACCCCTTTAGATTCTTAGTATGAAAATGTTTGAGCAGTCTATCTTTGGCTGCGCTTTCGGTAAATATCCAGTCATCCAACTCAAAAATAAAATAAGAAGCACCAAAAAGTTCTTCAAATTTCTTTTTCGAGCCGCGTTCTATCAATATTTCTTTTGGTGCAAAGTTGGAAAGTAGTTTGTCTATATCGTTTTTGACCCCTTCAGTCACCAAAAATTCTCCTGTAGAAATATCCAGCAGAGAAAATCCGTACTGCTTACCATTGCCAGTATATAGGGCACATAAGAAATTATTTTCCTTATTTTCTAGAATGTTATCATTGATCGAAACACCGGGAGTAACAAGTTCGGTGATGCCTCTTTTTACAATTTTCTTAGTAAGCTTTGGATCTTCCAGCTGGTCGCAGATAGCGACTCTTTTTCCGGCACGAACCAATTTTGGGAGATATGTATCGAGCGCATGATGAGGAAATCCTGCAAGCTCCACGTGTTGGGCAGAACCATTTGCACGGCGTGTAAGGGTGATACCCAGAATTTCTGAAGCGATAATCGCGTCATCAGAAAAAGTCTCGTAAAAGTCGCCCACACGAAATAATAAAACCGCATCGGGATGCTGTTTTTTTATTTCGAAATATTGTTTCATCAAAGGCGTTTCTACTACTTGTTTTGCCACAGGATATCTTTTCTTTTTAGTTTTTTCAAGAAAACAAAGGTACTAAAAAGTATATTTTTTGAGAAATGAAAATAATTAGTTAATCTGGTAATGTGCTAATATCGACGTACTGATTTATATTTGCGAAATATACAGGAAAATTAAGAATCAAGTGCAAAGAGCCCACACCTATAAAACAATAAACATCGAACGCCAAAACATTAAACATTTATCATCTTCCTAAACTCCCTCATGCCCTCAGATGCACCTTTATTGATATGTATGACGCCAGGTCTATTCACTTTTACCTCTTTGGGGTCAATCAAATATACGGGTGTGGATGAAGGCGCATAATGCAATAAACCTGCCGCGGGATAGACATTGAGCGATGTGCCGATTATCAACAAAATATCTGCTTTTTCCACTTCCTTTGATGCATCCTGAATTTTAGGCACAGCCTCACCAAACCATACTACATCTGGGCGCAATTGCGAACCTTTCTCGCATAAGTCACCTATCTTTATATCGCACTTTTCTTTTGACAACGGATAAAGCAACGTTTCATCACAAGAGGAACGTGCGTTCATCAATTCTCCATGCAGATGAATGATGTGTGTGCTGCCGGCCCTTTCGTGGAGATTATCTATGTTTTGTGTAATAATAGTTACATCGTATTCTTTTTCCAATTCTGCCAGTTGCAAATGTCCTTCATTGGGCTCACAACTCAGCAATTCCCTGCGGCGTTGATTATAAAACTCAAGCACCATTTCAGGATTTCGGACAAAACCTTCCGGCGTAGCCACATCCTCAATGCGATATTTTTCCCACAAACCATCAGAATCCCTGAAGGTGGAAATACCACTTTCGGCACTCATCCCTGCTCCGTTTAAAACTACTAATTTCTTTTTCATAGAGAATAATATTAAAAGTTATGAAGTTACGAGATTACGAAGTGACGTGTAGAGTCAAGAACAACAAAGAATCTCAAAACCCGAAACACGTAACGCGCAACATTGAACTTCAAACAACAAACTTCAAACATTTAATAAAACACAAATATCGTATTTTTCATACTGTTAGCATTATAATTCATATTAATATTGTATTTTTGCACCGAATTTAACAATTAAAGCGATATACACATAGTGGATAAATTAAGTTACGCTCTAGGAATGAGCATGGCATCAAATTTGATGCAATCGGGCTTAAAAGAAATTGAAGTAAACTCATTTGTCGAAGCATTTTCGGCTATAATGCAGAATCAAGCTCCGGCAATTTCAGGAGAAGAAGCCAATCAATTAATTCAAGAATATTTCAGTAAAAAACAAGGCGAAATGTTAGATAAAAATTTAGAAGAAGGACGCAGATTCCTCGAAGATAACAAACAAAAAGAAGGCGTAGTTGCATTGCCAAGTGGTCTTCAATATCAAATTTTGCAAGAAGGAAATGGCGAAAAACCAAAGGCCAACGATCGCGTAAAATGTCATTACCACGGTATGTTGACCGACGGCCGCGTGTTCGACAGTTCCGTACAACGCGGACAACCTGCCGTATTTGGTGTCAATCAAGTTATCAAAGGATGGGTGGAAGCATTGCAATTGATGCCTGTTGGTTCTAAATGGAGATTATTTATCCCTTCTGAATTGGCTTATGGTCCACAAGGAGCGGGAAGTTCCATCGAACCAAACTCTGCACTCATTTTTGATGTAGAACTATTAGGAATAGAAAAATAATTTTTTAATACTTATAAATATGAAAAGAAAAAGTTTATTATTGATAAGTCTATTGGCTTTCGTAGCAATAGCATTCACCTCATGTAATAAAGCAGGAGGCAGCAGCTCTTCTGCCAACTTGAAAGGCACCGTTGACAGTGTTTCTTATGCCTATGGTGTGAGTCTTGCAGACCAAGGATTGGTACAATATTTGGAGCAAATGGGCATTATCGAAAGTGCAACCAATATTGAAATGGAATATGCAAGCAAAATAGCCTCTGCAACAGATGCCGCTCAAAAAGCACAATTAGAAAAAGAAAAACAAACCAAATTGGATGGACTTAACAAAAAGAATGGTCCAAAACTGAATGAATTTATCAAAGGTTTGAAAGAAGCGCTTAAATCAGGAAAAGAAAAATCTGCTTACATCCAAGGTTTGACTATCGGTCAACAAATCAGCCAACAAATGCTTCCTCAGTTCAATTCAATGATTTTTGCTGACGACACTACTAAGAAGGTCAACAACAACCAACTTATCGCAGGTTTAGTAGCAACATTGAAAAATGGTAAACTGTCAATGGATAAAGAAGCAGCTAACGCACTTATCCAACAAAAAATCCAATCAGGACAAATGGCAGCACAAGCTAAACAAGAAGAAGCAATGAAAGCGCAATACAAAGACACGATTGCTGCTGCAGAAAAATTCATGGCTGATAATGCAAAAAAACCGGGCGTAGTAACATTGCCAAGCGGTTTGCAATACCAAATCATTAAAACAGGTAACGGACCAAAACCAACTGAAACAGACAAAGTGAAAGTACATTATCATGGCACTTTGGTTAACGGCACAGTATTTGACAGTTCTGTTGACCGCAAAGAACCGGATGTATTTGGTGTAAATCAAGTAATCCCAGGATGGACAGAAGCTCTAAAATTGATGCCTGTCGGCTCTAAATGGAGATTGTATATTCCTTACAACTTGGCTTACGGTGGTCAAGACAGAGGTCCAATCAGACCATATTCAAACCTCATCTTCGATGTAGAATTGCTTTCTATCGAAAAATAATATTATTATCACATTGACTAGTCCTAAATAACCGTTACAGGTTTATAGACAAAAATACTTTATTTT
>DAMBHY010000016.1:0-47972 GCA_032068765.1 Dysgonamonadaceae bacterium | reverse complement strand
CATTTCTTTTTATGCGGAATCTTCAAATATGGTTACAGATAACGGAAAAAGTATTGGCGAAGAACGGGCTACTTATGCAGACAATTTCAAAGTAAAACCGACCTTGAGCAAAAAATTTTTCCGTTGACTAAATTACTAAAAAAATGTTAGCGGAAAATTTTTTTGCGGAAACTTCTAAATCAATGCTCAAAGACAGTATTCACCCCGTTTTTTGCCAATATACTGTTATCTGCAGCTTAATTTTCTGCAAGATTTTCATAATGTAAACCACTTTTGATATAAGGAATTGTATAATAAAATCCTCTGACATTATTTCTGAATTCTTGATCATCTTTTTCAACATTATCAATCTTGCTTCGCAATTCATTTACATCTTCCACGGCAAACACAATTTTTACTTTTTCAAAAAAACGTTTTGAAACAATTTTTGGCAAAATATTTATATCAAAAGAATTATAACAGCTGGTTTCAGGAAACCAATATTTAAAATACATTGACTTACTTGGGTTAAGCAATGATAAATAGTATAATAAAATATCAGTCTCCCTTAAATCTTTAAAATTTAAAATTGTTGAGTATTGTTTTATTTTATCTGCAACAACACTAACTCTTTTTGGATTAATTGTTTGATTTTTATATTCATTTAGTGTTGAATTGTAGGTTCTAAATCTAACAAAATTTAAAACTTCCGTTTTGTCATATTTGCTAGAAATAACAAAATTATTATTTACAAGTATTGAAAATTCTTTAAATCTCTCGTTTTTCAAAAAGATTGTCATAGAAGATAAAAATAATTCATAGATAAAATACTTTATATTATCATTAGCTAAAATATCTAAAGAATTGCCATTTAATAAAACAATATCATTATCTGTTAATGATTGTAACAAATTTTCAAAAAAATCAAAAATTTCTTCAGAAAAATCTTCATTTGAAAATTTACATAACGTTGTTAAAAAATCAATAAAATCATTTTTTAAAGCCTGCAAATCATCTATACTCTTTTCGATTTCCTCTATGAAATTTGATTGGTTAAGTGTTTTATAATCAATTTTGAAATCTAATAAAGCTGCTATGAAAGTTTGAAAATAGTCTTTAATGAGTAAGTTTGTATTTGGTTTGTTATTAATCAAAGAATTTTTGATAGTAGAAACCTTATTAGCAGTGGCTAAAAAAATAGGATTGTCATCTAATAAATGAACTGGCATTTTTCCTAACGGTGGTCGTTTGGATTTTGGCTTATTATAAATATTACGCAATAATTTTTCATAATTTTCTTCAAAATGTTCTACATCACTTAAATCAATAAAAATTCTACTATTTATAAATGTCGGAACATAAGGATTTTTATTTTCATCATATTGCATTACAACCGGAATGAATTTTGTCTGCTCAGCTTGAGTATATATATCATTTGAAATTATTAAACTTTCTGTTCCAACACCTCCAATTTTTTGGTTTGCCTTTTCAGTATATTCTTTATTACAAATTAAAAGAACTCTTGATATTGTAGGATCATTTACCATTTGTTCCATAAAAGAATACTTGTCTTGACCTTCTTTCAAATCCCAATCATCTAGAATTACGTGAATTCCGTCATTTGAAAGCCTTTCAGCTAAATCAATTACTTTGTTTTTATTTGAAATTGGTTTCCAACTGTAAGAAATAAAAATCTTAATTAAATTTTCATCAATTTTATCCATATATTTTGTTAAGTTGCAGATAACGGAAAAAGTATTTGCGAAGTGCGGGCGAAAATGAACGAAAAGTTCAATTTCAACCAAGCTGAGCAAATTGCTTTTTCAGATGACTAATTTAAAGAAAAAAGTAATATGAAAAGCAAGTTGCGACTAAAAAAAATCGAGTAGAACAACTTGGTTTTCACCCCGCATTTTGCAAATACCTTGTTATTAAAAGTATAATATCGTATGTTGTCTTTTGCTTTATATTTACTGTATATCAGTTAATTATGATTTTTAAAAGAATAAAATAAAGCACAAAAAAGCAATCAAATACTTGTTTTGTTGTACCAAATGTTGTACCTTAGTATCACGATGCACCGCTTTGAAACACCTGATAGATAGATAGTTTCATCCGTTTGCACTCGTTTCATTTTTTAGTACAACATTCAAATCCACTTTCCTATGGCATCGATAAAATTAGTGCTTCGCACCAATCAGGAAGACAAAACAGGTCACAGTCCTTTGTACATCAGGGTTATTAAGGACAGGAAAACAAAATTCGTTACAACAGGTGTAAAGCTGAAGCAAAACGAGTGGGACGAAGAAAAGCAGAAAATCAAGAAGAACCACAGCAACAGTGCAAGGATGAACGCTTTCCTCGCACAGAAAATAGCCGACGCAGAAGGAACCGTTGCCGACCACGAACGCAAACGGAAATCCGTATCAGCACGCAAACTCAAAGAAGCCATCAAAGGCAAGGATATGGCCAACTTCTTTGATTATGCCTACAACCGTTGTGAGCGTATCAAAGGAACGGTTTCCGTAGCCACTTACCGAAACTACAAACAATACGTGGGCAAGTTTGAAAAATTCATCGGACACAGGGAAATATTTTTTGATGATATCACCGTTACGATGCTGAAAGACTACATCAACTATATGACCAACACATTGAAGAACGGAGCAACCACCGTGCACTATTCATTGTTGATTTTATCCGTAATGTTTCGGGATGCACAGCGGGAAGATGTTATAGAAGAAAACATTTATCCGTTCTCAAAAGTGAGGGTAAAAAAATCCGAGAGCAAACGCCTGTTTCTAAAGAAAGAACAGATAGAAAAACTCCGCACGCTGAAAATCGAATATACAGGCAAGGACGAAGTATTTAGGGATATGTTCATATTTGCGGTGTATGCAGGAGGTCTGCGTTTCAGTGATGTCGTTAGTCTGAAATGGAAAGATTATAACGAGAAAGAACAACGCATTACCAAGACCATTCGCAAAACAGGAAGAAACCACAATTTTAAAATCGGTCAGATTGCAATAGACATTCTGAAACAGTACAAAACAGCCATATCGCAACCGAGTGATTTTGTTTTTCCGATATTGGAAGATGTAGAAAGATTTGATGCCGACACCGATTATCAGGCACATATCATCAATGCAAAAAACATTCTTTGCGGTCAAAAGTTGCGTAGATTGGGTAAGGATATGGAATTGCCATTTACGCTATCTTTCCACTTAAGCCGTCATACATTCGCTACCAATGCGTTAAACAATGGTATGCGTATAGAATACGTTTCAAAGCTGTTAGACCATTCAGACATCGGTATTACGCAGATTTACGCCAAAGTAATCAGTGAGGAATTGGATAAGGCGGTGGATGATTTTATTTTTTGACATTTAAAACCAAATTATTTGAAGTTAAAAACAAAGTTATAATATACAATCTGTAAGATCTTTGCAAAGATTATAATTAACTTGAACGTGTCTGTTCGTGTAGAAATTTAGCGTATGAAAGCAGTAAGAATTCCCGGAGATTTACCCAAAGCGCCACATTATGAGCGAGTCATCGAATTGCAGGACGTATCTGTTGTAGAATCATGCACAAAAGCCCACGAAACAAAAAAAGTATTATTCCTGCAAGATCATTTATTACTCTTTGTGATGGAGGGAATATTCAAAATAAAACTGGGTACAGAATACTATGAGGTCAGAAAAAACGAAATGGTGTTGCTTCCGAAATACACGAG
This sequence comes from Dysgonamonadaceae bacterium, assembly GCA_032068765.1. GTDB lineage: Bacteria > Bacteroidota > Bacteroidia > Bacteroidales > Dysgonomonadaceae > DAMBHY01. The sequence continues at coordinate 44,257 of DAMBHY010000016.1, read as the reverse complement.
TATAGAAGCATGGAAATATGGAAATCCTGAAAAGAATTATGCTTATGAAAGTATGATGTTCTTTCTGAAAGACGAATTTTTATTGGATTTTCTAAAACAGGAAAACCTGAAACTTTTCAAAGATAACACGACAGTTCCGGTGTATGTAAGACCATTCAAAGAACGACTGTTAAAATATCTGGAATCGCTGAAGCCTTATTTCAGAGACGAGGAAGAAATCAATGCTAATCTGTACAGGCTCAAAATGATGGAATTATTGTATGACCTGTCCCATACCGACAAAAGTCTGTTGCTGCAGCTGATCCAGCTGAAAAGCCGTATGCCATCCGATATTCCGGTCGTAGTGAATGAGAATTACCTCAATCCGCTTTCTTTAAGTCAATTAGCTTACCTGTCTGGCAGAAGCCTATCAAGTTTTCGGAGGGATTTTGAAGCCATTTACAAAGTATCTCCGGGCAAGTGGATTCAGGAAAAACGAATGGAAAAAGCAAAAGAATTACTTTCCGCAACCGAAATGACAGTATCCGATATTTGTTATAGTGTCGGGTATGAAAATGTTTCCCATTTTTCCAAACTATTTAAATCCTTCTGGGGCTACAATCCAAGCGAAAACAGAGTTTTGCATATTGACACGGAAACGCAACAAGATTGAATTTTAAAACAAAAAGACAAACACGAATTCTTATCAACTTTGCATTGCAATAATTAAAACAATGTAAAATGAAACACTTGATTAAAAATGTGTCAGTCTTATTAACCATCTTTTTGTTCTCCTTATCCCTTTCCGCTCAGGAAAAGTATGCCAGGAAATACTCCAATTCGGATTTCTATACCAACGGTGTTTTCAATAAAAACGTAGCGAAGCAAGCCATTAAAGATATGCTCGCTTATTATGGTGAAGACTTTACCGACTTCATGGACAGAAACCTCTGGATAACAGATTGGGGACTTGGAGATTATGAAAATGTAGGTTTTGCCTGTGTATTTTGGGTAAACAATACCGAATACGGCTATTTTGCCCAGACCATGTATCTGTTGCCCGGGCAGATGATACCCGAACACGCACATGTACCTACGTCCATTCCGGCTAAACACGAATCATGGAAAATGCTTCACGGATGGGTGTATAACTTTTCGGAGATAGGCATCACTACTGCCAATCCGCCGGCCATACCAACTTCACACGGAAGTATAAAAAGCCGGAATTTCACCATTCAGAAAAAGGGAGAATCTTTGCCACTCAAGAAGATTGAATCCTGGCATTTTATGATGGCGGGACCCGAAGGTGCAATCATAGATGAATACGGCAGCAATGAAGACAAAGAAGGCATGAGGTTTACCAATCCCAAAGCTCATCCGGCAGATTAATCGAAGAATAAAGAACTAAACAGAAATAGAAAATGGAATACAGACAACTTGGAAACTCTGGATTAAAAGTTTCCTCAATAACATTAGGAACAATGACTTTTGGCGGAACAGGTGCATTTGCAAAAGTGGGCAATGCCGATGTGAAATTGGCTAAAAGCATTATTGATTTGAGCATTGAGCGTGGCGTTAATCTAATTGACACCGCCAATATGTATTCGGCAGGTTTATCGGAAGAAATTATTGGCGAAGTATTGAACGGCAAACGCCCGAACAATGTGTTGATTTCTACAAAAGCAAGAATGCCTGTTGGCAATGGTGCTAATGACGAGGGTTTTTCTCGCTACCACATCATTCAGGAAGCAGAAAAAAGTTTGAAAAGACTTCGTACCGATGTGATTGACATTTACTATATGCACGAATGGGACGGTCTTACGCCTTTGGAAGAAATGTTAGAAGCGTTAGACACTTTGGTAAAGCAAGGAAAAATCCGTTATATCGGAAGCTCTAACTTTTCAGGCTGGCATACAATGAAAGCGTTAGGCGTAAGCAAAGAAAACGGCTACCAGCGTTTTGTAACACAGCAAATCCATTACACGCTTGAAGCAAGAGAAGCCGAAAATGAACTTTTGCCGATTGGTATTGACCAGGGACTTGGGGCATTGATTTGGAGTCCGCTTGCAGGCGGTTTGCTTTCGGGAAAATATACAAGAAACACCCAAACCCAAACAGGCACTCGTTTTGCGGAAGGCTGGAATGAACCGCCTATAAAAGATTGGGACAGACTTTGGAATATCGTTGATGTACTTAAGAAAATAGCAGCACAAAAAAATGTTTCCGCTTCACAAGTTGCCATTGCGTGGATTTTGACAAGACCCTCTGTAAGTTCTGTTGTCATTGGCGGTCGCACTTTGGAGCAGATAGAAAACAATATCAACGCTGCCGATGTGCAACTAACAGCAGACGAAATCAAACGCCTGAACGACGTAAGCAAATTGCCGTTGTTATATCCGTATTGGCATCAGGCGAACTTTGCTAAAAACAGATTGAGCAAAGCAGATATGGTCTTGTTGAAAGAATAAAATAGTGAATGTCTATGAGAGTATTTATTTCCCTGTAATAAGTTTGCGGTGTTTCTTGCCCCATTCAATCATTTCGTTGATAAGCACACCATATTCTTTGGCATATTCGGTAAACTCATATTCCACCGTTACAGGCGAATCGGGATAAACCGTACGGGTAATCAGTTTATTGTCTTCCAATTCTTTCAGGTTGCGTGAAAGCATTCTTGTGGTAATACCTGGAATGCTCCGCTCAATATCACGAAAGCGTTTATTTCCGTTGCAAATCGAGTAAATAATAGGAAGTTTCCATTTGCCCCCAATTACATAAATGGTGTCCTGCAATGCTCTTGTGTTTTCTTCCTATTGCTCTATTTTGATACATTTTGTCATAACTCATATTGGTATCATCAGTGATACTGGTTACAAAGTTATATCAATTAATACAGACCTTTGCACTTTAATCACAAAAAAAAAGAAAAATGAGTAAAACAATCTTCATAACAGGCACAAGTTCGGGCTTGGGAAAAGCAACAGCAAAACATTTTGCACAGCAGGGTTGGAATGTAATTGCCACATTGCGTTCCCCCGAAAAAGAAACAGAACTTACACAGTATCAAAACATCCGTTTAATACAACTCGATGTAACCAATACAGAGCAGGTTGCCAAAGCGGTAAACGAAGCCATTGGTATTTTCGGAAAAATTGATGTAGTAGTTAACAATGCAGGTGTTGGGGTTTATGGTGCGTTGGAATTGGCAAAAGACAAGGATATTGAATGGATTTTCAATGTAAATGTTTGGGGTGTTATCAATGTAATCAAAGCATTTTTGCCCCATTTCAGAGAAAACAAGGGCGGAAAATTTATCAATGTAAGTTCGTTTATGGGCATTACTACGGCTGTTGCGTTAGGTTCGCTGTACAATATGTCAAAATTTGCGTTGGAAGGATTAACCGAAGGTTTGTATTACGAACTGAAACCGTTCAATATTTCCCTGCACCTGATTGAGCCGGGCGGCTCTACCGATAACAATTTCGTGAAAAACACAGTCTGGAATACCAATGACGAAATAACGGTTTATAACGAAGCCACCAACAAACTGAAACAACTATTTGGAAATACCGACAGCAAACAAGTGGACGATATTGCAACGCTTGTAACCGAAGTGGAAAAATTAGCCACAGGCGAAAGCGACAAGTTCAGAACCGTAATTGGTAAGGCAGGCAACGACTTGTTGGCTTTGCGGAACAGTGTTTCAATCGAGCAGTATTTAGACACTATTTACAATTCATTCAATCAATAATTCACAGCAGAAAATGGAAAATAATAAAACAAGAATAGGAATTATCGGGGCAAATCCCGAAAGAGGTTGGGCATCAACGGCACATATTCCTGCACTGAAAACATTACCTGATTACAAAATAACAGCATTAACGAGCCGAAGCGAAAGCGACAATGAAAAACTCAAAAATACTTTTGGCGTTCCGCATATTTACAACAGCGTAAATGAACTGATAGAAAGTCCCGAAGTAGATTTAGTATTGGTAGCGGTAAAAGTTCCACAACATTACGATTTGATAAAACAAACGGCACTCGCAGGAAAAAATGTTTTCAGCGAGTGGCCATTGGGTAAAAACCTGAAAGAAGCCGAAGAATTAGTAGCATTGGCGAAAGCAAACAATGTGAAAGGTTACATCGGGTTGCAATCCCGTTCCGTTCCTGCCATTCGGTTTGTGAAAGATTACATCGCACAAGGAAACATAGGCGAAGTGCTTTCTACAAGTATGATTGGTTCGGGCATTATTTACGGTGAGTTTACCGACAAGGCGAACGATTACACTGTAAATTCTGAAAATGGTGCAGGTATGCTCAATGTAACTTTTGGCAATGCAGTTGATGCGTTGGCGTTTGTATTGGGCGAGTTTACCGAACTTTCGGCAACAACCGCCACAAGACGAAAAACAACTAAAATCATAGAAACAGGCGAAGAAATACCGATGAAAATTGCCGACCAGATTGCCGTAACAGGCACATTGCAAAACGGTGCGGTGACAAGTGTCCACTTTCGTGGCGGACATTTCAAAGGGACAAATTTCTTTTGGGAAATCAACGGTACAAAAGGCGATATTCAGATAAGTGCAGACGGTGGAAGTTTGGCAGTTTTTGAAGTAACGGTAAAAGCAAGCACAGGCGAAAACGGTGCATTGGAAACTTTGGAAATTCCTACGGAATACAATCTCGTTCCCGATAAAGAATTGGGCAGAATACCAACCAATGTAGGGCAAAATTACCAGCTCATTCAGCAAGGCAACGCACCAACATTTGATGATGCCATTATCCGCCACCGGATGCTTGAAGCCGTTGAAAAGTCGGCAGCAACAGGAACAAAACAATCATACAATTTCAAAAGTTAATGAAAGCAGTTATTTTAACGGAACAGGGCGGAGTAGAAAATTTCGCCTTGGTTTCTATTCCAACACCCGAAATACAACCCGATGAAGTTTTAATCAAAACAAAGGCAATCAGCATCAACCCTGCCGATGCCATTGTCAGGGAAAATCAACAAGTCAGTTGGATATTTAGCGATGAAAAACCAATCATTTTAGGTTGGGATATTTCAGGCGAAGTCGTTGCCGTTGGTGGTGAAGTTCAGGAATATAAAATTGGCGATGAAGTTTTTGGCGTTGTCCGCCACCCGCACACGGGAAAAACTTATGCCGAATATGTTGCTGCACCTGCATCACAATTAGCATTAAAGCCCCAAAACATTACACACGAACAGGCAGCCGTTTCAACTTTGGCAGCACTTACCGCATTGCAACCCATTCAAAAAATAGGCATCAAAAAAGGCGGCCGTGTTTTTGTAACGGCAGCAGGTGGCGGAGTTGGTCATTTTGCGGTACAGTTTGCCAAATATTACGGAGCTTATGTAATTGCATTGGCTTCCGCTTCCAAAAAAGATTTTGTAATGAGTTTAGGGGCAGATGAATTTGTGGATTACAAAACACAACGCTTTGAAGACATTGTACAAAATGTAGATTTAGTTGTAGAAGCTGTAAAAGCGGACGGACATATTTTGCGTAGTATGGAAGTCCTGAAACAAGGCGGTACGTTAATTAGTTTGTGGTCTTATGTTACACCCGAAGAAACAACCAAAGCAAAACAATTAGGGATAAATGCCTTTTACAACGCCATTCAATACAGCGGTAAGGATATGAAATTTGTAGCCACGCTTTTAGAAGAAGGCAAACTTCATCCGCACATTTCTAAAACCTTTCCATTGGAAGCAATGGCAAAAGCACACCTTGAAATAGAAAAAGGACACACGCAGGGGAAAATTGTTATTCAGATTAACAGCTAATTATCAGGTAGATGAAAAAAAGAATTGCATTTGCATTGATAATGGGCATAATTACAACAGGAATAATCTCTTTCGTACTGGTTACCTTAAACACCAGATATTCAGGAGACAAATATGTGGAAATATGGTTAAAATCCTGGGGCATTGCCTATTTGGTTGTTATACCTTGTATTCTTTTCCTTGGACCTTTAGTTGACAGTATGGTAAATAAATGGTTTAAGTAAAAATCAATGTAATTCGTTATGAAATATCAAGTAAAAACCAGCGTTCAATTCCCTGAACAAACAGCAGTTCCGAAAGAACAGTCCGAGAATGCTTTGTTTGATATTTTACAGGAAAATGTGATTGGCAATGATGCCTATTGCCAGGAACTCATCAACAAACTTCTAAAACTACCTTATGCACAACTTCCGGATTTCTTTTCTCATCATTGCGATTATGTAGAAGATCCTGTAAAATGGTTGAACAAGTTTGAAAAGCTAATTGCTGAAAATGATGAATTATTTGTAAGAACTTCCAAGCGTGGCAGAATGATGAAATGCTACACCATCATTGAGAGCAAACGCAAGGAATTGGAGATTTTAAGAAACCGCCACGAACAGAGAAAACCACCAATGCAGTATATCAATGCCGAATGTGAGGAACGATATTTTTCATTCAGAGAAGTAAAGAGTAAAGTAAATGGTATGGAGAACTACACGGACAAGATTATGTTTTTGACCAACGAAAAATTTGATTACGAGCAGGCAAGTATAGATTTCATTAATCCCAAACTACCTGATTATTCCGACCAATGCCAAAAAGAGATAGACCAGATACAGCATTTAATTCGTTTAACCGATGAATTTTCAAAACAACAAATGAGAAAAAATGCGGAGGGCATTCCGTTCAATAAATTAAAAATCAACTGCAATATCAATCAGTTAGTGGATATATTTTATCAATTGCATCGAGAATTATTTGTAAATGGCAAACCCATAATTGACGGTAATATAAATGATTTTGTGGCTGTCATAGTCAATTCGTTCGTAGATAAAAACGGACAGGAATTAAGTCCCGAAACCATCAAAACAGTCATCACACCTTCCAAATCCGATAAACGTCCGAAACCACACAAACGGATAGATATTGATAAGTTGCTGTAAATAAATTTTATCCCGAAAGACCATTTCGGGATTTTTTGACTTAGCACCCTTGCAGTCCTTTGCTTCCATAATCATAAAATTATTTGAAAATGGAAGCAATTATTTTAAGCAAAGACCAATACACAGAATTGGTAGCAAGGTTAGACGAAATCACAACACGTCTTAATGCAAAGAACGAACCCAAGAAAGATACGTTTCTGGACAATCAGGAATTTCTTTTATTGATGAAAATTTCCAAACGTACTGCCCAGACGTGGCGTGACGAGGGACGTATTTCGTTCTCACAGGTCGGAAACAAAATTTACTACAAACTTTCAGACGTAGAAAAGCTACTACAAGAACATTACAACAAGGCTTTTTCAAAGAAATAAGTCTAAAATCTAATGTCTAATATCTAACATCTGAAATTTATGATAGTAAGTATTTTTAAAAACTTCAATGAAGTGGTAGAAAATGCCAAAATAATTGAAGTATTAACTGACATCAAAACAGGCAAGTATATCAACGTAATTATTTATCTGCGGAAATCATTAGCCGAAAACAAAATGGAAGCGTATGAGCGGGCAAAGAAATCTTTGCATGCTTTCACGCCTTCGGCTTCCTTTAAAGGCGGTAGAAAGTTGGAATATCTTACAGCATACACACAAATTGTAGTATTGGATATTGACAAACTAACCAAAGAACAGCTTACCAATGCTAAAGCATTGGCACAGGAAACGCCCTACACTTATTCGGCTTTCGTCAGTCCATCGGGAAACGGTCTAAAAATCTTTGTTCGTGTAAACTCATCACAGGAAAACCACAAAGAAGCATTTTTAACGCTTCAAAAATTCTATGAAGAATTTTTATCGCTACCCATTGACAAATCGGGCAAAGACGTTACACGCCTTTGCTTCGTGTCTTACGACACCGATTTGTATCTGAATGAAAATGCAGAAATCTTTCCAATAATAAAGCAAGAACCAATACAGACAACGTTTGCAAGCGAACCATTTAAAACAGAACCTATCACTAATGATTACTTGGCAATCTATGAACATTGCATTCGGTTTACAGAGAAAAAGGAAAGTTACGTAAACGGCAATCGGAATAATTTTGTGCATCTACTGGCAAATAATCTCAATCGAAAAGGTGTTCCATTGGCAGTAGCAACAGGATATATTTTGTCCGATTATGGCTATGATGCTAATGAAGTAATGGCAACGGTAAAAAGTGCGTATAACAATACTAATGAACACAGCAAAAACAGTAATCCAGCCATTCCAAAATCAGAAACCAATAAAGCTAAAGATGAGGATATTGAAGAGGAAGAAGAAAAGCCAAGTTATATTGACCGTTTGGAAACCTTTCTGGATTATAGATACAACTTTCGATACAACATCGTAACCGGAAAGCTCGAATACAAAACCATCAAGGCCAATATATGGAAACCGATTACCGATTTTGTCGAAAACTCCATTTTGAGAGAAATCCTCAAAGCAAAAGTAAAATGTAATATCAATACATTGCGAAATCTCCTGCATTCCGATTATTGTCAGCAGTACGATCCGTTCCGGGATTATTTTCAAAATTTAGAAACGAATGAGGATGAGGTCGATTACATCAACCAATTAGCCAATACAGTTAAAACCACGAAGCAGGAATTATGGCAGATTTGTTTCAAAAAATGGTTTGTGGCAATGGTAGCCTGTGTTACCAACGAAAAAGCCATCAATCAAACCGTTATTGTATTTAGCGGAAAACAAGGTGTAGGAAAAACAACCTGGATTGAACGATTGATACCGAGAGAGCTCAAAGAATATATGTTTTCAGGTACGATTAATCCGAACAACAAAGACACACTAATCCATTTAGCGGAATGTATGCTAATCAATTTGGACGAACTCGAAAACCTGAACCGTACCGAAATCGGAACACTCAAAGAACTCATCACCAAAACTCATATCCGAATGCGAAAAGCTTACGGACATAACAATGAAACTTTATCACGCAGAGCATCATTTGCAGGCAGTGTTAATACCGCTCAATTTCTAAATGACACCACAGGTTCACGTAGATTTTTATGTTTTGAAGTAGAGCATATCGAATACACCCACAATATCGACATCAATATGGTTTATGCACAGGCAATTGAATTGTATAAAAATGGTTTCCGTTATTGGTTCAATCAGGAAGAAATCAAAGAAATAGACTTGAACAACGAACAATACCAGATCCGAAGTCCGGAAGAAGAATTGCTATTGACCTGGTTTAATATAGCCGACAGAGAAACTGCCAACAATTTTCTGAACACTACACAGATTGCAGCCAAGTTAGCCGACAAAGCCAAACTCAATGTAACAGACGGAACGGTGATGAAGTTGGGAAAAGCACTAAAGAAATATGGCTATCTACGATTATCCAAAAAGAACGGCTATGTCTATGCAGTAAAAGAACTCACTTGGGAGGAAGTCGAAAACAAGAACAAAGAAAAAGAACCATCTCCTAAACCACCCGAACAATGAAGCATTTCGTTTGATAATCCGTAACGGTAAAGTTTGCATTAGTTTACGCTGGTTGGAGTGGATAAGTAGGATAAGCATTTTTGGGCACAAACATTTTTAATTTTTCCTGCCGAAAAAATTCAAGCCAAAATCGATAAAATCAAAGCAAACTAATCTTAACCCTTCATCCATTTACACTATTACATCCCGATAAATCCGTTTTTGTATTCCTTCGGAATAACAAAAAATCTTTTTTAAGAAATGAGGTTATCCTACTTACTTTTTCAATCGGGTGTAATTTGGAGCAAAACTATATTCGTAAATTTATAGCCTAACAATATTATTAATTCAGAATTTTCAATGTCAGCAATAGCAGCCTTACGTGGTTATAGAACCCAATTTTTATATTCATTACATTATATCCTGTCCTCCCTGTCAAATGACCTTGTATTTAGATTAGAAGGAGAAGAAGATTTAGATGTATTGTATGATAATGGTCAACTTTTATATGCCATACAGTTAAAGAATTTAGGAAAACCAATTACATTATCTGATGTTCTATCAGACCATAAGACTTCATTTATTAAGAGGTTTTTAGCTAAATATTCCGAAGCAATTCCTATACTGGTTTCTTATGGTGATATAAGCCAAGAATTAAAGAATTGGGAAAAACATAAAGATACTATTTCCGAAAAAGAGAAAATAACGCTGAAAAAATATAAGATAACGGCAGATGAATGGAAATTAGTTAAAAATAAAACTCAATTTGCAGAGGTTAATGAAGAAGAGATCGCAGACGAGATAGAAAAACTGATTAAAAGCAACTTCCCTGAAGTTGATCCCATTCCTACAATAGGATTTTTGTTGAATTGGTTGCAATTTATTGCAGAGAAACAACAGCCTATAACTACTAAAGATTTTTACAGCAAGATTCAGGATTTTGCGATATATATAACGGAGCGAATTGCTGTTCACAATCAATATGGAGTAGTTTTAAAACCATTGCATAAGGTTTCTACCGAGAATACTAATCAGACGCTTTTAGAAAAAGAATTCTACAATGCGACTTTAACGAGGTATGAACACATTTTGTTAGGTCTTGATGTTAATAGAGAAAAACATCTCGAAACAATAAATGATGAGTTAAAAGAAAATAATACCATCATATTGAAAGGTGCATCTGGACAGGGAAAGACAGCTTTGTTATATGGTTATGTTCATAATTATGTCAATGACTCGCTTTCTTACGAATTGAATATCCAGCAAGATCCTGTTACAACCCAACAATCAATTCAAGCTATTGCTTCTATAAGCAAGAAACTGGAAGTTCCAACTGTATTTGTGATCAATGTAAATCCCAATTCAACAGATTGGCTACAAATAATAAAAGAGTCTGCCCATTTAAATCATATTAGGTTTTTAGTAGCCATTAGGAATGAAGATTGGTATAGGGCATCAGCAGTCGGTGTAGAATTTGAGCATAAAGAAATAGACCTATCCCTGTCGAAGGAAGAAGCCGAAATCATTTATACTAAATTAAACGAACGAAATAAAATCACACACTTTACAGACTTTGAACAGGCTTGGATTCAAATTGGTAATGATGCTCCGTTGTTAGAATTCGTGTATTCTATTACTCAGGGGAACTCGTTACAAAATAAACTGAAACAACAGATTCAGCAATTGCGTAACGAAAGCGATCAAGGTCGTAATCCCGAGATTGAGTTTTTAAGAATTGTGAGCCTTGCAGACTCTTTAGGAGCTAAGATTGATGTATCTAAATTGGATTCTAATATTGACTATCAATTTATAATCGAAAAGTTAGAAAATGAATACTTGGTTAAGAAATCATTAGATAGAAAGTACATTCAGGGATTGCATTTAATCCGTTCTCAGAAGTTGGTAGAAATACTTTTTGATGAGTTTACAACTTACAAAGAGGAATATGCCTATAAATGTATTTCGCTGATAGACGAGAAAGATTTGTACTTGTTCTTATTACAAATGTTTCATCTTGAAATACTGAAGCCGGATCAATTTATTGCTGATTTAAACAGTAAAGTTATTGTAAGGAATTGGTCTGTATATACTGCAATTTTAAAATCTTTTATATGGCTGGGTTCTAAAAATTATGTTGAAAATAACCGTAAAGTTATAGATGAATGTAGAACCATTTGTGGCGGAGCCTGGACAATGTTTATGGATTTTATGTTTGGAAGCAATTATAACAGAAATGGAATGCTTGATATACTCAAAGTGGATGATGATCGGAGAGAGAAAATAAATGACATCAATCGGAGGTTATTACCAAATCAAAATGTTTTCAATTTAGCAACTGAAGCTATTAATCAAACTGACTTTCCTAAAGAAGTTCCTCTAACAACTTTTGAATGGAAATCTTTTGGAGAGGTCTTATTTTGGCTTAAAAATATACCTAACAACAAAGAAAAATTACCATTATTTGATGAGATTAAGTTCGAATCTGCATTCAAAATAATGGACAGCAAAAGTTTATCAAAATTGATGTTAGGTATGTACTCTTATTCGGAAGAACTGGATATGATAAGAAAAAAGTATGTTGACATTTTCATCGAACAAATAAAAAAAGAATTTGATGTAATCCATTTATCTGTAGACGACAACGAGGTGAATGTACATTACATCATTGATATTCTAAAAAATCATGTGGAAAGATCGACCAATGATTTCATTGTAGGTATTTTAGATATTATCAGAACAGCTCTTCCTGATAAAAAACAATTTAATTCTCAGGGATATGGTCACCGCTTACAAACTTTAGCAGTAGATTATGATGATACACACAAAACAATGCCTATCGAAAATATGCCCTTAGAAGAATGGGTAAATATCAATTCCTCAATCATCAAACTATATGAATATCAACTAAGACCAGAAGATTGGAATGAATATAGAAATCAGCTAAACCAGTGGGAAGTAATCATCAAAGAAAAAATCAACCAATTTAATGCCTCGTTTGAGAAACTGTTTAAAGGTAGTGTGAACTATATGCCTGTAGTTCCTATTATGCAAAATGTGCTTTTTGAAAGGTCGGAGAGCATCAAAGAACCTAAATCTATTACAGAACCATTAGGTATTTATGGTGGAAAGAAAAGAGGAACAAGCAATGAAAATGAAAGAGAACAACTCAATAAAAAATTGCAGTCGAAATATGAATTGTTCTTTAAAAGTGTTTCTGATTTTAAAGGAGATATAGAAAGTTTTATCCAGCAGTCAGCCGGTACATTATATTCAAAGGCTAAATCAAAAACCGATGAAGAACATATACACGATGATAATACAGAACGTTTATCTCAAATCAATCTTTATAATGCAATTGAAAAACTTCAAGTTTATAATAGTCAATACAAAACCATCTTAGGGAATATTGATAATACACATCATTCAAAAATCGAAACGAATACCCTATTTACTACAGCTTCAATATGGAAAGATTTTTTGAATAACAATAGTAAAGGAGAACGCTCGGCAAAACGAATTTTGAAGCTTAAATCAGATTTTGAAAACAAAATCATAAAGGACTTTAAGCAGGCTTCAAAATCCAATTATTTTTCAATCAGATACATTAATGATAAAACGACGGAAAATAAGCCTGTTATTTTTATCGACGGAGAAAGTCCTTTTTGGACGTTGATGGGTTATAAAGAAGCTTATCAAATTGTACAACAGACAATAGATAGTCCTGAATATACAAGTTTGAAATATTTGATGTTGCAGTTTTGGTTTTCAAATTTTTATTTCATCCAGACCATTCAGAAAAAAAGCCTAAACAATCAATGGAATGAAGTCAGATTATACAACATAAAGGATAAGCTGTTTGAAGAATTATCTTTGATTAATTCAATACCACAACCGATTGAGGCAAAAATTATTGAAAATCTGAATATTGAAGGATGGTCAAATTTATATCCGGAGTTTAATGATATAACTAAAGCTACGGAAGCGTATGGGAAATTACTTCTTTTAGCAGATCACTTCTACGATTTGAGATTGTTTGATGAAATTGAACTCACGGAATCTGACCAAGAGAAATTACAGCGATACATCCAGAAGATAGGTTTAGAGCTACAAGTGTCTTTCCAAGTAGTATTGGATTCATTAGTTGAATGGATCAATATGTTTCCTTTTGACGAAGACAGTTATGTTAATAGTGAAGAAGAGCAGGAATATTTTAAAGCAATGATGAATATTAAGGATCATATTTTCCCTGAGCCAAAAGGAGACGAAGAAAATTATCAATTGGTAATGAATATGGAAATAATATCTAAATGGGTTGAGCGATTAAAAATATGTACAGAGAGTTGGGGGATATTTATTCTATTGCTTTATGGGAAGTATATAAATAGATACAATTAGCACATTGATTCTATTTTGATTTTATATAGAGACAAAAGATGAGGTATGTAAAAAGTATAGCTTATCAATGTAAATTGATAAGCTATGGAAGTGAATGAACGTTAAATCACGTATATATTATCTTCAGAAAAGCCATTTACATCAGATTTTTGACTTCGATGATAACTAAACAAACCTTTATATTGTTGATTTTTTTGCAATTCTGTATAATAAGGTTTATTCCTTAATATATTTTTGATTATAAAATCGAAAAAGATTACGGGTGATAATATTTTGTTTATCGGTATTCGAACTTCATTTATTGCTCCTATCTGAATTTCACACTTATTGTGAGATTCAACTTTTGAATCATAGTCAATTCTAATATGGGATGAGTTTGTATGTTTATATTTTGCGTCAAATCTTGCAAGAAGTAAATTTTCTATGGATTCGTTATTACCTATTTTTTGTGATTTTTCAAAAATAGACCTTAATTCATCGTCATTTATATTCAATTCGAATTCATGATTAAAAATCTCCCATATATCATAATAATATTCTAATAAATTTTCATCATTCCCATCTTCAATATAATGCTCAATGTCACTTATATCATCATTTAAAGCTATTGGATAAGGATAGTATGCCATTTTTATTTTAGATACTTGTTTTTCTTCAAATTCGTAATAAAATTGAATGCAACCTAAATTATCTTTCAATAAAAAACTATACTGTCGGTTCCTAACTATATATTCATATTCCTTACTGTATAGATTTTTAAAAATCCCTGATTTGTAGTTTGGCCAACTTATAATATTATCAGATATCTTTTCATAATTATTAGTGACAATAATTTTTTTATGAACGTCTTTAAGAGTATCTAATAACTCTTTTACTTTCTCAATGTCCATATTATTCATCATCATTTTTTCTCAACTTTTTAAGAATTGAGGGGTCACTGAGTAATTTTTCTATTAGAAGTGCATTTAAATCATCATTTTTTAAAATTTCATCTATTTGGCTATCAAATTTCTCAAGATCTTTGTTACTAGTTAGAATCGAGTATCTTCTTTCTATTGATTCAATTGATGGAAAAATAAAATTAAATTTTGGATAGTCGCCAATAATTAAATCTATTTCCTTTTTCAAAACTTTGTTATTATCTCCATTTGAACATATATAACACCATCCTCTTGAGCGAGTAATAGAAACAAACATGGAATTCCTTAATCGAAAAGTATTATCGTTAAGTATTTTATTTGAATTAATAATAAATACGATATTCGTTTCATTTCCTTTAGCTCGGAATGGGGTGGTTAAAGTAACAAATCCTTTTTCTTTGAAAGAATCATTGCTTTCAATAAACCCAGGGGTAATACATTTTACATCTTTATAATCTAGTTGCTGTCTTAAATATTGGAAGTGAGTCTTTGAATTTTTTGTGTCGATATCTATAACTAAAATTTCTTCGGCTTCTACATGCTGTTCTTTAATAATCCATTCGATTTTTTTAATAACATCATCTAACTGAGATTTAACATCTTCATTTTGAATAAACTGAATAAGTTTATTCTCATTTTTTCTTTCTTGGAGTAATTTTTCTAAGTTGTTTTTACTATTTGATTCAGGTCTTTCAAGAATAATACTATCACCTTCACTAAACACTACTTTATCAGGAGAAAGAAGATTATATCCTCTTGCTTCCCAATCATTTCTATACATCATCGGTACCTTGTTATCTGTATATAAACCTAGTGCCAATCCATGGGCAACCATTAAGGTTACCCTAGGATTTCTGTAAGAATTTGGCAATACAAAATCCTTCTTTATGTTGCCTTTATATTCTCCATCAAGAATATCATTTGGCATATTTGGTTCTCCTTTTCCATCCAAACCAAACAAATCCTTAGGCTCTTTAATTTTAATATCAGTTAGCGATTGAAATTCATCGTAAGCCCAAATTATTCTTTTTTGTGATGTATCTTCACTATCCTTAGTTAAATAGAAAATTGTCTCAAAAAACGTCGAGGGAAAATCTTGTGCCTCATCAATCAGTACCATATCATAAATCGGACGTAAAATTTTTTTATGGTTATTGATTAAATCACTATAAATAGCATCTAAGGGATCAGTAGATTTACGAACATTCATATAGTTTAACGGTTGAACTCCTATTGATCTAGCCGTATTATAATAAAGTCCTGGTTTATTACTACCACCCCAAGCATGTAAAATATTTAACTTATTAAAATCTGGCATTTTGCCTGTTTCATTAAAATAGTATTTACTAATCAAGTCTTCTACTTGATTATACATGCTTTGTGTATTAAACACAAATAGAATATTCATGTTAGGGTAAAACTTATGGGCTAAGGCAGCTTTCATACATAAAATAATTGTTTTACCTGTTCCCGCTAACCCTCTAATCCTTTGCGGACCATTAGGTATTTGTAAAGCAACTTGACGTTGTGTAGAATCTAGTTTAAACGTTAAATTCAAAGACTTCTTAATGAAGTCATTCATTGTTTTTAATTCATTTTCAATTTTTCTATTATTCTTTTTTGCGTATATACTAGAACCATCAAAAATTGAATCTATAATGTCGATAAATTTAACTTCAATACTTTCTTCTTTTTGAAACAAAAGGTTAAAATACTCATTCCAATTGTCGTGACAGACAAATGGATTTGTTAATTTAATTTCGGCCTTTTCGTTAAGTTCATTAATTTCAGATTCACTATTTTGAGAAAATACCAGTAGTTTTTTGATAGTCAAATTAAAGTTGAATTTATCAGCTCTTAAATTGTAAAGAGTTCTATTGTCTTTTAACTTATTGACTAATTCTTTGTCATATAAGTCTATCAAAATATCTTTAGACAGAATAAACTCATCATCTGATGTTTTCCAATATTCATTTTCTTCATCAAACTCTGTAATATTATAATTTACGAAATCAATAAGTAAAATTCCGTATTCTTTGCTTCTAACAATAATACTCGGAGTTTCTTCTAGTTCCTTTCCGAAAGATGGTGTTTTATATCCAACAATTAAATCTTGATCAATCAATTTAGAAGATATATCATTCCAAATATTATTTAATATTTGATCTTTTTCATTGGCAATATTACCTGCAATAAATTCCATTTATCTCATTTAAGGTTAAATACAATTGTATTTTAAAATGTTTTTTATGTACTCAGTACTCTTTCAAATTTCCATGATTTTTCGGTCTTGTACTTTCTGAAAAAGTTGTTGGTAAAGATAATAAATATTTATTGTGTAATCGTTTAATATACTTTAATCGGAAATATTAACACACACAAAATACGGCTTTAGCCAGACGGCAACCGCACAAAGCCAACACTTCGTCTGTCTTCTATGGCATTGCCGCCGTTTGCTACTGTCATACTTTTTGCGTTGTTTTTTGCCAAGGCTCCACAGCACATTGCCATCCTCGTACCTGCGGTGGCAAAGAGCTGTACCAACATCAAAAAACAAAGCAAAAAGCCACTTCACTCCAACCACCACCACCGTTCCGTTTATGCCAGTATGCAAATCGGCGGAAGCTAAGTTACATAATGTGGCATTATAGTACTTTTCCGCCACGCTTATAGGCGGCTATGCCAACGCTAAAAAGTCCTATAATAACATTATGTAAAATAGCCAATGCCATAGTCCGCTCCCTGAAAAAATATCCCCACGCACAATGCCAATGCTGATATTTTTCGGGGAGCGGAAGCCGTATTTTTTCTTGCCAACGCACAGCCCACGCTTCTTTGCCACGCTCCCCACCACCCATTTCAGCGGTGCAGTAAAAAAATAAAGCATTAATGTTTTAATGTCAATGTGCTGCATAAAGTGTTCACGTATTGCACTACATTTCATTTCGGTAAGCTAAAGCAAAATTTACCTTCATTTATTCCGTTCCATTCTGTTCACACCTTATTGCATCACCGCACAACAAGCGTATTTCGTACCTCATACCCTTGCTTTTTCCCAACGCTTCCAATAGTGATATGCTTTATTTTTTACTGCGACGAGTATAGTTCCCCCCAAAGTTTGGACAGTAAATCTTAAAAGTTAAGTTTGATTTTATTGTTTTTGAGGGTAGCAGTTTTGCACATTTCTCAAATTGAAAATATATCCCAAAATATTAATAATGCATTGGCAAGTATTTCAAAGAAAATAGAATTAAACAAAAGACTTGCGTTTCATATGAGCCGACATACTTTTGCTACAAATGCTTTGAATAATGGTATGAGAATCGAACACGTTTCAAAGATAATGGACCATTCAAGCATTCGGGTAACGGAAATTTATGCGAAAGTCATTAATACAGAGTTAGATGCATCAATGGATAAGTTTGTTTACTGATAAATTTTTCAAAAAGTATAAATGTCTTTCTTCTAAAAAAGCATTTATACTTTTATAAATGTATAGAGTACTTTTTGAAGTAAAAAATGCTATATACCCAACTTTGGGGGTTTCAATAAAATATTATGATTCAAGATTACCCGCTTATGGAACCCGTTCAGTTTACTGAGCTTACTTCTGTAATAGTTACAGATGCTTTCAATCCGCTATTTGATGTAGAAAAGACAGCCGAAGAAAATTTGTCATCTTATTGCCAAAGCCTCATTCGTAAGGTTTTTCAATTAAAACACTCACAAATTTCAGATTTTATAAATCATCATTGTGATATTGCCAAAAATACAATGCATTGGCTTAATAGATTTGAAGAACTCATATTAGTGAATACAAATCTCTTTTGCAAAAACAAGAACGAAAATAGGTTTATTAAATTACAAACCTGTATAGAAGTAAAAAGATATGAACTCAACACCCAAAAGTCCATCATAAGTCCCACGAGACCTTGTAAAAAAGACATCAATGCCATAAGTGAAGAACGGTATTTTAGTTTTAAAGAAGTAAAAGAAAAATTAAACGATATAAAAATTTTTGAAGAGAAACTCGTTTACTTAACCCATCAAAAATACGATTATCAAGAATCCGTCATTGATTTCATTAATAAAAATCTTCCTCCGTTTGATGAATTGTGTAGCAAAGAAATCGAACGACTTAACGAGGTGAAAAAATTGTTAGAACAACTTCCTAAAAGCTCTGCAAAATATCCCAATAAGCCACTTTCGGGAAACAAAATCAAGATTAACAGCAATCTTAACCAGTTGGTAGATGTATTCTTTCAGTTAAACAGAGAAAAATTTGTCGGAGGCAAGCCTGTTTTGGACGGCAACACCGGAGATTTTGTATCAATGATTTGCAATAATTTCGTAGATAAGGACGGACACGAACTCAGTCAGGCAACCGTGCAAACGATTTTTCGTCCCTCAAAATACGACAAAAGACCAAAATCTCACAACCGCATCAATGTGGACGAAATAAATTAAAAGATGGTCTCCCGGAGACTGTTTCGGGACTTCGGGACTTTTCCCGATTGCTCAATTTTGCTTCATCAATTTTAAATATTCAAAAAATGGAAGCAATTATTCTCTCCAAAGAGCAATTCGATGCTCTAATGTCGAAAATCGACCAAATCGAACGCAAACTCAACCAAAAAAATCTACCAAAACAAGAAGTCTTTCTTGATAACGACGAGTTGATTAAAATGCTGAAGATTTCCCGCCGGACTGCCCAAACGTGGCGTGATGAGGGCAAAATCTCCTTTTCTCAAGTAGGGAACAAAATCTATTACAAACTTTCCGATGTGGAAAAAACGATGGACGAATATTACAATAAATCGTTCTCGAAAAAGTGGTAGTCACTTTTTCAAATTGTTCAATTTAATCAAAATTAAACCCTCGTTTTTATGAAAAACATAGACCCAAAAACACCTATCTGCAAACTCACTGTGGAAGAATTTCTGGAAATTTCCCAAAATGTAAAATCGGAAAATAAGTACGAATACGGATTGAAAGGATTGGCGAAAATTCTCGGTTGTTCCGTGTCGAAAGCATCAGAGATTAAATCGTCGGGTATTCTGAACGAAGCGATTATTCAGAAAGGCAATATCATCATTATCGACAAAAAACGGGCATTGGAACTTTTCGCCAAAAAATAAAGATGTATTACGCCGAACTCATACAAAAATTCTGGAGCTTCAACGAGAGGGCAAAAGCCGGTTCTACGGCAGTTGCAATGTATCTGTATCTTTTAAAACTGGGAAATGATGCCCAGCGATACGATGTTGCCGTTTCCGATGTTTCCCTCAGCAAGATTTTAGGAATCACGAAAAAAACCGTAAAACCGACAAAGGAAAAACTAAGGAATTTGGGATTGATTCGGTATGAAAACAAGGCAGGATTTCCGTGTAATTACCAGATATTACTGGATTATCCTTTGGAAGTTCGGGGATTTGAAAATGTTTCAAAACCAAAAATCAAAAATGATATTGCGGTTCAGAAAACAGAAACAACCAAAAAATCAAAACCGGATGATGAACCACATAAATCCATTCCTGAAATTGCAAAACAGAAAGAAGAAACACCTCAAAACAACACGTCAAAAAGTTCTGTTAAAACGGTTGAAAATCCCACTTTTGAAGAATTTATGGCATTCGCAAAGACTTTGGACGGTTACGAAAATTCGCTGGATTCCGATATTAAAGAAAAATACGATTTGTGGGCAGGAAATAATTGGAAAAACAACTTGGGAAGACCGATTACCAGCTGGAAATCTTCATTGAAAAGCATTTTGCCGTATCTGAAAAGCAAACCCGATGAGGAAATTTCGCTCGAATCTTTACCCAATATAAAACGTCCTCTTTCCAAATAATCTAACCTTTTTTCAAGCAAATTATGTCAGTTCCAGAAAAAGATTTGAGATTTGTCCGAAAGAAATTTGAAGACACCAATGAGAAAAATCCCGACAGAATACGTTTGGGCAATCATTTCGTGGACGATTTTATTTTCGAGGACAGCGAAGCTGCCGATATTCCGATTAACGCACTGCGAGTGATTTTCAACATCATTTCGATTATCGGCAGTGAGCAATTTCGTCCCGAAGACCGCCCGAAACAGCTTTCCCTTTTTGATGAAGAATTTGAAACCGACAACAATATTTTTGCTTCCATTAAAATAAGAAACAGTAAAATTTCGCCGAGTGGTTCCACGAAACAAGTGGTTGATGCGTATGAATTTCTGGCTAAATTCAGAATGGGTTGGTATAAATCGCTGAACTCCAAAGGAAAAGAAATTAAAACTTTCGGCGGATTGATTTCCACGCCAAGTTACGACCAGCGAGGATTCACCAGCTTTTTAATCAGTAGTTACTGGCTGAAAAAATTGCTGGTAATCCCCGAATACAACTACGTTTTGTATAATTTGGTGTACAATATCCGAAACAACAAGCACATTATTTTTGCGATTTGGCTTTCCAAAATTCCTGAAAACGGAACGGTTCTGAAACTCGCCACATTCAATAAAAAATTTGGGTTGAATTACAAAACCACCAATGATTTTTGTTTCAAATTTTTAGAACCTGCCAAAAGAAATTTCATCAAATACAATACGCTTTCATTTAACTTTCATTGTAAAGGCGATTCCATTTTTATCCAGCCTTTTTACAACAAAATCATTGAGGATAATGAGTTTTCCAAAACACTGAAACCACAACCTGAAATTACAAGAAGACTGCGGTATTTCAGCCAAAGATACGGTTTACAGGAAAATGAAGAGATGTCGTTTTTTCATCAATACAAAAACATTCCGCAGACCAGGGAGTTGATTGAAAAGGCATTTCGGGTATTTATCAAAAACTATAGATTGAAGAAAATAAAATCCACCGTATTTCAAGGAAAGTCATTTTTAATTGAGCTTCAAAAATTTATCATTTTGATTTATAATGAAACAAAAATGGGAAAAATACTGCCGAACGCTTATCCGATTATTCTTTGATTCGGAATTGCACTCATTCGTATTTCGGAATTGCACTCATTTAATGTTAATAAATGTTAAGATCTAAGGTTTTTTGACACTACTTTTCGGAATTGCACTCATTCAAGAATTGTCAGACCTCTTAAAAATGTGGATAACACTGAAAATCAGCTACAAAATGAATAAAACAAAATCTTCAATTCGGATTTGCACTCATTTGAATTTGGGCATTGATTCGGAATTGCACTCATTCCCGTTTCGGATTTGGACTCATTTTTAATTCGGAATTGCGCTCATTTCAAAAATGCTTCAAATGCTTTATCACAAGCAAATACGACGGATTATTAAAAGTGTTATAAAAGTAAATAAAAAGTCTTTTTTTTTTCTAAAAGGGAAATGTGGATAAAAAATCGGCTTTAAAAAAGAAAAAAAATGAATTGCGAAACAATCAAACAGAAAGTCGGAATCCGGGCGGTTTTGGAATCGTTCGGGATTTTTCCAGTCAGAGAAAACCGAAAAACAGGCTTTTGTTTTGCATTAGACAGGGAAGAAAAAATCCCGAGTTTGTTGGTGGATTTTGTTAAAAATATGGCTTTCGATTTCGGAACGGGAAAAAATTACGATGTGATTTCTCTTGTGCAACAAATAAAAAAATGTTCTGTTTCTCAGGCGTTGAAATATCTGTCAAATTTTGATTTTTCAGCTAAAAATGAGATTCAAAATGAAGAATTTTCGGCAAAAATTCAGTATAAAATTCTGAAAATTTGCGATATTCAACATCCTGCATTAATTCAGTATTTAAAATCCATAAAAGTCTTTGAACAAAAGGATTTTGTCGAAGAAATCCATTATGAACTGAACGGAAAAAAGTATTTCGGAATCGGTTTCGGAAACAATTCCGGTGGTTTTGAAATCCGTAATCCATATTCTAAAATCTGTTTGGGCAAAAAGGACATTACGCTGATTCGGAATGAAAACAATAAAGCAAATGAAATTGCTGTTTTCGAGGGATTTTTCGATTATCTCACGTTCCGGAATTTAGAAAAATCCGATAATTCTAACTGTGATTTTCTGATTCTCAATTCAACAGCAATGCTTTTCAAAGCTGAAGAAAAACTCAAAAAATACGATAATATTTCACTTTTTTTGGATAACGATAAAAACGGGTTTGATAAAAAAGCAAAAATTCAAAACCAATACAAAAACGCAGAAGATTGTTCGCTGGTTTATCGGGATTTTAAAGATTTGAATGAGTGGTTTTGCAGTTTTTGAATCTTTAAAATTAAATTATTTTTAAAGCCGATATAAATCCTTATCAACTTTAATATCATTTCAAAACCACTTGAAACACACCATTTTCCCAATGAATTTTCTTTGATTTTTCCGTTGGAAACTACATCTGCGTTTGAATTGCTTCCTAACTGCGGTTTGTGCTTTTACGTTTACAAATGTAGGACAGCATCATTCACTCAAAAAAATCTTTTTGGGTTTCTAAAAAAATTCTTTCCGCTTTGCTCCAATAATTTTTTCAGACACTCCTGAACTCTACGAGCAAAAAAATTTCAAGCCCGATTCGGAATTTCTGTTTTTTCTAAACGGAACCGAATCGGGTTTTGTGTGCCTGATACTGTCCTATGGTCATGGGCAAAGAAAAAGCTGGAACCTCAGTTATACGAATCAATTCACGCAGACATTCTTTGACATCAACAAAAAAATCAAAAGGAAAAGCAACAAAAAATCTTGCTTTTCCGATTGATAAAAAAGTAAAAAAAAGAAGCCGAGTGTCCTCGATACCAAATCAATTCACTCACAAATTTTACTCAACAATTGAACTTTAAACCTTAAATCAAAGAGTATGCAGACCAATTTTTTCAGACAAATCGCAAGATTGAACCTTGCAGGAGATTTGCAAATCACGCTAAGACCAACATCAGAAAACGGTTTTGTCCTTTTCCAAAGAAATCTTTTATTGGTTAAAGTTTGGAGCGGGGAATTGCTTTGGCGATATTGGAACTTTTTGCATCAAAATATCATCTATCATTGAGGAAGATGTAAAAACTATCAAAGTTTTGCAGAAATTTTCTAAAACTCCCGAATTTAGAAGGTTTGTCAATGCCAGTAAATCTAAAAATCTCCAAAGATTATTAAAATGCAAAATTGATTTTTAAACTTCATTTTAAAAGCAATCGAATTTGTTTTGATTGCTTTTTTTTGGCTTTTCAAAAATCGGGCGGCAAAAATACAATTCCTCCCTTTGGTCGGAAACGTATTTTTATGGAAAATCGGAGCAAACACATTTCTAAAACATTGTCGGGTTTGGACTTTTGAAATGTTTTGGAAAAGAGGTTGTGGGTGGTTTTATTTTTGATATTTACTTTTGAACTCATAAAAGTTTCCTTCAAAATAGTTTTCAAGATTTTCAAATTCTATAAAGCGGATTAAATCTTTTATACAATTCCCCTTAAAACCTCTAAATTTAGGATACATATCCAAAGGGTTTTCTAATAAATCATTAAATGTGTATATCTCCAGCGAAACGAGCATATTCCACAATCTTTTGCTGAAAGGGAAATGGCTGTCAATCAATTTTCTTTCTGAATTAAAATTTTCTTTTCCCGAGTTTTCTTTTGTCATTTTTTTATATTCGGACAGGTATTCTTGGTAAAGTTGGTTTTTCTTTTCTTTTAAAGCATTAATTTCACAGACAAGTCCTGAAACTGATTTAATTTTAAAAAAAATCTTTTTGTAAATATTCCTGATAGCTTCTTTTGTAACCCTATATTCATCAGATATGGTTTGAAATGGTAGTTTTTCTATCAAAAGTTTTTGCATAATGTCATACTCCTTTTCATCTAAAACATTTTTAGACATTTCTATAAAAAAATGGTTAGTTAAATCAATGATTTTCTGATTAGGAATAGGGCAATATGCAATACTATCAGCAGAAATTATTTGGGGAGGTAATTTTTTGATTTCAGCACTCATAATTTCGATATTTATCTTATGAAGTGCTACAAAAAAGGCGTAGAACACTTCACTTACCGATACTGAGGCACTGGTATACCCGACAACGAATAAGAGAGCGCCCACGCCTACAACGTGAGCGTTCTTACTTATTTGTCTTGTTGTCTTAAAAATTACCAGTTTCCAGTACCAAGACTTAAAGCAAAAACACTTTAAGATTAATATTTTATTAGGACAAATATACGCAAGTTTAAGTAAAAAGATAATGTCCCCGATTATAAAGCCAAATAGAATAAATGAAAATAAAAAGCACGAAGAATATACCCATTTCTCGATAAAATGAATATTGTAAACTTTCTATTGCAAGAAGACTCTTCTTTTAGATTTGTTCAGAATTTACACTCTCTATTGGAGTTATGTGAGCAAATGCTTCTATTTGGTAGTGTCGTTGAAGAAAATCATATATAATCATTTCAAATAAACGCTGATTAGAATTAAACATTCTGTTAATGTGCATATGGAAAATACTTTGAAAGAATGAAGCTAAAAATACAGATTGAGTATGTTTATTGTATTTAAGAATATTTTCAAGTGGCGAAGAACTCTCACCAATATTTTCAAATATTTTATTTTTCGCTACTCTAAATTCATCAGAACCAACAAAATTCTGATATTTCGGGCTGAATATCTTAAACTTATTATTTAACTGTCCGTTTAGATTTTTATTTGAATTAAATTCCTTTTTAAATTCCTTATCAAAGTTAGATATCCACATCATTTTTTCGTCACTACGGCTTTTTATTTTTATGAGTAACTGGTCAATATAAAATATAGAAAGCATGATTTTTTCTTCATCATCTGATTCAATGAAATTCATGACTAATTCACTGCTTTTACAAAACAGCTCTTCGGCATCTTCTATAATATTTTCTTGATATCTTTCTAACTCCCGTACATATGAATCCAGCATTACATTTGTGATTTCTCCTGAAACAATAAATTCGCCAAGACAAGAATTAAGTCTTTCTAAAACAATATTGTAATTTTGGTTATCTGACAGCAAAAATCTTACTCGTAAATGATGTTTAGGATCACTGTAACGAATGAAAAACCATTTTTTTATCAGATTCTTTTCTACCAAATCATTTATCAGATGTCCCATTACTTCCTGTAAAATTATATCCGCAGTTCTTACCCCTGTATATATTTTGAGGTACAGCCATTCGCTTCCCGGCAGAAATTTCCTGATTATCATTTTCATTAATTGTTTTTATACAGTGGAAAAATAAACTGATAGGCAAAATTTTCTTTTTCATTATGAAGGAACTCTTCAATCAAAATTTCTTTTTCATTTTTTACCAATAAAAAAAACATTCGGAGTAAATCATAATTATTCAGATTTATGGTTAAAATGTTATCAGCTTGAACAAGTTGAACCCATTGCGGAATATTTCGTTCATTTCTCCAATTTTCTATTTTCTGATGCAGTGATTCTTTATCTGCCAGCAAAGAAATAAACTGCGTGATTTCATCTGAATTTACTTTCCATTGAGCCTTTGATAAAATAATATTTTCATACTCTACACGAGGAAAAAAATTATAAATATTCATTAAATCGCCCCAGTCAAAATGCAATCCCTGTCTTGTGTTCTGAGCATTAAAATCACATAGAAAATGATAAACAGGAAGAGAATTCACCGCATAATTATGTGCATTGGTCAAATACGGCTTGACTTCTCTATTTAATTTTTTTGAGCGAAGTACGAGCATGTCATTTCTTAGAGATAAGCACAAATCATCAACAAGAATCTTTTGTTCATCAGGCAAAAGAGATTTTGCCATATATGGAATTTCATAATTTCGTATATGAGGTCTTCGCAGAATATTGCCGATTCTTGATTCCGGAAGATGTATAATTTCAGCCAAGATATAATTATCATTCGCCTGTTCCTCCTTTTTACAGATTTCTTTTGCAAGTTTACTGATACATGACTGTTCTGAACAGAACCTTGCCATCAGCCTTGATGCATTCCCGCCCCCTCTGTTTAAACATAACTTTTGTTTCTTGTGGTCTGAAACCATTTCAGCCATAAATGACATTGTATCAGGTAAATCATTCCAATCTTCCTGAAATTCTTTGAAGTCTTCATCGCAAAGTCTGATGGTATATTCTTTCTTCATTAATGCAGATTGCAGTTTTTGATTGAGAATAACCTGAATGGGATTTAGTTTTAGAATTAGACTGCTATCATTATTTTTTGAAACAGGTAAAATGATGTCTTCCAAAAAAGAATGGACTGCCTTTATAGGAATATCCTGCCTGTATCCAATGCCGATTTCAGTATCCAAAGCATACGCTAACGGAACTTCTTCATTTTCAAACCTTTCGTAAAAGGCTTTTTTGAATTTTTCAAAATGGTTGTTTTTATTTTTTGGAGTTATCTTATTTAAAAATGAAATTCCCTTTTTAAGTTCTTTCTTCCATTGATAGGATAATGCTGTTTTACTTTTAAAATAAAGGTCTGTCTGAAAAAGATACTTTTGCTCATATTCAATATTCAGACTTTTTATAAGTTTTTCAATTTCCTGATAACAGAAAACAGGATTGCCAAATTGCTTGTCAAGATTTTTTATTTTTTCCTGAATAGAAATTAGTATATCTCTTTCTCTCTCAGCATTAATTCTGCTAAGAATCGAAATAATTAAATCGAAATAATCCGTTCCTGAAACATTAGGCTCAAGCTCACTTACTAAAATCTGATTATGAATCAATTCTTCAATATAGTCGTACGCTTCTTCAAAAGATATATCCTCATTAACAAGAATAATAGCCAGTTCTTTTATCGTTTTTCCTTTTTTTGAGGCATCTATAATAGTTTTTAATTCTTCTGAAAGATATGTGGAAGATACAATGTAATCCCTTTTACCATTGATATTTTCATATTCCACATAACGGATTTTTTGACCTACTTTATAAATACTGTTGTTTGGAAAAAACAATACGCTGTTTTTAATATTGGGGCTAGAAAGTAAATGATTGGTAAGTGAAACCAAAAAATGCATATCCGGTTTCGTTTCTCTATGTTTTTGTCGTTCGGAATATGTTTCAGGAAAGCTATTATCCTTTTGAAAATGACCTAATCCAGCTCCCGAGAATAACCCGAATGGTGTGCAACGGCTACTTGCTCTGACAAAATACTTTAAAACTGTATTTTTGAGCTTATCACTTTCTTTTTCGAAAAGATTATTGTCTGTAAACTTATCAATTTGATAATTTAATTGTGGGGATGCCAAATATAAAGCTTCCCGAAAAACATTGTCAGTAACGATATTTTCTATGTAACAATAATCTTCCTGATTCTCAAAGAGAGATTGAAATTCTTTGCAGGATAAAAGAGGTGTCCTGACAACAAAA
Organism: Dysgonamonadaceae bacterium; assembly: GCA_032068765.1. GTDB lineage: Bacteria > Bacteroidota > Bacteroidia > Bacteroidales > Dysgonomonadaceae > DAMBHY01. Next base: position 16,196 of record DAMBHY010000016.1, on the reverse strand, counting down.
TTGTCAAAAAAAGCATAGGGAAACCGAGACATTTATTTTTTATTTTCGGTTTTAGGTTGATAATCAGGGTGTCCTAATTGCCAAAAAGCATAGGCAAATATCAGAGAATTCCTTTGATGGATTTTATATACAGGATCTTCAATACCGTGACCGGAATCCATATCAACTTTCAGAAGAACGGGATTTGACGAGCCTGTAAAGGCTTGCATCTTAGCAGCAAATTTTACAGACTGCCATGGAGCAATCCTCGTATCATTCATACCTGTCATTAGTAATGTAGAGGGATAATTTTTACCTTTTTGCAAACTTTGGTAGGAATCCATTTTGAGAACCGCCGGAAACTCGTCCGGATTATCGATGTCTCCATATTCAGCAACAGAAGTTCCTCCGACACCATGAAACTTTGCCCGTATTGTGTTCAAATTGCCGGATTCAATAATTGCGGCTTTGAATAAATCAGGTCTTTCAGTAATAGACCTTCCCGCAACAATCCCGCCACCGCTTTGTCCCCAAACTGCAATAGTTTCGGAAGAGGAAAATTTATTCGCAATCAAATATTCGGTACAGGCAATTAAATCTTTCCACGAATTGGGTTTTTTGTCTTTCTTGCCTTCCTGATGCCATCTTTCTCCTTTCTCGCCACCACCCCTTACATGGGCTATTGCGAAAACACCTCCTTGCATAGCCCAAAGTAAATAGGCTTTTGCAAACATAGGGCGAATAACTTCTGAAAACGCTCCATAACCATAAATCAGCGTTGGTGCTTTTCCGTTCTTTTTCAGGTTTTTATCATAAATAAGGGTAAGCGGTACTTCTTCGCCGTCATGGGATTTTACAGTGACTACTTCTGCAATTATGTCTTTGAATTCCGGATATTCGGTTGGAGGAGCCATATTCTCCATTGTGAAGCTGTTGTTCTGAGGATTATATTTGAACCGTTTTTCTTCACTCGTCCACCCCGAACAGTTTATCCATATGTCTGAATAATATCTGCTTTTGGATTGTAGGTCAATACTTCCTGAAACATAAGACAGTTCCAACTCTTTTTCAATACCATTCTTAACAAAGTAGATTTTAGATTCTATTCCGTTCTTAATGGTTGTATAGTATAATCCGTCTTTTGTAATTGTGTATTGGTTAATAACTTCATTTTTCTTTTCAGGAATTAAGACCTCAGGGTTTCTAAAATCCGGTGCTTCTATTTTTGTCCGGCATAACTTCAAATTAGCCGCATTATTTCCGGACAGGAAATAAAGGTCAGAACCTTCTAATCTAATATTGGTTACTTTATCATCTTTTCCGTATAATGGCTTCCAATTTTTTCTTCCACTTAGTAAATCGTCTTTTTTAATGATAAAAGTCTGGCGGTAATCCTCTGCGTCAACGAGAATTCCGATGTAGTATTGATCGTCTTGATTAAACGCAAGAACAACGGGATACTTTTCTTCGGGAATAATAAGTTCCGGATTACTGCTGTTTGAAAAGACGTCATTCCTGTTGTCAGGATTTGAGCCAATTGTATATAATATAGTTTTTGTGTTTTTTGCAAATAGTTTCGATTTTCCGTCAGTAACAGGATAATAAACATAAAAGAATCCGCTGTTGTCCGGTAACCATTTTATTCCGCCGATTGAAGCAGGGTTTGCTTGTGTAATAATGTCCGGTAGCACTTTCTTACTTTTGACATCTACTACGATAATTTCTGAAATTTCTTTACCTTTTTCAGAGAGGGAAACAGCAACTTTACTTCCGTCCCAGCTGGGACTAATTAAGTTGATTACGAATTCGTGTTTAGAAGAGTCTCCCACAGTTTGATAAGGAGATCGATAATGAATAGGATCATATAATAATTGCTCGGTGTCGTTGAATCCGTTTCTGAAATAAACTTTTGACAGTGTTTCTCCTGCGTTTCTTTTAAGATAAAAATAGATGTTATCAGCGGTAATTCTCAGGTCTGATATTGCGTATCCTTTCCTTCCCTCTAATTCCAATCTTTTTTCAAGGTAAAACTTATTGTTGGGAATACTGTTTAAATTAGAATCTGCTGATTTTGATTGATAAATAATCCAATTGACTACTGCTGAGTCTTGCAGATTTTCCAGATTTCGGTATTCGTCAATAATGCTTCTGCCGTGATAATTATCAGATACAGCATAATGTGGGGCAAAATTTTTCGTTTGTCCATAAGATAATAGAACCGTACCACCGGTAATTAATATCAATGATTTACCCCACATTGAGTTACTGTTTAGTGCAATATTAAATTGTCTTCGTAAATACAGTTTCTTTTGGAGTACTTCCATTATTAGGATCTTGGCAGGCCTTTACGCCATCTCCTCCTTTAATACTGTTAAGATTGTTAATTTTAGCAATTTGCATTTTCTTAAATGACAATTTCTGTTCTTTTTGTTTTTTGTTTTTCATTTTGTTTAATAATTTAATGATTGTCAAATAAAGAAATTATAAAGCAATTTATAAAAAAATAGATTTATAGATTTATAAATTTATAAATATGGATAATCATTAATTTTTTATGTAAACACTATATAATTAGTTGATTAGGTGGTGTCTTGTTATTTTGGTGATTTTCTTGTTTTATGAAGAATAAAACTTAAATTTGGCTCACTAAGGAAAAACAAATAATGAAAATAACTTGCTTTCTATTATTGCTACTTTTTTTTACATCAGCCTTTTCGCAAAACCAAGTAGATAATTTCTCAAAATATAGTTATAAGGAGCTCCAACAATTAATAAACACTCACTACTCAAAAAATGAGAGTTCTAAAGTAAAACAGATTTCTTTATATTATCTTAATAAGGCAAAAAAGGAAAAGAACAAAGATGAAATTGCCGAAGGATATGTGTACGCAAGTTTTTCTGAAGAATTACCAGATGCTTTGAAGTATATGGATAGTTTGGAAATATTTTCTAAAAATCTTCAACCAGGAAACGCCTATCCTGCTAGAGTTTATTTAATACGTGGTAATTTATATTTCAAAAACGACAATCAGAAGAAAGCCCTTGAAAACTATGTTAAAGGATTAGAATATGCAAAGAAAAAGGGTAATAGAAACCAAATAGAATTTGTAGAAACCCAAATTGCTTATCTGAATAATTATATTGGAAAGCATCAGGAAGCGGCTAACAGTTTGAATAATTTACTTCATAATTCCAAAGAACTAAGCGGCTTACAAAAACAAGAAATTCATCTAAATCTTGCCAATACTTATTTGGATATGAATAAGCTTGACTCCGCTAAAGTAATGATTGCAGATGGAATTGAGATATATTCTAATGATAAGAATTCCCGGTTTTATAACGCTTATCTCTCTTCTTATGGTGTCTATAATTTAAAAGCAAAAAATTATCAGAATGCGATTGATAATTTTAATAATTGTATTGATTTCTTTTTTAAAGGAGATGATAAGAGAGAAATAAACTATACTCTAATGTATTTGGGGAAATCTTATGTAGGACTGGGAAATGAAGTTAAAGCAATCGAGAATTTTTCAAAGCTGGATTCGCTTGTCAAAAAGAACAACTATACTTTTCCGGAGCTTAAAAATGCATACGCATACCTTATAGATTATTATAAGAATAAAAAAGACAAAGAAAGACAGCTTTACTTTGTGGAAAGACTTATAGAAGTAAATAAGCATTTAGATGATGAATTTCGTCACATTTCAATTGAACTACCCAAGCAATATGATACTCCGCAGCTTTTAGAACAAAAGGAAATCCTATTAGGGGAACTAAAAAAAAGAAAATTATCTTCAATAGTTACTGCTGCAACGCTTTCACTGGTTTTAGTATTTTCTATTATTCTTTATTATAGGACGAAACGGCAAGAGAAAAAGTATAAAATAAGAGCACAGGAACTTCTTCAGCACTTAGAAGAACTTAAAAACATAGAAAATACAGCTCCTCTCGAAATAAATAACGAGAACAGTAAAGTCAATAGAAAAGTAACAAAAACGGTTCCGGAAAAGATTTATTCATCTATTATTAAGGAACTTGAAAATTTTGAAAATCAAAAATTATTTCTGCAAAAAGGAATTACGATAGTTTCATTATCAAAAGATTTTAATACCAATACGGCGTATTTATCAGATGTAATCAACTCACATAAAAATAAAAGTTTTCCAAATTATCTTAATGACCTCCGTATAGATTATGCAATCCAACAGCTTGCCGTGGATAAAAAACTCCGTTCTTATAAAATTATTAGTATTGCGGAAGAATTGGGTTACAATAATGAGCAAGCCTTTTCATTAGCTTTCAAGAAAAAGACAGGGACAACCGTAAGTGCCTATATTAAAGAAATCAACACCTAATACAAAACCAAATGTAATCATTTGATTTTTAATATAATTACAAAAGCTGCATTTGTAGATTTATAAATCTATAAATGCAGTTTTATTTTAGACTTTATTAATGTTCTATGTTTGTTACAGAAAATAATAGCAGAATTGCGTATTACATAATCTTTATCTGATTAAAATGAATAAAAGTTTGCAATTTATAACGAAAACTTGGTTAGAATCTCTTAATTACGATTTAAAAGATTTTGAAATTTGGTTTTCTTCTCATCCAGATTTTCCATTACTCAAATCAATTACAGATACTTTAGATTTTTTTAACATAGAATCTATTACAGCAGAAGTTGATGAGCAAACTCTGCTGTCCTTCGACAAACCCTTTCTCGCATTAATATATTTGAATGGGAATCAACAAATAGCAATGGTTGAATTAAGTGAAAATAAGGAAAAAATAAAAATTACTTCTAATAAAAATGCAATTGAAATTTTATCCATAAATGATTTTTTTAAGATTTGGCAAAGGATCGTTGTTGTTGTAGATGAGAACAGGAAAAAAGGACTTGATATAAATATTAATATCACAAAATATATAAAAAAAGCATTATTACTTTTAATTGTTATTGGTTTTAGTGTTTACATTTATATTACAAAAGAGCCCTCTCTATTAACTTTAGGTTTTCTAATCTCACTTTTTGGATTGTTTATCTCGACCTTATTACTAAAAAAAGATTACAATATTAAATCTAACCTTACGGACAAATTTTGTACTGCTTTACCCAATAGTAGTTGCGAAAGTGTTATCAACTCGAAGGGATCTAAATTTTGGGGTATTTCATTATCTGAAATATCATTTGTTTATTTTTCGGGAATCATTTTTTATCAGTTAATATCGCCAGATAGCTTCTTCCTGCCCCTTTTGTCTATAATAACTATCCCAATGATAATATTCTCTCTTTATTATCAGTGGAGAGTTGTGAAGACGTGGTGTCCTCTATGCTTAATGATTGTATTGTGCTTAGGTTTATGGGTAACAATTAGCTGTATATTCATTTTACCCCAATCCAATAGAGTAAACATTATAAATGAATCAGTTTTATTACTATTACTTTCTTTCGGCTTAACCACCTTTTTGTTATTTTATTTAAAACCTAGTCTAAAAGAACTTGGAATTTTTAATGATGTAAAGAAGGAGTTAATTTCTTTTAAAAGGGATTATCATTTGTTTATGCCTTTTTATGTAAATATGGCAAGAAAAGTTACAAAGTTGAGTGTAGAAAATGAAATTATTTTAGGAAATAAAATAGAACCTCTAATAACCTTAACGGCTATTACTAATCCTCTTTGTGAAAGCTGTATCGAAACTCATAAAGTGTACAAGAATATATTAGAAAAATATCCGCAAATTCAACTGAGATTAAGGTTTTTAGTCCCTTTTAACGACAGAAAAGATCCTAGGACATTTATTTCGGAACAAATGCTAAATATTAACCAAAACCAACCAGATAAAATAGAGGAATGTTTATCAAATTGGTATAAAGTTCCTGATGTTAAAGTATGGATTGATAAGTGGAATATCAATAATGATTTTGTTCATAATCAAACTTTAATGAGTTATAATCAATGGTGTCTGTATAATGAAATGGATTATACACCGGCTTTGGCTATAAATGATAAAGTTTTCCCAAGGATTTATGACCCAAGAGATATTCAATATTTTATAGCGTACATTATTGAATATGAACAACATATAAAGCAAAAAGATAATCAGTTGCAACGATTATAGTGTAAATTAATTTTTTTTAACAACAAAATCTTAAAATTATGTTAGATTTATTGAAAAACTCATTAAATGTGAAAGTTCTTGGAGAAGAACAATTGTCAAAAATTTCTGGAGGAAGAGGAACATGTATGGCTCAAGGATTTGATCCAGTAAATGGTGAATCTTATTGTACATCTGGTTTATCTATGCAGGAAGCAAAGGAATGGGCACAGGACAATGGAGGAGGTCACTGGTGTTGTGATAGTTGTGGTAACGCATCTTGGGCGGTTAATTGTATTGACGCAAATTAATACCAATTGAATTCGGCTGGATATAATAAAAAGTCCAGCCATTTCAAATAAATCTATTTTTATGAATATATACAAAAAAATAAATGCATTATTGTTTTTATTTTCAATGAGCCTTCTTTTATGTCAAGAAAAAGCTAAACAAAACCAGAGTGTAGATGAAGATAATATAACAATCACTATAAAAAATTATTATCCAATTAATAATTTTCTATACAAAGGCAGTACAATTTCTTTTGGCTCTCCAAATATTTTAATACTTACAAAAGATTACTTAAGACCGAAGAAGTTTTACATTAAAAGTAAAACTGATACCGTTTTTACTATCAAATCTAAAGATTATCTGTCTTTTAACATAAGAATACAGGATTCATATCTTACTTATTTTCTAAAAAAGGGAGATAATTTAAATTTAGATTTTTTAGATTCATTAAATATAAAAAAACAAACGATTAATAATAAGAATGACCAACCTTTCTTTCTTTATAATACTGATTATAAAAATTTTCCTGTAAGTAACTCTATTACTCGTTTTAAAGCCCTTAAAGATGGTAAACTAGATTCTTTTAATGAAAGTGCCTATATTGAGAAATATAATAAATATTTTGAGAACAAGCTAGTCGGAAAAATTGTAAAATCGCAGACAAAAGATGAAACTTATTATTTTAATAACTTTTTGCAACTTAAAAAAGCAGAAAAAATACAAGACTATAATGATGATTTTCTAATATTACATCCTTATTTTGTTAAGATATTTCAAGAAGCTGCAAAGAGATATACAAACGTAAAGTCTCCCGATTTCAGAAAAGTATTTGAAGGAATATATGATTCAGATGACTACCCCATTAAATCTAAGGAATTTTTATTATTTGAAGCATTAAATCGAATTGCTGAATCTGGATCATTTAAAGATTTACAACATTGCTATGACCTATTTCTTAAAGTGAATAATGATTTAGATCTTCAAAATGAGTTTAGAAAAAAATATTCTTTTGATATTGGCAATCTTAAAATAGAAGAAAAAGAAGTTAATCTCTTAACCATACAAAAAAAAACAAAAACATTAAATCAAATTATTAAGGAAAATGAAGGAAAGATAATATATGTAGATTTTTGGGCAAGTTGGTGTTTACCATGTAGAAAAGCAATGCCATCATCAAGAATATTAAAAGAAAAATATGCTATTAAGGATATAGTATTTATTTATTTATCAATTGATTCAGATTTTGATAAATGGCTGTTAGCTTCTAAAAAAGAAATGTTAGAGAACTATTCTTATAATTATTTAATATTGAATTATGATAAATCAGAGTATTTGAAAATTTTAAATGTATCTGCAATTCCTCGTTATATTATTTACGATAAAGAAGGTAAGTTGGTTCATAAAAATGCTCCTAGCCCAGAGGCTGATAATATAGAAGAGACATTGAATCTTTTATTGGATTAAAACTGTCATTTTCAATGCTTTATGTGGTTATGTAATATTAGCAATTTTTAAAACAAAAAGATAATCAGTTGCAACGATTATAGTGTAAATCATTTTTTATTAACAACAAAATCTTAAAATTATGTTAGATTTATTGAAAAACTCAAGTAGAGTAAAAGTTCTTACAGAAGAACAACAATTGAGTGTCTCCGGTGGAGGAACTTGTGGAGTGGTTTATCACGAAACATCGGGTGGCTCATTTACATGTTTAATGGAAAGTGGATTGAGCATGGCAGATGCCAAGAAAGCAATGCATGCTTTCAATAACTCAGAAACAACCACGGGTAATGAATACGCTACATGGTGTTGTGACAGTTGTTCTAATTATGTTCCTTGTAACTAAATTTCAAAACTTTACTTAGGAAGGAAATTCCCTTCCTAGGTTTTTCTTAAATTTTAATAATTATATTCTAATGTCTAAATTTAAATTTTTTCTATTATTAATACTCTACATTCAACTTCCCAATTATTGTCATTCTCAAAATACTGCCGAAATACAGGACGGTAATATGAATATAAAAAAGGAAACAGTTAAAGAGGAAGCAATTCTATTTGCCAAATTAGATAATGATAAAAGTGAAATTGCAATAATTACTCATGATAAATATCTAAATCCAGTTGCAGTTAAGTTAAAAAATAGAGATTCGCTGGTTTTAAATATCAATAGTACAAATATTATTAAAATTTTTAGTCCAGTCAGAAGCTTCCCAATTGAACCGGGAGATAGAATAGAAATTATCATTAAAAACGATAAATCATTAATACTAAATGACCTAAATAATAATGAAAAAAGACAGCAAAAATTAAATGTTTTTAATGATTATGATAATTGGTACCAAAGTAAATATAATTCTGATATTAAGAAGTTGCGAGAAAAGGCATTTGATATTCCATTTAAAAATATTGACAGTATAAAGCAGAATAATAAAAAATTTTATTACGGTTCAAAAATTAAATTTATTGAAGAATATGAGCAGAAAGGAACTCTTTTAAAAAAGGATACAAAAGAGTATTTTCTGTCTTTTTATCATATCTATAATTTATTTGGTGATTTTCAAAATATTGTTAAGGTTTTTCCTGATAATAATGAAGAAAAGCATAAAGCATGGAAAGAAATAGCTGACTACACAAATACAAATACAAATATTGTCACATTAAATATATTGTCCAATGCTACCAATATATTATTTAATATAAACCAAAATGATGGTTCTCTTGATGAAATTATTGAAAAATTAAATTCAAGCTTAAATCCTGATATTAGAGACTTGTTGCTGTACAAATTATTATTATCAGTCAATGACGCACCTACCTTTAAAAATTATTTGGACAAATTCAACTCCACGTCTACTAACAATACTTTTAAAAAATTATTGAAGGAGAAGTACGAAAATTTACAATTAGTAGAAAACAGTCCGAAAACACTTATGCAGACAGCAAATGGCACCAATGTTAGTATTGAAGATATTATTAGTCAAAATTATGGCAAGTATATACTTATCAACTTTTGGGCTAGTTGGTGCTCCCCATGTATTAAAGAGTTAAAAGTCTTAATACCTGAAAGTAAAAAATTAGATAGCAACGATATAGTTTTTATTTATATATCTGTTGATACCGAAAAAAATGCATGGATTAGCTCAATGAAAAATTTAGGACTAAATCATTCCTTTTTTAGTTATTTATTGCTAAGTCAAAATGGAACTTATTTACAAAAAAATAAAGTGAAATCTTTCCCAACAAACATCATTTATAATAAAGAGGGACATTTAATTAAAACTAAAATTGGAGAAATAACGCTAGATGAAATTAAGAATATATGTGGTTTGGATTAATTAGAAGCATCATAAGTTGATAGTTGGACAGAAGTTGCCAAATTTTGGGTTAATTGGTTGAATGAATCAATTGAAAGAAAAGGCTATTCATCATTATGAAATGCAGGATATGGTAAAAACGAATTGACATACCTTAAATTTAATTACCTAATAACAAGTTGTTTAAAATATAAATGTTTATAGATTTATAAATCTATAAATAGAATTGTTTGATTATATTATCCAACCAAATAAGTTTGTGACGAACAAAAGCGGAATCCGAAAAGCTGACGAGTAGGAACAAATAATCAAATACATTTTTTTATGAAAAAATTAAACATTAAGGACATTACCAATGGAATGTCAAGAAACGAGATGAGAACGATTAAGGGGGCTGGTTGTGGAGGCAACGGTAGACTGATTAAATGTTGCAAAGAGTTTACGTCGCAATGTGGTACGTGGTGTGGCACTTCTTGTGGTGCTGGTTACTATGCCGTTTATTGTCCATAAAAACAAGCTGTATCAGTATCTGATACAGCCTTTTATATCAGTTATTTTTTATTTTGTGTATTATGCCTAAATTTTCAATTTTTATTTTCATTTTCTCTTTTTCAATTGCAAGTTCTCAGCAAATCGACAGATTTATTTATGAGGTTAATTATAGGGAAGATTCTACCAATAGTACATATAAAAAGGAAAGAATGTGCTTGGATGTTGCTGATCAGGGTAAAAAATCTGTTTTTCATAGTTATGATAGATATGTAACAGATTCTATATATAATGCTAATAAAGGTAATGAGAATAATGTGCAAGATAAAGAGATTGGGAGTATTTTATATAAAATTAGAAAAAAAACAAAAGAGAATTATTATGTAGTTACCGAAGTTCAAGGATCAATGCGATACACATTTAAAGACATTGTCAATCTCGATTGGATAATAACAAGTGAAAATAAAAAGGATGATTTGGGCAATAAATTACAAAAAGCTGAAGTTTTTTTCCGAGGGAGACAATGGAACGCTTGGTTTAATCCCGAAATCCCTATAAGTATGGGACCATATAAATTTTATGGTTTACCAGGGTTAATCGTAGAATTATACGATAACAAAAATGATTATAATTTCAAATTAATTGGAAATATTAAAACTTCTGAAAAAGATATTAACATTCCTAATTCTATATACGTAGATAAGGAATTAAACATTAGTAAAGCTAAATTTTTACAAATTATAGAGGAATATAAAAAAGATCCTGCACGTGATTTTAAGGCGGGAGTATATAATGGTACTATAAAGTTGGTAGATAAAGATCCTAATGAAATTATTCGAGGAATAGAAAAGAAATCAAAAGAAGAACAAAAAAAATATAACAATCCCATAGAGTTAACAAAAAACAATTAGTTTATTTATGAACATTGACAAAGGAATAGAATCGGTTTTTTCCTATCTTAAATCACAAAAGATTTATCAAAATAAGCAAAATTTTTCATTTCAAGTAAAATCTCATATTGATTATCCAAGTTTATTGTCTTTTTCCGATACATTAAATTTCCTAGACATTCCGAATGTTGCTTTTAATTTTCCTTTTGAAGAGATAGACCGCTTGCCGGATTCTTTTGTTGCGCTTCTTGGTAAAGAGCATCAGCAATCCGATTTATTCCATATTACAAAACAAGGAAATAATTATTTATACAGGCAGGAGAAGAAAACAATAAAAGTCACAAAAGAAAAATTAGAGGTATTGTGGAAAAATGTGGTTTTACTTGTAGAAATGCCTGAAGAAAACTTGGAAAAAAGTAAATCAAAGATTCCTGTCGGAATTCTTCTTGCTATTCTCGCAATGTTTGTTTTGAGTGCCGTTTACTTTTTCTCATATTCCTGGCCGTTGTTAATCTTCGGTTTTCTGTCCTTAATTGGTTTGTACTTATCTGTTGAAGCTCTGAAAGTAGAATTTGGTATAGATTCAAAAATTTCCAATAGTTTTTGTAACATTGTTGTTAATGCAGATTGCGGGCAGGTCATTAACTCTACAAAAAATAAATGGTTACAAAAAATTAAAATAAGCGACATCAGTTTATGGTTCTTTGCTTCCCAGATTTTAGCACTTTTTGTTTTTTCTGTTGCCGGATTTTTGGATAAATTTTTAAGCTATATGATTTTCGGCTTGTTGTTTTCAATTCCTATGACTTTTTATTCAATTTACTTTCAGTATAAAATCGAAAAAAAATGGTGTCCGATCTGTTTGGTAATTATTGGGATTATATATGTAGAGCTGGCATTTTTACTTTTTGTAAAGCCGGATTTTTATTTTGAAGCTAAAACATTATTGCTCTTTTTTATTATTTTTTTAATTATTGCGGGATTGATTTATTTGCTGAAACCCGTTTTTTTGGAAAGGAAAGATTTCAGTGAAAAATATATCAAGCAGTTGCGCTTTTTACGAAATTATGAAATTTTCAAAAATACACTTCAAAAGTCTGATACTAAGATTTTTGAAAAAGAATATATTGTTTTGGGAAATCGAGAGAGCAAACACAAAATTTCGATTGTTACAAGCCCTTTCTGCGGATATTGCAAAGATGCTCATCATATTTTGGACAAAATATTATCTCGTCATTCAGACAAAGTAGCGATAAGCATAAGATTTAATTTTGATGAAAATTTTGATGAAATTCAAAAAAATCTATTTTTGAGATTAGCTGAAATTTATGAGCAGAATGATGATTATTTTATGAAAGCCCTTAACGAATGGTTTGAAAACAAAAATTTTGAAAGTTGGTTTTCAAAGTTTGGAGCTCTTGAAAATACAGAATCAGTTCGTGAAAAACTAAAAGATATTACAGAAGAAAATTCTGTTTTTGGTTTAAATTTTACACCGGATATTTTCCTAAATCAATACAATTTTCCAAAGCAATACGACCGTGAAAATTTGGAATACTATATTACAGACTGGATAGAAGATGAAGAACTATGAAATCGTTATGACAAATATTGAAATAATAACATCAATGAAGATAAGCGATTGCACAAAATTATTAAAAACAATAAAAATCTGATTGTGAAAATAATACAGTCTTTTTGGTCGGGACAGAATAATGATATTTTTGATAATCGAGGCTGGTTATCTTACGAATATCATTGGTTGGGTTGGATATTGAGTTGCAATCAGCTTAGGAAATTTTATGATGAAGTTGAATTATATACCGATTCTTTCGGATATGAAATTCTGATTAAAAAGTTAAAACTTCCTTATACAAAAGTTCACGTTATTTTGGATGAAATGAAAAACTATCCAAAAGACTTATGGGCTATTGCCAAGATAAAAACGTATGAGCTCCAGGATAAACCTTTTCTGCATATAGACGGAGATGTATTTATCTGGGACAAGTTTCCCGATGAACTGATTGCCGGCAGTTTGATTGCGCAGAATTTAGAAAACACCACCGATTATTACCGTGAAATGTGGAATGAAATTGCTCCACAATTAAGCTATATTCCCGACGAAATTCTCAATTATCATAACAATATTTCCAATTTGGGATGCAATATGGGAATTATCGGCGGAAATGATATAGCATTCTTTCAGGAATACACGAAAAAATCCTTTGAATTTGTAGATAAAAATAAAGAGAATTGGAAAAAATTTAATTTATTCAATTTCAATATATTTTTTGAGCAGGAGTTGTTTTATGAAATGGCTACTTTACAGCAAAAATACATTTCTTATTTATTTGATGAAGTTTGGGGAGATAATTCATATTTAGGATTAGGGAATTTTCAGGATGTTCCTCATAAAAGATTTTACCTGCATTTGTTGGGGAATTTTAAACGGAGATTACAGATTTGCAAATCTCTTGAAAGTTATGTTTTAAAAGAATATCCCCAAAATTTTATGAGATTAAAAAATCTCTTACCTGAGAAATATGCTTTTTTCGATTCCGAAATACCTCAGTTTTCTTTTTCTGAAGAAAGCAGTAATGCACTAATTGAGAATCTGAAAACTGAAATTTTTGAAAACAAATTAGAAATTAATAATCAAAATCTGTTAGCACGGGATTTACTCATCATTTCACTTTTTGAAAAGTTTGATAATATGGTAGAAAATAATTCTGATATTTTACTTGTGTTGTTGGACTGTTTTGAAATTGAAAGAAAAGAGGATATAGAAAATCAAGAAAATCAAAATCTGAAAGTAAGAGAATATGATGAAACCTATATTGCTTACGATTTTGATACTATAGACGAATTAATGCTGGAAGAATTACAAAAACCAATAATATTATCGAAGTTCTTGCAAAATATGAAAAGCTATCTTGATGATAACGTTTCTGAAAGCGAACAGAATGATTTCAAATTATTATTGATAAATAGATTACGATATTTTTTGGAGTGTAAAATCCTTTTAATTTTTGAAAAAGTTCCTAATTCCTAATTTTGAAAAAATTTCCTTTCTACAAACAACCCGATGCCAAAGATTGCGGCCCCACTTGTTTGCGAATAGTTACCAAACATTATGGTAAAACCATTCCGTTGCAACAAATTCGTAATCTTTCGGAAACCACAAGAGAAGGAAGTTCATTGCTTGGTCTAAGTGAAGCGGCAGAAAATTTAGGATTCAGAAGTTTAGGTGTACAGATTGATTTCAATACTTTGCAAAAAGAAGTTCCGTTACCTTGTGTTGTTCATTGGAACAAACAGCATTTTGTGGTCGTTTATAAAATAGACAAAACAGGAAAAGTTTACATTTCTGATCCAAGCTACGGATTGATTACTTATACCAAAGAAGAATTCATAAAACATTGGATTGGTGAGAATGCTGATGAAACCACAGAAGAAGGAATTGCACTATTATTAGAAACTACTCCCGTTTTTTACAAAAACGAATTTGATGAAGATGAGAAAAAAATGACTTTTTCTTTTCTTTCAAAATACCTGTTGAAATACAAATCGTTAGTTGTCCAACTTGCAGTAGGATTATTAGCCGGGAGTTTACTTTCGCTTATTCTTCCTTTTCTTACTCAAAGTATTGTAGATGTCGGCATACAAAATCAGGATTTGAATTTTATCTATCTTGTTCTCATTGCACAAATAATGCTTTTTCTCGGCAGAATGGGGATTGAAGTGATACGCAGTTGGATTTTATTACATCTTTCCACAAGAATCAATATTTCTATTATCTCCGATTTTTTTATCAAATTAATGAAACTCCCAATCAGTTTTTTTGATACGAGAATGACGGGAGATATTATGCAGCGTATCAATGACCATACGAGAATAGAACAATTGCTTACAAGCTCTTCGCTCAACACTTTATTTTCTCTTGTCAATCTGATTATTTTCAGCATTGTGTTGCTGTTTTACGATTACAGATTATTTTTGGTATATCTAGTTGGAGCGATTCTTTACATAGGTTGGGTTAGTTTTTTCCTCAAAAAAAGAAAAGAGCTGGATTATAAAAGGTTTTCCCAAATATCCCAAGAGCAAAGCAAAGTCATTGAACTGGTAAACGGAATGCAGGAAATCAAAATGCACAACGCCGAAAAGCAAAAACGTTGGGGTTGGGAATTTTTGCAGGTCAAATTATTTAAACTGAGAATAAAATCTTTGTCATTGGAGCAATGGCAGTCTGTTGGCGGAAATTTTATTAACCAAATGAAAGATATTTTGGTGAGTTTTCTTTCTGCTAAATTGGTGTTAAGCGGAAACCTTACTTTGGGAATGATGCTTTCCGTGCAATATATCATCGGGCAATTAAACAGTCCGCTATTACAATTAGTTGAATTTATAAGACAAACGCAAGATGCAAAAATATCGCTGGAACGTCTGGGCGAAATTCACGATAAGGAAGACGAGGAGAACAAAGATGAACAATATGTTTCAGAAATTCCGCAAAATAATATAGAGGTTAGTAATATGTCTTTTAGATACATCGGTTCCGAACAATTCGTTTTTGAAAATCTAAATCTTTCAATTCCTTATCAAAAAACCACTGCTATTGTCGGAGCCAGCGGAAGTGGAAAAACCACACTTCTCAAATTATTGATGAAATTCTATGAACCCAACAACGGCGAAATTAAAATAGCAAATACCAATCTGAAAAACATTTCTCCTAAAACTTGGCGAGACCATTGCGGAGTTGTGATGCAGGAAGGCTATATTTTCAATGATACGATTGCCGGAAATATTGCAATCGGCGAAGATTTTATTGATAAACAAAAACTACGAAAAGCAGTAGAAATCGCCAATATCAAAGATTTTATAGAAAGCCTTCCGTTGAGCTATAATACCAAAATCGGAAACGAGGGAGTTGGAATCAGTGGTGGACAGAAACAGAGGTTATTCATTGCGAGAGCGGTTTACAAATCTCCGGAATATATTTTTTTCGATGAAGCAACCAGTGCTTTGGATGCGAACAACGAAAAAATTATTATGGAAAATCTTGAGCAATTCTTCAAAGGAAAAACGGCAATCGTAATTGCACACCGACTTTCTACCGTGAAACACGCTGACAAAA
>DAMBHY010000015.1:0-56566 GCA_032068765.1 Dysgonamonadaceae bacterium | reverse complement strand
TTAAAATCATGCGAACGAGTACTGAAATGCATGAATTACACTTTGAAATCGTGCGAATGAGCACTAAAACGCATTAATTATACTTTTAAATCGTGCGAATGAGTACTGAAACATATTAGTTACACCTTAAAATCACGCTGTTGAGTACTAAGACGTATTAATTCTATGTTGTATTCATGATGTTGGATACTGCAACGTATTAAATATAAATTATAATAAGTTCAATTTAAGAAGAGTGGTCGAAATATAGGAATATAGCAGATTAAGGTTTTAAGCTGCATTTGACAATCTATGACAAGGGAGGGATATTGGATTTTATCCTAACTCCAGGTAATGTGGATGACAGAGAACCGCTGAAAAAGTATAGAGTTGCACAAACGCATCTTTGGAAAGCTCTTTGGAGATAAAGGTTAAAAAAAGATTACTTGCTTAGGTCGAACTCACGTTTTATAACGTTTTTTTTGAGGGATATAAATGCGCCATTACCAAGCAAAAACTTCAACGATATGCATATATATTAGCTAAGCCGGTGCTATATGTAAATCATCGCTCACGCGCGAATCTTTGGACTAAACATTACGAAACCACGTGGTATAATTATTTTGATATCAGTGCGATAGATTAATGTAGTAGCATGGTTTTTCATCAGTTTTATTTTATTTCAAACTCTTTGACTAAAGAATTAATTGGAATTGCTTTGACCTTCTCTCCTTCTAATAAAAACAGTATGTCTTTTGTTTTTCCTATCAATATTCCATTTATATTTTTATTGTCGGAATATGTTAGACTTATTGGTGATTTTTTCTTTATTTGCTTCATTGTTAGTTTTCCATAAGCATCAGCAGAAACATACAAATATAAAATAAATATAGTGATAATTAATGAGTTTCTATAAAGATTAAACCAATTCCTTTTGTCCCAGCCAAAATTTATTTTTGAATAATTTTCTGGAAATTTCCTTTGAAAAAAAGCATCAAGTTTTAAAAGGACAAAAACCAGAATTATAGTAAGTATTGAAAATAATAATATTTTAAAATCTGAAAAAGGAGCAATTAGAAAATCAAAAACATCTGCATAATCAAAAATATTAATTTTGAATTTCGAGTACTTTTGATAAGTAAATAGCATTCCGATTCCAACGATTAAAATATAGGAAATTGTAACAACTGCCTGTATTTCTTTTAAAATAAATTTGTATATATCTTTAATAAATCGTTCTTTCATATTGTTGCTATGTTTGATTTATTAAATAAAGATACAAGACTCATCGCTACTGCACAAATCTTTTCGTGTTTTTCAAACGAGCTCTATACAATCGAGTGGTAGCGAGGAATAGCTGGAAAAAAAAGTTCAGGATAATTGGCTTAAGATGAGGAGGGAGAATGTGAAGCATATTAGTAGAGACGACTAAATTGGTCGTCTCTATCATTTATTGAACAGCAATTTAAATACACTGAATAAATATCTACTTCAGCACCGTTATTTGAATCTTTGTAATTCTGAAAGTTTACTTCTAAAATCGATATTTCAATTTACTTCAAGTTTTCTCTAAAAAACTTTTCCAATTTATCAAACGGAATTTTATCTATTTTGTCGTACAAATCGGTGTGTACCGCATTAGGAATTATGACTAATTCTTTTGGTTCAGAAGCCATAGCAAAAGCATCTTCGCTAAAATATCTTGAATGTGCTTTTTCGCCTGCAATAATTAAAATAGGTCTTGGCGAAATTTCTTTGATGTAAGTCAAAATAGGCATATTCATAAAAGACAAAGGCGTTGTTGCTGTCCACGAACCATTAGAATTTATTGCACGTTCGTGATAACCTCTTGGAGTTCGATAATAATCGTAATATTCTTTTAAAAATTGTGGTTCGTTGCCTTTCAAATCTGCATTTAATTTTGGACCATAAGAAAATGTATCTGCTTCTGCATCTTTCCAACGCTGTTCGTCCAATTGCTCCAATGTTTTTGTACGCTGTTCTAAAGTAACAACATCATTATACCCTTTTGACATTACTCTCGTCATATCATACATTGTTGAAGTCGCAACCGCTTTTATACGTTTGTCAATGGCAGTTGCGTTTAAAGCAAAACCTCCAAAACCACAAATCCCGATAATGCCGATTTTGTCTCGGTCAATATTTTTCTGAATGCCGAGAAAATCTACTGCTGCACTAAAATCTTCGGTATTGATTTCGGGTGATCCTAGATTTCTCGGTTCTCCACTGCTTTCGCCTGTGTAAGATGGGTCGAATGCCAAAGCTATGAAACCACGTTCAGCCATTTGATTGGCATATAAACCTGAAGATTGTTCTTTTACTGCTCCATAAGGTCCACTAATTGCGATAGCAGAAAGCTTACCGTTTTCAATGTTTTTTGGTAAGTATAAATCTCCTGAAAGTGTAATGCCGTAACGATTTTTAAAACTTACTTTTTGACGTGTTACTTTATCGCTTAATGTAAAAGTATAATGTTCTGTTATTTTCATTTTTGTTGATTTTGATGGTTTGTTCTGTCCAAATGCTTGTCCTGTTGCGACAAATAGCATTGCAATTATCAAGACTTTTTTCATTTTATTTTTTGATTAAATATTGTTCTTCCGTTACCGCTTCCATCCATTCTACAATGCCTTTTTCGGTATCAGGAATCACATATAGTTGTTGTAAACCTACATCAGCACTCGCTCCGTGCCAATGTTTTACATTTGGTGGACATTTTATAATATCACCTTTTTTAATAATTTCTACAGGTTTTCCTTCAATTTGATGATAGCCAATTCCGTCTGTAATAATCAAAATTTGGCCAGAAGGATGACTGTGCCAATTGCTTCTTGCACCTGGTTCAAAATAAACGTTACCGATGAGTGTATTATAAATGCTATCTGCATCAACCAAACCTGTTGGATAAGCATTTCCAGTAAAAAAATCTTTTGAACCTTTTTCACCTTTTGGGAAAATAGTTACCAATTCGTTTTTAGTATTTTCCATTTTTTCTTTATTTTGATTACAAGACATTATTATTACTGATGTAATTAATTGCCAATACTATTTTTGCTCTTTTCATATTACACTTTATTTAATTTCACTAATAAATTTTGCGGGAATTCCGCCTACAATTGTATTATCTAAAACATCTTTTGAAACTACCGAACCAGCAGCTACGATTGCATTTTCGCCAATTGTTACGCCTTGCAAAATGGTAGCATTTGCTCCAATCCACGCATTTTTCTTGATGTGAATTTTACCAACTGTTAAGGAATGTCTGTTTTGAGGTTCAATTGGATGACCTTCGGAAAGTAAACTCACTTTTGGGGCAATTAAAACGCCATCTTCAATGGTAATTCCGCCCAAATCCAAAAAGACACAATCAAAATTGATGAATACATTTTTTCCGATTTTTGTATTCTTTCCGTAATTGATGTGCAAAGGTGTGAATATAGTGACGCTTTCGTCAATTTCAGTTTCGGTAATTTGACTTAATAAATTTCTAATTTCAGATGGATTTGTAACGCTATTCATTTCCATCAATTTTTTTTTGGTAGCAAAAGAAGCTTCACGCATTTTATAAGCTTCCTTGTCGTTTGATGAAATTGTTTCTCCGTTTTTAAGTCGTTCAAATATGGAAATATCGAGATTGCTCATTTTTGTTTTTTTAAACTCCAAAAATATACAGTTTTTTATTCTTATTTATGACACGAATAACACTAATAATGTCAAATATTACTTATTTTGGCAAAAACAAATTTCAGGATGAATAGAAGTGAGTTGCCAGAAGTGGTTCTTTTAGAAATAAAAAAAGGAGTTGACTTTCCAGAAAACTTTCAAAAGCTTTACCACACGCATTTATATTGCCATAGTGGAAGTATTCAGTTTATGTTTAACGACCGAAAGATGGTTTGCAAAAGTGGACAGTTTTTGTTTTGGTTTGCAGAAAGTAAGTTGTCGGAATTGAAATTTTCTAAAAACTTTAGAGCAACAGTTTTATTAGCTGAAAAGGATTTTTTGATGAATAATATTCCAAACCAAAGTTGGAGCATCAATGCACAATTGCATTCACGTGTTTATCCTGTAAAAAATATTCAAACAAAAGCTGAAAAGGAAAAAATACTAATCAATTTTAAACGATTGAACGAACGTTTTTTAGAAAACGACCATCGTTTTTATGAAGAAGTTTTGAAGTTGCAAATGCAATTATTTATTTTAGAAATGTGGCATATTTTTGCCAACGAATACGAGCAACGAAAACACAGTTTGCAAACCGGAACTTTGTACGAACAGTTTATGCAACTGCTTCAACAACATTGTTTAAAACATCGGGAAGTGCAATTTTACAGCAATGAATTAAACATCACTGCAAAATACCTCAATCATCTTAGCAAAATTCACTCAGGCATTACTGCTTCTGATTGGATAAAGCGACACGCCAAAGAACGCATCATTCTTTTGCTTCAAGATAAAAACCTCAGTATTTCAGAAATTGCTGATGAAATGGAGTTTAGTAGTCACTCATTTTTTACCCGATATGTGAAAACTATTTTAGGAGTAACTCCAAGTGAGTTTAGAGATAGGTTAAATTGAAGCCCATTTTGTCTTTCTGTAAATTTCAATTTAAAGTCTTATGTTGTTACCTTCTATTCATTAAGAGTTAGTGGATGCTATGATAGAATTGGAAAAACTAAATGGCAATTTATTGTTAGGCAATTAGTAAATAACCGGGTGTTTCCCTGCTTTTGTAAGTCCACCATCGCTACCGCACGAATCCTTTCGTGTAAAGTTTCAGTTTCAAAATCATCCAAGTGTTAGAAATCGCGCGGGAGCGGAGGAGCAACATTTATATCTTTCGCGACTAAAAATTAATCTTTATTTTCATTTCTTTGTTTTTTTGTCTGTATATTTACAATTAAAATCAATAAGTAGTGAAGTGATGCCTGAAAACATTAATCAAAATCCTGAGCAAATTGCACGAGATAGAATCGACTGTATGCTGAGAGAAGCAGGATGGTTGGTTCAATCGAAAGGTGATATTGATTTATCCGCAAACACAGATGTTGCACTAATGTGGAGTAGATTGTATATCAAATAGATATAGTGCAAAAAAAAGAAATAGGTAACGATTTAGAAACTAAATCTGCACGATTAGAATGTGCTGGTTTTCATCTCTCAAATAACCTAATACAAATATACGCATTTTTATTGAATCCTATTGATTTTATCGGATTTTTGTACTACACTTCAAAACCTTTATCATAACAACGTACTCATAAATAATAGTATAAGAACAAATTGCACCTCAAATTACCTATAATTTGGCTGGAATCATTATCTTTGCGCACATAAGAAAGTAAAAAAACAGGAGCATATATTAAGTTGCTTCTGGCATATATAACATAACGTTCGCTGAACGTCTCGATGTAGAAAACTGGTAATTTTCAAAAAGAAGAGACAGATGCGCAGTGTTCATGCTATACGAAAGTATAGCGTGGCATTGCCTGTTTTCTTCTTTGGGTATACCAGTACCTCTACGTCGGAGCAGTGTAATTGCCACGCTTCTTTTTTTTGCGTGTTATCAGCGAATTAAGCCGAGATTTAATAACGCGTAAAATTAAAAAGTATGAAAAAGATTATCCTTTACATAGCTGCATCCATCGACGGCTATATTGCCGAAGCCGAAGGCTCTACTGAATGGCTCGAAGATTATCCCATAACGGAAGAAATGAATTATGGTTATAACGAATTTACGGCCTCGGTCGATACAATCATTATGGGTGGGCGTTCCTACCGGGAAGTGTTGAATATGGATATTATTGGGCATTATAAAGACCAACAGATATACGTTGTAACTCGTGGATGGACAGAGAGAACCATTGATAATGTGGATTTCATCACGGACAACGTAATCGACCGCATCAGGGAATTACGCGACGGTGAAGGGAAGAATATCTGGTTGTTCGGCGGTGGTAAATTAACCGCTATACTCTTGGAAGCCGATCTGATAGATGAAATGCGAATTTGTTATATTCCTGTGATTCTCGGTGAAGGCATACCCTTATTTCCCAAACAACCTAAAGAGTCGAAGTGGAAATTGATAGAAAGTAAAACCTATAATTATAAAGTATTAATGGTTGAATACCAAAGGCAATTATAAGTCTTACATAAATATCATTGGTTCAGAAAAGAAAACTTGATTTTCCAACTCTATATCAAAAACTTTTTTTACTTTTGTACTGTTATATCACAAAGGGAATGGAACTTCCCTGTTATAAACCGCTAATAGAATAGCTGATAGTTCCTGCTTAACTTAATCAATGTATGGTTATGGGCAGGAATTTTGTATTTATACACTTCACGATTGGCGGTATCATTCACAGGTACAAGATTATAAAATTTGCTCATGCGCTAAGCGTATGGGCTTTTTGTGTTTAAGATTATGGACATACGGAAATTATTTTTATACGACAGGCAGATAACCGAATGGATAAATAACCATAGGATAAAAATTTTAGATGACTTTTTTTTATCAGTTACAGATACAACCTGGATTGTCGTTGTTTTAATTTCAGTAGTGCTATTGGGTATTGCCTTATTCAGAAAAAATAAGGCTTTGAAAATAAAAACATTTCAAATAATGGCGGCATTGATATGTAATGTCATTGTTGTAACCTTTCTGAAATACACTGTTAATAGGCTAAGACCTTTTGTAAACAATGTTATAATAGAGAAATTATCATCGGAAAACACTCCTTCTTTTCCGTCCGGTCATACTGCTGCTGCATTTGTTATTGCAA
This sequence comes from Dysgonamonadaceae bacterium, assembly GCA_032068765.1. Classification (GTDB taxonomy): domain Bacteria; phylum Bacteroidota; class Bacteroidia; order Bacteroidales; family Dysgonomonadaceae; genus DAMBHY01. Next base: position 49,781 of record DAMBHY010000015.1, on the reverse strand, counting down.
TGTCTTTCTCATTACTATTCCCCAATAAAACCGGGTTAAAGATAGCAGTATGGTTATGGGCAATAGCAGTGGCTTATTCCCGGATAGTTTTGGGAGTACACTATCTAAGTGATGTGTTAGCTTCTGTAATAATTGGATGCGTTATCTCAATAATAGTACACAAATTTTTCTCGAAATATTTATACAAACACACGACATGATAGAACATTTAAAAAACTGGGATATTGAATGGTTGCTCGAAATAAACGGACACCATACACCTTTTTGGGATAATATAATGTGGTTTGCGAGTGGAAAAACAAGCTGGCTGCCATTTTATATCTTATTGGTTATACTTATCATCTGGAAGTATAAAGCACAAAGCTGGTGGGTAATACTATTGATTATTCCGCTAATTACGGCAAGCGACCAATTAGCGGCATCGGTAATAAGACCGTTGGTTATGCGTTACAGGCCAAGCCATGAAATCGGCTTAGAGAACCTGCTCCATTATGTAAATGAATATAGAGGCGGCAGGTACGGGTTTGTTTCAGCGCATACACTAAATGTCTTTTCATTGGCTACCTATTTAACTGTTGTCGTGAAAGACAGGATAAAATGGTTGCCATATATATTATTCCCCTGGGCTATATTTGTTTCATACAGCAGAATTTATTTGGGCGTTCATTATCCTTTAGATGTTATCGTTCCTGCCCTATTGGGCATCGTATTAGGGTTATTTTTCGGTTGGATTTATTTCTATTTCAAGAAAAAAATATTTAAACCTGTTTCTTAATATGTGGTGGGTATATGCGTTACTTTCGGCTTTGTTTGCAGCCCTGACGGCGATTTTTGCAAAAGTTGGGATTAAAGGGGTTGATTCGGACTTGGCAACTGCTATACGCACGATAGTTATTTTAGTCATTGCTTGGGGACTGGCTTTTTTTAGAGGTGCAACATCCTCGATCCATACTTTGACGAAACAGAACATTTTGTTTATCTGCCTTTCCGGTATTGCAACGGGGCTATCATGGATATTTTATTTCAGAGCCTTGCAGCTTGGAAAAGTATCGCAGGTGGCTCCCGTAGATAAACTTAGTGTGGCTTTGGTTATTATTTTATCCGTTCTCTTTCTCGGAGAACCTTTAACCCTTAAAACATCTGTTGGGGCTGTATTGATAATTGCCGGAACGGTGGTATTAATTTTATGAAACCCACTATCAAATAATTTTTTGTAACGTAACAATTAAATATAAATACAATGCAAGAAGAATCTGAAAATAAGCAAAAAGAAGAAAGTAAGTCTGCTGATTTGGATGCGGGCATGGAAGTAACAGGGCTTACCGATGCGGAAGTACAGGCAGCTTTGGCGCAATTTGGTTATAACGAAATAACAGAGAAAAAAGAAAATCCCTTTTTAGGTGTTCTAAAACGCCTTTGGGGGCCTATTCCCTGTACACTTGAAGCCGCATTGATATTGGAAATCGTCATGGGTAAAATTCTCCAGGCATCCGTTATAACTGTTTTATTGCTTTTTAGTGCAATAGTCGGGGAAACACAGGAACGAAGGGCGAGAAAAGTGGTAGGCTATCTAAAACAACGCTTACAGGTTACTGTCCGTGTACTCCGTAATGGAATCTGGCAATTCCTTGCTGCACGCGAGCTTGTTCCCGGCGATTATATCCACATAAAGACCGGCGACATTGTTCCTGCGGATTGTACTATTAGCCGAGGAAGCATTGAATTAGACCAATCTGCGCTTACCGGAGAATCGGAATCCGTAACCCGGTTGGAAAATGAAACCGTTTATTCTGCTTCTGTTGTTCGTTCGGGTGAAGCTATTGCAACCGTAACGGCAACCGGACCCCGCAGCTTTTTCGGGAAAACTGCCGAACTGGTAAAAACCGCATCCGCTCCCGGTCATCTCCAGAAGCTATTATTTGCGGTTGTCCGTAACCTGGCTATTGTTGATATTATTCTTGCTGCAATACTTTTAATTGCTGCTCTTCTAAACGGTTATGCAATACTTCCCCTTTTGCCGTTTCTTGTGGTATTGGTAATTGCAACCGTGCCTGTTTCAATGCCTGCAAGTTTTACCGTTGCCAATGCTATGGAAGCACGTGTATTGGCCAAAGAGGGTGTTTTGGTTACAGGCTTGACCGCCATTCAGGAAGCGGCAACAATGCAGATTCTTTGTATAGATAAAACGGGTACACTGACACAAAACAAACCTCAAATCGCTTCAATCTTATCTTTTTCGGATAATAGCGAAGATGAGCTATTGGTTTATGCCGCTACAACCAGTGATACTTCTTCCCAAAATCCGATTGACATTGCCATTTTGCAGGAAGTAGAAAAACGTTCCCTTCATCCGTTTGTCCGTGAGCGATACATTCCTTTTGATCCGGTAAAAAAGTCATCTGAAGCCTTTATAAAACAAGACGGCCAGATTCAGGAAGTGATATTGGGTTCTCCTTTTGTTATGGAGCAATACGCAGTTTCCATACCGCAGTTTAAAGACAAAGTAGCGGAAATGGCGGCAGATGGCGGACGGGTTTTAGCGATTGCTGTTGGTGCGGAAGGAAATATTACGGTACGCGGTTTATTAACGCTTGCCGATTTACCCAGAGAAGATGCCGCCTCGCTGGTGCAAGCCATTAAAGACTTGGGTATCCGGCTGATGATGATAACCGGAGATACGCCTGCAACGGCAAAAGTCATCGCCCGTAAATTAAATATAGGGGAACGTATTGATAGCCTGTCTTCCGCATTGCAGGCTCCACTTGATTATGACGGTATCGCAAATGTTTATCCCGAAGAAAAATATCAGATTATACAAGCCCTTCAAAAATTAGATTTAACTGTGGGTATGACCGGAGACGGCATAAATGATGCACCTGCACTGAAACAGGCAGAAGTCGGTATTGCCGTCAGTTCGGCTACTGATGTTGCCAAAGCGTCGGCAAAGGTAGTATTGACTGATCCGGGCCTTCAGGATATTGTAAAGATAATTCACGGTGGTCGGCGGGTTTACCGCAGGATGATGACATGGACGATTACTAAAATTACAAGAACCATAGAGCTTGCTGTACTTTTGACAATCGGGTATATCGCAACCGGAGATTTTGTTGTTCCATTAAGTTTGATTGTACTTATAATTGTTCTTAACGACCTTGTTACGATTACACTTGGAACGGATCGTGCTTGGGTTTCGCCAAAACTGGAGCAATGGAATGTAAAATCAATCTCCAAACTTTCCGGTATTCTGGCTGCGGGCTGGCTGATACTTGCATTTGTCCTTCTTTGGATAACACTTAAAGTATTGGAACTCCCATTCCCTCAGATTCAAACATTGATGTTCTTATACCTGATTTATTCGGCTCAAGCGACTATATATATAACTCGTGTACGGGAACATTTCTGGTCTTTTATGCCAAGCCGCTTAGTGATGGCCGTTACGTTCGGCAATGTTGTTGCGTCATCTGTTCTTGCTCTTTGCGGTATTTTAATGACTCCGATTTCTCCGCTTTTAGTGGTAGGAATACTTGCTGTTGTTGTAATTGCAAGTTTTGTACTTGATACGTTGAAAATCATATTTTATAAAAAGGATGAGAAGAATATTAAATGACGAATTACAATATAAATACTCTCTGTTTATTCCTGAATGTTTAACAAATAAATAATTGAAGTTATGAAAATTACAAAAGTAGAAGCAATCGAAATCCTCGATTCGAGAGGTAATCCCACAGTAGAAGTCAATATTGCATTGGAAGACGGTACACAGGCACGGGCAATGGTTCCCAGTGGAGCATCCACAGGCGAACGCGAAGCTACCGAATTACGTGATGGAGATAAGAACCGTTATGGTGGTAAAGGTGTTCTGAAAGCTGTCGAAAACGTAAATACGACAATCGCAAAAGCAATCATCGGACATGAATTTGTAAGTCAGCGCGAATTGGATTATTTAATGATCGAGTTGGACGGAACGCCAAACAAAGCAAAACTCGGAGCCAATGCCATACTTGCCGTATCAATGGCGTATGCCCGTGCTAAAGCTGTGAGTATGAAACTCCCCTTGTATCAATATTTGGGTGGGAGCAATGCCTATGTACTTCCCGTGCCCTGCATGAATGTGATTAATGGGGGAAAGCACGCCGACAATAATGTGGACTTTCAGGAATTTATGATTGCTCCACACAATGCACCGTCGTTCCGTGAAGCTATCCGTATGGGAGAAGAAGTATTCCATACGCTTAAATCAGTTTTAAATGGAAAGGGTTACAGCACGGGCGTGGGCGATGAAGGCGGTTTTGCTCCTAACTTAAAATCGAATGAGGAAGCCGTAGAAGTTATACTCGAAGCCATAACTAAAGCCGGATATAAACCCGGAGAAGATGTAAGTATCTGCCTCGATCCAGCAACAAGCGAAATGTGGGAAGATGGCAAATACAAGATGTTCAAAAGTACAGGAGGATTTCTTACCAGCGATGACATGATAAAACTTTGGGAATCATGGGTGCGCCAATATCCTATCGTATTACTGGAAGACGGATTGGCTGAAAATGACTGGAACGGTTGGCAAGTGCTTACCAAAGATTTAGGAAGTAAAATCGAGTTGGTAGGTGATGATATTTTCTGTACCAACAAAAAGATATTACAGGAAGGTATTGATAAAGGAGTGGCTAACTCTATATTGATAAAGTTAAACCAGATTGGCACGGTGTCCGAAACACTTGAAACAATGGAATTAGCAAAAGAAAACGGCTATAATTGTTTCGTATCACATCGTAGCGGGGAAACGGTAGATACTTTCATTGCCGACTTGACCGTAGGGCTTAACGCAGGCCATATCAAGACAGGTAGCGGGTGTCGTGGCGAGCGTATCGAGAAGTTTAATCAGTTTATGCGTATCGAGCATGAGTTAGCAGGTAATTCGGTATTTGCCGGGCTTAAAACATTTAAGAACAAATAAAGAAACATGGCTAATAAGAAGATTGTATTAATACGTCATGGGGAAAGCCTCCCGCTCGCGCCGATTTCCGAATCGGTGTGCTGCGAAGCAGAAAGAATTTGTAGATAACAGTTTCGCTACGCTACATACCCCGATGAAATAAGAATCCGATTTCATGGGCAGGCGGGTTTCAAACCCGCGCGAGCGAGGTTTTCTAATATTATTACAAGCAAAAGTAATTAAATATGATTTTAACTAAAATAGATTGGAGCACAGTTATTGTTACTACATTATCTACTCTAATAGTAGGTGTTATTATTGCTAAATATGGTTATAAGATTTGGAAGAAACAGTTTTTTTATCAAAAAAGATTAGAAGTTTATGCCGAATTAATGCCTCTTGTTTCTCAATTAAAATCAGATTTACTCCAAGCTTTTGAAATGGCAGGTAGTGGAGTTAGCAATAAACATATGGAGAAGAATATCTTTACATTAAACAAGCTATTGGAAAAATTTAATCTCTATTTTAGTGATACAGAAAGGAAGCCAATAGACAAGTTGATTATATTATTAAATTCATATCATCCTCTAAAAAAATATGACATGAATGAGCAGGAGTTTTATATTTATGTAGAAAAACAATATAAAGAAATTGTTCTTTTAAAAGACAAGTTACTATAAAACTAGCACTTCCCCTCGTTTGCAACAAGAAGGTCATTCCCGCTCGCGCCGATTTCCGAATCGGTGTGCTGCGAAGCAGAAAAGAAGGAAAAAGATATTTTCGCTAAGCGATACCGAGTTGAAACCTACTGTAATCCTAACAATTTAGCATCGCTACCACACGATGGGATTCGTTGCGGTATAAATGCCATATTTAGCTCATTTTTTAAGTTTACTGTCAACTTTTTGCGCCACTCCATCGATTCTGCACGAATCCTCTCGTGTGAAGCTTCAGTTTTAAAATCATCCAAGTGCTTAGAACAAATGGAGCAGTAAGTGAAATTACTCCTAATTTAGAAAATCCTATATTTAAAATTACAGATATAATAGTAGCAATTGAAATCCATAAAAAGGTGGTTCGTTTGTTGTCGGATAAAGCAATGGCACAAAGTATGGCATTATATCCCATTAGTCCTGCATTGATAACAGCAACTGGTTCTTTAAGAAGCAACCCGAATAAAGAACCTAAAATTGCTGCATAAAACCCATAGATAGCCGAGCGTTTAGAGTTTACAATAATTGCAAGAAGAAAAAACATACCCGTTATACTGTTATCCTGAAACATTACTTGTCCAAAACTTTTTGCTGAAACAGATAGCAAATCAAAAACGTTGTCGGCAGGTGTAGCGGAAGATGCAAACGGAATGTCAAAAATGAGTACTAACAGGTACATAACAATCCAAGTTATGATAACAAATGGAGCTGTGAAGGGTGGGATTATTTTTTTTTTTAAATAATAACTCAGAGGAGTTGTCAATGCGGCACCAATGATTAAAGCAAAGAGAGTTGTAGTGTTAAAACCGAAAAAATACCACAAAGCAATTCCAGTTAGTGCACCGTTAAACCCATAAAGTCCGTTTTCGATATCTTCCTTTGGATATTTTAAAATTTGAGCAGTACTTATACTAATTATTATTCCAAGCAAGGCTCCCACTCCTAAAATCGGGGAATTGAAAAAAATTCCAATCAAAAATAAAAGCCCTGAATATATGTTGTTTTGGAACATTACCTGTCCTAAACTTCGCAAAATAGATTGAATGTAGCTCATTGATTGTAGTAAAAATATTATCTGTTTTTTTAAATTTAAAATATTGATGTTCTGCCCTTTGTGGTTGATTACTTTTTTGCTTGCTAATTGCAAGCAAAAATATCTTTTTTTATGAACTGCTGAAATATCAACAGGTTATGTGAATGTTTAATTCATTCAAATTTAGCACTTTAACACGCATCACGTTTATTCAATAAGACCACGTGAAAGATTCGCGGGAGCGGCTTTGGCGGCAGTAATTTTTGAATGCCGTTTTTCCGTCTTTTTTCAATTCATAATTATTGCCCTTGCCTCTCAATTCGTAGTTGGCCATCGCTAGCGCACTAATCATTTTGTGTGGTTTGGAAAATGGAAAATCACGCGATACAATCGCGCGATAGCATTGCCTTTAGAGGAGAGGCTGGCTATCTTCTTCCCCAGTCGTTCTGCTAAGTTTTCTATGTCATCTTTACGAGCAATTTGATTTATCCACTCTTCGGGAATTCCATTAAATCCATAATATAATCCAGCAAGGCCTCCAGCTATAGCGGCTGAAGTATCTGTATCGTGACCAATATTTATGATAGATAAGATAGTATCTCTATAATTGTTTTCTTGCAGAAAAAACAAAATACTTGACTCAAGAACCTCAATGACATAGCCACCAGATTTTAAATCGTCAATCTTAGTTTCTCTAATATCATTTTGTATTAATCTAATAAAATGCGCTTGTTCTTCAATTGGGAATTGTATTTTCTTCCAAAGGCTCAACACGCTTTTCCTCATTTCGGTATAAGCTGTCACCTTATCTTGCCCATTTAGGAGTTTTTCGGCTAAATTTAAGTAGATAAAACAACTCATTGCAGCTCGAATATGTCTATGTGTCAGAGCTGAAACATCCCAAATAATTTCAAATTGCTGCAATGGTGGCATGCCCTCTATATAAAACAACAGAGGCGCAATCCTCATTAATGAACCGTTACCATTATCATTTTCATCTCCAGAAAATTTCAATTCCTTTAGTTCTTTGCAATCATCAGACGTTTCCAAAATGTCGTGCAATCTTGTAATGGCTTCATAAGTGGTCATACCAATATCAAACACCTCGTCTCTTGCAGTCCAAAAAGCGTTTTTCTTCCACTTATAAAAGTTTAAGGCTATTGCAGACAAATCATACCCCTTAGTAGCTAATGCATCAGCAAGGCAAAACGTAAGAGAGCTATCGTCCGACCAAGTTCCAGGAGGTTGATTGTATGTTCCGTAACCAATCATATCTTTTGCAGGATGCTGTTTCATTTGCTCCCGAGAGCTAAACTCGAAAGGCACACCAACTGCATCTCCGACTGCAACACCGAAAAGTGTAGATTTTATTTCTGATATTCTCGTTAATTTTTTCATTATGTATTTCTAAAAATAATACTCCTGTTCGTTAGGTAACGTTTTTATTTCGCTTCCTTTTGATGTCAGCCAAAACCCTTCTGGTATTTCCCAGTCAGCAACTGCGAAAGGGAGTTCGTCTTCTGATAATTGTTCCAACATTCCACTATACCATTTTTCATACTCCTCATTTACGCCTTTGCAATATTCCAGAAATTCAAAATTTTCTTTCATAAACAAGTCTGCCAATTCTTTTGCGGTCATTTTAATTTCCACCTTTGAGTCATTTTTCTCATGGCTGCTTATCCAATTAGAAGCTGTAAAAGAATTGCTTTTTGTTTCTTCAATGAAACTACAACGCCAATACATTCCTGATGGCGAAAGCGATGGAATTACTCGCAATTTTCCAAAACCGCGTTTATGCAATTCTTTTACCATAAATAAGAGTTTCTGTCTGTTCGTCATATAGAAGTTCTTGTCCATTTTCAGTTGTCGGTTTAGTTTGCTATTAACAATGTTGTAGTATGTAGTTGTTTAATTTAGTTGCTTTTTTCAATAAAAGTGCCCACAACCATAGCATTCTGGATTCTTCATATAAAAGTTGAAGCTTTCAGTTTCCACTTTTGGCAAACGACTGTTAGCGGTTAGGCGTGTTTTCTTTTATTCAATTTCGTTTTTTGTCTGTTATTAAGATTAGTCAAGTGCTTCCCAAAGTTGAATTTTGTTTCCTTCTCCATCAAGAATATGGATAAATTTTCCATAGTCATATGTTTCCATTTTATCTACAATAGTTACGCCTTCTTTTTTCAATTCTTCAATAAGTGCTTCCAAATTTTCAACTCGGTAGTTTATCATAAAGTTTTGCTTAGAAGGTTCAAAATATTTGGTATCTTCAGCAAAAGGTGTCCATTGCGTTTGTGCTTTTGTTTTACTGTCTGAACTTTCATACCATTCAAATGTCGCACCATATGGATTAGTGTCTAAACCAAGATGTTTTTGATACCATTCTGTCATCTTTTTCGGGTCTTTACATTTAAAAAATACACCGCCTATTCCTGTTACTCTTTTCATTTTATTATCTTTATTTGTTGTTACTGATTTAAAAGCGAAACCAAAGAAAAAAGTGATCGCAAGTGATAAATTTAGTAAAAAAACAAATGCGGACAGCATTTGCGGGTGGGAGATCCCAATTTTCTACTGACAATTCATCCCGCATATCGCCAATACTGTGTTACCGGCTGGCTTTATTTATTATTTCTTTAAGCTCTTCAATAGTATAAGGCTCTTTTCTTATATGAATCATTGCGTGACAATTAGGACAAATAGGTCTAAGGTCTTTAATAGGATCAATTTTATATTCTTTTTTAATATTCGCGACTTGTTTTAAATGATGTACGTGAATAAAATCTTTTCCTAATTTTCCGTATATATTTTCAAAATTGAATTTACATACAGAGCAAGAACTTCCGTAAAATTCAATACAAGTCTTCCTTGCGAAAGGATTTCTTTCATATTTGGTTACCAAGACTTGATTTGGCGTTCCTTCTGTATAAACTTTCTGTTCTTCGTTTTCAGTTTCTTTGAAGGGATTGTGTCTGATTTCTTGAGTTGTCAAAAAATCAAACCACACAGCTTCTAGCTCGTCTACAACTTCTGGATTAATTTCAATTCCCGAAGAGTGTGGCGTCCAATTTACTTTTGATAAATTCCCTTGATTTAAAATGTCAAGACATAAAAGCGGTTCTTTTTCGGGATTTAAGATTACTTCAAAGTCAATCATTACACGATTCACTAATTTATCTTCTCCGCTCCAATGCTTTGATAAAAATGATGGTGTAGCTACAAAACCTGCAGCCATTATTCCTTTTGGCTCTTCTCCAAGACGCATTAAAAATGCTCTGTCACCTGGTTGGATTTTTTTATGACTTATTACACTCCATTTTTCGGTCGTTCGACCTGTTTGTTCGATTTGGTCAATGTTCTGCTCAAGAGTTGTCCAATTCCATTTTTTCGGATTCCAAGTAAATAAGAATGTTTTCATAAACTATATATATTGGTTAACCAATTCAATTATATCTCCAAATACTTTTTCTTTGTCAAAATATCTTCCTTGAAGTAGCGTGTCATCATAAATTTCTAACATTAACCACAGACGTATAATTAAATAATTTATGTATCGGAGTTGGTGCTAAGAGAACTGCTTCATCTTGAAGTGAGTGATATTGATGATTATCCATATCAAAGACTCTAAATGCAACAAAAATAGAGTTGTGATGTCGCCTAAAACTGTATTAGAGAAATTGCTCACATCCTTTATAAAATACAAGCCTGCTAAGTTTTTATTTGATGGCCAATCTGGTAGTTTATATTCAGCTAAATCTGTGCAAGTGATTATAAATGATATGGACTCAAAAGCCAGAATTAAAAACAAGTAGTACTTGATAACAATTACAAGTTTAGCAAACAGCTCATTATTGTGAATAATGTTTAAATAATTATTTGTTAATATCAATTGCTTCGAGAAGACCTTGATTCAGTACATCCAAAGACAATTCCCAAAACATAAGGCCGCCTAACTTTTTTGATTTTACATATTTGCTTTTGGCTTTTATCGATTTCCGGTCATCGCCCGTTACAAATATTCCAAGTTTCGCATTGTACCAATGTGCTGCTTGAGATTTTCCATCCCAAAAATAATGAAATCCCGGATTTTCTTTAAAATATTTTTCCATGTACTTGTAATCAATAAATCTTTCAAATTCTCCCGATTGGCACAATCCATTATTGATGTTAGGAACATTCTTCCAAGCTCTTGTATAAAAAGTAGCACCTATAATTACTTTATTTAAAGGGAAATTTATTCTTTCAAAAAACTTAATAGCTTTATCAACGGATTCGGAGTTTGGGGTGTAACTATATAGAGGCGTCTGATGTCCCGTCACTTGTGAATAACCGCCAACCAAATCATAAGACATCAAATTGACCATGTCTATATATGGTTCCAACGCTTTCCAATCCACTGCTTTATCTAGGTATTCTGTGAAACCTCCTGCGGCAAAACTTATAATCTTATCTGGTGGTAAAGTAAAACGTAACTTCTTTATTGCAGAGGTAAAATTATCTTTGTCGGTAGGGGCATATAAATGGCCCGGATAACCTTTGACAGTAGGATATTCCCAATCAAAATCAAAACCGTCTAGATGATTTTTTTCTAAAAATTTTGATACCGAATTTATAAAGTTGGATGTTTTTAGAGAATCATTGAAAACGGCAGAACATAATTCACATCCACCCCAACCCCCCAAAGCGACCATCGTTTTGAGATGGGGATATTTTTGTTTCAAGTTTTGTAATTGCTGCAGCGACTTTTCAGCATTCGGCTTATCAACAGAAAAGATACCTTCTTCATTTACATGACCAAAAGAATAAATTAAATGAGTAATTCTGGAGTAATCATAATCGTTGAAAGGCACCTTGTCATTGGAATAATATGCAATTAACTTATATGAATACTGGTGTTTTTTCTGACTCGAAATATTTGAAAATGATAGTATAAGCAGCAAAATCAGCCAAATTTTTTTAATCATAATAAATAGGAATGATGGAGAATATCCGTTTTTCTAAGAAGACAAAGGTAATGTTTTTAGCAAAAAAAACTTATTTTTGTAATGGATGAAAAAAACATTTATATGAAACGCTATTTATATCTTATTCTTATTATATTTTCTCAAAACATTTTTCCCCAAAATCAGCAAACTCTATTACTCAATGAGGGATGGCAATTCTCACAACGTGATTCATCCGTTTGGAGAACGGCGGAAGTTCCCGGCTCTGTACAGCGAGATCTTATCCGTCTAAAAGTGTTGCCCGATCCGTATTATGGAACTAACGAACAGAATATTCAATGGGTGGAAAACTACGATTGGGATTACAAGAAAACCTTTGAAATTTCGGAAAATCAACTAGCGTTTGATGATGCTGTGATGACGTTTGAAGGATTGGATACACACGCGGATGTTTTTTTGAATGGCGCATTGATTCTTACATCCAAAAATATGTTCGTTGGTCAGATGGTTCCGGTGAAAGACGCGTTGAAGAAAGGTACAAACGAACTCTACATCCGTTTTTATTCACCGATACAAAAAATGATGGGTGCCTTTAAAACCAATGGATATGTGTACCCTGCGGGGAATGATCATTCAGATGTTAAGGTGAGTATTTTTAATCGCAAAGCACCGTATCATTTCGGTTGGGATTGGGGCATGCGCATGGTACAAATGGGTATTTGGAAGCCCATTTCACTCAAATTCTATAATAAAGCCCGCATCAACGATTTTTATGTGGAACAAAAAGAAGTCATCCCCAAAATAGCAAAACTCAACAATCAAATCGAAATATTTTCAGTAAACAGCAATCCCGTAAGTGCGAATATTATAATTACTTCATCTCTTCGCAACAATGTTAAAGGAAAAGTAGAAAAAAATATTACGCTTAAGCCTGGATTAAACACTGTCTTTCTTCCTTTGGAGATTACGAATCCTGAAAGATGGATGCCCATTAATTGGGGAAATCAAACAAGATATGATTTTACAGCGACGGTAAATGTTGATAATAAGAAAGTAGCAGAAATCACTAAAAAAATAGGTCTTCGCAAAGTGCGTTTGGTACAAGAAAAAGATTCAATCGGTCGTTCTTTTTATTTTGAAGTGAATGACAAACCGTTTTTCGCAAAAGGAGCCAACTATATTCCCGGCGAAATCATGACAACACAGCAGGATTCTGCTTATTATCACAAATTATTTAATAATCTGCTTGGTGGAAATCTTAATTTTATTCGCGTATGGGGTGGGGGAACTTATGAAAGTGATTATTTTTATGAACTGGCTGACGAAAAAGGAATTTTGGTTTGGCAGGACTTCATTTTTGGATGTGTACCATATCCAGGAGATGATTCTTTCCTTTCTAATGTAAAAGATGAAGTAATATATAATGTGAAACGCTTACGCAATCACGCGTCACTTGCCTTATGGTGTGGAAATAATGAGATTGAAGAGGGCTTGCACCATTGGGGTTGGAATAAAGAATATTCGCCTGAAGTGATGAGAAAATGGCTGGCTGATTATGATAAGACTTTCCGTCAGTTCATTCCCAATTTACTGTCGCAATACGACGATGTAAGAAGTTATATACACGGTTCGCCCTTTGCATCCAACTGGGGGAATCCCGAAAAATTTGCTGACAGCGACGCACACGATTGGGGATTATGGTATGGTCATCTTCCTTTTGAAGCGATGGCAGACAGACTTCCGAGATTTGCGAGTGAATTTGGTTTCCAGTCATTCCCTGAAATGAAAACTATCAAAACTTTTGCTCCAAAAGACCAATGGAGTTTGGAAAGTGAAGTGATGAAAGTCCACCAAAAAGCATCAACTGGAAATTCACTTATTAAAAAATATATGGACATGTATTATCATGCGCCAAAGAATTTTGAAGACTTTGTGTACATCGGTTTGGTTATGCAGGGCAATGGAATGGAAGAGTCCGTTGAGGCTATGCGCCGTGGTCGCCCGTATTGTATGGGCTCGTGCTATTGGCAGATAAACGACAGTTGGCCGGTAGTTTCATGGTCGAGCATCGATTATTACAACAACTGGAAAACACAGCACTACCGCATGCGTGATGTATTGGCGCCTTTGGCTTTGGGTGTTAAATTCAAAGATAATAAACTCAATTACTTCACTATGTCAGATTATTTGGAAGATAAAAACGGTTTGAATCTTACTGTCCAAGTGACAGACTTTACAAAAGGTGTGGTGAAAGAATTTAAAGAAAAAGTAAATGCCAAAGCAAATAGCAGCAAAGTGGTGAAATCTCTTGATGTTTCATCTTTTGTTTCGGAAGATGCAAAAAAGCATACGATGATTCATGCGTGGTTGAGCGACGACAAGGGGAATATCATCTCAACAAAAGATTATTTCTATTATTGGGCAAATAAACTGGAGCTTCCTCAAACGGAAGTAAAAACTTCCGTGAAATATGCAGACGGAAAATATACGGTGAAATTAGTGAGTGACAAGTTGGCAAAGGATGTGTTTGTAGAAATCCCCGTTTTAGGTGCTCAGTTCTCCGACAACTTTGTAGATTTGCTGCCGGGTATTCCTCAAATCATCACCATTACATCTCCAGAACTCAAAGCTTCAGCAAAGACTCCGATTACTATCAAACATGTTCGTCAAACATATTAAAAACTTAAGAAGATGCGTATTTCATTACTTCAAACCGACATTGTATGGGCAGATAAAGCGGCAAACCTTCAGAATCTGGAAAAAACTTCTGCTTCACTTAAGGGCAAAACTGATTTACTAGTTCTTCCAGAAATGTTCTCTACCGGATTTTGCACAGACCGTCCTGACTTGGCTGAAACCATGGAAGGAAAAACTATTGCCTTTTTAAAAGAGTGTACGCAAAAAAATAATTTGGCGATTACGGGGAGTGTGATGATTACAGAAAACGGGAAAAACTATAACCGGGCGTTTTTTGTTTTTCCTGATGGACGCATGGAGTTCGCCGATAAGCGGCATCTTTTCTCAATGGGCAAAGAAGAAGATTTTTTTACTGCCGGAAAATCCCGTTTGATAGTTAATTATAAGGATTTTAATATCTGTGTTTTGGTTTGCTACGATATTCGCTTTCCGGTTTGGGGTCGCAATGTGAGCAATGAATATGATTTGCTGCTATACGTGGCAAATTTTCCCGACTCGCGTATGTATGCATGGGACTCGTTATTAATTGGCCGCGCTTTGGAAAATCAATCATACGTGGGAGGCGTGAACAGGATAGGGAAGGACGGCATGAAACTGAACTACGTAGGGCATTCGGTGATGATAGACGCGAAAGGAAAGAAAATTTTAGAGTTTGAAGAGGGTGAGCAAAATATCAAAACCATTGAACTTTCAAAAACTGATCTAGACAAATTTCGCGAGAAGTTTCCGGCTTGGAAAGATGCTGACAATTTCCAGATTCAAACATAAATCGATACTTTTAGAGTCGAATTATTTGTTTTTTCTACTACATCCTATTTTTTATATAATATTCTAGTTATTAGAGATTGGAACTCAATATTTTCTTATTAGAAAATATTGAGTTCTCATTAGTTCTTTTAGGAAGAGATGCTATAATAGTTCTATTGGATTTCACTTTATCTCCCATCTTCACGAGTATTTCACTGTCAAGAGGCAGGTAAATATCCATTCTTGAGCCAAATTTAATAAAACCAAGCGGGTCTCCAATTGTATAAGTTTCGCCTTGTTTTAGGTAGGTAACAATTCTTCGTGCAACAGCACCTGCTATTTGCCGGGTAAGGATTTTATGACCGTCAGGTGTCTCGATAACAATGCTCGAACGCTCATTTTCGGTACTAGATTTTGGAAGATATGCTGCCAAAAATCTGCCTGGCTCATGAACACACGTTGTAACTTTACCCGAAACTGGGACCCAGTTAGCATGGGCATTGAATATTGTCATAAATATAGAAACTTGAATGCATTCGGTTTTCAAATAGTCTTTCTCAAAAACCTTTTCAATCACAACTATTTGTCCATCTGTTGGAGCATTCACTGAACCAATCCTTTCTCCCTTGTAGATTCTATGAGGTTTGCGGAAAAAATTTAGCATCAAAGCAAAAATTATTCCCGTAATGATAAACGCGATTAAACTTACAATGCTTTTGGGAAACATGAAATATAGAGATGCGTCAATTAATAAGAAAACGAGCAGCCATCCTAGCAATATTTTTCGACCTTCGCGATGAATTAAAAATCCCATATTTGTGTATTTAAATTATATGTAAATCTTCTGAAGCAGTTTGTATGCTGTCGTTTACCATTTCCTTTTGTTGCTGTTTTGGGAGATATTTCCTCCAAACTTCCTTCTTAAGAAAAGGTGCTACAGCCGGTGTCACCATTTTTACCATTGGATATAGAATAGCATTTTGTCTTATATCGTGTTTGATAATTCTTTCTCTTTTGTCCACCATAAGGATGAGATTAAGAAACATGCTGAGAATAAGTATAGATGTAAAAACGGAAAATACGCCACCCAACAACTTATTGAGACCTCCCAAATATACTTTCTCGAAGATTGATTGCATGCTTTTACACACAATCATTACTATTACAACCAAGAGGATAAACGAAGCGAGATATGAAACAGCGGGTGCAGTTCTTGCAGAAAGTGAAAGAAGGTCGGTAATAGTCGGCATAATAATCTTTGCCAGTTTACTAGAAAAAAGGATTGCTGCAAGTATACCCACAAATTTTGCCAGCTGCATGATGAAACCTTTCTTAATTCCCCCAAAAAATGCTGCAAGTAATATGATGCCGCAAACTATATCAAACCAGTTCATGTTTATTTTATGGAAGAATTATTTTTTGTGCTGTAATTTTTTCATTCAAAAACAAAGATGCAAGTTTGGAAAATTTCTCAGAATTTTCGGTGGTTACATACTTTATAGTTTGATTTTTAGAACATTTAGTTTCGATTTCGGGATGGCGGTATAAATAATCTTTAAGACTCTTTGCTACATGCCCGCCCTGTGCTATAACCGTAAAACTTTTCGGTGAAAACTCTTTGATTTTTTGTATAAGCAACGGGTAATGTGTACAAGCAAGAATAACAGTATCGATTTTAGAATCCTTTTGATAAAGGTTATTCAGATGCTGTTTTACAAAATAATCTGCACCTGGTTTGTTATATTCCATATTTTCTACCAAAGGAACCCACATGGGACAAGCTTCTCCGGTAACTTTTATATCCGGATGAAGTTTGCTAATTTCTATATCGTACGATTCAGATTGAATTGTACCTTCAGTTCCCAAAATTCCAACGTGGCGTGTCTGTGAAATTTCTCCAATAATCTCCGCTGTTGGGCGGATAACGCCAAGTACTCTTCGTTCAGGGAATTCTTTGGGCAGATTTTGTTGCTGTATAGTTCTCAGTGCTTTGGCGGAAGCTGTGTTGCATGCAAGAATTACTAGTTCACAACCTTGATTAAATAACCACTTAACAGCTTCCCATGTAAATTCATATACCAGTTCAAAAGAACGGCTGCCATATGGCGCGCGTGCATTATCTCCTAAATAGATATAGTCATATTCCGGCATTAAAGAACGGATAGAAGACAAAATGGTTAATCCTCCATAACCCGAATCAAAAATACCAATTCGAGATAGTTGCATATTTAATTATAACCGAGTTTATTTCTAACAAGCCTGTTAATATCTTGGGCATTTGGAGACACAAATACAATCCCTTTGTCGGAGGTATCATAGATTACTGTCAGGTTTTGTTCAATCCCTACAGCTTTTATAGCATTCATTACTCTTGTTCTGAGTGGCTCAAGGAGTACTTTTTCTTGTTCTTCCAAATCTTTTTGAATTACCTCCGTAAACGTTTCAATTTTCATCTCCAGTTCGGTAAGTTCTTGCATTCTTCGTACTTTAATATTTTCGGCAAGCGTATTCTGATAAGTTACAAAATCGGAGTATTTTTTGTTATACTCGTTTTGCATTACTTGAAGTTCATTTTTATAATTTTTACTCAATAATGCGAGTTTTTCAGAAGCTTCTTTCTTTTGAGGTAAAGAGTTTATTAATTCTGAGGTATTGACATAAGCAATACCAGAAAAAGTCTGAGCAAATGTTGAGATGGTTATAACAACCAATAGCAAACAAGTTAAAAATATTTTTTTCATCATAACTAATTGGTTTATAAGTTTTATATTTCAACCAGCAGTTAACAGTTGTAATTATAATTTACCAGGTGTTGGGACAGCATCTGCCATTGTTGAGATGTGCAGATGCTGCCTTTCCTCAGGGTAAAGAATTATTAAATTACAATGTCAACTGGTTTTTGAAATAAATTATAGTTTTTTCTTAACTTCAATTTCTTCGAAGGCTTCAACAACATCTCCTACTTTGATGTCATTAAAGTTTTTAATGCTAAGTCCACATTCGTAACCCGAAGTAACTTCTTTAACATCATCTTTGAAACGTTTCAAAGAATCCAATTCTCCTGTATAGATAACAATACCATCACGAACTAATCTTACTTTGTTTGAACGTTTTACCTTACCATCTTTAACCATACATCCAGCAACGGTTCCAACTTTTGTAATTTTGAATACCTCGCGGACTTCTATGTTTGCAGTAACTTCTTCTTTAATCTCAGGAGATAACATACCTTCCATAGCGGCAGTTACTTCTTCTATTGCGTCATAGATAATTGAATAAAGGCGGATGTCAACACCTTCTTTTTCGGCTTCTTTTCTCGCAGCTAATGATGGGCGAACTTGGAATCCGATAATAATTGCATCTGAAGCAGCAGCAAGTGTAATGTCAGACTCAGAGATTTGACCGACTGCTTTGTGTATTACATTTACTTGAATTTCTTCTGTAGATAATCTGATTAAAGAATCTGACAATGCTTCTACGGATCCGTCTACGTCACCTTTTACAATGATATTTAATTGTTGGAAATTACCGATTGCTATGCGGCGACCAATGTCATCCAAAGTAAGTAATTTTTGCGTACGGATTGATTGTTCTCTTTGTAGTTGTTCTCTGCGGTTAGCAATAGAACGCGCTTCTTGTTCATTTTTAAGAACGTGAAATTTATCGCCGGCTTGAGGTGCTCCGTTCAGCCCTAAAATAAGAGCCGGTTCAGAAGGTCCTGCTTTTGATATTTTTTGATTTCTTTCATTAAACATGGCTTTTACACGTCCAAAATACGAACCTGCAAGAACCATGTCACCTTGTTTCAAAGTTCCGTTTTCAACCAACACCGTAGCCACATAGCCTCTTCCCTTATCTAAAGAAGATTCAATTACGGAACCTACAGAATTACGTTCAGGATTGGCTTTCAATTCCAGTAAATCTGCTTCCAACAATACTTTTTCCAACAATTCATTTACACCTATACCTTGTTTTGCAGATATGTCCTGAGACTGGTATTTTCCACCCCATTCTTCCACAAGATAGTTCATTTCAGCTAGGCGTTCTTTTATTTTGTCAGGATTTGCTCCTGGTTTGTCAATTTTATTTATAGCAAATACGATGGGCACACCTGCTGCACTCGCGTGGTTAATTGCTTCAACAGTCTGAGGCATGACGCTGTCATCCGCTGCTACAATAATAATCGCTACGTCGGTTACTTTTGCTCCACGTGCACGCATTGCAGTAAAAGCTTCGTGACCCGGAGTATCTAGGAATGTTATTTTCCTGCCATCTGCCAGTTTTACATTATATGCACCGATGTGCTGAGTAATACCTCCAGCTTCACCCGCAATAATGTTAGTTTTACGGATGTTATCCAATAAAGATGTTTTTCCGTGGTCAACGTGACCCATCACAGTTACAATTGGGGGACGCGAAACCAAATCTTCAGGACTATCTTCTTCTTCGTTGATTGCTTCTACTACATCTGCACTTACGAATTTTGTTTTATAACCAAATTCTTCCGCAACAATATTTATTGTTTCTGCATCCAAACGTTGGTTGATAGCAACCATAACACCCAAACTCATACAAGTTGAAATTACCTGAACAACCGGAACGTCCATCATGTTTGCCAAGTCGTTTGCCGTAACGAACTCGGTAAGTTCCAATATGCGGCTTTCTTCTTCTTGACGTAGATGCTCTTCTTGTTGTTTTTGAGAAAAAGCATCACGTTTTTCACGACGGTGTTTTGCACCAGTTTTTTGACCTTTTTTCTCGGTAAGCCGCGCTAAAGTTTCTTTAATTTGTTTTTGAACATCTTCATCGCTTACCTCTACTTTATTCGGTTTCTTTAAAGTACGTCTCCGATCTTTTTCTTTAGAGGCATCGTAATTCCCTGGTTTATCGATGTTTACTTTTTCCTTACTAATGCGTTGACGTTTTCTTTTTTTATTTTCTTCGTCATTAGCTTTGATAAGGGTTTTTTTCGGACCGTCTGTTGTAGTTTCTTTTTTTACGAGAGTTGGTTTATCGGTTTGGGCATTTTGTTCCCTTTCTATACGTTCTTTTTTACGTTGAGCTTTGCTTTTTCTTGCAGGACGAGTTTTGTCGTTAATAGAATCTAAGTCGATTTTTCCTGTAACAACAATGTTTGATTCGATCTTCTTATTATTGATGCGGAAAATTTCTCCCTCCTTTGATGTTGAAACTTCTGTATCAACGGATTCAGATTCAGCTTCTTTAATATCTTCTTTTTCGACGATTTGGGAAGTCTCTAAATCACCCTCTGAATTATTAGTTTGTGGAATATCAATTAAAGAATTATCATTTACAAGTTCTTTTTCAACTTTTTCAGTTTCTTTATTCTTAACTTCAGTTTTGAAGTTGCTATTTTGCGGTTGAATAGAAGAATTATCTATTTCATTATTATCCTCAGACTTATTCTCAGGAATGATTTCTTCAGAAGAAATCGTTTCTTTTAAATTGACAGATGGAATATTTTCTGTTGATTCTGAAGAAGTAAATAATGATTCTTCTTTTTCCTCTTTTTTAATATTGTTTTCCAAATCAATATTACCAATAATATTGAAATGAGGTATTAACTGATCTGGAATTTCAGTTTTAATTACTTCTGGCTCATTCTTTATATTTGTTGAGTCATCAGATGTTTGAGTTTCCTTATTTGCTTTATTTCGATCGTGAGTTTTATTTCTTTCACGATGAATATTTAGATCTTTACCAAATTCCTGGATCAACAAATCGTACTGTTCATCATCAATTTTAGCATTTGGATTACTTTCGACTGCAAAGCCTTTTTTTTGAAGGAATTCAGTAATAGTACTAATTCCAACATTTAATGTTCTTGCTATTTTACTTAATCTTTCAGACATATATATAGTTTAGTCCTTTCTTTAATATTTTTTTTGTGAACAGACAGCGATTTTGTTACTCTTCAGTTGTTTCGTCTTCGTCTTCAAATTCAGATGAAATAATGTCTATAATTTCATCCACGGTATCTTCCTCTAAATCAGCTTCTCTGATGATTTTATCGCGTCCCATAGCTAATACATTTTTAGCTGTAGAACATCCAATACGTTTCAATTGATCAATCACCCAACCGTCTATTTCATCCCGGAATTCATCTAAATAAATATCTTCTTCATCTACTCCGTCTATATCGCGGAATACTTCGATGTTATATCCGGTTAACATGGACGCAAGTTTGATATTTGCTCCACCTTTACCTATGGCCAAGGAAACTTCTTCAGGTGCTAAAAATACTTCTGCGCGTTTATCGTCTTCCTTAATTTGTATAGAATTGATGCGTGCAGGACTCAATGCTCTTTGTATGAAAAGAGAAGTGTTTGACGTATAGTTAATTACGTCGATGTTTTCATTTCTCAATTCGCGAACAATTCCATGAATTCTGAAACCTTTCATACCTACACAAGCTCCTACTGGATCAATTCTGTCATCGTAAGCTTCTACTGCCACTTTAGCACGTTCACCAGGAATACGCGCAATTCCCTTTATGGTAATAAGACCATCTGCAATTTCAGGAATTTCACGTTCGAATAATCTTTCTAAAAATGCATTTGCCGTACGTGAAAGAATAATTTTCGGATTATTATTTTTATTTTCCACTCGGCTTACTACTGCAAGAGCATGGTCGCCTTTGCGGAAAAAGTCACTTGGAATTTGTTCTGTTTTTGGCAAAATTAGTTCATTATGGTCGTCATCCAAGAGCAAAAGTTCTTTTTTCCATACCTGATAAACTTCGCCGGAAACAATCTGACCTACTTTATCTTTATAAAGGTTGTATAAATTATCTTTTTCTAGTTCCAGAATTTTGGAAGCAAGTGTCTGACGAAGGTTAAGAATTACGCGGCGACCAAAATCCTCAAGGTGCATCTCGTCTGTAAAGTCTTCTCCAACTTCAAATTCGGGATCTATTTTCTGAGCTTCGCTCAATGAAATTTCTAAATTTGGGTCTTCCAATTCGCCGTCTTCTACAATTATGCGATTTCGCCAGATTTCTAAATCGCCCTTGTCCGGATTTATAATGATGTCAAAATTCTCATCTGTCCCGTTCATTTTTGTAATAACGTTGCGGAAAGAATCTTCCAAAACTGTGATGAGAGTTCCTTTGTCGATATTCTTTAATTCGTTGAATTCAGAAAAAGTATCTATTAGGCTTATTGTTTCTTTCTTTTTGCCCATATATTTAATATGTTATCGTGTATTATTTGAAATTAATCAAATACTTTGTGTATTTAACTTCCGGATATTTAAAATGAATGATTTCTTCCACATCGGTTTTTCTTTTTGCTCCTTCCAATTTCACTTTTTTAATCGTTGAAACAGAAAAACCTTCGTCATTTGATGATTTCAAAATTCCTTTTATTTTATCGCCTTTCGTGGTAAGGACTTCTACATCCTTACCTTCGAATTTTTTATATTGTCTAACGGTTTTCAGAGGTGACGTCAATCCTGCCGAACTTACCGTGAGTTCAAAATCCTCCGTTTCTCTATCAAGATTGCATTCGACATGACGGCTCAATTCTGCACATTTATCAATAGAAATGCTATCGTCATCATCAATTTCTACTTGAATAACATTTCCTGGAAGGATTGTAACATCAATCAGAAAACTTGATGAATCTTTCAAATATTCATCTACAATTTCTATAATATTATTTTTATCAATCATTTTGATAATATAATGAATAAAAAGGGAAGCCGATTTTTCCTGCTTCCCTTTGATTTCTAATTGCAAAGATAATAATAAGTGTGGAATCATCCAAATATTTCATCCTATTTGTGTTTTGCTTTTAAAGTAGGCGACAATATGTTACTTTTGTGTAGTTGAAATATATTATATGGAAAAGGTTATACAGAAGGAGCAGATTTATTCATCTGAGGTTCTTGAATTTGTTACAATCGCCGTTGAATTTTGTGCATTCTTAGAAAAAGAAAATTCCTTGGATAAAAATGGATGGATAGGCAGGATGCTAAAAATTCTTCCTTTGATGTACGTAAAAGCATCGATGCTTCCTGAATATGAATTGGAAGACGAAATTGATTTAGAGAATTTTGTAAAGGAAGAGGATTATGCTCGTGTATTAAATGTTATAGCAAATATTTTGGAAGAAGAGGACGTATATCTGGATGTATTCATGGAAGAGATGAAATACAGCGACATACCTATTTCATCAACGGTATCCGAAGATATCGCGGATATTTATCAAGATGTCAGAAATTTTGTGTCTGTTTATCAATATGGAATAGAAGATTCTATGGCTCAAGCAATAGCTGTTTGTTCTCAAAATTTCAAAACATTTTGGGGTCAAAAGTTAGTAAATACATTGCGTCCACTACACAACATATTGTATGGTCAAAATGATATGATTTCGGAAGATTCAGAACAAGGAGATAGTTTTTGGGTGTGAAAATATTAAAAGAAGAAATTAACGAACTACCTGTTGAATCTTTCACTGGTAAAATTATAGTGGTTGATGAACCTCAAAAGATAAGACCCGCAATAACAGAACTTCTCAAACATGCGGTGCTTGGATTTGATACAGAAACCCGCCCATCCTTTAAAAAAGGAATATCCCATACTGTAGGTCTAATACAAATCTCGACAGATGATGTTTGTTATCTTTTCAGATTAAACAAAATAGGTTTTCCTAAAGAGCTGGACGAAATTTTTTGTAATCCTGATATAAAAAAAATAGGATTGTCTCTTAGAGATGATTTTGCAGCAATAAAAAAAAGATCCGACAAAAAACCACTCAATTTTGTTGATTTGCAGCAATATGTTTTAAAGTTCGGAATAGAAGATGCCAGCTTGCAGAAGATATATGCAATAATTTTCGGTAAAAAGATTTCGAAAAATCAGCGTCTCTCAAATTGGGAAGCAACGGAGCTTACATCTGCGCAACAAATGTACGCGGCTTTAGATGCCTGGGCGACACTTCGGATATATAAATATTTGAGTAATTTAGAATTAAATGAAAAAGTCAATTATAAAATTAAAGCCTAAAAAGGAAGATTCTCTTAAAAGATTTCATCCTTGGATTTTCTCGGGGGCGATTGCAGAATTACCAAAAAATTTGGAAGAAGGTGATGTTGTTGATATATATTCAAGCAGTAATGAATATCTGGCTACTGGTCATTATCAAATTGGGAGTATTGCGATTCGTGTCCTTTCTTTTAAAAACGAACCTATTGATGTAGATTTCTTTACAAATCGACTTTCTGAAGCATTTAATTTGAGAAAATCTTTAGGTTTGGTGCGTGACGATAATAATGCGTTTCGTTTGGTGCATGGTGAAGGAGATAGTTTGCCAGGATTGATTGTTGATATCTATGGAAAAACAGCCGTAATACAGTCGCATTCTGTAGGGATGCACAAATCTCAAGATTTAATTGTTGAAGCTTTGAAAAAAGTTTTATTAAGTTATGGATTGAAAAATGTATTTTATAAATCTGAAGGAACTCTTCCTTATAAATTTGACATGGAAAATGTCGATAGATATATTTTTGGAGGTGATTCGGTAGATGAAAAAGCTCTTGAAAATGATCTTTCTTTTCATATTGACTGGTTGAAGGGTCAAAAAACAGGCTTCTTCCTTGATCAGAGAGAAAATCGCACTTTATTGGGAAAATATGCATTTGACCGAAAAGTCTTAAACATGTTTTGTTACACAGGCGGGTTTTCGGTTTATGCGTTGAGGGGGAATGCTAAAGTAGTACATTCAGTCGACAGTTCTGCAAAAGCGATTTCTCTTACTGAAGAGAATGTAAAATTAAATTTTGGAAATGATAATAGACACAAAGCTTATGTAGAAGATGCTTTTAAGTTTCTGAAAAATTTACCACAGAGTGAATATGATTTGATAATACTTGATCCTCCTGCTTTTGCTAAACATCGTGGAGCAGTTAACAATGCATTACAAGGATATAAAAGACTTAACTTAGCGGCAATTGAAAAGATAAAAAAAGGCGGTATTATATTTACTTTTTCTTGTTCACAAGTAATTTCCAAAGAACAGTTTCGTTTAGCTGTTTTTAGTGCAGCTGCTATTTCAGGTAGAAAAGTGAGTATTTTACATCAACTTACACAACCTGCTGATCATCCTATTAATATATATCATCCAGAAGGTGAATATCTGAAAGGATTAGTAATTTGTGTAGATTAATTATTATTTACTCTCATTTTGTTTGCAATAGGTTAAAATATTTAAATAATTGAAATTTATTTCTATAATATTTTGTCAAATGATAATATTGCTATATATTTGCAACGTGTTTTTCATGGTATTAGATTTAAGGTTAACAATGAAGATTGGTTGTCGTGAGACAACCTTTCCTTTTTTATATAGCTAGCTTCAAAGATTCCCCTCTTTTAGGAAATTATAAACTAATTCTATCCTTAGTAATCCCTTTTAATAGCTATTTTTGTAGTTAATACATTAACTATGGAATTTCGTACAAAAATACAGAAAATTAAAACAGACATTGAAATTTCACATGACTCTCAAATCTGTTTGTTTGGTTCTTGTTTTACAGAAAGCATAGGAAACATGTTAACAAACAATTTGTTTAAAACAGATATCAATCCTTTTGGTATTTTGTACAACCCATCATCCATTGCATCAGCTATAAATTCAATTATAGAAAATAAAAAATTCAACGTTTCGAATCTTATTTTTTCAAATGGCATATATCATAGTTTGATGCATCACGGTCAATTTTCATCATCAAATTCTGAACATGTTCTTTCTAAAATTAATGATAGAATAGAAATGTGTTCCCAAAATTTGAAAGATACCGATATATTCATTATTACTTTTGGCACAGCTTTCATCTATAAATGGAAAGAAACGGGAAAAGTTGTTGGTAATTGTCATAAGATTAATGATTCTTTTTTTGAACGTAAGAAGCTTAGTGTAAATGAAATAGTTTATGAATGGAAAGAGATCCTTAATAACTTATTATTAATTAATCCAAAAGCAAATTTTATATTTACAGTCAGCCCGATTCGCCATCTTAAAGATGGATTGCATCAAAATCAATTAAGTAAATCAACATTGTTATTATCGATTGATGAACTATGCAATGAATTTCCTCAGGCGTATTACTTTCAGGCTTATGAAATATTAGTGGATGAATTGAGAGATTATCGATTTTACGCAGATGATATGTTGCATCCGTCAAATATTTCTATACAATATATTTGGGAGTTGTTTAAAGAAACTTTTTTTACAAAAAACACACTTGAAGTTCTAAATGATTGGCAACCTATTTGTAAGATGTTGTCACACAAAATGAATGATAATTATTCTGAAGCAGCCAATATCTTTAGTAAAAGATTAGAGAATAAATTACAAGATTTTAAAATAAAATATCCATCACTAAAGGAGATTGATAAATTTAAAAATAGATAATTATGAAAGATTATTCAATAATACAGGTAGGCTCTATTTTAGGAATTAAAAATAAAAATTTTAAATCTGGAATAATTTCAAATATACTTATAGATAGTAGAAAACTAACTAATCCTTCTGAAACTCTTTTTTTTGCGATTGAAACAAAATCTAATAACGGTCACAAGTACATAAATGAACTCTACGATGCAGGAGTAAGAAATTTCGTAGTTGAAAGTTTGCAAGATGAATGGAAGAATCTTTCTGAAGCAAATTTTCTTCAAGTTAAAAGTACAATTGATTCTTTGCAAAAGTTAGTTGCTTTTCATCGAACAAAATATGATATACCAGTTATTGGAATAACCGGTAGCAATGGTAAAACAGTAGTAAAAGAATGGCTTTACCAATTATTACAGGACGATTACGAAATAACTCGTTCTCCAAGGAGTTATAATTCACAGATAGGAGTTCCTCTTTCTGTGTGGCAATTACAGAAATCAACTGAGCTTGCTATTTTTGAAGCAGGTATATCTTTGCCTGACGAAATGGAGAAACTCGAAAAAGTTATTAAACCTACCATTGGTATATTAACAAATATAGGGGAAGCGCATCAAGAAAATTTTACATCCCTGTTGCAAAAATGCATGCAAAAGATGGAACTCTTTTCTAATAGCGAAGTAATTATATACAATGAAGATAATCAAATTATCAGTCAAGGTGCTGATATGATGATTTTATCTCCTAAATCTTTTACGTGGTCAACTAAAAATGTTGATGCTCAATTGTATATATCACAGATTGAAAAATTGGGAAACTGCACAAAGATTGATTATCTTTTTATGCAGTTGAAGCATTCAATAACGATTCCCTTTATTGATAATGCGTCTATTGAAAATTCGATTCATTGTTTAGCAACATTGTTATATCTTCATGTTAATCCCGAAGTAATATCTAAACGATTTGCTAAATTGGAGCCAGTTGCTATGCGATTAGATGTCTTACAAGGTAAAAATAACTGCCTAATAATCAATGATACATATAACTCTGATATAAACTCTATACAAATAGCACTTGATTTTCAAAATCAGCGCAGCTTTGGGACTGATTTAAAAAGAACTGTAATAATTTCAGATATTTTACAAACTGGAGTTATCCCAAAATCACTATATAAGAAAGTTGCTGAAATCATCAATGATAATCATGTTGATAAATTGATTGGTATAGGAAGTAATATCTCTGAATATTCAGAGTATTTTAATTTGGAAAAATATTTTTTCAAAACTACAGAAGAGTTTATTCAATCTTACCCATTAGATGGTTTTAATAATGAACTTCTGCTTTTAAAGGGAGCTAGAAATTTTCACTTTGAAAAGTTGACAGCGTTATTTCAAGAACGGACTCATGAAACTGTTTTGGAGGTAGACTTGGATGCATTGGTGCATAATTTTAATTTTTATAAATCAAAATTATCACAGCAAACAAAAATTGTTTGTATGGTAAAAGCTGATGCTTATGGTGCGGGTGCTGTTGAAGTTGCTAAAACATTGCAATATCACAGATGTGATTATCTGGCTGTTGCTATTACTGAAGAAGGAATATTACTAAGAGAACAAGGAATACATTTGCCTATTATTGTTTTAAATCCAGAGCTCAACGGATTTGATGAATTGTATAGTTATAACCTTGAGCCAGAGATTTATAATTTCAGAATTTTGGAAGAGTTTATAAAAGAAGCTGAACATCGAGGTCTTACAGACTATCCAGTACACCTTAAAATAGATACAGGCATGCACCGTTTAGGGTTCTTACCAGATGAAATCTCTAAGCTTCTTGATATTGTAAACAAGCAAAAAGGGTTGAAAGTAACTTCAATTTTCTCTCATTTAGCTGCAAGTGAAAGTTGGATATTTGATGAATTTACTTCATTTCAAATGGATACTTTTAATAAGGTATATACAGAAATACAAAGCGGTTTACAATACAAAATCTATAAGCATATTCTTAATTCTGCAGGAATTGAAAGATTTTCAGAAAAACAAGCCGATATGGTAAGACTAGGTATTGGTTTATATGGTATTAGTCCTACTAATTTGCATGGACTTGATAACGTGACAACCTTGAAATCTACGATTCTTCAAGTTAAAAACTTGCCATTTAATGAAACAATTGGATACGGAAGAAAAGAAAAATTAGATCATGATGCTCAAGTTGCAACGGTTCGTATAGGTTATGCAGATGGTTTGAATAGAAAATTAGGAAATAGAAAGGGTCGGGTATATGTTAATGAAAACTATCTCCCGATAATTGGAAGCATCTGTATGGACTTGTCTATGATTGACGCAACAGGTATGAATCTTCAAGAAGGTGATAAAGTTGAAATATTTGGGAAAAATATATCAATACTGGAACTAGCTGATATTTGTGATACAATACCCTATGAAATTCTTACTTCAATTTCTCATCGAGTAAAAAGGGTGTATTTAAAAGAATAATCCATATTTATATATGGATTATTTCTAAAGCAAAAAAAAAGCATTCTCATTTGAGAATGCTTTTTTATATTATAAGATTTGATTATTCGTGATAGAAAATAGCTACACGGTTCCAATCGTTTTCAGCATAAGGTTGTTCTGTGTCACCTTTCCATTCTAAGCTGATACGGCTGCTATCAATTCCATATTCGTTAACTAAAGCATCGCTAACTGATTTAGCACGTCTTTCTGATAATGCCATGTTGTAGTCAGGATTACCTGTTTGACGGTCTGCGTAAGCAACAATTTTAACTTTAGCGTTAGGATTATTTTTCAAATATTCTGCAGTGTTATAAACGCTGATTTGTTGATTTTTATCAATTTTAGCAGAATTAATTCTGAAGAATACTACGTTAGGAACATAAACAGCAGGAGCTGCAGTAGTTACTTCTTGACAATCAGGACAAGAAACTGGACGTTTGCTTAATTCTTCATTTTCAGCACGTAATCTATTGATTTGGCTATTTAAATCATTGATTAAGTTGTAATCCATCAATTCAGCAGGAGTGAATTCTTGTTTACCTAAACCAAAACGTAAACCAGCTAAACCAGTGAACATTCCATCATATTCATAATCACCGCTTGTACCTGATAAATCAAAACTTTCTTGCATTAGTCTGTAACCTAATTCAATAAACATAGAGATATTGCTATTGAATTTGAAATCATTGATCAAACCAACGTTATAAGTAAGTGTTTGATTTTGGTTTTTGAAAACATCATTGTCTTCATATGGTTTTTTCCAATCACTCATACCATACATATAACCAATTCCTAAATATGGATATATATTCCATACACGATTAGCATTGTATCCACCTAAACCATTAGTTAGATTGTACATTAGGTCTAAATGTGTTCCAACCCAGTTTTGTTCAACATCGCTGTTAGTATACATTATACCTGGAGCAACGTGTGCAATTTTTCCACCTTCAATAACTAAACGACTACCCCAATTAGGAGAAACCCATTTTCCGAATTCAATTTGAGCCATCCATCCAAGTCTATCAGCGAAATCAGCATCAGCATCATTTTCACCTTTAGTCATGTAAAGATTTGTACCACCACTAATACCCATAAACCAGTGGTCAGTTGCTTTGTCTTTCAAGTACACAGTACCATTAGACGAATTTTTAACTTCTTGTGCGCTTACTCCAAGTGCAACAAGAACAGTAAACAAAAGTAAACTTAACTTTTTCATAAAACTTAATTCTAATTAAACATTCTTTTTTTTAACTCAATAATTATTTGTTTCTTATTACATTATTATCATTTATTTTAATAACGAATTTTCTAACGTTTATTTATAAAACATTCAACAAAATAAAAATGTTCGTGAAATATTCTATTTTTTAGAAATTCTAAAAATAACAGTTATAATATAACTCAAAATTATGCAATTACAAATGTAATATATTTTTCTTTGAAAGATGAATTTTTAGTTAAAATTATTAATAAATCCACACATTATGTGGTAAATTCTCAACTATAGGTTATCCTAAGTAACTTTTGAGCAATTTACTTCGTGAGTCCTGACGTAAACGTCTGATAGCTTTTTCTTTGATTTGACGTACACGTTCTCGGGTTAATTGAAATTTATCACCAATTTCTTCTAATGTCATTTCTTGACAACCTATGCCAAAAAACATTTTTACAATATCACTTTCTCTTTCTGTGAGGGTGGAAAGGGCTCTATCTATTTCTTTTTGTAATGATTCGTTCAATAATGTTTTATCCGACATTGGAGAATCATCATTCACCAATACATCTAGCAAACTATTATCCTCACCTTCTACAAAAGGTGCATCCATTGAAATATGGCGTCCTGAAACTTTGAGGGAGTCTGCAACTTTATCAACTGAAATATCTAATTCATGAGCAAGTTCTTCAGCTGAAGGTTTGCGTTCATTCTCCTGCTCAAACTTCTGAAAAGCTTTACTTATTTTATTCAATGAACCTACTTGGTTCAAAGGAAGGCGTACAATACGAGATTGCTCTGCCAATGCTTGCAAAATAGACTGACGAATCCACCAGACAGCATAGCTGATGAATTTAAAACCACGTGTTTCATCAAACTTTTCGGCGGCTTTTATTAAACCTAAATTACCTTCGTTTATGAGGTCGGGAAGGCTTAGTCCTTGATTTTGATATTGTTTTGCAACAGAAACTACAAAACGAAGATTTGCTCTTGTCAGTTTTTCTAAAGCTTGTCTGTCTCCTTTTTTGATTGCCTGAGCCAATTCTACTTCTTCTTCTACGGTAATTAGATCTTCGCGTCCAATTTCCTGTAAGTATTTATCCAGTGAAGCACTTTCTCTGTTAGTGATGGATTTCGTTATCTTTAATTGTCTCATATAATAATTCTCTCAATTTACAATCGGGGTGCAAAATTACAACTTTTTCTATACAAATACAACATTGTAAAAAAAGCATAGATTCAATGGAACCTATGCTTATATAACTAAAAAACGCAGTTTTTGTTACAAAAAAATTCTTTTTTAGATTAAATTATCAAATTTTAATTTGAAATCATCTGTCAGACAAATCAATAGCAATATATTGAGTTCTTCCATTTGGATAAAATCCTGCCACAAGAAGGACTTTATCTTGTGAAGAAGAGTTTACAGATTTCACAATTGATGTAATATCATTTACACTATTGATTGGCATATTATTAATTCTCATTATTACAAATCCTTTGTTAATGCCGTTCTTTCTAAACAAACCATCCTTTGTGACTTCTTGAACCCTAACTCCGTTTGAAATTCCTAATTGTCGCTTTTCCTGATTGGGAATTGTTTGGAAGTTCGCTCCAAGTTTTGAGATAATGTCTGTAGGGCGTGTAATATCGGTGTTTCCTTCCAAATTTTTAAGCTCTACCGTATATTTCTTCTCACTGCCTTTTCTATCAATCGTTACTACAACTTTATCACCTGGACGGAAGCGGCTTAGCTGGTTTTGCAATTCTGCAAAGGTATTTATTCCTACATTATTGATGGCTTTTATGACATCTCCTTTTTCCATGCCTGCTGCTTTAGCTGGACTCCTATCAGCAAAATCCTCTATTACAACACCTGGAATTTTTGACAACTCACTTGCTCTCTTAGGATCTCTCATTTTTAAATCTTCTATTGGAGCAACTTGAATACCCAAAAGTGCACGTTGTACGGAGCCGTATTGTTTTAAATCTGCTGCAACTTTTCCGGCAGTAGAAATTGGAATTGCAAAAGCATAACCTGCAAAATCTCCTGTTTGAGAATAAATGGCAGTGTTGATACCGACAAGTTCACCTCGTGTATTAACCAACGCGCCACCACTATTCCCGCGATTAACTGCAGCATCGGTTTGGATAAATGACTGAATACCATTTGAGCCAGTTATATTTCCACGATTTTTAGCGCTTACTATACCTGCGGTAACAGTAGAAGTTAGATTAAATGGATTCCCAACTGCGAGTACCCATTCTCCTACCTTTAGTTCATCAGAGTTTCCAAAAGGTATAAATGGGAAATTGTAACCGTCGATTTTTAAAAGCGCAATATCTGATTGAGGATCTGTGCCGATAACCTTTGCTGTGAATTCACGATTATCATTGAGTGTCACAGAAACTTCATTAGCATTATCAACTACGTGATTGTTTGTTATAATGTATCCGTCTTTGGATATGATAACTCCAGAACCGAAACTTACTTGTTCACGAGGTTGAGACATCCCAGGTTCTCCAAAACCAAAAAAGAAATCAAACGGACTCATTATTTGTTGCTGTTGACGAACGGATTTAGTTTTTACGTGCACAACACCGTGTATTGTTTTTTCGGCAGCTTCACGGAAGTCTGGATAACCGTCAGGTGTTGTCATACTTGCAAGATGCATATTGGCATTTTGATTAAATGCATCCGAATAAGAAGATGAAGATGAAAAATTATTACGTTTGGTTATTTGGCTGTATCCAAATAAGGTCAGAGAGGAGCTAATTATAGCTACAATCAAGATTGTTAAAGTATTTTTTTTATTCATAGTGAGATTGTTGTAAAAAAATTATAAATCAAATATAGATATAAAAAACACTATAAACAAAGGGTGTGTTTCTTTGTTTTAACACTTTTAACGAGCAAAATTAACAGTTTAACTGTGATTAACTCGTTGATTGATGGTTTTTGCTATTTTTTTAATAATCAGTGTATAACAGATAAATTCAACGTTTGAATTTTCTTCTCTTTTTATTGTTTGTTTTTCCGAAACGTAAATTGTTGATAGGTTGTAGAATATCAAAATAGGGTAATTCCATCAAAATATTTCCTGATTTGAAAATTTTTGAATTGTTGTTTATAATAATGTATTGATACAAGTATCGAATGATAAATAACAAAGCCGAGAAAACTACGAGTAAATATTTCATTTTGATAATTCCCCAGATAATTATTAATAATGAAAACAAATAGAAAACATATTTACTAAAAGTCTCCCATCCAAAAATGTAAGACCCTAAGCCTTTATAGAGTTTTTTAGTGGATAAATACTTGGATTTTAAAAATCTCCAAATTTTAAAGTTGTTGACGATATCAGTCTCAACAAAACTTTCTGAATTTAATAAAACCGTTGTGTTTTCATTAGTTGCTAGTTTATTTATTAATAAATCATCTTCACCTCCATCTACGCCAAGTATAGAAGCAAAGCCATTGTTGTCAAAGAAAATTTTCTTTGTTAAACCTAAATTTCTACCGATACCCATAAATGGCTTTTTCAATATTGCCATCGAAAAAAGTTTAGTGTTATGAATGAGGTTGTCATACATTATAAATTTTCTGAGCGCTGTATGTTTAGGTATATTCAATGAGCAATAACCTAAAATGATGTCCTTGTCAGAAATAAATTTCTTGCCGAAACTGTATAACCAGTTTTCGCTGGAAGGTTTGCAATAAGCTTCCGTCAGGACAATTGAGTCGTATTTACACGCTTTGAACCCAACCATCAATGCCAATTTCTTTTCTTTTGCAGCATCAGCGCCCATTGGAATGTATGTTTGATATAATTTAGAATCGGTCTGTTGAAATCGTTTTAAAATCATATCCGTTTCGTCAGTAGAACCGGAGTTAACTACGATTACTTCAAACTCGGGATAATTTTGTGAAAGGATAAATGGCATATTTTTTTCTAAACTTTCAGAATCGTTTTTGCTTGCAATTACTACAGATATAGGCGGAAGTTTCTCGGAAGATATATCATCTTTATTTAAACCATTTTTTTTACTGTATATATATGGTTTTCTGTAAACTATAAAATAGAATAAGGTCTGAATCAGGAATGCTAAAATTAATATTCCTAATGCAATCCATTCAAAAAGCGAAAAATCGAGATTGAATATATTCATAGTTATAAAATATCATAAGAATAATATGCATGCGGAAATTCTCGAAGATTATATCTTGATGACATAATTTCACCATATGCTCCCGCAGAACGAATGGCTATCAAATCTCCTCTTCTTGCCTCGTTTATAAATCTATTTTCTGCAAAGGTATCGCTCGATTCACAAACAGGACCTACGATGTCATATTTTTTCAAACCTTTTTCTGAAGATAAATTCTCGATATGATGATATGCTTTGTAGAGAGCGGGACGTATTAAATCCGTCATCCCCGCATCCAATATCAAGAAGTTTTTATTCATACCTTCTTTTATAAAATTCACACGTGAAATAAGAGTACCTGAAGGACCTATTATTGATCTTCCTAGCTCGAAATGCAGACTTTGAGATTCTTTGAGATGAAGATGCTTGTTGAATACATTGAAATAAGATTCAAAATCTGCAACGAGATCATCATTGGGATGTTGATAATTAATTCCCAAACCACCTCCTACATTAATGGAAGCAAGGTGGATGTCTTTTTCGGAAAACCAATTTTGCCATTCTTGTACACGGATGCATAAATTCTCGAAAGAAGTAAAATCCGTGATCTGCGAACCAATATGAAAATGTATTCCTATCAAGTTTAAAAGTGGATTCTTTTCTATCAGGTTAAGTGCTTTTGGAATATCAGAGTCGTTTAATCCGAATTTGTTTTCGCTAAGTCCCGTAGTTATATATTGATGTGTATTTGCATTCACATTTGGATTTATCCTGAAGGCGATGTTTGTGCGATGTTGATATTTTTTTGAGACTTCCGCTATTAATTCAATTTCAGGCAGTGATTCTACATTCAAGCAATATATATTGTGCTCCAATGCAATTTCAATTTCCTCTTTCGTTTTTCCGACACCAGCAAAAACAATTTTCTTTGCCGGAAATCCACATTCAAGCGCTCTTAAAATTTCGTTGCCGCTTACGCAGTCTGCGCCAAACCCGCAATCAGATATTGTTTTTAAAATTTCTCTGTTGCAATTTGCCTTTAACGCATAATGTACGTGATAGTTTTTACCTGAAATCTGAGACTGGATGGTTTGCAATGTTTTTTGCAACAATTCCATGTCGTAATAATAAAAAGGTGTCTTTAGTGTCTCAAATCTGTCTATTGGGAAGTTACCTTTAATCATCAAAAATATATGTTTGAAAAATAATGAATGAAAAGAAAGACAAAATTAGACAAATTAAAGAGGAATTGGAATTATTCAAGTTCCTTTTTGAAGTTTTCTGCTAGAGATAATGCTTGCTTTATCTTCAAATCTATTTCGAGAGTTGCGTCAATCCAGTGAATATGCAATCCACGTTTTTCCATTCCTCGAAACCATGTCATCTGTCTTTTGGCAAATTGGTGAATGGCAATTTCCAATTGAGAAATCATTTCCTTTTTGGATAGTTTTCTGGTTAGATAGAGGGTGAGAAATTTATATTCCAATCCGTAGTATATCAAATCCTCCGCAGGAATTCCGCTATCTAATAGTCTCTGCACCTCTTCAATCATTCCTTCATTGATTCTCTCGTGCAATCTTTTGGTAATTTTTTCTCTACGTAATTCTCTGTCGATATTTAAACCGATAATGAGGCTTGGAATGGGAGCATAGACGGATTTTTCTAAATGATGATTGGAAATGTATCTTGCGATTTCTATTGCACGAATAGCTCTTTTAGGTGTATCAACGTCCGTTTTATTGTGAAGATTTTTGTAAACAGACAATATCTGTGTAAGTTCGCTTAACGATTTGTCAGATAATTCTCTGCGTAATTCATTATCTTGAGGAACATCAGGCAGGTTATATCCTTTTAGAACAGATTCTATATAAAGCCCCGTTCCTCCACAAAGGATTGGAAATTTGTTTTTAGATATAATATTTTGGTAAGCTTGTTGAAAATCTTTTTGATAATCGAATAGCGTATATTTGTCGCCGGCAGGACGAATGTCAATGAGATGATACGGTATCTGATGGTTGTTGATGCAGTATTCGCGCAAGTCCTTTCCAGTTCCGATATCCATTCCTTTATAAATCTGGCGCGAATCGCCGCTTATAATTTCCCCGTTTAGAGCAAGCGCTAGATGTGCTGCAAATTGGGTTTTCCCGGAAGCTGTAGGTCCTACAACAGTAATTAAGAAATGAGATTTTGACATTAAAATTTGAAGTTTAGTGCAAAGGTAGGAAATTTCACCAA
The DNA here is from genome assembly GCA_032068765.1 of Dysgonamonadaceae bacterium. Lineage (GTDB taxonomy): Bacteria > Bacteroidota > Bacteroidia > Bacteroidales > Dysgonomonadaceae > DAMBHY01. The sequence continues at coordinate 13,188 of DAMBHY010000015.1, read as the reverse complement.
CTTCCACCTGCTCCTCCACCACCGAAACTTCCACCGCCTCCGCCTCCGAAGCCTCCGCCAAAACCACCACCGCCGAAGCTTCCTCCACCACCAGAAAAGGGTGGAAAGAATACCATTCCTCCGCGTCCGCGGTTATTTCCTCTTCGGTCAATGTGTTGGTCTCCGCCGCCGCCTCTAAATAGGCGCATTATGAAAATTATAATAAAAATGATGAGCAGCAAACGAAAAAGTGAGATACCACCTCCTCGACTTTCTTGTTCATCATCTTCAAACTGACCCGATAATTTTTTAATTATAACATCAGTTGCAGCATCTACACCGGCATAATAATTATTTTCCTTGAAATAAGGTATCATTACATCACGTACAACGCGTCCAGTAAATGCATCGGTAAGAAAAGCTTCCAGACCATATCCGTTGGCGATAAAAGCTTGTCCTCTAGATTCTTGTGTTTTAGGTTTGATGAGAATTAGAGCGCCGTTATTCTTCGTTTTCTGACCAATACCCCAATTTTCTCCCAACTTGAAAGAATAGTCAGATATGGGATAACCGCCTAAATCATTAATTGTTACGACGTAAATTTGTGTAGAGGTTGAATCATTATAAGCAAGTAGTTTGTTTTCTAATGCATTTCGTTCAGTTATTGAAAATATTCCCGCAAAATCATTTACAAGCCGGTAAGGCTGCATAGGTGCAGGTATCTCCTGACCGAAAATTGAGAAGGTAATTGCCAAAAAGGCAAAAAATAATATCGCACTTCTATTCTTCAACATCGCAAATAACGTCATTACACAATTCGTTTTTATCACCTTCCTGAATAGGATATAGGTTTTTTATTAATTCACCCACACGCCCTACTGCGTGTATTAATCCATCGATAAACATACCTCGAGAAAAACTTTCTAACATTTCTGCCAGAACGGTATCCCAAAAATTTGAATTCGTGTTATCATTGATGCCTACGTCTCCATAGATAGCTACCTTTTTGTCATTTGGTGCAACGTAAATTAATACCCCGTTTCTTTGTTCGGTTTTATACATTTCGAGTTTATCAAACTTTTTAACGGCGGCCTCTAATGGATTGCCTTTGCAGGAGCGTGCTATGCAGACTCTTATTTCTCCGGAAGTCATTTTTTCGGCTTCCTGAATAGCGTCTGTGATAATCTGTAATTCTTTTTGATCTAGCATGTATCGAGAAATAATTTATCCACTCAGATATTAATACTCTGAGTGGATGTTTTTTTTAAAATTCTACTTTCGGAGCGGATTGTGCATTTTGTGCAGCCTCGAAATATCCTTTTTTCTTGAATCCGAAAAGTCCGGCGTAAATAACTTGTGGGAATCTTCTGATATAAGCATTATAATCCTGCGCAAATGTGTTGAATTTATTTCTTTCTACATTAATTCGATTTTCCGTGCCTGAAATTTCGTCTTGCAAAGCTAAGAAGTTTTGATTGGCTTTCAGTTCTGGATAATTTTCCTGAATCAAAAGCAGACGTCCTATTGCATTGCTTAATTCTGCCTGAGCGTTCTGATATTTTTGAAGATTTTCTTCTGTCAAGTCTTCAGGATTTACACTTGCGTTCATTTGTGTTGCTTTTGCACGCGCTTCAGTTACTTTAGTGAAAGTTTCTTGTTCGTGTTGAGCATATCCTTTTACTGTTGCTACCAAATTAGGAATCAAATCAGCACGATGTTGATATGCATTTTGAACATTTCCCCACTGAGACGTTACGGCTTCTTGTTTGTTTACCATTGTGTTGTAGCCACAGCTCGAAAGGGTCATCATGCCGATAACGGCTACCAATAAAATGTACTTTAAATTTTTCATTTTCATATTTAATTAATTTGTTTCTGCTTTGTTGTTTAACAAAATTATAACGTTTAGGTTTATAATGAGGAGAATAATTTAATCCTTCTTTAGATTGCTTGTGCTACTTTTTTACTTTTTAATTTATACTTTTTTGTATATTTGTAAACATATAAAATATAGAGATTTACCAAACGATGATAATTATGAAAAAATCTGGATTAATAAATATAATTCTATTATTTATATTTTGTTGTCAAAATTCAGCTCAAGCTGAATTTTTAACAACTAATCTCGATACAATTGTATATTCCACAGAACATGACAGATATATTAATCCGTTAGAAAATATTTATAAAAGAAAACCAAATGGAACTCTGTGGATTCCTGATTTTTTGCCAGCTGGCACACCAAATCTCTACTTTAGAGATACCATGTTTGTGAATCCTCTTTTTCTGCCTGTAGTTTTTATGGGTAATAAAGTGGATTATAATTTTTCTAAAAAGGAAGATTATCCCCACAAAGGTTTATTATTGAATGAGGTTCCTTCTTTTGAGAAAAATTTGAAGGCGTATGATTTTATGAGAAAGGTACGAAGAAAATATTATTATGATAATCCCTCTAGCATAAACTATTCACGATACACTTCATTTAGTAATATTCAGAAGGTTAAAGACGATGATGTCTTGAAAACTTTTGAACCTTTCAAAGATCCTATAGTTGCAGAATCGGAAGTAACCCTCGAGAAACCTGATGTCCAAGGTGTTGTTATTGAGCCAAAATTCTGGTTTTACAACGGAGAACATTCCTTGCAGTTTTCTCAAAATTATTTCTCAAATAACTGGCACAAAGGCGGAAACAGCAATCTGAATATCAATAATTATCATGTTATTCGTGCAAATTACCAAAAAGAAAAAGTTCGTTTCAACAATATGCTCGAATGGCGTCTGTCACTTTTTAGTGCGAATGAAGACAGTATTCGAAAATTTAGGGTAGGAGAGGATTTGATAAGGTATTATGGCGATTTGGGTATAGATGCTTTTCTAAAAAAATGGTCATATTCAACAAACTGGGAAGTAAAGACCCAGCTTTTTAATAATTATCCTGTTAATTCAAATGAATTGCGTTCGGCATTCTTATCTCCGTTATATGCGAATGCGGGTATCGGTTTGAAGTATGAGTTGGATAAGAAATCAGAGAAAGTGCGTCACCAGCGAATTAGATGGATACTAGCAATCGCACCTATATCTGCAAACTTAAAATATATTGCAAATCCAAATGTGAATGTGGCAAAATATGGTATACCCGAAGATAAGAATTTTATATTGGATGTTGGTTCTACCGTTACATCTTTATTGACATTCAATTTCAATAAGTATGCAACTTGGGAATCTCGTTTCAAATATTTTACAAGTTACAAGAATATGGAAGGAGAATTTGAAAATACATTGAACATGGCGGTTACACGATTCTTCTCGACGCGTATTTACGTGAATATCCGCTATGACGATATAGTTCCAAAAGACCCTTCGTTTGGATATTTTCAGGTAAACGAAGTTTTAAGTTTCGGATTTAATTATAAGTGGTAAATTTATTCGAAGTAAGCGTTTTCTCCGAATTTATAGCCATTCAGAAAGTTGGAGATTTTAATTCTTTTTTTACCTGCCAATTGCAGGTCTTGAATGCTTATAGCTCCATTATTCGTTCCCACTTTTAAGTAAGATTTATTATCTGTCAAAATTTTTCCGGGAGTTAAATTATCAGTTTCTATCGCGATACTAAATATTTTTACCGACACAGGTTCGTTATCAGTATGTAACATCGACCATGCTGCGGGATAAGGTGAAAGACCCCGGACGAAATTATTGATATTTTCAGATGTTTGGTTCCAGTCAATTCTGCAAGTTTCTTTAAAGATTTTTGGAGCGGGAAGAATATCCTGTTCGTTAGAAATAAGTTTCTCTTGTTCTATTGTTTCGATAGAGTCATTAATAATAGCATCTGTCGTTTTTAATACCAGTTTTGCACCTTTTGCCATCAATTTATCGTAAAGCGTTTCCGCATTATCATCAGGAAGAATTTCCACCTTTTCCTGATAGATTATTTTGCCGGTATCAATATCATGAGTAAGGAAAAATGTGGTAATTCCTGTTTCTTTATCGCCATTTATAATAGACCAATTGATGGGTGCGGCTCCGCGATATTTAGGAAGTAAAGATGCATGAAGATTAAAGGTTCCCAATCGCGGCATATTCCATACAATTTCGGGAAGCATTCTGAAAGCTACAACAATTTGCAAATCGGCCTTCAAATTGCGAAGTTGTTCAAGAAAAGTTTCGTCCTTAAGATTTGTAGGTTGTAGAAGAGGGAGGTTTTGTTCCAACGCGTATTGTTTAACTGCCGAATATTGAATTTTATAACCTCTTCCTGCGGGTTTATCAGGCATTGTAATTACTCCGACAATATTAAAATTATTATCCACCAACGCTTTGAGCGATGCAACCGCAAACTCTGGCGTACCCATAAATACAATCTTTAAATCTTCTTTTGTCATAAGCTTCTATAATTTACTCCATTTCTTCCGAATAATTCTGGATGAGAACATCGCGATAAGCATTGAATACGGTAGATTGTGAAACAATTCCCAAATATTTATTATTATCATCCACCACCGGAAGATTCCACGCTTTAGTGTCCTCAAAAATATTCATAACTTTCTCCATCGGCATGTGGATATTGATTATATTCGGGGGGTCAACCATAAATTTGTGAACGTGGAAGCGTTCGTATAATTCGGGACGGAAAATAATATTTCGGATATCATTTAACAAAACTAAACCAACGAATTTTCCTTGATTATCTACAACAGGGAATATATTTCTTTGACAAGATGAAATAATCTTGACCATATCGCCTAAATTCATTTCAGGATGAACAATGGGAATATCTTTTTCTAGTATATCTTCAATTTGCAGAAATGTAAGTACAGCTTTGTCTTTGTGATGCGTGATTAATTCTCCCCGTTGAGCTAGTCGCATTGAGTAAATGTTATGTTTTTCAAATATGTTGATCGTTGCAAATGCGGAAGTAGAAACGATAAGTAAAGGTAAAAATAAATCATATCCTCCAGTAAGTTCGGCAATAAGAAAGGCCCCTGTTAAAGGAGCATGCATTACTCCTGCCATCACTCCAGCCATTCCCAACAAAGCAAAATTTTCCTGAGGAAGATATGGCGTAAGTCCCCATTCATTGAATGAAAAAGAAAATACGAATCCGAGTAAGCTACCGATGAATAGTGTTGGCGCAAAAACTCCTCCAGTTCCACCGCCACCATTGGTAGCCGAAGTGGCAAATATTTTGAATAACAACACCAATGTCACGAAAATCGCGATTTTCCATGTCGGATTGTCAAGTCCATAAAAAAAACTTTCGTTTAATAAATCGTTGTAATGATTTCCTCCAGCCAAAAGCAATTCTATTGTATCATAACCTTCTCCATAGAGTGGTGGAAAAAAGAAAATAAGCAAACTCAAAACGGCAGAACCTAATAGGAATTTTTTGATATAGCTCAACTTGAAAAGAAAATTCTCGCACCAGTTCATTACGCGCGTTATGTAAAGTGATATTAGTCCGCACGTAATTCCCAAAAGTATTACATAAGGAATTCGGTTCATCGTAAATCCTTCTACTTGAGAATATGCAAACATTGCCTGAGGTCCGGTGAGGATATACGAAATTGTTGTTGCTGTGACAGATGTGACCAATAAAGGTAGAATAGACGAAAGTGTAAGGTCGAGCATCAAAACCTCTATCACGAACAGAATCCCCGCGATAGGAGCTTTGAAAATTCCAGCAATTGCTCCAGCAGTTCCACAACCCACAAGCAGCATGAGATTACGCTGGTCTAGTTTGAAAAACCTTCCTAAATTAGACCCTAATGCAGAGCCAGTAAGTACAATTGGTGCTTCGGCTCCCACCGAACCACCAAAGCCAATTGTCAAAGAACTCGCAATGATGGATGTATAAGTATTGTGTGGTTTTATACGGCTTTTGCGTTGTGAAATAGCAAACAAAACTTTTGTGATTCCGTGGCTTATATCATCTTTTACAATATATTTTACGTACAAACTTGCCAATAATAAACCGATAACCGGATATATAAGATAACTGTAATTGGCGCCGGTGATCGTGGCATTATGAGTAAGGAAGTTCTGTATAAAATGTATCAGGTGCTTGATTATATAAGCAGCCGTTGCAGTACAAACTCCTACAAGAAAAGAAACAAAAATCATGAAAGGACGCTCCTTGATATGAGTGTATCGCCATTCGTGAAATTTGTCAAATATCTTTTCAAATAATGCCATTTTTTTAATCTAAATAGTGTTATTTACGAATAATATTTATGGTTCCGTCTTTTGACAATTTAATAATGGACGAAGGATTTGCCTTGCTTGAATCTTTTTGCCGATAATTGACAATATAATCCATTTTGTCTTTTATTTCTTGAGAAATCTCTCTAAAATTAGCCGGAGAAGGATTGCCGCTAATATTAGCCGATGTAGATACAATCGGTTTTCTGAAACGCTTGCACAATTCTTTAGAAAACTCCTCGTCGGTAATTCTGATTCCTATGGAACCATCTTCTGCAATAAGATTTTCTGCAAGATTTCTCGCATTTTCGTAAATGATGGTAAGCGGCTTGTCGGTGAGTTCAATCAAATCCCATGCAATTTCAGGAACATCTTGGATATATGTTTGAATCTTTGCAGGATTGTCCATTAAAATCAACATCGACTTGCTGTCGTCACGCTGTTTGATTTCATAGATGCGTTTTACGGCTTCAGCATTTGTTGCGTCGCAGCCAATTCCCCAAACGGTATCCGTTGGATAAAGAATTATTCCACCCTTCATCAGAATTTCGACCGCTTTTTTTATATCTTCATTCATTTTATTCTTTGATTAGTTGAAATACAAAAACATCTTTTGGTGAATTTCGGACGTACAGCCATTGGCGTAAAGTTCCGGATTTTTCAAAACCCGCCTTTACAAATATTTGGATGCTTGCCGAATTGTCAATCCCTATATGTGCATAAATCTGCTGCAAAGGCAGAATGTTAAAAGCATATTCTTTAATAAGTTTCAAAGTTTGAAGACCAAAACCTTTGTTTTGAAATTGTTGGTCAATCAAAATCCCGACACCTGCTCTTTTATTTATAAAGTCAATGTCATACAAATCTATCATACCGATGGTTTGTGAGTCATCGTTTTTTTCGATAATCAATCGCAATTGCTTTGTTTGATAAATATCCTGACAAGAATCGGCAATGTATTCGCGAATGGCGAATTTAGAAAAAGGACTTATGTTGCTGCCAAATTCCCAAATCGTGGAATCATTTTCCCAAGTATATAAAATATCCAGGTCTTCCGGCTCAAGCGGACGAAGATGAATCTGCATATTTTCAAGCACCTTTTTCATTCTTCAGTTTTAGATATTTTTTCCAAATCAATTTCCGATGCTTTGCAAAACAGAAAGAAAACCAAAAGAATTATTACCGCCCACATATAATTGGTGTTTCGGTTGATACCTAACAAAATTATATTTCCCCAAGCCAATAATGTAATGATTGACAACCTCAGAATAAAAGCATTTTTATATTTGCTTTTTGCTAAAGCAATTGGGAATTTGTTTAAATTATTTTTAATTGTCTTTGCGTATAAATTCAGTGCCAGTGGGATTCCCGCTAAAGTGATAATGATGGAGTACTGACTAACAGCCAATGGCAAAACGTGAGGTTCGCCAAAGGGTATCACCTTGAATAAAACCAATATAAAAAAAATAATGGTAGAGAAAAAGCTACCATAGAATATATAATTCAGTTGTTTTATGACTGAGGCTTCACTTGTCATTTAGAAGAAAGTTTAAAAGATTCATCAAAAGATGTTCTATTTAGTATCGAGCGTCCAAGTGTTATTTCGTCTGCATATTCTATTTCGTCACCGATGGAAACTCCTCTTGCGATGATACTTACTTTTACTGGCAAATGTTCCAATTTCCTATAAATATAAAAGTTGGTAGTGTCGCCTTCCATTGTTGCGCTGAGCGCAAGGATAACTTCCTTTATGTTTTCTTTTTCAACCCGCTCGGCAAGACTTGCAATTTCCAAGTCGGATGGACCTATGCCGTCAATTGGAGATATCACTCCACCCAAAACGTGATATAGACCTTTGAACTGCAATGTGTTTTCTATAGCCATTACTTCTTTCACATTTTCTACCACACAAAGTGTTGTTTCGTCTCTACTGGCGTCACTGCAGATTGAACAAACGTCTAGATCCGATATGTTATGGCAAACCTTGCAATATTTTATTCCTTCTTTCAGTTCATTGATCGCATTTGTGAATTGTCCGACAGAATCATTTGACTGTCGAATGAGATGTAAAACTAATCGCAAGGCTGTTTTTTTACCTATTCCGGGCAATTTTGCAAACTCGTTAACGGCATTCTCTAACAAAAAGGAAGGATAGGCAGAACTCATTGACAGAATTGTATCATTTTTTACTACGCAAAGATACTATGAAACGTTTCAGCAACCAAATCTCTTTTTGAAAGTTAACTGCCTTTTTTTGCGCTATTTTTTTGATAAAAATATCTATGTTATCGATTTAATTTGTAGCTTTGTCGAACAAAATGTCAATTCTAAAATAATAACCATACACAAACATTTTAAACTTAGTTTTTATGAAAAAGTACAATTTCAACGCAGGTCCATGTGTGTTACCTAGAGAAGCTGTTGAATCGGCAATTGAAGCAATCCGTGACTTTGACGGAACAGGAATCGGTATTCTTGAAATCTCTCACCGTACCCCAGGTTGGGAAAGAATTATGAAAGAAACTTCAGAACTTTGGAAAGAACTTTTGAACATCCCTGAAGGCTACCGCGTATTATTCCTTGGAGGTGGCGCAAGCACTCAATTCTTTACAGTTGCTGCAAACTTATTAAACAAAAAAGCTGCTTATCTTCAAACAGGTGTTTGGGCTAAGAAAGCTGCTAAAGAAGCAAAATATTACGGTGAAGTTGAAATAGTTGCTTCATCAGAAGATAAAAATTACACCTATATACCTAAAGGATATACTATCCCTACTGATGTTGATTATTTCCACATCACAACTAACAACACTATTTATGGTACAGAAATCCACGAAGATATTGACTCTCCAGTAACTTTGGTTGCTGATATGTCTTCTGACATTTTGAGCCGTCCGGTAGATGTTAAAAAATACGGTATGATTTATGGTGGTGCTCAAAAGAACGTAGGTCCTGCAGGTGTAACTTTTGTTATCATCCGCGAAGATATCCTTGGAAAAGTAGACCGCGAATTGCAAACAATGGTTGACTACCGCACTCACTTCGGTAAAGAAGAAAGAGATGCATCTATGTTCAACACTCCTCCAGTATTCTCAATTTTTGTAATGCACGAAACTTTGAAATGGGTGAAAAAACTTGGTGGTGTGGAAGCAATGTACAAAATCAACAAAGAAAAAGCTGACAAATTGTACGCAGAAATTGACCGCAACAAAATGTTCGTTGGAACTGCAGCTAAAGAAGACCGCTCTTTGATGAACGTTTGCTTCGTAATGAACGAAGAATATAAAGACAAAGAAACTGCTTTCATGGACTTTGCTAAAGAACGTGGAATGGTAGGTATCAAAGGTCACCGTTCAGTTGGTGGTTTCCGTGCTTCTATCTACAATGCTTGCCCCGTTGAAGCTGTTGACGCTTTGATACAATGCATGCAAGATTTTGAAAAACAAAACGCCTAATCTTTAAATACTATTTATAATGAAAGTACTTTTAGCAACAGAAAAACCTTTTGCAGCAACAGCAGTTGCTCAAATTCAAAAAATTGTTGAAGATGGTGGCAACCAATTTGTTAAATTGGAAAAATATACCGACAAATCACAATTGTTAGATGCAGTAAAAGATGCTAACGCTATCATCATCCGCAGCGATATTATAGATGCTGAAGTGATGAATGCTGCTCCTGAATTGAAAATCGTGGTTCGTGCAGGTGCAGGTTACGACAATGTGGACCTTCCAGCAGCTACAGAAAAAGGAATTGTTGTAATGAACACTCCGGGTCAAAACTCAAACGCAGTTGCTGAATTGGTTTTCGGTATGTTGGTTTACTTAAACAGAAATCAATTCAACGGAACTTCAGGAACTGAATTAAAAGGCAAAAAACTTGGATTGTTGGCATTCGGAAATGTGAGCCGCAACGTGGTGCGCGTGGCAAAAGGTTTCGATATGGAAGTGTATGCTTATGACAACTTCGTAAAAAGAGAAGTCATGGAGGCAAGTGGAGTTCATTATATAGCATCTCCAGCTGAATTGTTCAAAACTTGCGATGTTGTTTCTCTTCACATCCCAAAAACTCCTGAAACTGTAAAATCAATCAACGAAGAATTGCTAATGTCTATGCCTAAAGGTGCATTCCTTATCAATACTGCACGTAAAGAAGTGATTGACGAACAAGGTGTTTATAATGCAATGAAACAGCGCGAAGATTTGCACTACGCTACAGATATTCTTCCTGACAACGATGCTGCTATGAAAGAATTTGGCGTACGCTATTTTTCAACTCCTAAAAAGATGGGAGCTCAAACTTCAGAAGCTAACATAAACGCAGGTTTGGCTGCTGCAAATCAAATCAATAATTTCTTTGCAACAGGTAACGAAACATTCAGAGTGAATAAATAATTCTGTTCTATATGAAAATTAAAAGCCTCGGGAATTATTCTCGAGGCTTTTTTATAATGCTGGGTTTATAGGATGCGGATTTCTTTCGGTCATTCCCAAATCCCAAATAGTAAATTTATAAAATTCTTATTCTATCTCGTTATCCTCAGGCGCATTGGTGGTAAAATAAGTAACCACATCATTATCTTTAGCCTTATAATTTACTCTCGTAAATCTTAAGTCATACAACATTTTGGATATTTGATCATAACTTTCCTTAATTTTGTTCTTGTCGGCATATAATGGACCGATAAACGAAATCTTTTGACCATTGGATTCTACGCGGATATTTTCTTCCTCCAGATTCTTTTTTAGTTTCTCAAAATACAATGTACGTAATTTTGGTAAAACTGTTTGCTGTGTCGAAATCAAACGAGCTCTCAGGTCAGTAGCCATATCTCTCACTACCGGTTTAGGGCTGTCTTTGTAAGCTTTGAAACTATCTGCCGATTTTTTGAAAACATTCAGGTAGGTAGGTATTTCGGAGTATTGCAAATCATAATTATATTCAATTTTTTCCAATTCGGTGAAATGGTACTTCATTTCATCCAGCATCTTTTGATGATCTGCTTCTTTTTGTGTGCGTGGCGCATTATTTGAAAGAGATATATAGTTGTTATTGAGGGTTGCGTATTGTTCGCCCGTGTTTGTTAATCCCGGAATATGAAAATAAATGCGCTCTTCCTTTAAATTAAGATCTTCAATTGCACGTCTTAATAATGAGGTGTCGTTGACCATTTCAGAGGTTACAATTCGGGCAAACGTGCCATTCTCATATTTGTAAGTAAATTCTACGCCATCTAAAGTGACTTTTTTTGCATTTTTATTATCACATGCAAACAACAAAGTAGAAAACAGAATGATTGTAAGAAACTTTTTCAAAATATGTATGATTAATTATAAAAAAACTTCCGAAAGATAAAGATTTTTTCTTTACCTGTAATTGATTTGGTGTAAAATTATTTTTTGGGGAATTAGAGGAATAGGGATGATGTATTCAGTAATCCATTTTTATACGAAGTTAAAATTTCGAGAAGTGACACTATCCCGTAAAGTGTGTAAGTAATAATCAGAGGGTTTGACTTTATAGTCCGACCCTTTGTGCAAAATAGTCAAAAACTGATTAAGAATCAAACCCCAATTACTAATGGGTTTCGTCCATTTCTTTGAAGTTTCTCTAAGAGCTAGATAAACAGACTTTATTACGGCCTCGTCCGTTGGAAACGAGAGCTTGTTTTTAGTGTACTTCCTTATTTTTCAGTTCAGATTTTCAATGAGATTTGTCGTGTAAATAATCTTTCTTATTTCGACAGGAAAATCAAAGAAAACGGTCAAGTCCTGCCAGTTGTTTTGTCAGGATTTTACGGCATAACCGTATTTGTCCCCCCATTTATTGGCAAAGTCTTTCAGAGCTGCTTTTGCCGCTCCTTTAGTAGGCGCCTGATAAATCTGTTTGATATCTTTAGAGAACTCTTTCTTGTCTTTCCAAACAACATAACGAGCCCAGTTTCTGATTTGATGTATAACGCATATCTGAGTTCTGGATTTGGGGAAAACATTCTCCGAATTGATTAATTTTTTATCAGTTAAATTTTCAATAATAGAATAGTTTAGACCGTATCCAAAATTTTTTGTATCTGAATCCTTCTAAAAATACAGTATTCTATTTTTTATTAGTATAAAAGAGAATGTTTTCATTAATAGTCTTCTGAAATAGTTATCAATTGTCTAATAATATACTGGTAAAGAATTTTCAATTTCATTTTTTTATATGATTAATTTTTTTTCTTATTGATATAATCTTTTCACGATACAAATTGCCTAATTTTCTATTTAATTCATCTATTTTTCTTTTTTGAGAAAAATAATAAAAATGAAATTTGGTAAAATTGACATTCAAGATAACAGGTGTTATTAGATTATTAAAGTTTGAACTAAGCATTTGTTTATGATAAAACATCCCTTTTGATTCGAAAATATTAATATTTAAATATAAGTCTTTAATATAATGAACCAGTCTATAATTTGCACTTTTATTTTTGATTTCTCGTTCAATAACAGAGCTGTAAACAATTGGACCTGTAGTTCTTAGAACTCCCATTTTACCAACCCCATCAAAAAATGGGTTATATGAGTCTATATTTTTTAATACCTGTAGAATTACTTTTCTTAAGAAAGGATGCCCCTTTGATGATATTATAAATCCCATTATATATTCACCTTTTTTTATGTGTTTTAACTCTTTAAAGTGCCCCCATCCTTCATGTTTTTCACCGGTTTCATTATCCCAATGAGATAATATATAAGTATCATTCGGGTAGAGTATTGAATTTAAAGGTTTGTTGAATTTACATTTTAAATCAATATATATACCACCTTCTTTATACAGTAGTAGATATCGAAAGAAATCTGCTTTAGCAGCACCATATTCTGGATTTATTTTTTCATAGTATTGATAAATAACATCTCCATAATATTTTTTTATATAGTTCTCTACATCTTTTTTATAGTACAATTTATACTCCCTAGAATTGCCAACTTATTTGAGACAAAAAGTTAAGCAACATTTTTAATTAACTG
>DAMBHY010000014.1:0-70025 GCA_032068765.1 Dysgonamonadaceae bacterium | reverse complement strand
TTCATGCGTTTCAGTACTCGTTCGCATGATTTCAAAGTGTATTTCATGCATTTCAGTATTCAATTGCATTAATGTATTTCAAAATGATAATATTGCAACAAAATTTTATGCTTTTGCAAAGTGACATTAATACTAATCAGAACTCAATGGCACTATTTTATAAATTTACAGCGCAAGACATTTACAAAAAGGTTTCAAATAGAGATGCTAAATTGTTTCCACTTGGTCCCGCACTAACAAATATCAGCAAAAACTTTTAGGGCGAAAAAAATAGGTAAGCCTTGGAATGTGTCTACCAAACTGTTTCCCGCGTAGAAGAGTGTTTGGGATGTGCATCTAATGGATTTTCCAAAAATAAAATTGAAAGGAGATATTGATTTAATATAACAGAGTGATTATATGTTAGGGTTAAGTTGAGTAAGGATTAATTATTTTTTATTATTCCCTTTTATAATAAATTCTTCATAACTGTCTAATTTTGCTTTGTCAATATTATAATTGGTATCTGATATTTTTGTTATAATTACACTGTCAAACCCCAGTTCGCTCATTTTCTGATATGTAGCTAATTCTCCTTCATTTAATTGGAACAGTTTCCTAAGTAACCAATCCGATAAAGCTTTATTCGGATTAGTCATTAATGCTTTAGAACCGTCTTGGCAAACTTTTGCTGTCAGGTTTTCGCCAGTGGGCACTTTTAAATTGAATGTTTCTTCTCTTGCTGGGAAGAAATTGGGAAATTGATCATGTATTTGTTTTGGAATTGGAATATATACCTCTCCAGAGTCCCTTCTTCTACCTCCTGCATTCCATTGGTTCAAACCGCTTCTTTCATATACATATTTTTGTTTGTCTCTATAACCATATAATGGGAGTATTACAAAATCAATTCCTTTTTTTAATTCATCAGCTTCTATCTTTAAAGATTTATCTTCGAATAATTCTAATAAAAGCTCATAAGGATTTTCAAGAATTTCTATTGGTAATATATAAGCATCAGCAGGTATTATAAATTTTCTGAAAAGAGTACTCTTTGAAAAATTAAAATTATAAAGATTCTTTCCATCCTCAAATTGAAGACCTGTATCTTTAGTTTTAACGTTGGTTAGGTTGTTTAAATCGATTTTGTCATAATCAGTTTCAAAGATTACAAGTTCTTTTTCTCTTCTAGCAACTATATGATATAAAGATTTTTCTATATTATAGAGCCTGCTTGCAAAATCAATCCTTTTATTTCTAAATTCAGCAAGTTTTAAAGCAAGTGCTTTACCTGTGAATTGAGATAATTCTCGCGACAGAGAATTAAATTCAGCTACTTTCTCTGTACTACTGCCACGAGGACAGGTGAAAGTTTTTAATCCAACTCCAATAGAATCATGATTTGCATCAAAAGCAGTGTCTGATCGTGATAAATTTTCTGCATTGAAACAACGACAAAAAAGGTTTTCGGCTACTCTATAATTGATAAAAGGAATATTACTTTCACTAAACAAACCTGATAACTTGGAAACTGCCCCAAGTAACTTTAAGTAATTTCCATTATTTTCAATATCAATTTGAGCAAATGTTTTCATAATACCTTCAATATTTCATTCCCAATTCTTTCTATTAATGTAGTAGTTACTGAATTTCCAGCTTGCATATATAATTTACTGGTAGCAATATTAGGTAAAATATATTTATCAACCGGAAATCCCTGAAAAGCGAAACATTCTTTTGGAGTTAGTTTTCTTATTCCAAAATCATCTTTAATTAGAGGAACATTATGTCCTCCTGCACCCATATTAGCTGTCAACGTAGGACAGACATTATTTTTGTTTTCGCGAACATATATTCTGCGCCATTGATAAACAGTATTTTTGTTAATTATAGACTTTTCTAACTCTGGATAATATGAGTGATCTTTGGAATAATAATATTTGTCATCTTGTTTTCCTGTTTCCAAAATATCATGTATCGTTTTTGTCAGCTTTATTGGTTCTGGGAAATTGAATTTTTCGTAATTTTTTACTCTTTCTGGATCAAATCCCACAATAAAAATACGTTCTCTGTTTTGCGGAATATTTGCATGAGTCATAGAATTAAGAACTTTGTAGAAAACTTTATATCCTAATTTCTTTTCTAAAATTTCACATATAATTTCGAATGTTTTCCCTTTATTATGGGAAAGAAGATTTTTTACATTTTCTAAAAGAAAAGCCTTAGGGTGATGTTCTTCTAGTATTTGTTCAATATCAAAAAAGAGAGTTCCTCGTGTATCTGCAAATCCTTTCCGATAACCTGCTATTGAAAATGCCTGACAGGGAAATCCTCCACACAAAATGTCAAAATTTTTAGGGATGAACGCTTTTATTTTATCTTTTGTTATGTCTCCAAATGGGACTTCTCCAAAATTAGCATTATACGTCAGCTTTGCATCCTTATCCCATTCACTCGAATAGATACATTTTCCACCTAATTTTTGAAATGCTAATCTAAATCCTCCTATTCCTGCAAATAAATCAATAAATTTAAATTTTTCAATATTTGGTGCTGGGAAAGGTATATTTTCCCTTTCAAAAATGCTATATTGCAAAGCTTCCTCTGCAATTTTAGATGTTATATCCTCATTTGGATATTTAATAGATAATATATTTTTGGTGTAATTTAATGCCTCTTGTTTATAATATTTAGAGACCTTTTTTTCTTTATTATTTAAGTAATGAGTTAATGCAGCTTCACCACTTTCAACAGGTTCTATTAATCGTATTTTATATTTTTTACCGTTTATAGTTTCCAACGATATATGTTCAGTAAAATTAATTCTCAAATTTCTAATTTCTTCTTCGATTTGCATAACACAAGATAATAATTTAGTCTCAATATCTTTGCTCCAAAAACGTAAAACTTTCCATCCTCTAGTTAGTAAAGTATTATTTACGTTTTCATCTCTTTGGATATTCCTTTCAATTTTTTGAATCCAATAAACTCGGTTACTTTTTATCCTATTTTTTTGATATTCCCAATCTTTACCATGCCAGAATTCTCCATCAACAAAAATTGCTAGTTTAATTTTTTTAAATGACAAATCTGGAGTTCCGAATACTGATTTATCATTTTTGCGATATCTATGTCCACGATTAAAAAGAGCTTTTGCAAGAAGAATCTCAGGTTTAGTTTCTCTGGATTTGTTCCCCTGCATATTTTTTCTCCTTTGTTCAGGAGTTAAATTGTCCACATTTTTGTTTTTATTGAAGATATTATTTGCAAATATACCAATTTTTATTATGCCTTTATAAGGATTTTACTATGATATAAACTTTAAAAACCTGATTGTAATTAGCTCATATCTTTTTCTAATTCCGCAACCATTCCCCCTACCGAAACGTTAAACACTAAACTCCAAACAATATACGTATTTGAAATTAATTGAATTTACATCCAAGGGTATCTATAGCCGACCCGGAAAATTTTATATCGATCCGTGGCTGCCCGTGGACACCGCGCTCATTTCGCATGCGCATGCCGACCATGCACGCTGGGGTATGAAGCAGTATATCTGTCATCCACACACCGCCGTCATTATGAAGAAACGCATTGCGGAAGATATCAACGTGCTGACGATGGAGTATGGCCAGGAGCAGGATATCAATGGTGTGAAGGTGAGTTTTCATCCCGCGGGACATGTGATTGGTTCTTCTCAAATCCGATTGGAAATGAATGGACACGTGGCGGTGGTTTCGGGAGATTATAAGCGTCAGCACGACGGCATTTCCAGGCCCTTCGAAGTAGTACCATGTGATGAATTTGTGACGGAAAGTACCTTTGGACTTCCTATTTATCAGTGGCAGAGTGAAGATGTAATGTGTCGGAAAATTGTTAATTGGGCGAAAGAGAACCGTGAGAAAGGAAAGACTTCCGTATTCATTGGCTATTCTTTGGGAAAGGCGCAAAGGCTCATGAAAATGCTTGAAGATTCGGGTAATTTGTTTGTGCATGGCGTTATCAGTCGTCTCAACGAGGCGATGGAGCAAGCCGGAGTGACACTCCCAAAACACCAAGTGGTAAATTTCAAAGAGAATATAAGACACCTGAAAGGGGAAATTGTGATACTTCCTCCCGCGCTGCTCGACAGCAACGTTATCCGCAAGATTCCCGACAGCAAAATTGCCATTTGTTCGGGTTGGATGCATGTGCGTGGGGCACGCCGCTGGCGGTCTGCAGACGCAGGATTTTCCATCAGTGATCATGCCGACTGGAATGGATTGTTACAGACGGTGAGAGAAACAGGCGCAAGCAAAGTATATGTCACACACGGTTTTGCCGATACTTTTTCAAAATATCTCAATGAAAAAGGGATAAAAGCATCTGCCGTGAATACGCACTTTGGCGAAGAAGATGAGGAGATTTCTGAATGAAACTTTTTGCAAAACTCATACAGTCGCTCGAAAACACCAATAAGACTCTGCAAAAAATAGAGGCATTGGTAGAATATTTTGAGGTGGCAGACAACAATGATAAAAATTGGGTTATAGCGCTCTTTACGGGCAAGCGTCCCAAACGTCCTGTCAATAGCCGTGTGATGCGCGAATGGGCGTTGGAAATCACCGGACTTCCAGAATGGCTTTTCGTGGAATCTTATTCATCCGTTGGCGATATGGGTGAGACCCTTTCGCTCATTCTTCCGCCTGCCGAAAATTATTCCGACAAATCCCTCACGCAGTGGATGAACGAGATTATCGCTTTGGCACCGTTGAATGATGAGGAGAAAAAAGCGTATGTGGTAAAAAGCTGGAATGAACTGGATACGACCGAACGTTTCATCTTCAACAAACTCATCGGTGGAAGTTTCCGCATCGGGGTTTCGCAAAAGATACTTATCACTGCGCTTGCGCAATATACCAATAACGACAAGGATGTACTGATGCACAGCATTTACGGCAAGTGGGATATCGATACCATTTCGTTTGAAGAGCTGGTGAGCGGGAGTACCATCAACCCCGACAATTCTAAGCCATATCCGTTTTGTCTTGCTTATCCCATCGACAAAGATATCCACGAGATGGGCGATATTTCGGAATGGACTGCGGAATATAAATGGGACGGAATTCGCGGTCAGATTACCAAGCGCAACGGCGAAGTGTTTATCTGGTCGCGCGGCGAAGAGATTGTTACCGACCAGTTTCCCGAATTGCGCGACGCGGCCGCGAATATTTCTATAGATTTTGCGATTGATGGAGAAATTCTTGCTGCGAAAGATGATATGATTTATAATTTCCAGACACTGCAGCAGCGGCTTAACCGCAAAGTGATTTCGAAGAAGATGCTGGCAGAGATTCCTATTATGTTTTATGTGTATGATATGCTGGAATATGAAGGTGAGGATCTGCGTAGCAAGACTTTCTTGGAAAGAAGGGAAATGCTTGAAAAGTTTTTTTCTGAGAATAAGGCGGAAGCATTTCGATTGTCACCGATTTTGTCGTTTGATAGTTGGGATGCTTTGGCTGCTTTACGTCAGGGAGCGAGGGATATCAATAGTGAAGGCGTGATGCTGAAGCGTAAAGATTCTATATATCACTCAGGCAGAAAAAAAGGCGACTGGTGGAAGTGGAAGATTGACCCGCTCACTATTGATGCAGTCATGATTTATGCACAGAAGGGGAGCGGCCGACGCAGTCAGCACTATACTGATTATACTTTCGCAGTGAAAAAAGGCGACGAGCTCGTGACCATTGCCAAAGCATATTCGGGATTGACGGATAAGGAAATTACAGAAATTAGTTCGTTTGTGCGCAAGAATTCCATAGAAAAATTCGGTCCCGTTCGCACCGTAAAACCCGAACTTGTGTTTGAATTAGGTTTTGAAGGAATCGGATTCAGCAAACGTCACAAGTCAGGTGTAGCATTGCGTTTCCCTCGCATCTTGCGCTGGCGCAAAGATAAAACCGTTGATGAAATAGACGATATCGATGACATCAAAAAAATGATTACGCCATGATGATCGAAAAGTTTAAATCATCGGAAGGCTATAGGCGTATTCTGCAATGGATGAACGAAAAAGGCAACACACCTTTCGAATTTCAGTCAGATACATGGTTTAAATATTCGAATGGATATAGCGGAATGGTCGTAGCACCTACAGGATTCGGCAAAACTTTTTCGGTGTTTCTCGCGCTCGTTATCGACCATATCAATAATCCCGAAAAACATACCAAAGCAATCCAGTTGTTATGGATAACTCCTTTGCGTTCGCTGGCAAAAGATATTTGCAAAGCGATGAATACGGCGCTCGAAGAATTAAATATCGACTGGAAAGTGGGCGTGCGAAACGGAGATACGGATATTAAAACTCGTCAGGAACAAAATCGCAAGATGCCCGAAATCCTGATTGTCACTCCCGAAACACTGCATCTGCTGTTTTCGCAGAAAGATTATACCCGCTTTTTCAAAAATATTCACTGTGTGGCAGTGGACGAATGGCACGAATTGCTGAGTACGAAGCGGGGTGTGATGACTGAGCTTGCCGTCAGTCGTCTGCTGCATATTCAGCCTAAATTGCAGATATGGGGGATTACTGCAACGATAGGTAATCTTGATGAAGCGTTGGAAACGCTGATCCCTTATTCTCTCAAAAAGACAAAGATTATCTCCAAAAACAAGAAGAAGATGGAAGTCATTTCTATTTTCCCCGACGATGTAGAAACGCTTCCCTGGGCGGGACATTTGGGCGGAAAACTTGTAAATAAGGTGGTGGATATTGTGGAGAAAAGCAAGACCACGCTGGTTTTTACTAACACGCGTTCGCAAGCCGAGATGTGGTATCAGATGCTGCTAGACGCGCATCCCGAATTCGCAGGGCAGATTGCGATTCATCATGGTTCCATCGATTTCGAACTGCGTAACTGGATAGAGGATAATTTAGCCGCAGGCTATCTAAAGGCTGTGGTGACAACTTCTTCGCTTGATTTAGGCGTCGACTTTAAGCCTGTGGATACGGTTATACAAATCGGTTCCAGCAAAGGAGTAGCACGCTTTATGCAACGGGCAGGTCGCAGCGGACATTCGCCTTACGAAACATCAAAAATATATTTTCTTCCCACGCATTTGCTCGAACTGGTAGAAGTTGCCGCGCTCAAACAAGCGTTGAAAGACAATGTAATTGAGCCACGTGAACCGATGGTCATGACGTTTGATATTTTGATACAATATCTTGTAACGCTTGCAGTCAGCGATGGCTTCCGAGAAGAAGAAATGTGGAACGAAATCAAACAGACTCACGCTTTTTCGTTTATGGAGGAGCGCGAATGGCGCTGGGTGCTGGTGCACATTACGCGTGGAGGCGACACGCTGGGTAATTATGAGGAGTTTCATAAAGTTATTATTGATGAAGACGGATTGTATAAAGTGACTTCACGGAAAATCGCCTTGTTGCACCGCCTTAATATGGGTGCGATTGTGAGCGATATCATGATGCAGGTGAAATTTATGTCAGGCGGATATATTGGCATGATTGAAGAATATTTCATTTCCAAACTGAAGAAAGAAGAAAAATTCGTGCTCGCTGGTCGTGTATTGGAAATTGTTTCGATAAAAGACATGACGGTAATTGTGCGAGCCGCATCAGGTCGCGCTATTACGCCGAGCTGGCTCGGTGGGCGTCTGCCTCTGACATCTAATCTCAGCCATTATCTCCGACAAAAAATATCAGAAGTGATGCATACCAAGCCAAGCGATAAAGAGTTGCGTTTTCTTCATCCTTTGTTTGTAGAACAGGAAAAGGTGTCGCACATTCCGCATGAAGATGAGCTTTTGGTGGAGCTTATTAAGACGCGCGAAGGATATCACTTGTTTATGTATCCTTTTGAAGGACGATTAGTGCACGAAGTGATGGCCGCGATTATAGCTTACAGAATCAGTCGGATTGAGCCGATAACTTTTTCTATCGCGATGAATGATTATGGTTTTGAATTGTTTAGCGACCAGCCTATTCCCGTTGATGATTCCAATCTTTACGATATATTGAGTAATGAAAATCTGGTGGAAGATATTGACAGCAGTATGAATGCATCGGAAATGGCGCGTCGCAAATTCCGTGATATCGCGGTTATTTCAGGAATGGTTATCCAGCGAATGCCGCACACCAAACGTACCAATAAGAGTTTACAGGCATCGGCAGGATTGTTTTACAAAGTGCTCGAAGAGCACGAACCGGGAAATCTTCTAATTCGTCAGGCTTACAGCGAGGTGTTTAATCAGCAGTTAGAAGAAACGCGCTTGCGAGCTGCATTTGACCGAATACAAAATTCTAAAATAGTATTGGTAAACGCTCAAAAATTCACGCCGCTAAGTTTCCCTATCAAAGTGGATAGTTTGCGCCAGTCTTTAACTTCCGAAAAACTCGAAGACCGAATAAAAAGAATGCAAAAAGCCAATTTAAGATGATCGCCACGCAGGAAATAGAAATTCAAAATCAACATATCATCCTTACCAATTATAGGGCGGCATTTTGGGAAGAAGAGGAAACCTTGTTTCTTTCCGATTTACATGTGGGGAAAGCCGCTCATTTTCGCAAACACGGCATTGCTATACCAACTTCGGTAATGGACAGTGACCTTGCTAGACTGGATGCGTTGATTAAATATTTTAACGTGAAGCGTTTAATTGTGGTGGGCGATTTGTTTCATGCTGAAAATAACCATGATGTAGCGTTGTTTTTGGAATGGCGGCTGCGGCATTCTATGCTTCAGGTAGTTTTGGTGAAAGGCAATCACGATCGAATTTCGCAGAAAATTGAGTCACAATTTGATATACAATTAATAACAGAAGTATTCAATTGCGGCAATTTTACTTTTGTACATGAAGAAACGGCGAATATAAATACCGATAATTTTATTATAAGTGGCCACATTCATCCCGGAGTTCTGCTCTCGCCAATGAAAAAACAATACGTAAGACTGCCGTGTTTCGTTGTTTTTAAGAAAGCCTTGTGGCTTCCCGCTTTTAGTCATTTTACCGGTTTTCAGCTCTTAACCAACAAGAATGCCTATAAAATTTATGCCCTGACGCAACAATCAGTATTAGAATTGTGATTTTTTGATTATTCTCCAAAACTTATTTCATTTACTGCGTGTTATAATAATAATTTTCGGAAAAAGACTTACTTCCCAAAATTATAAATCTACATACATATCATTAATATGGATTTAAAAAGCTCAGAACCCTTTTGGTTAATAAAGAATGGATTACTTAATTCGTATCCTTCTATTAATAAAGATGTTACCACAGATATTTTAATTGTCGGCGGAGGTATCACGGGAAGTCTCATTGCTCACCAATGTATAAAAGACGGTTATCAAACTATTTTGATAGACAGACGTGAAGTTTGCAACGGAAGTACATCCGCAACAACTTCGATGCTGCAATATGAAATAGATGTTCCACTGCATAAGTTGACGAGAAATATAGGCGCGAAAGGTGCGGTAAAAAGTTACATTGCGTGCTATAAAGCCATAGATACAGTAGGCGAAATTGCCAAAGAGATTAAATCAAAATGCGGATACAAAAAGAAGGAATCGCTTTATTTTACGTCTTCCGAAAAGGATGTAAAGATGTTAAAAGAAGAACTTGCAGCTCGTAAGGCAGCAACTTTTGAAGTGAAATGGCTCGAAAAGGAAGAAATCGAAAGTCGGTACGGACTATACAATACTTACGGAGGTATTTTGTCTCAACAAGGTGCTAGCGTGGACGCTTTCAAGCTGGCGCACGATTTGTTGATGTATAACCAGAAAAAAGGACTTCAGATTTTTGACAAAACGGAAATTACCAAAACAACTTATTTGGATGATGGTGTTCAGTTTTTAACCGAATATGGACACAGCATCACTGCAAAAAAAGTAATTTATTGCAACGGTTATGAAAGTACGCAGATGATTAGCGACAATTTTGTGAAACTGCTTTCATCTTTCGCAATGGTTAGCGAAAGGGATAAATGCATGCACGATAAGTTGAAAGATGTCCTGATTTGGAATACAGACCAGCCGTATCTCTATATGCGTACAACGGATGACGGACGCGTTTTGGTAGGCGGGGAGGACGTGAGGTTTAAAAACTCGCTTTTTAGAGAAAAACTGCTTCCAAACAAAACAAAAAAACTGCATGAATTAGTTCAGAAATTTTTCCCAGATTTTGAGTATCGCGTGGATTTTAGCTGGGCAGGAACTTTCGGGGAAACTAAAGATGGACTTCCATACATTGGTGAACATCCTGACTTTCCAAATTCTTACTGGGTACTGGGTTTTGGTGGAAACGGTATAACATTCTCCGTAGCAGGGATGCAAATGGTGTCCGCTTACCTGAAAGGAGAAGAGCATGAACTTTCCGAATGGTTTAGATTCAGAAGGTAAAATAAATAATTCTGATTAAACATCGATGTTTATTCTTGGTTAGAATTCGTTTCAAGTAGCGACTTGGAGCGAATTCTATTTTTTTATAACTCGTGAAAGTAACAGTATTGTGTAAATCTTTCTTAACACAATAAGTCTCCCAAATTTTTCGTTATTTCATCAGTTTATTGAAAAAAAATTTGTTACTTTGTACTTTACCAAACGCTTATAAATTGGTGAATTTAAAATAATTATAAATATAATTTAATCTCGATTGTATTCTTATAATTTGTAATTAAATTTATTCGTTTAGAGAAAAATTGTGTATTAAAATAAAATTTATCTATTAATTGGAAATAGTTATGAATAATAAACTTTTAATTAGAGACCTTACCTTGAGAGACGGACAACAATCAGCGTTCGCAACTCGTATGAATCAAGGTCAGATTGACAAGGTATTACCATTCTACAAAGACGCTAACTTTTATGCAATGGAAGTTTGGGGTGGTGCAGTACCTGATTCAGTAATGCGTTACTTAGGTGAAAATCCATGGGACCGTTTGAAAAAAATCAGTGATGTTGTAGGCGGAGTTTCAAAACTTACAGCACTTTCACGTGGACGTAACCTTTATGGATATGCTCCTTATCCTGATGAAATCATTGACGGATTTTTCAAAAACGCTGTTGAAAATGGTTTGAATATCATGCGTATTTTCGACGCTTTGAACGACGTTGACAACATCAAATCAAGCGTTAAATATATCAAGAAATACGGCGGTATGGCTGATTGTGCAGTTTGCTACACCATCGATCCAAAATATGACGATCCTAACCAAAAGGATGTATTCACTAACGAATATTTCTTGAACAAAGCAAAAGAAATGGCTGCTTTGGGAGCAGACATGATTACTATCAAAGATATGAGTGGTCTTATCCCACCAAAACGTGTTGCTGAATTAGTAAAGTTGTTCAAAGAAAACTTGAATATACCTGTTGATTTCCATACACACTGTACACCGGGTTATGGTTTAGGCTCTGTACTATCAGCAATTGTTAACGGCGTTGACATTGTAGACTGTAACATCTGGAACTTTGCAGGCGGCCCTGCTGCTCCTGCAGTTGAGCTTATCTATTTGTTTGCAAAGAAACTAGGTATCGAAATGGATGTAAACATGGAAGCTGTTGCTAAAATCAACGAAGGCTTGTACGATATCCGTAAAGAATTGGATGCATTCGATGCAGTGAAACAATTCCCAAATCCGTTCAATCCTCTTACAGATACTCTTCCTGCTGAAATTGACCAACAATTTGACAAAGCAATAGAAGCTGCTAAGAATCTTGACGAAGAAGCATTATTGAATGCTTGTCATGCAATTGAAGATTACTTTGGTTTCCCAAAACCAAATGAAAAAGTAAAAAATGCTGAAGTTCCAGGCGGTATGTATACCAACATGGTAGCTCAGT
Organism: Dysgonamonadaceae bacterium; assembly: GCA_032068765.1. Lineage (GTDB taxonomy): Bacteria > Bacteroidota > Bacteroidia > Bacteroidales > Dysgonomonadaceae > DAMBHY01. The sequence continues at coordinate 58,200 of DAMBHY010000014.1, read as the reverse complement.
TGAACCAATTCAATGCATTGGATATCTTGGATGATGCAATGAAATTGATTCCTAGCGTACGTTTGGATGCAGGTTTACCTCCATTGGTAACTCCAACCAGCCAAATCGTAGGTGCTCAGGCAGTACTTTCTGCATTGAACATTAAGAACGGAAAAGAAAAATATGCAAGTACTTCTAACCAATTCGTAGCATTGGTTAAAGGTGAATATGGAAAAACTCCAGTTGCTATAAATCCTGATTTCAGAGAAAAAATTGCAGGCGTTCGTGAAGAAGTTCCTTATGACACTTCAAAATATCAAATGCAAGATAATCCTGAAATGCCTGAATTCGGTAACGTAAAATTGGCTAAAGACGAAAAAGAACAATTATTATTGGAACTTTTCCCTGCTGTAGCTAAAGGATTTTTACGCAAAAAACGTCAAGCTGAGTTCGAGAAATCTCAAGCATAATCAACATTTTATTAATTATATAAATATTACAACAATTATGAGTAACATTATTGAAAGCCCAATGCCAGGCAGCATTTTAAGTGTAAATGTAAAAGAAGGCGACGATGTAAAAAAAGGTCAAGTAGTAATGGTATTAGAAGCTATGAAAATGGAAAATGATATCACTGCTGAATGCGATGGTAAAGTAGGTAAAATCTTCGCTCAAGAAGGTGATGCTGTGCCAGTAGGTGGTCAATTAATCGAAATTATCTAATTTAAATAGATATTAAACATGAAAAGGTTCTGACATTTGTCGGAACCTTTTTTATTTTAGTTTAGAGAAATATGTTCGTGTTTCTAGTCCGATATTGAAAAGAATATCAATGACACTGAGGTTTGGGAGAAAACCGTTTTTTGCCTTGAAAACCTGATAATATTCAGGGAAGTTCTTTTGTGATGGAATTTTTGGATGGATTAATGAGCGGAAATCGTTATTGGTTTCTGTTGTAATATAGTTCTCTGAATATTCAACAGGAATGTCGAGCTGAAGCGAACTGAAGATAAGTTTTCTCAGCTCTTCGTTGAAATCGACAAGAAATGTAAATTTCTTTTCATAGAAAGGTCTGAAATTATCTTCGAAATATTCGAAGAAAGGTGTGGATTTGTATGCAGAAATAATTGCATTCCAATGAAGATGGCGCCAGTTGCCGTGTTCTGCAATGCGCACATCTTTCATAAGAGACTTGTCGTTTTCGAAATTCTTTATGGGGATGCTCAAAGGCATTGCTCCATTTGCGCCGCCGATGATGCAGCGGTTGCGGTAAGACTGTTTTTGAAAGTTTTCGTTGATATCAATAATAGCTTTTTCAGCACTGAAGATTTCATGAAAATATTCAACAGGTGCAAGATACAAAGAAGACAGAATACAAACTTTAGAACTTTTGTTCTCAAAATTTACAGAATTCATCTTTTTGCACTCGTGAAAATCCTATTCCACCGGATTTTTCCGTTAAACCAACCTTTGTCTTTATTTAATGAAAGCCATATTAATACAGGTTTTCCTACTATGTGATTTTCGGGAACAAAACCCCAAACGCGCGAATCGGCAGAATTATCGCGGTTGTCACCCATCATGAAGTAATAATCCATCGTGAAAGTATAGGAATTAACTTGTTTGCCGTTGATAAATACCTTGCCGTTTTTATATTCAAAGTTGTTTCCTTCGTAGTTTTTGATACAACGTTCGTAAGCGGCAACTTTGAAAGCAACGTTGCCGTCAAAGGTAAGTGTTGTGCCTTTTTTAGGAATCCACAGTGGACCAAAATTATTGCGTGTCCATTGGGTTTCATAGTTCAGGGGATAGTAGTAACTCATTCCTGGTTCTTCTTTTTCTTTGATAACGGTGAGAATAAATGGTTTTAATTTCAGTTTATTTACCATTTCATTCGTCAATGGAATTCCCGCATAAAGTTTACCATAAGTTCCGTTTTTTAATTTAAACCCATAGTGCTTTGCAACTAATGTATCAATTGTCGATAAATCCTGAGCTTTGTCAAACCATTCACCATATTCGTTTTGAGCGAGATAATCACTTTTGCTGACTCCCAGTTCTTGAAAAACCGATTCTGAAATCAAAGCTCCATCAGTTTGAATCATATAGTTTTGTTCCGCATTCTCAGCATTTTGGAGATATTTACCATTGATAAATACCTTATCGTCTTTTATTTGGATGGTTTCTCCCGGCATTCCTATACAACGTTTTACGTAATTTTCTCGGCGGTCAACGGGGCGGAAAACAATTTTTCCATATTTAGCAGGATTATTTCTAACACCAGCACTTCCCATTGGATCATATTTTGAAAGTGTGTAGAAGTCTGCCTGTTGCACATTCATCGCCACTGTATCTCCTGCAGGAAAATTGAATACAACAATATCATTACGCTCTACATTTCCGAAACCTTTCAGTCGTCTATATTTCCATTGTGGTTTATCGAAATAGGATTTTCCGCCGATAATCGGCATGGTGTGTTGTGCGAGCGGAAAAGACAGCGGCGTCATAGGGACGCGTGGTCCGTAGCTCATTTTACTAACTGCAAGGAAATCTCCCACAAGCAAAGATTTTTCCAGCGATGGTGTTGGAATCTGATAATTCTGGAAAACAAAAGAATTAATAAAATATACGGCAATCAGTGCAAATACAATCGCGTCAACCCATTCCATTGTTTTACGAAAGGCTTTATTCTTCGAGTTTTTCCACCAAGTCCAAGGAATGAACTTCGTGATGTACATATCGAAGAAAAGTAAAATAAAAAGCAGCAACCATAAATTTTCCGCCCAAAATGAGAATGCTATCCAAAGCAGAGAAAGTATTGTAAACCATGTCCATTGGCGGCGTGTCGCCTCATGAATGCGTTGAGACAATGAAAGATTTGTAGATTTTTCCATATATCTTGTTGTATTTTGTTTATCAGAGTTTGTTTGTATTAAAATTTCAGAAGGTCATCCATCCCGTAAAATCCTTTTTTATCTTTAAGGAATTCCGCTGCTATGACTGCTCCCAAAGCAAAACCTTTGCGGCTTTTTGCATCGTGTGTAATTTGTATTGTGTCCAGATCAGAATAATAAGTAATGGTGTGTCTGCCGGGAACTTCACCTTCTCTTATTGAGTTTATATGTATTTCATTCGGTGCAACATTTTTGTCTAAAGTCCAACTATCTTTTTTATCAATATTTTGAATAATTCCCTCTGCTAAAGTGATGGCAGTGCCGCTGGGTGCGTCTTTTTTGTGGATGTGATGCGTTTCATCCATTTCCACATTATAATCAGGAAAGTTATTCATCAACTTGGCGAGATATCTATTTACCGCAAAAAATACATTTACTCCCAAACTAAAATTGGATGCGTAGAAAAATGTTTTTCCTTCTTTTGCTATGAAATCTTTCAACTCAGCCAAATGATCCAACCATCCGGTAGTGCCAGAAACTACGGGTACATTTGACTCAAAAGCTTTATAATAATTGGATAATGCGCTTTGCGGAGTAGTAAATTCAATTGCCACTTCAGAATTTTTAAATTCGGCAGAATCAAATTTGTATTCTTCACCCGCATCTATACGGCAACTGATTTCGTGATGGCGTCCCAAAGCGATAGTCTCTATTGCTTTGCCCATCTTTCCATAACCAATAAGCGCAATTTTCATACTAATTACATTTTATATTGGACAAAAGTAATCGTTTTAACACAAAGAATGACGATTAATGCCGTGAAAAATAGTTATTTCGTTTATTTAATAATAAGTGTATAATTGCTGTTTATTAAAAAAGTTTATATTTTTGTGAAAAATACAATGCCATTCAAATAAAATATATAGAGCTTATGAGAAAGTCAATAATTCTAATTTTTGCGGTCGCATTGGGAATGGTAACTTCCTGTTCGATACCACAATCTGTAACCAAGAATAAAAATTCGTATGTTATAAAAACGACAGTTCCTACACGTCCTGCGGGTCAGCAACATGCAGTCGGATTAACGACCCCAAAACTTGAAAAAGTTCGCATAGGATTTATCGGTCTTGGAATGCGCGGTCCCGGTGCGGTAGAAAGACTTATCAATATTCCTGGTGTGGAAGTGAAAGCATTGTGTGATCTGCATGCTGACAGAGTAGAGAACGCTCAAAAGATTTTGAAAAAAGCAGGACTTCCTGTAGCCACAGGTTACAGTGGAAGTTACGATGCATGGAAACAACTTGTGGCACGAAATGATATAGACCTGGTTTACATTTGTGCGGACTGGAAAAATCATGCTCCGATGGTTATCGAATCCATGAAAAAAGGAAAGCATGTGGCAACGGAAGTTCCCGGCGCACTGACAATGGAAGATATCTGGGCAATTATAGATACAGCCGAAAAAACACGTAGACATTGCATGATGCTCGAAAATTGTGTGTACGACGATTTCGAACTTACGACTTTGAATATGATTCAAAAAGGGGTTTTCGGAGAAACGTTGTATGCTGAAGGCGCATACATTCATCAACTCGAACCTTTCTGGAACGAATATGAAGGCGACTGGCGCATGGTTGAAAATAAAGCAAATCGCGGCGACCTTTATCCAACGCATGGAATGGGCCCTGCTTGTCAGGCATTGAACATTCACCGAGGTGATAAGATGAACTATTTGGTATCAATGGACAGCAAACCTGTGAGCATTCCTGCTTTCCTGAAAAAGAAAAGAAATGAAACAGTAACCGATTTCAAAAATGGTCAGCATACGCTAACCCTTATCCGCACGGAAAAAGGCAAAACTATCGAAATTCATCACGATGTAGCTTCGCCTCGTCCATACTCACGTATGTATAATATAGCAGGAACAAAGGGTTACGCTAGCAAGTATCCTTCTGAAAATTATGCAATTCAGGGCGATGAGCTCGGCAAAGATGAAGCTCCAGATTTGTACAAACTAAACGCTCACCGATGGATGCCCGAAAAAGCGCGTCAGGAATTTATGAAAAAATACGAAAGTCCGATTATCACTGCAGAGATGAAAAAGACTGCCGAAGCATTGGGCTCTATCGCGCACGGAGGAATGGATTTTATCATGGATTATCGCTTGATCTATTGCCTGCAAAACGGTTTGCCATTGGATATGGACGTGTATGACTTGGCAGAATGGTCTTGCCTGGTGCCGCTAACCAAAATTTCATTGGAAAATGGCAGTGCACCTGTAGAAATTCCTGATTTCACTCGTGGATTTTGGAATCTTCAACAAGGTTACAGACAAGCTTTGAAAAAATAAATAGTAAATACAAATAGAGAAAGCGAGTACTGACATGAAATAGGTTAGTTACTCGCTTTTTTATCGATAACTGAATAGAAATACCTCTAAATCTAACTGATTCTCCTCAAACTAATCATGTATATTACAGAACACTATTGTTTTATTAATGCCTATTTATGCATTACTAAAAAACAATATGATTTCTACTTTTTACCTCTTAGAATCTCTCTCTTTCCGGGAGGTCCTGGCAATCTTTCAACTAAAAATCCTACGCGCTGCAAGCGTCTTCTCACTTCGCCTTTTGCGCAATATGTAACTAGGATTGCACCTTCGTTACACAGATTATAAATTTGCTGAAATATTTTCTCGTCCCACATTTCTGGCTGCTTATCGGGTCCGAATGCATCGAAATATACCAAATCAAACTTCTTGAATGAATGTAACCTATCTTTAAGTGTAATATCCGTTTTATTTTTGAAAATCGTAAACTGTGTGGTCAATTTCACTTCCTTGTCCCATGCACATTGATGAAGACGCCTGAAAAAATCTTCTTCGTCTGTGTTTTCTACATAATTAAATTGGTAAGTAAGTTGTTCTTCCAAAGGAAACAATTCGACGGTATGATAAAAGATGTTTAAGTTATTGGTTTTTGCAAAACGATAAGAGAGTAAGGCATTCAATCCTGTGCCGAAACCTATTTCCAGAATATACACTTGCTTTTTACCACAATTTTCCAATCCTCTTTGGATGTAAACGTGCTGAGATTCCTGCACCGCACCATGCGTGGAATGATAATGCTCGCCCATTTCGGGCAGGTATAGAGTGTGCGAACCATCTTCGGTAACTTCAATCTTGATCTCTTTCATTTGGTGACAAAAGTAGAAAATGTTTGTATCGTAATCACTTTTAATTACTTTAAAAATTGTATTTTTGATAAAAAAATTAACGATGCGTAAACTACAATATCTACTTTTTGCAGCACTTCTCCTTTTGACGGCATGTAATTCGTATTCTCGAAAGGGAAAAATAATGACAGTAACTATCGAACCCCAACGCTTCTTTCTAGAGAAGTTGGTGGGTGACGCCTATAATATCAATGTTTTGGTACCTCCAGGTACCAGTCCCGAAGCGTATGACCCCACGCCGCTCGCCATGACTAATCTTGGCAAAAGCGAGATGTATTTCAAGGTCGGAAATCTTGGATACGAAGTTGCTTGGGCACGTGATTTGGCCAAAAATAATCCTGATGTGAAAATTGTGGATTGTTCTAAAGGATTGAAAATGATTTTTGCTGAAGAAAAGCACGAACACGAGGTTAATATGGCAGGTCATTCTCACGCTGGAACGGCTGATCCTCACGTGTGGTCATCTCCTAAAACTGTTAAACAGTTTGTGAAAAATATGTATCGTGCTTTATTATTTTCTCAAAAAGACGGTGTCGCTTTGTACAAAAGCAATCATGAGGCGTTGGATAAATTGATTGATGATACTGATAAAAAGGTAGAAGAAATCTTAGCGGATGCTCCATCCAGAAGCTTTATCATTTATCATCCTGCGCTTTCTTATTTTGCTCAGGAGTATAATCTGAAACAATACAGCATCGAAGATCAGGGGAAAAGTCCTTCTCCCGCGCAGATGAAGAAATTGACTGATTTGGCGCGCCGTGAAAATATCAAAGTAATTTTTGTTCAGAAAGAATTTGATTCTAAGAATGCCGAAATACTGGCAAGAGAAATCGGCGCAAAAATTTATACCATCAATCCGCTGGCATACGAATGGGATAAGGAAATCATCCGTATTGCCGAGATCTTAGCAGGAAAAACTGAATGAAAAATCTGATAGAGATACGAAACCTGACGGTGAGTTATGAAAACAAACCGGAGGTGTTGCGCAATGTGAATCTGGACGTTTTGGAAAAAGATTTTCTCGGAATCATCGGTCCCAATGGAGGAGGAAAAACAACGCTTCTCAAAGCGATTCTGGGATTGGTAAAATCCGAAAAAGGAACGGTGAAATATATTAATGAACAACATCCAAATAATCCACTTAATATCGGATATCTTCCGCAGATCAACCAGATTGACAAAAAATTTCCTATCAGCGTGAGGGATGTCATTCTTTCTGGACTTACTCCAGAAGGTAAAATCATAAAACGATATACAGGCATACAAAAGAAAGCGGTGGCAGACGTTGCCGAAAAATTAGGAATAGCGAATCTCCTTCCCCGCGCCATCGGGGAATTATCGGGAGGACAGCTTCAAAGAGTATTGCTTGGAAGAGCTATCATTGACAATCCGCAGATAATTATTTTGGACGAACCCAACTCTTATGTAGATAAATTGTTTGAAACCAATTTCTACAAACTTTTGGGAGAAATCAACAAAGAAATAGCCATCATTCTAGTTTCGCACGATGTCGGAACGATTATTTCAATGGTGAAAAATATTGCTTGTGTGAATGGCGAGCTGCATTATCATTCTGGAACGGAAGTTAGTAGCGAATGGTTGCAAAATGCTTACGATTCGTGTCCGATTGAAATTCTCGGACACGGTTCTCTGCCTCACAGAGTGGTGAAAGAACATCCTCGCGAATAAAATATTATGCCCGAATCCATTTATATCATACTCGCAATCATTCTGATGATTATCGGTGCCGTCGGAACTATTGCTCCTGCTTTGCCCGGACTTCCACTCTGCTGGGTAGGGTTGTTGCTTCTGAAATTTGAACCTTCGGTGCAGAATAATGTTTCGTGGACTGCAATCGTCATCACCGGAATATTGACGCTTATCATTACTATTATTGACAATGTGTTGCCCGTGTGGACAACTAAAAAAATGGGAGGTGGCAAACGAGTAGTATGGGGCGCAACCATCGGATTACTAGTTGGGTTTTTCCTCGGACCTTTTGGAATTATTTTTGGTCCGTTTGTCGGTGCTTTTATCGGTGGACTCACTGCTGGTTCTGAAGTAAAGATCGCTGTGAAGCATGCAACCGGTGCATTCATCGGGTATATTGCCGGACTAGTGATGAAATTTATTTGCGTTGGATTGATTGCGTTCTTCTTTATCAAGACTTTGATTTGAATTAATGACTAGTCCTAAATAATCGTTACAGGTTTAACGATTATTTAGGACTAGTCAAGTAAATGATTTATTGTTTTATAAGGTACTCTGCAATTTGCACAGCATTCAGCGCCGCACCTTTGCGGATTTGGTCTGAAACTGTCCAAAAAGTAAGTCCATTTTCGTTGGTCAAGTCTTTGCGGATGCGCCCCACATAGACGGGGTCTTTTCCCGCGATAAACAACGGCATTGGATATTCTTTTTTCTCCATATTATCCAACAAAACTATGCCTTGCGCTTTGGCGAAAACTTCTTTTGCTTCTTCCACAGAAATCGGACGCTCCGTTTCAATCCAAGTCGCTTCTGAATGCGCACGCATTACAGGAACGCGTATGCAGGTGGCACTCACTTGGATGTCGGAATGCATAATTTTGCGCGTTTCGTTAAACATCTTCATTTCCTCTTTGGTATAGCCGTTTTCAGTGAATACGTCTACTTGAGGAATAATATTATATGCAAGTTGATAAGCAAATTTTGAGATAGTTGGATCTTTTCCTTCACCTAATTCTCTATATTGATTTTCCAATTCTTCCATGGCTGCCGCGCCCGCGCCAGAAGCAGCCTGATAGGTGGAAACATGTACTTTTTTGATATGTGAAATGTCTTCTATTGCTTTTAGCGCAACAACCATTTGGATGGTGGTGCAGTTGGGATTGGCGATGATATTCCTTGGTCTGTTGAGCGCGTCTTCAGGGTTTACTTCGGGGACCACCAATGGAACGTCGTTATTCATGCGGAAAGCACTGGAATTATCAATCATAATGGTGCCGTGTTTTGTAATAGTATCGGCAAATTCTATAGAGGTTCCGCCACCTGCTGAAACAAACGCGATGTCAATATTTTGAAAATCGTCATTATGTTGCAGTTCCTTTACTTCAACACTTTTACCTTTGAAATTATAGGATGTTCCTGCACTTCTTTTTGAACCAAAAAGGAATAGTTCGTCCACAGGAAAATTTCTCTCTTCTAACACTTTCAGTAATTCTTGTCCAACTGCACCGCTGGCACCAACTATAGCTATTTTCATATCAATTAATCTTTTATTTAGACAAAACAACCCATGCCTATGTTGGGTTTAGGATATATATAAATTTATTAAACATGCACCACTAATCCTTCGTTGGCAAGAATGGTATTGTCGAAAATTTCTTGTGCTTCTTGTAAAAGGTGTTGATTGTTAAAATATCGGGACGAATAATGTCCGATAATTAGTTTTTTGACTTCTGCCATTTTTGCAATATTGGCCGCCTGCGCCGCAGTAGAATGAAAAGTTTCCCTTGCCCTTACGCGCTCGCTCTCGGCAAATGTCGCTTCATGAAAAAGCAAATCTACTCCCTTAATAATGGGAATTATATCTTCGAATGGAGCTGTGTCGGAACAGTAGGCGTATCTGCGCGGCTGTTCAGCTGGGTATGTCAACACATTATTTGGAATGATTTCGCCGTCCTCTTTTACATAATCACAACCTTCTTTCAGCGACTGATATTTGGCGATAGGAATTTTGTGAAATTCCAGCATTTCTCGACGAAGGTGATTTTCCTTTTGTTTTTCTTCAAAAAGAAATCCAGAAGTAGGAATTCTGTGAAGCAGTGGGAAAGTGGTTATTTTAATGGATTTATTTTCAAACAGAACTATAGTTTGATTTTTTGGAATTGTTATCAGATTGATTCTATAACTCGCATTTAGGATAAAAAAGTTAAGTATAGGGTCTAAAATGAATTTTATCTCTTCGTGTGCATAAATATTCAGCTCACCGCTTTTCCCCAATAAATCCAGCGTGGATAATAATCCGGGAAGTCCAAAAATATGATCTCCGTGAAGATGCGAGATAAAAATGCTGTGTAATTTGCTCATACGAGTTTTAAAACGACGCATTTGCAGTTGTGTGCCTTCGCCGCAGTCTATCATGAACAGTTTTTCGTTAATATCCACTAGTTGTGAAGTTGGATTATGGTAAGTGGTGGGGAGTGCCGATCCGCAACCTAAAATAGTCACATCAAACTTTGTCATCTGATACCAATAAGTTTGTGAGTTTGCAGACTAAGTCTCCATTGCGGATTATTTTTCACGAGTTCTACGCAATACTGCATGTTTTCGGGAATGATTTCCGCATCATTGAATATAGGACTGACGAAATAAAATTTTGCTTTGGGTAGTACAGAAATCTCCGGCAGTGCAATCCCCGCACCAATTGGAAAACGCAGTTCATCCACTTCTGGGATGCGCGATTTGATGGTCTCGTACTGGATTTTAGGACTGCATGTGATATAATCAAGTCCGTTGGGCAATGTTCGTGTACCGTTGGTTTCAATTGCCTGATTGTATCCTTTTTCTTTGAAGAACCTTACAACTTCGTCTGTTAATTGCAGTGTAGGTTCGCCCCCCGTCCAAATAATCCAGTTGCAGGGATAATCCGATATTTTATCCGCAATTTCATCTAAACACATTTCGGAGAATGGATGAAAATTCGTGTCGCAGTAACTGCAAGCCAGATTACATTTAGAAAGACGGATAAATATGGACGCTTCGCCTGTTCTTCCTCCTTCTCCCTGCAATGAATAAAATATTTCATTCACCTTAAGGTTCATAAATGGCGGAAGTTTTTGGGGTTTCACAAACTTCTATAGCGTAAAGTTCGGGAATTTCGTCTTTAAATTTATCAAAGATAAGTTTTGCGAGGTTTTCGGCTGAAGAATTTAATGGTGCCATAATATCGTTGAGATTGCGATGATCTAAAACTTCATCAATGTATTTTTTTACAATTTCCAATTCATTATAATCACGCACGAAACCAGTTTCGGAAAGTTGTTCAGATTTTAAATGCACTTTCACTATATAATTATGACCATGCAGCCGCGAACATGGATGCGTTTCAGGTAGTCCGTGCAGTTGGTGAGCCGCTGAAAATGAAAATTCTTTACTTATTATGTACATAAAACAATCTTTTTATTAAGCTTAAAACGTAACATAAGCGGATAGGGGATAATGATCGGAATATTTAACATTATCCACTTTAGCCTGATAAGCTTTTAAATTTTTACTATGAAATATATAGTCGATTCTGAAGAGAAAATAATCTTCATGATACGTGATCCCCGCTCCAAATCCTGTTTCCGCATAAGCGTCCTTCAAATTTCCTTTCATATTATGATATGCATACGAAATTGGGGTATCGTTGAAGTCGCCGCATATAATTTTTGTATTTTCTCCGTTGCGTTCCAAATAACTTTGCACTTTTTCAACTTGACGAGCTCTTTTCCTGAATGAACGTCCCATCCGAGCACGGATATTGGAAGTTACTGCATCAATATTAACTGATGGATCATTTTTCAGAAAATCATTATACATTTTCTTATCTTCGGGTGTGATGCGGTTTGATTCCAAATGAACATTGGCGAGTGTTACAATAGAATCACCTATATTGATTTTGTAAATTGCCGCGCCGTTGTAAGAGTTTTCGAAAATTATTTCGTGTGTATCTTCAATTGGGAATTTTGAAAAGCATGCCAATCCATAGATGTGATATTTGCCTGACGATTCCAAACCGGTAATTGATCTGTAAGGATATTGATTTAAAATACTATTTACATCTTTTTGGGATATAATATTTTTGCCTGTTTTGCTAATCATATATTCTTGTAAGCATACAATATCTGCATCTTTTTCCGAGATATATTCTAAAATTGGATGTTTCGTTAGTTTTTTGTCTATTTCATCTCTAAATCCTTCAACATTGTAGGTTAGAATTTGAATGCTTTTTTTAGGAGCTTCTTCGGGTGAGAGATGTAAAGGGAAATAAGTCAGTATCGGTTCATAACAAAACATCAGCGTTACAAAGGAAATCAAAGCCAACTTCCATTTTCCGAAAAATAACCACAACAAAAGGTAAAGAACATTCATTAATAAAATAATCCCGAAAAACAGACCTATGTATGAAAAGAAATTTGTTTTGAGTGGAGATACGCGCCAAGCAAAAAATGTCCATAACAAAAGCATTATTACGATAAGGTTTGTTGCGAAAATTATATATTTCACAATATCCCTGACACTTCTTGTTTTATTTTTTGCTCGCATCAAATAAATGTCGCTTTTCTTCGGAAGTCAAACTTCCATAGCCTGATTTTTTTAATTTATCTAATATGGAATCTATTACATCGTCATTATTGGTAGTTGTAGGACCTTTCTTGTAATTGTTAAAATTCTGTGATCTTACTTTCAATTTTGGATTGTTTCTTTTTTTAAATATAGAAAAAATTCTGTCGATAGATTTACTGATAAACCCTGTAATATCTTTTCCTTTTTTATATTGTACCGCAAATAAATATCCAATCAAAGCACCGCCTATGTGAGCCACATGTCCACCGGGATTTGCTATATCATCCAAAGAAAAAAAGTCAAGAATAAAAATTCCAAGAGCGATATAAACGATTCTTATACTGCCAAAAAACAGAAGATGGATATTTACTTCAGGACGATAAAAAGCAGATGCCATCACAATAGCCAACACTGATGCGGAAGCGCCAATCAGCCATCGGTTATTCATGTCAATATAGTAGGGGATGAAATTAAAGCTGAGTATATAAAGCAATCCTCCGGCTAAACCTCCAAGAACATAAAGACTTGCAAGATTCTTTCCCGTAAAATAGTTTAGAAATATTTTTCCAAACCAATAAATCCACAACATATTCCAGAATATGTGCCAAAAAGATTCATGGACAAACATATAAGTGATAATTGACCACAACTGATTTACAATCATCGAAGGTTTGGAAGGGAGTGCGAAAATATTTATAATATCAACTACATCGAGTTTGAACAACGTAGCGAATATGCTTAAAATTTTAATGACAAAAAATACACCGATGTTGATAAAAATAAGCTTTATCAACATGCTTCCTTGGTGATATTTATCTTTAATCTGTTTAAAAAATTTGTCCATCAATTTTTCTCTTCTTTTTCCAATAGAGGATAAGGAAAATACCAAAAATCATTCCACCCAAGTGTGCAAAATGAGCTACAGAATCTCCTTGCATATTAGCAACTCCAAATGACAATTCGATTAACCCGTAGAAGAATACAAAATATTTGGCTTTGATAGGGAATGGAAAAGGAATAATAAAAAGTTCTGCATTTGGGAATAGCATGCCAAATGCAAGAAGAATACCGAATACAGCTCCTGAAGCTCCAATGGTCACTGTGTTAAGCAATAAATTTAATGAACTTTGTGCTACATCTGTGTAGTTCATGCTTTTTAACAACAAGTCACGTCCATTGGTATATACTTCCTGTATTGCCGTTAATTCCATTCCGCTGGTAATTCCGGATATTCGAAAATGTAAAACTAAGAGTTGTGTCAGCCCTGCACCAATTCCTGTAATGAGGTAATAAAGCAAGAATCTTTTTTCGCCCCATACGATTTCCAAAGTACGTCCAAACATGAAAACGGCAAACATGTTGGAAAAGAGGTGCATAAATGAGCTGGTATCATGCAAAAACATGTATGTTATAATCTGCCAAATGTAAAAACCATCCGACTGATAGTAATGTAAGCCTAAAATTTCGGATAAATCAATACCTCTTTGCTCCGCTACGATTTGCGCAAGCCACATTATAACATTTATGATAATAAGATTTTTTGTAACAGGCGGAATTGCCTGCATAAAACCTGAAGATTTTGTATTCATTTTTTTAAATTGTCTCAGTATACAAATTTAAAGATTATTTCTCATGCTTTCCCCATTTTGAAGTCATAAATGTGAAATTTTACGACAAGATGCTTATTTTTTTTATTTTTTCTTGATAGTTATGGTTTTATCTTTTATATTTGACCCATAAAAGAGGTGAACCTCAATAATATTGTATAATTTTTTAATTTAACTATTTTCGTATGAATAAAACAGAATTAATTGACGCTATCGCACAAAAATCTGGCCTTAGCAAAACTGATGCTAAAAAAGCATTGGACGCAACATTAGAATCAATCTCTAGTGAAGTAAAATCAGGTGGTAAAGTAGTACTTGTAGGTTTCGGTACATTTTCAGTATCTGAAAGAAGTGCTCGCAAAGGTATCAATCCTCAAACGAAAAAACCAATTAATATTCCTGCGAAAAAATCTGCTAAATTTAAAGCTGGGGCTGAATTGTCAAATATTTAATTATATATTAATAAAAATATAAGAAAAGATGGAATTTATTGTTTCCATCTTTTTTTGTATTTTTAAATCTGTAATAAGATTATTTTCCTACAAAAAAATAAACTATTATCTTTGCAACCTAAAAAAATAATGACTCCGTAGCTCAGTTGGTAGAGCAAATGACTCTTAATCATTGGGTCGAGGGTTCGAGCCCCTCCGGGGTCACTTAATAAGGCGCTTAAATTTAGATATTTAGGCGTTTTTCTTTTTTTACCTTTGTAAATCATAGAAGTTTTTATCCGTTTATAGTTGGTTCTCGCTGTTTTGATAAACTGATGTAAACCATTTAACAAACCAACATTATGCACAATGGTAAAATAAAAATCCCTATAATAAAACAGTATTACAAATTAAAGCAGCGTAAATCAAGTTGTGATCATACAGGAATGATTCAATTATTTGAATTTAAACCAAATAAAAAGAATGAGTGAATAAGAGAACTACACTTCTACTTACATTCAATTTTTACAAACTGAAATTCAATGTTTCATATATTATTTATACAAGTTATTGGATTGTAAGAAATTACCAGAAATTTAAAGCTAATTTCACTAAACATGTGATTATCAATAAAAAAACACAAACAATTATGTCAAACTCAATTGAAACATTTTTTAACTCAAAATAAAAAAACAAAAAAGTGTTTCCTATTGTAAAAAAACAATATCTTTGCAATACAATATTTCGTTTATAACTTTTTAATTTAAATCGAAAAGCGTTTTAAAAATTACTTGATTAACAAGACTATCAAATTTCATATAAGAAAGAGGACACAACAACAAAGCATTACAAAATAATACAGTGTTGAGTTATTGCTCTACTTATGCTAGGATTTTGATAGACCTTAAAGCCGGTAAAGTTTAACAGTTCCCACGCTTTTTTATGGTTAAATTTTAATGCCGAACTTGGGGAATGAGAAGGAAAGTAGTAATGTCATGAATACGAAATCAACAGTCCGTGCTTATTTAATAATAATAATAGCCCTAATTAGTTGTAATGGCTTATCATCTTCAAGAAAAGATGCGTTTAAGTCATTAGAGGGCACAAAATGGGTCTTAGACTTTGAAGCCTCTAACTTACACATAAACAATATGGTATTATAACCATACTTTTCACTATTCTTAAATGGGTGCTTATAATTGGAGGTGTAGTCTTTGTTCTCGCTTTTATTATTAGTCTTTTCAATCGATAATTACATATAGAATATGTCAGGGATTGATATTATTATGGTTGTTTTATTCATCGTTTTGTGGATAATATTTGGTTTTTTAACGTCATTAATCGTAACAGGAATTATATCCATTATTGTGTATGGGGTGTTTAATTTAGGAGGATAATATGAAATTTCGCAAATTAATAACATTTACTTTAATTATCTTAGTAGTATCGACAGTGCCTACATGCGCTACGACTGTTTCGTTTAAAAAAATATCCACAATAACGGTTCAAAGTGAGGGCTACACTTATAATTACTCACTTAGTTACGACTCGCTAGGCCGAATAACAAAAGCAATTCCCGACAATTCAGAAATATTCGGGATTACTCATATTGAATATGGTACACATACATTCCGTATCAGTAAAGGTGATATATTTGTTTCTTGTTCACTCAATGAGCATGGATACATTGAGGTTGCAAAAGATGGTGATTTCCCTGTTTCACTGGTTGGAAATATGATTTACAACGCAAAAGAACAATTATCATCCATTGGATATGGAGACGAAAATATATTGTTTAATTGGGAAAACGACAATATGGTGCAAATGTGGTTTCAAGATGAACAGATTGATGTTAGTTACACTACACTTGAAAACAAAAATCAGTTCGGTTTGTTCCTTAAAATAGATGAAGAAAATTGCACACTCGTTTTTCCCTATTATATGTTGTTAGGTAAAGCCACAAAACACCTACCCGAATCTTTTGGACAGGGAGAGCAAAAAGTTTCTTATCAATACAAAACTGATAAAGACGGATTTGTTACGGAAATTAAAATGATATACCCAAATAACAGCAAAACTGTTTTTTACAAATTTACGTACGAATGACACAACAACATTATATGAAAATTTAAATTTAAAACAGGATGTAAACTGAAAAAAAGATTAATGCAACATTTGACGTTCTATGTTGTAAGTCAAAAAAACTATCAGACTGATGATTTGTGTCTCGAAAAACGGGAAAAATTATAAAAGTTTCGGAATCTCAATAAATCCTATGTATTGAGACTTTGATAAGAACAAGCCAAAGCGCAATTATCCGGATAAAAAAATCGGGTGTAGGATATAAAATTCATTACACATAAAACTGGTCATTGGAAAGTTTTAGTAATGAATTGTCTTTTGCTATTCCTTTTTTTAAAATGGAGAGTAACCGCACTATTTTACATCAAGACTAATGTGTGAGTCTTTTAGATTAGTAGAGTTCTGATTTTTTTTGATCACACACGTCATCACATCAAACATTAGTTTTTGTGTTTGTGATAATTAGAACGTCTTGATTCTGAATTAAGTATTGTCAAATCGATCTTGTGTTAGCATCAATTCATTTTTAATAAAACTCCAAGGGATATACGAGTTTAAATTTCCTTACCTCATCTTTTAAATATATCCTCATTAAAGGTTCTCACAATTTAAAAAAAATCATAGTTATGATGCAATCCTTATTTTTTGTATATACTTTTTAGAGCATCCGAATAAGCTGTGAATTACCTGCAGTATACCCAATATATTTTTTTCAAACAGAGATAAGAATTTCGTCTTTATTAATAAAGTCTATGTGAGTTTATAAAGATGTAGAAAGATTATATTTGCTGCATGAGATACAAAAAGATTGTCAAATGGAAATTTTTCCCATATACAGCAAAATAATAATTATTACCGCTAAAACACTTAAACCGAAGATTAGATTTTTTTCCCATCTTGGAATTTTTTGATTTTGCTCTTTTTTTGCCCAGATAAACAATCCAGATCCTAAAACATAGAAAATTACGGTAAAGAAAAGATATTTAATTCCAACTGCGTAAATAACATACATAGAATAAATCGTGCCGATTAAAGCTATGGCCTTGTTGAATTGATTTTCTCCTTTTTCTTTCCATGCAATTTTAACTGCGTAAATAGAAGAAAGTAAATATGGAATAAGAACAAGCGTAGTTCCCATTGTTATTACGGTAACATAGGTTTTGTTCATGCTTGGCAAGAGGATAGATAAAAGAAAAAATTGTGTGAAAATCTGAGAAAATAATAATGAATTTATTGGTGTAAAATTTTTATTGACTTTAGTAAATATCTTAGGCAAAACTCCTTCTTTTGCTGCTGAGTATAATGTTTCCGTTGAAAGTAACAGCCATGATAAACTTGCGCCAATTACCGATATCATTAATCCCAATTTTATAATATATCCTCCAACTGCTCCAAGAAAAGTCTGTTCCAGCACCAATGCAAGTGGTGTTTGTGATTCAACTAAATTCTTTGCTGATAAGCTACCCATCGTTAATCCTGTAAGAGCAACATATGTTGCCAAAACTATAATAAGGGAAATTAGTGTTGCTTTTCTAACGGCCCTCATGCTTGTAGCGCGGGATGAAAGAACTGATGCTGCTTCTATTCCAATAAAACACCACAAAACGATAGCCATAGCGTTCTTTATTTGAACAGGTAAAGTGGTAGATTCGCCGTTTGATGCCAATACGTTTTGCCAATCGATGTAATGAAAGTTTTTTATGTCGAATAGATATATTCCAACTCCTACTACAAGTGCAATAGGAAGAAGCTTGGCAACAGTTACTATAAAATTAATAATTGCGCCTTCTTTTACCCCTGCTAATATAATTAAATAATAACACCATAAAATAACTGTGGCCATAAAAAAACAAGTTAGTGGAGATAAGGCGTTTGAGCCTAATGTATCATTCAGAGTTTTGAAAAAAATCAAGAAGTAACTTATATTTCCCAACCAGCCTAATGACCAGTAGCCCCAGGCAGAAGCAAATCCCATATAATCGCCGAAGCCATCCTTGGCATAAGCAAATATACCACTTTTTAATTCCGGTTTTTTTTGATTTAAATAAATAAAGACAAATGCAAGAGACATTGCTCCCAAACCTCCTATTATCCAAGTGATGAGAACGCTAAGTGGATTGGCAACTTGAATTAGATCCTTGGGCGCATTGAAAATTCCTGACCCAATCATGGAACCTATTGCAATAAATATCAAAAGAGTAACGCCTAATTTCCCATCTTTAGATTTCATGGACGAGCATTTTTCAATAATTTCAAATAAAGTATTTTTACAAAAATAATAATTTTGTATTTAAAAACATCACTAATAGCGACTGAGCCATGAAAGATGAATTTTATAAGATAAATATTATATACTTCGATAACAATTAAATAGTCGAATAATTGGTTATAACAAAAATTATTTTTATTTTTGCACCCCAATAGTGAAGTAAGAAATAAACAAATACAATATATTGCGATGAAAAGAACATTTCAACCCTCTTTGAGAAAGAGAAAAAACAAACACGGTTTCCGTTCAAGAATGGCTACAAAAAATGGTCGTCGAGTGCTTGCTGCACGCCGTGCAAAAGGAAGAGCTAAATTATCTGTTTCTGACGAATTTTAGTCTTGTAAAATACATTAGAAAGAGCAAAAATCGAAAGGTTTTTGCTCTTTTTGTTTTTATAAGTATTGTAAATCTGTAAAACGGCAAATATATAGTCAATTACAATCGATTTTTTTATACATTTGTACAATATTTCAAGCATTGACAAAATGAAGCTTCCTGAAAAAAGTCCATTCGGAAATAGTATTATAAAAAATCTCCTTATAATAATAGGTGGAGGAGCATTAATCATTGTTTTATTGTTTTTATTTGCCCACGTTTATACGCGTCATAATCAAAATATCGAAGTTCCCTCGCTTTCTACACTACAAGTTGAAGAAGCAAAATCAATTCTCAAATCAAAAGGATTGAAACTGGAAGTACTTGATTCTATTTATAGAAAAGGAGCTGTCCCTGGCTCTGTAATTGACCAAAATCCAGATGCCAAAAGCAATGTCAAAAGAGGACGCTCGGTATATGTGACAATTTATTCACGCATGCCTCAACAGATTGCTATCCCTGGATTGAATGACTTTTCACTTCGTCAGGCACAAGCACTTTTAATTTCTATGGGTTTTACACAATTGACTATTGAAGAAACTCCTTCGGAATATGCAGGACTAGTTCTATCTGTTGTATATCGTGGAAAAACTCTGAGACCAGATGAAAAAGTGCCTGCAGGTTCGCCATTAAAACTGATCGTTGGTAGTGGGGAAATTATAGACTCTTTGGATATGAATAGAGAAGTTCAGGTTCCGCCAAGTCAGGTCAACCGCAATGATTCCGGACAAATAATTATACAAACTCAACCTACGAAGAAAGAACAGGAAGTCAAAAAAAGTAAAGTAGACGATTCGTTTTTCCAATAATTATATAGAAAGAAGGATATGCTACAATTTGTTGAAGATGACGATGAAATAGAGAATCTATCATCGGAAAACCAGACCATGTATGAACATTATCGGTTTATTGCTGATAAAGGTCAGAACATGCTGCGTATTGACAAGTTTCTTTCTGTAAGGATTGAAGGAATCTCCCGTAACAGAATACAACAAGCCGCCGAAGCCGGATGTATTTTAGTGAATAATGAACCTGTAAAATCCAACTACCGCGTAAAACCTCTTGATGTGATTTCTATTATGATGGACAAGCCCCGTCACGAGTTGGAAATCATCCCGGAAGATATTCCCCTGGACATTGTGTATGAAGATGATGACCTAATAGTTGTCAATAAAAAACCTGGAATGGTAGTGCATCCTGGACATGGGAATTATACCGGCACCTTGGTCAATGCTATAGCATATCATTTAAAATATAATGAAAGCATAAATATAGATGATCCCAGATTAGGGCTTGTACATCGAATAGACAAAGATACTTCTGGACTGTTGTTGATAGCTAAAACACCTGATGCGAAAACGAAACTTTCAGTACAATTTTTCAATAAGACAACCAAAAGGCAATACGTGGCACTTGTTTGGGGAAATGTAGAAAAAGATGAAGGACGTATTGAGGGGAATATTGGACGCGATCCAAAAGACAGGATGCTGATGCGTGTATTTCCCGAAGGTGATCAAGGAAAAACGGCTGTTACTCACTATAAAGTTTTAGAACGATTTGGATATGTAACATTAGTGCAATGTCGTCTTGAAACCGGACGTACCCACCAAATCCGTGTCCATATGAAATATATCGGGCATACGCTTTTTAACGATGAGCGATATGGCGGAAATGAAATCCTTCGGGGTACGAATTTCGTAAAATATAAACAGTTTGTTTACAATTGTTTTGTTGCATGTCCGCGCCAATGCCTACATGCGCAGACTTTGGGTTTTGTCCATCCTCGAACGGGTGATGAAATGTTTTTCGAGAGTAACATTCCCGAAGACATGGAAGAGGTTATAAAAAAATGGCGTATTTATACTTGCGCACGTGACATTATAGAATAAAATTTAATGTTGAATATGAAAAAAAATATAGCGATTGTTTGGGGCGGATACTCTTCTGAAAAAGAAGTTTCTGAAAAAAGTGCAGAGGGAATCAATTCCTTTATGAATCATGAAATTTACAATATATACAAGGTAAAAATTGAAAGAGAAAAATGGTTTGTAGAAAATGATGGGCAATATTATTTAATTGACAAGAATGATTTCAGTTTCGTTTTGGACAATCGAAAAATAAACTTTGATTTTGCTTACATTACGATTCATGGTACTCCGGGAGAAGATGGAACTTTGCAGGGATACTTCGATATGCTCCATATTCCTTATTCCAATTGTGGAGTTTTAGCTTCAGCACTTACATTCAGTAAATATTTCTGCAACAATTTTTTCAAAAGCTTTGGTTATGATGTGGCAGAATCCGTGATTGTTAGAAAAAATGATGAATATAATTCGGAAGAAATTATCAATAAATTGTCACTTCCTGTTTTTGTAAAACCCAATGTTGGAGGTTCTAGTTTCGCGACAACTAAAGTGAAGAAAACTGAAGACTTAAGCGGTGCGATTGCTTATGCATTCGAAGAAGCGAATGAGGTGATGATAGAAAGATTCATCTCAGGTACAGAAGTAACCTGTGGCTGCTACAAAAACGATAGAGGAATACATGCTTTGCCTATATCAGAAGTAGTTTCAAAGAATGAATTTTTTGATTACAACGCTAAATACAATGGTGAGGTAGAGGAAATTACTCCCGCACGGATATCGGCGCAGATGACTTCAAAAATACAAGAATTGACACAAAAGATATACAAAATCATTGAAGCAAAAGGATTTATCCGCGTAGATTACATCATATCAGATGAAGGCCCTATTTTGCTGGAAATCAATACAACGCCAGGTATGACGCCTACAAGTTTTATCCCTCAGCAGGTAGCAGCTGCAAAACTTCCAATCAAAGATGTTTTGACTGACATCATAGAATATGAATACAAAAAGCTAAATTGAAAAATCATGAATTTCGATAGTTTGTTCGAAGATATTCGTCCATTGCGCGATCATGAGATCAAAAGTACAATTCAATCGCTTATCAATGACGAACAATTTGTGAAAGCCATCTCATCAGGTCTAAAAGGATTGATGGCTTGGGATGATTTTAAACAAAATTTGTTGAGGGTTGAAAATGTATATCAATTTCAAGCAAATATCATAAGACCTTTTATTTGTCAGTTGGTTGAGAAAACGGTGACAGAACTCAATACTCACAACTTCGAACGAAGCGAGAATTCGAAAGGAAACTTAATTATTTCAAATCATCGCGATATTATTCTGGACTCTGCTTTCCTGAATATTAGCAGAATTAAGTTTGGTTTGCCCACAACAGAAATTGCTATCGGCGACAATCTGCTTATTTATCAATGGATCCGCGATGTGGTGAGATTAAATAAAAGTTTTATTGTGAAAAGAAGCGTTTCGGTGCGACAAATGCTTGAAACTTCAAAACATTTGTCAGATTACATTCATAATACTATCACCGAATACAACCAATCAATCTGGCTTGCGCAGAGAGAAGGACGTGCAAAAGACTCCAACGATAGAACACAGATAAGTCTATTGAAAATGTTGTCGCTTCATAATAGTGCTCACCTTAAGGAAACCCTAAGCCAACTCAACATCCTTCCGTTGGCTCTTTCTTACGAATTAGATCCTTGTGATTTTTTGAAAGCGAAAGAGTTTCAACTGAAACGTGATAATCCTGGGTATAAAAAAACGCAAGCCGATGATTTGGAAAACATGATGACCGGTTTGATGGGTTTTAAGGGACGTGTAAGTCTTAAATTCGGTCATGAAATAAATTCCAAAATCGCAGAATTGGGAGATATATCAGATAAGGCGACCATTTTAGAAAAAATCGCTCACGCCATTGATGCGGAAATATTCAGTAATTATGTATTTTATCCTTTCAACTATGTCGCTTATGATGAAATGACAGGTAGTGCATCCTGCAGGAACAAATATACAGATGAAGACGTTACCAAATTCAATAAATATATGGAAGGTCAGTTGGCGAAAATTAATATTCCTGGCAAAGATGAGAAATTCCTACGTGAACGGATGGTGGTAATGTATGGCAATCCAGTAAAAAACTTTCTGGAACTGCAATAAAAAACAGGCGATATCTTTAAAAATATCATCTGTTTCATTAACTGACACTAACGCATAGGTTATAACTTATCTAACATATACGTTATAACATCTCTAATGCGTGCATTATAGCTTAAAGTCGATTGGGAGGTTGCAACGCACATTCACGTGTTCCCCTTTTTCTTCACCAGGTATCCAGTCAGGCATCAATCCCAACACACGGATGGCTTCTTCGTTCAATAGTGGATTTACACTTTCAATAATTTGTATGTCAGATACCTTCCCATCTTTTTTTACCACAAAACTTGTGAGGACTCGCCCTTCAATCTTTTCTGCTTTTGCCTGTTCGGGATATTCAATATTGTTAGCTAAATACACTGCTAGTTTATCGTTTCCTCCGGGAAACTGAGGCATTTGTTCTACCTCAGAATATATCTTTTCTGTTTCGGGATGCATGATTGCTTGCTCCACAGCCGTACGTTCGCGTTTTTTAGCATTGTTTAGTTTAAACAACATAGGAACATATGTTTTGGCTTTCACAAACTTACCATTAAGTTTTGCGGGACGCCAAGGCGGCATCAACTTGATGATACGCAGAGCTTCCTGATCAAGAGCTGAATCCGCACGATGAATAATATCGAAATCTGAGAGCAAACCTGCTGTGTCGACAGTAAATGTCCACACTACCAAACCTTCCTTTTTTCTGTCGAGACTTTCCTGTGGATAATTCATGTTTTCGGTGATGAAATTAGTCATGGCGTACGAACCGCCTGTAAACATCGGGTCAATATCGGGATCATCCACAATTTTTTCTGTAGATGTGTTTATGGTTTTTCGAACAGTACTTTTTTTTGTTATATTTCGTTTTAAAGCGGTTTTCTTCTTTTGAACATTATTTTGTTCCTCTCCGTAACTATTGTTGATGGAGAAAACCAAACTTAAAATTAATATGATGAGTAAGTTCCAGTTTCTGAATTTCATTCTTAAATAAAATTTTTTGATTTACGTGTTTACAAAGGTAAAAAAAACGAGTGTAGTTCGGAAATGAAAACATTAATTCCTCACATAGTAAAATGGTTTTATAATTTTTTTTCCAAAGATAACATAATAATGCCTTACCTTTGCGTAACATTTACAATCAACGACCATTATCATATGAAATTTGTACCCGAAATATACAAGATTCCCGATGTTCCGATGAAGCCGTTTATTGATGAGGAGGAAATCTGGACTTATCTCAATAATACCAATTCTACACCCGCAAGAGTAAAGGATGTTATCGCCAAATCTCTTGACAAAAAACGGCTCAATCTCGAAGAAGTTGCGCTGCTGATTAATGCCGAGGATAGCGAATCAATCAATTTAATAAAAGAGGGTGCACGTGCACTCAAAAAGAAAATTTACGGCAATCGCATTGTCCTATTTGCTCCATTATATGTAGGGAATAAATGTTCCAACGACTGTGCCTACTGCGGATTTCGTTCAACTAACCGTGGACAGTTGCGCAAAACGCTGAATCAACGAGAGTTGGTGAAAGAGATTGAGGCATTGGAAGATAACGGACAGAAACGTTTGATCTTGGTGTATGGAGAACATACTGAATACAGTCCCGAATACATCGCCGAAACGGTACGCACAGCATATTCCGTGAAAAAAGGAAACGGAGAAATACGACGGGTGAATATCAACGCCGCGCCGCTCGATATCGAAGGTTTCCGCACAGTGAAAGAAGCTGGAATCGGTACTTTTCAGGTTTTTCAGGAAACTTATCATCGCGGAGTTTACAAGGATTATCACCTCAGCGGAAAAAAAACGGATTACGATTATCGCCTGACGGCATTGGACAGAGCGCAAGAAGCCGGGTTGGATGATGTGGGAATCGGCGCCTTGTTTGGATTGTACGATTGGCGTTTTGAAGTGATGGGTTTGGTGCGTCACACCAACCATCTTGAAGCATGCTACAATGTCGGTCCTCACACTATTTCTTTTCCGCGTATCAAAGATGCATCCACTTCGGAGTGGAACGATAGATATTTTGTTTCGGATGATGATTTTGCACGATTGATAGCCATTCTCAGGCTTGCCGTTCCTTATACGGGGATTATTTTGACAGCCCGTGAACCTGAAAAATTGCGCAATGAATTATTGGAATTTGGTGTTTCTCAAATTGACGGCGGAACAAAAATTGAAATCGGCAGTTATGCAGAAAAAGAAAGTAAACACGACCTCAAAAAAGGTCAGTTTCTCATTAATGACGACCGCCATCTCAATGACATTATCGAAGAACTGCTGGCGCAGGATATGCTGCCATCTTTTTGTACGGCATGCTACCGAAAAGGTCGAACAGGTGAGCATTTCATGGAATTTTCTGTCCCCGGATTTATAAAACGTTATTGTTCCCCAAATGCTATCTTAACTTTGGCAGAATATTTGGAAGATTATGCACCTGAAACAACTGCAAATAAAGGATGGAAAGTCATTGAAAAAAATCTTACCGACCTTTCCGAAAGAATGCAACACGAAGTGAGAGAAAGATTAAAGAAAATAAAAAAGGGCGAGAGGGATTTGTATTTTTAAAATATGACAAAAGCTAGACCCAATATAGGTATTTTCGGAAGACGTAATTGCGGCAAAAGTTCGTTGATAAACTATCTTACAAGTCAGCAAACTTCAATTGTTTCGGATGTTCCTGGCACCACCACCGATCCGGTTAAAAAATCTGTGGAGATTTTTGGAATTGGGCCTACTATTTTGTGGGATACCGCGGGGATAGATGATTTGGGAGCATTGGGAGAGAAAAGAATTGAAAGGTCTAAAGCCGCAATACTTAATGTGGATTGCGCCATTTTACTTATCGCAGATAACCAGTTCGGGCAATTCGAACTCGATTTAATCAGTACGTTTGAATCTGTTCAGGTTCCTTATTTTATTGTCCATAATAAGAGTGATTTACACAATATTTCAGACCATACCCGCACAGTTGTTAAGACACATACTTTTGCTCCAATTATAGATTTTAGCACCAAAGATGCAAGCCAGCATGATAAATTGATAACAACGCTAAAATCCATTATTCCACAAAATATTTATCAAAAACAGATATTGTTAGGTGATCTGGTGAATAAAAAAGATATAGTTCTTTTAATTACACCTATTGATAGTGAAGCGCCCGACGGACGTTTAATACTTCCGCAGAACATGACTATACGCGACGCGTTAGATAATCACTGCATCACCATCGTTATGAGAGAAACTGAACTGGAAGATTTTTTGGAATTAGGGATTACGCCGTCGTTTGTCATTACCGATAGTCAGGTTTTTGACAAAGTTTCGCTGATCCTTCCTCCAAGCATTCCGTTAACAAGTTTCAGTATCCTTTTAGCAAGGATGAAAGGCGATTTTGAAGCCTACCTTCAAGGAACATCGAAAATTGCCAATCTTAGAGATGGTGACAAAATTCTGATGTTGGAAAGTTGTACGCACCAAACAAGTTGTGATGACATCGGTAGAGTGAAAATCCCTAATCTATTGAGAAATAAAACCGGGAAAAAGCTGAATTTTACCTTTGTATCAGGATTAGATGAAATCCCGAATGAAGATTTCGCACTCGCAATTCAATGTGGAGGTTGTATGGTCACCCGCAAACAGCTTATAAACAGGGTCAGGTTTGTGCAGCAACGAAATATTCCGGTTACCAATTACGGCATGACACTTGCTTATCTCAATGGAATTTTTGAACGGTCTATTGAAATCTTTAAAAAATAATCATATGAAAAAGCTATTTGTTTTTTTGTTTGTATTATTCCTTTTATGCTTTATGCCCAACGTGTGGAAGAGAATATGACGGAAAACATTGATAAAAGACCTAGAAGGTTATGTTCTCGAAAAACGAAGTATTGATAGCAATGGAGACCAAATAGGACGTGTGATGCAAATAATAACCAAAGATGAACGAGGAAATATTGTAATTCTGAATGGTCTCCACCGTGTCATTCAAGTAGTTAATATCAGAGGTAACTCTATTCTAATTGATGAGACAAATGCTATTTCAGTTTTACAGGATATTTTTGGTAATACTGTTTATGAAAGGCAAGGTAGAACTTTATTCATTGTTGGAACAGATATTTTGGACAGAAATTTGTCCAGAATGGAGACAGACGTCAAGTACGTTTGTTAAAAAGAGTCATTTTCAATAATAGAATAGTAGTATCAGAACCAGGAACAATCTCCCAATAAAATATGTCAATTATTAGTCTTTTGCAAAAAAAAGTTCTCACCCATCAAGATTTGGTGCAGGTGCTTTGCATAAAAAATGATGATGAACAAATTCTTTTCGAGTATTCGTCCAAAATCAAACAACAATATGTTGGCAATAAAGTCTATCTACGAGGATTGATAGAATTCTCCAACGTCTGCCAAAAAGACTGTTTGTATTGCGGCATCCGACATTCCAACCGACAAACTCAACGCTATTGTCTGACAGAACAAGAAGTAGTGGAAGCCGCCATTTTTGCCCACAACAAGGGTTTTGGTTCGCTTGCTATCCAATCAGGAGAACTTTCATCCAAAACATTCACGGATACAATCAACAATTTGCTTCGCAAAATTATGCAAGCGACAAACAGCGAGTTGGGCATCACCCTTTCGTGTGGCGAACAAACCGAAGAAGTTTATCGCCGGTGGTTCGAAAGCGGAGCGAAGCGCTATCTGCTGCGTGTAGAAACTTCTTCCGAAAATCTTTATCGAAAACTCCATCCTCAAAATTCACTGCACAGTTATGCCGGGCGTATACAAGCGCTCGAAGCTCTGAAAAAAGTAGGTTATCAGGTGGGGACGGGCGTAATGATTGGGCTGCCGTTTCAAACCCCGCAAATGTTGGCGGACGATTTGCTTTTCATGAAAGACTTCGATATCGACATGTGCGGTATGGGACCGTACATTGAGCATGCCGACACGCCTTTGTATAAATTTAAAAACCAATTATTGCCGCTAAGACAAAGACTTGATCTGAGTTTTAGAATGGTTGCACTTTTACGCATTTTAATGAAAGATATTAACATAGCGGCAACTACTGCAATGCAGGCGATTGAAAAAGATGGTCGGGAGAAAGCTATCCTAATCGGTGCGAATGTACTAATGCCTAATATAACTCCTAAATATTATCGTGACGATTATTTCCTATACCAAAACAAACCCGTTTCCCAACAAAGCAGCGAGGACGATTTGGTATTTCTCGATGAACACATTCGTGCCATCAACCACGAAATCGGATACTACGAACAAGGAAATTCCAAGCATTATAAAAAATAATTTGATTATTTTATTATTTTTAAGAAAAGACAATTCCATGCCAATAAAAATAAATATATTTGCAAAAGCATCAACTAATTGTCTGCCTTATGAAATTCAATTATTACACAATTACATTATTGACATGCGCTTTCATCATGATGGCGTGTAAACCCCAAAAACAACTTGAAGTTTTGAATCAATCAGATTTCCCCAAACCACCTTTAGCGGAAATGCTCCCCGACACGTTTACCAACTTCGGGAAACAACGTATCGACAACTATTTTTGGTTGAAAGATAAAAACAACGCTAAAGTTATCGACTACATCAAAGCCGAAAACGCCTATACCGACACGGTGATGGCTTCTACCAAAGATTTGCAAAAAGCGATTTACACCGAAATTCTCGGACGCATCAAAGAAGATGACGAAAGTTATCCCGTTTTCAAAGATGGCTATTATTACTATCAACGTTCTGAGAAAGGAAAACAATACGGTATCTACCTGCGCAAAAAAGGTTCGTTGAAAGCTCCCGAAGAAGTGCTTTTCGACCTGAACAAAATGGCGGAAGGCAAACCTGCTTTCATTTTTGCAGGATATACCATCAGTCCCGACAACAATAAAGTCGCTTATTTTTACAATGAAACAGGTTCCTACGCCGAGTACACAATGAAAATTAAAGATTTGACAAGCGGTCAAAATATTGGATTCACAATAGACGGAGCAACCTCCGCGGCGTGGGCAAATGACAACAAAATGCTTTTCTATTCCACTATCGACAAAACCCTTCGTCCATTTCGCGTGTATCGACAAAAATTGGATGAAAAGAAAGGAACAATTGTATACGAAGAGAAAGATTCGAAATTCAATATCGGATTGGCGAGCGAAAAAACGCGGCAATATATTTTTATTGCAGCAGGAAGCAGCACGACTTCGGAAGAATTGTTTATCTCTGCCGACAAACCGATGGATGCTTTCAAGCCTTTCTTGCCGAGAAAGAAAGACGTGGAATACTCCGTGGAAGTTCACAAGGATAAATTCTTCGTCAGATATAAAGACAAAGAAAACTTGAACGGCATGATTTACGAATTGCCGAAAAAAGGTTATGAAAACCGCAATACATGGAAAGTTTTTATGCCGCACAGCAAGGATGTTCGCATCGAAGATATTGATGTGTTGAAAGATTATCTGGCGTTGGAACTCCGCAAAAACGGATTAAATGAAATTCAATTGAAACCTGTGAATGGCGGCGCGGCAAAAACCATTTCATTTCCCGAACCTGTCTACACAGCTTCTCTTTCCGGTAATCCGGAGTATGACGCCAAAACTATCCGCTATAACTATTCATCGCTCAATCGACCCAGCACTGTTTATGAATACGACATCCCTTCGGAAAAAAGTACCATGTTGAAAACTCAGGAAATCCCTTCAGGATTCGACCCCGAAAAGTACGTGGTAGAACGCGTTTGGGCTGCAGCTGCTGACGGCGTGAAAGTGCCTTTTGCGGTAGTTTACAAAAAAGGTTTGAAAAAAGACGGCAAAAATCCTGCTTTGCTTTATTCCTACGGAAGTTATGGTTCCACATCCGATGCTTATTTCAATTCCAGCGTCTATAGTTTGATTGATAGAGGTTTTGTATATGCGATTGCGCAAATCCGTGGCGGCAGCGACATGGGCGAGCAGTGGTATGAAGACGGCAAGTTGTTGAAAAAGAAAAATACCTTTACCGACTTCATCGCGTGCAGCGAAAAACTGATTAAAGACGGATATACTTCATCCAATTTGTTGGCTGCGCAAGGCGGAAGCGCCGGCGGTCTGTTGATGGGAGCGGTTGCCAATATGCGTCCGGATTTGTATCAAACCATTGTGGCGCAAGTGCCTTTTGTGGACGTTATCAGCACCATGCTGGATGACACTTTGCCGTTGACTACGGGAGAATATGAAGAGTGGGGCAATCCCAACGAAGAGGAATATTACAACTATATGTTGTCATACTCGCCTTACGACAACATCAAAGCGCAAAAATATCCCAACATGTTGGTAACGGGCGGCCTCAACGACTCGCAAGTGTTGTTTCACGAACCTGCGAAGTATGTTGCCAAACTGCGCAAAATGAAAACCGACAACAATATCGTCCTTCTGCACATGAATATGGAATCCGGGCACGGCGGGGCAACCGGACGATACAAGAGTATCGAAGACCGCGCTTTCACTTATGCGTTTATATTGAATAGAGTAGGGATGAAGAAGTGAGAAAGTGAAGAAGTGAAAAGTGAAAAAAACCTCCGCGTTGTAATGAGCGCGGAGGTTTTTCTGTTTTATCCGGAGGGATTATGGTTTGCTCAGTTTGATATGTAGTTTAATTTTCTTTAGCGCCCATTCATAATGCGATGAAGTAGCCGATACGCAATAAGCTCCCAGAGTGGTTGAGCCTGTCCACGGAAATTCTTTCTTAAGGAAGAGATTTTCATTTGAAAATTCTTGAATAGCGCGCATAACCTCCTCGTGGCTTTTTTTAAGCATTTCTTTCGCTTGGTAGAGAGAAGTGTCTTGATGCTTTTCGCAAAATTCCACATTCATCCTCCCATAAGTTTTCCAATTATAGGGGGCAGGCAAAAAAGGCACGGTATCTCCCTCGGTATTCTTACGTATCCAATTTAGTAATAACTGATGCCATTCGTACAAATGAACGAGAATGTCTCGCAAATTTTTGTCTCTTTTCCAATGCTCCTCTTTTCCGGCGGTTGCCATTTCGGCTTTGAAAGTGGATGTTTGCAAATACTCGTCCATGCTGTCGATGAGGTTCCATAATTTGTCGAATTGAATTTGTGCGAAGCGGAGTAAATCGGTCTTGCAGGTAGCTCTTGGCACAATTATTTTGTTTTTTTTGGGGGGGGTGAACATGTTTTTGATTAATTTATCTATCCTGCCGATAGCGGCTCATTTTTTTTGGGGAGGATAATATGAATGATGGAGGCAGCGCCTCCATCATCAATGAGATTTTTTCGTCATTTCTTTACCTCGCTTGCACCGCTTCGGCGTTCCACTACCGCGTTGGTGTCGGCGATAATTTTTTCGACGGAGTCCGCAAACAGACCGTATTTCTCGGCGTTTATGCCCTTCATCACTTCCAGATAGGGGATGAGCTTGGCATTTATCAACTGCAGTAACGGATTTTTGAGTTCGGTTGCGGATGGTATGTTTTGAGCGGCGGCATAAGCCTGTTCATACGCTACGCGTTTTTTGGTGAACTCGGTTTGAGACGTGCCCACGTTGGCAATCAGTTCGGTAACGCCCTGCAATGCTTTGGCGTCTTCCACGATGCCGGGAGCCGAAAGGTCGAGCGACATGGCTTCCATGTGCGACGATTGTTGTGCATAGTTTTCGCGGAGCATGTTCAGTCCGTATTTGTCAAGCACTGCAAGGATGCGCTTTGCAGGTTCGCTGAGTGCGATTACCGGCAAAACCGCGTAACCCGCGACGGCTCGGTAAAGAATGCGCGTATTTTTGTCGCGGACAGCGTCGGCGTCTTCCATTTCCGAAAACTGCTTGTCGCGCCTGATAGCGTCCGTGATGCGGTCGGAAAAGTCCGTGATGTCTTTTAAAACTGTTGTTAATACTGAGTCGTCAGCCACCTTGGGGTCGTCATGATACTTTACGATGATACGGTCTGACGTGTCGTCCACTTCTGTGGTACGTGCGTGAGTAGACACCCTTTTCATTTTGTATAAATTTGATTAATAAAAAAAATATATATTGCGATGCTTTGGACAGTTGCCCGAAAGCCGTTTCGCCATGTTTTTACTTTTGGGCGTCTGCCCCAACCTTTCTTCGCTTTGTTGCAGCTTTTGGGTAATTGCCCGAAGGCTATTTTGTCATGTTTACCCTTTTGGGCGATTGCCCGATGGTTCCTTCGTCTTGTTTCTTGCTTTGGAAAGCTGCCCAAACGCTCACTCGCATTGTTTCCGTCTTTGGGCATTTAGCCGAACCCCTACGCCGCAACAAATATAATAAATTTAGTTAATAGAGAAAGAAATTTTCGAAAAAAATATTTTTGTAAATTTTTGCGTGGCTAGATATTAACGTGCCGGGGCTTGGCGTAGTGGCGGATTTTTAGCACAAAAGTTCAATCGAAGCACTACACTTGAACCTACCACAAAACTGTCATACGAAGCACTGAACCCCGCCTTTTGCCAAACGCCTGTTAGCAGTAGTGGTTTTTTGTCCTTCCGTCATTTTGATAGTTTTAGAATTTTAAATGTTCCTTGTCCAACGATGAAAAATACTATTGTCCCAACGATAAGGTCGGGATATTTTGAGTTTGTCAAGTAAACAAGTCCGCCTGCGATAATTACACCTAAATTTACAATTACATCATTAGATGTAAAAATCATACTCGCTTGCATATGTGCTTCTCTGCTTTTGCTTTTTTGCAGTAAATACAAACAAAGTCCGTTGCCAATAAGTGCAAGAATTGAAATAATTATCATTGTCTGAAATGTAGGAACTGTTTCAGTTCCAATAAATCGTCTGATTACTTCAATGAAACCAAAAATGGCAAGTGTCAACTGAAAATAACCTGCTGATTTTGCAATGTTCTTTTTTCGTGTCATTGTCCCACCAACAGCGAAAAGTGCAAGTCCGTAAACAATACTGTCGGCAAGCATATCTAAACTGTCGGCAACAAGTCCCATTGAGTTTGAAACGAAACCTGTCGTAAGTTCAAGTGCAAAAAAGAAAAAGTTGATAGCTAAAACTTGCCAAAGCAATTTTCTTTCTCGGTCGGTGTTGTCGGTTGTAACAGAATAATTGTCTGCCGAAACGCTGTCAATAAGTGAAGTGTCAAATTTTAAGTTGTCAAGTCGCTGAAAAATTTGGTCGTGGTTGTCTGTGTGAAAAACGGTCAGCAATCTATTAGGTATATCAAAGTCCAATGAGTTGATGTTCTTCAAGTCGGCAAGTTTCATCCGTATCATTTGTTCTTCGGATGGGCAGTCCATTTTTGATATTTTAAATGTCGTTTTTTGCATTATTTATTATTGTCGGTTGGGTCGTCCTGCCATTACTGCTAACGTTTTGGCGCTTGGCGCAGTGGCGGATTACGGAGCACAAAACTGTCAATACACCACAAAAGTTGATGCGAGATAGAATGTTCAATTAACCACGTCACCCGCCATTGAGCCAAACGCCTGTTATCGGTTCGGTGTTCTTTTTCGTCCGTTGGTTTTTCGGTCGTAGGGTTGGACAGCCACACTCTTTGCCAAGCTTGGGATTTAGCGTTGGCTTGTGCGGCTTGGCAATGTGTGTGGCTATTGAGCGTTGGCATTTGTCTATTCTGGTTCGTTTACAAAACTTTCTTCATAATCTTTTCTGCTCAAAACAGTGTCGTACAAACCTACGTCTTGTCCTTCGTGCTTGTTAATTCCGATATATTCTAAACTTGCATCTTCGTAACGTTTGAACTTATAAACAGCATCATTCATCAATGCAGAGTTGAACACGCCAAGGCTTACCAATAATTCAAAGTCTTTTACTGACAAACCTGTTACTTTTTTGAATAGTCCCGGTTCTAATTGAGTGATTACGTCTTTTAGACTTCTTTCCCGATAGTCTGTTAAATACATAAAGACAGGTACACGGGTTGCAAACTTGATAAGCTTTTCTTGGATTTGCTTTCTCAGGCTCTTGTATTCTTTTTCTTCGTCTGAAAGTTCTTTTTTCTCTTTTTTGGTTAGTTCTCGGTCGTTGGCGTCTTTCTTTGCTTTTTTTACGGCTTCCGACTTGTTGATAATAGTTTCAATGTCCTGATTCAAATTCCTGAAGCCTTCAATGCTCATTAAAGCTTTCATTGCATCTTCGTTTGCCATCAATCGGGCAAGCGTGTTGTTGTCCACGTTTACAAGCAAAGCACTTTCCCAACGCCTTGCTAAAAGCGTGGCAGTTGTGCCACTCATTGCCATATCCAAAATTCCTGCGGCATCAACTTGTTTCATTGAACTGCCGTCATAAGCCAATACTGGCAGGAAGTTTATAAACTCGGCAACTTTTGCTTCGGGGTTTGATTCGTTTACATTGAGTCGGCAACTGTAATCGGCAATTTGCCTTAATGCTCGGTCGGGAGCAAAATCAAAAACGTAACATTCTTCTTTTAAAATTTCTTCTTTGTTGGGCGATTTGCTGTCTGGGTTTTTAATAACCCAAGGCGTTTGTACACGAAATGCCGCTTGAAAATAGGTTTCAGGACTGGAAGAATTACGTAACATAAAAATGCCTGTCCACGGTTTTACCGATACACCTGTGGTGAGTTTACCGCAAGAAAGCGTAATAGTTTTTGATTCCAATGGATTGTCGGTCATTGCATCTAATACTGGTGGCAATGCTTCTATTCCAATTCCTGCTTGTGTTCCTGCTGCAACTACCACTTTGTAATCGTGGTAAAATATATTTTGTCGTCTTTCAAGTAACAATGCCATTGCGTTGCACGCTGCAACGGTTGGCAAAAACCAAAACGTGTGATTCAGCACTTTGAGTAATGGAGCGTGTGAAAACGGCAAAGGCGGTTTTTTTGCTCCCATCTTCAAATGGTCAACGGTGGTTTCGCTAAACGAACCCCGAATTAAATCCAACCATTTTTGTACTTCATCTTCGTATTTGAAATGTGCTTTTCGTCCTTCGCCCTCGGCTTTAAAGAATATGTTTAAATCAAAGCCGTCAAACTCACCTTGCATAGCAATTTGGCGAATGGAATCAGGCAATTGATACGTGAGCATTACCATTCTTGGTAAGGCTGCATAAGGATTTGCCCCTTTTGAATTGTCCCAATTTTCTTTTTCCCTTTGCTCGTCAGAATACGTCCAATTAAAAATTTGTTCTTCGATAAATTCGCCCGAACTAATAGCACGAAACGGAGTGCCTGACAAATACAAATAGTGATTGGTGCTGATTGGAATTATCTTCTCTAAGTGTTCCGCTTTGTCTTCTTCGGCAATCCCTTCTTTTTCAATCTTTTTGTATTCTTCAATTTCCTTCTCGGCTTCTAAATCTTTACCGAATAAATCTTTGGCGTTTTCGCGCCAAGCTCCAAAATGGTATTCGTCAAAAACGATACAATCCCAAACGGTGGCGTGTACCCATTCGTTTTTGGTTTTGATACCACCTGTGTTGGTGTTCTTGCCTAAAAAATCCTGAAACGAACCAAAGCAAACCAAGGGTTTTTTGGTGTCAATATCTTGGCTTGATAATTCATCAGCGTGTTTGGAAATGAATTGCCAACCTTTAAAGTCAACGTGAGAAAGTAAATCTTCTTTCCAAGCATCTTCAACGGCTGGTTTGAAGGTAAGCACCAACACTTTTTTCCACCCCATTTTTTTAGCCAATTGATAACTGGCAAAGGTTTTTCCGAAACGCATTTTGGCGTTCCAAAGGAAGTGAGGAGTTCTGTCTTTGTTTTCTTTCTTGAAACTTTTGAAATAGGCAATGGTCTTGTCAACGGCTGCTTCCTGTTCGGGTCGCATACCGAAAGTGAGCACTCGGTTTTCTTCTGTTTTTTCGCCTGTTTTGATTTGGTGAATGGCTCTACGCAAGTCGTTTAAGGTGCATTTAAACCATTCTCCACTTTCGTTGACTACTTTCCATTCTCTCAACAATCGGTGTACATCGTGGTCGGTAAAAGAACTACCGTCACGTTTCATTGCCGATTCTTCAAATACAATTTTGTATGGTATGGCTGCCGTGCCTAACTGCTCTTTGATACGTGTTTGTGCATCACGGTCGGTATAGCCGATTTTGAGTAAACCCTTGTGCGTAGCCACACCCACCAACTCATAAGCATAAATGGTAGGGTTGGTGGACGGTCGGGGCGGAAAAAATTCTTTTTTACTCATCTACTTGGCTATTTTGAGATACATCCATCGGACGAATCATACTTTCAATGAAAGCAATTTCTTCTTCCGTTAATCCATATTTTTTGTAAAGTTTTTCATCTGTCCAAGGTTCTGAAAAGTCTTCAATCGGCACAAAAGCAAATCTGTCTTTTGTAATGTCCTGTGAAAATGATAATTGAGAAACAAGAAATCTTGTAAACTTAGTCTTCAGATAACTTAATAAATTGAGACATTCTTTTTCTGAATTAAATGAACCAACGATAATATAGGTCTCTGTGCAAATTTCATTTGGCTTTAAAATTTCTAAGGTTGAAAAAACTCTTCGCTGACCTTCTTTATCTGGCTGACCTGCGTGGTCGTATGAAGTTTTGGAAGTGATTACTTTCCAAAGCGGAATTAAGTCGCTACCGACTGTAATTAAATTACTTGGGTAACTACCGTAACCACCATAATATTTTAGCTTTAAATCTCCTTTTGCTTTTGGTCTTTCGTTTGTAGCCAATCCGAATGGTTTTCTGCTTGAAACTTGTTCACTCATAAATGATTTAGAATGAATTCTTACTTTCTTAATTATATCAGCAGCGGTTGAATAACGAATAAATGTATCAAACTCATTTAAATACCTTTTAGATATGTCAATTTGGTTGCCATTTCTTACTTCAATTTCAGTTTCACCATTGTATGAGTTGTCCCAAAGAAAATAACAAACTCCACCTGGCACATCAGCGCCTGGGAATGCATCAGAAGCAGAAGTATAATCAACTATTTTTCTAAATCTTTTATCATTTAGCATTTCATCTCTGAACTCGTTTAACCCTTTACCACCCGCAAACCATCTATCGGGAACAATCATCGTCAAATATTTTGGATTTAACTTTTTTGCTTGTTGAATAAATTTATGATAAAGGGGCTTAGCACTTCTTCCGTGTCCACCATCACTTAACTGATAAGGTGGATTTCCAACGATAACGTCAAACTTCATATTGAATATTTTTTCAGGTTTGTCTGTGTGAATAAAATTGTAAGCGTAGGTTTCCAAAGCATCTTCTCGGTCGTACACTTCTTGGCTTGCACCGCAATAGGTACATTTTCCGTTTTGCCAAGTGTGTTTCATTCGTTTGTAGCGAATGTTTCCTTGCTCATCATCAAAGGTTTCGCAAATGGAGTATTTGCCATTGGCTGTTTTGGAGCAATACACGCTTCTGCGAGAAAGCAATGCTGTTAAATCGGTAATGGCTATGCCATACAATTGTTGGCTAAAAATGTGGTTAATGCGTTCCTGCTTGTCGGGAATTTGGGTTTCCAAACCTTTCATTAGTCGCTTTGCCATTTCACGTAGAAACACACCACTTTTAGAAACAGGGTCTAAAAATTTGGCGTTGGGGTTGCTCCACAATTCGGCAGGGAGCAAATCCAAAATATCGTTTACCAAATTGGGTGGCGTAAATACTTCGTCATTGCTCAAATTGGCAAGGCAGGAGAGTACATCAGGGTTATAATTCGTTTGTATCATCTTCGCCAAGTTTTAAGAAATGAATAAGTGGAAAATCCTTTACAGGTTCGTCAATAGCTGCTGCGTTGCCTTCGTCATTGAACATTGAAAACTGGTGTGTTTTCTCCACTAAAAATTTGAACATATAATCTCTGCGTTTCAGCATAGAGCCATTTACGGCACTCCATTCAGAAAACACAATAGGTTGTTTGGTTTCGGGATTGGTAAAGTCCAAAGCGTCACCCCAAAGTATATTTCTACTGAACAAAAACTTTATGCTTCTTCGGCACTCATCTTTGCATTTATCTTTGAATAGCGATGTGTAGCGTTCATCAAATATGTTAAACAGTCTGTCTCTGCACTCCTGAGCGTTATCTTCCAAAATGTCCACTCCGTAAATACTTGATACTGCAATTACGGAATAGCGTTCCCATTCCACTTGACTTTTGCTGTAGCGGCTGTCAACAACTGCTAATTTTCGTCTCAAAACTTCTGCTAAAAAATTGCCATTACCGCAAGCAGGTTCTAAAAATCGGGAGTCAATTCTTTCGGTTTCGTGTTTCACCAAATCAAGCATAGCGTTTACTTCACGTTGGTTTGTAAACACTTCACCGTGGTCTGTAACTCGTTTTTTGGATTTTACTTGGTTGTCGTTATTTATTGTTGTTTCCTGCATCTGTGTTTTTCTTTTTCTTCCAATTTCTTACGATATTTACAATGTCCATAACATAATCTTCATCTCTAAATCCTGCTCCTCGAACTGCTGGGTGCCAAGTATGAATATACAATTTATCACCTGTATCGTAAAAAGCGTTACCGTACTCAGTATATTGCTTTTCTGCTGTTTCCAATCCGTCAAAATCAGATTTGTAAAAAAACTGCAATGTATTTCCAAATATTACGACATTTGGATCATATGTTTCAATTTGTCGTTTTAGTAATTCTATATTATCATAATAGGCCTGTTGTATTTCATTGCCTACAGAAATGCTACCTCCAGGGATTTTTTTTATGTTGATTATTGCAATTTCTTGTAATGGTTCAAAAGATTTCTCGTTGCTTGCATCTGGAATTTCGCTCCATTTACAATCTCTCAAAATACCATAAGTTGTATAAATCAATCTTTTCAATGTTGGAACACTTTTTCCACACCGACATAACCATTCTTTATCTTTAAATTTTTCTAGGTAGCTCCAAGTATTTGATTCTGAATTTGCTTCTTTCAATATCCATAAAATCCGATATTTTGCATTAAGATATTTTTCAGGCTCAATTATACCGTCAATAACAAAATGACTTTCCTTATCTAATCCGATTTGCTGAATTTGTTTAGTGATTGCATTACATTGATTTTTGAATGCCTCTAGTGTTTTCATTGATTTATTTTTTAGAAATTTGGGCAGAAGTTTATTCCCCTGCCCAAATCAACATTAAAGGATTGTAACTTCTAAATAATTATTTGAAATATGAACGCTTTCTAAAGTTACTCCATATTTCCTCTGAAATGCATCAGCAATCTCTTGTTTTCCTGCACTCAATAAGTTTGGTGCACTTGTTTGTTTAGACAAAAGTTCCACATTCATTCCTTTTTCAAAACGAGTTCCTTTATGATTGAAACTGTTCTTGAGTTTTACACTAAATTGTGCCATAATCATTGTTTTTAAAATTTCTGCTTACTATTATCGGGTTATCAGCATTTCCCATATCATGAAAATTGACATAATATTAAGATAATTCACGTCTTGCAGACATTGCCGCTAACGGGAAAAGTATTGGCGAAGTGCGGGCTAAATTTAACTGAAAGTTCAATTCAGACTGCGTGGAGCCGATGCTTTTTCTTGGAACTAAATTAGTGAAAATTGTGGAAATAAAAAGCAGCGGCGGATAAATATTACAAATTTTTCTATTTTATATTCAACCCCGCATTTTGCCAATACAATGTTAGGCGATGTTATTAATTTCTCTTTGAATGATTTGGAAGTCTATCATTCCATTTGATGATTTGTTTGGTAGCTTCATTTAAAAAAATATTCATTTGCTTTAGATCCTCTGGATTACATTCTAAACCGTTAGATTCATAGTTAGATTTTGCATGAACAATTTTATTTCTAGTACTATAAAGTATTTTTCCAAGTTTCGTAAAAATTGCATCAAGCTTTTCGGGAGTAAGTTTGTAATTAATGTTCTTTTTATTAATTGATTCTTCTTTTGCTATTTTATCCTGAATACGACTTGGTAAATGTTTAAAAAGTTCAATAATATCTATACTTATTGACATAACGTGATAACAAAGTTCGCTGTCCGATTTGGATTTTCTAAATGCATCTGCAATTTCAAATACACTACTTAAATCATCGTTAGTTACTTCTTTATATTTTAACTCGTCAAATTTTTTAGAAAGAATATCAAAAGATTTGATTTTACTGGCAGTTGGGGAAAAATATTCAATTATTTTATAAAAATATAAAAAGCTAATTTCTTCATTGCTTGTACTCACTGCATTCAAAAATAATTCAATAGAATCATTGTAATCAGGTAGTTTGTCTATTTCTATATCTTTATTATTTATCTCATTATTTGGGCCAAAATACTCATCAAAATCATAAAGTTCAAATAGTTCAATATGTGCTCCTGAAGCTAAATAAAATTCATAAATGAATGATTTTATGATGTTTTCTTCAGTTTTTTCCTCAAGGACATTTAATTCATCTGAATAAATTATTTCAATTGCATGGTAATAACTACAAGGTGGAAAATATTTGTTATAGAAACCAAAATGCAAACTACCTAAACCTATTAAGAAAGGTGTTTTAATTATACGAATTATATATTTTTCATTTCGGAAGGAAAAACTAAATTCATCTAATAGATTATCAATGTTTACATTGAAAATTATGGGGAATTGTCGAATAGTTTTCGTACAAACTTTTTTCTTGTCATAAACGATTGTATCAATTTCATCAATATATTTTACAAATTCCTGAGTTTTGAATACTATATTATCATCTTCTCTTGGAAAAAAAATATTAATTTCTTTTTCCTTATAATTTGGACTATCAATTTCAATTTCGAAATCATTATCTAAATTAAACTTTTCAAACTTTTTAACAATTTGATCAAAATCCTTTTTTAACATATAGTTGTTTATAATATCGCCTAACGGTTTGGCGCTTGGCGAAGAAGCGGATTTCGAAGCACTAAACTGTCTGACAGCACTGAACTTGATACGAAGCACAAAGCTTCATTTAAGCACGAAACCCCGCCTTTTGCCAAACCGCTGTTAGCAGTAGTGGTTTTTTGTCCTTCCGTCATTTTGATAGTTTTAGAATTTTAAATGTTCCTTGTCCAACGATGAAAAATACTATTGTCCCAACGATAAGGTCGGGATATTTTGAGTTTGTCAAGTAAACAAGTCCGCCTGCGATAATTACACCTAAATTTACAATTACATCATTAGATGTAAAAATCATACTCGCTTGCATATGTGCTTCTCTGCTTTTGCTTTTTTGCAGTAAATACAAACAAAGTCCGTTGCCAATAAGTGCAAGAATTGAAATAATTATCATTGTCTGAAATGTAGGAACTGTTTCAGTTCCAATAAATCGTCTGATTACTTCAATGAAACCAAAAATGGCAAGTGTCAACTGAAAATAACCTGCTGATTTTGCAATGTTCTTTTTTCGTGTCATTGTCCCACCAACAGCGAAAAGTGCAAGTCCGTAAACAATACTGTCGGCAAGCATATCTAAACTGTCGGCAACAAGTCCCATTGAGTTTGAAACGAAACCTGTCGTAAGTTCAAGTGCAAAAAAGAAAAAGTTGATAGCTAAAACTTGCCAAAGCAATTTTCTTTCTCGGTCGGTGTTGTCGGTTGTAACAGAATAATTGTCTGCCGAAACGCTGTCAATAAGTGAAGTGTCAAATTTTAAGTTGTCAAGTCGCTGAAAAATTTGGTCGTGGTTGTCTGTGTGAAAAACGGTCAGCAATCTATTAGGTATATCAAAGTCCAATGAGTTGATGTTCTTCAAGTCGGCAAGTTTCATCCGTATCATTTGTTCTTCGGATGGGCAGTCCATTTTTGATATTTTAAATGTCGTTTTTTGCATTATTTATTATTGTCGGTTGGGTCGTCCTGCCATTACTGCTAACGGCTGGGGGTATGAAAAGTTGCCGATTGCGGGCGATTTCCTGTCAACCTACATAAAAGTTGATGCGGGATATAAACCTTGATTTTACTACTAATTCGGCAATTTTTTATACCCCTTGTTAGAGCCATGTGCATTTTATTTTTAAATATCGAATAGCATATCTTTTCCATATTTCAGTACAAATTTTGCAACATTATCTCCACTAATGAGAGTAATTGGGATACCCATTTCATTACTAACTTTTTCAACTTCACGTTCAATATACTCAGTGCTTTTAGCTGTTGTGATTATCATACCTGCATTAGCTTCAAATGTTTCAATGGCTATTTTTATCTGATTTACTGCATTTATACACCAGTGTTCGCCTTCATATGACTTAACTTGAACAACTAATGTTTCTTCTTTATTTAAATCAAATATTTCTAACCCAGAACTATATTTAACAATAATATCAGCACCATAATCTGTACCCCAACCTGAACCATTAACTTTAACTTCTACAACATTTGGAATACTCCTAAATATTTCAGCAAGAAAATATTCTAACTTTTTTTCTGGATGGGTATTATGAATTATTTTTGTGATATTTTCATAAAACGGATTTAGTTCATTTTTCAAAAAATGTAAACCTACGGTACTGTTTTTCTCCACTTTAATGCTATTATTCTTAACATTGTTAAGTGTTTCAAAAAATTCTTTTTCAGCAGTTATTCGCCAATGCTTTCCTCTTAATTTAAGTTTTCTGCTTATAAGTGGGTGAACATTATTATTGTTTCTTTCAAATATTAATATGGTATTTAAGTCAAGTTTAAAACAATGTCTCATGTCAGAAATATCGTTATCTTCTTCTTCAAAACTATATTCCTCAACAACTTGACCTGTAGTAACAGCTCCCCAATATGGATTATTTATATGAACAATCCTGTCTCCTTTTTTAATGTTAAGTAGAAAACTTGATTTTCGCCAAGTAAGAATTTCATCTTTAGACATTTCGCCCCAAGACTTATTTTTTATTACTCTTAGGTCAGCAGTATCATGATAACTCCAACCAAAACGTGAAATCCCTTGTTGTAATGAATTCTTAATAAACTCACAATATTCGTGACCCGGATCGTTAAATACCCAAATTGCCATATCTGTTATTTTTAATTTTTTTCAAAAATGGGATAGTTAGCTTAGCTTTGTACACTAACTATCCAAAATTTTGTTATGGTTTTACAATTTCAAAAATGTGTTTATTGCCATAAACACCTGAAGGAGCTTTAATACTATACTTAGTAGAAAAAGCTTTTTCAATTTCTGTACCTGAAGGAGGTCTGTTTGTATCTTTAATGATAATTTCTACCTCAGCTCCTTGTGGTATTGGTCCATAGCTTTTTAATGCTTTTACTTTCCAACAATAACTTGCCATAATGATTATAATTAAATTTCGCTTACTATTTTGGGTT
Organism: Dysgonamonadaceae bacterium; assembly: GCA_032068765.1. Classification (GTDB taxonomy): domain Bacteria; phylum Bacteroidota; class Bacteroidia; order Bacteroidales; family Dysgonomonadaceae; genus DAMBHY01. Next base: position 14,733 of record DAMBHY010000014.1, on the reverse strand, counting down.
TCAGCTTTCCCATTATTTTAATTTCAAAATTACTTATCTGACACGTCAAAACATGTCGTTGTTCAAAAAACTTGGCTGCGTGTCCTTTTTTTCTTGCATTGGCTCTAACATCCGCATTTACGAATGTTTGAAATAATTGCATCAACTTTTTTTCTGCTCCTTAATTATTTAGAAGATTTATGCAAATGTAATAATTTTGGGAAAATATGTTTAAAAAATAAGATGAAATTTGTTATTCAAATTTCATCTTAACAGATTAAAAATTTCTACCAATCTCTTAATAGTCTAAATTCTCATACGTGAGCGTGCGGCTGTTCAACTCTTTTTCCAACTGCTTGCTGCCTACGTTGCCTGTGCTGTGCGCCGATGGACCGGTGATGCAGCCCCCTTCGCACGACATTACTTCTATGAAGTTGCCGGGAGCTTTTTTGGTGCGGGCATAGTTGCGCAGCAGGACGATGTTCTTTTTGTTGATGTCGGCAACTTCTATGCCGTTCACTTTTCCGGCATCCTGACGGAGGTAGGACTTTACGGCAGCCATCACACCGCCTGCTTTGGCAAACGCGTGCGCTTCTTTCACCGATTCGAAATCTACTTTGAAAACATCCTTTTTTTCCAACTCAAATCCAAATCCTTCAAAAATAGAAGCAATTTCTTCAAAAGTGAGAATGTAATCTACCGCTTCGTCGCGCAGTGCTTCTTTGCGCTTAGCCACACAAGGTCCCACGAATACGATTTTAGCATTGGGATGTTTCTTTTTGGCAATGCGCGCCGTGTAATACATCGGCGAACCTGTGGTAGAAATGAAGGGTTTCATGTCGGGGATATGCTTTTCTGCAAGTTCGATGTACGACGGGCAGCACGAGGTGGTCATAAACGGCTGTCCTTCTTCCAGTTTTTCAAGAAGTTCGTGTGCTTCGTTGCTCACGGTATCCATCGCTCCTTGCGCCACTTCGATGACATCGGAAAAACCGATTTCTTTCATCGCTCCATATACTTGTTCGATGGTAGCCTGGTATTGTCCGAGGATGGAAGGAGCGATGATGGCTACGACTTCATAGCCTTTACGGATCTGCTCCAGCACGTCGAAGGTTTGCGAAATTTCGAAAATCGCGCCGAAAGGACAGGCGTTGATACACTTTCCACAATAGATACATTTGCTTTCGTCTATGTGTTCGATGCCGTTTTCGTCTTTCTTGATGGCTTTGACCGGACAAGATTCTTCGCACGGAACGGGGATGTATACGATGGAGTGGTAGGGACAGCTTTTTTGGCAGATGCCGCAACTGATACATTTGTCGTGGTCGATGGCTGCCTGACCGTTTTTTTGATAGTAGATAGCGTCTTTCGGACAGTTCACCTGGCACGATCTTGCAACGCATCCCTTGCAGAGGTTGGTTACTTCGTAATTGATTTCCACGCACGAAGTGCACGCCTCATCTATAACGCAAAGCAGGTTGTCTTTTTGATTTACTTTTTCGCGTTTCAACGCTTTCTCAGCATATTCAGGAAGTCTGGTGAGTTCGTCTTGCGCGTCAGCCATATCCAGCCCCAACAAAGGCAGAGATTTGTATTTTAATACTGCACGTTCTTTGTGAACACAGCATCTTGCAGGTCTTTTGTTATTTTTGGGACTCATTTCCAGCGGAACGCGTTCGATGTTTTCCACCAGTTCGTTATTCTTCCAAAGTTGTACCAAACGTGCCAAAAGACGGTGGCGCACAATCATGATGTTATTTGTTAGTGCCATGCGAAATGTATTATGCTCTATTTTCTCATCCAATAATATCGTTTTCCTGTAGTTTTTAGCGAAAAAATATGAAGATACAATTTATTCTGGTTATTTTTTAATTGATATTTACTTACAATTTGAAACTAAAATCATTAAAATGACTACAGATAGTGTTTAATTCTGTTTAACTATGAATAAAAACTGGTATTGAATAATAAGAGAAAGATTTGTAATTTAAAGTGTTATATAATTAAGAGTTATTCCTTGTGCAAAGGTAAAACATTTCTTACAATTTTCGAAACATTTATTTTTATCAGAAAAATTTTACTTTAAGAATAAAAAATATCAACTCAGATAGATATTTGAAACTCTGTAACTTTCATTCAATAGATATATTTTGTAATTTTGTAGAAATTAGTACCCGCTAATCAACAAATTAAAAATAATCACATTAAAATATATGCAGATATTAGATTTAAGCGAACAGGAAATTTTCCGTAGAGAGAGTCTGAACGAATTACGCAACATGGGGATCGAACCTTATCCCGCAGCTTTATATGAAGTAAACGCTTATTCAAAAGATATAAAAGAGCAGTTTTCGGATGAGGGCGAAAAACGTCAGGTGAGTATAGCGGGACGCATTATGAGCCGCCGCATTATGGGGAAAGCTTCGTTTATAGAATTGATGGATTCCGTAGGAAGAGTTCAGGTTTATATCTCCCGTGACGAAATTTGTCCTGATGAAAATAAAGATTTATACAACATAGTTTTCAAAAAACTCCTTGATATCGGTGATTTCGTTGGAATTACAGGTTTTGTATTCCGTACGCAAACTGGCGAGATCTCCGTTCATGCCGAAACATTGACTGTTCTTTCAAAATCACTCAAACCTCTTCCTGTGGTGAAAATGAAAGACGGAGTGGCTTATGACAAATTCTCCGACCCCGAACTTCGTTACCGCCAACGATATGTCGATTTGCTGGTAAATGAAGATGTGAAAAATATTTTCTTGAAACGCACCAAAATATTCAACGCTTTCCGCGATTTTTTTAATCAACGCGGATACCTCGAAGTAGACACTCCTGTATTACAAAGTATTCCTGGCGGGGCGGCAGCGCGACCTTTCATTACCCACCACAATGCGCTGGATATGCCGCTTTATCTTCGTATTGCCAACGAACTTTATCTGAAAAGATTGATTGTCGGTGGATTTGAAGGAGTCTACGAGTTTTCTCGCGACTTCCGCAACGAGGGTATGGATCGTACTCACAATCCTGAATTCACCGTTTTGGAAATTTATGTTTCCTACAAAGATTACAAGTGGATGATGGAATTTACCGAGCAACTTTTGGAATTCACTGCTTTGCAGGTTTTGGGTACAACCAAAGTGAAAGTTGGCGACAACGAAATTGATTTCAAAGCACCTTTCCGCCGCGTCACAATGATTGATTCTATTAAAGAATTTACTGGTTTCGACATCAACGGAATGGACGAAGAGCAGCTTCGCGATGTATGCAAACAACTTCATATCGAAGTAGATGAAACTATGGGTAAAGGCAAATTGATTGACGAAATTTTTGGAGAAAAATGTGAAGGCAACTACATTCAGCCGACATTCATTATTGATTATCCTATCGAAATGTCTCCGCTTTGCAAACGTCACCGCGAGAACAAAGACCTTACCGAACGTTTTGAATTAATGGTAAATGGTAAAGAATTGGCAAATGCTTATTCTGAATTAAACGACCCAATTGATCAGCGCGAACGTTTCGAAGAGCAACTAAGATTATCTGAAAAAGGTGATGACGAAGCGATGTTTATAGATCAGGATTTCCTTCGTGCTCTGGAATACGGTATGCCTCCAACAGCAGGAATGGGTATGGGTATGGATCGTTTGACGATGTTACTGACAGGCCAAACGACTATCCAGGAAGTGCTTCTGTTCCCACAGATGAGACCTGAAAAAATAGCAAAGAAAGACAGTGCTGCAAAATATATGGAACTGGGAATTCCTGAAGAATGGGTGCCAGTGTTTCAAAAAGCAGGTTATAACGAAGTAAAATCTATACAAAATATTAATTCTGGAAAACTGCATCAGGAAATTTGCGGATTAAACAAAAAATTTAAATTGGAATTGAACAATCCATCTCTCGAAGAGGTTAATCAATGGATAGAAAAAGCTGCAAGTTTGCAATAATTCCAATAGAAAAAATAATTCATAATAATGGAGTCATTAGGCAAAATTTGCATCTTGGGAGGAGGTTCATTTGCTACTGCTATAGCAAAGTTGTTGCAGATGAATAAGCTTTCTTTTAATTGGTTTATTAAACGTGATGAACAGATTGAGGGTTTTTATAAATTGGGGCACAATCCTGATTATTTAACGCACGTCAAATTCAATCTCGCTCAAATTACTTTTTATTCTAACGTTGAAAAAGCCATCAAGGAATCCGATACAATTATTATTGTTATTCCTTCTCCTTACGTAAAGTCTCAACTTAAATGGATTTGGAACAAATCTTTTAAAGGCAAAACCGTTTTCTCGGCAGTCAAAGGTATTATCCCGAGCGACAATATGGTTATAAGCGAATTTATGGCGTATAACTTCAAAATTCCTTATGATAATATTGGAGTAATTTCTGGTCCATGTCATGCGGAAGAAGTTGCAATGGAACGTCTTTCTTTTTTAACCGTAGGTTGCAAAGATAATGTAAAAGCAAGATTGATGGCGGAGGCTATTACTTCTCGCATATTGAAAACCAGAACTTCTAGTGATGTTGTTGGGATAGAATTGGCTGCAGTATTGAAAAATATATATGCAATTGCAGCCGGACTATGTCAGGGACTACAATACGGTGACAATTTTCAAGCAGTACTAATGACAAATTGCGCGAGAGAAATGGAAGCATATCTTGACAAAGTTGCCCCACTGGAAAATAGGAATGTGTTGGAACAACATTACATCGGAGATATGCTCGTTACAGGTTATTCTCAGTTTAGTCGTAACAGAACATTGGGTACAATGTTGGGAAAAGGTTATTCAGTTAAAACTTCTCAACTGGAGATGGAAATGATAGCTGAAGGCTACTATGCTGCAAAATGTATCAAGGAGTTAAATGAGAAATTCAAAGTTGAAACGCCTATTGCAGACACCATTTACAGAATCCTTTACGAAAAAGCTTCTCCACGCGTTTCTATTGAAAAGTTGATTGAATTATTTTAAAAATATATACAAAACATCGTAAGTTATGAGTAGTCTAAAAATTAATATTCAAAATGTTTTTCAGACAGTTACTGAAGAGGAAATATTACAACAGGGAGAGTTCGCAAAAGCGTGTAATCAGGCACTTCATACAGGAGATCGTTTAGGTAATGATTTTTTGGGATGGGTCAATCTGCCGAGTTCATATTCCGAAGACCAAATTCGTGATATAGAAGATACAGCCGTTAAATTGCGTTCAAGATGTGAAGTTGTGGTTATTGTAGGAATCGGAGGAAGTTATTTAGGCGCTCGCGCAGTAATTGATGCTTTATCCAGTTCATTTGATTGGCTGGATGAGAAACGTGAAGACCCCGTTATCATTTATGCAGGAAATAATATTAGCGAAGATTATTTATACGAATTAAAGAAATACCTGAAGAAAAAAAGCTTCGGTATTATCAATATATCAAAATCAGGTACTACTACCGAACCCGCTTTGGCTTTTAGAATTTTGAAAGAATTGCTTGAGGAGAAAGTAGGAAAGGAAGAAGCAACTGAACGAATCGTGGCTATCACGGACGCACGTAAAGGTGCTTTACGCGATCTTTCGATCAAAGAAGGATACAAAACTTTTGTCATTCCTGATAATGTTGGTGGAAGATATTCTGTGTTGACTCCGGTTGGTTTATTACCAATAGCAGTTTCGGGTATTAATATTCGTAAAATCTTGCTGGGTGCAAGCGAAATGGAGAAAGCTACCAATGAAAAAGTGGATTTTGAATACAACTTGTCAGCTATTTACGCTGCAATCCGTAATCTTCTTTATAGGAGAGGAAAAAAAATAGAAATCCTTGTAAATTACCACCCAAAACTGCATTTTTTTGCAGAATGGTGGAAACAGCTTTTCGGCGAGAGCGAAGGCAAAGACTATGTTGGAGTTTTTCCAGCAGCAGTTGATTTTACAACAGACCTTCACTCCATGGGACAATGGATTCAGGAAGGTGAACGCAGCATCTATGAAACGGTAATTTCAATCAAAGAACCCAAACATAAACTGGAAATTCCTTCGGATAAAGATGATTTGGATGGGTTGAATTATTTAGAAGGAAAAAGAGTGGACGAAGTTAATAAGATGGCGGAATTAGGCACACGAATTGCGCATGTTGAAGGCGGTGTTCCTAATTTGGTTGTAGAAATTGAAGAATTGAATGAAGAAGGCATCGGCCAGCTAATTTATTTCTTCGAAAAAGCATGTGGTATCAGTGGTTATATGTTGGGCATTAATCCATTTGATCAACCTGGTGTTGAAGCATACAAGTTCAATATGTTTGCTTTGCTTGAAAAACCAGGCTACGAAGCTGCAACACAGGCTATCAAGCAAAAACTTTTGTAACGAAACATTTGGTTATCATATGTCAGACCGCCCAAGAAAAGCGGTCTGAATTTTTTATTTAATTTTGAGATGCAAGATAAATTTGAATCTTATTTACAAAAAAACTCATTCGACAGATTCGATATAAAAGCTTTCTTGATAGACATGGACGGCGTGTTGTATGATTCTATGCCATCACATTGCCGCTCATGGAATGAAACATTTAGAAGGTGGAATATTTTAGGAACGAATGAGGATGAATTCTATTTGCATGAAGGAAGGGTAGGGAGTTCGACGATTCAACTTATTTTTGAAAGAGAATTAAACCGAAAACCTACGGAAGAAGAGACAAAAAAAATCTACAATCTCAAAAGCTCTCTTTTCAGAAAATACAATTCGGGAAAAACAATCTCATTTGCAACAGAATTATTGCAAAAAATAAAATCTGAAAATTATATTCCTGTATTGGTGACAGGTTCCGGACAAACTTCGTTGTTGGATAAACTCAATGAAAACTTCCCTAATATATTTACACCAGAAACCATGGTTACTGCAAAAGATGTAAAGCATGGTAAGCCAAATCCTGAACCCTATTTGCGGGGATTGCAAAAAGCAGGAAACTTAAGTCCTAATCAGGCCATTGTGATTGAAAATGCACCGATAGGTGTAGAATCTGCACATAAGGCAGATGTTTTTGTAATAGCCGTTAATACCGGACCTTTTGACGATAATTTTTTGTATGAAGCAGGTGCGGATATTGTGTTACCTTCCATGGAATCGTTTTTTTATTCATTTTCAACTTTACAGAATTACTGGAAATAAAATATGGAACATTCACATTCACATGGTGAACATCACCATCATCACATAAACGAAATTCCTCCACATCAAGGACGTGCATTTATGTTGGGGATTACGCTTAATCTGATATTTGTAGCGGTTGAAGTTTCTTACGGATTAATAGCCAATTCCTCGGCCCTTTTGGCTGATGCGGGACATAATGCAAGCGATGTTTTGGGACTGCTTTTTGCTTGGGGAGCTGCCTGGATGGCAACATTAAAACCTAAGGGGCGGTTCACTTATGGGTATAGAAAGACAACCATCCTAGTGTCAATTCTAAATGCTCTATTTTTGTTTATCGCAATTGCATTTATTGCAGTGGATGCGTACAAGAAACTGGAAAACCCGGAACCTATTTCAGGCAATACGGTAATAATTGTAGCAATAGTTGGTATAATAATAAACGGAATCACAGCGTTTCTTTTCTATAAAGACCAAAAGAAAGACTTAAATATTCGAGGGGCTTTTCTTCACATGATTGCGGATGCTTTGGTTTCGGTTGGTGTTGTTGTTTCAGGACTTTTGATAAATGCTACAGGTTTGTTGTGGATTGATGCAGTTACAAGTTTTGTGATTATACTTGTCATTTTTTTCAGTAGTTGGCGCCTTTTTACCGCTTCAATAGATTTGGCTTTGGATGCAGTTCCTAATAATATCAATTACGACGAAGTAGCTTCTTTTTTGAGAAACATTGAAGGTGTGGAGGATATTCACGATTTACACATCTGGGCGTTAAGTACTTCGCAGGCTGCTCTTTCGGTACATGTTCACATGCCGTCAGGCGATAGTGATGCTTTAATTCACGAGATACAGGAACAACTGGAAGAAAAGTTTGAAATTAAGCACGTGACTGTGCAGATAGAAAAACTTTCCACAAAATGCCATACAGATTGTTACTAAAAGTAATATTCTATTTGTTTAGAAGCTGGCATAAATCCATTAAATTTGTGTTTGGAAAATTGTCTATTATATATCCTTATGAATATTAATGAATTGGGCTTTTTGAGAATAGCTGCCGCTTCACCAAAAGTGAAAGTGGCTGATTGTGATTTCAATCTTGGCGAGATAAAAATCACGATTGAAAAAGCGATTGAAGAAAAAGTACAGATAATTTCATTCCCGGAGTTGTCTTTATCTGGTTACACCTGTGGTGATTTGTTTTTTCAGACTGCGTTGCAAAAGAAAGTGGAAAATTCTCTCTTGAATTTGGTAGAATATCTGAAAGATAAACAGTCCATAATCGTCATTGTCGGCTTACCATTTGTGGTGAAGAGTAGTTTGTATAATATGGCGGCTGTCGTTTCTCATCAAGGAATATTAGGGTTGATACCTAAGACATTTATCCCAAACAACAACGAGTTTTACGAAAAAAGATGGTTCGCTTCTGCTTCAGATTTGACAAAAACAGAAGTTTATCTAGGTGAAAATTCTGTTCCGGTTTATAAAAGCGGAATGATATTTAAAACTCAATATGCAAGTTTCGCCGTTGAAATCTGCGAAGATTTGTGGATGCCTATTCCTCCATCCTGCGAACTAACACAACAGGGAGTGGAAATCATTTTTAATCTTTCGGCAAGCAACGAATTGGTCGGAAAGCATGAATATCGACGCGCTTTGGTAGCGCAGCAATCTGCCTCATGTAATTGCGCTTATGTGTATGCTGGAGCTGCATGTGGAGAATCAACTACAGATGCAGTTTTTTCGGGTGCATCGATAATTGCTGAAAACGGAATCGTTTTGAAAGAATCTAAAAGGTTCTCATTGGAAACCGAAATGATAATTGCGGATGTGGATATCCAGTCATTGCGTAATGACAGAATTAAAAATACAAATTTCTTAACAAAAGAATCGGCTAACCCTGCAATACAAGTAAATTTGGCCGCGATTGACGTTGACGAACTCAAAAGAGAAATAAATCCTCATCCGTTTATTCCGAAAAAAGAATCGGAAGATACTATTTACAGCGAAGTTTTCAATATTCAGGTGTTAGGATTGGCAAAAAGATTGCAGCATATTAATGCAAAAACGGTTACGATTGGTATTTCTGGCGGTCTGGATTCGACATTGGCTTTTCTTGTTATATTAAAAACGTTCGACCTGCTAAAATTTGACCGTAAAAACATTTACGCGATTACCATGCCGGGCTTTGGAACTACAAACCGCACTTACACCAATGCGCAGCAACTTGTGCTTTCAACTGGTGCAACACTGAAGGAAATCTCCATCGTAGAGTCTGTAAAACAGCATTTTAAAGATATAGAACAAGATGAGAACAATCATGATATAACTTACGAAAACTCTCAGGCACGTGAGCGAACACAGATTTTGATGGATTACGCTAACAAAGTGAACGGACTTGTGGTAGGAACCGGCAATCTGTCGGAACTCGCTCTTGGTTGGGCTACGTATAACGGCGATCATATGTCGATGTACGGAGTGAACGGAAGCATCCCAAAAACATTAGTGAAAACATTGGTGAAATGGGTAGCAGATACTCAAATTGAAGAAAAAACGCGCGCTGTACTCCACGATATTCTTGATACTCCATTTAGTCCTGAACTACTGCCTGCTAATAAAGACGGGAATATATCGCAAGTAACGGAAGACAAGATTGGTCCTTACGAACTACATGATTTCTTTCTGTATCGTTTACTGCGTTATAGTGACGAGCCGAGAAGGATTTTTTTTGCGGCACAGCAGGCATTTAAGGATGAGTATTCCTCCGAAACAATTCTCCGCTGGCTGAAAGTTTTTTATAAAAGATTCTTTTCACAACAATACAAACGCTCATGTCTTCCAGACGGACCAAAAGTCGGTTCCATATGTCTTTCACCACGCGGAGACTGGCGTATGCCGAGTGATGCTCAAGTGTTATTATGGATGGAACAACTGACCGATTTAAATATTAACTGATTAAAAACTGGCAAACTTTTACATGAAACAGCTTATACACTTATTTGAGCAATATAGTAAAAAGTCAAATCCCAATATTGAGGAGCTTCCTTCCTCCGGTTCTAACAGAAGGTACTATCGACTGACCAAAGATGACATTTCCATCATCGGCGTAAAGGGAACTTCTCAAGAAGAAAACTGCGCGTTTATAGAGCTTTCGAAGCATTTCAAAAAACAGAATCTTAATGTGCCCGAAGTGTACGCTGCAACAGACGACCAGCTTTATTACATTCAGGAAGATTTGGGTTCGTCTGTACTTTTTGACACGATTAAAGGAGGAAGAAGTACGGGAGTTTTCAGTGGTGATGAGAAAGAACTATTGAAAAAAACCATTCAGGCACTGGCTGAGTTTCAGATAAAGGGAGCCGAAGGCTTGGATTTTAATTGCTGCTATCCACAGGCAGTGTTTAACGAACGGTCGGTGAGATGGGATTTGAATTATTTCAAATACAATTTCCTCAAAACCACGCCGTTAGACTTTCAGGAAGACTTGTTGGAAGACGATTTCGATGCGTTTGCAAAAAATCTGCTTCAGGGCGACAACAACAGTTTCCTGTATCGCGATTTCCAATCGCGCAACGTGATGCTCGTAAATAAAGAGCCTTATTTTATAGACTTCCAGGGAGGGCGCAAAGGTCCGATTTATTACGATGTTGCTTCATTTTTGTGGCAGGCAAAAGCTAATTTTCCGCCGCAATTGCGTGAAGAACTGGTGAGTGCGTATATAGAATCTCTTCAAAAGTTCGTACCCGTCGATGTGGCTCATTTCCTCAAGCAACTGCGTCAGTTTGTTTTGTTTAGAACGCTGCAGGTACTTGGTGCTTACGGTTTCAGAGGATATTTTGAGAAAAAACCGCATTTCATTCAGAGTATTCCTTTTGCGTTGAACAATCTACGCGATTTGCTTAAAGACAGTTTTGATGAATATCCATATCTCAGCAAATTGTTGACCGAGATGGTAGACTTGAAACAATTTGCAGACACAACAAAAAAGGAACTTGAAGTGAAAATATGGAGCTTCTCATACAAAAAAGGTATTCCTAATGATGTGAGTGGAAACGGTGGGGGCTATGTGTTTGACTGCCGCGCTATCAATAATCCGGGGAAATATGAACGGTATAACAACGTTACGGGACTAGACGATTCAGTGGTTAAATTCTTGGAAGATGATGGTGAAATCATTAAATTTCTTGATAATATATATCCACTGGTGGATAGCCATGTAAAGCGTTTTATGGAGCGAAATTTCACTAATTTAATGATTTCTTTTGGCTGCACAGGTGGTCAGCACCGATCGGTTTATGCGGCGCAACATGTGGCTGAACATATTTCGAAGAAATTCGGGGTGAAAGTTTCGCTTACACATCGCGAACAGAACCTCGAACAAGATTTCAAACGCCGATGAAAGCGATGATATTTGCTGCCGGGCTCGGCACACGCCTGCGACCACTGACAGATTCAATGCCGAAGGCAATGATTCCGGTTAATGGAAAAGCTTTGTTGCAACATGTTATAGAAAAGTTGAAGTGGGAGGGTTTTGACGAAATCATCATCAACGTACATCATTTTCCCGAACAAATTATAAATTTTGTAAAGGAGAATGACAGTTTCGGAATCCTCATCGAGTTTTCCGACGAAACCGATCAATTGCTCGACACAGGCGGAGGTATCAAAAAAGCGAGCGCATTCTTTGATGATGGCAAACCTTTTCTTATCCATAATGTGGATATTCTTTCCAATATTTCGCTTCGAGATTTTTACGACTATCATCTCAAAAGTCAAAATATCGCAACCCTTCTCACCAGCAAACGAAACACTTCCCGATACTTACTCTTTAACAAAGAAAATCATCTGAAAGGATGGATAAATAAAAAGACGGGAGAAGTAAAATCCCCATTTACTGACTTCGAACCGGAGAATTACAACGAGTTGGCCTTCTCAGGTATGCACATTATCAATACCGCAATTTTTCAGTACATGAATGACTTTCCCGATAGATTTTCTATTATAGATTTTTACTTAAAGGTCTGTACAAAGGAGAATATCGGATGCTTTATCCCCAATGATTTAAGGATGCTGGATGTGGGGAAGATTGATTCGCTGAAAGATGCGGAAGAGTTTGTGAAGGCGTTTGAGGTTTGATGACGCCTAATGCACATTGCGACTTGGAGGCGCATTGTGTATACTCTTCGATTTACCTATAAATCATGCGCAATGCGGATTTAAACCGCGATGCACTCTATTACAGTTTGCAACTCGTGGGTTGCGAAGCATAAAAGACAGAAAGACAAAAAGAGAAAAAGAAATAGGCGGCAACCAAACATTAAATCTCAAACAATCTAACTCTTTTCCACGAGCCGATATCCCCATCCACGCTGCATGGTCAATTCCAATCCTGTATCGTTGTTATCCATCATCAAACGCACACGACGAATGTAGTTGTTGAGACTTTGGTCGTTATAAAGTGCGGTGTTTTCTCCCCATGTAGGAGTAAAAATTTCTTCTCTGGTCAGAATTTAGCTGCGTTCTTCTTTCATTCAAATTCAAAATCAATTTTTGTAGAATCACAAACTCCATTGGCCGGATGTCTATAATTTTTTCATTTTCGAAAATTAATGTTCGGTTACGGGTATCGAGTTGTACTTTTTCTGCAAAAAGAATATGTTCCGGTTTTTCCGGAGTTAGTTTCTTCATGCGGGTAAAACGCTTTGCTTAATCTTCGCCACACATTTGGAGTTTATACTCCATCGCTGACATTGGCATATATGCAAAATTTCATGAAAGTTTCTACCAACAAAGGGTTGGAAAATATAACCAAACCTTTCGGTTACATCGATTTTAATAGTGACATAAATCTAGAGAACGGTTTCTTGTTTAATCTTCAATATACTTATACGGGTGCAGGAACAGCAGGTTTTCTAACTTTTGAGCCGATGCATGTATTTAATGCACGTATCCAGAAAACGTTTTTCAATGAAAAGCTGTAAGTTAGTTTAACAGCCAATGACATTTTTAATAAACAAATAAATAGATTCAGTGGTAAGGTAAATAATATTTTCTTCAGTCAAATAAGTAATAATGACATAGGTCTTTGAGTTTAAATGTTATTTGGCGTTTTAATAACTATAACAAAACCTATAAGGGACAATCTGCATCACAAGATGCTATCAACCGCCTATAATTTTCAGATTATATATATTAATAAATTTACTAACCAATAAAATAATCAAACGAAAATGGCAACGATTCAAAATTTAAACACATAGGTGCGGAAACAAGCAAACAAGTAAGTGAAACCATCACAACGCTGGAAACGGCTTTGAATACTTTACTCGTTAACCTTTCTCCCGACGAACGCCGCCACTATGGAAGTATCAGTGAGCAGAACAAACTATTTGTAAACAAAGTTTTCGATTATAGCAAGACCCAGCCCGACCTACCAGCCCGGATGTAGAGTGGGAAGAGTTTTTCCTCGACTTTGCCGACCGCAATTTTCTCGAAACAACTATTGCACGTCTGCAAAAACTAATCGATGGTCTGAATAATGCTAAAACGCTGCACGACTTTGACAATTATCAGGAAACTCTTTCCGACTATGTTTACACCGCTTACAGGATGCAGACCAGAGCCGCAGGATTTGAAACCAAGCATCACGAACTGAAGCAGTTCTTCACCCGCACGATGCCTACTGAACCTACAAAATAAAGTGCAACCTATGGATAATGCGGTTTAGAACCGCACTGTCCATTTTAAAAAACATTATATAAAGACTATATGATGATTATAAATATTGAAGTAGCAGTAATATAACTTTGTATCATTTAAAATAACAAAAAGAATTAACGAGTGGAGTCTTCTATAGTGCGCAGTGTAGAAGAAAGATACATTAAGATATTCTTGCAAGGAACGAGCTAATAAAAAGAGGTTAGGGTAATCTAGTAAAACGTAAACTCTTATCATTTAAATTAAATAACCCTGTTATATCCATTATATATATAATTACAAAAAAGAAGAAGAATTTACTATTTTTGCAGTATTATCCTATGATAAAGATCAAAAATTAAAAAATATACAACTTGGGGAGAATGTCCGTAGTATTTCTACTCGTGCTCAAAAATGTTGGTATAAATGTGTCAATAATCATTATAAAGAATATATGAGAAAAGTAGGGGATGATTGGGTTAACGATTTGACTTGTACTGTTTTTGCGACTCCATGTAAAGCACTACAAGCTATGTCTGCTATTGAACATTGTAGATAATTAATAAAATTGCTATATGAATGACAACATAGGATATTCTGTAATTTGGCTTGCAGGAAGTACGATTATATTATATCATTGGTATTATTCATTTATTAAAAGATAGAAGTTTATATAAGAGTAAATGGATATACAGCTCTGTTATATTATTTCTCTGCCCTTTTTTGATATTTACATTAAGCCCATTTTTCATAAATAAAAAAGATAATACTATTTCAATTGATAAAGAGAACTATCTTAAGATTAATGCTCTATTTTATGGTTTATCTTATTTATTATCATTCACAATATTAAATGTGTTTTTCAAATTTGGGATGAGTAGAATTGCCAACTTATTTGAGACAAAAAGTTAAGCAACATTTTTAATTAACTGT
>DAMBHY010000013.1:0-71724 GCA_032068765.1 Dysgonamonadaceae bacterium | reverse complement strand
CTCTTTCTTTCATAACGTTCTTTTTTTAGTGTAACGCTATTTTAGGACGAGACAATTAATATTATATTTGCTTTCTGAAGAAATGACAAATTAATTTTAAAATAGTTACATATGTTTGAGGGACAACCAAAAGGGCTTTATGCCTTAGCGATTGCCAATACCGGAGAAAGATTCGGTTACTACACGATGTTGGCAATTTTCACTTTATTTCTCCAAGCTAAATTTGGATTTACCAGTAACGAAACATCGACTGTTTTCGGAGTGTTTCTGGGTATGGTATATTTTATGCCACTTATCGGTGGTATTCTTGCGGATAAATTCGGTTACGGTAAAATGGTAACTACCGGTATCATTATCATGTTTTTAGGCTATCTGCTGCTTTCAATCCCTTCAGGATTATCGCAAATGAGTGCCGGAAAAATGATGATGTTCGGGGCACTTTTTCTTATCGCAGTTGGAACAGGACTCTTTAAGGGTAATCTGCAGGTAATGGTGGGAAATTTGTATGACAACCCTCAGTACAGCGCCAAAAGAGATACCGCTTTCAGTATTTTCTACATGGCAATTAATATTGGTGCACTTTTTGCTCCGACAGCAGCTCAGGAAATTACAAAATATTTCATGGCAAAAGGTGGATTTTATTATAATGCAAAAATTCCTGCGTTAGCTCACCAGTTTTTGGACGGAACAATTACATCTGAAGGTACTGCCCAGTTGACAGAATTATCACAGGAACAAAATTTTGCAGGGAATCTGGCGCAATTCAGCACATCTTACATTGACCAGCTATCTTTGTCATACAACTATGGTTTCGCGGTTGCATGTATTTCTTTGGTATTCTCCATGATTATTTACATGGTATTTAAACCAACATTCAAACATGCGATGTACAGCACAAAACAAAATGCACAGAATGCAGCTGCGCCACAAGTCGAATTGACTCCTCAGCAAACAAAAGAACGTATCACAGCGCTTCTTCTTGTGTTCACGGTAGTTATTTTCTTCTGGATGTCTTTCCACCAAAATGGCCTGACTATGACTTATTTTGCCCGAGATTATACGGCTAACGCTGCTGAAGGCATCACAAGAATCGGTTTTAGTGTTTGGAATCTGGTACTTATTATCGTGACCGTTTACAGTTTGTTTTCAATCTTCCAATCAAAAACTTCTCGTGCAAAACTTATTTCGGGAGTAGTAGGAACGATTGCCGTTGCCACACTTGTTTGGCAGTATAATCAAATGCCAAATCCTTTATCAATTACTCCACAAATTTTCCAACAATTTAATCCGTTCTTCGTAGTAGCGTTGACGCCTGTATCTTTGGCAATCTTCTCTTCTTTGGCGCAAAAGGGAAAAGAACCGTCCGCTCCAAGGAAAATTGGAGTGGGTATGATTATCGCAGCAATTGGATTTTCTATATTGACATTTGTTTCATTTGGTTTGAAAAGTCCTGCCGAACTCCAGGCTATTGGTGGAGTGAGTGATATGTTGGTTTCTCCAAATTGGTTGATTTCCACTTATCTTGTACTTACCTTTGCAGAATTATTATTATCACCAATGGGTATTTCGTTCGTATCAAAAGTGGCTCCTCCTAAATACAAAGGCGCTATGATGGGTGCATGGTTCGCGGCCACAGCAGTTGGTAATTATCTAACATCCATCATAGGATATCTGTGGGGTTCTTTGAAATTGTGGCAAGTATGGGCAGTGCTCATTGCATGCTGCTTATTGTCGGCATTCTTTATCTTCTCTATAATGAAGAAACTCGAAAGAGCTACCAATAACGCTTAATATAAGATTTAATCAATAACAAAAGGTATTAGAGTGTATCTAATACCTTTTCTTTTTAGTTGTAATGTTAGGTTTATAAATGTTTGTTGATTTTTTCAACGAACATGCTTTTTGCTCCAGCACCAACAACTTTATCTACTATTTCGCCATTTTTCAAGAAAATAACGGTAGGAATATTACGAATTCCGTATTTAGATGTAATCTCATCATTGTTGTCAACATCTACTTTTCCTACTACTGCTTTGTCTTTGTATTCTTCTGCAATTTCGTCTATGATTGGACCAATCATTTTGCAAGGACCACACCATTCTGCCCAGAAGTCGATAACTACTAATTTGTCAGTGTTTAAAACTTCGTTGATTGTTGCATCTGTAATTTGTAATGCCATAAAATAATTCGTTTAAAAAGTTATATTAATTGAATTTCTTCTTCTAATTTATTTTAAAACTGATATTGAGATTATTCTGAAGATAATTGATAAGTTTACTGTCAACTTTGATGCGATTTGTACGCGAAAACATTTCAATACACATATTTCGTTCTTCTCCTAAAATCTGAAAATATAACAATGTATTTCCTGAATTGTTTTTTGTCAAAGTTGATAATTCGTTGACCAATACTACATCCAATTTCGAGATAGGAATCCGCAAAGTTATCTTTTCGATTAACTTGTCTTTTACTTCAGACAGCAAAGTTAACGAACTTACTTTAAATTCTTTCTCTTTGGGATTATAAGCTCGCTCCTGAACTTTGCCTTTTCCATATATACTTAACCCAACACGTGCATATTTGCCATAATTGATGCTGCCATCTCCAAAAAACGCAAGTTCACAACTTCCTGAATAATCTTCAATTTTCATAATGGTGAAAGGCTTTTTAAACTTCGTTTCACCATTGCGGACGGCTGTCACCATCCCTCCAAAAACTACTTCGCGTCCATCTATCGCTGCAATATTCTGAATTTCTGCTGTGGTAGTATTGCATACATGTTCTAAAATAAACTGATAATCATCCAGCGGATGCGCAGAAAGATAAATACCTATCAATTCTTTTTCTTTATTCAGACGCTCCATTTCGGTCCATTTCTGTACTTTAGGGATTTCCGGCTGCGCAATCTGGAAAGAAATATCATCGCCGAAAAGCGAATTGGATGACATATTTTTATCCTGCTGGTATTTTTTGCCGTACCGGATAAGCGTATCAATAAATTCTTCTCCTTTACTGTTTGTTGATTGAAAATGCTCGCGCATCACACCAGGAAGTGAGTCAAAAGCACCTGCAAGCGCAAGCGCTTCAATATTCTTTTTGTTACAGGTAGAAAGGTTTACTCGCTCTACAAAATCAAATATATTGGTGAATGGACCATTCATCTTTCTCTCTTCCAAGATATTGAGAACTGCACCCTGTCCAACACTCTTTATGGCAGCAAGTCCAAAACGAACATCGCCATTTTTGTTTACCGAAAATTTCAGGAACGATTCATTCACATCGGGGCTAAGGACATTAATGCCCATCGCCTTGGATTCGTCCATGAATTTGGTGATTTCCGTGATGTTATTCAAGTTGTTTGAAAGAACGGATGCCATATATTCCGAAGGATAATTTGCCTTGAGCCACGCGGTTTGGTAAGCGAGCCAGGAATAGCAAGTAGCATGCGATTTATTAAAAGCATATTCGGCAAACTTCGCCCAGTCGCCCCAAATCTTTAGTAAAACCTTTTCTTCGTAGCCATTTGCTTTTCCTCCTATAAGGAATTTCTCCTTTAAGGACTCCATCTTGTCTTTCAGCTTTTTACCCATCGCCTTGCGCAACTCATCCGATTGACCACGAGTAAAATTGGCGAGCAAACGAGACAAAAGCATGACCTGCTCCTGATAAACCGTAATTCCGTAAGTTTCACTCAGGTATTTCTCCATAACCGGAATATCATAAGAAATATCTTCTTTGCCATGTTTACGCGCGATAAATGAAGGGATATAATCCATTGGACCAGGACGATACAACGCGTTCATCGCTATGAGGTCCTCAAATTTGCTGGGTTGCAGTTCTTTCAGATATTTCTGCATACCAGCAGATTCAAACTGGAACGTTCCAGTAGTTTTGCCTTCGCAATAAAGTTTGAATGTCTTAGCATCGTCCATCACTATTTGACTAATGTCGACTTTTTTTCCGGTAGTTTGTTTGATATTTGCCAGCGCATCTTTGATAATGGAAAGAGTTTTGAGTCCCAAAAAGTCCATCTTAATCAGTCCAGTTTCTTCAATCACCGAACCTTCATATTGCGTAACTAGCATTTTCTCTTTGGTATCTTTGTCTTCCGCCGTACAAATAGGAACAATATCCGAAATATCAGTTTGTCCGATAATAACACCGCAGGCGTGAACTCCAGTGCTACGAACGTTGCCTTCGAGCATTTTTGCGTACTTGATTGTATCTCTCAAAAGAGGGTCAGGGCTGTTTGCAGCATCTTGAAGCTCTTCAACGTATTCTATTGCTTTTTCAAGATTGACTTTCTTTACATTTTTAATGCTGTCGGGTACCAATTTTGCAAGTCGGTCAGATTCAGAAAGGGGAAGTTTGTGTACTCTGGCAACGTCGCGAATAGCAGATTTTGTAGCCATCGTGCCGTAAGTGATAATGTGTGCTACCCTTTTAAAGCCATATTTTTCAGTAACCCAACGTAAAACTTTGCCGCGGCCTTCGTCATCAAAATCGATATCGATATCGGGCATGGAAATACGGTCGGGATTGAGGAACCGCTCGAAAAGCAAATCGTATTTCAGCGGGTCTATATCCGTGATACCCAAACAGTATGCAACAGCTGAACCCGCTGCGGAACCACGACCGGGTCCAACGGAAACATCCATATTTCTAGCTGCCGCAATGAAATCCTGCACAATCAAAAAATATCCAGGAAATCCCATCGTCTTCATTGTCTCTAACTCAAATGTTAGTCGTTCTTTTATTTCGTTAGAGTAGTTTTCACCATATCGTTTTCGCGCTCCGATTTCTGTCAAGTGATTCAGATAATCCGATTCTAATTTGATGCGGATAACTTTGTTATAACCACCAAGACGATTAAAATCTTTTTCTCCAAATTCTTTTATTAGGTCTTTTTCCGAATATTTCTCTCTGTATTTTTCTTCCGTCCCGAAAGCAGGGTCAATAGGATAGAAAGGCATCAAAGCATCGTGATTGATAGAATATTCCTCCACTTTATCAGCGATTTCGAGGGTATTTGACAATGCTTCTGGAATATCAGAAAACACTTGATTCATCTCCTCCGTGGTTTTCAGCCATTCCTGTTTAGTATAACGCAGACGATTGGGATCGTCAAAATCCTTGCCTGTACTTAGGCAGATAAGACGATCATGTGCATCCGCATCCTCTTCATTTACAAAATGCACATCGTTGGTTGCAATTACCTTTACATTATATTTCACGGCAATTTTCAGAATTTCCGCGTTCACTTTCATCTGACGCCCATAAGTGGACTGGTCGGCATCCGGGCGATTTGTCTTGTGACGCTGTATTTCAAGATAATAATCCTCTCCAAAAACACTTTTGAACCATTCAACGGCTTTTTCGGCTTCCGCAATATCTCCTGTAGCTATTTTTCGAGGAATTTCTCCTCCTAGACACGCTGACGAAATGATTAATCCTTCGTGATACTGTTCCAAAAGTTCTCTGTCGATGCGCGGACGATAATAATACCCTTCCGTCCAACTTTTAGAAACTATTTTAATAAGATTTTTATACCCTTTCTGATTTTTCGCCAGGACCACCAAATGCCATCCGCTTCCGTCAATTTTTTCGGATTGATTTTGTCTGCCTCGCCGAGCCACGTAGCACTCGCAACCAATGATGGGTTTTAAGATTTTTTTTTCAGTCGCCTGCAATTTTTCCTTTAACTCCCATATCCTATTATCTTCCGCATTCGCATTCTCCATTTCCTGAATTTCTTTTTTCAGATTAGAGATTTCCGCCTTCACTGGTCCGTTCTTTTTGTTAATACAGTTATAAAATTCTTTAATACCAAACATTGAACCATGGTCGGTAAGTGCCAGCGCGGGCATACCGTCGGAGATGGCTTTTGAAACAAGATTATCTATACTTGCCTGTCCGTCAAGCAGAGAGTATTGTGAGTGAACATGCAGATGTACAAATGGTTGCATATGGAAATTATAATTATGGCTTGTGGTAAAGCGGTGAATTTATAGCGTTATATTGTTTACAAATATAATGAAAAGCAAGGGCTTCTCGATGAAAGATTTTTGAGAAGTTATCAACAATCGTCCTATCTGCCGAAGCATGAGAGGTTTCCGAAAGTGTTAAAGTTTTTGGAGAATTTATGGGTTGTGAAATGCATGTTTTGTAAATATTTAATTCCTCACTTCCTATTTCACTCCCTGGCCTTTATATGTAATAATAATGACGGATGGAGAAACGGCCCAAAAAAATTAAAAAATATATAAACTTTCTATTATGAAAAAGAATATTTATTGGAAGGTATTAACACTTCTATTTGTTACAATTAACTTATCAAAGTTTATTGATAAAGAATCATCCATTATCCAAAAAGAATTAAAAGAAATATACAATTTTAAAAATGCCGAAATCAAATTCTCATTTAATTTATGACAGACGAAGGAAGTCCAACTTTATTATTTCTTTCTCTCAATTTGTTTGGAATAACATCGAAAATTATAAAATAAATAATTTTGTTTTAAAAACTCATCTGGTAGGATGTGGATATTAATAAGTTTGGAACTCTAAAATATAAAACATTATAATTTCTAATAATTATTCTGATCAGACCAATATGTTATCCACACTAGGAATGCTCCAAAAAAAATGACCGTTTGTGACGGTCATTCTTTTAATATATCGGAATTCGTGATTAATACTTATAGAACCCTTCTCCGTTTTTGCGACCTAAGAGATTAGCACGAACCATTTTGCGAAGTAGTGGATGAGGGCGATATTTGTCGTCACCAAATTCGCGATGAAGCACTTCCATAATTGCGAGACAAACATCTAGACCTACAAGGTCTGCCAATGCCAGAGGACCGATGGGATGACCAGCGCCCAACTTCATTGCTTCGTCAATTTCTTCTTTGGTAGCAACACCGTCGGCATACGCTCCGATTCCTTCGTTAATCATCGGGATAAGCAGTCTGTTCACCAAAAATCCGGGAGCCTCGTTCACCTGTACAGGCACTTTTCCTATTTGTTCCGCAATGCCTTTTACGCATTCGTAAACGCTGTCGGAAGTTAACTGTCCGCGGATAACTTCCACTAGTTTCAACACGGGAACCGGATTGAAGAAGTGCATACCAATAACTTTTTCAGGACGTTTGGTAGCTGCGGCAATTTCAGTGATAGAAAGCGATGATGAATTGGTAGCCAAAATACAATTAGCGTTGCAAACTTCATCCAGTTCTTTGAAAACACGTTTTTTCAGCTCCATGTTTTCAGCGATAGCTTCCACTACCATACTGCAATCTTTGATGTCGTCATAAGTTAAAGTAGTGGCAATGCGACCCATTACCTGATCTTTTTCTTCCGCTGTCATTTTTTCTTTTGCAACAATTCGCGAAAGACTTTTGTCTATATTTCCTTTTGCACGCTGCAAAAATTCGTCGGAAAGGTCTTTCATTACCACATTGTATCCGCTTCGCGCAAATGCCTGAGCAATGCCATTGCCCATCGTACCTGTTCCAATAACGGCGATTTTTACGTTTGGATGATTATTTTCCATTGTAATCTGTTTTTTCTTTGTTTAAAAATGCTTTCATTCCTGCTTTTTGGTCTTCGGTATTGAAACATTGAGCAAAATGTTCAATCTCCAGATTGATGCCTTCCTCGATGGTCATGTCCCAGCCGTCGTTGATTGCTTTTTTTGCATGAGCCACAGCAAGCGGTGCCTGACGCGCGATGGTTGATGCAAGTTTTATTGTTTCCTCCATTAACATTTCGGGTTCCACCACGCTATTTACCAAACCGATAGAAAGTGCCTCATCCGCGGTAATTACATTTCCTGTGAAAATCAATTCTTTCGCTTTTGCAAACCCGATAAGTCTTGCCAAGCGTTGCGTTCCTGAAAATCCGGGAGTAATTCCTAAACCGACTTCCGGTTGACCGAACTTCGCTTTTGATGAAGCGATACGTATATCGCATGCCATTGCCAGTTCGCATCCTCCCCCTAAAGCAAAGCCGTTGATTGCGGCAATGACCGGTTTAGAAATGGTTTCTATATGCCTGAAAATAGCCGCGCCCAAGTTACCGAAAGCTTTCGCGCCGTCGTAATCCATTGTTGACATTGCCTGAATATCTGCTCCTGCTACAAAAGAACGTTCTACTCCGGTAAGCACTATAACGCGCACATTCTCGTCTTTCTCTACCTCAGAAATTGCTGCGTCCAAGGCTGCCAAAATTTTAGCGTCCAAGGCATTGAGCGTTTTAGGTTCGTTGATGCTTAGAGTGGCAATATTATTTTCTATATTGACAAGAATCTTTTCCATAATAGATCATACTTTTTTGATGATAACGGCAGTACCCATACCACCTCCTATACATAATGAAGCCAAACCGATATTTTTATTCTCGGCATGCAGTTCGTGTATCAATGAAACAAGGATACGATTACCTGACGCCCCAATTGGGTGACCCAAAGCGATAGCACCACCATTAATGTTTGTGTGTTGGTCAATCCATTCGCGTGAAACTCCGTGTTCGTCAATCAAGTTTTTTATAACTCCCAAAGATTGTGCAGCGAAAGCTTCGTTGAGTTCGATGATTTCAACGTCAGACAATTTCATGCCTGCTCTTTCCAATGCTTTGCGAATAGCCGGAACGGGACCTAATCCCATTACTTTTGGGTCAACACCACCTTCTGCGATAGCTACAATTTCAGCTAATGGAGTAAGGTTGTATTTTTGTACCGCTTCTTCGTCTGCAAGCATCACAAAAGATGCTCCATCATTCAATCCTGATGCATTTCCTGCAGTCACCGTTCCTTCTTTTTTGAAAGCAGGACGCAATGCAGCTAATTTTTCAACCGATGTAGATCGATTTGGAAATTCATCTTTGTCAAAAACAATTGTTCCCTTTCTATTTACTATTTCCATCGGAACAATTTCTTTTTTGAATTTATCGCCATCTACCGCAGCAATCGCTTTTTGTTGAGATGTGAACGAGAATTTATCTTGTTCTTCACGAGTGATATTATATTTTTCTGCAATATTTTCAGCCGTAATACCCATGTGGTAGTTGTTGAAAGCGTCTGTCAATCCATCTGTTACCATGTGGTCAACAGCTTGCATATTACCCATTTTGAAACCGTTGCGAACATCTCCTGGAAGGACGAAACCTGCATTTGACATTGATTCCGTACCACCTGCTATGACAACTGAAGCCATTCCCGCAATGATGTCTGTATAACCATTCATTACTGCTTTCATACCGCTACCGCACACCATATTTATGCCGTAGGCAGTTTTCTCTACAGGAATGCCGCCACATACTGCACACTGGCGCGCTACACTTTGTTTCTGTCCGGCAGAAAGCACGTTACCAACAATAACCGTATCCACATTTTGTGGATCAATTTTTGTTTCTTCCAAAATGGCATTAATCACTTTAGCTCCCATTTGAGCTGCACTGAAAGAAGAAAGACTTCCCATAAACTTACCTAATGGAGTGCGTTTTGCCGCTACAATAAATACTTTTTTCATTTGTATATATGTTTTTATATTTTCTAATTTATAATAAGCGTGGGTTAGCAGGATCGTCTACCTGCTTATCTTCCAACAAAGGCATTAAAGCTTCATATTCATCCAAACAACAAGCATTCTGCAATGCATCGCGATTGGTTACTGCTCGATGATTGACAATATTCGTTACTGCGGACTCAACAAGTTTTCCGTTCAATGTCCGTGGGATATCTTTCACTTCTATAATGACAGACGGAACGTGACGAGGAGAAGCGTAAGTACGCAATGTAGTGCGTATTTCCTTAGCAATTTCTTTTGTAAGTTTTTGTCCTTCTTTCATCTGTACATAAAGCAGCACGCGTTGGTCATCATGATATTGTTGACCAATAGCTAATGAATCGAAAACAGAATTTACCTTCTGTACCTGAGTGTAAATTTCAGAAGTACCAATGCGTACACCAGAGGGTTTCAATATAGAATCAGAACGACCGAAGTAAGTTATACCCCCTGTATCGGAATGAATTTCAACATAGTCTCCATGACGCCATATTCCCGGGAAAACATTAAAATATGCCTCATAAAAACGTCTGCCGTTGGAATCATTCCAAAAATATAAAGGCATTGATGGAATTGGGTATTCGCACACCAATTCGCCCTGTACATCAAACACCGGTTTGCCATTATCATCGTATGCTGCAACAGGATGACCCAAACCTGGAGCTTGTAACTCGTTAGAATAAACAGGATTCATGGGATTTCCAATACAGAAACAGCCGTTAATATCCGTTCCTCCAGCAATTGAATTGAAATGAACATCTTCCATTATTGCAGTATAGACATAATGGAAACCGGAATCTGAAAGCGCTGAACCAGTTTGGGAAATGGTGCGCAGTTCCGACAAATCTGCATGATCTTTAGGTACAAATCCTTCAGCCATAAGCGCATGAATATACGAAGCCGACAATCCGAAAACTGTAACTTTTTCTTCTTCCAAGACTTTCCAGATAGCGGAAGTGTCCGGGAAAGATGGATTACCATCGAATAAAACCAATGATGCGCCTGTACCCAGAGTAGATGCCATCCAGTTCCACATCATCCACGAGCAAGTAGTAATGTAAAGCATACGGTCACGCTCTGCAACATCATGATGTAAACCAACTTCTTTAAGTTGATTAATTAACAAACCAGCAGCTGATTGTACCATACATTTTGGTTTTCCTGTAGTTCCTGAAGAAAACATAACCACAAGAGGATGATTGGCAGGCATTTGAGCGTATTCAAAATTAGAAATCTCTTTGTCTCCTAAGAAGGATTCCCAAGATTCTGCAATAGGCATGCGATTGAGGGTAGCATCAATATCTCCAGCATAATGAGTGACAATCACTTTCTTGACAGAAGGAATGTTATTGGCAATTTCTGCAGCACGTTCACCCACATCAAAAGGTTTTCCTTTATAATAATATCCATCAGTAGTAATCAAAAGTTTAGGTTCGACCTGTCCTAAACGGTCAGTAGCCGCCTGAGACCCTATATCAGTAGCACAAGAACACCAGATAGCTCCGATAGAAGCTGCAGCCAGCATCGCGATTACAGTTTCTGCCAGATTAGGCATAAATGCTGCTACAGTGTCATTTGACCCCAATCCCATGTTACGCATGGCTGTTGCCATTTTGAATACATCTTGACGGAGTCGATGCCATGTCCAAGTACGACGATCAGATGTTTCGCCTCGAAAGATTAAAGCAATTTCATCGTTATCACGATCGCGCAGCATATTCTCTGTATAATTTAGTTTTGCGCCTGGAAACCAGTTAGCTCCCGGAAATTTTTTCAGGTCATCAACTACTTTTGTATACGGGGTAGAAGTAATAATATTAAAGAATTTCCACAATTCATCCCAGAAAATTTCAGGATTTTCCACGCTCCATTTCCATAGGTCGCGATAATCATTTGTGACGGAGATACCATATTTAGCTTCAATTTGACGCGCGAAAGTCATCATTTGTGAGTTATCACGACGCTCTGTATCTGCTTTCCACAACAAGTCTCTTTTAAAACTTTCTTTTACTTGATCTTTGTCCATACTAAAATTAACGATTTTAGATTTGCGATTTACTAAAAAAGAATGTGTTTTATTCCAATTCTAAAACCTAAATCCTAATTATTCATTGATTCTTCTATTTAATTCTTGAGCGATAAAAGATGCCACGTCATCGGCATAAGTATTCATACCGAAACCGGCGTCATAACCTAATTCTTTTGCTAATTCGTGAGAAATACGCGGACCACCGCACGCCAAAATCATTTTGTCGCGAAGACCTTCCGCTTCCAGCATTTCTACCAATTCCACCATATTTTTAATGTGTACATCTTTTTGTGTAACTGTTTGCGAAACCAACAAAGCGTCCGCATTTACTTCCAAAGCTTTAGCGATAAATTCTTCATTCAAAACCTGGCTTCCCATATTTATAGCTTCAAACATTTCATAGCGTTCCAAACCATAGTGTCCTGCAAAGCCCTTCATATTCATTATAGCGTCAATACCAACCGTGTGCGCATCCGTACCGGTACTTGCGCCAACTACAATTATTTTTCTGCCGATATTTTCTTTTACAAAATCATCAGTTTCCTGCATATCCCACTTGGTAGATTCCACTTTAGGGACATATATTTTGGTGTAATCAATGCTTCCTGCATAACTTCCGTAGCAGTTGAAAAATGTAAATCCTTCTGTCAATTCCTTTTGAAAAACTATCTGAGGATTATCGAATCCCATTTGTCTCAGTAACTGTTTAGCAGCTTCGACAGCTTCATCCCCTGCCGGAACGGGAAGGGTAAAACTCATTTGCGTTTTACCATCGTTCATCGTGTCGCCGTAAGGCTTTATTTTTTTAAGATCAAGCGTTTGATCAAAATCGTTTTTATCTGTTGAATATAAACCTCCACTCATAATATATTTTGGATTTTAGATTTGGGAATTTTGAAATTGTAGTTACCTTCCCAATATAATTTATGATTATTATCTGTTAAGCATTAAGTCTATAAATGGATTGTAATAATGCAGTCCTTTCAGAGACACTCCTTTCAATCCTTTTCCACCATCTTTCGGACGTTTTACACCACCAAAAATTCCTTTTTCAAGAGCAGTGAAAAGACCTTCCTGCTTAATTTGTTCCAACAAATGAATAGTGTTATTCAATACTTCTTTCGCACGCGTTTGCATGATACCATCTTTCGTGAACTCCATTTCGTCGCCTATAGATTTCATGTTGTTGAAAATATATTTAGCATTTTCGATAGATAAATAACGATCACTCATAAACGGCGTATGGATGGCTTCGGTAGGCATTCCTAACAATTGAAGACCTTGATGTGTCCAAATACCAATCATGTTAAATAATGCATCCTGCAAATGTCCTCGGAAAATATTTCCGGTCATAAATTTCGTTGGAGGCATATATTTTAGTGGCGCTTTGGGGAAGATTTCGCGTGTCATTTGCGCTTGTGCTAATTCGTACAAAAATCCGTTCTCCAATTCAGGATCCATCTCGAAAGCATGTCCCAATCCCATTTGTTCCTCGGGAAGTCCTGCCAGCAAAGCGAGTTGTTCATTGATTAAATCTGATGCCAAAACAGTATGCGCTTCCTCGACCGCGTCTGCCGTCGTGAGATAATTGTCTTCTCCTGTATTGATGATAACTCCCGCAAATCCGTTGATGACACGTGACATAAATTGATCAATCAGCGTACGTTGCATATTGATGTCGCGAAAAAGAATGCCATACAAAGCGTCATTCAACATTACATCTAGTCCTTCTAATGCTCCCATAGCCGCGATTTCGGGCATACACAATCCTGAACAGTAATTACACAAACGAATATATCTGCCTACTTCTTCGCCTACCTCATCCAATGCATTTCGCATGATTCTGAAGTTTTCTTGCGTAGCAAATGTTCCACCGAAACCTTCAGTTGTTGCACCGTAAGGAACATAGTCCAACAAACTTTGTCCTGTAGTACGAATAACGGCGATGATATCAGCTCCTTGACGTGCAGCGGCTTGGGCCTGCACAACATCTTCGTAGATATTTCCAGTAGCAACTATTACATACAAATATGGTTTGTTTCCTTCGCCAATAGTTTGTAAATAATGATTGCGTTTTTGAGTTCTCGTTTTAATAATTTCGATGTTTTCACGGACCACATTCTGTAGTACTTTGGCAACTTCTTCAGATGAATGAAATGGGAAAGAGGTAATGTCAAGATTCTCTGAAGCTACTTTTTCCGCAATTTGCTGTGGCGAAAGACCAGTTTCACTCATCGCATTGGCGATGTAAAACAATACTCCATTTTCCAATCCGCCTTTTTCGCGCAGACTTTCCACAACGACATTTGGCAATGGAACAGCGTCAACATCAACTCCATCAATTCCGATCAAACGGCACAATGTGCGTTCCACCGCCACGGTGGTGTAATTGTCAACAAAAGATTGCACCTCGCCTGCAATGTGTTTGGCAATGCCGCGGGCATATTCTACTTTTTCAAAATCAATTCCTATTTTACTTTGCATATACTTTTTTATTATTTTGATTCAATTTTGTTGAGCATGAAAATAGTTTTTCATTACTCCGACAAGTTCTTGGTCAATTCCGATAATTTCGGCGATATGAAGTGCCTCGTTAGGAACTTCATTTTCATGAGTTTCTTCAAGAGAATAGTCAATGTAATCGTTGATATTTTTGCTAGTTATTTTTTCGTTCCCTTTTTCTCTAAAGCCTTTTACACGCAATTTTCGGCAGGGAATATCTATTGCGTAATGCGTTGTAATAAGGGACGAAACGTTATTTTCATTCAGATAATCCACCATACCACAAACAATCGCTTTTCCTTCAATCGGATTGGTTGTACGCGCCAGTTCGTCAATTAAAACGAGCGGTTTTTCCCCTCTTTTTATGCTTGCCACCATTTCGTTAAGCCGCAGCATTTCTGAACTGTAAGAGGAAAGTCCGTTCATTTCGTCCTGTCCATCTCCGATAGAAAAAATGACTTTATCCACAAGCATTACCTCTGCGGAAGCGGCGGGGACGAAAAACCCGAATTGCGTCATGTATTGAATTAACGCGACTGTCTTCAGCAATACGCTTTTTCCAGCCATATTAGCGCCCGTAATAAGTGTGGGATTTTGAGGTATCTCAATATCAATGCGCTGAAAAGCTTTTCCTTTTTTATGGAGAAAATTCTCTATGGACGGATTAAATATCTTCTCGAGGCGGGTTGCACCCTTTGAAATTTCTGGTCTTGAAAGTTCAAGTATGCTTGTAAGTTCAACTTTCGCCAACTCCACATCCAAACGCGCAATTTCATTCAATGCCAAATGTAATTTTTTTGCAAAAGGTTGAAGTTGATGCGAAAGTTCTTTCCTACATTTATCTTCCAATGATTCTGCCTCCAAACGGATCCCTTCTTTTTCAATATCCTTAGCAATTTTTATTTGTAAGCGTTTTTCAGCTAATTCTTCGGAATAAGCATCATAAATATGAAAATGCGGAATCTTTTTGCCTTCCGGGTCGAGGATAGAAATTGCATTATTCAGATTAGGAATATTGAAACTCACAATTTCCAATTGCTTTAGAAATTCATTTATAGACTCTGCTAAGATGGCAAAGTGCTTAACCTCAAATAAACCGATATCATCCAAAACATGACCCTTTTCCAGCAATTTCAACGTAGTATGAATGTCACGCAACTGGGCAATCTTCATTTCTAACAACGAAAAAGTATTTTTATTTTTTTCGTTGCTCCAAATGCAAAATAGCTGCTGATTCTGGTTGTAAATCGACTCCAATTCTTCTTTACTTGTCTTAAGGGGCGTAGCCATGAGATACCTTTTTCCTGCGGAAGAACGAATATTCAACGAATCAATTATAAATTTCAATCCGCTAACTTCTCCTATGGCTTGTTTTAACAGCATTTTGTATGTTATCAATTTAATTTTTTTACATCGTAAACCGGGATCTTCAACGCGTTACTCAACTCACTACAGAGCGTTTCTGAATCAAACGAGAATCCCGTAGGCGAAGTAGG
Organism: Dysgonamonadaceae bacterium; assembly: GCA_032068765.1. Lineage (GTDB taxonomy): Bacteria > Bacteroidota > Bacteroidia > Bacteroidales > Dysgonomonadaceae > DAMBHY01. The sequence goes on along the minus strand of DAMBHY010000013.1, from coordinate 56,134 downwards.
ATTAACAGTAATCGCAATCAGTTTAGTATTATAAACTACTTTTATAGAATTGTCGCGTCTAACGAAACTCTCATATTCTTCCTGCGAAGCAAAAATTTTTGTGAAATCTTGAATTATCAGTTCCACATTTTTATTCTGCATCCGCAGAAATTGTAAAAGTTGCGAACTTACCGCACCGGAAACATAAATCCGATTGCCATATCTGAACAATTCCTCTTTATGCTTCTCCAATAAAAAAACGGAAGGAATTTTCACATCGTACAGTTCCTCATCGTCACCTACGGCCCAAAGTCCTTTTTTAATCGTCTCCAATTTATCTGCTAAAGTGTCTGGAACTCTGTTTAACTCAATCAATCTTTTTGTAAAAACCATCTTTCGAACCAATTGCGGCATATTTGCCGAAATAGTCGCTCCAGTTGCTAAAATCATCGCATCTGTCACCGTGGGTGAAGCCAGACTCATGCGGGATAGCGCACCATCCACGATAGTAGTTTTCACATTGTAATTATTCATGGATTGAACCAACTCTTTGATTCCTCCAGTACTTGGCGGACCTGAAAGTAAAACTTTTCCGTCGCATAAAGCACGTGCGGTAATTAATCTGCCCAAGGCAGTTGAACTTTCACTAACGTCCAATATATCAGCAAATAATTTTTTCCTGCTATAGTGCTGGTGAGACGTCACGAAAACTGTTCCTTCAGGAACAAATATTTCAGGTTTCGGAGTGTTTGTTACACTATCTACTTGCTCGCCATCGACACCAATAGAAGTAATAGCAACATTTACGTCTTCTTTATCTAGTCTTCTTAAAATATAGTTAAGTGTTTCCGTTTTGCCGGTATTTTTTTCTAGTCCAACAACAGAAACACTTTTATATTTTAATATGTCTTGGATAAAAGGCAATTCTAGTGTTTATTACGTTCGTGACGAGTCAATTCTTTCGGCTCTATAGACAATTTTTCGCCTCCAAGCAATGCTGCTACACCTTCTTTTTTCTTTTTGGTGCATTCCGGACAGTGGCAATCTTCTACGTAGTCGGTTGGTTCAGTATAAGTACTGATAACACCTTCGTAATTACGTACAACCACTCGATTTGGAGATTGAGAAATCAGATACGTTGGCATTACAGGAATTTTTCCGCCGCCGCCCGGAGCGTCCACTACAAAAGTTGGAACAGCATAACCAGAAGTATGTCCGCGAAGGTTTTCGATGATCTCAATACCTTTTGAAACCGGAGTGCGGAAGTGGCTTATACCCATTGACTGATCGCAAACATATATGTAATATGGACGAACGCGAATTTTCACCAGCGCATGTACCAATTCTTTCATCACATATGTGCAATCGTTAATGCCTCGCAAAAGTACTGATTGATTACCCAAAGGAACGCCTGCGTTAGCTAATTTAGCACAAGCTTCTGATGATTCGGCTGTTATTTCGTTCGGATGATTAAAGTGCGTATTTAACCAGATTGGGTGATATTTCTTCATCATATTTACCAAGTCATCGGTTATACGTTGAGGCATCACTACAGGAGTGCGGGAACCAAAACGGATAATTTCCACGTGAGGAATTTCGCGCAATTTCTTCAAAATATATTCTATGCGATCATCGCTGAGCAAAAGTGCGTCACCTCCAGAGAGCAATACGTCGCGGACCTGTGGCGTTTTAGCAATGTATTCGATTGCCTTGTCTATGCGTTCGATCGGAGAAGCTGCATCTTTCTGACCTGCGAAGCGTCTGCGTGTACAATGACGGCAGTACATCGAACACATGTCAGTGATAAGGAAAAGAACACGATCAGGATAACGGTGAGTCAAACCTGGAACCGGAGAATCACTGTCTTCGTGCAACGGATCTTCCAAGTCCGAAGGACTGATGTAAAGTTCGTTGGCAGTAGGAATAGATTGCTTACGAATTGGATCGTGCGGATCATTAGGGTCGATGAGACTCAAATAGTATGGTGTAATTGCCATACGAATGGTCTTCAAAGATTCACGCACGCCGTCTTCTTCTTCTGGTGTCAACGAGATATATTTCTTTAAGTCTTCAAGTGTTTCAATGCGGTTTTGTACCTGCCATTTCCAATCGTTCCATTGCTCATCGGGAACATCAGAAAAAAACTGTTTTCTTCTGGATTCTTTCATAATTTTATACATAAAGTTTTTCAAAAAGCTCTCTGATTGCTTTAGATTCACGAATAATATTGAGGGTGAGGTTAGCATGACCTCTTGCATAACCATTGCCTACAATCAAGTTGATGTCCTTACCAACGCCTTCGGCGCCCAAAGCAGCTTTAGTAAAGCTGGTAGCCATAGAAAAGAAATATACACAGCCCTGACCTTTGGTAATCAGAATAGAAGTCATCTCGGTAGAAGGCACATTCACGTTGTTAATAGTGACGTCGCATCCTCTACCGCCTGTAATATTCATCACTTTGTGGTAAACATCCATCACATTGGTAGCATCGGCAACAATAACTTCGGTAGCCAGTTCCATTTCTCTGACGCGTCTTGCATTTTCTTCCGAAAATTCTACTACAATCACTTTTCCGGTAGCGCCCGCATTTTGCATTGCCTGATAGCAGCATAGAATACCTGATTTTCCACCTCCGCCTATGATACATACAATATCGCCTTCGGTAACGAGTCGATCCACCTGAGCGGGAGCTCCCGCTACGTCAAGAGCTGCTAAAGCTAAATGCTCTGGAATATCTTCAGGCAATACGGCAAATAAACCGCTTTCGAACAAGATAGCTTCTGCATCCACTTCCACCTGGTCGGAATCGGGAGAAAGATTTTTGATTTCCTTAATTTTCAACGGAGTTAAAGACAACGATACCAAAGTTGCTACTTTGTCTCCAACTTTCAGTTTATTATTGGGGAATTTTTCTCCTATTTCTTTAACTGTTCCGATAAGCATTCCGCCGGAGCCGGTGACGGGGTTTTGCATTTTCCCCCGTTCGGCAACGATGTCCAAAATCATTTGTTTCATCTTCTTGGCATCTGAATTACACGCCTGTTTGATTTGCGTATATGAGGCGGAATCAATATTAAGCGTGGAAACTTCAATCAACACTTCGTTGTCGAAGATTTCCATGGTGTTATCAAGCTTTTGAGCGGGCTGAGGCAAGGTTCCTTTCGGTGAAATAACTCTGTGTGTACCGTATCTGCACCCTTCTTTTATCATCCGATTATGCGTATAGTTCAGTAAATATCTTTCTTAGAGCTTCGCTTTCACGCAATTCCTGAAGAGTAATTTCGGCATGACCTTTGGTATATCCATTACCAACAATCATTGTCACATCACTACCTACACCTTCAGCTCCTAAAGCAGCTTTTGTAAAGCTTGTAGCCATAGAGAAGAAGTAAACCAGACCGGTATCTTTAGTAATAAGGATACTGGTCATTTCTGTGTCGGGAATGTTTACGTTGTTGATAGTTACATCGGCAAGTTGTCCGTTTGTCAATTCTTCTATTTTTTCGAGAACAGCAACAGGTTGTGTAGCATCAGCAGAAAATACATGATCGCAGAAACCAAGGCTTACAAGACGGTCGGTACTTTTTTGTGAGTGAGTGATACCGATAACTTTTCCTGTAATTCCTGCACGTTTTTTTGCTTCGTAGCAGCAAAGCATTCCGGATTTTCCACCTGCACCGATAATAACTACTGTGTCACCAGGTTTTACAAGCTTAGCTGTTTGAGCAGGAGCTCCGGCAACGTCCAAAGCAGACAAAGCAAGCTTTTCAGGAAGGTCAGAAGGAATTTTAGCGTAGATTCCGCTTTCGAAAAGGATAGCTTTTCCTTCTATATCCACTTGGTCAACGTCTGCACGGATTTCTTTTATTTTGTCAATTCTCAATGGAGTCAAAGAAAGAGAAACAAGTGTTGCGATTTTATCGCCTTCCTTCAAATCGATTTTACCTTTCAGCGCGTCGCCGATTTTTTCCACGGTTCCGAGCAACATACCGCCCGAACCGGTCCATGGGTTGCGGTGTTTTCCCTGTTTTGCCACGATGTCGAACATGATTTCTTTTATTTTTTCATGGTCGCCGCCAGCTCTCGCCTCGATGTCGGTGAACGAAGCAGAGTCAATGTTAAGTGTTTGAACATCGATCAAAATCTCGTTGTCGTAGATTTCGTCCATGTTGTTGTCAATCTTGTTGGCTGGTTGTGGCAGAACGCCTTTTGGTTCTAACACACGGTGGGTACCGTATTTGTTACCTTTTTTCATTTTGTTCTCGTTTTTTTGTTTTATAATTTAATTAATATATGAAATTTATATCTATAGGTAGTATATTCTCCCATGCAATTTCTTCTATTTCATGTGGAGCTTTTTTATCTATTTTATAAGTGCATTTAAATACTCCCCGATGTGTCCAAAGTTCATACCATGTAATCAAATAGTATTCAGAACCCCAATATACTTTCGGAGTTTTGTCTATATTGTATAATTGCTTGAATTTATTTATATCATAAATAAAATCTTCTTTATTATACATCTTCAGAAAATTATCTAATCTTTTATTTGAAATAAGTACTTCGTTTTCTGCATACGCGTCATGCCACAGATAAGCAAAATATTCTCCTTTATTGATTAAATAAAGATATTGAAGATAACCTTCTTTGCTGTCTTCAGGGATAAAATTATTCTCTAAGAAGTTGTCGGAATTTCTGACAAGCACTCCCACAGAATCAAATTCTATATGATATTGACGAGCATAGCTTTTGTCAGAATCTTTCTCAAACAAAAAGTGTAAGTATTTTCGAATATCCAAAGTATCGCTTGTAACAAATAAATGTGGATGTGAAGACGTTTGTCGATATTCATAATAACACTGCAACTTTTTTCCTTTCGGTAAATATAGCTTATCAAAAAATTTACGATAAGTATCTGCATCAAAAGTAGAACTATCTAATACCGCTTTTCTTTTTCCTTCAATTGCTAAAAACTTATATTTCACTGAATCTTTATAGGTACTAATCTTTTCTATAAAATCAATTCCGACCTGAGCATTCAAATGAGAACTCAAGAATAGAAAGAATAGAAAAAAATATCTATAAATCTTGTCCATATAAATTCTTTTTACTCCCTGGTTCCTCCGCTGGGCGAAAGTTTCTGCTTCTTTTTGAAGAGTCGAAACATTGTGCTGTATGCTTTGAAGCCGAGAAAATCGGAAATCTCTTTCAACTGAGTTCTTGGAAATTTATCAATCATGTCGGCAGCAACCATATAGCAAAGTTCATCTACAAACGCCTGATATCCCATGCCCGTGAACGCCAGCACCACATGTTTGAGGGAGTCGGCTGATATTCCGAGTTTGCGGGCGTGATAAAAACGGTCTTCCATGCCTTGCGTCGTGAGGTTTTCGAGCCACAAGTCGAGCAGTTCGTTGCCCGTTTTCTCCAATTCTATCTTGCGGCGAAACTTTACAGTAGTTTTGGAAGGAGAAACAACGTGCTGTTCTTCCACTTCCGACACGCCTTTGTATAAATCTCGAGGTGTGTACTGTTTAAAAGGAGTTGCGCCTGCCATATTATTACCCGTATCGTAAAAACTATTTAGCCGAATTGCGATTACAAATATTTTTGCAATCAAACTATTTAGTCGTTGTGCGATTTCTGATTGTTTTGCAATTTAATCTAAATTTTTTATTGCCGAAATATACTACTTTGCAATTTAATTTAAATACTCTATTGCAAAAATACACTTATTAGCAATACAATTAAATAACTTTATTGCAATGTCTGAAGAAATTGCAATTATTTCTTCGGTAAGAATTGCCATTTCCAAAGGAATCGCAATATGTCCTGAAGGAATCATTGCCATTCCTAAGTATTTTGCAATATAATAAAGAAATTATTGACCGAAATCTTCCCGTTTTTATTTAGTCAATCCCAAAATCCGACGTGCGTCGGCAGGTGTAGCGATTTCGCGGCCCAGTTCTTTTGCCAGACGCACTACTTTTTCTACCAATTCGCCGTTAGATTTTGCCAAAACGCCTCTCGAAAGGTTGAGATTGTCTTCAAATCCCACGCGTACGTGTCCGCCCATCGTGATGGCTGCTGCCGCCAATGTAAAAGCATTGCGACCAATTCCGGTAGCGGTCCATGTAGAACCAGTGGGAATATTATTTACCAACCATCCGAGGTTTTCAGCCGTTGCGGGAGTACATCCAGGAACGCCCAACACGAAATTGAACTGCATCGGTGCGCCTGGAACTTCACCTTTTTTCGCCATACGCACGATGGTATCCAAATGTCCCATTTCGAAACATTCGTATTCCGGTTTGATGTTGTTTTCAATCATACGCTTTCCGAAAGCACGCATCATTGGCATGGTATTTTCAAACACTTCATCGCCAAAGTTGCAGGTTCCGCAGTCAAGCGTAGCCATTTCTGGGAAAAGTTCGGTTGGTTGAAGGCGTTCTTCAGCAGTCATTCCCACTGCACCACCTGTTGATGGGATAAGGATAACGTCAGGAATTACTTTTTTCACCGCATCCATGCATTCTTTGAAACGTTCTTTGCTTTGAGTGGGTGTACCGTCGTCTTCGCGCACATGGATATGTATAATAGCTGCTCCGGCATCGTAAGCCGACTTAGCTTCGCGGACTATTTCTTCTACTGTATAAGGAACGGCGGGATTTTGTTCTTTTGTAACCTCAGCACCGCAGATAGCGGCGGTTATGATTAGTTTTTCCATTGATTTTACAGTTTAGGGGTTATTTATCGATTCTTTGACAGTCTTTAGGAACAACGCAAGTTCCGCTTGCACGACAAACTACAACGGGTTCTTCCAATACATCGGCTGCTGATGCAGAAATGTCCGTGCGTGGACTAATAACTTTCTTGGCTTCGAAAGACATTTTACGGGAAGTATTGCCCACTTTTGTGATTTCCCCTGTAGCTTCGATATAGTCTCCGGCAAAAACAGGATTCAGGAATTCGACATTGTCATAAGCTACGAAAAGACCTTCGTCGCCGTCGTTAGCTATTAGTAACTCGGTGGCCACGTCACCAAAAAGCTGAAGCATTTTTGCTCCGTCTACAAGATTTCCGCCGTAATGTGCATCATGAGAACTCATACGTACGCGAATCATGGATGTTTTCATATATTTTATTTTTAAATATTTAAATTGTCAAGTCAATATCTTTCAAAAAGATTAAAGAGTAGACTACAAAAATATATAAATTCTTCGTGGTAACGAAATTTTTAAATATTTCATTTTAAGGCTTATAAAGTTAATAATAAGCATCGATATTTTGGATGTTTTTTTAAAATTGTCAAAAAACCGGTTGGAAATTAATCATTTTGAAACGGTAAGTTTAAGTTGACATTACATCTATTACAAATTTCTTATTTCTTGCGAACTTTCCTGTTTTGTACGCATAAATATTTTTGAGTAATTTCGTGAAAAATGTAAATGATATAATGACTATAAAGAGAAAATTACTTATCGTACTTTTGGCTATCTGCGGAAGTCTTTATTCGCAACAACCAGTTAACTTTGTTAATCCGTTTATCGGAACCACCAACTACGGAACCACCAACCCGGGACCTGTCTGTCCGAGCGGAATGATGTCTGTTGCACCTTTCAACGTGATGGGTTCGGCTGAAAACAAATACGATAAAGACAAACAGTGGTGGTCAACACCCTACTCCAACGAAAATTCTGTTTTTACGGGATATTCTCATGTCAACCTCAGCGGCGTAGGATGTCCTGAACTAAGTTCGTTGTTGCTGATGCCGACTACCGGAGAATTGAATGTTGATTTCAATGTCTACGGCAGTAAATACAAAGAGGAAGCGGCAGCGCCCGGATATTACACTAATTTTCTTACCAAATACGGAATCAAAACGGAAGTTTCCGCGACTCTTCGTTCAAGTATTGCGCGTTTTACTTTCCCCAAAGGAGCATCGCATATTCTTCTGAATTTGGGAGAAGGATTGACCAACGAATCCGGTGCGTGGATGCGCAATGTTTCTGATACGGAAATTGAAGGAATGAAACTCTTGGGCACATTCTGTTATAATCCCGAAGCGGTTTTCCCCATTTATTTTGTAATGCGCCTCAATAAAAAGCCGGAATCTTTCGGATACTGGAAAAAACAACGTGAAATGGATGCCGAAAAAGCCTGGGATGCCACCGCTGGAAAATACAAACTTTATAAAACATATAACCGCGACATAGCAGGAGACAACATAGGTTCGTATTTCAATTTCAACACCGAACAAGGCGAAACCATCGAAGTGCAAATAGGCGTTTCGTTTGTCAGCACCGCCAATGCAAGAGAAAATCTAGAAAAAGAACAACAAGGCTTCGATTTTGAAAAAGTAAAATCCAATGCACAATCCATGTGGAATGAAGCTCTTTCTCGTGTGACGGTAGTGGGCGGAACTTCTGACCAGAAAACTATATTTTACACTGCACTTTATCATGCCTTACTTCATCCCAATTTGTTGAATGACGTGAACGGAGAATATCCGATGATGCAAAGCGCCAAGAATGGAAAGACCGAAACTTCGCGATACACCGTGTTTTCGTTATGGGATACTTACAGAAACGTACATCAACTGCTCACTTTACTTTATCCAGAAAAGCAAATCGATTTGGTGCGTTCTATGATTGATATGTACAAAGAAAGTGGCTGGCTTCCAAAATGGGAACTTTACGGCAGAGAAACCATGACGATGGAAGGTGACCCCGCAATTCCCGTTATAGTCGACACTTGGATGAAAGGTTTGCGCAGTTTTGACATTAAAGCTGCTTATTCAGCAATGATTAAATCCGCGAGTCAGGTAGAAAATAATTTCCTTCGACCGAATAGTTCCGATTATTTAAAATTGAGATATATACCTATTCGTCAGAAATATGATAATTCCGTTTCCGAAGCTTTGGAATATTATATAGCAGATAATGCACTGAGTAAATTGGCAAAAGATTTAGGCAATGAGAAAGATGCAAGAAGATTGTTCAACCAATCGATGGGATACAAAACATATTTCTCCAAAGAATACGGAACCTTCCGTCCTTTGCTTTCTGATGGCAAATTTCTATCGCCTTTCAATCCTAAACAAGGAGCCAATTTCGAATCCGTCCCCGGATTTCATGAAGGAAGCTCTTGGAATTATTCCTTTATGGTGCCGCACGATGTGAAAGGTCTTATTAAAATGCATGGAGGTAAGAAGTCGTTTGTAAATAAACTGCAAAAAGTTTTTGACGACAAGCTTTATGATCCTACAAATGAACCGAATATCTCGTATCCTTATCTTTTTAGTTACGTGAAAGGCGAAGAATGGCGCACGCAAAAACTTACCCGCGAATTACTTGAAAAGAATTTCAAAAACGCTCCGAACGGACTTCCCGGAAACGACGACACGGGAACGATGTCTACATGGGCATTTTTTAATATGATAGGACTTTATCCCGACAATCCTACCGATGCTTCATATACCTTCACTTCTCCTGTTTTCGACAAAATTACATTGCGATTGAATAACAAATATTATAGGAATAATCAACTTGAAATTACACTTGATAAGAAAAACTCTACCGCGCAAATAATCGATAAGATTGAAGTGGATGGAAAAAAGATAAATTCATTTAGAATTTCACACAAAGATTTAGTGAGAGCTAACAAAATAAAAATCACACTGAAATAATTACAGATTTTTTTCCGTAAAGCTGAAAAATAAATACTTTTGTACTATAAAAGTTTTCCAAAAACCAAATGAAGATGACGACGGTTGCAAAGAATAAAAATATCCCAGAGCCCGCACTTAGACGGTTGCCCTGGTATCTTGCTTATGTCAAGTTTCTTCAAAAAAATGGAGAAAACTTTGTTTCCACCACACAAATTGCTAACAAAATAAATGTTTCCGCTACGCAGATTGCCAAAGACTTGTCTTACATACATGTGAATGGCAAAACGCGTGTGGGTTATGATGTAAATTCACTGGTAGATATTCTAGAATCTTTTTTAGGATTTACAAACAAACATAAAGCTGTTATTTTGGGAGTCGGTAGTCTGGGCTCGGCACTTTTGGGCGACAACGGTCTTGAACAATTTGGGCTGAAAATCGTTGCGGGATTTGACATTAACGAGAAAATTATTGGCAAACAAATCAACGACATTCCCATTTATCATTCTAATGAATTGGTAGAAATAAATAAGAAATTGAGAGCAGACATAGGCATTCTGACGGTTCCTGTGGAAGAGGCGCAATCAGCCGTTGAGTTGATGATTGAAAGCGGCATAAAAGCCGTTTGGAATTTTACTCCTTACCGCGTTTGCGTTCCTGAAAACATTGTTTTGCAAAATACTTCTTTATACGCTCATCTTGCGGTAATGTTCAATCGTCTAAAAGAAATAAATTCATGAAAATCATTGCTGTAGGACTTAATTATGTTTCGCACAACGAAGAAATGAAACGAAGTTTTGAGACTTCCGACCCTGTCATTTTCATGAAACCGGATTCTGCGATTCTGAAATCAGAAAAACCTTTTTTCATTCCGGATTTTTCCAATGAAGTTCATTATGAAACGGAAGTGGTTGTAAAAATCTCACGTTTAGGGAAAAATATCGCCGAACGATTTGCTCACCGCTATTACGAAGAGCTCACCATAGGAATCGATTTTACGGCGCGTGATTTGCAGATGCAGCAGAAAAAACTCGGATTACCTTGGGAGATCTCGAAGAGTTTCGACAATTCTGCCGCGATTGGTGAGTTTATTTCAAAAGATGATATTTCAGATATACACGCTATTGATTTCAGATTAGATATTAATCAACAGACCGTTCAGCAAGGAAACACCAAAGATATGATTTTCTCCATTGATAAGATTATAACTTACGTTAGCCAGTTTTTCACCCTGAAAATCGGAGATCTCATTTTTACTGGAACTCCTGCAGGAGTAGGTCCTATATATATCGGCGATAAGCTTGAAGGTTACCTGAACGGAAAAAAATTATTGAATATCCCAATTAAATAAATATCCACAGTAATGAAAATTAGAATCGGTTTTGGTTATGACATGCATCGTTTGGCAGAGAACCGTGAGTTTTGGATGGGAGGCATAAAGATTCCTTTTGAAAAAGGATTGCAAGGACATTCCGATGCCGATGTTCTTATTCATGCCATTTGTGACGCAATGCTCGGAGCCGCAAATTTGCGCGACATTGGATTCCATTTTCCAGACACTTTGGCAACTTACGAAAACATTGATAGTAAAATACTTTTATCCAAAACGCTTAGTCTATTGAAAGACAAAGGATACACTCTCGGAAACATCGATGCAACAATATGTGCCGAACGACCAAAACTAAATCCGCAAATTCCTGCTATGCAGGAAAAACTTTCTGAAATTCTGCATATGGATGTGGATGATATTTCAATCAAAGCGACTACATCCGAAAAAATGGGATTCGTAGGTCGAGAAGAAGGTATTACAGCTTACGCCGTTGTTCTTATTGAGAAGATTAAGTAAAAAGAATGTTTCGTTTTTTAAAAAGAAAATTGACAGCAAAAGGACATGGAGTACATTCGCCTTTTGCTTTTCATTTTATCACTAATATTCTTGGCGATAAACTCATTTACAATCATTTTGCTGATATTGAAAATCAACTAAAACACGAAAACATTCATTCAAAACATATAGACAAATATCGCCTATTTTTTAAAATTGTAAACTTTCTTCAACCTTCATCTATCTTGCAAATAGGAACGGAACAAGGTATTGATACTCTATATCTGACAAGCCCAACAAACGCAAAACTGGATTTATATTTAAATCAAAACAAACCTTTAACGATTATCTTAAAACCATTTTCAAACATGCATATCATCAATGAAATAAAAAATATTTCGCAAAAATATGATCTTATTTTTCTCAAACAAGAAGATTCTCCAAACATTTATATAGAAAAGTTGTTGGATATAAGTAATACAAAAACATGCTGGATTATTGATCCGCTTACTTCTAAAAGTAGTCGCAATTTTTGGAACGAAATCAGGAATCATCCCGATGTCAGAGTTACTTTTGAAAGAACAGATTTTGGCGTAGCTTTTCTGAATCCCGAACTGCATAAAATAAACTATATTGTATAATCCAAGTCTACCCCGTGTAGAATTGACAGAAATAAATTGTATGAAAAAAAGTATTATTTACACCAAAACAGGAGACAAGGGGAAAACCTCGCTTGTTGGAGGTACCCGAGTAGATAAAACCCACATAAGATTAGAAGCCTATGGCACCATCGATGAGCTTAACAGCTTTATCGGATGGATGATGACAAGTATGTCTAACGAAGAAAATCTTCGCTTTCTGCAATATGTGCAGCACAAACTGTTTACTGTTGGGTCTTATCTTGCAACGGAAACCGAAGCAATGCCACCCAAAGCAGCAAGCATCATTACAGAAGAAGATATTAAAAAAATCGAATCTGAAATAGATCATTTAGATGCAGAATTGCCTCAACTTCGTCAATTTATTCTTCCGGGAGGAAGCGAGTCAGGTTCCCGCGCACATATCTGCCGCACAGTTTGCCGTAGAGCGGAAAGAAGAATGTATGATGTTAGAACACAATTTCCGGTTGAGGACAATGTAATGAAATTTGTAAACCGTCTTTCAGACTATCTTTTCGTTCTTTCCAGAACAGAATCTATCAAAAACGGAAAAGAAATTTTTTGGGATCAGTCACGTATATAAAAATTTTATATATTTGCGCAAAATTTGAAACAGAAAATAACCATCACTATAATTAATACTGAATTATGTATTGGACATTAGAATTAGCATCAAAATTAGAAGATGCTCCATGGCCTGCAACCAAAGACGAGCTTATTGACTATGCTCAAAGATCAGGAGCACCTTTGGAAGTAATAGAAAACTTACAGGATATTGAAGATGACGGAGAAATATTTGAATCTATTGAAGATATTTGGCCTGATTATCCAAGCAAAGAAGATTTCTTTTTTGACGAAGAAGAATACTAATTACTTCATTAACAAATGAAATATAATTTGAGAGAGAACTGATGTTCTCTCTCTTTGCTTTTGTAGCACGGCTGGGAATCGAACCCAAATCTAAAGTTTAGGAAACTTCTATTCTATCCATTGAACTACCGCGCCAAAAATTTCTGTAAAATTACACCATTCTAAGTTTACTACAAAATAATTGTAATGAAACGCTTAGACAAATAAAAAGCGGCAGAAAAGTATATCTGCCGCGCTCTATTTATTTGAATTTGGCAACAATGCCGTCTATAGCATCTTGCAATCCGGCAGGATTTTTGCCTCCAGCAGTGGCGAAATGCGGTTGTCCTCCTCCTCCACCTTGAATGAGTTTGGCAACTTCTTTGATAAGTGCTGTAGCATTGTTTCCCTTTGCCACCATATCATCCGAAAGCAGTACGGTAAGCGACGCTTTATCGTTATCTTCCCCGCCAATCACTACAAGCAAATTCTCTTTAATTTCATTCTTGAATTGGAAAGCAAGATTTTTAATAGCATCAGCAGGAAGTTGCACTTTTGCAGCTATAATTTCTGAACCGTTAGCACTGATTTTTTCGTTAATCAGTTTATTACGAAGATTATTTATACGCTCGTTCATAAAACTTGCCGCTTGCTTGCGCAATTCGGTATTTTCTTCGATGGTTTTTTCAATTGCTTTATTCAAGTCGGGAGCGTTGTTTAATAAACCTTTTGCATCTAAAATAGCATCCTGCAAATTATTCATCATATCTTCCACCGCTTTTCCGGTGATAGCTTCAATTCTGCGAATGCCTGCGGCAATGGAACTTTCCGAGATGATTTTCACCATTCCGATATTTCCGGTAGATTTGGCATGTGTGCCTCCGCACAATTCTACAGAAGAACCGAAACGAACCACGCGCACCACTTCGCCGTACTTCTCACCGAACAACGCCATAGCTCCCATCTCTTTTGCTTTAGCAATAGGCGTTTCGCGCGATTCATCCAAAGGATAATCAGCACGTATCTTCTGGTTAGCAATTTCTTCCACGCGTCTAATTTCTTCGCGCGTCACTTTCTGAAAATGCGAGAAGTCAAAGCGCAAAATATCCGGAGAAACGAACGAACCTTTTTGCTCCACATGTTTTCCCAGCACTTCACGAAGTGCTTCGTGAAGTAAGTGGGTAGCGGTGTGATTTGCTTCCGCAGCAATACGTTTTTCTAAATTAATTTTCGCCGTGAAGTTTCCTTCCAGATTTTCGGGAAGTTCATTGGTAAGATGCACTGCCAGATTATTTTCACGTTTTGTATCTATGATTTCTATCTTTTCGCCGGCTTCATCCGTCAGCCAGCCCGTATCGCCTACTTGTCCACCCATTTCCGCATAAAAAGGTGATTTGGAAAGCACGATTTGATAGAACGATTTATTCTTCTGTTTCATCAAACGATAGCGAAGAATGCGGGTTTCGGTTTCCACCTCATCATAACCAACAAATTCAGGATTACCTTCCGCGATAACTGTCCAGTCTCCTGTTTCGGTGGCAGCGGCGTTGCGCGCACGCTCTTTCTGTTTTTGCATTTCTGCATTGAAACCTTCAACATCCACCATCATTCCGTGTTCCCTCAAAATCAACTCCGTCAAATCGAGAGGGAAGCCAAAAGTATCGTATAGCGTGAAAGCAATTTCTCCGCTCAAAACACCGCCTTGCTTAGGCAAATTCTTTTCGAGTAGCTTGATACCTGTTTCCAAAGTTCTCAAGAAAGATTCTTCTTCTTCCTTAATCACTTTTTCGATCAATGTTTTCTGCGCTTCCAGCTCGGGATAAGATTCGCCCATTACCTGAATAAGAGTTGGAAGCAATTTGTACATAAACGCTTCTTTCAAATCAAGGAAAGTATATCCATAACGAACGGCACGACGCAGAATTCTGCGAATTACATATCCCGCTTTGGCGTTGGATGGCAACTGCCCGTCAGCAATGGAGAAAGCGATGGTGCGGATATGGTCGGAAATCACACGCATTGCGATATCTTTTTTGTTGTCAATGCCATATTCGCTGCCAGCATGTTGAGCCACTTTTTGTATGAGTGGTTGGAAAACATCTGTATCGTAGTTGGATAATTTGCCCTGAACAGCCATACACAGGCGTTCAAAACCCATTCCAGTATCAATTACTTTGTTTGGAAGACCTTCAAGCGAACCGTCTGCTTTGCGGTTGTATTGCATGAACACCAAATTCCATATTTCAATCACTTGCGGATGACTTTCATTGACCAATGTCAATCCGTCCACTTTGGCGCGTTCGTCGTCAGGACGAATATCGATGTGGATTTCAGAACAAGGTCCGCAAGGACCTGTGTCGCCCATTTCCCAGAAATTATCGTGTTTGTTGCCGTTGATTATTCGGTTTGCTGGCAGGTATTTTTCCCAGAATCCGGCTGCCTCATCGTCGCGCGACAAACCTTCTTCGGGACTTCCTTCAAAAACGGTGACGTATAAACGGTTTTTGTCGAGTTTCAACACTTCCGTCAGGAATTCCCATGCCCAGTCGATGGCTTCTCTTTTGAAATAGTCGCCAAAAGACCAGTTGCCGAGCATCTCGAACATGGTGTGGTGATACGTATCGTGTCCCACTTCTTCCAGGTCATTGTGCTTGCCACTAACGCGCAAACATTTCTGCGAATCTGCAACGCGAGGATATTTGATGGGCGCGTTTCCCAAAATCACATCCTTGAACTGGTTCATTCCCGCGTTGGTAAACATCAGTGTGGGGTCGCCCTTCACAACCATCGGCGCGGAAGGCACCACAAGGTGGTGTTTTGAAGCAAAAAAATCTTTGAACGATTGGCGAATTTCGATTGAAGTCATCATATTTTGAATATTTCTTATTTACGTTTTTTGAAATCAGATGCAAAGTTATAATTTTCAGGGAAAAATAAGAATAGTTGGGCTGGAGGGAATTGTTTAACCCTCGGAAATTTATATATTTGCTCACCGCTCCCGCCGATTTATAATCGGTGGTTTGCTTGCAAGAGCAATAAAGTTTGTTTTATCAAAACAACCCACGACTTGCAAACTGGCGGTAGCGGAGCTCGTGCAAGTCTCTAACTTGTGCGTTGTAAAGAAATAATATGAAAGGTACACCTCAGAGAGGAGAGGCGCGCCGGCAATAAGTTAATAGTACTTATATTTTGTCGTTCTTTTGTCGCCTAATTTTATCAACTTCCCATCCTCGACGGCAGTTTTTAAGTCGCGGCTTGCTGTAGCGGGAGAAATGTCTTTGTTATGCCGCATATAATCCTGACGCGAAAACTCATTATTTCCAACAAAATGCTTAAACGAATCTATCCTGTCAATATTGGTAGGGCTTAATTGTTGCGTTTTCAATAAATCTTCAAGCGCATTATTTATAATCTCTAACATAAATTCGATGAAGAGCGTAGATTCTCCTTGTCCGTCAGAGTTAGCGAGAGCCTTGTAATAATCTTGTTGTCTCTCTTTTACCAATGTTTCGATGGGCAGAAATTCAAATACGGGCGAATATTCTTTTAAAATCATCGTCTGCCACAACCTCCCCAGTCTGCCGTTCCCGTCCACAAAAGGGTGGATAAACTCAAACTCGTAATGAAAAACACAACTTTTTATCAAAATGATATCTTCATCATCTTTCAGATAGCCGAATAAATCGTTGAGCAAAGGATAAACCATTTGTCCCGGAGGTGCTACATGCGTGATTTGATTTCCTTTTACTATTCCCACCGATGTGCTCCTTATATTGCCGGCGTTTTTTACGAGATTATCCATCATCATCTTATGTGCCTCGCATAGCGAATTGATGTCGTAAACATCAAGCTTGTAGATATTTTCATAGGTATGAATAGCGTTTTTTACTTCGATGATATCCTTTTTCGGAGCTAAAACTCTTTCATTATTCAACAAATCCGTTATTTGCTCAACCGTCAGTGTATTCCCTTCGATTTCTAATGATGACTGAATAGTTTTTATCCGATTCCTTTTCCTCAATTCTGTCGGAGGTTTTATCAGTCGTGCTGATTTTACTTCTCCTATTTTTTCTGAAATAGAAGCTATTAACTGTAAAATCTTACTTGTGATTGTATAAGGAGGTCTCATCTCTTTTGCATTATGATAATATCATTTGATACTATCAAAGATAAATCATTTATAATTATTGCACAAAACTTAAATGTCCGCTTTGAGAAACAACCCACGACTTGCAAACTCGCAATAGCGGGGTATGTAAATAACTAGCGAAATATAAAAGATTCAGAATATTAGAATGTTAATATGAACGATATTTAAAACTTAAATGTTTATAGTTCGTTAATAATTTAGAGTGATAATTTTTAAACAAAAATAAACTATGAAAAGAAATGTGTTTTTTTAGTCGCTATTATTTCTATAATAGGAATAATCAGTTGTACAAATGAATTTGCGGATGATTATACCAATAATCAAAACCCTATTAACGTGTTAAGGGCTGAGCAGAAAGCTAATTATTATGCAGATTTGATAATTAATTCGTATTCAAATGGCACAAGATCATCGGGAAAATTGAAACCTAATTTCCATCCTTCTTATGGAGGAAGTTATATCAATCATAATGGGAAGTTAGTGGTAATGATTGCTAACAAGGATAATGAATATAAGAAATACATTCAGACTCTAGTTGGACCTGAAAATGTAATATTTAAATTTTGCGATAATTCTTATAATTCACTTATCAGCGTATTGGATTCTCTTAACAGCTATAAGTTCAACAGTTGCAAAAGTAGTGATTATTCAAATTTTAGACATTTTGGACTTAGAACAATTGAAAACAAAATTGAAGTCTATTTGGATGAGTATTCAGAAAATAAAATTCAAGAGTTTAAAAATAAAATCAATAATTCTAATGTGATTATTTTTTCAAAATCAGAAGGAGAATTAGAATTACAAAGTGATTTAAATCCTGGCAGTAGTGTAGATGTTCCAAGGAGTGATGGAAAATATAATGGTGGTTCAATAGGATATAGAGCAATGGATATAGGCGGTACTAAAGGATTTGTTGTTTCCGGACATTTAATAAGCACTGGTCAAACTCTATATCAAGGTAGTACTGCTATAGGATATTGTTTGGATTCCAGAAGAGTAAATGGAGTAGATGCCGCCTTTATTGAACCTTTCGCTAACTTCACACCTACTAATAATATTGCAGGCTTTTATGGTACATTATCTACAACTATTTCAAATCCACAGGTTGGAACATCAATCACTAAATATGGTAGAAGTACTGGAGCTACAAGTGGTACAATATTAAGTACAAACGATACTTTTGATCTAAGAAGACAAGGAGGTCCTATACATACTGATTTAGTAAGGACTAACTATAATGCCGCTGACGGTGATAGCGGAGGAATCGTATTTACAAGTTTTGATAAGAAAACATTAGGTATTCATGTTGGAATGGATCTAACAACCAAATACACTTATTATAGTAAAGCCTCAAATATTAATAATCTACTAGGCTTAGCTCGATATTAATTAAATACCGATATGAAGAATTTGTTTACCATAATATTATTATTATTTTTATCTGCTTGTATAAATGATTCCCCAAAAAACAGAGAAAACATCTCTAACACAAATACACCAGTAATTAATAATGTTTATAAAGAATATAATAAAGGTGTTCAATTGAAACTTATACTAAATGATTATAAATATTCAAAAGATAGCATTAAATTCAAATATCAAATAAAGAATATTGATAATTATCAAGTTTCTCTTGGAGAAGGTTTCGATTTAGAATATTTGGATAATAACAAATGGATTCATTATATAATTACAATGAATGTACTGAGTTATGAAATTATGGTTTTTAAAAATGATTCTGTAGAATTTAAACATACATTCTCAATTAATGAATTAAAAACAGGTAAATATCGAATGTTTGTTGATGTAGCTGTAGTGTTAGAAAAGTATTCTAAAAGAGAAAATTTTAAATTGTATTCAGAATTTGAAATTACAAAATAGTAAACTATTTAATCAATAATGGTATAAAATGTCGGAAAATTACCTTCCGGCATTTTATATTTTTGTAATAACTAATTAATTTACCCACTAAATTTTTCCCCATTATCCAAATATTCTCTATATTTGCAACGAAGCGTTCTAATATATTTTTAGCCATTTCTATTTAGAAAATCACGGAATCCAACTGTCGGCTGTCATTCTCTAAATAGAAAATCACAAAATCCACTTGCCGGGAGACATTTTCTAAACAGAAAATCACAAAATCCATGTGTCGGGAGCCATTCTCTAAATAGAAAATGATAAAATCCAACTGCCGGTCGGCATTTTCTAAATAGAAATTGACGAAATCCATATATTGAACCGTTTTCTAAATAGAGTTTTTATCTAAAACATCATAAACATAATATTTAACGAATAAAATTTATCGAAATGAAAAAGCTAGTAACCGCAGCAAAAATCTCAGAAGTAGATTCCGTATCAGACAAATCCGTATTGCTTTACAATGACGACCCGCAATTGCAGGATGATGCCCATCTTAAATCCATCATCGGCGAAGTTTCCGAAGTTTCTGACCAAATTACCGAAGCAGTGAAACGCAACCAAGTGGTTTCGAACATGGAAGAGGTGGATATGCAGGTGGAATCGGATGCGCGCACGCTCAAAACCATCACCAAAGGTTATGCCGCCATGCCGGACGAAAAAATTTCTGCCGCAGCGAAAATCGTGATGGCTGTGATTGACAAATTCAACTACAGTATGTTCAAACTTCCGATGGATCAGCAGGCGCCCACGGTGGATGCAATGATTATGGACTTGTCTGCCGAAGAAGTGAAGGCGAATATGGCACTTCTGCCTACCGTGCCGGATGTGTTTGCAAAATTCATTCAGTCGCAAACCAATTTTAAGAATAAAAACAAAGAATATCTGCAGGCGTATGCCGACGACAAGGATATGCTTTCGGCAAGCGACCTTCGCAAGCAGTTATTGCAGCTTATCAACGGCAAACTGGTGGTTTACCTGACTTCTGCCGTCATGATGAATCCCGAAAAATATCGCTCTTATGTGACGGAACTCGAAAAGGCAATCGAAGACGTGAACACGCAAGTGCGCCTGCGTGCAGACAGAAAGATGAAGAAGAAGAATGGAGAAAATGCTTAGAAATAGATTTATCATATAGGCGCAAGAGGTTTTTCCTCTTGCGCTAAGAGTGAACAGAGATTTAACGCACCACCATTTTCCCCTTTTACAAAATATTTCCTATATTTGCCAATATCATTTTTAACACTAAATCAAAAACAAAATGGACGAAGATTTTGACGATTTCATCGACGATGACGACGATGATGATGATGATGATTATATCCGCAGTGAATTTGAGCAATGGGTAGATGATTATACGGGCAACTTGTACCGAAATCGTGAAAAGTATGAGATGTATCCCGATACCGACCTCTATCCCTACTTTCACAATGTCTACAAGCCGGCAAAAAACGACATTCAACGCATTTCAAAGGAGTTGCTTTTCAAGCTTTTCCCCGAAACGCGCGACATTCTTTATCCAAAAGTATGGGACGAAATCAATTATTGGCTCGACCGCATTGGAATTCTGCTGCTTTTGGATTTCTTCAACCTCAAAATGCATATTCAGTACAAGGATAATCTGCGGGAAGTGTATGAAAATTTCGACAAAATGGAAAAAAATTTTGTCGAATATCAAAAATCTCGCCCATATTGGTTTGACTTGATGGAAAAATATCCCCAAGTTCCGCAGGAAGTTTGGAACACCATCCAAAAGCATTATTTTGATGACGATTCGTATAAGTTTGAAGAGTGGGAATATATAAAAACTCAGAAATTTACCCTGCCTCTGCAGCAAATAATGATAAAATATTGTCCTGAGATTGTAGATTTCTCACGCGACGAGTGGATTGTGTTCTATGATATGCTTCAAACAGAGTTTTTAGAGTTTGAATTTAGTGTGGATAAATATGCTTCTGCCGCAGAACACAAATTTACAGAAGAAGAAACCCTGCTTCCCTACAAAGAATTTATGGAAGTGCTCGGCAAAAAAATGGATGAGGAATATAATTTGGAAGAAAAGTTGGGTAATGAAGGAAAATTATAAAACAGATAAATAACTACAAATACAATATGTAGAAAAAAGGCGCAGGATTTCATCCTCCGCCTTTCATTTTTTATGAAAGACTATTATCATAAGCCGAAATTTGCTAACACCTTTTCAATATTGGTTTTCTCTGTCAAGACCGGAGCAAAAATATCACCTTTGGATTTTATCCTTTCCAACGCATTGTGAATGGTAAAATCTTTGGGCGACAAGTCCGGTGTCAGTTCGTCCCACTCCAACGGCATAGAAACGGTAGCTCCCCGCTTCGGACGGACGCTGTAAACGCTGGCAATGGTTTGTCCCGCGCGGTTTTGCAGATAATCCAGATAAATTTTACCGTCGCGCTTATTCAAAGCTCGTTCCAACGTAGTGGTCTTAGGCAGCCGCTGCAGCACCATCTGCATTATAATATGCGCAAATTCTTTGCCGTGTTCATACTCATATTCCGCACCCATCGGGATGTAAATGTGAATGCCTGTGCTGCCCGAAGTTTTGCAGTACCCTTTTATTCCACCCATATCCAGCACTTCTTTTGCCACTTTTGCGGCTTCGATTACCTGCTTGAAAGTATTGTTATCCGAAGGGTCGAGGTCTATGATAAGGTAGTCGGGATTTTCGGGCGTCTGCACGCGGCTGTTCCAGGGATTGAGCTCGATACAGCCGAGATTTATCATATACGCCAGCGTATCCTTGTTGTTGCACACTACATATTCGATATCTTTGTCGTTAGATTCGGAGTAGAGCAAAGCTGTTTTTACAAAATCAGGAGCATCTTTGCCCGCGTCTTTGTGATAAAAACTCATCCCATCAATCCCGTTGGGAAAACGGTGCATCGACTGGGCACGGTCTTTGAGATGCGGCAAAATATAATCGCTGATGGACAGATAATAATCAATCAAATCACCTTTTGTGATTTTTTCTTCTTCCCAGTATAGTTTGTTGAGATTGGTGAATTTCACCTGCATCTCTCCTTTATCTATTTCCGTCTTCTCTTTTTTCATAGTCGTGGGTGCATTTGAGATGCTGTCGTCTTGCAGATTTTTTGCCTTTAAGTCTTCCCGAAGTCCTACAAATACAGGATGACGGAAAATTCCTTCCTCTGTAATCTGCGAAAACTTGATAGTGGCCACCATTTCGGGAGTTATCCATGTAGGTGTAGAATTTACGGGTGGTTTTTTATCCAAAGGAATCTTCACAGTTGTGTACGGCTGCATCAAATCGAAGAGATTTTTCAGCGTTTTGTCGTCAAAACCCGTACCTACATGACCGGCATAAATCAGTTTCCCACTATCATACTTTCCGAGAATGAGCGAACCGAAATATTTGCGACTGCCTTGCGGTTCGGTAAATCCGATGATGACGGCTTCTTCGGTTTTGTGGTTCTTCACTTTCACCCAATCCGAACTTCGGCTTCCAACATGGTAAAGACTTTCTTTTTTCTTCGCCATCATGCCTTCGAGGTCTTCGCTCAGCACCGCTTTGTAAAATTCTTTTCCGGTGTTTTCTACATAATCCGACAACTGAACGTGCACGGAAGTTTTCAAGGCGTCTTTCAGCAATTCTTTTCGCTGAAGCAAAGGCAGACTCTGCGTGCTGTATCCGTTGAGGTACAACAAGTCGAAAACGTGATACACGAGCACAGCGCCGGGATTGTCGTCGTAATGCTGCAGTGTTTGGAAATCCGGTTTGCCTTCTTTGTTATACGCAACAATTTCGCCGTCCAGAATCATCTGATGTTCCTGCGATGCGAGTGCTTTTTCAATTGAAAGATATTTCCCAAGGAACGACAAACCGTTTCTGGAATAAAGTTTTACATCTTCCGTCAAATCTGCAATCGCCCTATAACCGTCCCACTTTATTTCGAACAGCCAATCCTCGCCGTTAAAAGGTTTGTCGGCGGTTGTAGCCAGCATCGGCTGTATAAAATCGGTGAGTTTTTGTTGTCCCGACAAATACGAAGTATAATTTCGTTTAGATTTTTCTTTGACTTTCGGTTCTTTGAAAGACTTGTATTTTTTTTCGGCGAGTTCGGTTACTTTAGATGAGGATGACGTATAATCTTCCGAATCATAAGGCTCTTTCACCGCAAATTCATCGTTGTGTTTAAGCAATAACCAGGCATTCTCGTCTTTTGCAGATTGCATTTTTACAAGTGCGAATTCACCTTTTACCTTTTTGCCATGCATGATGATTTTGACAGAACCGCTTTTCAATCCTTCCAGCAAAGCTTGTTCATCACTTTGTCCATCTTTTTTGTGCAGCGGTTCATAAGTGCCTTCGTCCCAGATTTCCACTTCACCTGCGCCATAGTTTCCTTTAGGAATAGTGCCTTCGAAAGTGCGATAAGAGTAAGGATGATCTTCTACCATCATAGCGAGGCGCTTGTCTTTGGGATTCATAGACGGACCTTTGGGAACCGCCCAACTTTTCAACACTTTCTCCATTTCCAGACGGAAATCGTAGTGAAGTCGCGTAGCGGCGTGCCGCTGAATCACAAAAATATGTTTCTCGTTGGATGCTGCGTTTATTCCTTCCGGTTCGGGAGTCTGCGTAAAATCCCTTTTCTGCTTGTATTTATCCAGTGACATTTACGAAACTTTTTTCTTTGTTTTTTCGAGGCTTGCTTTCAATTTTGCCATCAAATCAATGGTATTGTCCGATTCTTCTTCCGTAACGGTGAGTTTTGGTGTTTTACCTTTTGCTTTCTGCTCTATGATTTTCATCAAATCGGCATTGTACATGTCTTTGTATTGTTCACTGTCGAATTTGTCCGAGCTTTGCTCAATCAACGTGATTGCCATTTTAAGTTCACCTGGTTTCACTGTCTTTTCAGGAATATTAAGTTCTTCGTGTTCACGAAGTTCTTCTGGGAAACGGATTTTGTTGATAATTAAAATATCTCCGTAAGGTTTCACTATTCCGAGAATCTCTTTGCTTCGCAAAATGAATGTGCCCACGCCCACTTTCTTAGTTTTCTTCAAAGCTTCTAGAAGAAGTGAATAGGCATTTTCTCCATTCTTTTGTGGTTCGAGAAAATAAGGTGTTTCAAAATATACGCTGTCAATTTCATCAATATCCACAAACTGCTGAATGGAGAATACGCGGCTTTTTTCGGGACTTGCGGCATCAAAATCTTCGTCCGTCAGGACAATATATCTGCCATCCATTTTGTAACCTTTTACAATGTTATTCCATTCGACCTCTTTTCCAGTTTTTTCATTCACTCGCTTAAATTTGATGTTAGACAAATCGGCTTTGTCCAGCATATCCAAATCCAGACTGCTGCTTTCCGTAGCAGAGTACATTTTTACGGGGATGTTTACCAAGCCAAATCCAATGGCTCCATTCCATATTGCTCTCATAGTTGACTGTTTATTAACTAAACAGATAAGGTGATGCAGCGGTTTATTCTTATTGAAAATTCATTTCAAACCAATCCCGAAAAATCCCTATCTTTGCAAGGAACAATAAGATTTTAAATCATGGGAAAGAGACGAAAAATTATCGACTTTTCGGGTAAAAAACTTTATTACTCCATACAAGAAGTGGCAGAACATTTTGCCGTAAACGAATCTCTTTTGCGCTTTTGGGAAAAGGAATTTGAACACATCACCCCAAAAAAAACTGCCGGTGGAGTTCGTCAATACGCTAAAAAAGATATCGACCAGTTGGAAATCATCTATAATCTCGTTAAGATTAAAGGAATGACACTGGAAGGTGCACGACAGTCGCTAAAATCCAATAGAGATGATGAAGAAAAACGTCTGCTTGCCATCCAACGCCTTCAGTCGTTAAAAAAAGACCTTCTAGGTCTGGAAGATGAATTTGACAAACTCCATAATTTGCAAAAATATACCCACACGGAAATTGAATAACAACATGAAAAGATTTACTTTTTTAGCCCTCTCCTGCATTTTCGCTTTAACTTTATTGGCGAAGCCAAGTTATGTAAAAGTTGGTGCCGAGCGCACATCGCAATATTTCCCTTTACTCAAAAACAAACGCGTAGCGGTTCTCTCCAACCAGACTTCCACCGTCGGCAAAGAGCATCTGGTAGATGTTTTGGTCAAAAACAAGATAAAAGTTGTTGGCATTTATTCTCCCGAACACGGATTTCGTGGAACCGCCGACGCGGGAGAACATGTGAGCAGCTCGATTGACAAAAAGACAGGAATTCCAATCTGGTCGCTGTATGGCGGGAAAGAAAAAAGCAAGTCAGACCAGTACGACGTTCTTCTTTTCGACATTCAGGATGTCGGTTTGCGATTTTACACTTATTATGTCACAATGGCAAATCTGATGGACGAATGCGCGCGTGCCAACAAACAAATGATTGTGCTCGACAGACCCAACCCGAATGGATTTTATGTGGATGGTCCTATTCTGGATATGAAACACAAATCAGGTGTTGGTTGGTTGCCGATTCCTGTTGTTCATGGAATGACATTGGGCGAATTGGCCCAGATGATTAATGGAGAAAAGTGGCTTCCGCAAGGAAGACAATGCAAGTTGAAAGTAATTTCTTGTGAAAACTATACGCATCAAACGCGCTACGAACTACCGATTGCACCATCACCCAATCTGCCGAATATCCATTCTATTTATCTTTATCCATCCACTTGCTTGTTTGAAGGGACGGTAGTAAGCCTCGGTCGCGGCACTACCTATCCATTCGAAGTTTACGGACACCCCGATTATAAAGGCAGCACATTTTCTTTTACTCCCCGAAGCATCCCAGGAGCAAAAAATCCTCCGCTTCTCGATCAGAAATGTTACGGCGTTGATTTACGCAATATATCAGATTGTGAAATCTGGAAAAAGGGTTTTGACCTTTCTTATATCATCGACGCGTATCAGAATTTGAAGATGGGAGATAAATTCTTTTCCGTTTTTTTCGAGAAACTGGTTGGCGTGGACTATATCCGTCAGGATATTATCAACGGAAAAACCGCCGAACAAATTCGCCAAACGTGGCAATGCGACGTGGAGAAATTCAAAACGCAAAGACGCCCCTATCTATTATACAAGGAATAAGGCTATTCCACGATAAGTGATGCGCCTCTAATTCCCAAATCTTTTGTACTTTTGCAACTTAATTTGAATTTTATGGAAATTGCAAGTAAATACGACCCGTCTCAGGTAGAAGACAAATGGTATAAATATTGGATGGAAAACAAACTTTTCCATTCCGAACCCGACCAAAGAGAACCTTACACTATCGTTATCCCTCCTCCCAATGTCACAGGTATTTTGCACATGGGACACATGCTCAACAATACGATTCAGGATATTTTGATTCGCCGGGCACGTATGCAGGGTAAAAACGCTTGCTGGGTGCCGGGAACCGACCATGCGTCTATCGCGACAGAGGCAAAAGTAGTTGCAAAACTTGCAAGTGAAGGTATAAAGAAATCGGATTTAACGCGCGAAGAATTTTTGGAACACGCGTGGGAATGGACACACAAACACGGAGGCATCATCCTAGAACAGTTGAAAAAACTCGGTGCATCGTGCGACTGGGACAGAACTTGTTTCACAATGGACGAAATTCGTTCTAAAAGCGTTTTCAAAGTTTTCGTAGATTTATACAACAAAGGGCTTATCTATCGCGGCGTCCGTATGGTAAACTGGGATCCAAAAGCTCTGACCGCTCTTTCTGACGAAGAAGTTTTATTCAAAGAACAACATGGTAAATTGTATTATTTAAGATATCGAATAGAAGGAGATGAAACAAATTATGCCGTAGTCGCAACCACACGTCCCGAAACAATTTTCGGGGATACAGCGGTTTGTATCAATCCGAATGACCCTAAAAATGCTCATCTCAAAGGTAAAAAACTTATCGTTCCTATCATTAATCGTGTAGTTCCGGTAATTGAGGACGAATACGTGGATATCGAGTTCGGAACTGGCTGCTTGAAAGTTACTCCCGCCCATGATATCAACGACTACATGCTCGGCGATAAATATCAGCTGGAAAGTATTGATATTTTCAATGACAACGGAACTTTGAATTCCAATGGATTTGATTACGAAGGAATGGACAGATTTGATGCCCGCAAACGCATCGAGACAGAGTTGCAAGAGAAAAATTTGCTTGAAAAAACAGAAGCTTATACGAATAAAGTTGGATTTTCTGAACGTACTGATGTTGCCATCGAACCAAAACTTTCCATGCAATGGTTCTTGAAAATGGAAGATCTAGCTAAACCTGCCACCGAAGCTGTCGCTAAAGACACTATCAAATTCTATCCTGCAAAATATAAAAATACATACCGCCACTGGATGGAAAACATCAAAGACTGGTGCATCAGTCGCCAGCTCTGGTGGGGACACCGCATTCCGGCGTGGTATTTGCCTCAAGGAGGATTTGTAGTTGCCGAGAACGAAGAAGATGCTTTACAACAAGCTCGTGAAAAAACAGGAAATCCAAACCTTTCGCTGTCCGATTTAAGACAGGAAGACGATTGCCTGGACACATGGTTTTCGTCATGGTTGTGGCCGATATCTGTTTTCGACGGCATCAATCATCCAGATAATAAAGAAATCAACTACTACTACCCTACCAGCGATTTGGTAACCGGTCCGGATATCATTTTCTTCTGGGTAGCACGCATGATTATGTCGGGTTACGAATACAAAAACGAAAAATGTTTCGAAAATGTCTATTTTACCGGTATCGTACGCGATAATTTAGGTAGAAAAATGTCCAAACAATTGGGCAACTCTCCAGACCCTATCCAATTGATGGAAAAATATGGTGCGGACGGTGTTCGTATGGGTATGCTGCTTGCATCTTCAGCCGGAAACGACCTGCTGTTTGACGAATCGCTTTGCGAGCAAGGACGCAATTTCAACAACAAAATATGGAATGCTTTCAGGCTGATAAAAGGATGGGAAGTAAGCGATACCATTGAGGTACCGCAGCATTCCAAAATCGCGATTGAATGGTTTGAGAGCATTTTAGCACAAACCATCCACGAGATGAACGATTTGTTCAGCAAATATCGTTTATCTGAAGCTTTGATGCTGGTTTACAAACTGTTCTGGGACGAATTTTCCTCATGGTATCTGGAAGTGATAAAACCCAGTTATCAACAGAAAATAGACCGCAAAACTTACGAACAAACACTTTCATTTTTCGATACACTTCTTCGCCTTTTACATCCATTTATGCCGTTTATTACGGAAGAATTGTGGCAGGCATTGGAAGAAAGAAAATCGGGAGAAAGCATCATGCTTGCGCAACTTCCCGTGATTGAAAACGAAAACGTGCAATTACTTTCAGATTTCGAAAACGCAAAAAATATTATCGCAGGTATTCGAACCATAAGACTGCAAAAGAATATTCCTCAAAAAGAAGAGTTGTGTTTAAATGTTTTTGGTAATTATGATGACAAATTGGATTGCGTTATCACCAAAATGTGTAATCTCTCTTCTGTAAATGTTGTCGATGAAAAAGAAATAGTTGCCGCATCCTTCATGGTTGGAACAACCGAGTTTTTCGTACCGCTTTTGGACAAAATGGACGTGGAAGAAGAATTGAAAAAATTAGAAGCGGAACTAAAATATCAGAAAGGATTCCTAGAATCGGTAATGAAAAAGTTAAGCAACGAACGTTTTGTGCAAAACGCAAAACCGGAAATTGTGGAAAACGAGCGCAAAAAACAATCGGATGCTGAAAGCAAAATCGCTACGCTGAGAGAAAGCATTGCCGCTTTGAATAAGAAAGACAGCTAATAAATAAAGGGTAACCCACCAATCATAAAACAAAAATCAAAGTTTATCTTTCTGGATGAACCTTTCAGTTAGCAGATTTCCGATATGGGATGAAAATTTCAAAATAGTCAAATAGATTTCTACCATTCTTCGCTCCTGTAGAAAATTTGACTACAAATTAAAGTAAGTGGGTTTTTAATTGCATATAATGATAGCAAACTATTTAATTTTTTGTATTTGTTATCTTGTTATCAGATAACAAAACTCATACCATTACAAACTTTAACGAAACAATAGATAAAGGTTTGAAAGCTTTTTCTAAAATTTTAAATAAGGTCTTAGCCGTTCTATATCCTTATCTGTAAACTCTTCCAGCAGCGACAACTGCTCCAGATATTCTACTTTCCCTTTTCGACTGCGGATATTGAATATCGCTTTTACCTGATTATATTCCAAATACGGATGATTCAAAAGTTGTTTAAATTCCGATTTATTGACATCAATCTTTTCAATTTTTGCATCTGACAAAGCGATATAGGGTTTTATTTTATTGAAAAGTTCGTCCTGCATTCCATAGACTTCATGCAGTTGATTGATAGAAGAATAGCCGCCCAACAGGTTTCCATATTTAACAATCCTTGCGGCAAAACCACTTCCTATTCCGGGAACCTTCTTCCACTCCGCGGTATCTTTTTCGTTAAGGGAAATGTATTCTCCCGTATCAAATTTTTCTTGCTTTACATATGTATCTACAGGCAAATCTTTATAATTTTCTGCATATATATCTTCTTCGTGATGCTGATACTTTTTCTGTATTGAATATTTGGGAGAAGTTCTTTCTTTCTCTTTTAATTGTTTATGAAATTCCGCATATTCCTTTTCAAACTGGGGATTCTGAATGATTTTCACTTCCGTCTTATTCGTTGATGATAAAACAATATTGATGATAATGGTGATTACAATTAGTACCAACAAAACAATCAACGCGATACGCTCTCCTTTGTAGATGTTAAATGCATTTTTCCAGTTCATAATATGAGAGTTAATTGCGGTAAAGATACAAATTTCCATATGAAAATATTAACTTTGAAAATTAGAAATTCTGAAATTAACAATGGTACTTAATTATATTTGGATTGCTTTTTTCATAATCGCTTTTGTTGTAGCGGCGGTAAAGTTTTTATTTTTGGGCGATACCGGCGTATTCACAGAAATTATGAATTCTACATTTGATACTGCAAAAACGGGTTTTGAAATATCGTTGGGACTTACCGGAGTTTTATCTCTTTGGATGGGAATCATGAAAATCGGTGAGCGCGGCGGCACAGTTGATCTTTTTGCAAAGGCAGCAGCTCCTCTTTTTTCCAAATTATTCCCAGAGATCCCTAAAGGACATCCCGCAGCGGCTTCCATGCTGATGAATATTTCAGCAAATATGCTTGGGCTTGACAATGCGGCTACACCGTTTGGATTGAAAGCAATGGCTGATATGCAGACGTTGAACACAAGAAAAGACATTGCCACCAATCCCATGATTATGTTCCTCGTTATGAATGCTTCGGGGCTCACTCTTATTCCCGTTATGGTGATGACCTACCGCGCACAACTAGGAGCAGCTAATCCTTCAGACGTATTTATCCCTATCATGATTGCGACTTTTGTAGCAACATTAGTTGGGGTTATTTCAGTGTGTATCAAACAGCGAATTAATATTTTCAATACAGCAATCTTAGGTTTTTTTGGAGGTCTATCCGCTATTATCATTTCTACGGTTTGGATTTTCGACTCCATGTCTCAGGAACAAGTATCGGTAATTTCAAGTCTCGCAGCAAATCTCATCTTGTTTACCATCATTGTTTTATTCATCTTGAAAGGAATGATGCGAAAAATAAATGTTTTTGAAGCATTTATTGATGGTGCAAAAGATGGATTTTCCACTGCTGTGAAAATAATTCCTTACCTGATAGGAATATTAGTGGGCATTGGGGTTTTTCGCGCTTCAGGATCTATGGATTTCCTTATGAATGGGCTGAAAGCTTTGGTAGCACCTATGGGATTTGATACACGATGGATTGACGGCATGCCTACTGCTCTGATGAAACCTTTGAGCGGAAGCGGCGCTCGCGGCATGATGATTGATACAATGAAAATATTTGGAGCAGATTCATTTGCTGGAAGACTGTCTTCAGTACTTCAAGGAGCCACCGACACCACGTTTTATATTGTGGCGGTGTACTACGGCGCCATAAATGTAAAAAATTCCCGTTACACTGTTCCTTATGCTCTTCTTGCGGATTTGGCAGGTGTGATAGCAGCAATCTTTGTTACTTATTTATTTTTCGGATAGAGTTATGATTTATTTTGAAGTTGAAGACTGTAAATTTCCTTCAATAAAAAGACAGGCGGTTAAAAACTGGATAAAGGTTGTAGCCAAGAATTACGGTAAAAAGGTAGGTAATATCACTTACATTTTCTGTTCGGATGAGAAAATTCTTGAAGTAAACAAAGAATTTCTGCAACACGATTATTATACGGATATAATCACTTTCGACGATACTGAAGGAAATATCATCAATGGCGATATTTTTGTGAGTCTGGATACTGTAAAATCGAATTCGGAAAAATTTCGAACTACTTTAGAGGAGGAACTTCACCGTGTGATAATACACGGTATTCTTCATTTATGTGGATTGACAGATAAATCACATAAGGATGAAAAACTGATGCGTGAAGCTGAAAATCAATCATTAAAACTAATCACTTTCTAAAGATATGACTCAATCTTTCAATATGATGTGGTATAATACGGAAAACTTTTATGATACCGTTGACGACCCCGAAATTTTGGATAACGAATTTACTCCTGACGGCGCATTGCATTGGACAAAAAAAAGATTTAATACCAAATTATCTCATCTTGTGAGAATTGTAAATGACATTGTATTTCCATATTTTCCTGACGTAATTGGACTTGCCGAGATTGAAAATCGAGTTGTAATGCTTTCCATTGCCGATAAGTTGCTAGCAAACAAAGTTGGCAACTACGAGATTATTCACTACGAAAGTCCCGACGAGCGTGGGGCTGATATCGGCGTTTTATATAATCCAAATACCTTACAAGTTATTGAAAAACAACCTATATTGGTAAAACTCCCCGGCATCGAGGATCGTACACGCGATATCTTATACATCAAAGGAAAAACGGTAAATAATGAAATTATCCATCTATTTTTTACTCATTTTCCATCCCGCAGGGAAGGCACTGAGCGTTCAGAAAGACGCCGCTATTTTGTAGCAAGTGAACTTGAAAATGCTGTGCAGAGTGTTTTAATAAATGAACCCAACGCTCATATTATTATATCAGGAGATTTTAACGACACCCCGGACGATAACAGCGTTGACGAAATTTTGGGAGCACAAAAGGAATTTACAAATATTGAAAATCAAAAACTTTACAATATCCTATATCCTCGACACAAAAGAGGAATTGGCTCAACATATCACAAGAAATGGATGATGTTTGATCAATTCTTGGTTTCCGGTTCATTGTTAAAATCGGATAAAATCAAATGTATACCCGAAAATGCCGATATTTTCCATCCCTCTTATTTGATTCGACACGAAAAAGGTAGAGCATTCCCAAACCGTACATATAGCGGAAAATATATCGGAGGATATAGTGACCATCTACCTATATATCTAAGAATGTATTTGTTATAACTATCCATTAATCACTCTCATACAATTGTTAACACTCTATCAACATCTTAAAACATTGTTTTGTAGTATATTTGTGTAATTTTCAAAATGAATGACTTTTAAATACGACATAATTGTTATTGGTGCCGGGCATGCAGGTTGCGAAGCTGCAACAGCAGCAGCAAATTTAGGTTCTAAAACATTGCTTATTACAATGGACATGAATAAGATAGCTCAAATGAGCTGTAATCCTGCTGTAGGTGGTATTGCTAAAGGACAGATAGTGAGAGAAATAGATGCTTTGGGCGGACAAATGGGGATTGTAAGTGATAAGACCTCTATCCAATTTCGTATGCTCAACCGTTCAAAAGGCCCTGCAATGTGGAGTCCGCGGGTACAGAGCGACAGGATGAAATTCATGGAGGAATGGAGAAGAATTATTGAAAATACATCAAATCTATATGTCTGGCAAGATTCTGTAAAGCAACTCACCTTTGAAGACAAAACCGTCACAGGTGTCATTACTCAACTGGGAGTAACATTTTCTGCTAAAAGTGTTGTGCTTACGACCGGAACTTTTATGAATGGCTTGATGCATATCGGTGATGTAAAAATCGGTGGAGGTCGCATTTCAGAACCAGCTTCGTACGGCATTACCGAACAATTAAGGAAAATTGGTTTTAAAATAGATCGTATGAAAACTGGTACTCCGGTAAGAATAGACGGTCGAAGCGTTGATTTCAGTTTAATGGAAGAACAAAAAGGAGATATAGATTTTCATAAATTTTCTTATATTCCTGATATAAAAAGTAACTTAAAACAAAGAAGTTGCTGGATTACTTATACCTCTGAACAAACTCATAATGAATTGAGGAAAGGTTTGGATTTTTCACCTTTGTACAATGGTCAAATACAGAGTATAGGACCAAGATATTGTCCTAGTATCGAAACCAAAATAGTTACATTTGCTGATAAAACCAGTCACCAGCTATTTTTAGAACCGGAAGGAGAAACAACAAATGAATATTATTTAAATGGCTTCTCTTCATCACTTCCATTAGAAACCCAGATAAATGCATTAAAAACCATTCCTGCTTTTAAAAATATACATATTTTCAGACCGGGTTATGCAATAGAATATGATTTCTTTGATCCTACACAATTGACAGCAACTCTTGAGACAAAATTAATTAAAAACTTATTTTTTGCAGGACAAATTAATGGAACAACAGGATACGAAGAGGCAGCAGGTCAAGGCTTGATTGCAGGTATAAATGCTCATCTAAAAGTAAATAGTAATGAAACTTTTATACTCAACAGAGATGAAGCATATATTGGAGTACTTATTGATGATTTAATAACTAAAGGTGTTGATGAACCCTACAGAATGTTTACTTCAAGAGCTGAATATCGTATCTTATTGCGTCAAGATAATGCTGACGAAAGATTAACTCTTATGAGTTATAATTTAGGTTTAGCTAAGTCTGAAAGAAAAGAATTATTGTATAAAAAGATCAATGAAGTAGATAGGATGATCGATTTCATTACTAATTATTCTATAAAAGCAGAAAGAATTAATCCAATTCTTAAAAAAAACAATACTGCAACATTAAACAGAGGAGTAAGATTAATTGAATTAATAAAAAGGCCTAACCTCAAAATAGAAACCTTTATCGATGAAATAAATGCATTCAAGGAAGTATTGGATAAAATCCAAGATAGAAAAGAAGAAGTAATTGAATCTGCCAATATCAGAATAAAATATGATGGATATATTGCTAGGGAGAAGTTAATGGCAGAAAAAATAACGCGTTTGGAGAACATAAAAATTAAAGACAAATTTAACTACAACAATATTCAATCTTTGTCAACAGAAGCTAGGCAAAAACTAACAAAAATAAATCCTGAAACAATCGCTCAAGCAAGCAGAATACCCGGTGTTTCACCAAATGATATTTCCGTGTTATTAATTTTGCTTGGAAGATAATGTTCCACGTGAAACATATAAAAAATGAAACAAGAAGAATTAAAAAATTGCGTTAGAAACATTCCTGATTTTCCGATAGCAGGGATACAATTCAAAGACATTACAACATTATTCCAAGACCCAAAGAGTTTGCAAAAACTCTCAGATATACTATATGAAAAATATAAAAACAAAGGAATAACCAAAGTTGTAGGTATTGAATCTAGAGGTTTTTTTATGGGTCCTGCATTGGCGTTGAGATTAAATGCGGGATTTGTTCCTATAAGAAAACCAGGAAAACTGCCATATTACACCATAGAGGAATCATATTCTAAAGAATATGGTACTGATACGATACAAATCCACAGAGATTCTTTAAATGAATCGGACGTCGTTTTATTACATGATGATTTACTTGCTACAGGAGGCACAATGCTCGCAGCTTATAATCTTGTAAAAAAACTCAATGTTGAGAAAGTTTACATCAATTTTTTAATTGAATTAATGGATTTGGAAGGAAGAAAATTATTCCCATCAGACGTTGAAGTAGATGCCGTCCTCCAATATGATATTTAGTTCAAGTGATTGCAAATATAAAAACTATATTACAAACCATTCCCTCCAAACCTGGTTGTTATCAGTTTTTGGATGAAAATGGAAAAGTTATATATGTTGGGAAAGCTATTAACCTTAAGAAAAGGGTTTCGTCATATTTTACCAAAAATCATAATCATCCAAAAACAAGAATATTAGTACGTAAAATAAAAGATATAAAATATATTGTTGTAAATAACGAGGAAGATACATTCTTATTAGAAAACAATCTAATCAAGGAATTGCAACCACGTTATAATGTGATGTTGAAGGATGACAAAACTTATCCCTCTATCGTTATAAAAGGTGAAGATTTCCCCAGAATTTTCAAAACAAGAGCTATTATCAAAGATGGCTCGAAATATTTTGGACCTTATACATCAGTTACATCAGTAAATGCTCTATTAGATATATTCCGAAAAGTTTATAAGATCAGGTCATGTAGGTTGAATCTAACCCGTGAAAATATTGAAAAAAAGAAATTCAATGTCTGTCTTGAATATCATATAAAACGGTGCGAAGGTCCTTGCGAAGGATTACAATCTTTGGAAGATTACAACAAGAATGTAGAAGAAATTACTGAGATACTTAAAGGAAACATCGCAATTATAGAAAAGCAGATTGCAGAAAAAATGAATGCTTATGCTTCAAACATGGAATTTGAAAAAGCTCAGGTACAAAAAGAAAAACTAGAAAAAATACAGCATTTCAGAGAAAGATCAACCGTGATAAGCAATTTCGATTATAACATCGACGTATATTCATATGAAGATGATGAAAACTCAGCATATATTAATTATCTTCACATGGTTAATGGCTCTGTAAATCAAGCATATACATTCGAGTATAAGAAGAGGCTTGATGAAAGTCCGGAAGAATTGCTTGGAATGGGAATTATAGAAATGCGCCAACGCTATGGTAGTCATTCAAAAGAAATAATCGTTCCATTTATTCCTGATATAAATTTATCGAATATCGAATTTACAATACCGCAAAGAGGTGACAAAAGAAAGCTACTAGAGCTTTCCGAGAAAAACGTCAAACAGTACAAAATTGACAAATTAAAAAAAACCGAAAAATTAAATCCCGAACAAAGAGTAACAAGAATACTCAAAACCGTCCAAACAGATTTGCATCTCAAAGAACTACCTTGGCATATCGAGTGTTTTGATAATTCAAATATGCAAGGTACAAATCCTGTTGCTTCTTGTGTCGTTTTCAAAAAAGCAAAACCTTCAAAAAAAGATTACCGACATTTTAATATTAAAACGGTTGTAGGCCCCGACGATTTCGCGTCAATGGAGGAGGTCGTTCACAGACGCTATTCTCGGATGCTTAACGATCAAGAAAATATGCCTCAACTCATTGTAATTGACGGTGGTAAGGGTCAATTACATGCTGCCGTAAAATCACTACAGAAAATTGGACTATACGGTAAGATTGCAATTATAGGCATCGCGAAGCGTTTGGAAGAAATTTATTTCCCTGATGATTCCATTCCTTTATATCTCGATAAAAATTCTGAAACGTTGAAACTCATTCAACAACTTAGAGACGAAGCTCATAGATTCGGAATTACTTTTCATCGACAAAAAAGGAGTAAAGGTCAAATTAAATCAGAATTGGATGAAATAAAAGGAATAGGGACAGAAACAAAAAAAAAATTACTCACTCACTTCAAGAGTATAAAAAGAATCAAGAAAGCATCTTTTGAAGAGATTACGGAAGTAGTCGGTAAAAGTAAGGCAAACATCATTAGAGAGTGGATAAATCAATCTAAATAAAATATGCGCATATTAATACAGCGAGTGTCGGAAGCATCCGTTACAATAGACAAAAAAGTGAAAAGCAAAATCGATAAGGGATTATTGGTTTTGGTGGGTATTGAAACGTCGGACGATCAAGCTGACATTGAATATCTTTGTAAAAAGACAGTAAATTTGCGTATCTTTGAAGATGAACAAGGTGTAATGAACAAGTCCATCTTGGAAATCGGAGGCGAAATACTTGTTGTTTCACAATTTACATTGCACGCAAGTACAAAAAAAGGCAATCGTCCCTCCTATCTCAAGGCAGCTCAATCTGAAATTTCTATCCCATTGTACGAAAAATTTTGTACCACTCTCTCTAAGTATTTAGGGAAAGACATACAGCCAGGAGAATTCGGTGCAGAGATGAAAGTGTTTCTCATTAATGACGGGCCAGTTACCATCTGGATAGACTCAAAAAATAAAGAATAATGACACTGCAAGAAGCACAACAGGAAGTAGACAGCTGGATAAAAAAATATGGTGTTCGATATTTTAGTGAACTCACCAACATGACCATCCTGATGGAAGAAGTGGGAGAACTAGCACGAATCATGTCACGAACTTATGGAGAACAATCATTCAAAGAATCGGACAAAAATAAAAATATAGCAGACGAAATGGCGGATGTTTTGTGGGTCCTCGTATGTCTTGCTAATCAAACAGGGGTTAATCTAGACAATGCTTTCCAAAAGAATTTAGAAAAGAAAACAAACCGCGATGCAACTCGTCATTTAGAAAACGAAAAATTAAAATTATAACAATCACAATATGGAAACAAATAAATATTTAGATGCGATAAAAGAGCATTCTTTCAAATTAGAAAATGAAGAAGTAACGAAAAAACTTGATCAAATTTTCGCTAAGAAATTGCAAGAAAACAATACAACAGCAGTTAAAAAATTGATGTATTCTTGTATCGATTTGACCTCTCTAAATACTACAGACACACGCGAAAGCGTTTGGCAATTCGTTCAAAACGTAAATGATTTCGAAGGTTCATACTCCGATATTCCAAATGTTGCAGCCATCTGTGTTTATCCAATTTTCGCTAAAACAGTAAAGGAAGCACTGACCGCGGATGTAAAAATTGCATGCGTCTCCGGAGGATTTCCTCATTCTCAAACATTTATAGAATCAAAAATAGCCGAAACAGCACTTGCCGTGCACGATGGAGCTGACGAAATAGACATCGTACTCAATCTCGGATTGTTCCTAAACGCAGAATACGAAGAACTCTGTGAAGAAATTGATGAAATAAAAGAGGCCTGTCACGAAGCCCATTTGAAAGTGATTTTGGAAACAGGAGCTTTGAAAAATGTACAAAAAATTCATGACGCAGCAATTCTTTCCATTTACTCAGGAGCTGATTTTATTAAAACCTCAACAGGAAAAGTATACGAAGGAGCCTCTCCTGAGGCTGCTTATGCAATGTGCAATGCTATTAAATCCTATTATGGAAAGACAGGTAAGAAAATCGGTTTCAAAGTTTCAGGAGGCGTTTCAACTGTAGAAGATGCTCTCAAATATTATACTATTGTTAAAGAAGTTTTAGGAGAAGAATGGTGTACACCCGAATATTTTAGAATTGGGGCAAGTCGATTGGCAAATAAATTGCTGGAAGAAATAAAATGATTGTGTGAAATGCCTTAAAATAATTAGGAGATTACTTTGTTTGAACTAATTATCTCAATATAATTAATAGAACTTTGCAGGAGCAAATTAACTAACAATAATTGCGCTGCAGTCATTTTTAACACAAGTGTTTGAGAATAAAATTTTCCTAATATGACTAGAATAACAAAAATTGGACAAACCTCTCTATTTTTATTCATGTGCGTGTGGAGTGCTGTCGCCCAAACCCAATCCCTGCCTTATTGGCAGGACATTCAAACAGTTTCTGTAAACAAAGAACTCCCTCGTACTGAGTTTATGGTTTTTGATAATGCTAAAGATGCCTTGAATCAAAAATTCGAGCAAAGCAAATATTACGAATCACTTAACGGCACTTGGAAATTCTATTTTGTGGAAGGATACAAACAATTGCCTCAAAATATCGAACAACCCTCCTACCCTCTTGCGGATTGGAAAGATATCAAAGTGCCGGGAAACTGGGAAGTTCAGGAATTCGGCACAGCTATCTATACCAATCATGGCTATGAATTCAAGCCTCGCAATCCGAATCCTCCTAGCCTTCCGGAGATGAATCCGGTTGGCGTTTACCGTAGAGATATTAACATTCCGCAAGATTGGATACAAAGAGATATTTTCCTGAATATCGGTGGAGCAAAGTCAGGTGTTTACGTTTATATCAACGGCAAAGAAGTAGGATACAACGAGGACTCAAAAAACCTTGCCGAATTCAAAATAAACAAATATGTGAAAGTTGGAAAAAACACACTTGTTCTCAAAATTTTCCGATGGAGCACTGGTTCTTACCTCGAATGTCAAGATTTTTGGCGCATAAGCGGTATAGAACGCGATGTTTATCTGTGGTCTCAGCCCCAGGCACATGTCAGAGACTTCTCAATTCTTTCAAGTCTCGACAATCAATATAAAGATGGCATTTTTTGTCTGAGAACCAAAATTTCTAACAACGCAGCTTCAACTAAGAATATTATAATATCTTATGAATTGATGGATAATAAAGGTAATATTGTCGCTACTGACAAGTCTTCTCAAACCATAAAAGCTAATGAAGAAAAGGAAATTTCGTTTTCCAAAATCGTCCAAAATCCTCTGAAATGGACAGCTGAAACACCTAACCTTTATAAACTTCTTATCACTACTGAAACAGACAGAAAAATTACAGAAGTCATCCCGTACAATGTTGGTTTCAGAAGAATAGAAATCAAAGAGCAAGTACTCGCCGACGGCAAAAAAATTTCACAATTTCTTATAAATGGCAAACCGGTATACCTGAAAGGTGTGAATATTCACGAAACTAATCCCGCAACAGGTCATTACATAACAGAAGATCTGATGAAAAAGGATTTTACATTAATGAAGCTCAACAACATCAATTCTGTTCGTCTGTCTCATTATCCACAACAACGCCGATTCTACGAATTATGCAACGAATACGGGATTTACGTTTATGACGAAGCCAACATTGAGTCTCACGGAATGTATTATAACCTCAATAAAGGAGGCACTTTGGGTAATAATATTGAATGGTTGAAACCGCATATTTACAGAACGGAAAATATGTTTGAACGCAACAAAAATCACCCTTCAGTTACAATTTGGTCATTGGGAAATGAGGCAGGAAACGGATATAATTTCTATCAAACATACTTATATCTAAAACAAGCTGACAAGAATCTTATGCAACGTCCGGTAAACTACGAGCGTGCGCAATGGGAATGGAACAGCGACATGTATGTGCCCCAATATCCTGATGCCGAATGGCTTGGAAAAATTGGGAAAAACGGAAGTGACCGACCCATTGTTCCTTCAGAATACTCGCATGCTATGGGAAACTCTAGCGGCAATATTTCACTAATGTGGAAAGAAATTTACAAATATCCAAACCTGCAAGGTGGTTACATTTGGGATTGGGTAGATCAGGGATTGGATGCCGTTGATGAAAATGGTATACATTACTGGAAATATGGCGGAGACTATGGAAAAGACATGCCTACAGATGGAAATTTCTTGTGCAATGGTATCGTAAATCCAGATAGAACTCCCCACCCTGCTATGACGGAAGTTAAATACGCTTATCAGGATTTTGGAATAGAACAAGTAGATATTCAAAATGGAGAATTCTCCATTACTAACCGAAAATCATTTACAAGCTCAGATAATTACAGTTTTCAATACATAATTTCTGAAGATGAAAACGAAATTGATTCGGGATATTTGGATGTGAAACTTCAACCGCTTGAAACAAAAATTTTTACCATCTCCTACCCTGTCATAAATCCAAAACCGGGTAAATCGTATTTTATTACGTTCAAAGTTTCTTCAAATAAAACAAATCAATTGATTCCTGCAGGTCATATCGTGGCTACTGAACAATTTAAATTGCCTGTTTCGCTAGCAAAAGAAGCTTATCTGGAAGCTTATAATTATTCTAAAATTAAAATAAAAAAGAGCGCCAATGAAACACTCGTTTATTCCGATAAAGTAGAATTTCATTTTGATCAAAACAAAGGCGTTGTGACTTCTTACAAAGTAGAAGGAAAAGAATATTTTGCAGAAAACTTTGGTATTCAGCCCAACTTCTGGCGTGGACCAACCGACAATGATTACGGAAGCAGTATGCCTTATCGTTTGCAAGTATGGAAAGAATCAAGCAAGAACTTCAAAATTACAAGTGTTAAAACCGATATTAAAAACAATATTGCAGTTATTACAGCTGCTTATCGTCTTCCAATCGGAAATGAATACATCATCCAATATCGCATTTATCCTTCGGGAATTGTGAATGTGAAAGCGCATTTTACTTCCACTAAAATCAAAGAAAATGCAACTTCTAAAACGGAAAGTGAAGCTTTAGCAACCTTCTCCCCTTCTGCCGTAGAAGCAAGAAAAGACACTGCTTTGATGGTTCCACGAATTGGTGTAAGATTCCGACTTCCAGTAGAAATGAACAAAATAACTTATTTCGGCAAAGGTCCCGGAGAAAATTATCTCGACCGTTCGGATGGTTCAATGGTTGGCAAATATGAAACTACAGCAGAAGCTATGTATTTTCCTTATGTTCGTCCTCAAGAAAATGGTCACCGCACCGATACGCGTTGGCTATCACTATCGGATAAAGGAAAAGAATTGCTCATTGTGGCGGACAATACAATTGAATTTAACGCGCTTCGAAACAGCGTGGAAGATTTTGATTCCGAAGAAAATAAAAATCGCCCTTATCAGTGGAACAATTACTACCCAGATGAAGTTTCGGACAAAACTAAAGAACTGAAAAGAAAGAGATGGGATTCGCCCGAAAACCGTATGCCTCGTCATACGCATATCAACGACATAAAACCTCAAAACTTTGTGGAAGTTTGTTTAGACATGAAGCAACAGGGGGTTGCAGGATACGACAGTTGGGGTGACCGTCCACTGCCGCAGTACAGCATTCCTGCGAATGCAGATTATGATTGGGGATTTACACTAATTCCTATTAAAGAAAAACAGGAAATAAAACAGAAAATCTCTTTCCTATATTAGATAAAAGAAAAATCCCTCGAAAATTCGAGGGATTTTATATGTTTCGGTTTCGTAAAAAAATTATAAATGTTT
The DNA here is from genome assembly GCA_032068765.1 of Dysgonamonadaceae bacterium. GTDB lineage: Bacteria > Bacteroidota > Bacteroidia > Bacteroidales > Dysgonomonadaceae > DAMBHY01. The sequence continues at coordinate 13,969 of DAMBHY010000013.1, read as the reverse complement.
GAATAAGAGACTGAACTTCCTCATTGATATTCATTTGCTTAATAATTACATCCGCTTTCTCCAAATGCTCATTCATCACATTATATGTATGCTCAATACCTTTATTTTCTATAGCAAATTCTATCAATCTTTCAATATTTTTATCATCAAACTCCTTATTTCTGATAATGTCAAGAAATAACTCTTTATCCTTTGAATTTTTCAATGCATATAACAAAGGAAGGGTAATTTTTCCTTCTCGAATATCATTACCAGTAGGTTTACCTACATCTTGGTTATAATAGTCGAAAATATCGTCGCGTAACTGGAATGCTATGCCCATTAATCGGCCAACCTCGCCAAAATCTTCTACTATCTCCTTTTCCGCTCCAGCAGTAATAGCACCTATACGCATGCACGCGTCCATCAAACTTGCTGTTTTCTTGTTGATTACCTCAAAATATTCGTTTTCGTCAATAATAATTTCATTCACTAAGGAATATTGATTGAGTTCGCCTTCAGAAAGTTTTTTACCTAAGTCAGAGATGATTCTTACAACATCTAGACTATTCGTTTTTACGGATTCTACGAGAGAAGATGAAAGCAGATAATCACCGGCAAGCACCGAACGCTTATTATCAAAAATGGCGTTGGCAGAGGGTTGGGAACGACGGATATCAGATTCGTCTACTACATCATCATGGATAAGTGTGGCAGTATGAAGCAACTCTACAGTTACCGCACCGTGATAGGTTTCAGGAGTAATATTTCCGCAAGCTTTAGCAGCCAGAAAAACCATTATTGGACGAACGCGCTTTCCACTCGATTTAAAAACATGCTTGATAATTTCGTTAATCCGGGGATTAGAATTACTCAATGCAACATCCAAATATTTGTTGAATTCTAAGAAATCGTCCTTGAAAGTTTCTTTTATAAACTGACTTGCATTCATATACTTATAACCTAACCACAAATTTATATATATTTCTTCTGAAAGCAACAATTATTTGTAACTTTACCCTCATTAATAATTGTAAAGATTACATAATGTCCAAAAATAAACTTTTCCTTCTGGATGCCTACGCACTGATATATCGTGCATACTATGCCTTTATCAAAACACCGCGTGTCAATTCAAAAGGACAGAATACTTCCGCTGTTTTCGGTTTCGTAAATACTTTGGAGGATGTTCTAAAAAAAGAAAATCCATCCCATATCGCCGTAGGTTTCGACCCTGACGGACCCACTTTTCGTCATACGGAATTTGAAGCCTACAAAGCACAGCGCCAGGCAACGCCTGAAGATATTAAAACCGCTGTCCCTGTCATAAAAAAAGTATTAGACGCATACAACATTCCCGTTTTGGAAATGGAGGGATACGAAGCAGACGATGTTATCGGAACCATCGCAAAGAGAGTCGATAAAACTGATTTTGATGTGTATATGATGACGCCCGACAAGGATTACGGTCAGCTCACAGAGTCGCACATTTTCATCTACAAACCGCAATACGCTGGAAGTGGATTTGACATCCTTGATGATAAAAAAGTGATGGAAAAATATCATCTTAACAGTCCGTTGCAAATGATTGATTATCTCGGATTGATGGGTGACGCTTCCGATAATATTCCCGGATGTCCGGGAGTAGGACCAAAAACTGCCGAAAAACTGTTACAGGAATTTGGTTCGATAGAAAATATTATTGCGAATACCGAAAAATTGAAAGGATCGCTCCGAACAAAGATTGAGGAAAACCAGGAGCAGATAGTTTTCTCTAAATTCCTAGCAACCATAAAGACGGATGTTCCGATATGTATAGACCCCGAACAGCTTGTTAGAAAACAGATTGACGAAGAAAAACTAAAAGCAATCTTCGAAGAGCTCGAATTCAGGACTTTGATTACACGGGTTTTGGGCGTAGAAACGTCAGCTAAATCCCAACCTGCGCCGACAGGACAATTGGATTTGTTTGGCGGAGGTGAGGAAACACAGAACCAACAAACGGAACTATTTTCGAATAAGGAAATTACTCCCAGTTTCGACAACATCACTACGATTCATCACAACTATAAGATGGTGGATACGCTGGAAGAAATGAAAACACTAGCGAAAAGACTCAGCACACTTCCATCCATCTGTTTCGACACGGAGACCACCGGAATGGACCCGATAACGAGCCATGTAGTGGGACTTTCTTTTGCAGCCACAGAAGGTGAAGCATACTGGGTTCCCATTTCAAAAGACAAAACCGTCGCTCAAACTCAGATTAACATATTCCGCCCGATATTTGAAAATGAAAATATTGAGAAAATAGGACAAAATCTCAAATTTGATATTTTAGGATTAAAGGGTTTTGGAGTGGAAGTAAAAGGTAAGTTATTTGATACCATGATTGCGCATTATCTCATTTCGCCCGAATCACGCCACGGAATGGATTATCTGGCAGAAGTTTATCTGAAATATGACACCATTCATATCGATCAACTTATCGGTCCGAAAGGTAAAAATCAGCTTTCCATGGGAGATTTACCTCCTTGTGATATTTGTGATTACGCGTGTGAAGATGCCGACGTAACTTTGAAGTTGAAGAATATTTTAGAAAAAGAACTAGAAGAAAATAATCTTAAAAAGCTTTTTGACGAAATCGAATGTCCGCTGATTTATGTATTGGTGGATATGGAATGGAATGGTGTGCGACTGGATATGGAAGCACTAAAATCGCTTTCTGACGAACTAACAGAGGAATTGTGCAATATTGAAAATGAGATATCCCAATTGGCAGGAATCGAATTCAATATCAATTCACCTAAACAAATTGGCGAGGTTCTGTTTAACCGTCTCAAAATAGTAGAAAAGCCCAAGAAAACATCCACCGGACAATATAAAACAAGTGAAGATGAGTTGGAAAAACTGCGCAATAAGCATCCAATTATCGAAAAGATACTGGAACAACGCGGTTTGCGCAAACTTTTGAGTACTTATGTGGACGCTTTCCCTCAATTGGTGAATCCAAAAACAGGAAAAATTCATACTTCTTTCAATCAGACTGTTGCCGCTACGGGACGTCTCAGCAGTACCAATCCAAACCTGCAGAATATACCTATCCGCGACGCTCGCGGAAAAGAGATGCGCAGAGTATTCATTCCTGACGAAGGTTGTACTTTTGTATCTGCCGACTATTCACAGATAGAATTACGCATCATGGCGCATCTGAGTGAGGATAAAAATCTCGTAGATGCTTTTAATGTCGGGGAAGATATTCATGCCGCCACTTCAGCGAAAATATATAATGTCCCATTGAAGGAAGTAAGTTCCGACATGCGCCGCAAAGCGAAAACAGCGAACTTCGGCATCATTTACGGTATTTCCGTTTTCGGACTTTCTGAAAGATTGAATATTCCACGCGCCGAGGCAAAAGAACTCATTGATGGTTATTTTGCAACCTATCCAGGTGTGAAGCGATACATGGATGAGATTATAAAAAAAGCGAGGGAAAAGCAATATGTGGAAACTATTTACGGGCGCAAACGCTATGTCAATGACATCAATTCGCGCAACGCAACAGTAAGAGGTTATGCGGAACGCAATGCCATCAACGCACCCATTCAGGGAAGTGCGGCAGATATCATAAAAATAGCGATGGTGAATATTTTCAATCGACTCAAGAAGGAAAATCTTAAATCAAAAATGATTCTCCAGGTACATGACGAACTCAATTTCAACGTGCCGATGGATGAAAAAGATCGTGTGATGCACCTCGTCGAGGAAGAAATGGAAAATGCCTGTAAACTCATCGTTCCGCTCAAAACCGACTGCGGAGCCGGAAGAAACTGGCTGGAAGCGCATTGACCACTTTGTACCCCAATAAAGCTGAAATATAATTGAAATAATGAAAGTAGAAGAAATATACAAAAAAGTCCCATTTAGGAGATATAGGGGTTATGCTTGATGGACTGGTAGAATACGGTTATTTAGGATTATTTTTGGCTTCATTTTTAGCTGCTACAGTACTTCCTTTTGGCTCGGAAGTGGTTTTCGCGGCATTGATTGCTGCAGGAATGGACGTCTGGACTTGCATCGGTTTTGCCACGATCGGAAATTCGCTAGGCGGTATCACTTGCTACTACGTAGGTTGCCTTGGAAAGACAGAATGGCTGGAAAAATGGTTCAAAATCAAGCAGGAAAAGGTGGATAAAATGATACAATGGCTTCACGGCAAAGGAGCTTTTATGAGTTTCTTTGTATTTCTACCTGGTGTCGGCGATATCATTGCCGTAGCGTTGGGGTTCATGCGCGCAAACTTCTGGCTGGTGATATTGTTTATGACGTTAGGAAAATTTTTACGATATATTGTTGTAGGATTTGGAACAGAACAAATTCTGCAGTTTTTCAAATTTATATAAATATTATGTCAACAATTCTATTTCACGAAATCGTCTACGGTCCTATCCATAGCCGTCGAATGGGTAGTTCTCTCGGTGTGAACCTCCTACCCTACGACGGCAAACTGTGTTCGTTTGACTGCATCTATTGCGAATGCGGATTTAACAAGGATTTTAGGACCAATACCCGACTTCCGGACGCTGAAAACTTTCGCGCTGCGATGGAAGACAAATTGACTACTCTTCAAAAAGAAAAAGCGCATCTTGATGTTATTACCTTCGCGGGAAATGGAGAACCAACAGCTAATCCTCACTTTCCGCAAATCATTGATTATACCATCGAATTGCGCGATAAATATTTTCCCAAAACAAAAATCAGCGTATTGACCAACGGAATGAACGTGGGAAAACCCGGGGTTTTTGATGCGATGCGCAAAGTAGACAATCCGATTCTGAAACTCGATTCCGCTTTTGACGAAACGGTAAGGCTGATGGACAGACCCAATTCTTCTGAATATTCCGTGGCAAAACAGGTAGAACTTTACAAAAGATTCGGCAATGATTTCATTTTGCAGACGATGTTTCTGAAAGGTGAATTTGAAGAAAAGTATATTAATAATAGCACGGAAGAGGAAGTTTCAGCATGGCTAGAGCTTGTAAAAGAACTAAAACCTCGTGAGGTGATGATTTATACCATCGACCGTGAAACCCCCGCAAAACGCCTCGAAAAGGTTTCTATCGAACGCTTGCGCGAAATTGCTGCAGAGGTGGAGAAATTGGGCATCAAGACCAATGTGGCGGGATAGGTTTGTTTAGTTATTGCCTACATCCATGTAGATTTACGATGTCGGTATAGTAACGAGCAAAATCTATTCATTGATGACTAAATAAAATTGTAAAAAGATTTTATTACTCTTTATTCACTTGCCGCTTAACCAATATCTCCTCTAAAGTCTTCTCCACTTCAGCTTTAGCGTCCTCATACTTTTTCTGCAAGTCGCTCCCCTCTCCCATCCTGCTGTAATATTCAAGTGCTTTTTGTGCAAATTGCTGACGGTTGAAGTCTGGCGCTTCAGGTATCTGAGGAAATTCGCGGTGATACAGATTTTCGCTGTATGCCAAAAACTCGCGTTCGTTCTTGTCATACACGTAGGGATATTGTGTTTTCTGTTTCACATGCAGTACTTCATGCGCGATTAGATTGAGCACCAGCCGCAGGTCGAAATTAAACAGATTTCTGGGAATGCGTATCTTCTGCGGTGCTCCAAAATCACCTTCGGTTGTCACTACCACAAAGTTGGGTTGCTCATTGTCGCGATAGTCAAATCCTTCCAGCATATCAACTTCCAAACCAAAGTTGAGCAAAACAAAATCCGCCGCTTCGAGGACTTGTTCGTTTTGTTTGTAGATGCCTAGATAAGCATTGAGTTCTATCAAATCCAAACCTTGTTATTTCTACATTGTTTTGTCGTTATCCTTCTTTGCCATAAACAAATGATACAACTGAATCACCGCTACTAGTGCATTTGAGATAATAATAGGCCATTTCATGCCCAGCATTACGCCATAAACGATGAAGAAAAAGCATGCAGACAGATTGATAAGACGTACTCGGCGTATCTGCTTCGGGATGAAGGATACGACCAGAAAAGTCATTGCCAAATAACCGATAAGTTCCGTATAATTCATATAGTTTTCGTATTTTTGTTTCAGTTAAAGAAACATTCGCGCACGCGAAACAGTTCAAAAGTTTATTGAACCAAGTTACTTAAAAATCAATCAATATGAAAATTTCAATAGAAATTAGTTATTATCCGCTTTCAGAACAATTCAAAGAACCTATTAAGAATTTCATCCGCTCATTGATGAAAAATGAGAACATTGAGGTAAAACCCAACGCCATTTCTACGCATGTTTTCGGAGACTTTGACGAGGTGATGCATACCGTAACTGCATGTATGAAAAACGCTATGGAACTACCTTCTAGCATTTTCGTTCTCAAAATTCTGAACTCGGACAGGAATAAGGAAATACATTTATAAGTATGAAATAGGGAGATTTAAAAAGTCTACCTTTTCTATTTTATTGGGCTACAGCAACGTTGGGAGGTAACATCAGTTTCTGCTCGTATTGTTTCGGAGTGATACCTTCTAAAATACTTATAATAGGCTTCACGTCGTAAGAATATTTGTTTCGCTTGTTAGAAAGAACGATAATCACATAATCATTCTTCACATCCATCCAAAACATATTGCTGAAACCGTTCCACCAGCCTCCGTGATACACATACAAAACATTGTCCATGTCATACATATTGGTCATGAGGCGAAATCCGTAGCCGTAATTGTGACGGCTAGGGCGGTCTTTGCTTCGGGGAATGAATGCGCTGTCCAAAAGACTTTGTTTGAGCAAACATCCTGACCGTATACCATGATACCATTTGAGCATATCATCCACGTTGGAATATATTCCTTTGTCACCATACACCCCGTCCCACATTTCACGTGGACGTTCGCGATATCCATCGTACCCTTTCACTTTCGTTGCCAGCAATTCAGGTGGAGCAATGGTATCGATGTATGTAGATTTCATTCCTAATGGAAGAAATATCTTATCGCGCATATATGTGGCGAAAGGTTTGCCAGAAACTACTTCTACAATTCTTGCCAAAACTGCATAATTGGTATTGTTGTATGTAAATTTTCCATTGACCAACGACTGGCGAAGCGGCAATGGATTGGCAGTTTTGAACCAGTTAATTATCCCCTCGTTATTGGGAGGGGTGGCTCTTTGGCGTCTTTTATTTTCGAAACTGTAAAGATAATTGGGTAATCCACTACGATGCGAAAGCAAAAGAGCGATGTTAATTCCTTTATAGGGGAAATCGGGAATATATTTTTGAATACTGTCGTTGAGATTGATTTTACCTTCTTCTACCAACTGCAATACTGCTATTCCAGTAAAGGTTTTGCTCACAGATGCAAGTTGAAAAGTGGAATTATAATTGAGAGAATCTTTGGTTCTTAAATCTGCTAAGCCACTTATGTTTCTGTAAAGTAAAACTCCTTTTTGTTCTACCAAAATAGCACCGTTAAATCCATTTTTAACACGCTTTTTAAAAAGTGTGTCTAATGCAAATGATTTTTGTTCGGCATTGATTTCTTTTGCTATTTTCTCCAAATGATTTTTATCCGGCAATGATTCTTCCACACATTCCTGCAAAGAAGTCATTTTATTGCCGAAGACATTTCTTTTGCCTTTATTGCAACTCGAAAAAGAGATAAGTAATCCTGAAAAAATTATAAAGGTAATGGTAGCAACTTTTTTCACTTTACACATCAATATTAAACATTGAATCTGAAGTGCATGATGTCGCCGTCCTGCACCACATATTCCTTTCCTTCGACACTCATTTTTCCGGCTTCTTTCACCGCATTTTCCGAACCGTAATGGATGTAATCATCATACTTAATAACTTCGGCGCGGATAAATCCTTTTTCGAAATCTGAGTGAATAACACCGGCACATTGTGGAGCTTTCCATCCTTTCATAAATGTCCATGCGCGCACTTCTTGCACGCCTGCGGTGAGGTAAGTTTGCAGATTGAGTAATTTATAAGCGGACTTTATCAATCTGTTCATTCCCGATTCCTGAAGTCCTATTTCGTTGAGAAACATCTCACGTTCTTCAAATGTTTCAAATTCTGCAATTTCTGATTCTATTTTAGCTGCCACTACAAGGATTTCGGCATTTTCATTTTTTACCGCTTCACGCACTTCTTCCACATATTTGTTGCCATTTACGGCACTTGCTTCGTCAACATTGCAAACGTATAGAACTGGTTTTGCAGTAAGCAGATAGAGTTCTTTTGCAGCTTTTATTTCGTCTTTTGTATCAAAAGTAACTGTTCTGGCAGATTCTCCGCGCAAAAGTACTTCGCGTATTTTTGAATACACTTCAAAAGTCAATTTTGCATCTTTATCGCCGCCGGTTTTAGCTTGTTTTTCTATCTTTTGAATGCGAGATTCTATGGTTTCCAAATCTTTCAACTGTAATTCGGCATCGATAATTTCTTTATCTCTTACCGGATTTACGCTTCCGTCTACGTGTGTGATATTGTCATCTTCAAAGCATCTCAATACATGGAGTATTGCATCCGTTTCGCGAATGTTCGCAAGGAATTTGTTACCCAAACCTTCTCCTTTGCTTGCGCCTTTTACCAATCCGGCAATATCCACAATTTCTACAGTAGTAGGAACGATGCGTTGCGGATTAATTAGTTCCGCCAGCTTATTCAAACGTTCATCTGGAACGGTAATTACACCAACATTTGGTTCTATAGTACAAAAAGGAAAGTTTGCAGCTTGCGCTTTCGCGTTTGACAAACAATTAAAAAGAGTGGATTTCCCAACATTAGGAAGTCCTACTATACCACATTGAAGAGCCATTTAAAAGATATTAAAACCGCCTCGCTTAAAGATAAAGACTTTTAGATAAGCGGAAATGAATGATTTATTTGAGAGTTGCAAAGGTAAAAAAATTTTACGTAATTTCTTTATAAACCAATTGCTGCAGAAATTTGCAGCATTCTGTGAATAGGCTCTACGGCTTTTCTCCTGATTTCTTCGTCTACAAATATCTCAGGACGTTCATTTTTCAGACATAAATACAATTTTTCCAAAGTATTGATACGCATGTAAAAACATTCATTGCAAGCACATTCGCTGTCTTCTGGAGGAGCAGGAATGAAATGTTTGTCAATATTTTCTTTTTGCATTTGATGCAAAATTCCTGATTCTGTAGCTACAATAATTTGTTTGTTATCTGTTTTTTTAGCAAAAGAGAGTAGGGAAGAAGTAGAACCTATATGGTCGGCCAGTTCCAATAAATATCCGGGACATTCAGGATGTGCTAAAAGTAAAGCTTGAGGATATTCTTTTTTCAAATCCAATATTTTTTCCATTGAAAATTGTTGATGTACATGGCATGCGCCATTCCACAACAACATATTTCGTCCAGTAATTTTATTAATGTAATCTCCCAAATTTTTATCTGGTCCAAAAATTATTTTCTCATCCCTCGGTAATGATTCTACTATTTGTTTTGCATTGGTAGAAGTAACTACTATATCTGTCAACGCTTTTACGGCAGCTGTAGTATTTACATAAGAAATAACTGTATGGTCTGGATGGGCCTTTACAAACTTTTCAAATTCGTCCGCAGGACAACTATCTGCTAAACTGCATCCTGCAGTCATATCAGGAATAAAAACTCTTTTTTCTGGTGATAGTATTTTTGCCGTTTCTCCCATAAAATGTACGCCGCACAATACAATGATATCTGCTTTTGTTTTTGAAGCAATCTGTGCCAGCGCTAGACTATCGCCAACAAAATCCGCAATATCTTGTATGTCAGATTCCTGATAATAGTGCGCCATGATAATGGCATTTTTCTCTTTTCTGAGAATATTGATCTTTTCAATCAATTCTGATTTTTCCATAGTTTCCTTTTAGAATTATAAACAATATATATTATTATCTTTTTTAAATTTAAAAATAAATATGATGATGATTATAGCTTGTTGATACTGTTGATTACTTTAATGTTAAAAACTTTTTTATTGAATTATCAACTTTAGAAACAAACTTATAATCAATCTATCAAAAACATATCAACAATACAAATTGATGTAAATAAATATTTTATGAACTTTATCAACAAAATTGAAAACATATGTTTTGTTGATTATTATTTACATATTTGTTACAAAAATGTTGTTGAAAATTTTTTAATGAAGTCTTTAAAAGTTTTCCTAATTTTTCATTGTTGCTTCCCAAAAAAAATTATACCAAATCCTTTTTATGATTTCCAAAACAATTTATAGAAAAGTTATTTACAAATCATCGACAAGTTATTAACAGCATTTTTTGTAACTTCGTTTTCATGAACAAATTTAATAAAAATATACGTGTGAGCTTAACCAAAATATTACTTATAAGTATTCTTTACAACTTTGTCACTGTAAGTTATGCCCAACACAAACCTTCGCAACAATGGCTCGACCAAAAATATTCGATGTTTATCCATTTCGGATTGTACTCCGCTTACGGCGGAGTGTATGACGGGAAACCTGTGAAATGGGGATACAGTGAACAGATTCAAACCTTTGCAGGAATTTTCAGCGACTGGTACGCTGAAAAAGCGCAGGAATTTAATCCCGTAAATTGGGACGCAGATAATATAGTGTCTCTAGCAAAAAATGCAGGTATGAAATCTATTGTTTTAACCTCCAAACATCACGATGGATTTTGCATGTACAATAGTAAATATACCGATTATGATGTAGTGGATGCCACGCCTTACAAAAAAGATGTCTTGAAATCACTTGCAGATGCCTGCAAAAAAGCAGATATGCGTTTGGGTATTTACTTCTCTTTGATTGATTGGCATTTCCCGCAAGCATATCCCTATTCTAGTCATAACACTGATTTCATAACACCCGAGCATCATCAATATAACTTAAAACAAGTGGAAGAACTTATGACCAATTACGGCAAAATTTCTGAAATTTGGTTCGATATGGGTTCGCTCACACCTGCGCAGAGCAAGGAATTGTATGATATGGTCAACCGTTTGCAACCCGAATGTATGATCAGCGGAAGATTGGGTAATGACTTAGTAGATTTCGCCGTGATGGGCGACAACAAATATCCTGATTATAAACTCTCCATTCCCTGGCAAACTGCTGCTTCCATGTTTGAAGAAACATGGGGATACCGTTCTTGGCAGCAGAGAGGAAAAGTAGATGATAAAGTGCGAGAAAAGCTGTTGAGTTTTATAAAAGTTATCAGTAGGGGAGGGAATTACCTTTTGAATATCGGTCCGCGTGGCGATGGTTCAGTGGTGGAATTTGAAAAGGAAGTGTTGGAAAAAATGGGAAAATGGATAAATGTAAACAAAGAAGCCATCTACGGGACGCGTGCAAATCCATTACATAATGCACCGGAGTGGGGAGATATCACTTCAAAGGATAACGACTTATTTTTATTTGTAGAAAAGTTTAGAAACAAAATTCAATTGAATAACATCCAAGGCAAAATTGATAAAATAGTCTACATAGCACAAAACAAAAACCTGAAATACGAACAAAAAGGAAATACTATTGAAATCTCTCTTGACGAAAATGATGACATACTTCCTGTAATAAAAGTATTTTTTAAAAACGGATATACAACTACACCGGACATAGTGAAAAATAAAACTCTTTCGGCTTATAACGCGCAGAATCAGTTTGCTTTTTCTTCCATAAACTATTATGCTGGATACAAAAGTCTTACTTCCTATAATTGGAATATTGAAAGCAAAAAGAATACCATCAATCCTCGTCTTTACTTTACAGAATCGGAAAAGAACCGAGAAATTACTTTGAAGGTAGACGATGAAGAACAAACTATTTTATTGAATTCCAATTCTTTCATGCAAAAATCCACGCCTAAAAATTCAGTTTTTTTCGGAGATTTGTATGTTAAAAGGGGTGGGGGACTGTTTGGAGATGTAAAAGAAGAACATAATACTTACACAGAACCAAAGCCTACTGAATGGAAGAAGATAGATAATTTCGAATATGGAAAACAGCAGATTTATCAGCTGAATCCACGCCAAAGCATTGTATTATTGCAGGAAATTTCTTCTAGTTGCGAACAAGAAATTGCTATGGAAATCGGGAGCGGCAATGCGGTATACATTCTCTTGAACGGGAAATATGTTACCGCCCATTTTTCTACCGACAGACTGCATTCTCAAAAAGAAATCCTCATTCTTCCGCTCAAAAAAGGAAAAAATCAACTTGTCATCAAACATTACAACGGATTTGAAAAGGAATTGGTATACAGCATTACACCGCTGAACAATTGGAAAATGTATTTTCAAAACGTACCATCCATTTCTTTCGACAAATCTAAAAATATTCATCAAATATCTTTGCACGATGCGCATCCGTCATCCATGGCGGCACCTTTGCGCATGAACAATGTAAAAATAGAATTGAAATAATCATTTATGAGAATAGGAAATATAGAATTTGACAAATATCCCGTCTTTCTCGCGCCCATGGAAGACGTTACCGACATAGGTTTTCGCCTGCTGTGCAAGCAATTCGGAGCGGACATGGTGTATACCGAATTTGTATCGAGCGATGCGCTCATCCGTGAAGTCAACAAAACTATGCAGAAACTGCATATTGCTGATGAGGAACGCCCGGTAGCCATTCAGATTTACGGAAAAGACGTGGAGGCGATGGTGGAAGCGGCAAAAATCTGTGAAGACGCCAATCCCGATGTCATTGACCTCAATTTCGGTTGCCCGGTAAAAAAGGTGGCGGGAAAAGGAGCAGGTTCTGGCATGATGCGCACACCGGAACTGATGTGTAAAATCACAGAAAGTATCGTAAAAGTCGTGCAAAAACCCGTAACGGTGAAAACCCGCTTGGGTTGGGACAACGATTCCAAGATTATTGTGGACTTGGCGGAGCGTTTGCAGGACTGCGGCATCGCGGCACTCACCATTCACGGCAGAACGCGCGCGCAAATGTATACCGGCGAAGCAGATTGGACACTGATTGGCGAGGTGAAAAACAACCCCCGCATGCACATCCCCATTATCGGAAACGGCGATATTGATTCTGCGGAAGTCTGCAAAAAGCGTTTCGATGAAACGGGAGTTGATGCGGTGATGATTGGCAGGGCGACGTTTGGTCGTCCGTGGATTTTTCAGGAAGTGAAAGAATATCTCAATACAGGCATTTTACCCGAAAAGAAACCTTTTGAATGGTATATGAACGTGCTGAAAGAGCAGGTAAACCAGAGTATTGACCGCTTGGACGAACGTAGAGGCATTCTGCATATCCGTCGACACTTAGCGGCAACGCCGCTATTCAAAGGTTTTCCCGATTTCAAGCCTACGCGCGTAGCGATGCTTCGTGCCAATACAAGGGAGGAACTATTTGAGATTATGGATGGGATAAAAGTTAAGTATGGTATCTAATAAAAATAAAGCCTGTATTTTTTAATGCAGGTTTTTCGTTACAACTTGAATAGTTTCTTAAACCAATTCATGTTACTTTTATCGATTAATTAAATATTCAAATTATGAAAAAGCAAACTTTTATTATTACTATATTTCTTATGCTGTTTTTCGGATGCAAGAGTAACGCTGATATTTCAAGTACTGGTACTGGCAATTACAAAGAAATAGCAAAAACTAAAGTATTTAAAATGCAGCAATTTATAGGATTTAATGATTTTCAAGCAGGTAAGCTTATAGATTTAGAATGCAATTTCTTAATAGATAGCCAGAAGATTGACAATTGTTGTTTGTGTAATAAAGAAGCACGTTCTAAAAAACTCTTGAAACAAAGAAATCTTCAACTCGAAAAGATATTGGACAGGGCTTCATACATCAGATATCTGGCCATTGAAAACAAAAGGATTTATCCAGCACCTATAATAGCAAAATAAAAGAGGGTGGAAATTATCCACCTTTTTTTCGATATTATTTTTGTCTCGTCCTAAAATAGCGTTACACTAAAAAAAGAACGTTATGAAAGAAAG
>DAMBHY010000012.1:0-73745 GCA_032068765.1 Dysgonamonadaceae bacterium | reverse complement strand
CAAATGTAAGTTTTTTATGCTTAACTTTTTGTCCCAGCAAAGTTAGTAACTCCAGAGTTTGACTTATTTTCAAGAAATGTCATTAGTCTGTATAAACATATTTTCTATTATTTATCAAATATTTAATATGATCACTTTAAGACGCATATTAAGAATGTAGAACTGGAAACTTACGATTATTGATATGATCTACTTTAGATGTTATAACCCTGCCGATGAGGTTGTACAACCCCTCGGACTGGGATTTAGAAATCCTCCGTTAAGGTTTCAGAAATATCCTGGTGCGGTTCTCGAATGTTCCAGTGCGGTTAAATATAGAAGTCGATAGGTTGTGTATGCGAAATGATGCGGTAGTTTGCCCGAAAACGCGGTTATGCATCGAAGCGTTGCGGTCTTTGATCCCAACGGACAGGTTATACAGGTTCAACGTTTAGATAACTAACCCTGACAGAACAATAAACAACCTCAACGGAGCATTCCCCAACCTCGCCGAAGGAATAAACAACCCGAACGGAACATTTCGGAATCCCAACGGAAATAACCGCGGCAGAACAATAAATCACCCGGACAGAAGAATAACTAACTGGAAAATTTGGGATTTGGGATTTTGGAATGAAAGAATTTACGTGTTACGTGTTACGAGTGAGTGCTACTGTTTACTGCCTACTGTCAACTGCCCACTGTCAACTGCCCACTGTCTATTATATAAAAAAAACATCCCAAAAGAACAAATCTTCAGGGATGCCATATTCTAAACTGATATTTATTTAATCAAACATCTTCTTAAACTTGCTGAAGACACTTTTTTTGACTTCGCCACTTGGTTCAAAATTTTTAGAGCTTTCCATTTCTTTGATTAAAGATTTTTCTTTGTCGCTCAACTTTTCGGGGATGTACACATTTACGTTCACCAGTTGGTCACCTTTTCCATAACCATTTAATGAAGGAAGTCCTTTATTGCGCAGACGTAAAACTTTGCCCGGCTGTGTTCCCGGCTCGATTTTCAACTTTGCCATGCCGTTAATGGTTGGTACTTCCACCGAACCACCCAATGCAGCCACTGGAAAGCTGAGGAATAGATTGTAAATAACATTGTTTTCGTCACGAATCAAGTTTGGATCTTCCTCTTCTTCTACAAGAATTAGCAAATCCCCGCTTATTCCTCCGCGGCGTGCTGCGTTGCCTTTTCCTTGCATGGAAAGCTGCATTCCTTCGGCAACACCTGCGGGTATTTTGATTGGAATAATCTCCTCTTCGAGACGCACGCCTTCACCGCCGCAATGATTACATTTTGTATTGATAGTTTTTCCTTCACCGCTACATGCCGGACAGGTAGTGGTGCTCTGCATTTGTCCCAAAAGAGTATTAACAACTTTCGTTACCGAACCCGAGCCTTTACAGGTATCGCACGTGGTGAGCGAAGTGCCGTTTTCCGAACCATTTCCCTGACAATGCTCACATGTGACGTATTTTTTTACTTTAATCTTTTTCTCCACCCCGTTGAGGATTTCTTTGAGGTTGAGCTTTACTTTCACACGCAAATCCGTACCACGATTGACACGGCGACCGCGACCGCCGCCACCGAATCCTCCAAAACCAAAATGTCCTCCAAAGATATCTCCAAACTGAGAGAAAATGTCTTCCATAGACATTCCGCCTCCAAAACCGCCACCGGCAGCACCGCCCACTCCGGCATGACCAAACTGGTCATAGCGTGCGCGCTTGTTCTGGTCGCTCAATATTTCGTAAGCTTCGGCAGCTTCTTTGAATTTTTCTTCTGCTTCGTGGTTGCCCGGATTTTTGTCGGGGTGATATTGTATGGCTTTTTTGCGGTAAGCTTTCTTTATTTCTTCCTGCGTAGCTGTTTTGGACACCTCCAAAACTTCATAATAGTCTCTTTTTTCTGCCATTGTATTATATTATTCTCCTACGATTACTTTTGGGAATCGGATTATTTTGTCGTTAAGGGTGTAACCCTTTTGAATGCAGTCAACCACTTTGCCCGACTGTGATTTGTCTTGTACAGGAATTGTAGTTAAAGCTTCGAATTTGTCAGGGTCGAAAGTTTCGCCGACGGCTTCAATTTCTTTCACGCCGTGTTGTTGCAGAAAGTTGATAAACTTTGCATAAATCAAATCCATTCCCTGCATCAGTGAATCTTTGTCTTCCGCTTCTTTCATTGATAGAATAGCTCTGTCGAAGTCGTCAATCAAAGGAAGAATTTCGCTCAATACTTTTTCTCCTCCGCCTTTTATCAGATCGGCTTTTTCTTTCAACGTACGTTTGCGGAAGTTGTCAAATTCGGCATGAAGACGAAGATAGTTGTTATTCAGTTCGTCATACTGATTTTGCAGTTTGTCAAAATCGTTTTCAAAATCTTCTGACAAATTGTCGATCTCGGCATTGTTATCTAATTTTTCAGGAGCGTTGCTGTCCAATTCATTTTCCTGAGTAAATTCATTTTCTTCGTAATTTTCTTTCATAATCAGTATTTTAAATTAAAAAAGCTGTCAAACTTCTATGTTAAATAGAGGCGAAAAACTTATTATTAATAAAGATATATACTTATGATGCAAATAACTTGCCAAAGTTCTTATTTCGTAATTTTTTATAGAAAAAACTCACACCAAGTGTCAAAAATTTCTACTTGTTCTTTACCATGCTTCATTAATCCTTCGCGGATTCTTTTTACAGATTTCTTTTTTCCGAGACTTGATTTTGAATAAAATTTGTCGGAAAAGCAGATGATTTTTTCCTCTAAGCTTTGCGGCGTCATTTCTCTGTGAGGGATGGGAAGATTCCTTTGTATAATACTTTGTAAAGTGATTCCCGTTCCGGTATGTCGTTCGCATACCAACGCGTGTTTTGGAAATCCTTCGGCACTTATTAGTTCCCTTCCCAAATATCCGTGGCATATGTAAGGGTAATTGCCTACACATGAGATATGAGGCGCATTGGTCATAAATATTCCGATATCGTGTAACATGGAAGCTTCTTCTAAAAAATGAATGTCAATAGCCAGTTCGGGATGGTTTTGAGCAATGGATAAAGCTTTGTTTGTTACTTCGCAAACATGCGTGTAATAAATATCGTATAAACGGGTACCCGGCTTGTAATACTTTTCTATAATTTCTATAGGTCGCATCTGAATAAAAAAATTTATAACGGTATCACAAATTTTTTCAGTGTTTCATCGCGCATTGGTTTGGGAACGGCAAGTTTGACTTCATCCAGAAGAATATTAAGAATTCTTTCTTTGAAAAAATCTTTACGTGTTATCAAACTAATTTCTCTTACTGGAGTGGAATTTTTGAAAGGACGAACATTCTTTTTTTGTTCGTCTGTCAATGTGTTGATTGCCATTTCAGGAATCACAGTGATGCCGTCATTTTGGTCTACAATGTTTATTAATGTACTGATACTTCCCGCTTCAAAAGATAGTGATTCAGATAATTTACGCTTACGAGCCTGGCAGAGATGCAAAATCTGCGAACGGAAGCAATGAACTTCTTCCAGCAACCAAAGTTTTGATTTTCCTATATCGTTCTCATCAACGGCAGTTCGCACATACAAAGGGTCTTTAGGCGAGATGTACGCGTAAAATTTTTCGTAATAAATGGGATTTTCCTTTATTTCTGATTCATTTAATGGCGTAGCCAGGATGCCCGCGTCAATGGTTCCCAAAGATAAATTTTTGATTATTTGCGGAGTCGTTTGTTCGAATACCAGAATATTTAGCTCTGGCATATTGATTTGATGCACGTGCATCAGTTTAGGCAATAAATATGGTGAAATGGTGGGAATGATACCGATTCGGAAAGTGCCTTTAAGCACTCCCTTGCTTTCTTCTACAATTTCATTTATCTGATTGACCTGTGCAAGTGCAGTGCGGGCTTGCTCAATGATTTTTGTTCCAATTTCTGTTGGACGAATAGGTAATTGAGAACGGTCGAATATCTTTACGCCCAATTCTTCTTCCAGTCTTTGTATCATCATGCTCAGAGTGGGCTGTGTTACAAAACTGGCTTCAGCAGCTTTAGAAAAATGTCTGTGTGTATCGAGTGAAATGATGTATTCTAGTTGCTGTAGGTTCATTGATTATAATTGGAGAAATACTTCATAAACTGTACGCGTTCATAGATTGCAGGACTTGGAACGTTGGAGAAATTTAGTTTCCCTCTGAACTCTTCCAAAGAGTAGTATTGCTTTTGCTCCATCCATGCTTCCATGCAGGTAAGTATGTTTCCAATAACTTCAGGGCCGTTTTCGTAAATGATGCTGCAAAGTTCAATAGCAGTTGCACCGGCAAGAATTCCTTTTACACAATCTTCCCAGGAATGAACGCCGTTAGAACAAGCGATGTCAATGTTTGGTGCTTGACTGGAAATGATGGCAGTCCATCTGAGCGTATCTCCGAAATCGGCAGGATTGCTGAAAACTGAGCCGGAAACGATTTCCATAGATTCAATATCTATATCCGGTTGATAGAAACGATTAAAGAGGACAATTCCATTTCCATCTAATGATTTTATTTGCTGGGCAAGTTTAGGAAGGTTGCTCACATTCTTTGCCATCTTCACAATAACAGGAATGTGTATGTTTTTTTTCAACTCACGGATGACATTCAAATAATAATCTTCGAGATAGTTGTCACAAAATTCACCGGAATTTAACAGAAAAACGTTCAACTCAAGAGCGTCTGCACCTGCCTGCTGAATACTTTCGGCAAAATCCGACCAACGGTCTAGTTTATAGCAGTTGATGCTAGCAATCACAGGAATGGAACATTCTTGTTTTACGCTGCGAATCAGGTCCAAATACTTATCCATGTGATTCATTTCCACATATTGATTGATATAGTCTGCCGCTTCGGGATAGTCAGAAGTGGTCATCAATTTTTCAGAATGATTATCTATTTGTTCTTCAAATAATGATTTTAGAACCACAGCGCCAATGCCTGCATTTTCGAGTTCTTTTATCTTTTTTAGATTATTAGTAAGACCACTGCTGGCAGCTATAAGTGGATTTTTCAGGGTTAAACCCGCAAAATTTGTTTGTAAGTTAATCATCATAGTGTGAGTATTTGTTGGTTGATTTTTTGTTGTAGCAAAAATACGATATTTAATTGACTGGAAGTATAGTTATGCTTAAAAAATTATCGATTCCCGAAGATGTGCGTTCCTATGCGCACTATCGTGCTTCCTTCCTCGATAGCTGTTTTGTAATCTCCGGACATTCCCATGGAGATTTCTTTGAAGAAACTGTCTTCTTGAAAATAAATTTGTTTGATTTCTGTGAAAAGTTTTTTAAGAGTTTGAAATTCTTTTCTTACCTGATGCTTATCTTCTGTGAAAGTAGCCATTCCCATTACACCTACGAAACGAATGTTTTTATAATTTTTCCATTCCTTTTTTGCCAGAAACTGCAAGCACTCTTCAGGCATAAAGCCTGATTTGGTGTCTTCTTCGGCAATATGAATTTGTAATAGACAATCAATTATGCGGTTAGCATTTGCAGCTTGTTTGTCAATTTCTACCATTAATCTTTCGCTGTCCATGCTATGTATGAGATCGATGAATGGTGCAATCTGCTTTACTTTATTACGCTGGAGCGAACCGATAAAGTGCCACTGGATATCTTTCGGGAGTTTCTCCTGCTTTTCCACCAGTTCCTGCACACGACTTTCGCCGAAAACTCGTTGCCCGGCATTGTATGCTTCCAAAATCATATCCGAAGGATGAAATTTGGAAACAGCAACCAAAGTCACGTTTTCAGGAATTTCCTGATATAGTTCTTTCAGATGTAAATCAATGCTCATTTGAAATTTCCTTTGTTGCATTTGAACCGTATGGAAAAACGTCCATGATAGCCGTTTCTGCTACGGTAGCAATATCGTAATCGTTCATGGTTTTACCCATTTCATGTTCCAGAATCTCGACTGCTTCTTTCAGTGTTGTTGCCTGAACAAGCATATTTACAGCTATTTTTTTTT
Organism: Dysgonamonadaceae bacterium; assembly: GCA_032068765.1. Classification (GTDB taxonomy): domain Bacteria; phylum Bacteroidota; class Bacteroidia; order Bacteroidales; family Dysgonomonadaceae; genus DAMBHY01. Next base: position 67,753 of record DAMBHY010000012.1, on the reverse strand, counting down.
CAGTTCCGCTTTTCTCGTCAAGTGTGATGAAATACAATTTTGCTTTGTAATACTTATCACCTGTTTCGTTGAAGAACGATTCTGCATATTTCGCTCTTTTGATATCTGAAATCGAAAAATCACCGGAAATGAAAGGTTTCATCTCTTCGTTTATTCGAGCTTCAGCTTCTGTAAAAGAAAGTGCATCGACTAAATAAGGTTCTGTAACCGTTTTTTGCATGCCGGTTTCCAACATTTTATCGTAACGAACTTTACATTCAAACCAATTATACATAGTACGTGTGTAGCTTTAATTTTTAATTTACAGTGAAGTTACTCCTTCTATTTCACTTACTGCTTTGTATTTTTCGAGAATCTGTTCAGAATTCTCTACTTTTTGTTTTATTGAAATAGAGACATATTTTCCTCCTGAAGACAGATTGGTCGAAATCTCTGCCTGTTCATTAAAGAGCTTCAATAATTTTTCTTTTGCTTCAGAGTTTTCCAACACAATAAATTTGTATAGATAAATGGTTGGAAATGTCATCTGCTCTTTCAGCAGATTCTCAAATTTGGTTGTATTTTGAGGATTCATTTATTTAAATTTTAGTTCAATAATACATGTTCGAGAAATATCTTGGTGCCTATGGATATTAAAATAATTCCGCCGATTAGTTCCGCGTTAAAATGAAGTTTATTTCCAAATCGGGCACCAATGTATTTTCCAAATACTGAAAATAGAAAACATACGACTGCAATAACCAATGATGCAGTGAAAATAAGATTGCCCGTGGTGACGAACAATAATCCCGTCGCAAGCGCATCAATACTCGTAGCTATTGACATCATTACCACATTTTTCCAATTGATTGTGTCTACTACGCACTGACAAGATTTGTTGCAGCCTTCAGAATAGATTTCTTCTTTCTTTTGCAGACTTTCGTAAATCATTTTTCCACCGATAAAACCTAGGATAATCAGAGAAAACCAGTGGTCGAAGCTTTCCATCCAATCTTTGAAACTAACGCCGAGGAGATAACCAATGAGTGGCATAAATCCCTGAAAGAAACCGAAAACCAAAGCGATTTTTATGGCACGAACAGGAGTGAATTTTTTACGGCACATTCCTTGTGTAATGCACACAGCGAAAGAATCCATAGCAAGTCCTACAGCAATAAGGAAAATGGATATACAACTCATCAAGATTATCCTTTTGCCTTATATGCCATGGCATAAAATCTTATCTGCTTTATCACGGCCAATAGCCCATTTGCGCGTGTAGGCGATAAGTGTTCTGTGAGTCCAATTTCTTTTAAAAAACGCAAATCGGTATCTATAATTTCATCCGGTGTGAGACCATTGAATACTTTGAGTACCAAAGCAAGTAATCCTTTAACGATTACTGCATCGCTGTCAGCTTCAAAATACAGTTTTCCTTTTTCTTTGCGGGCAACTAGCCAAACACGACTTTGACACCCCTTAATGATATTATCGGGAGTTTTATATTTTTCGTCAAGCGGCTGAAGTTGATTACCGTATTCGATTATCATCGCATATTTATCCATCCAGTCGTCATAGAAACTGAATTCGTCAATAATTTCTTGTTGTATATTGTTCATTGAGCGTTTATTATTTTTCGTTATAAATTACTTCAAGAATAGTTTCACCAACTTTTTTTAGCATATCTTTATTTATAACGTCCATATTATCCTTGTGCGTATGCCAATGAGATGCGAAACCGGTATTTGTATTTTGTTTTGTGTTTATGATGTCTACAGAGGGAGCGCGATTGTTCTGCATAACAGGTACATGATCATCAATTACATATCCTCCAAACTGATTAATAAATAAAGATGAATATCCCAGTTTAGCGGCTATAGTCCACACTTTTTCAACAACGTTGCTCGCATATTGCGACGAATATCCTTCTTTGAAAAATGTTGCATCTCCGGCGCCAATCATGTCAAGTAAGATACCGAAGCGTGCTTTATAATTTTGAGTGTGCGGATTTTTTGCCCAATAATGAGAACCTAAACACCACCAGTCTCCTTCAATTATATTTTTATCAAAATCAGGTTGTCCCCAATCTTCTAAATCGAAAAAGATAATGTCAATTCCGATGTTTGGCTGTTTTTCTTTTAATTGTCTTGCAACTTCCAATAAAACTCCGACTCCGCTGGCTCCGTCGTCAGCGCCTAAAATAGGTTGATTTTGTTTAGAAATGTCGGTGTCATGATCTGCAAACGGACGTGAGTCCCAGTGAGCATACAAAAGAACTCGGTTAGGATTTTCGGGAAGAAAACTTCCTATTATATTTCTGATCGGTAAAATTTTTCCGTTGTAGTGCTTTACGGTTGTTTTTTGTTCTGTAACGGTTGCTCCGAATTCTTTTAATTTTTTGTTCAAATAATCACCGCAAGCTGCATGTTCAGGAGTATTTGGAACTCGCGAACCAAAACTTACTTGCTTTTCGACGTAAGAATAAGCGCTGTCGGCGTTGAAATCGGGTGCAGTTTTTGTATATGGCTGAAATACCATTTCCGTTGTATTATTTTTGCTTTGACATGAATTGCACGAAATGCTTAAAGTTAGGAGAGTAATAGTAATTGATGCAATAAAAATGTAAGAAAATAATTTTTTCATATTTTGTAAAGCTAATTATTTTTTTGATAGGAATAGTCATTAATTCCGATGGTTTCGTAGGTGTTTTTAAGTGCCTCTTCATCATCCGACACTACAAGTAGTTTGTCGTCTTTTAATAATCTGGTAGTGGCCGCAGGAATAAAATAAGATTCTTTCCTTTTAACCAATACCACCAAAGTTCTTTCTGGCAAAGGTAGCTCAATCAGATTTTTGCCATATTTCAGCGTTTCTTCTGTAATAAGAATTTCAGTAAATACAGACTTTATCTCTTCAGAAAAATCAAAATCAAAATTTTCCATTTTCTTATATTTTGTCGGTTCTTCTGATAAGTTGAGCCATTTTGCTACTAATGGTAATGAAGTGCCTTGAACTAATAGTGAAACTATGGTGATAATAAATACAATGTTAAATACAACTCTTGCGTGAGGAACACCTGCAGCCAAAGGAAGAATCGCAAATATAATAGGAACAGCACCGCGAAGTCCTACCCATGATATGAATAATTTATCTTTTACGACTATTTTTCTGAATGGAGATAGTAAAATAAAAACCGTTGCCGGGCGCGCTACAAATATTAAAAACAAAGATATAAACAGTGCTGGCTTAAGTAAAGGAATAAGTTCATTCGGATTTACCAATAATCCAAGTGTGAGGAAAAGGAGGATTTGACTCATCCATGCAAAACCATCCATAAATTTTAAAGAAGATCTTTTATGTACGAATTTTGAGTTACCTAACACTAAACCTGCAATGTATACAGCTAGATAACCGTTTCCTTTAAGATAATATGTAATTGAAAAAACAAAAATTCCCAATACCAATAATAGTACAGGGTAAAGCGAAGCATTATCAAGATTAATTCTGTTGATAACGCTAACAGACAATTTTCCTAATAATAATCCCAAAAGAGTGCCTACAACTAATTGAACTGAAATCATTAAAACGACTATCCCATAATTTGGGTTGTTGCCCGATTGAATAATTTCTATTAAAACGATGGTGAGAAGATAAGCGACAGGATCATTACTTCCACTCTCCAATTCCAAAATAGGACGAAGATTGTTTTTAAGTTGTAGCCCTTTTGAACGCAGTATCGCGAATACTGACGCCGAATCAGTAGAAGATACGGTTGATGATAGTAATAACGAAGTTAGAATGCTGAGAGTTAGTGAAGTGAAAATATTTTGAGTTAGCCACCATATAAATACTCCGGTAATTATAGATGTTAATAATACACCTAAAGTAGCCAGAATCACACCGTATTTGATTTCCGGTTTAATATCCGTAAACTTGGTGTCCAAGCCACCCGAAAAAAGTATGATTGCCAAACATATAGATCCTATGGTTTGTGCAGTTTGTACGTTTTGGAAGTTTAAACCAAATCCCCCATTCCCAAAAACCATACCCACCATTAAAAATAAAAGCAATACCGGAACACCATATTTATGTCCAGCTTTTCCTACTAGCATGCTTATGAAAAACAAAATAGACCCAATCAAAAGGATGAATTCTGTACTCATGTGTTATTGATATAAAATAATTACATCTTTTGAAACCTCTAAAGTCGCTTTCTTTCCAAAAATCAGTGGATAATTGTCAGTTGTATGTCCCATAGGAAAATCAAAACATACAGGAAAATTGTAATTGTCCACTACTTTCTTTATAGATTCGTAAAGAGGATAATACATCTGTCTGTCCTCTTCATAATCAGTAAAATGACCAATTATAAGACCGCTTATGCGAGAGAAAACACCTGACAGTTTAAGTTGATATATCATTCGATCTACTTTGTATGGCGATTCTCCAATGTCTTCAACACAGAGTATTCCGTTTTTTGGGACTTTAAAATAGGGGGTACCTAATAAACCGCACAACACGCTTAAATTACCACCAAACAATTTGCCAGATGTCTTTCCTTTGCGATTCAGCAGATTTATGTTAGAGAAATTGTATAAAATTTTTTCTCCAAAAAGTATATTTTTTAGATAACATAATACTACATCGTCAATTTGAGCTTCGGCAATATGTTTTGCCATAGGAGCATGTAAAGAATGAAATCCTTCGCGCTGAAGTGTGGCATGTAGTGCTGTAATATCACTAAATCCAACTACCCATTTAGGATTCGCCGCAAATTTCTCGTAGCTCAATTTGTCCAAAAGATGCATCACTCCATAACCGCCACGCGAACACAATATCATTTTGACGTCTGCGGCATCGTAAGCTTTTTGTAAATCGTGTAATCGTTGCTGTACGCTTCCGCTAAATCTACCATCTTGCGAAAGAGCGAACTCTGATATTTCGATATTCAAATCCCAACTTTCTAAAACTTCGGCGGCTTTAAGTACAAATTGAGGGTCAATCTTACCTGCTGGAGATAGGATAACTGCATTGTCGCCGGGCTTTAGGGGTTGGGGTTGAATCATTAGGCGTCTATATTGGCGTAAGTTGCATTCTCTTCAATAAATTCGCGTCGTGGAGCAACTTCTTCACCCATCAACATGGAGAAAATCATATCTGCGTCAGCAGCATTTTCGATGGTTACCTGACGAAGTGTTCTTTTTTCGGGATTCATTGTTGTGTCCCAAAGTTGCTCGGAATTCATTTCTCCCAAACCTTTGTAACGTTGTGTGTGTACTGCATTTTCGTTTCCATCCGCATATTTATTGATAAATGCCTGACGTTGGCGTTCATCCCAGCAATATTCTTCAATTTTGCCTTTCTTGCAAAGATATAATGGAGGCGTAGCAATATAAACGTGCCCATTTTCAATCAACGGTTTCATGTGGCGGAAGAAGAAAGTTAAAATCAGAGTGGCAATATGGCTTCCATCCACATCCGCATCTGTCATAATCACAATTTTGTGATAGCGAAGTTTAGCAATGTTAAGCTCCTTGGTATCGTCTTCTGTTCCAATGGTTACACCTAAAGCAGTGTAAATATTCTTTATTTCTTCATTTTCAAGCACTTTATGGGGCATGGCCTTTTCTACGTTAAGAATTTTTCCACGCAGTGGAAGAATTGCCTGGAAGAAACGGTCGCGACCTTGTTTGGCAGTACCACCTGCTGAATCCCCTTCAACAATAAAAATCTCACATTGTTCAGCATCTTTGCTTGAACAGTCTGCCAATTTACCGGGGAGTCCGCCACCACCTAAAGGTGATTTACGTTGTATCATCTCACGTGCTTTGCGTGCTGCGTGTCGGGCAGTTGCAGCGAGAATTACTTTTTCAACAATAGTTTTTGCTTCTTTGGGATGTTCTTCCAGATAATAACCTAAAGCTTCACCAGTTGCTTGATCAACGGCACCTATAACTTCATTGTTCCCAAGTTTTGTTTTAGTTTGACCTTCAAATTGAGGTTCTGCCACTTTAACAGAAAGAACTGCTGTCAAACCTTCGCGAAAGTCATCCCCGCTGATTTCCACTTTCACCTTTTCCAGCATTTTCGAATCTTCTGCATATTTTTTAAGTGTACGAGAAAGTCCTCTTCGAAAACCTGTAAGATGTGTACCACCTTCAATGGTGTTGATATTGTTTACGTAAGAAAATACATTTTCATTGTAGGACGTATTGTAAGTGATGGCAATTTCGATAGGAATTCCATTCTTTTCAGTAGTGATGTGGATAGGTTCCTGAATTAAAGGTTCTTTTGTACTATCAATATATTGCACAAATTCCTTTAGACCTTTATCTGAATAAAAACTTTCATTCTTATATACACCGTCTTTTTGAACCCTTTTGTCTGTGAGAGTCAGCGTTATTCCAGCATTTAAGAAGGCAAGTTCCCTTAGACGAGTGGAAAGAATATCGTAACGATAATCAAGGACACTAAAAATGTCATTGTCTGGCTTAAATGTAACAATTGTTCCTGTTACATCAGTTTTACCGACTTCTTTTACATTTCCTAAAGGTTTACCTTGTGAATACTCTTGTTCGTATATGATTCCGTTGCGGTGTACTTCTGCTTTCAGATAAATTGAAAGTGCGTTCACACAAGATACACCCACCCCGTGGAGTCCTCCGGAAACTTTATACGTGCCTTTGTCGAATTTACCTCCAGCGTGGAGAACCGTGAGAACAACTTCCAACGCTGATTTCTTTTCTTTTTCGTGGAAATCTACAGGAATTCCGCGTCCATTATCTTTTACGGTGATTGAATTGTCTTCGTTGATGATGACATTAATATCTGTACAATAACCCGCCAAAGCTTCATCGATAGAGTTATCTACTACCTCGTATACCAAATGATGCAGACCTTTTTCCCCCACATCGCCAATATACATAGCGGGTCTTTTCCGAACCGCCTCAAGGCCTTCCAAAACTTGAATATTTTGAGCTGAATAGTTAGAATTGGATAATTTTTTTTCTTCTTCAGTCATGAAATTTTATTTTATAAATTCTCTGAAATACAGAGGGATAAATCTGTTTACTTTTAATAGTATTTAGATAACAAATATAAGAAAAATGCGTGGATATTACAAACATTTTAGACTTTGTTACATAGAGTGGGGGATTGTAAAACGGAATTAGTTGTTGCTGTAAATACATGAAAAAAAGTCGAACTAAAAGTCCGACTTTCTATATTTTTTTTGAAAATGTCGATTAAGATAATTTGCTGATATGTGCAGCAAGTTTCGATTTCAAGTTGTTTGCTTTGTTTTTATGTATAACATTCTTTTTTGCAAGTTTGTCTAACATAGAACAAATTCTAGGATACATTTCTTTTGCTTCATCTTGAGATGTAAGTGAACGAAGTTTGCGTACTGCGTTCCTTGTTGTTCTAGAAGTATATCTGTTGGTCAAACGACGAGATTTGATTTGACGAATTCTTTTTTCTGCTGATTTATGATTTGCCATAATTTGCTTTAAAATCCTTTTTTTATTTTTAGTAGCCGATAGGGGAATCGAACCCCTCTTTCAAGAATGAAAATCTTGCGTCCTAACCGATAGACGAATCGGCCGTTTTAAACTTAAATATCAAATCTGATAGTGTTTCGTTTAAATTGCGGGTGCAAATATACGGTGATTTATTTTAACTGCAAAATAATTTTATCTCTTTTTTTTGATAATTTGATTATTGATATACAAACTATATCAGTTGTATGTATAATTATAAAATGTTACCTTTGAGTATTTATAAAATTGTAATACAAAAATAACCTTTAGAGATGAATAATAATAATTACTGTGTCATCATGTGTGGTGGGGTAGGAAGTCGTTTTTGGCCGTACAGTACCGAAGAAAAACCCAAACAATTTCTTGATTTTTTTGGTACAGGCCGAAGTCTTCTGCAGGCAACTTATGATAGATTTCACAAAATCATACCATCTGAAAATATTTATATTGTCACAAATAATTCCTATGCAGATATTATCAAAGAGCAATTGCCTGATTTACACGACAATCAGCTCCTTCTTGAGCCAATGCGTCGTAATACGGCGCCTGCAATAGCTTACGCTATGTATCGTATAAAAGCGATAAATGAAAATGCCAATATGATTGTTGCGCCCTCCGATCATTTGATTTTAAATGAAAGTCAATTTTTGGATGATGTCAAAAAAGGTTTGGAATTTGTAAGTAAAAATTCTGTATTATTTACTTTGGGAATAAAACCAAGCCGACCTGAAACAGGATATGGCTATATTCAGGTAAGCGAAGAATCAAAAGAAGGAATTCATAAAGTAAAGACATTTACCGAAAAACCGAATCTGGAACTGGCAAAAACATTTCTGCAAAGTGGTGAATTTGTGTGGAACTCAGGTATTTTCTTTTGGAATGTTCAGGCGATTTACAATGCTTTTGAAAAATATATTCCAGATATTTGCAACTGTTTCAATGATGGTAAATATATCTTCGGTACCTCCAAGGAAAGAGAATTTATACATACTAATTTTCCCTTCTGTCCCAATATTTCCATTGATTACGGAATTCTAGAAAAAGCTGACAACGTCTATGTAAATGTTTCCGACTTTGGTTGGAGCGATTTGGGAACATGGGGTTCACTGCATGATATGTCTGGAAAAGACGAAAATTACAATGCAAGTATCAACTGTAAAACATTGTTTATTGAAAGTTATGACAATGTGGTAACTACTCCTAAAGACAAGTTAGTAGTTGTGCAAGGTCTAGACGGATATATCATTGCAGAATCTGAAAAAGCGCTGCTAATATGTAAAAAAGAAGAAGAGCAACGCATTAAACATTTTGTAACCGATGTTAAATTTCGCTATGGGGATGATTTTATCTAATAATCTCAAAAAAGATTAATCTTATATATAGCAATTCTTTGTATTTTGGAAGTAGCTAGATTCATGTTGTCTGAAAGAAGCTCAAACTTGTCATGTGATATTGTATAATTCCAAAATACTTCAATACATTTTAGTTGTATTACATAGCTTTCGGACATTTTATTTATCACTTTTGATTTCTCTCGGATTTTGAAGACAGTACCGTCTATCCAGACTATCATATGCACCGGTTCTAAAGGTCTGTTCTGACATGCAACAATATCATCAGCTAAATAGTTGTTTAAAAGAACTCTTCTTCATAATGAATAATGTGAGTAGAAAATAAAAAATCAATCAGGAGGATTAAAATTTAGGCTTCTACCCCCCTGATTGATTGCACAGATTATGAAATATATATTTAAATTTTTTTCATACGTTCTATCAATTCATCACCCAGTTTCTTTTTATCCTCAATGTGATTCAATGTAGCGATTACAAATGGATTCTTGTCAAATACGCCCCGTACATACTCAAAATCCAATTCCTGCTCTTTAATATTTCCATCAGCCCCAAATCCGGTTTTAAAAGAAAGAGAAAACTCTTTTTTTGCATCATCATAAACCATTTGGTCAAGTTTTACTACGCTTTCTTTCCATTTATTCGTAATATTTATGATGTCCTTTGATGAAATGGTTTCTTCATTTAGACCGTAGAAACTTTTGATTTTGTTCCAAGCCCAAGTCCATTCATAATCATAATAATGCTCATGCAATGTTTTAAATGTAGTATTAATTTCTTTGAGTCCTCCAATTTCTTCATTTTCTATTTTGCTTAGAAGTTTGTCAATTTCTGATTTTGGAGCAATAAGTCCTGATAAATCCACCCATTCGCCTAGTCCAATTTCTTCGTTAGGTTTTAATCTATCTCTAATTTCTTGATTAGAAGTAAATTGTTTATTTTCCAATCTTTTGATGATGGAATTTCCTAAAAATTTGTGAATAATTATTTCATACAAATACAAACCTTTTTTCAAAGATGAGTTGGTAATAATACAGCTTTGGTATGTATAAGTTTCTGAGTTTACGCCTGATGTTTTTTGGAGATGTTTCAAAATTTCTATTCCCGCAAATACCTTTTGTATCGTGTAAGGACTTAAAAGATTGTAGTTAATGCAATCTAGAAGATTTTTGTCTGTTCGTTTGTCTCTTTTAGGCCATTTTTGGGCATCACGAACTGTTCCAACACTTTTCAAATTGACAGCAGGTGCTAAATATGAATTATTGCTTTTTTCAATCAGATAAGAAAAAGGAAAATCAGATGTGTCAGCATGCTTGTAATGTCTTCCCAAAATCAAGGAGAAGGGTCCAACTTTTGATGGCCATAAAACATAAGAATCACTAGTAGTGCGTGCTCCACGCTCCACAATTCCTTGATGAATAGGTCCCAGTTTATACATGTGGTTACTTTGATTTGAACCCGACCCCGCGTTCATAAACGAAAACATTCCTGCAATCAACAAGGTGGATTTGTGATGAGTAACTGTAAAAGGTCCTGCAAAAATAGCGCACGCTTCTCCATTTTCTCCCTGACAATTACTAAAGAACAGAGAATCGCTGGCAGAATAGCCGTGGTCTAGATGGCAAGCCTGTCCTACAAAGCAGCGGGTAATGAAACATCCACCATCCACTTTTGAACCAGAAGAAATAATAAAATCTTCAGCAATTACGTTACGACCAATATAAACTGGTGCATCTGCATTGCTGTTGATACTTCCGTTTTTCAATTTCATTGCACCTGTAATTTTGGTTTTTTCCCCCATTTTCACATTTTTGATGTAACCAACATTCAAAACAGAACTTCCTTTCCCGATGGTGCCTTTGTCACATCTATTCTCGTCGCAATAAACATCTATTATTTTTTTCATTTCGGCAATGAGTTTCGGCCGATGCCTGTAGAGTGAATAAACGTATGCGAAATGTGCTGAAAGATTATCATGAATATGTACTTCACGACCACCAGTTTCGTTTAATACGGTGACTTCTACGCCATTACCAAAGGTCGTTTTACCATCAACAAGGATAACATCCACATTTTGTATAAAACAGTCATCTTCAATAACATAGTTGGCTATGTAATTTTGAATATTTTCAATTACTACATTATTTCCAATTTCACAATTATGGATGACTGCACGATTAATACAAGAATGTTTTTTTAGACCACCGGCGAGCTCAAATTCTTTTTCAAGAACTCCCAAAGCTATATTTCCTGAAAAACAAGAGTCTTTTATATACGTAGGTTGAAAATTTTCTGTAACAGAAATATTATTCCAATCATCGCACTTACAACCATTTTGTTGTAAAATAACAATTTCTTCTGATGTTAATTTTCGTGCGTTTTTCATACAGATGTTTATTCTTTTGATTTAATCATACCTAATCTGTAGGCGTCCAAAAGTTTTTTCAAATCCGCAATTTGTTCGGATAGAATTTTGCCATTATCCGTATCTTTTACAAGCATGCGTTCTTGTTTAAATTCACGAATTACACTTACAGATTGGATATCGAGACCTTTTTCTACAGCTTCTTTTTTCGATACGAATGGTTCATGTTGCACCAACTGAATGCCTTGTGAATTGAAAATTAAAGTGTAACCTGCAATACCGGTTGAGGATTGATATGCTTTTGAAAAACCACCATCAATAACTATCAATTTACCTTCGGCTCTTGAAGGACTCTCTCCTTTTACTGCTTTCACAGGAGTGTGTCCGTTTATGATGCGGCTGTCCGAAGATTCCAATCCAAATTCTTTCAAAATCATCTCGCAGGTTTCACGTTTATTTTGATATTTATAGTAAAAACCTTTTTCTTCATTATGGGTAGTTTTATCTTCAATAAAATATCTCTCAAAAGTGGTCATCGCGCTCTTGTCGAACAAAGGAGAATTTTTTCCACACCACAAGTACCACATATAATCGATGGCATACGATTTTCTTTCTTCATCGTTTTGTTCGAAATATGCCGAGCGCACCAAACGGTCTACTTTTTCCATCAAGGCTTTACCCGAATAAGTGCTTCCCTGTATGGTTACTTGTTTGAATTTTCCGTCTTTATCCAAAGGAATTGCGGCATGATAAAGAAGATTATTGTTAAAAATCAAATAAATACTTCCCTTCGAATAAAGACATTTCAAATGTTTTTTGAATTTTTCGCTGTGCATCATCGAATGCATCAATTTCTCAACGACATTCTTTTCGCCTTCGGTAAGTTTGTAAGGATTTTTTTGATCGATGGTTGGAAAATGCATGTCTTTCATTGGATATTCTTGTCCTGAAGGCAGCTTTATGCTCGCTTTTTTATAATCAATGCGGTGCAGGAGATCACGGTCTTTCATTTCAAAATCTGGTCGCCTTTCTATGATTTCATGTTCCAGCTTGAATTGAATAACAGAAATTGCCTTGTGCATTTGTGCCAATAACTCAACCGATTTATCATCGTAAGTTTTATCATTTATTCCCAACTTTGGTTGGAATTCCAGACAAGGGTCATTGTTGTATACTTCCATTGCAAAACGAGCAAGGGGAAGTATATTGATGCCGTAACCATCTTCCAGAGTTGTCAAATTTCCATATCTCATAGCAATGCGGATGAGATTTGCCATACACGCTTTGTTGCCAACGGCTGCTCCCATCCAAAGAATGTCGTGATTTCCCCATTGGAAGTCAAAATTGTGATAAGAACACAGCGTGTCCATTATTAAATGAGCGCCGTCACCTCTGTCGTAAACATCGCCTACCAAATGCAGATGGTCAACTGCCAGCCTCTGAATTGTTTCACAAATGGCGGTAATATAACTGTCTGCTCTGCCAGTGGATATGATGGAATTCATAATCACCTGAATATACGCGGATTTGTTTTTATTAATAGAAGATTCGTGGAGCAACTCCTGGATGATATATCCCGGTTTTTCGGGAAGCGCTTTTCTGACTTTCGAACGGGTATATTTGGAAGCTACAGATTCCAGAACCTTTACTAATCGGCTAATCGTTACAATATACCAGCCTTCCAAGTCGGATTCCTGCTCTTTGATGAGCTGCAGTTTTTCTTTCGGATAATAAATGAGAGTACACAAATCACGCTTTTCCGTCTTACGCATGGTTTGTCCGAATATTTCGTCCACTTTGCGTTTAATAGTGCCGGAAGCGTTTTTCAAAACATGCTGAAAAGCTTCCGCTTCGCCATGTATATCGGCTAAAAAGTGTTCTGTACCTTTAGGAAGTTGAAGAATGGCTTCCAAGTTAATGATTTCTGTACTTGCATCAGCGATGCTTGGGAAACTTCTAGATAAGAGTTGCAGATATTTCAAATCTTTTTGCAGCTCCTGCATCCGGTCTGAATCTAATTTCATGAGATAACAGGTTTAAAAATGTTTTTATTGATATATTTAAAAAATGGTTTTTAGATTAATAATACATACGCGATTTTTTTTGATGTCGCGTATGTATTTATTCTGATTAAGAAATTGTTATTTCTTATCTTTTAACGCTTCGAAAATAAGTTTTTCGAGTTCTTCTGCCAATTCGGGATTGTCTTTTAGCATTGCTTTTGACGCGTCACGACCTTGACCGAGTTTTGTATCACTATAACTGTACCATGAACCGCTTTTCTTGACGATTCCTAGTTCGGTACCCAAATCCAAAATTTCTCCTGTACGGGAAATTCCTTCACCAAACATAATGTCGAATTCTGCTTTGCGGAATGGAGGCGCCACCTTATTTTTGATTACGCGTACGCGTGTAGGTTTGCCGATTTGATCTTCACCATCTTTAATTGGAGTTCCGTTTCCTCGTATATCCAGACGAACAGAAGCATAAAACTTCAGTGCGTTACCTCCGGTAGTGGTTTCTGGATTTCCGAACATTACGCCGATTTTTTCACGCAACTGATTGATAAATATACAAGTTGTATTTGTTTTGCTGATGGCAGCAGTGAGTTTGCGTAAAGCTTGAGACATTAATCGAGCTTGAAGTCCAACGTTGGAATCGCCCATATCACCTTCAATTTCTTTTTTTGGTGTAAGTGCAGCCACTGAATCTACCACAATCAAATCTACTGCAGATGAGCGAATTAGTTGCTCTGCGATTTCCAACGCTTCTTCGCCGCTACTTGGTTGAGAGATAAGTAAATCGTCAGTATTTACGCCCAACTTTTCTGCATAAAAGCGGTCAAAAGCGTGTTCGGCATCAATAATTGCAGCGATTCCGCCTGCTTTTTGTGATTCGGCTATGGCGTGAATAGCCAATGTGGTTTTACCCGAAGATTCTGGACCGTAAATTTCAATTATTCTTCCGCGCGGATATCCGCCTACGCCTAAAGCAGCGTTCAAACCGATGGAACCGGTAGGAATAACAGGGACATTTTCTACTTTTTCGTCTCCCATCTTCATAATGGAACCTCTTCCGTAGGTTTTCTCTATTTTGTCCATCGCAGCCTGAAGCGCTTTTAGCTTCTCGTTGTTTTGGACAGGATTTTTTTCTTCTGCCATATCTAGTTTTATTTATTTCTGTTTAATTACTTCTTAAAATCTATGATTTGTTGCGCATGATTCTTTGTGTCCACTTTTCGACCTTCTATTATGTGGGTGATTACACCATCTTCGGCGGTCAAAAAAGTAGTTCTTACTGTGCCCATGTATGTTTTTCCGTAATTCTTTTTTTCCTGCCAAACGCCAAATTCTTCTACTAACTTTTTTTCGGTGTCGGCAATTAGTGGAAACGGAAGATTAAATTTCTCTATAAACTTTTGATGAGACGCTTTGCTGTCGATACTTACGCCGATTATTTCATAACCTGCATTCTTCAATTCCTGGTATCCATCGCGAAGACTGCATGCTTGCGCAGTGCATCCCGGAGTATTATCTTTCGGATAAAAATAAATTGCAAGTTTTTTTCCTTTAAAATCGGATGATTTAATCTCATTACCTTGTTGGTCTTTTCCAAGAATTTCAGGTACTTTGTCGCCAATTGTTAGAGCCATGCGGTTTTAATATTTTGGGTTATGATTTTCAAAGATATAAAATATATAATTGATATGAAATGAAAATTTATTATTTGTTTGTTGACTCAAATTGAATGTGTAATATGAAACATTAGTTCAACGACTCCAAAGTTTTATTTTCAACTAAAAATACACCTTCAACGGCTCTAAAATCTTACTTTGCACCGAAAATACATGTGAGACAGCATAAAAATATGTTTTCAATCAAAAGACTGAGAATTTTGGTTAAAAGTTTAGCTTTAACGTTAAATTCTCAGGCTTTAGCAGTTAAACTGTAGTTTTAGCTCCAAATCCTCAAGCTTTCGCTCCCAAGTTGAAGTTTGTATTCCAAATCTTCAGGATTTGGCGTTTAAAATGAAAAAGGGCATTCGAAATCCTCAAATAGGTCGATAGTTATTATTATAATGTGTGTATTAAGAAAAATAATAAATAAAAAAGGATGAGATGGTACGATACCATACAATACTTGAACAGTAAAAAAATTAGCCCTATGTTATATCATAGGACTAATTTTTAAAATAGCTTTTTGTTATTATTTTTTACTACATAAACGAAATTTCTGATATCGAATGATTGTTAGAAACAAAAATAATATTGAGATGCAAGATGAAATTATAACTGTAATATTTGCAGTGTTATAAAACATAACTAAAAAAGTCGTAGTGATGCCAGATAAAACAAAAATGACTACATATATTCTGTATATTTTATCTTTACTAATTACTTCATCTCCTTTCTATTTTTTACGAACTAATGTAGCAACAATAAATCCCATTGAACTAAATAGTAAAATTTTATTAATAGAGCTAAAAGGATTGATATACATTAAAATTAAACTAGCGGCAAAGAATAAAAAAAGGATTATTCGTAAATTTTTTATGTTTATTTTCATAAGCCAATACTAACATGCATATGTTGATACTGCGGATCCAACTAAATTTGTTACAACAAAACCTACTACAGGAGCAGCAGGACCTGATATAGCTCCAAATACAAAACCAAAACAAGATCCAACAACTCCAGAAACTACATTGCAAGCAAAGTTATTCCTTTTTTGATCGAGTAATAGGATATTCTCCGTTATTATTAGAGAAAGCCGATATTTCATTTATTATAAGACTTGCGTCAATAATATTGGTTACTAGTTTTCTTTCTTCTTTATTTCCAATAAGGAGGGCTTCTTTTCTTACTTCAGTAAGTAATTTTTCATCTATAACTTCACTCTCTATTAATTTTATTACTAATCTATATTGATCTTTAGTTAAAACTTTCATTAATTCGTCTTTGTTTAATTGTCCTTCTGATGTATTGCTTCTAGTAAATATTGGAGAAGGAAAGGATGTATATGCTGCTTTGATATTTATGTCAATTATAGATTGAGGTTTATTGCTTTCTAAAATTTTTAAAGCTTCCCATTCATTAATGTTTTCTCCGTCAAAGGCGGTTTTGTAAATTTCATTTAAAGATTTTGAAAGAAAGGCTTTGTACTCTTGCCCAATTTTAGTTTGCTCAAAACTTAAAGCAGACATATCTGTTTTTAAAAAATCAGAATTTTCCTTGTTACAACCTTGGAACAAAAACAACAAACTAATTGTTAAAACTGATAAAAAAACTCTTTTCATGTTCGTAAATTAATAATATACAAAGTTTATACTTGAAAAGTTAAAAATAAAAAATATAGTGTTTTTTTTGTTAAGTATGTTATAAAACATTTTTTTAATGTAACTTGTACACGCCGCCCGGCAATGCTTTCACAATATTTTTCATTTCCAATTCCAATAGCGTCATGAAAAGTTCTGAAACGGGAGTGTTGAGTTCTATGGCGAGCATATTTACCTGCATTCCGTCTGTGCCATTCAATGCGTTAAAAATTTTTTCCTCTTCTTCGGTAAGTTGCAGGAAAATTTGTTTTTGAACGGGTTCTTTTTTCGCATTATCAATATTCCAACCTAAATGGTTTAGAAAACTTTCCGTATCCTGCAAAAGAATCGCTTTATTGTCCATAATCAATCTGTTGCAACCAACCGACATGCTGTCTGCAGGTCGCCCCGGCACTGCGAAAACTTCACGATAATAAGAATTGGCAATGTCCGCAGTTATGAGTGAGCCTCCTTTTTCTCCTGATTCTATAACTACAAGTGTATCAGCCATGCCGGCAACTATTCGGTTTCGCTTTACAAAATTGTGCTTGTCGGGGTTGGTTTCGCTCGGAAACTCTGTTAACAATCCACCGTTATCCAGCATTTCAACCGCCGTCTTGCGATGGACAGCTGGATAAATCCGGTCCAAGCCATGCGCGAGCACTCCTATGGTTGATAAATTATTCTGGAGTGCGGCACGATGTGCACAAATATCCGCGCCATAAGCCAGTCCGCTAATTATTTGAACATCCGGCAAGGCTTTACTCAGTACATTGATAAATTTTTGGCAAAATTCTTTTCCATTATACGTAATTAGGCGGGTACCTACGATGCTGACAACTTTTTGTGGATTTGTGTCAATGTTCCCTTTGCCATAAAGTAGGATAGGGGCGTCCACGCAGCTCGCTAGTCGTTGAGGATAATTTTCGTCTGTAAAGAAATAGGTGCTAAGGTTGTTTTTGATAATGAAATTTACTTCTTTTTCGGCTTTTCTCAATACTTCTGGATTGCGAATCTCGTCAACTAACTTATGCGAAATCCCTTGAATTGATTTCAATTCTTTTGATGAAGCTTTGAATACAAGTTCTTCATCGCCCAAAATCTTCATAAGTGCACGGGCAAGAATAATTCCTACACCTTTTATTTGAGTAAGTGCTATCCGATAAAGCAGGCGGTCATTTTCCATGATAAAAAATTCTGATTAAGAAATCAAGTTAAATGTAATCTTTAAAAGCTTCGTCAAAAATTTCAGGTTTGGATAGTTTTCCATTAGCTAAGCAAACTACTTCAATTGTGCCTTTAGCGCAAAGCACCTTGTCGGATTTGCGCATAATTTCCTGATGAAATATGTATTTGACACTTACTCTTTCTATTTTCTTCACCGTGACAATAAATTCGTCCATGCCATGAAGAGGCACTTTGTAGCGGATATCTACACGCGAAACAACAGCGTCAACGCCTCTTTGGTGCAAATCAAAAAAATTCAGACCAACTTCTTCCAAAAATTCATGTCTTGCAGCTTCCATATAATGCTGGTAGTTTGCATTGTTTACGTGTCCTTGTGCATCACATTCATAATCACGTACTTTGAAAGTATATTCAAATATGTTGTCCATTTATATATTTATTAAAAATCTCCAAAGATAGAAAAGTTAATTGGTATAAGAAAAACGAGCTCTGTAAAGTTGTTATTTACCCTTATCATGTATAGCTGATTCCTTTAACGGTATATTTTATATCGAAGCGATTATCGCCCGTGTTCATAAATGGAAAGACAAGATCTGTGATGTTACGAATTGGAAATTCCAAATTCCAAATAAGATTAGTATTCCTCTTTTTTGAATGTGATGGGCTCTTTCATCAAAATTTCTGGTTTTTAAAATGATGATAGCACATCAAGCGGGAATTATATCGAAATAGTTTTCTTTAAATAACAAATTATAAGAATTTCAAATAAGTTAACCTTACATTTCATACTACATTAAAAACTTTTTATTTCTGTCATTTAATACTAACTGACAGATCTCTTCGTTAAATGTATGTGTAAATCTACATTCAGCAAAGTAATCTTAATCTTCCGTTTTTTTTATCGGAAGTACTTTATTTTTGAATTAGTATTGGAATTGTCTTTCTTTTATAGACAAAAAAGCTGCACATAGTCTTGTACAGCTTTTTGTTTTGTAATTATTTTCTATTTTTCAACCACTCTCTAGCGTTAGCAAAAGCTTCCATCCAAGGCGTCACATCATGTTTGCGAAATTCGTAAGGATAATAGGCATTCTGCCATGGGAAAATGGAGCGTTCCAGGTGAGGCATCATTGCCAAATGACGACCATCATTTGAACAAACTGCCGCAGCAGCAAAGTCTGAACCGTTTGGATTTCCCGGATATTCGTCATATACATATTTTGCGGCAATGTTATATAGGTTTTCATCTCCAGGTAATTCAAATTTCCCTTCTCCATGAGCCACCCATATTCCTAATTTTGAACCAGCAAGTGATTTGAACATCACAGATTCGTTTGGTTGGATTTCAACGCTCACAAAACCTGATTCAAATTTGTGAGAGATATTGTGGTGCATCCTAGGATGATTTTCGCCCATTTCAGGATATATCAATCCAAGTTCCATCATCAATTGGCAGCCGTTACAAATTCCTAATGTTAATGTATCTGGTCTGTTGAAGAAGTTTTCGAGTGATTTCTTAGCTTTTTCGTTATATTTAAAGCCGCCAGCCCATCCTTTGGCTGAGCCAAGTACGTCGGAGTTTGAGAATCCACCACAGAATACGGCAAATTGTATATCCTCTAATGTCTCGCGACCTGATGTGAGATCAGTCATATGGACATCTTTCACGTCAAATCCAGCCAAATAAAGTGAATATGCCATTTCGCGTTCGCCGTTGGTTCCTTTTTCACGAATTATAGCAGCTTTTAATCCTGTTTCTTCTTTGCGATTTGGATTCAATCCTAAATCATAAAATTTTCCAGTGAAAGAGGGTGCAAAATTGATTTGCAAAGGTTGTTTTTTGTAATTGTTGAAACGTGCTTTAGCACATTCTTCACCGCTTTGCTTGCGGTCAAGCAAGTAAGAAGTTTTGTACCAAATATCGCGCAATTTGTCAATGTCTAGTTCCCTTCGGAATTTATCTCTTTCAATTATCAATTGGCGTTCTCTTATAGGTCTGGCCACGATAGCGTAACCAATTTCGTAATCATTCAGTATTTTCTCAACCAAATGATTGTGTTTTACCTGCACAAGAATTCCCGGATTTTCGGCGAACAATATCTTAATCAAATCTTCGTGACGAAGTTTGTCTAAATGAGCTTCTAAACCTCCTTCAGGATTTGCAAAACACATTTCGAGCATAGTGGTTATCATACCCCCTGCAGAAATATCATGACCTGAGATAATTAATCCGCGATTGATCAGTTCCTGAACAACGGTAAATGCGTTTTTAAAATATTCTGTATCAGTAACTGTCGGAGCTTCGCTTCCGATTTTTCCTAAAGTCTGAGCAAATGCCGAACCACCTAAACGGAATGTGTCGAATGAAAAATCAATATAATAAAGATATGTTCCTTTGATATAAGCCAGATTTGGCGAGACAATCTTTCGAATATTTTTCACTTCACCTGCTGCGGAAATAATAACCGTTCCGGGTGAAAATACTTTTTCATCTCCGTATCTTTGAGTCATGGACAAGGAGTCTTTTCCTGTCGGGATATTGATTCCCAATTCAGATGCAAAGTCTGAACAAGCTTCCACAGCCGTGTATAATCTCGCATCTTCACCTGGATTGCGTGAGGGCCACATCCAGTTGGCACTGAGTGAAATGCTCTTCAATCCTTCTGTTAACGGTGCGAAGACGATATTTGTAAGTGATTCCGCAATTGCCAAAATTGAACCTGAAGCAGGGTCAATTAGTGCTGCCTGTGGTGAATGACCGATAGATGTAGCAAAACCTGAATATCCCTTGTAATCCAAAGATATAGCTCCGCAGTCGCTTAAAGGTAGTTGGATTTCTCCCTGGCATTGTTGTCGGGCAACTTTTCCTGTTACCGAACGATCAACCTTGTTGGTCAACCAGTCTTTACAAGCAACGGCTTCCAGTTTTAGTACATTTTCTATATATGTTTCGAGATTTTCTATATCATATTCGGGGTCGGTAAATTCATTATGGATGGTTTCACCTTTCATTATTGTTACAGGCGGTTTTCCGAAGAAATCTTCCAAATCCATATCTATCGGGCAGTTCCCGTCTTTTTGAAAGAAAGTAAATTTCATGTCGTCGGTAGTCTCACCTACAACATACATCGGTGCGCGTTCGCGATCGGATATGCGTTTGATGCGGTCAACTTCTTTTTCTTCTACCAGCAATCCCATTCGTTCCTGACTTTCGTTTCCAATGATTTCTTTTGCTGATAAAGTTTTGTCGCCTACAGGAAGTTGTGACATATCAATCTTTCCGCCAGTTGCTTCAACCAGTTCTGACAAGCAATTGAGGTGTCCTCCCGCGCCGTGGTCGTGAATAGATACAATAGGATTGTCTTCGGATTCTGCTAAGGCACGAATTACATTCGCAACTCGTTTTTGCATTTCGGGATTCGCACGTTGTACGGCGTTAAGCTCAATGCCGGATGAATATTCTCCTGTATTTACAGATGATACAGCTCCACCGCCCATTCCTATGCGGTAATTATCACCACCCAATACAACTATTTTTTCGCCGCTTTTCGGATTTCCTTTTAAAGCATCGCGTTTATTTGCGAAGCCCACGCCTCCCGCCAGCATAACTACTTTGTCGTAACCAAACTTTTTATAATTTTCGTAATGCTCCAACGTCAATAGCGAACCGCAGATAAGCGGTTGGCCGAATTTGTTTCCGAAATCGGAAGCGCCGTTAGATGCTTTGATGAGAATTTGTTCAGGTGTTTGATAAAGCCATTTTCTTTCATCTAAATTATTCTCCCAAGTGCGACCTTCTTCCAGTCTCGGATAGGACGTCATATAAACTGCAGTTCCAGCTACAGGAAGCGAAGCTTTTCCGCCGGCAAGTCTGTCGCGAATTTCACCGCCAGTTCCCGTAGAGGCACCATTGAAAGGTTCTACTGTTGTTGGGAAATTGTGAGTTTCAGCTTTCAACGAAAGTACGCTTTCAATTTCACGTGTTTCAAAAAAATCGGATTTGTCGCCACTTGCAGGCGCAAATTGTTCAATTACTGGACCTTGAAGAAAAGCTACATTGTCTTTGTATGCCGAAATTAGAAAGTTTGGATTAATTTCCGATGTACGACGGATGAGGTTAAAGAGTGTCAGTTCTTTTTCTTCTCCGTCAATGATAAATTTTCCGTTAAATATTTTGTGACGGCAGTGTTCGGAGTTTACTTGTGAAAATCCGAAAACCTCGCTGTCTGTAAGTTTTCTGTCAATCTTTTTTGTAAGTCCGTTGAGGTAATCGATTTCTTCAGGACTTAGTGCCAAACCTTCTTTTTCATTATATTCCTCAATGTTATCGATGTAAACAATTTCTTCGGGCGTTTTTTCAATATGAAAAATATTTTGATCCAATTGTTCATATTTTCTTTGAAGCATAGGGTCAAAATCCTTTTCATTCTCAGCCAAAGGATAATATTCTTCGATACGCGTAATTCCTGTAATTCCCATGTTTTGAGTAATTTCAACAGCACAGGTACTCCAGGGTGTTATCATTTCTTTGCGAGGTCCAATAAAAGATTGAGAAATCATAGAGTTGTCGACTTTCTCTGCGTTGTCGAACAGCCAGGTAAGTTTTTCAACATCTTGCGAAGACAATTCGGAGGATTTTTCAACCGCGATAATATTTTTTGTGGGTGTTCTGAAAAAGATAATCATACGAAATTATTGGAAGGCTTATAAATTAAGTTGCAAAGTTAGTCAAAAGTGATGTAACTTTGAACGAAAATTGGATTTTTGCTTTAGGAGTTTTATTGAACCCAAAACTGTATGTCTGAAATTTTTCATAAAGGTTTTTTAATTGGTATTTTGCTTTCAGCGCCTATTGGACCGATGGGGATGTTTATCATCCAAAGAACTTTATATAGGAACAGGAAACATGGTTTTGCTACTGCTTTAGGAGTTATCACTTCCGATATTATATATTCACTTATCACTCTTTTGGGGATTGGGCTTCTGATTAATTTTTTAGATGTCAATAAAGATTTTATCCAGATTTTCGGTGGTTTAGTATTGATAGTTTTGGGATATTACATTTATAAAACCAATCCAGTGAAGCACACTGCTCAAGAAAATCAACAGATAGAAACTGAATATTTAAAAGATTATTTGAAAGGTTTGGCAATGACTTTGTCCAATTTTGCCATTCTATTATATATGATTACTCTTTTTGCTAATTTTCAGTTTAATCCATTGGAATACAATCAGAAAGGATTTTTTTTAGCACTGTTTTCCATAACCCTGGGAGAAGTCGTTTGGTGGTTTGGCATCACAATTTTGGTATCATATCTGCGCCAATTTTTTAGCAGAAACGGACTCAAATGGCTGAACAGAATAATTGGTTCCGTTTTGATGCTGTCTGGCGTAGTAGGTATCTTTGTGGCTATGGTGTAGATTTCCTTACATTTAATTCTATAACCTGTAAATCATCAATTTTTTTAGCATCAATTGTGAACTTCAATAATGTTCTCACTTTATGAAATCCATATATACCTGCTGCCCCGGGATTCATGTAAAGCATATTTATTTTTTTATCAAACATTACACGCAAAATATGAGAATGTCCACATATAAAAAGTTGAGGAGGATTATTCAATAAAATGTCTTTGACGCGTAAGTCATATTTTCCCGGATATCCGCCAATATGTGTGATCATTATATCAACATCTTCAATATTAAAACGAAGAGAAGAGGATAGGGCACTGCGGACCTTTTGATCATCTATATTTCCATACACGCCTCTGAATAGTTTAAACTTTTCAAACTTTTCCAATAAATGCATTGAACCAATATCACCGGCATGCCATATCTCATCACAATCTGCAAAATAATTTTCATATTTTTCGTCCCAATGTCCATGTGTATCAGAAAGTAATCCTATTTTTTTCATTCGTCAAATATTGATTGTATCTTTGAAACAAAGATATTACTTATTCAGCTAATTTATGGCAAAGTCCGATTTCAAATATTTTAAACGTGATATTAGTTGGTTATCATTCAATTATCGTGTTTTGTTAGAGGCAAAGAATGAAAATATCCCCATCTATGAACGTGTTAAATTCTTAGCAATTTATTCTTCCAATCTTGAAGAGTTTTATAAAATAAGGGTTTCGGGATATCATAGCTCCATCATTCACAGTATCAAAAGGGATGAATCTGTTGAAGAAGCTTTGAAAACTTTGAAGCAAATAAATGATGAAGTGAAAAAGCAGGAAAAAGAATATCATGATATTTTTGACAATATGATACTTCCCGAACTTCGGCGTAATAATATAATTTTATATCAGACTGAAAAAGTAGAACCTTTTCACAAGGAATTTGTGGAAACGTACTTTAACGAGGAAGTTTTCCCATTTTTGCAGCCGATGATGGTTCCTAAGAATAAAATCAATTCTTTTATGCAGGGTGGCCGTATCTATCAGGTTATAAGTATGGTAGATAAAAGTGATAAAAAGAATTCTTCTGATAAAAATAAGTATGAGTATTGCATTATGAAGATTCCTTACACACGTCTTCCTCGATTTATTGAGCTGCCGGCGCATGAAGGAATGCATTATATCATGTTCATCGACGATATCATTAAAGCCAATTTATCTACTATTTTTTACGGATATGATATAGTGGATTGTTACAGCATAAAAATATCTCGTGACGCAGATTTCTCTCTGGACGAGGAGGAAGAAGAAAATAATATAGCCGAAAATATACTTGATAAAGTTAGGAAAAGAAAAATCGGAGCCGTTACTCGTCTTCAATACGACAAGGAGATGCCGGATTATTTTCTGAAATATATTTGTGAAACTTATGGAATTCAAAAAGAAGAATTGCTTCCTTCGGGTCGTTATCTAAATCTTGCCGAATTGATGAGTCTGCCCAATCCCGTTGGTAAATCGCTCAAGCTAAATCTTTCGTCACCATTGAGAGTTCCGAAGCTGGAGCAGAATAATTCACTGCTTAGTGTAGTCCGAAATCAGGATGTCCTGCTTCATTTTCCGTATGAGTCATTTGAATACCTTCTGCGATTTTTGATGCAGGCGGCTTTTGACCCGAAAGTACTCGAAATAAAAGTGACACAATACAGAGTTGCCGAAAATTCGGCAGTAATAGATACTCTGATTACAGCCGCCAAGAATGGTAAAAAGGTTACAGTTTTTGTAGAGATGAAGGCGCGGTTTGATGAGGAAAATAATTATATCACTTCAGAAAGAATGCACGAGGCAGGGATAAAAATTATTTATAGTCTTCCGGGATTAAAAGTGCATGCAAAACTCGTTTACATTCGCAAACGAACAAAAGACCCATCTGCTTTAAAAGGTTATGCGTATTTGAGCACGGGCAACTTCAACGAAAAAACTGCACGAATATATTCCGACAAAGGATTGCTTACTTCCAATCCCGATTTTTTGAATGATATTGATGAAGTTTTTGATGTGCTTGAAGGCAAACCGCATACGCGAGAATTTAAACATCTGCTAATTGCGCAGTTTAATATGGTGCCTGAGATTTATAAGAAAATAAATCAGGAGATAGAAAACGCAGAAAAAGGAGACACTGCTCGTATTGTTCTTAAAATGAATAGTCTGGAAGACAGAGGAATGATCGATGCTTTGTATAATGCTAGTCTTGCAGGAGTTCAAATTGATTTGATTATTCGAGGAATCTGTTGTTTGATACCAAATCAACCTTATAGTAAAAATATACGTATTACCCGCATTGTAGACTCGTATCTTGAACATAGTCGTGTATGGTATTTTTATAATGGCGGTGCTGAAGATGTGTACCTCACCTCTGCCGATTGGATGGAGCGCAATCTTCACAGACGAATTGAAGCAGCTTTCCCTATATTGTCTGAAGAGCTTAAAAGAGAAGTTATCGATATACTCAAAATTCAATTAGCAGATAATGTTAGCGCGGTATGGATAGATGAAAATCTGAATAATATTCCAAAGGAAAGGAAAGAACCACTTATTCGTGCACAACGGGAAAGCTATGAATATCTGAAAGAATCTCTTAAAATTCAGTAATAA
The DNA here is from genome assembly GCA_032068765.1 of Dysgonamonadaceae bacterium. Lineage (GTDB taxonomy): Bacteria > Bacteroidota > Bacteroidia > Bacteroidales > Dysgonomonadaceae > DAMBHY01. The sequence continues at coordinate 41,967 of DAMBHY010000012.1, read as the reverse complement.
AAAAGATTGTATAAGTACTATTTATGATTCGATTCTGTCATGTTGAGTTTAGTGAAGCATCTCTATTGTCCCTTATTTATAATTAAGTTATCTCTGCAGATATTGGCAAAATAGAGCAATAATATAATAAGCTGAAAAAATACTTCTAATAATTTGAATAAAAAGTTTGTTGCCTTCTATAATGCTTATTATTTTATACAAAATTGATGAGGTTTCTTGTCTAAAAAATTAATAATATGTTATTGAGATTTTTTCAAATACATCCATTAACTACTTGTAGAATTGTAGTTTAAAGATAAAATAGAAATATTTGAATAATTGAGCTACAAAGGTATAGTTTTATTTGAATATTCACTTTTTATTTAACATAAAAGTAAAACGCTTTCGTAGCAAATAAAATGAATATATCTTTTTATATGTTTTAATTTTGTATTTGATTCTTTTGGTTTCCACTACAAAAAGTGCGGTAACTTTTTTCAAATTACCGCACTTAAGAATTATAATAAAACGTTGATATTATAAATTATTTTCTGTCAAATATCTTTCCGCATCCATAGCTGCTCTACAGCCTGAGCCGGCTGCTGAAATGGCTTGTCTGTAATGAGGGTCGGCAACATCACCTGCAGCAAACACACCTTCTATATTTGTTTTGGTGGTTGGATGTTGCACTTTGATATAACCAACTGAATCCAATTCTATAAATTCTTTGAAAACCTCCGTATTTGGCTGGTGACCGATAGCAAGGAAGAAACCATCTATTTCAATATCCACTTTTTGTTCGTCTGGTTCACCCATTCTTTTTACTAGATGTGCTCCGGCTACGCCGTTTTCACCAAACAATCCGATGGTGTTATGTTCAAACAATACTTCAATCTTTGGATTGTTCAGCACGCGTTCCTGCATGATTTGTGATGCGCGGAGATAGGGCTTTCTTACAATAAGATATACTTTGTCAGCCAAACCTGAGAGGTACGTAGCTTCTTCGCATGCAGTGTCCCCGCCGCCTACTACTGCTACTTTCTTCTTACGATAGAAAAATCCGTCACATGTAGCACAAGCCGAAACGCCCATTCCTGCATATTTTGTTTCATCAGGAAGTCCCAGATATTTAGCGCTGGCTCCTGTAGAAATAATCACAGTATCTGCTTCAATAGTATTTTCGTCATCAATAGTCACTTTGTATGGCTTGCTGCTGAAATCAACTTTTGTAGCACGACCTGAAAATACTTCGGTACCGAATTTGATGGCTTGTTTCTTTAAGTCTTCCATCATTTCTGTTCCTGTAATTCCATTGGGATATCCTGGGAAGTTTTCAATCTCTGTAGTAGTTGTTAATTGTCCTCCGGGTTGTAATCCTTCATACAAAACGGGATCTAAGTTGGCTCGCGAAGCGTAAATAGCAGCGGTATAACCTGCGGGTCCTGAACCTATGATAAGGCAGCGAACTTTATTTCTCATATTTTTAAATAGTAATTATGTTATTTATTTGTAATTTGATTCAAAAAATGGACTATTAGAATTAACAGTTCCAAATATAAGGATTTTATTTTAGTCAATTATATAAAATGAAGCTATTCTCTTAAGTCTATTACTTCAACGTTTGGATAATTTCTTTTACTGAATGAAAAAATAGCATCAGGAAAATTATTTTTATCATTGTAACTGCCAATATTTATTGTGTTTACGGCACCATTTTGTTGATAACCGATAATTTGAAGAATCTGAGAGTTTTTTTTGTCTACGGCTACAATTATTTTTGAAAAATCACCTTTCTTTATTGGTGATAACTCAATACTCCATGCCGCTTTGCCTGAAACAATCTTACTAACAGCGTTTTTTACATTATAGCCTGATTTGTACATACTCATCAATGCAATAGGACTAATGCTTGCAATCTCACTTTCCGATGGAGTGCTCACATTTACTTCATTATTGTCACGCAATAACACCCATTGAGTTGTACCGTCAAACCAAGTAGTCATCCCCGGCAAAGTTACGCGAAACTTGTTGCCCTTTGCCATCACGTTACCCTTTTGTGAAGAGGTGGTTTTTCCGGTTGAAGTTTTAATGGTAAAATCAAAACCTACACCTTTTGATTGGGTGTATAAGTTATATGTCTTATCCAGTATGTTTTTGGATTGAACGGATGAATTTTGGGCAAATACTGAAAATGCTGCAAGTGACATTAATATAGTAAATATAAAATTTTTCATCTTGTATAATTTATGCGTTTATGTTGATATGACCAATTCATGCAGTGTCGGTTTAATAATGTGTTATCGAAGCGAGTCAATTAGTTTTTCTAACGAATATTCATCCTGAATATACACTTCACGGGGTTTACTCCCTTGAGTCGGACCTACTATTCCCGCTGCTTCCAGTTGATCCATCAGTCTTCCTGCACGATTGTACCCGATAGAAAATTTTCTTTGGATAAGCGACGTAGAGCCTTGTTGATGAACTACAATCAAACGTGCAGCTTCTTCAAATAATGAGTCTTTATCATTCAAATCAACAGCTCCTGGTTTATCGTCGCTACCTTCAACAATTACCTCAGGAAGTGCAAAAGCATGTTCAAATCCTCTTTGTGTACCAATATATTGTGCAATACTTTCCACTTCAGGTGTATCAACGAATGCACATTGAACACGCAGCAAATTACTGCCTTGAGAAAACAACATATCGCCTCGCCCAATCAATTGATTTGCTCCGTTCATATCAAGAATGGTGCGCGAATCAATTTGAGAAGTTACGCGGAAAGCCATACGTGCTGGAAAGTTCGCTTTGATGGTTCCAGTAATGATATTGGTTGTAGGACGTTGAGTGGCAATGACCATGTGCATGCCTACTGCTCTTGCTTTTTGTGCGATACGCGCAATAGGCATTTCTATTTCCTTTCCTGCAGTCATTATCAAATCTCCAAATTCGTCAATAACGATTACCAAATAGGGTAAGTATCTGTGACCCTTATTGGGATTGAGTTTTCTCTTGATAAACTTTTCATTGTATTCTTTGATATTACGCACATTAGCGCGCATCAGCAGTTCGTAGCGATCATCCATTTCTTTAGTAAGGGAGTTGAGCGTCTGAGTAACCTTGCTGACATCTGTAATGATTGCTTTTTCTTCATCTGGTAGCTTTGCCAGATAGTGTCTTTCGATAGTAGAATAGATATTAAATTCTACCATCTTTGGGTCTACCAGTACCATTTTAAGTTCTGAAGGATGCTTCTTGTAAAGCAGAGATGTAATAATGGCGTTTAGTCCTACTGATTTACCCTGACCTGTAGCTCCCGCCACTAAAAGGTGCGGCATTTTTGTAAGGTCAAATATGAATACCTCATTAGTAATTGTTTTCCCCAAAGCCACTGGCAAATCATACGTGCATTCTTGAAACTTCTTTGAAGCGATAACAGATTGCATAGATACAATCTGAGGGTCTTTATTCGGAACTTCTATCCCGATGGTCCCCTTACCGGGCATCGGAGCGATTATACGTATCCCTAAAGCAGAAAGACTGAGCGCAATGTCATCTTCAAGATTTTTTATTTTTGAAATTCTGACACCTGCTTTTGGTACAATTTCGTATAATGTAATTGTTGGTCCTACAGTAGCTTTAATGGATGTTATCTCAATTCCATAATTCCTTAGGGTATGGATAATTTTGTTTTTATTATCAGTTTGTTCTTTCATGTCCACCTCTTTGCCACTTGTGTCATACATTTTTAGCAGTTGTAAAGAAGGGAATTCAAAGCTGGACAAATCTTTTTTAGGGTCATAATCCTCCATCATCTCACCTTCATTCTCATTTGTTACTTCAGGAATAGCTTCCGTCTGCGAAGGTAATGTTGGGATTAGTGGAGCTTGAGGCAAGTCTTCCTCTTTTGGGACTACAATCTCGAAATCGTCGGTGATAGCAGGTTCTGCACCAGGTTTTCGTGTTCTTGATTTAGGAAATATAGGTTGGGGTGTGTTAGGAAAATGAATTTCATTTATGACTTCTTCTTCTTCTTCTAATGGTTCACTTCCAACTGTTTCTTCATCTTCCACTATTTCATCAGATTTTCTAGGAAACAATTTCTTCCAAAAAGGTATTTTAGTTTCATTTTCAATATTCTCTTCAATGATACTTTCTGACTTTTCAATATTTTCTTGAGTAGATTTATTGAAGTTTGGTTTGTTATTGATAAGCGTATCCTGTATCTTGTACATGCTGTTTTTGCGTACCAATACAACGAATATGATGACGAAGAAAAGTATTAAAAGAATGATCCCCGGCAGACCAATACTGTTTTCCAAAATCTGAACTACTTGGTTTCCGTGTCTTCCGCCCCAAACAAGATGATTAATCGGAAATAATTTTCCTAAAATAAATTCGCTCGTAATTGAGCCGCAAATAAGGAGAAAAGCCGTAAGAAAAAAAGCCTTAAAGAATGGATACTGAATCACCTTCATCTGCTTTAATCCTAAGTAAACGATGAAAATAGGTATGAAAAGTGCAAATATTCCAAATCCTCCATTAATTAGTTGTTCACCGAGAATTGCGCCCAGTGCGTCTCCCCAGTTTTGTATCTGAATGGTTTCGTCATTGATTAGACTGGATAAAGTGCGGTTCAGTACATAACTTTGATCTGCTGTTCCCGTAAAGAAAAAGGAGATAAGTGATAATAAAACATATATTCCAAAGAATGCAATGAGAATACCCGTCAAAAAGTGAAAGCGTTCGCTTTTTATCAAAGAGGCGGCGGTTACTTTTCTTTGTGACGTAGTTTTCTTCTTAGGAGAGGGTCTCTTAGGTGAATCGTTCATAAATCATTCATATATATGTAGAAAGATTACCTATAGTAAATCTTGTTGCAATTAATTGATATTTTTTGGAAACACAAATATACAAAAATATCACTGACGTTTCACGATAATTTTGCGCGAGAGGTTAAATAATTAATTACAAATGATAGATATAAATAGCGAAGAGTCCCCGAAATCACTTCGGAGACTCTTCTTGTTAACACAATCTTCATGAAACAAACTACACTATCGAGTTGATTGCAGAAACATAATCTGGCTCCTGAGTAATTTCAGGTACCAATTCCTCGTAGATAATTTTTCCTTCAGGGTTTACAATTATTACGCTGCGTCCCAATAATCCTTGAAGCGGACCGTCTTGTAATTCTATTCCGTATTGTTTGCCAAACTCAGGATTTCTGTATGTTGACATCGCAATTACATTTTCAATGCCTTCGGCACTGCAAAAACGGCCTGCTGCAAATGGTAAATCCGCAGATATAGCCAAAACCACTGTATTGTCTTTTTTTGTAATTTCTTCATTGAATTTTCTTACGGAAGCAGCACAAACGCCGGTATCAATACTTGGGAAAATATTTAAAATTACATATTTGCCTTTATAATCAGAAAGCTTTCCTTCTGACAAATCACTTTTTATTAATTTGAAGTCAGGAGCTATCTCGCCAACTTTTGGTAATTCTCCAACTGTGTTTATAGGATTACCCTGTATTTTTATTTGTGCCATCTTATTTTAATTTTGTTATTAATTAATTTGTATTATTACTAACACGAAAATCTTCTAAAAGTTCTAACAAAATCAATTATTTAACAGATTTTGAAAATTTACCAGACAATTCATCTTTTAGATATTTCGAAGTATATCCTTTTTTACTTTTGCTCACTTCTTCTGGTGTACCAAAGCTGAGGATATTTCCACCCTTACCACCGCCCTCGGGACCAAGATCAATCACATAATCACTCGATTTGATGACATCCAAATTATGCTCAATGACAATCACCGTATTTCCTCTGTCTACTAGTTTATTTAAAACATCAAGGAGAACTCTCACATCATCGAAATGTAAACCTGTAGTGGGTTCATCAAGGATATACAAAGTTTTTCCAGTGTCTCGCCGCGATAGTTCGGATGCTAGTTTTACACGTTGGCTTTCACCACCTGATAAAGTGGTTGAGGATTGTCCCAAGCGGATATATCCCAAACCAACTTCCTGCATCATACGAATTTTGTGTATAATATGCGGCTCATTTTCAAAGAATTCCACTGCCTGATTTATAGTCATATCCAATACATCTGCTATGGATTTTCCCTTAAAACGGACTTCCAAAGTTTCTCTATTATAACGCTTTCCGTGGCAAACTTCACATGGTACAACCACATCAGGAAGAAAATTCATTTCAATGGTTTTATTTCCGTTTCCGCCACATGTTTCGCAACGACCGCCTTTAACGTTAAAAGAAAACCTTCCCGGCTTGTATCCTCTGATTTTTGCTTCTGGCATTTCGGTGAAAAGATTACGAATGTCTGAAAATACCCCAGTGTAGGTTGCCGCATTTGAGCGCGGTGTTCTGCCGATAGGCGATTGATCTACGCTTACAACTTTATCAAGATATTCCAAACCGCTTACAGAATCGTAAGGCATAGGGTCTTTTAGCGATTTGTAAAAATGCTGGCTTAGGATTGGTTGCAGCGTTTCGTTTATCAAAGTAGATTTTCCACTTCCGGAAACACCAGTTATGCAGATAAGCATTCCCAAAGGAAAATCTACATCCACATTTTTGAGATTATTTCCTTTGGCACCATGAATGGAAAAAATTTCGCCATTTCCTTTTCGTCTTTCTTTAGGAATTGAAATTTCCATTTTTCCATTTAGAAAATTGGCAGTGAGAGTGTCAGTTTTGAGCAACTCCTTGGGCGTTCCTTCAAAAACTACTTCGCCGCCGTGTCGTCCCGCGCGAGGTCCCATATCTACAATATAGTCGGATGCGAGCATCATATCCTTGTCGTGCTCCACCACAATTACAGAATTTCCCGTATCTCGCAATTGCTCTAACGAACTGATAAGCTTTTGATTGTCGCGTTGATGCAATCCTATACTAGGTTCATCAAGAATATAAAGCACATTTACCAATTGCGAACCGATTTGTGTGGCAAGTCGTATACGTTGGCTTTCGCCACCCGAAAGTGTTGCCGAAGCTCTTGACAATGACAGATATCCCAATCCTACATCCAGCAAGAAACGAAGACGCGATAAGATTTCTTTTTTTATCTCTTCTGCTATCAATCGCTGCTTCTCACTGATATGTTTATCTACATCTTTCATCCAGTCATATAAGTGCTGAATATCCATGCTGGAGAGTTCTGCAATATTTTTTTCGTTAATACTGAAATGCAGTGCTTCTTTGTTCAATCGCTGTCCATTGCATTCTGGGCATGTACTTGTTGAGATAAACTGGTCAGACCATTTGCGCGCTGTAGCCGAGGCGTCACTATCCTGCTGCATTTCTATGTATTTTACAATTCCTTCATACGTAGATAGATAATTTGAATTGCCCAACGCCTGATTTTTTATTTTAAGGCGTTCGTTTGTACCGTAAATAATGTCTTCCAAAGCTTCCTCAGGAATATCTTTAATGGGAGTTTTTAGGGTAACGTCATATTTTTCAAGAATTGCTTCAATCTGCCAAAAAAGGAAACTGCTTTTCTCCTTACCCAACGGCACAATTCCTCCCTTTGAAATGCTGATATTTCTATCTGGAATAATTTTATCTAAATCTATTTTGTCCACGGTTCCTATTCCTTTGCATCGCGGACAAGCTCCCTGCGGAGAATTAAAAGAAAAGTTGTGTGGAGCGGGTTCGCTGTATGAAAGTCCGGTAACAGGGTCCATCAATGATTTGCTATAATGATGTATTTCTTCGTTTTCTACATCCATAATCATAATCAAACCATCACCTTGTTTCATGGCGATTTTGACGCTTGATTTCAACTTATCTTCAAATTTGTTGGAAACCACAAGTTTATCAATCAAAATCTCGATGGAGTGATTTTTATAGCGGTCAACTTTCATTCCCGGTCTTATTTCCCTGATTTCTCCATCCACTCGCACATTTAAATAGCCTTTCTTTGCAATATTTTCAAAAAGTTCTTTGTAGTGACCTTTGCGGTTTCTGACAACGGGTGCGAGAATATAGATTTTTTTCCCCTGATACTTTTCAAGAATAAGCTGAAGGATCTTTTCTTCGGTATACTTAATCATTTTCTCACCGCTGGCGTATGAATAAGCTTCTCCTGCACGAGCGTAAAGAAGTCGAAGAAAGTCGTAAATTTCTGTTGTCGTTCCTACTGTGGAACGTGGATTTTTATTAGTAGTTTTTTGTTCAATAGAGATTACAGGACTCAGTCCGGTAATTTTATCCACATCGGGACGTTCCATTTTTCCAAGGAACCCGCGTGCGTAAGACGAAAAAGTTTCGATGTAGCGTCGCTGACCTTCAGCAAACAGTGTGTCGAAAGCTAATGATGATTTTCCACTGCCACTCAAGCCTGTAATTACAGTAAGCGAATCGCGGGGAATGGTGACATCTATATTTTTGAGATTGTGTACACGGGCGCCGTATACTTCTATTTTTTCTGTTTCAGCGTTCATCGCTTGTTTTAACGAATTTGACATGTAGAATGTTTGTACACTTATATCTAAAACGAGGAGTGTGTTAAGTTTGTATTGCTTAATTACTTCAAATTTACAATAAATTCAAATGGCTTAATTTCACTTTAACGTTATTTCATGGATATTATTTATCTTAGTCATAATTTTTTATTTCACTTTGACGATTTAATAATTGTTCCAGATGCAGACTTCGCAGACCAATATAGATTTTTTATCACATATCGATTTTAGAGACAGAACATTCGTCAGTTTGATGAACAAACGAATATACAATGTTTTGATAATTGCTTCACGCTACGATATGTTCATTCTGGAGGATGATGGGAGAATTGATGAGCAGATATTTAACGAATATGTTTCTTTGAATCTGAGATATCCGCCTCGGTTTACTCATGTATCAAACGTACAAGAGGCTTTTGCTCAAATGGATAATATGAGGTATGATTTGATTATATGCATGCCAAATATTGATAATTCTGAAATTTTTGAAGCATCAAAGTTGTTCAAAAAGCATTATCCCGACGTCCCGATGGTTTTACTGATTCCGTTTTCAAAAATTGCCGTGAGGGAGTTAGTAAAGAAAGATTTGAGCGCGATGGATTATATTTTCAGCTGGCTGGGAAATTCTGAACTTCTTTTGGCAATTATCAAGTTGATAGAGGATGACATGAATGTGGAACAGGATGTGCGGAATGTTGGCGTACAGACCATTATGCTGGTTGAAGATTCTGTCAGATTTTACTCCACAGCATTGCCGCTGTTGTATAAATTTGTTTTGAACGAATCTAAAGAGTTTGCAAAAGAGGCGCTCAACGACCATGAACGGATGCTACGGATGCGTGGCAGGCCCAAAATTTTGCTCGCAAGAAACTATGAAGAAGCGGAACGACTTTACGAAAAATACGGTGAGAGCATGTTGGGCGTAATCAGTGATATAAGCTTTGAAAAAGATGGGAAGGAGGATAGTCTTGCAGGTAAAAAATTGTGTGAGTGGATTCATGCGCAAGACAAATACATGCCCATAATTTATGCTTCTTCCGAAAAATCAAACGAAAAATATGCAAGTGATATTGAAGCAACGTTCATTCATAAATCATCTAAAACCTTTTCCCATGAATTGCTCAAAGCCATCAAAAACAGATTAGGATTTGGCGATTTTATTATCAAAGACCCAATATCGGGTGATGAAGTTTTCAGAATCAGAAATTTAAAAGAGTTACAGTTGAGAATTAATGATATTCCTGAAGATTCTTTGTACTATCATCTTTCAAGGAACCATTTCTCCCGTTTCTTTTACACCCGTGCCATGTTTCCTGTTGCAGAGCTTCTCAAGAGAGTAGACGTTTCTCAGTATCGACATATCGACGATGCGCGTGAATTTATCTATAATGCTATTGTGAAATACAGAAAACTCAAAAACAGGGGTACTATAGCAGTATTTGAAAAAGAACGTTTTGATAAATATTCCAATTTAGCACGGATTGGAGACGGATCAATGGGAGGAAAGGGTAGAGGACTGGCGTTTGTAGATAATATTGTAAAAAAACATTCAGAGTTGAATGAGAATGCCAATTTTTCCATTACAATTCCCAAGACTATTGTGCTCTGCACCGACTTGTTCGACGAGTTTATGGAGACGAACAATCTCTATTCTATAGCCTTGACAAGTGCGACAGATGAGGAAATATTCGAAAATTTTATTCAAGGTGTACTGCCCGAAAGGTTGAATGAAGATTTGACTGTTTTCCTTAACGCTATTGAAAATCCCGTTGCCGTTCGTTCTTCCAGCTTGCTTGAAGATTCTAAATACCAGCCATTTGCAGGAATATATTCTACTTTCATGATTCCTTCTCTCAACGATAAATCGCGAATGATAGAATTGATGTGCAACGCTATAAAAGCTGTTTATGCATCTGTCTTTTACGAAAATAGCAAGGCGTATGTAAGTTTTACCGAAAACCTCATAGATCAAGAAAAAATGGCCATTGTCATTCAGGAGGTTGTTGGGAAGTATTATGGTAATTATTTTTATCCTGCTATTTCCGGAGTGGCGCGTTCTGTCAATTTTTATCCTATAGGAAATGAAAATGTAGAAGATGGAATTGTAAATATGGCAATGGGACTTGGCAAAATCATAGTTGATGGCGGTTCGGGATTACGATTCTCGCCTTCTCACCCTGAAAACATTCTTCAAAACAGCGATATTAAGCTTGCACTGAGAGATTCACAGAAACATTTTTACGCTCTTACAAACGATATTTCCAATAATAAAATTACGCGCGACGAAAACTTCGGGATTGTTAAACTTCAGGTTTCGGATTTGGATAAAAATAGTCCATTGACATTTGTCGCTTCTACATACGATGCAAACGACGATGTATTACGTCCCGGATATTATGCTACTGGAAGAAAGGTTATTACGTTTGATAATCTTCTGAAGTACAAACAATTTCCGTTAGCAGAATCGTTGGATAAAGTTTTGAAAATTGGTCAGTTTGAAATGGATAAACCCGTGGAAATTGAATTTGCAGTAAACATAGATAATATTGATGACGCTCAGTTTTATATACTTCAGATTCGACCGATTGTAGAAACGAAAGATTTTATAGATGAAGACTTTTCAAAAGATGTGGATAATCATACCTTGCTTTTTTCTAACCATGTTCTTGGAAATGGTTATTATGAACAAATTAAGGATGTTGTATATGTGAAAACCGATAATTTTGACGCTAAAAATAATGTTGAAATAAGCAGGGAAATCGAAGAAATAAACAAAAAGTTTCAGCAGACAGATACCAATTTCATTCTCATTGGACCTGGACGATGGGGTTCTTCTGACCCTTGGCTAGGTATTCCGGTTTCTTGGCCTATGATTAGTCAAGCAAGAATAATTGCCGAAATAGCGTTGCAAAAATATCAAATTGATCCAAGTCAGGGAACACATTTTTTCCAAAACATTACATCGTTGGGAGTCGGTTATTTCACAATCAATCCAGTTGTTGACGAAAAAGAAATTTTTAACGAGGAATATTTAAATAGTCTTCCAGCTTTATATGAAACTAAATTTATAAGACATGTGCGACTATCAAAGCCACTTGCTGTAAAACTGAACGGGAAGAAACGAATTGGGATTGTAAATGTAGAAATTTGACAAAAAGTCATTTAAATATTTTGGCATGAAATTTGAATAGTTTAGTTTTGAATTATTGTTTATGCAATTAATATTTAGTTGAGATGGAATTATTAGAAGAATATGAAGTTTTTGATATCCTTACGGGTAGGATTTCGGGGATAATCAATCGTACGCTATTGCGCGCTTTTGCAAGTGGGGGTATCAATATCACCACAGAGCAGTGGTCTGTGATGGCTTGTTTGTGGAACCAAGATAATGTAACACAACAAACATTATGCAACCTTACCAGAAAAGATAAACCGAGCATGACACGTTTGATTGATAATTTAGAGAAGTTGAACCTTGTGAAAAGGGTTTCCGATGCCAGTGACAGGAGAAAGAATATGATTCATCTGACAGAGAAGGGGAAAGAAATAATGCCCAAAACTAGACAAATTGTCAGGGAAGTAGTAGAAAAAGCTGTTCAAGATATCAATGCAAACGATATTTCTATGGGCCGTACCTTATTGAAAAGGATTATGGCAAATCTTGAAAGTTAAAATATTTTATTTTATTTCAGCATTTTGTTTTTGGCATAATAGTTGCATAGCTAATCATTGTTTGATAAAGTATATTATATGAAACCAAAATTTTTACTTATTTATTTAATGTGCCTGCCTTTGGCAATTCATTCGCAAAAGAGTTTGAGTCTGGAGGACTTTCGGCAGTTGGCACTAACACACAATCACAGCATTAAGATTGCAGATGAAAGTATCAAAGCAGCAACCGAAATGAAAAAAGCTGCTTATACACAATTTCTACCGAACTTCACCGCGTTTGGTAATTATACATGGAACGAGAAAAATATTTCATTACTATCTGAGGATGCACATCTTCCTGTTGGAGTAATAGACAAAACAGGCAATTTCGGTATTGGCACTCCAACGTCATTTCCAAAACCTAACGGCGATGGTACTTTCTCTATAGACGGTTTGGCGATTAATAACAAATTTGCTATTGTAGACAAACTACCAGTTCCTTTGGATGCCGAAGGCAAACCTTTCGATCCGAAAGTAAATCCTGAAAAATTGATGTGGAAAAATTATGCAATCCTTCCCAAAGACGCTTTGCAGATGGATATGCAAAACATGTTCGTGGGTGGTATTAGTTTTGTGCAGCCCATATTTATGGGAGGAAAAATCGCTCAACTGTATAACATTGCAAAAATAGGAGAGCGTATTGCAGAAATAAGTCATCAGGACAAAATAGAAGAACTTTTGATAAATGTGGATGAAGCATATTGGCGATTGGTCTCCGTAGAAAACAAATATAAACTGGCAAAAGAATATCGGGGACTGATAGCAAAGCTTGATTCAAATATGCAAGAAATGCTGAATGAGGGTGTCGCCACTAAAGCAGAAGCTTTGAAAGTTAAAGTGAAACTCAACGAGGCCGATATGTCGTTGACTAAAGCTGAAAATGGTTTACAGCTTTCGCGCATGGCTTTGAATCAGTTGTGTGGCATTCCTTTGCATGACAAAGTTGAATTGAAGGATGTAAATCTGAATCCGATTACAGAAATTCAACCATTAGTTGCGATGGAGGAAGTTTACAGAAACCGCGTAGAAATTCAGCAGCTTGCTGAAACGCAGAAGATAGCTGAGGCAAATCAAAAGATCATGTTTTCAAGATTCCTTCCCAATGTTGCACTTACAGGTAGTTACATTGTTACCAATCCAAATTCATACAATGGATTCGAAAAGAAATTCGGCGGAATGTTTACTTTCGGTGTATCAGCGATAGTTCCCATTTTCCACTTCGGAGAAAAAATCCACACATACAATGCTTCCAAGTCATTCGCAATGATTACCAAAATGGAAATGGAGGAAGCAAAAGAAAAAATCGAATTGCAAGTCAATCAAAATGCTTACCGCATTCAGGAAAGTATAAAGAAGCAAGTGGCTACACAAAAAAATATTGAGCAGGCTCAAGAAAATCTGAATTACGCCAACGAAGGTTTTCGCGAAGGTGTCATCACATCATCCGATTTATTGGCTGCTCAAACTGCATGGCTGTCAGCACAATCTGAAAACATCGATGCATTAATTGACGTAAAACTAAACAACACTTATTTAAAAAAATCACTGGGCGTACTGCATCAGGCAAAAGTAATAAACTAACACATTATATCATTAGAATAATATGAAAAAAGAAACATCACAAAGCGTTAAAAATCTGCGTATTGCTTTAGGTGGATTAATTGTCGTAATAATTGTCCTTTTTATTATAGGATGGATTGTATATCGCCCAGAACCTAGAGTAATTCAGGGCACGGTAGAAGCGGATGAAGTACGTATCTCAGGAAAAGTTCCCGGAAGAATTGCTAAATTCGAAGCCGAAGAAGGTCAGTTTGTGAACGCAGGCGACATATTGGTACAAATTGAAAGTCCGGAAATTTCCGCAAAACTACAACAAGCTACCGCTGCTGAAAGAGCCGCATATTCACAACAAAGAAAAGCACAAAAAGGCGCACGTTCCGAAGTGATTCAGGGTGCTTATGAAATGTATCAAAAGGCGCAGGTGGGCGTAGATATTGCTAAGAAATCTTACGACCGTGTACAACGACTTTTCGAAAAAGGGGTAGTGCCTGCGCAAAAACGTGATGAAGCAGAAGCCAATTATCAGGCTGCTGTTGCACAGGCTGCCGCTGCCAAATCGCAATACGATATGGCCAAAAACGGCGCGGAATCTGAAGATAAAACTGCTGCTCAGGCATTGGTTGATAAGGCGCAGGGCGCAGTAAGTGAAGTAGAAGCATATCTGCAGGAAACTACTCTGAAATCGCCCATCTCTGGTGAAATATCTGAAATATTTCCAAAACAGGGAGAACTGGTAGGAACAGGAGCTCCTATTATGAACATTGTCAATCTTCAGAATATCTGGGTTACTTTCAATGTGAGAGAAGATATGTTGAATGATATGAAAGTTGGAACAGAAGTTGAAGCAAAAGTGCCAGCGCTCAACAATCAAAAATACAAATTCAAAGTAACATATATGAAAGCAATGGCATCCTATGCTACCTGGAAAGCTACAAAAGCAACCAGCGAATTTGATGCCAAAACATTTGAAGTACGCGCCAAACCCGTGCAGCCAATCAAAGATTTGCGTCCGGGTATGTCGGTGGTTATCGTAAAATAATTAGCAGATGTCTAATAAATTACATACAAATACGAAGACGGTTTTCAAACGTGAACTGCAAAGAATGATTTCACGTCCCATCTACCTGCTGGCATCGGTGGGAGTGATGTTGTTCTGCTTCATATTTTTCCTCACTTTCTTCAAAGAGGGTATGCCGCGTAAGCTGCCGATAGGTGTAGTAGATCAGGATAATTCCTATATCTCCCGTACGCTTACCCATAATGTGGATGCATTGCCGCAATTAAATGTATACAAACATTACCCAAATCATGAGGAAGCGCGCAAAGATATGCAGCGTGGCAAGATATACGCGTTTGTGAGTATCGGAAAGAATTTTGAAGCAGATTTGCTGGCTTCCCGCCGTCCACAAGTAGAATTTTATGTCAATGAAACCTATCTGATTGCAGGTTCTCTGGCTTACAAAGATTTGACTTATATCGGTGAACTCGGTTCCGGATATTTTCAGCAAAGACTGATGCAGGCGCGGGGAGTAGTGGGTGATGAAAATATCATGCCTGTATTGCAACCAATTGCCGTAGATAGTCACTCTTTAGGGAATCCTTACACCAATTATGGTATTTATCTCCTCAATTTGCTGCTGCCGGGTGTGTTGCAGTTGAGTATTCTCATGTTGACGGTTTTTGCGATAGGCATTGAGATAAAACAACATACGCAAGGCGAATGGTACGCTGCATCAGGTCATTCCATCACTGCCGCACTCATAGGTAAATTACTCCCTTACACCATTATTTTCATTATTCTCGGCATAACCAGCAATTTACTTTTGTATAGCTATATGCATTTTACAATGAATGGAAAGATTTGGCGGATGTTTTTGGCTACTATTGTATACGTACTAGCTTATCAATCTATTGGCGTATTTATTATAGGATTATTTTCAAGATTAAGGGATGCCATTAGCTTATCGGCATTTTATGGGCTGTTTGCTTTCACTTTCGCAGGATTTACTTTTCCAATAGAGGCGATGCCTTACAAGGCACAGATATTTAATTATTTGTTTCCCATCCGTTATTATTTCAAAATATACGTAAGGGAAGCATTGTATGGCGCACCTGTCAATTATTCATTGATATATTTTGCCGCTATGTCGGTATTTCTTTTACTGCCTTTTATCGTAATTAGGTCATTAAAGAATAATTTGGAAAAAGAAACGGAGGTTCAGGTATATGCGTAAAGATAATTTTTTTACATGGCTTTTTCATGAAATCAGGCGTATTATTTATATCGCTATAGATGAATACCGACTGGTTTTCAGAGACTCAGGATTTGTTGTTGTTTTCATTGGAGCCACGCTGTTTTATCCGGTGCTTTATTCTTTAGTTTATCAAAATGAAGCCGTGCGCGATGTGCCAATTGCAGTAGTGGATGAATCAATGACTTCTACGTCTCGAGCCTTGGTGCGCAGTATCGATGCAACACCAGATTTAAAGGTTGCTTATCAGCAGAACAATCTAGAAGAATGTAAGGATTTACTTTACAGAAATAAAATTCATGGAGTAGTGCTGATTCCCAAGGATTTCAATCAAAAACTTTCACGTAAAGAGCAGGCTACAGTTTCCATGTACTCTGATATGAGCAGTTTTTTGTATTATCGTGCCATGATGATGGGGACAAATATGACGGTATTGGAGTTTGGGAAGGATGTAAAAATGCAACGTTTGAATGCAATGGGGATAACCGGAAAAGCCGCTGAAATTGCAGCCGATCCATTGGGTCACGAAGGAAATATACTTTACAACGAACCAATGGGATTTTTCAGTTTCCTTATTCCCGTGCTGCTTGTTATCATGCTGCATCAAACATTGTTTTTTGGTATAACTATGGTAAATGGGACCCTAAGGGAAGAAAAGCTCTTGCATGACAGTCTTGAAGTACATCAGCGCGGCAAGTTCTTTCAAACCCTGCTCGGTAAGTCTCTATGCTATTTCTCATTCTATATAGTACTTGCCGCATATATTTGGCTGTTCATCCCAAGAATATTCCAGTTACCACATTTGGGAGATCCTATGGCTATTATGCTTTTAGCAGTACCATTTATACTTGCTGTCATATTCTTTGCAATGACTTTCTCGGTGTTTATCAGAAACAGAGAAACAGGATTGGTGGTATTTATTTTCTTCTCTCTTATCCTACTATTCTTGAGTGGATTCTCATGGCCTCAATCCAATATAAGTTGGTTTTGGAGGACATTTGGAATGCTTTTCCCAAGCACATTCGGAATTCAGGCATTTCTCAAGATGAATTCTATGGGTGCCGACCTTTCTCTAGTAAAGTTCGAGGTCGTAGCTTTATGGATACAGGTGGTTGTATATTTTATCACCACTATGATAGTATTCAGAGTTCAGAATCATATTAGAGATGAGGAAATTTAGTTGATGAAATAATGAGTTATGATGTCAATATGTTGATAAGGTAAATTAGTTAATTTGTTTTAGGATAATAGATGAAAAGAGGGAGCTGCGTATGCATGTTTCCTCTTTTCCATAATATACCGATAGAGATTATTCCAAGTTGAAATATAAGGTCTGTGATGGTTTGGTCAATTGTTTGATACCGATATCAGGTAAATCTTGAGAATATTCCTTTTCAGTAGGGCAGCGTTGCCACCACATCGGACGCAACACTCATTACTCTTTTGTGGAAGCTCTCGGAAAAATCTTCTCAAGTCGACAAAATCCATATTTAGGACAAAATTTAGAATAAGTCGTTATATTTGCATCAAAGTTCAATTGGCCGGGTTTAACGATGGGTCAACACGGTGCGGACATAGGGACGCGGAGGTCTGATAAACGACAGCGGACAATTTGAACTTATCCGCAGTAGAGAGCAGCTTATTCGCTGCTCTTTTTTGTCTTATACATAAGCCTCGTCTTATTTTATCCAAACGGTTTTTCGTGTCTGCTAAAGTCTTTTTTGATGTCCGTTACTTTAATTTAATTTTTACAGAACTCTCTTGAATATTGAATTTATTCATAACATTAGCAATTCTATTTATACAAGTTAATGCCGAAATATTAATATGAGCAAAGTACATATCATCAGACATTTCTTTTATTTCACTCCAAATCTTGCCATCAAATGTTTTATATCTATTTGTTACGTCGATATTTTCATCTACCATTTTTTCTAATTTTTGCCATTTAATAATGGTGTTTTCGTTTTTAAATAATTCTTGTTGATAATCTAACAAAACTCCAAAATCATAATTTGGATTGTCATAAATATATTGAATAAATTTTAAAAATACGTCTTGCCAAGTTTTTACTTTATACGCTTTTCCTTCAATTATAAACATGCTAGGCTTTTCTCCAGCAATTTCACTAGGTTCAATTTCAAGTGGTGAGAACTCAGTACTTTCTTTAATATTAGAATTCCAATTTTCTCTCTCTTTGTACTCAATTGGCAAATTAAAAGTTTCTAAAAATCTATTTATCATAACATTTTGATGTTCAATAATACTATTCTCATTCCAAACTTCTTTATTAATAATATCTAATCTGTAACTAAGTGATGATGTGCTTATTTTGTTCTTTTTAAATTCAAATGATCGATTGCCTATTTCACTATTAAATTCTGTCAATATCAAATTTCCTATATTATGAAGATATTGTTTTTGTATATTTTCATAATTACTTCCAAGTTCATTTTGCCAAATAATATCAATTTTTTGTGGTAAAATATGTTCTATTGTTATTTTAGGATTACGAAAATCTACTGAAACTTTTGTATTATGTTCTTCTATTTTTCCGAGTATAAATTTAGAATATTTCTTTAAACCTTGATAAAAGTTCATTTTCGACAATCCATTTCTCATTTCTATATCATTAGGTAATCGAAGCCTATAAAAAAGATTAGTTAGTAAAAACAAAATGTTAGTTTTATTAGTTGCTAAGTCTTCAATTTTGCTACATAATAATACAATATTTTTATTTTCTCCCTGCGTTAAACCTAAAACTCGTCTACGAATTAAATAAATACGTATCGTTTTAAGAATAGAAATTAATAAATCGTCACTTATTTTATTATCGATTATGTCAGACTGATTAAATTCTAATAAACCTAAAACAAAAGGTTTAAATGCTTCAGATTTAATGTCATGAAATATATTTCTTAAAAGTTCATTAATTTCATTGTTTTTATCCTCCTTTTGAGAAAGTTTAATTTTGGAATCTTTTGATATAATATGATTATACCATTTTACATAAGGAACAATGTCACAAATAAAATCATCATGTGTAATAAATTTATTATTTACATACTCCTTGAATAATTGATAAACTTCTTTTGTATTGTTATCACTTACAACTTTTACTGATGTACATGTTTTATATTGCAGATAATCACGGAAGAATTCAGAAGTATATTCACCTAGAATAAGTTCAATTTTTGGATACCAAATATTCTCATATATTTTAGATTGGCTATCACTTTCCAAACTAAGAAGTACAAAATTTCTAATTAAATCAGATAATGACAAAGGTTTACCTAATGAATTTAATGTTTCAAAAATTATTTGAGGATCCTCACCTTTAAATGGTCTTTCATCTAGGAATATTACAGCGACGTTTAATCTTTGGATTGCAGTTATATAGTGTTCAAAAATTACTTCAGGATTTGTTATTTTATAATTTAGTATGAGTTTTTTGAAAAGAATATACGCACTATTTATAATTCCATTTGGAGCATTTTCTTCATTTACAATTGCTTTGAAGGCATCCCAATCTTTTGTTACTTGTTTGAGTTTAATTTTATCTTGAAATTTAGAAGAATTATTATAAAGATAATTTTGTTTTATAAATTCTTTTTTTTCAAGATCATTTTCGCAATCTCTTAATGCTATTAAAAATATTAATGTAGTTGTTAGCCTTTGTTGTCCATCTACCACTACAGACTTATTTGCAAAGCCGTCTCTTTCTTCTTTAATAACTAATGTTCCAAAGAAATGCTCTAATTTATCATGTTCTTTAGGATTTAATTCAGAGTTTATGATTCTTTTTACATCACTAAAATATCTTTCTATTTCTGGTTTACCCCAGGCATATGATCTCTGGAAAGGCGGTATAAAAAATGAAGTTGCATTTTTTGCTAATACATCATTTATGGAGTGATTTTCAGTTTTCATTTTATGTTTATTAGTATTCCTCCCAAATTTACAAAAACATTTGTTAACAATCACTCATATTGTCAATCAAAATTGTTATATGGAAACATCCCTATCAAATAAGGAGACGTTGCACGCAACGTCTCTACGTGGTGCAGTTGTATTTTTGGTGAGGGCAACTATGATTTTGATTTGTATTAATTGATTTTCAGTTGTTTAAAGGTGGTTGTATGTGAGGTGAGAAATTCTTCCTTTTTGTGCAAACCTATTTTTGAGAAGTCTATAAATATATTTTCAACGGAAAGAAGCATGTTTCGAGACATCTTCAAATCTACTTCCACGTGAGTGAACCAAGTTTCGAGAAGTCTTGAAGTATACTTCCATGAGAGAGAAGTTGGTTTAGAGCCATCTTGAAATATACTTTCACAGACGAGAAATATGTTCTGAGAAGTCTTCAAATATACCTCCACGAGTGTGAAGCAAGTTTCGTGATATCTCCAAAGATGCTTCCACGGGGGAGAAGTTGATTTCGAGAAATCTTTAAATTTATATTTTGTAAACAATTAAATTGAAAATAATTTAATAATAAGATAACACGAAGATTTTTAAAGTGGAAGAAATGATTCAGGGCAAGATTATAACATATAGTGTTAATAAAACACTTATTTAAATTGTTAAGACAATTATTGCTACTAATAGATCTTATTGCATATTTGTGATCATTTATGTGAAAAAATCTCTGAAATTTATTGTTGTATATGTTTGAATATCAGCAAAATGAATTGATGTTCGCTAATATTGAAAGATTATGCGAAATTTATTTAAAAAAAATTTTGCTATTTAACAATTTTGTATTAATATTGTGATTGTTAATTTGTAAATATTATATTTGCAGTTAACTGAAATTGCACAGCGGTGCAGTTAACTATATTTGTTGAATATACAGGCTACTTCATCAAATGAAGTTTTGCACGGAGTGTGATTTCAAATTTTTAATTAATAATTTAAAACATATTGATATGCATTTATTAAGATTTGAATTTCAAAAACTCCGCAAAATGGAGTTCGCTGACTTTGCAAAAGGTATTATTGATATTTCTGAGAAATATGATGTTACTGCTTTGCATTTGGTCGGCTATCAACAATCATTGTTGAAGTATCAACCTCAAGTGGACGAGCTGATCGTAAGATATGGTCCTCATCCGCTTACTCCTGAGCTCTCCATGTTGTGGAACCAGATGAATGCTCTCACGGTCGCCATCAACAGAACGATTTCAGCTGTAGAGAAAGCCAAATTGGCGTCACTTGCTGAAGAACGTCGCTTGGTGTTGCCATTTTTGAAACGTATTTTCGGCAAACTCCGTTTGGAAAACCGAAAAGCTACGAATGAAAAAATGTCGCAATTCAATGCACGACTTGTTAGTGACGAGGCGTTTGCTGCGGCTGCCAATAAGTTGGGTTTCGGACTGCTGTTTGGAGAGTTGATGGTTGTATGGCAAGAGTTTGTAAAACTCACTAAGGAACGCGTAGTGGAAGTGGCCGAAAGACCGCTGATGCATACTGCGGAACTTATTACTAGTATTAACAAGGGTATCAGGAATTTTCTGAAAGGAATTGAACTGGCAATGTGGCAATACGGTGATGAGGATTACAAGCCATTAGTCAACGAGTTGAATGTTTTTATGGGCGTGTATGCTAATTTGGTTAAATCCAGAGCTACACAAAACAAAAATAAGGAAAATGTTTCTACTTCTGAGAAATCAGATATAAAAGAAACAGTCGCCATGTCTGCAAACAATTCGGCGACTGCTACTGCGTAGTAGATAAGACCTTATTTTTTTAAGAGTCTCTCGTATGCCTGTTATCGAGAGACTTTTTTTTGTCTCTGTCTTACAGGGTTATAATAAAAAATATTTTTACTAAAGCTGAATAATGTTTTATATTAGTTGTATCAACTGATACAAGAGTTTATTCGTTTATATTGTTTATACACAGATAATTGTATGAGTTTTTGCAACACGTTCTTTTCTTTGGGGTGTGCAAAACTATCGCAATTTACAAATATTTTTGGATATTGCAATAAATGAAAAGAATTTTTACATTGGAAATAGTTTTTTCAGAATGAAAATTCTATTTTTCAATTAGCTGATTATTAGTTTCCCTAGATAGAAATTTGTTCTGCCATTTCAGACCCACAAGCGCCTTGCGGTTTCAATCGGCGTAAGGAAATTTTTGTTAGAAACTTCCTTTATTCGATATAATGTATCAATCCAGTTATCATCAGTCTACTAACCTTCTTTTCACTACATACACTATAGTAGGAAAATGGTCGCTGTATCCGTTGATAAAAGTATTGTCGGAGAAGGTGCGTAGAGGATAACCTTTTCTTTTACCTTCCTTAGTTATCAGAAATTCTTTGTTGAATATCTCAGCTTTCCAATATTTTAATGAGCTGTAGTCATTTCCTAACAACGGGTAGGAGATAATAATCTGGTCAAAAAGACTCCATTTGCTTTGATAAGCCAGAGAGCCTATTCCCATATCATACATTTTCCACATCGGATTGTACAAGCCTTTTTCCTTTACGTCTTTTTGTTCTTTCTTCGCGTTCAATACCAAACGTACACTGTTATTAGTAGGGTCGTCGTTGAGGTCGCCCATAATAAAAATTTTTGCCTGATTGTTTTCCGCTACGTTTAATGAATCGACAATTTTTTTAGTAACTGCAGCAGCCGATTCACGAAGAATAGACGATTTGGAGCCATATCTGGATGGCCAGTGATTGATGATTACGTGGATAGGCTCGCCTGCAAGCATACCATTTATCAATAGCTGATCTCTGGTAATAAATGTGCTGTCCACGTATTCAAACTTATGGGCACTGTAGTCAGTAAACTGAAACTGTGCAGGATTGTATAGCATTGCTACATCAATTCCACGTCTGTCGGGCGATTCATGATGAATGATTTGTAGATTCATCGACTCCAAATCCGGACGTTTCACCAGGTCTTCAAGTACTTTTTTGTTTTCAATTTCAGAAACACCGATGATAGCGGGACCGGCAGGACAATGTTCTCTACTGATTCTGCTCAGCACCTTTGCTATATTATCAAGCTTCTTTTCGTATTTGTCTTTAGTCCAGCGATACGTGCCATTGGGAAGAAACTCGTCGTCCCCTTTATTGTTGATATCGTCTTCCGTGTCAAACAAATTCTCCAGATTGTAGAAGGCAATAGCATATACATCCAGTTGCGATTTTGTTTGTGAGAAAGATGGAGTGCCTAATAAAATTATTAGGCATCCTAGTAATATTTTCTTCATTTGTATTATTTGATTATTACGTTTTTAATTTCCCAAGTAGCTGCTTGTGAAGTAGTACTTGTATATTTAAACGCGATGCGTACATTTTATTTACCCAACACATAGGGAGAAATAGCGATGGCTCCTGAGTTTACAAAAAGTCCATTAGCACCCAAAGCGGGATGGGTCATTCAAAATCACTTTTCTGGTACATTAATCGGAGGATTAATGGTTCCAGGCGATGAGGAATCAAAGTTTTGGCAATCAGATGACTTTCTGATAAATAACTGCCAGTCGCTGCGGAATTTTGATAAAACACCTATCACAGTTCCCGATCCCTGAGGTAATAAATCGTTTGCAAAAGAAGCGTAATTACTGTTGCGCACGATAATGCTTCTTCCATTACTATCTTTCAGAGTCCTATTAGTAGTTTGGTCAGGTTCGCTAAAAGTTTTTTTACCTCCGTCAACAAAGTATACATTATCCAATCTTACGAGTGTATTAACCATTGATTGGTCCAGATTTGATAAGTCTATTTGCTTAGGGGTTATATTGTCAGCAAGCGGCCATTTATTCTTTTCTGCAAATTCTTGCCATATCAGCCATGGAATTCTATTGGCATTTGTGCTGCCATATCCTATCTGTAATTGGTCTCCATAAGACACCATATACAATCCTTTTAGCCTAATATATACTTCTTGACCTTCCTGGTAATCTGTAAATAGGGAGTTTTGGTCAATACCAATGCTGATACCTCCTGTGGCATCTTGTATATAAAGATTTTTATAGATATTGCCGGATATATCATTACCAATAACATATCCTTTTACGATGTAGTCTACATCAATTAATTTAGGATCTTTGATAGATGAATAGATTTCTTTCAGTTTAGCAATAGTAATATTTGCTTTCAAAGATGTCTTTGGCTCGTTTAATGGCGGAGCCATATATTCTTTTGTACAAGCACCCAATGTGAAAAGTGCAAGAAGCATATAAATTATATAATTATTTACTTTCATAGTTGTATATTTTTAGAATCGATAACTGGTGTTTAAAAAGAAATTGATGCCCTGCATGTAGAAGTATTTTGAAGCAAACTTATTTGAATTACTCAAATCGACGCGTCCTTGTTCATAACCTCCCGTACGGATATCTCTATTGTTTAAAATATTCATTACGCTAAGGTTGAGGTTTATCGCATCGCGATTGGGCAGATACCATAGTTTTCCCAAAGAAAAGTCGAGGGTAGCGCCACCTTTAAATTTCTCTTGGGTAGTAAGAGACTGATATGTTTTATAAATATTTTCGTCATAACCAATTGCTTCCGGTGGGATAACTGTGTTGTATATTGAAGAAATACGTCTTGATGGAGCTACATCTATATAAGTGTTTCCAAACGCATTTACATTTAGGCTTATGAACCAATAGTCATAGAAGTAATTGATGCCAAGTGTACCTAAAGCCTGAGGGATACCGCCGATATAGGTATTTTTCATATACACTGTTTCAGTCACGTCTTTTACTTTTCCGTTTTCAGAGTTCATCACGCCTAGTGGATTGTTACTGTTGTAGTATTCAGAAACTGTTCCGACTAAATCGAAGTTCCAATTGTCATTTAGTTTATAATTTATTCCAGCTTCAATACCTCTATAAACACGGTCAACTCCTGAAAGGACATGGCTTACAAAAGTTCTTTCAGTATCGTGATAGAATCCATAACGGGTAATATCATTCTTAAACCAGGTGTTGAACAAACTTATTCTTCCGTTTATTGATGGCATTGAGAATATATATCCTAAATCGATATGATAGATGTTCAGCAATCCAGGATTTTCAATGGTTTTGTCTGAAATGCGAGAATTGATGTAGATATTGTCTATCAAAGGAGCCTTTGCCTGAACGGAAGTGTTAGCTTGTATAAAGTGACGTCCCGATATTTTATAAGTCAAACCAAGTTTGGTTTCATAACCTAAGAAAGAATGCTCAGTGTCTTTGCCAAATGAGTTGTCGGGATAACGACCATTACGCATTTTGCCGTCACGTTGGTATAGGTCGTAATTCATTTTGGCACCGTAATAAATATCTAAATGGCGATAATTATGCTCGAGTTGTGCCCATAACGATGCAGAATGAATATAATATCTGAAATCATATCCAAAAACATCGTCTTTAAAAGCGCGACGATAGGGCTTTTCTAAATCATTCTGTATGATAATTCTGTCTCCAGGGAAATCCCTTTCGGCAAACTTATCAATATCCATTACGTAAGTTGCACCCAAAAGGTCTTCTACTGTTTTGAATTGTTTTGAAGTAGCTTTTTTTGCTTCTAGTCCTGCATGAAACTTTACGCGGTCTGTAAAGCTTGTGTTAAATGCAGTATTAAATGCGGTTTCAAATAAATCTTTACGTTCTTCTTGTATCATATATATGGCAGAACTATCGCCGTTCATTACATTCATATGATTTATATCCCAAAGTCTGTCCCAATTGATTTGGGATACATTCTTGCTGCCGTTAGGACTCCATTGATATGCATAGTATTGCCAACTTATTGAGTCTGCTCCGGCGTAGGATGGAAGATATCTGTAATAATCAGGACGTGGGTCCGCTCCGTTGTACCAATTTAATGAAGTCCTTCCGTAACGATTGTAGTGAACACCTAAACCTGTTCTTAAATCAGAAGTTTCATTGATTTTCCAGATATGAGATATTATAGCTGTAGGGTCATAAGAAGTGACTACCCTTGAATTCCTTTTTTCTCCGTTTTGATAGCCCCAGTTTGGGTTATAAAAATTGTTGCCTGTGAGGTCATATACTTCCTGATAGGACGAGCCCTGCTGTCCTCTTTGTACCGGAGAGCCGAATGTTGTGAATGAGAGTCGATGAGTTCCGTCGGCCCACATCTTTTCTACTCCCAATGCGTAAGACATATTTTTGTAGAAGGTGCCTTGTATATTGCCTTCATGTGAATAGCGACCTCCCACTAATGCCATAAGAGCCCATCCGTTGTCCATCATACCCGTGGTATAACTTGCCATGGCACGGGAGTAATAGTTGCGGTTGGTGGCCGAAAGGGTTATTTTTCCTCCTCGGGTATAGCTGCCGGCACGCATATTGATGTTTTGTGCTCCGCCGATGTCTCCGAAAGTAAAGTTGGAAGGAGCGAAATAATTGATAGCATCTCCGTTTTTGGTAATGTCGTTCATGGCTCCAATAGACGAATAGTTGAATATTCCTCTTACAGATTCATTGAAGTTTACACCATTGATGTATTTTTCTTCATGTCTGCTGTCGTATCCTCTGATGCGGAAACGAAAAGGAGAGAATTGGAAACCTGATTTTTTCAGGAAAACGTCATTTGAGAAAATAACAGTTGTACTGACATCTTGCGACAAGCCTCCTTCACCATCTTCCGGCAGCAGCATTTCATCAATGATACCTCCGGCATCCAGTACTTGAGTACTTTTATCGGATGTGGGTTCTTTTTGAGTCTGAGCAAGAATATTTGGGATAATAAGAAAAGTTAGAATCCAAATAAATAGTCTTTGCTTCATGTATTTTGATTTTAATTATTTAAAAAAAGAAGAAAGAGGGGCTGTGTAGACAGCCCTCTTTCTTAAAAACTTATCTGTAAATTATTCAACAGTAATATTGTCAATTAAAAGATCGTAAGCTGAAGTACCTGCAACTTTCAATGCAAATAGATTTTGACCTAGTCCTGAATTGATTTTTAGACCTGCAATATTTAGAGTAATTTTTTTCCACTCTCCATTTGTGTTAATGTTTCCAGTATATGCATTAGTATCCGAAGCATCTATAGTAACATCGTTTGTCATATCTCCTACATTGAAACATTTATAATCTGTTCCCATAGAACTTCCTGTTCCAACATATACATTTATAGACAAAGATTTAGCGCTTGTTCCCTTAACCCAAAGAATTATTTTACTTTTTCCAGTTAAATTAACACCGTCTTTTACTAATGCGGTAAAGACGTAATCATTTTTTGTAGGAGTCCCTTTTAGAGCCAAAGCCGAAGAACCATCAATTCCTGCAGTTGAGTTTTGAGAAACGTAACCTCCGTTTGTTGAAAGTCCGTAGCTGTTCAATGAATTTGTGAATAGAGACCAATTTTCAAAATCTGACCAAGGTGCTAGTAAATTTGCGGTAGGCACAGGTGTGCTTTCCCCTGCAGCTTGATTAACCGTAATGACTACATCATCAAAACCTTCAGCTTTTAGAGTAACTTTAGCAGTACGAGCGGCATTAGCTGTGTTTTCTTGAGCAGTTAATGTCAAATCTTTACTTCCTGTTCCGTTTGCAGCATCTATAGTTAACCATGCAGCGTCACTTGCAGCAGTCCAAGCCTGAGTATCTGTAGTAATTAATTTAATAACGCTTGTAAGATTGCCTTTTGCAGCAATTTCAACGGATGTTTTGTCTGTAATGAATTGAGCACCTTGCTCTGGATTTAAGTCTATAGGATTTGGACCTGTATATCCTTCCGACCAATCACCTATAGTTGCATTTGGATGGACTTCTTCTACGGTGCCTGCTTTTGCTACAAGATTAAGTGTATATGTATACTTCAAACCACTATTTAAATCTTGTGCTGAAGGAGTCCATACATAAGTTTTACCATTAACGATAAATGTTATTTTTGCAGAATTGAGATTTTGGCCTGGTACAAGGATTGCTTTAATAGTTGCTTTATCTGCATTAACTTCAGCTGCAGGAGTCAACTGTTTAGATGTATTTCCTAGAGTAATAACTCCATTTTCAAGATTCATTGTTCCGTCTACTTTCAGCCCGTCAATAGTAGCTGTCAAGCCTGTAAGTGCACTTCCGTCAGCAGAAGCAATGTTTAAAACCAACATAGCCAGTTTGTGGGTGAAATGCATATTTACAACGCCATCATCTTTTTTAGCACCTTTTGCATTGTTAGAGTACAATACATCACTAGAAGGAGACTGAGCTTCTACATTCACTGCAATTTGATTATTGCTAATGTTTTCTGTGTAAGGATAATACGCTATAAAATCTAACGCACCCCCTTGAGAAGGGAATTTGATTTTAGCATTTTCATCAGCCGGAGTGAAAGTAGAAGTACCGTCAGTGATTTGTTTTTTGTTTGCCATTCCTTCGTGAATGCCGTCTGCCAATCCTTTGCCTGGAGTTAGAGCATATACTCCAATAGCATCATTTTTTTCCCATGTTGTTCCTTTTACTCTCGTAGAGATTCCGTTTCCGATAGTCGCGTTAAATGTTACAGCATCGCCGGAAGCGAATGGATTTACGGGAAAATCATTCTCCGAAGAGCAAGATGATAAAATTATTAATGCACATAGCATTAAAAGAGATTTTAGATTTTTCATTTTTAGTTTAATTAAAAATTATAGTTATGAATTTGGATATGTGGTTAATTTATTTAGTTCCAATCTGGCGATAGTGACTTGTTCTGTTTAACAGTGCTTGCCACTGCAGGAGGCAAAGACGGGAAGAATATGAATCCTGTTTCTTTTTCTATATCTGCTACAGATACTACACGATTGGTATAAGAAACTTCTGAAGTAATATTCTGCATTTTAAATGCGATTGATTTATATGTAGTACCTCTTTTACCGAGCAGTGCTTTATAAAAATATTTAGGAACTGCTGCACTATTGCCGCTTTTATCTTTTGCGTAACTGATAGTTTCGGGAGGAGTAGGTAATATACATCCGGTAACTACATAAAGTGTATCATAATTTCCATACCAGGAGCGCACTTTATTTTCTAACTCACTCCATACACCTTGATTCATTTTACTATTCTGAGCTGCCATATTGGTAAAATAGAATGTCTGTTTATTTATCTCACGCGTTGCCGTTCTGTCTCCACTTGGCAATATATGACCTCTGTCAAAACCGCTTGTCACCCAGCCACTATTAAGATTAGGCTGTAAAGAAGTGCTAATTTTTGGATCAAAGTCCCAAGCATCAGTTCTGCCTGAACTTCCGATATAATCAGCTGTTAAGGGATAGGCTACCCAATAAGGCATTTTGTTTTTTGTATCATAAAGCAAAGTGTAATTACGAGCGTTTGCCTGAAGTCCCTGCACTTTA
This sequence comes from Dysgonamonadaceae bacterium, assembly GCA_032068765.1. Lineage (GTDB taxonomy): Bacteria > Bacteroidota > Bacteroidia > Bacteroidales > Dysgonomonadaceae > DAMBHY01. The sequence goes on along the minus strand of DAMBHY010000012.1, from coordinate 12,658 downwards.
CCATTAATTAGATGTGTGACTAGTTGCGAATTGGGAGCTGTTTGGGTGGTATAATAAGGAAGTTCAATATAGCCTGTTGTAGTGATAACAGCTGTCAATTTGTTTAAACGAATGCTATAAGAGTACTTTCTGCCAGATTCAAGAATATGAGGAATATTGAAACGATAATTTTTACCATCGATAGAAAACTTGATTGTTATTTCATTTTCTTTCGTAGTAGGCAATAATAATACAGAAATTTGTTTCTCGAAGTCACTTCCTGGAGTTGGCACCTGAAAATTGGTAGTCGAATTCTCATCAATATTAAATTTTCCTGTCACTAATGAGAAATTTGCTTTTGATTTAGCTCCCTGTACGGATGTTTCCAATCCTTTGAGAGTTGAATTTTCAGTAGCTGAAGTTATATTTATAATTACTTTAGATAATACTGGACGAGTAAATGTGAGACTTTGTTGGGGATTAGTTTTACTAATTGTTTTAAGATTGGAGCTGTAAAAGAAATCCTTTTGTTCCACTATGTTTATAGGGTAGTTGTAGTTGATGATATCATCTTTGTAAGGATAGTATGCAATAATATCCAATGCTGAACCATTTTCGGGATAAGTTATTTTTTTATCTGAAACAAAATAACCATCACCCATTTGAGTGGTGAACGGCACATTATCAACTCCATTGTAAATATTTAAGTTTGATAACTCTTTTCCAGATTGTATCGCAAAAACACCAATTTGGTCTCCTTTTTCCCAACTTGTACCCGTAGCTCTTGTGTTTATTCTTTCATTGTCTATAACTGCATTGAAAGTGATGTCTTTTTGATTTTGTTCAGTTGCTACAATATCATCTTTACAAGAAGATAATATTAATAAAAAGGGAGAAAATAAAATTAATTTTCTTACTAAGGTTGCTAAATCTTTTGTATTCATGTTTAAAGTTTAGAGAAAATAGCACGTATTTCCTAGTTTCTAATTATCGGTTTAAGTTTTGGAACTCTCTTACAAAGTTATATTTTAATTTCAAAAAAAGCTAATAAAACATGTTACATTAATGCTACTGCTTATAAATGCCTGATATATATTTATTTAGGATGTGTGATTTTATGTAAGAAATGATATAAATCAGAAATGGTGATTTCTTCCATCTCATCTTTTTTATAGAAGCCTTCAGCTATCAGTATTTTAATCGGCAATTCATGTTCCTTATTCTTTTAGTTTTATCTCTTTTCGTCTAAAATACAAACAAATCATAAAAAACGATGTTTATCAATAAAATATCTTTTTTCTGTGAAATAATTCCACAGAAATTCTATCTATTATTTATACGTAATTTGATAACTATATGAAACGAATATTTTTTATCCTCATTTTAATCATAAACGCTTTGAATATGAATGCACAGAATAAGAACAATGCCTATCAGCAGCAATGGAAACAAGTAGCAGTATTTGAAGAAAAATCGCTGCCAAAATCGGCTAATGAGATAGTGGATAAAATCCTAAAGCAAGCCATAGCAGATAAAAACAGTGCGCAGGCGATAAAAGCAGTCATTTATAAAGGCAAGTATGATATTGTGACAGATAATCAAAACGATACATCCATCTTCCGAAATCTGAGTGCAATGTTGGATAAGTCAAAAGATGAAGTGGAAAAGTCGGTACTTCACTCCATGTTGGGAGAACTTTATCTGAACTATTATGACAAGTATCATTGGCAGACGAGGAATAGAACAAATGTGGAAGGTTTTGTACCAAAGGATATGAAAGAGTGGACACAGAATATGTTTTACGACAAAATAGTGGAACATCTGAATGCATCTCTTTCTGCTCAATCAAAACTTGAAAATACACTTGTGCCAACATATTCCGCTGTTGTGGATTTGGGAAATGATTCCCGGATTTATTATCCTACAATGTTTGATTTTTTGGCATTGCGTGCTATTGATTTTTTTGAAAATATTCGTACTGATGATGGTTTGAACACTATTCTTTATAGAAAAGGTATTACCACTCAATCACTTTTTGATTCTCCTGAAAATTTTGTACAGCTCAATTTTAATCCAGCTAAAAATGAGTATGACTTGTGGAGGCTCGAAACCTATCGTAAATTAATGTCGTCGTTGTTGAGTCGCAACTTGAATAAATCTGTACTTCTTTTGGATTTACAAAAAATAGATTATTTGAAACATTTTGATGTTACAAATAAGGAATACGCCAAAGCTTCATTAGAAAGTCTATTGAAAAAATGGGAAAACAACGAGATGAGCGTAGAAATAATTGATAAGTTGACCGATATTGACAATTCTGACACCGAAGATAGTGTGGCGCAGGAAAAAGCATTGAAAGAACGCTACGATTTACTAAGTATGAGCATTCGCAAATATCCTCAATATAAAAGAATTTCAATATTGAAAAATAAACTGAATAATCTTACTATACCTACGATAAACATCAGCGGAGATAAAAGTTACGGTCTTAAGAGCCCTAAGAAATTTAAAATAGGATATAGAAACTTTAAAAGTGCTTCATTCAAACTGTATCAGGTTCAGCAACAAGTTTTGAATGCGACTAAAAAGACATCTAAAACCCTCATAAAGGAAATTCCGTTCAGTTTTGCATCACAGCCTCCATATTTAACGAAAGACACTACCATTGAAATTGATATATCTAAATATGGTAGTTATCTCCTAGAAACTTCTTCACCTTTGATTAGTGTCGATAATAACTATGTTGCATTTACAGTTTCAGACCTGGCTGCATTTGCTCGCGAAAGTAACAATAATGAATATGAATTTTATGTCGTTGACAGAAAGACCGGAGCCCCGGTTACCAATGCTGAGGTAAACATTTACCAATTATCCAACAACTGGGATAATCAGAATATACAATTAGTAAAAGCACTTCCGGTAGACAATAATGGAAATGCTAAATGGGTGAAACCCATAAATGGTTCATCATTTAGGTATCAGGTAGTACAAGGAGATGATAAATGGGGCGTTTTAAGCGATCTTCCTTATAATTACTATGGTAGATCTGGTGGTACTTCCCAACGAAATAGTACTTTCACTTCTATCTTTACAGACAGAAGTATTTATCGACCAGGACAAACAATATACTTTAAAGCAGTTATAACTCAATCAACTGATAGCGGGATGAAATTGTTGCCCAACAAATCCGTGACTATCAAGCTTAGAGACTCAAATGGTCAGGTGGCCGCAACCAAAACGCTTACTTCAAACGAGTTTGGTTCTGTTTCGAGTGAATTCATTTTACCGAAAGACAAATTGAATGGCATGTATACTTTGATGGCAGATAACGGCGCTTTAAGTGTGCGAGTAGAAGAATATAAACGTCCTACTTTTGATGTCACATTTGAGAAAGTGGATAAAACTTATAAGTTTGATGTGCCGGTAACACTCAAAGGAACCGCACAAAATTATTCAGGCGTAAAGTTGCAGAATGCTACGGTAGAATATCGCATAACACGGGCACGATACTGGTGGTTTGGCGGTGTGCCCAAACAATTTCAACAGGGAACGTTGAAAACAGATGATAACGGCGATTTTACTATAACTTTTACACCCAAAAAAGAAGATTACAATAACAATTATTACCGATATTATCAGAATATATACACCTTCAATGTAGAAGCAAAAGTAACCGATGTGAACGGTGAATCTCAAATAGGTAATTATCAATTGAGTGTTGGCGATGTATCTATGGTGTTGGATGTCTCTATTCCTGAAAAAATTGAGAAATCTGTCTCTAACACTCTCAAAATATCTGCGCAGAATCTGGATGGGAAAGATATTGAAACACATGGTACATATCAGATATTCTCACTATTGCCTAATGATTCCGTACAGTCCGAAGTATTGAACGGTAGTTTTGTGACGGGGGAACAAAAAGATTTACTAAGTAAAATTCAGCGTTTAACTTCAGGAAAATATCGCATCAAACTGCAGGCAAAAGATAATCAGGATAAATTGGTTGAAGCGCAACGGGATTTTGTTTTGTTCTCTTATGATGATAAAAAACCACCTATAAAAACGAACAACTGGTTGGTGGAAAAGAATACCACTTTCGCTCCAGGTAAAGATGCTGAAATAGTTTTAGGCGTTTCAGATAAGAATGTAAATGTGTTGTATGAATTATGGAGCAAAACAAATCTTGTAGAAAGAAAATGGGTGAAAATGAGTGAGGAGAATAAAACATTCCGTATTCCTTATCAGGAAAAATACAAAGATGGTTTGACACTCATGCTCACTTATATAAAAGATGAAGAGTTTTATAGTCACAATGTAAAAATTACAACCGCCGAAGATAAGAAAGAGTTGCAGGTGAAGATGGATGTTTTCCGTGATAAAATTCGCCCGGGTTCCAATGAAGAATGGACTGTTTCTGTAAAAGATGCCAAAGGTAATTCGGCTAATGCAGAGATTTTAGCGTCAATGTATGATATTTCATTAGATAAAATTTATCCACTTCTTAATTGGTCTCTCAGAAAAACACTTGACAGATATAATGTGTACATGACTCAACTTTCTATAAACGAAGTTTTCAACCAAACACAGCAATACTTGTCGGGAAGAATAAATTATGCAGATATTTACAATTTAGAGTTTGATACATTTAATTGGTTCGGACTTAATTTAAGAGGTGAAATGGTTGAATTGCTTTTTTCGAGAGGCGCAGGTGGCACGAGTCCTATATATAAAGGACAATCAGTTATGGACGCAACAGTACAAACTGAATCTCATAGTCTTTCTGAAAACAAAATAATTACAAAAACAGATGCAGCACCTTCTACACCTGAACCAGAGGCTCCTAAGATTTTGGAAAGGTACGATTCTGATATTAATACAGAAAGTATTCGTCGCAATTTCAACGAGACAGCCTTTTTCTATCCACAATTGCGCACCAACGAGAAAGGTGAAACACTCATAGCTTTCACTGTACCAGAAAGCAATACAAAGTGGCGTTTCCGCGTGCTGGCACACGATAAAAATTTGAATGTTGGAACTACTGAAAATTTCACCGTTTCTCAAAAAGAATTGATGATTACTCCAAATCTGCCGCGCTTTTTCCGTCATGGAGACAAAACAATGGTTTCAACTAAAATCTCCAATCTTTTAGATAATGCACTTTCAGGAAAAGTGAGATTGCAATTATTTAATCCTTTGACCGATGAAATCATTAGAAATATCGCTATCCAAAATGCAGAGCAAGATTTCTCATTGAAGCAAAATGCTTCAACGGATGCATCATGGTCATTTGAGATTCCTTCAGATGTAGATGTTTTAGGCGTAAGAATCATTGCAGACTCTAAAGAATTTAGTGATGGTGAGCAACACGCTATAGCCGTTGTGCCAAACAGAATGCTTGTTACGGAATCTATGCGTATGGATGTCAATAGGAATGAAACGAAAACGTTTGAAATGAAACGTATCTCCAATCCGTCATCTACTGCTGAAAATTACCGTTTAACTTTGGAATTTACCAACAATCCGGCATGGTATGCCGTTCAGGCACTTCCGGTGATTAGCAATCCTGAAAGCGATAATTCGGTAGCTTGGTTTGCAGCTTATTACGCAAATAATTTGGGTACTTATATTGTAAAGACATATCCTAAAGTTTCGGCAATGATTAATGCATGGAAACAACAATCCGGCAGTAAAGAAACGTTCCTTTCCAACTTACAAAAAAGTGAAGAATTGAAAGCCGTATTGTTGGAAGAAACACCGTGGGTGTTGGAAGCAAAAACAGAGCAGGAACAAAAGGAAAAATTGGCATTACTTTTTGACTTGAATCGCAGCGAGAATATTACAAAAACTGCATTGGAGAAGATTAAAAGTTTGCAAACATCTTCGGGTGGGTGGTCATGGTTCAAAGATTTCAAAGCGACCAGAAGCATCACGCACTACATTTTGTATGGTTTTAATCAACTAACGCAGTTGAAAGCCAATGACCGCACGAATGATATCCGCGCAATGGAGGCCAAAGCCATCAGTTTCATAGATTCAGAAGCGTTGCATAGTTTTGAGCAATTAAAAAAATACAACAAAAACTGGAACACTATAACATCTATATCCACTACTGAATTGGAATATGTGTATGTTCGTTCAATGTATCCTCAGTATGCGTTGTCTCAAAAATTGCAAGAAATGACTAGCTTTTATATGTCGGTTCTGCAAAAAAACTGGACAAAGTACAGCTTATACGAACGTTCACTCATTGCAGTTTTGATGCATAAAAAAGGACAAAATGGAATCATGCAAGACATTTTGAAATCTTTCAGAGAACATGCTACAAATAGTGAAGAAATGGGAATGTATTGGGCAAACAATCGTAGTACTGTATTTATGTCACAGTCGGCTGTTTCTGTACACACATTTATTATGGATGCTTTTCGCCAAGGTGCTGCGACTTCCGATGAAATGGATAATATGAAGCGCTGGTTACTGAAACAAAAACAAACACAGATATGGGAATCCACCCACGCTACCACAGATGCCGTATATGCACTATTAAGTACAGGTAGCGACTGGTTCTCGGGCGAAGGTAAAACTGCCATTCAATTGGGCGGAAAAACCATACAGCCACAAAGTCAAGAATTGGGTACAGGTTACCATAAAGAAACTTGGATGCGTGATGAAATCAAGCCTTCGATGGGTAAGGTGGTTGTAAAGCATGAAGGAAATGCTCCCGCTTGGGGTGCACTTTATCTCCAGTACTTTGAAGATTTGGATAAGATTGCCAAAACGGACGCTTCTTTAGATGTGGAGAAACTCTTATTTAAAGTAATTACCGATGCATCAGGAAGAAAACTAATTCCTGTGAATGAATCCAATCGTCTGAAAGTAGGCGATAAAGTAACTGTCCGGTTAACAATAAGGACGGATCGTGATATGGAATTTGTGCATTTAAAAGATATGCGTGCAGCATGTTTCGAACCTGTTCAACAAATCTCAGAAAATAAATGGAGAGAACGAACCATATATTATCAGACTAATAAAGATGCTTCTATGAATTTCTACTTTGACTTCTTGCCAAAAGGGACGTATGTATTTGAATACGATTTGTTTGTATCAAGAAAAGGAAATTATTCTAATGGAATTACTACTATTCAGAGCATGTATGCACCAGAATTTACTTCTCATACTCAGGGAATAAGAATAAATGTAGAATAATGCAATAAAAATAAAAAATGGATAAAAACATGTATGACATTAAACTCTTTGCTTAAATTTGTATCATATAGTATTATCATAGAATTATAAGTTTATAGATTATGAAAAGATTTAGTTTAATATTGATGTTCGGTATTATCTTATCTACAGTTGCTTTTGCGCAAACAAAGAAAGATGTAAAATTTTTGAAAACTACACACGACTTTGGTACGATTAAAGAATCTGTAGGTTCTGTAACTACCAGTTTTGAATTCATAAACCAAGGCAAATTTCCTATTGTTATTCAACGCGTGCAGGCATCTTGCGGATGTACAACTCCAAGTTATACAAGAGAACCGGTATTGCCAGGTAAGAAAGGTGTAGTTAACGCTAGCTATAATACGATTGGTCGTCCGGGTAATTTCAACAAAACGCTTACAGTTTACACAAATACCCCCGATACTGTTTTCGTCCTAACAATAAAAGGAACAGTAATAGCTGATGTAAAAAGATAATAAATACATAATTGAAATTTGAAATTCGTGCCGATTGGCGTATCTTTGTATAAGAACGTTAATCGGCATTTATATTTAAAAATCAGTGAGTATGAACCATCCTGAAAATGATGAAAAATATCAAGGGTTGAAAGTCAATCAAGGCGTCGCACAACCTCCTAGTGTAAATCCATATCTTACAGCAAGAGTTAAACGTCAGGATTATTCTGTAGATGAATATGTACAGGGGATATTAGACGGGAATATCACTATCTTGAGTCAGGCTGTGACTTTAGTGGAAAGTTCGCGTCCCGAACATCAGGATATTGCTCAGTCTATCATTGAGAAATGTCTACCTCATAGCGGAAAATCCATAAGAGTAGGGATTACAGGGGTTCCTGGTGCAGGAAAAAGTACATCTATTGATGCCTTCGGTACATATCTTACAGAGCAAGGTCATAAACTTGCGGTTTTAGCCATTGACCCGTCCAGCGAACGCTCAAAAGGGAGTATTCTTGGTGATAAAACGCGGATGGAAAAATTGTCGGTAGATAAAAATGCATTTATTCGTCCTTCGCCATCTGCTGGTTCATTGGGTGGTGTTGCCCGCAAAACACGCGAAACAATCATTCTTTGTGAAGCAGCAGGCTTTGATTACGTGTTTGTTGAAACGGTTGGAGTAGGGCAGTCTGAAACTGCGGTTCATTCTATGGTAGATTTCTTTTTGTTGATTCAATTGGCAGGTACAGGAGATGAACTTCAGGGAATTAAGCGCGGAATTATGGAAATGGCTGATGGGATTGTTATCAACAAAGCAGATGGAGATAATATTGAGAAAGCAAAGATGGCGCAACGACATTTCCAAAATGCATTGCATCTTTATCCGCTTCCTGATTCGGGATGGACACCTGAAGTGTTGACATATTCCGGTTTTTATAAATTAAATATTGATGGTGTTTGGGATATGATTCACCGTTTCATTGATTTCGTAAAGAAAAACGGTTTTTTTGATGAAAAACGCAATGAGCAATCCAAGTTTTGGATGTACGAAAGTATCAATGAAAAATTGAAATCCGATTTCTACCGAAATTCAGAAATAGAACAACTTTTATCCAAATTGGAAAGTGATGTGTTATCTTCCAGAAAAAGTTCGTTTATTGCTGCAAAAGAGGCGTTGGATAAGTATTATGGTAGATGATTGGTTAATTAGTTAAATTTCAAATCATAAATAAAAAAGAAGGGGATTATTCATCCCCTTCTTCCATATTGTGAAAGACGTTTTGCACGTCATCGTCTTCTTCAAACTTTTCGAGCAACTTCTCGATTTGTGCGCGTTGCTCTTCTGTCAACGTTTTGTAATCGGTAGGGATACGTTCAAATTCTGCTGAATGTATTTCAAATCCGTTTTCTTCTAGATAGGATTGAATATCTGAATATGATTTGAAATCACCGTAAAGAAGAATGGTATCACCATCTTCTATCAGTTCATCTACTCCGTAATCAATCAATTCCAGTTCCAGATCTTCCAAAGAAACTCCCTCTTTAGGTGTAATTTTGAATACGCATTTGTGTTCAAACATAAATTCGAGACTTCCCGAAGTTCCCAAAGAACCACCATGTTTGTTGAAATAGCTGCGTACATTAGCTACGGTACGGGTTGGATTGTCCGTTGCAGTTTCTACCACTATAGCCACGCCGTAAGGACCATAACCTTCATACACCATTTCTTTATAGTCTGAAACATCTTTGTCGGTTGCTCTTTTGATGGCGCGTTCCACATTTTCCTTCGGCATGTTTTCTTTTTTAGCTTGTTGCACCAACACGCGCAAACGAGGATTCATGTCAGGATCAGGTCCGCCTTCACGAGCCGCAATGGTAATTTGTTTTCCTAATTTGGTAAATACGCGGGCCATATTGCCCCAGCGTTTCAGCTTCGTTGCTTTTCTATATTCAAATGCTCTTCCCATATAGTTATGTTATGATTTCAGAGTAATTAAGAAGCTCTGATTTATATTAATGTTATTATCTAAGTTGTGCTCCCAGCTCTTTTTGAAGGTTGTGGAGAATTTTTTGCATTACTGCGTCAATTTGTTTATCATTCAAAGTCTTGTCATTATCCTGAAGAACAAAATTAACCGCATAAGATTTTTTGCCTTCTGGCAATTTATCTCCTTCGTACACATCGAATAGTGAAACTTCTTTGAGAAGTTTCTTTTCTGAATTGCGCGCAATCTTTTCTATTTCTGCAAAGGTTGTTTGTTTGTCAATCAACAATGCCAAGTCACGGCTTACAGCGGGGAATTTTGATATCTCAGTGAAGTTTACTGAATGTTTTTCCGTTTCTTTCAGTAGATTGTTCCAGTTGATTTCTGCGTAATATACTTCCGTATCAATATCAAAAGCTTTTAGTTGTTTTTTACTTATAATACCAAAGGTTCCGATTTCACGGTTGCGTGTGCGAAGGCAAATAGCATTGGAATAAATACCATTGTTGAAAGTTTCACTGATGATTTTATTACTTTCAATACCCAAACGATTGAGGATATTGTAAACAAATGCTTTCAGCTGAAATACAGAACTTTTTTCTTCCGGTGCGGCCCAGTTTTTAGAAATTCTTTTGCCGCAAATCCACAATGAAAGATGATATTCTTCTGAATAAGGTGCTAATATCTTTTCAGAATTTTTCTTTTCAGAATTATAGAAGTAGCAGTTACCGAATTCGTAGAAATGCAAATCATTGTTTTTATGATTGCGATTATAAGCGATATTTTCCAATCCGCCGTATAACAATGTCTGACGCATCACACTCAAATCGTTGCTCAGCGGATTCATCAGTTCCACGCAATTCTTCAAAGGATATATTTCGTTGTTTTCGTAATAAGCACGTTTAGTAAGCGAATTGTTAAGAATTTCGCTGAATCCGTTTGCCGTCAGTTGCTCAGAAATCAACGTCTGCAATTTGTTTTTACGGTCTGTTGGTGTTTGATATGATAAGTTGGCACTCAGCGAATCACTAATTTCAACATTATTATATCCATAGATGCGCAAAATATCTTCAATAACATCTACATCTCTTGTTACATCCACGCGGTAAGTCGGAATAAGCAGTTCAAGAGTATCCGCAGATTCATTTACAATCTCTATTTCAAGACTTTCAAGGATACTTTTGATGGTTGCTACCGGAATTTCTTTACCAATAAGTTTGTTTACTTTATCGAAAGACAGTTCCACACGCGCTCTATCAATAAGCTGAGGATAAATATCTTTTATATTGCCATCAATTCTGCCGCCAGCTACTTCCTGAATCAATAAAGCAGCTCTTTTTAGCACATACAACGTGTTGTTAGGGTCAGCACCGCGTTCAAATCGGAATGAAGCATCGGTATTCAATCCAAGTCTGCGTGCTGTTTTTCTTACCCATGTCGGATTAAAATATGCAGATTCGATAAATACATCGGATGTATTTTCGGTAACACCTGAATGCAAACCACCGAATACTCCGGCAATACACATACTTTCATCAGCATTACAAATCATCAAGTCTCTGTCGCTCAATTCGCGTTCTTGTTCGTCAAGCGTTACAAATTTTGTTTTGTCAGCAACCGTGCGAACTACTATTTTATTCCCGGTAATGTATTTGGCATCAAAAGCGTGCAGTGGATGCCCCGTTTCGTGCAAAATGAAGTTGGTGATATCTACGATATTGTTGATTGGACGCAATCCTATTAACTGCAGTTTGTTTTTCAACCAATCGGGACTTTCAGCTACTTTTATGCCTCTGATGGTAAGTCCGGAATATCTTGGACAAGCTTCTTGGTTTTCAACAACCACTTCGATGCCACCATCACTGTCAGGTGCAGAAAATCCTTCAACTGAAGGTTTTGTAAGTTTATAGGGCAGGTTATTTTGTTTCAGGTAGGCTGCTAAATCTCTGGCTACGCCATAATGCGAAGTTGCATCTACACGGTTAGGCGTGATATCCACTTCCAAAACATAATCGCTTTTTACATTGTAGTAATCTTTGGCAGGAGTGCCAACAACTGCATCCGAAGGCAATACGATAATTCCGTCGTGAGAAGTTCCGATGCCGATTTCATCTTCCGCACAAATCATTCCCATCGACTCTTCACCACGGATTTTAGAGCGTTTGATGGTAAAAGCTTCATCTCCACTATAAAGTTTTGTTCCGACAGTTGCTACAACCACTTTTTGTCCTGCAGCTACATTGGGTGCACCGCAAACAATATTCAGAATTTCCGGTCCTCCTACGTTTACTGTAGTTTTGTGTAGATGGTCTGAGTTTGGATGCATCTCACATGTGAGAACTTCTCCAATTACCAAACCTTCTAAACCTCCTTTGATGGTTTCAACTTCTTCCACACTGCCGGTTTCCAGTCCGATAGATGTAAGTGCATCCGCAGTTTCCTGCGGTGTTAAATCATATTGTAAATAATCTTTGAGCCAGTTATACGAGATATTCATTCTGTAAATGCCTTGAAAATGAGGGTTTCAAAAAAGTGCTCAAAGGTACAAAAAATCAATTGAATATTAAAGCAGATTACATGTGCGGTTGGAAGATAAAAGTATCGAGTTACATCAAAGAACATTGAGTGGACTTTTTAATCTGCATTTAGAAATGTCGGTAATATGCGTGTATATTTTAGTGGTTTTTACAGATGGATGCCTCAAAAGTTTTTTAATATATCTAATAACCTGAGGTTCGACCATAAGTTGATAAAATAGTGTCATTAACTTCTGATTGCTATAAATATCACTTTGCAGATGCATATAATTTTGTTGCAATATTACCATTTTGAAATACATTAATGCCGTTTGCCTACTGTATCGCATATATACTCACTCAAAGAAGGATGTTAGATAAAGTGAAATGTACTATTCTCATCCTATAATCGTGCGAATGAATACTGAAACGCATGAATTGCACTTTGAAATCGTGCGAATGAGTACTGAAACGCATGAATTACACTTTGAAATCGTGCGAA
>DAMBHY010000011.1:0-74956 GCA_032068765.1 Dysgonamonadaceae bacterium | reverse complement strand
ATAAAATAAAGTATTTTTGTCTATAAACCTGTAACGGTTATTTAGGACTAGTCATAAGTTAGACTTATTCTTTTCAAAATACTCACACCATTCCGTGATTCCGCACTTATCACATTTTGGGCTACGGGCGGTACACACATATCGACCATGAAGTATCAGCCAATGATGAGCATCAGACAACAGATTTTTCGGAATATATTTGACCAATTCTTTCTCTGTTTGAAGTGGCGATTTAGAATTATTTGTTAATCCGATTCTGTTGGAAACACGAAAAACATGAGTGTCAACAGGCATTGCAGGAGTATCAAAAGCCACAGCCAACATCACGTTGGCTGTTTTTCGTCCGACTCCTGGAATAGTCAACAAATCATCCAAATTGGTTGGTACTTCTCCTCTAAAGTCAGAGAGTAGTTTTTGCGCCATCTTTACCAAATTCTTAGACTTATTGTTAGGATAGGAGCAGGAGCGAATGTAGGTAAAAACATCATCAGGAGATGATACCGCCAAAACTTCCGCTGTTGGAAATGCCTCGAACAAAGCAGGGGTAATCATATTCACACGTTTATCGGTGCATTGAGCAGATAAAATAACTGCAATCAGCAGTTGAAAAGGATTTTTGTAATGCAGTTCAGTTTCGGAAGATTCCGCGTTTTCGAGAAACCATTCTATTACTTTTTTGTATCGCTCTTTCTTAAGCATTGCTCACAATTGATTTATTACGTGTATAGTATGACAAGCCGCAAGGCAGGCAGTTTCGGTTCTCAATCGATTTTCTCCTAAACTAATAGGCGTGAATCCGCGTCTTATAGCTTTTTGCACTTCTTCTTCACTGAAGTCGCCTTCCGGACCGATAAGAATAAGGGCATTATTCCCTTTTTTATATTCCGTTGCCAATGATTTTTTTTCGAATTTATAGCAATGGGCGATGAACTTTTGTCCTAGAAAGTCTTTTGAAATAACCTCATCGAAACTTTTCATCTCTAGAATATTTGGAAGAAAAGATTGTTTAGATTGTTTCATTGCAGCTATCGAAATTTTCTTCAAGCGCTCTGTTTTAATTTCTTTTCTTTCGGAGAAATCAGTTTTGAAAGGAATTAATGAGTTAATTCCAATTTCTGTCGCTTTTTCACAAAACCATTCGTTGCGATCCATATTTTTGGTGGGTGCAAAAGCTATTTCTAACGTAAAATTCCATGATAAAGATTGAAAATATTTTTTCTCAACCTCTAACATGCAATGTTTTGGATGCGCCTGTATGATTCTGCAATCGTAAAAATATCCTTTTCCATCTGAAATGGTAATCGCATCACCCTCGTTCATCCGTAGCACTCTGACGATGTGGTGCGATTCTTCTTCTGGTAATTGTTTGTTTATTTGAATATTCGGAAAGTAAAATAAAGTATCTGGCATAAAAGTGAACGACTATTTCTTGCGTGTATTTATTTCGTCTCGAAGGCGTGTTGCCAATTCATAATCTTCATCCTGAATGGCTTTTTCCAATAAATTTGACAATTCTTCGATGGTGAGTATAGTTATATCATCCAAATCTTCCTCTTCATTATCTTCTTCTCTTAATACTGTATCAGTAAGATTGGTAATGGTCTCATCGAAAACTACAGCCATTTTTTCCATGATTTCCGATGTTGTATAGATTGGAGAACTTGTGCGCAATGCAATGGCGACCGCATCGGAAGTGCGCGCATCCATACGAATTTCTTTCTCTCCTTGCAAAAATAAGAGTTCTGCATGAAACGCACCGTTTTCAAATTTATAAATCAAAACTTCCTTCAGACTTATAGAGAATTCGGACATCAGGTTCTTTATCAAATCGTGGGTAAGCGGACGCGGAGTAGGGATATTTTCCATCACTATGGCGATGGATTGTGCCTCCGGTGTACCGATGACTACAGGCAGTCTACGTATTCCGTTTTCTTCTGCAAATATCAGCGCATATGCGCCAGGTTGAACTTGACTAAAAGAAATTCCAAGTATGCTAAGTTTAATTTTGTTTTCAGACATTTCGAATATTTTTGTATAATCAAATATACAAATTTTATGTCTCGTTTTTATGTTTTGGTTATTTTTTTGCTAAAAAAAGATGACACATATTTCTAATTAAATGAAAAATATGTATCTTTGCACGCACAAATCAAGATGGTGGTTATAGCTCAGTTGGTTAGAGCGTCGGATTGTGGTTCCGAAGGTCGCGGGTTCGAGCCCCGTTTTCCACCCTTCTCTCGTGAGAGAGATTTTGTTCTCTTAAGATTTGTTTTAGGTAATCACGTATGTCACATACGTGATTTTTTTATACCCTTCTGCGAAACTCAGAACAGGTGATGGCGGTCGCAACAGCTACGTTTAAGGACTCGGATGTTTCGCTTTCTGACGGAAAAGGAGGAATGAACAATCTTTCTGAGACAAGTTTTTCTATTTCGGGACGGATGCCCTGACCTTCATTTCCCATCACTATGATTCCTTTGTTTGTAAGCTGTTTTGAGTAAATATTTTCGCCGTCTAGAAAAGTGCCGTATATCGGTAAATCTTCTAACTCTTTCAATAATTCTGCAACGACGGTATTAAATACATTCACTCTGGCAATGGCTCCCATCGTTGCTTGTATGACTTTCGGACTGTAAGCATCGGCGGTATCTTCGGAGCAAATGATATTTTTTATCCCAAACCAGTCTGCAATTCTGATGATAGTTCCCAAATTTCCGGGGTCTTGTATGCCATCTAAAACGATAGATAGATTATTTTTGATTAAATTAACATCTAGTTGATTATCAGGTTTATAAAATATGCCGATTACATCGGGTGCGGTTTTTAGAAATGTTGCTTTTCGCAATTCGTTTTCACTCGCTTCAATGACTTCACAATTTTCATGGTATCTTTTCACAAATTCGTTGGATGATGCAATAAATTTGCATCGACAGGTAGCGAGCAATTCAGAAACAAGTTTTTGTCCTTCGGCTACAAACACGCTTTCCTTATTTCTCGTTTTTTTATCTTTCAGAGATTGAATATATTTTATTTTTACTTTACTAAGTGACATCGCAGTAGGGTTGTTGTGTGCAGATGCAAAGCTACAAAAAAGATGAAAACAATTGATATGCAATCGCAGATGATAATGTAGAAATGTGATCAATCATCTGCTCGCGCAGAAGATATTCTTTCACTTCAAATGGTACTTTTTGCTCAAGCATAAATGGTAAAATATCATCAGCGAGTCGTATCTTAAAAATTAATTCTACTTTTTTTAATAAAGCAAAAGAAGTATCTTTGCAAATGTAGAAAATGGTGATAAATCATAAATTTTACCTTACCAGATATAGAAATATTCCTAAACAATTATTATATCCTTATATTTATGAACGACAACGCTATAATGAATAAAGCCGCGGACAACATCCGCATTTTATCGGCATCTATGGTGGAAAAAGCCAAATCCGGTCACCCTGGCGGAGCAATGGGGGGAGCTGATTTTATCAATGTATTATTTTCCGAATTTTTAGAATACGATCCTGAAGATCCAACGTGGATGGGGCGAGATCGTTTTTTCTTGGATCCGGGTCATATGTCGCCGATGCTTTACTCGGTGTTGTGTTTGAGTGGCAAGTTTACTTTGAGCGAATTAGAACAATTTCGTCAATGGGGCAGTCCAACACCCGGTCACCCCGAAAAAGACGTTCAAAGAGGGATCGAAAATTCATCCGGTCCATTAGGCCAGGGTCACGCTTTCGCAGCGGGTGCCGCTATCGCCGAAAAGTTTTTGAATGCACGACTTGATTGCAATTTCGACCATAAAATTTATGCTTATATTTCCGACGGAGGCATTCAGGAAGAAATTTCGCAGGGAGTTGGACGTATAGCCGGTACTTTGGGATTGAATAATTTAATCATGTTCTATGATTCCAACAATGTTCAATTGTCGAGTACAGTGGAAGAAGTGTCAAGTGAAGATATCGCGAAAAAATATCAGGCTTGGAACTGGAACGTTATTGAAATTAACGGAAATGACGTTGATCAAATTCGTAAGGCATTGACTTCTGCGAAAGCAGAAATTGATAAACCAACTCTTATCATTGGTACAACTATTATGGGAAAAGGTGCCGTTTGTGCTCAAAATTTATCTTTCGAAAACAAAGTTTCCACTCATGGTCAGCCGTTAAGTGCAGCTGGAGCGGATATTGCAAACACGATTATTAATTTGGGCGGAAATCCTGAAAAAGGATTTGTCATCTTCCCGGAAGTGGAACAATTATACGCGAAACGCAGAGAAGAACTTATTGATATAGCTGCTGCAAAAAAAGCGCGTTACAGCCATTGGGCAAACAATAATCCCGAACTTGCTGCGAAAGCGAAAAAGTGGTTCAACAGGGAATTGCCTGAAATTGACTGGGCAGCCATCCACCAGAAACCTGATGGTGCAACCCGCAATGCTTCGGCAACAGTTTTAGGCGTGTTGGCTGAAAAAGTGGAAAATATGATTGTGTCTTCTGCCGACCTTTCCAATTCCGACAAAACCGACGGATTTCTGAAGAAAACTTCTATTCTACGAAAAAATGATTTCAGCGGCGCATTCCTACAAGCGGGGGTTTCAGAGATGACAATGGCTGCTATTTGCGTGGGGATTTCTCTTCACGGCGGCGTGAGAGTAGCTTGCGGTACATTCTTCGTTTTCTCTGATTATATGAAGCCTGTTATTCGTTTGACTGCTTTGATGGAAGAACCTGTGATTTTCGTTTGGAGTCACGATGCTTTCCGTGTGGGAGAAGATGGACCAACTCATCAACCTGTGGAACAGGAAGCTCAAATCCGTTTGATGGAAAAACTTCAAAATCACAGCGGAAATAATTCATTCCTCGCTTTGCGTCCTGCCGACGTGGATGAAACTACAGTAGCTTGGAAGATGGCTATAGAAAATGAAAAGTCACCAACAGGATTGATCCTTTCACGTCAGAACATCAAAAGTTTGCCGACAAAAGGTTCAAGATATGAAGACGCTTTGCAGGCAGAAAAAGGAGCTTACATCGTGGAAGATGAAGAAAATCCAAATATTATTCTTCTTGCCTCGGGTTCTGAAGTAGCAACTTTGATTGAAGGCGCTGAAATGCTTAGGAATGATGGTTACAAAGTGCGTATAGTGTCTGTTCCTTCCGAAGGACTTTTTAGAAAGCAATCAAAAGAATATCAAGAATCCGTATTGCCTAAAGGCGTTATGAAATTTGGTTTGACTGCAGGTCTTCCTGTAACATTGGAAGGTTTGGTTGGTGCAGATGGAACTGTTTGGGGAATGAATTCTTTCGGATTTTCTGCTCCATATTCAGTTCTTGACGAAAAATTGGGATATACCGGTAAAAATGTATATTTCGAGGTGCTTAAAATGATAGATAAAAAATAGATTTCATTCATTAAAAATATTTTAAGATGTCTTTATTCGAAAGAGATTCTACCACAAAACCCATCGGATTGGCAAGCGATCATGCTGGTTTTGAAGCAAAACAATATGTAATCAGCGTGCTGGAAGAAAAGGGAATTCCTTATAAAGATTTTGGAACATATACCGAAGAAAGCATGGATTATCCCGATACCGCACACCCTTTGGCAATCGCTGTGGAAAATGGCGAATGTTATCCCGGAATTGCAATTTGCGGAACAGGAAATGGCATAAACATAGTAATGAACAAGCATCAAGGTATTCGTTCTGCATTGTGCTGGAACAAAGAGATTGCCATGTATGCACGTTCGCACAACGATGCAAACGTTTTGGCAATGCCCGGACGTTTTCTCTCTCATGAAGAAATTTACGAAATTCTTGTAACATTTTTCAATACATCGTTTGAAGGCGGTCGTCATCAACGTCGTATAGATAAAATTCCTGTACAGAAATAGGTTTTAATGCCTAAAAAAAGAAGAAAAGTTAGAAGAAAAGTATTATCAAAGCGCTCCTCGGCGAAATTACGTTCATACGTTCGCCGAGGAGTAGTTGTTATTGTTGTACTGTTATTAATCTCACTGGTTTATTTGTACTTTCAGAATCTACCGACTACACACAACCCGCTTACTACTTTTGAAAACAACAAATATTCCCGGAAATATCCTGTCAGAGGAGTAGATGTTTCTCACCACAATTCGTATATACATTGGGAACGAATGATGGAGTCAGGCGTTACGTTCGTTTTTCTAAAATCCACCGAAGGAATAAAACATATGGACAGGGATTATGCCAGAAATTACAATTTGGCTCAAGATGCGGATTTGGTTGTCGGAACTTATCATTTCTATACCTTTGGAATTGATGGGAAGAAACAGGCGCAGCATTTTATCAAAAAGTCGAAAGTAAAACCTGGAGACATGTTTCCCGCTATTGATGTGGAGCACTCCGCCATCAACAAGCCTACTTCTGACAGAAGGAAAATTAAGAAAATTATCGCGGAATTGATGGTGTTAGAAAACGAATTGTATAAATATTACAGAGTACATCCTATAATTTATACCAATAACGACTGTTACAAAAAATATATTGCTTCGTATTTTCCTGATAATGTCTTGTGGTTGTGCGATTTGGATAGTGAGCCTACTGTCGGCGGAAGCAAATGGGAAATATGGCAGTTTTCACATCACGGAAAGGTTGATGGAGTTGTAAATGAGATAGATTTGAATTATTTTCGCTCTTCATTTTCTGATTTTAAAAGATTATTGATGCCCGATGAAAATTCGAGAAATTGACATTATTTTGTGGCTGGGATTCCTGATTGCTCTTACAAGTTGTAAGGATAATACACCGCGTTTTGATAATAATCCTAAAGGAAATTTTGAAGCTTTATGGAATATCATTGACCGCAATTATTGTTTTTTCGAGTATAAAAATGTGAATTGGGATTCTATCCATCAAGTTTACGATAAGAAAGTTTCAACCGTAAAAAGTACAGATTCATTGTTTACATTGATGAGCGAAATGCTGGGAGAATTGAAAGACGGGCACGTGAATCTATATGCGGCGCACGACATTTCAAGGTACTGGAACTGGAAAGAAGATTATCCCGAGAATTTTGACGAGAAAATTCAGCAGAAATATTTGGGAAAAGACTATATGATTGCCGGAAGCATTCGATACAAAATTTTGAATGATAATATAGGATATATGTATTACGGAAGTTTCTCATCCCCATTTGGCGATGGCAATCTTTCGCAGATTATATCTCGTTTTTCCAACTGCAAAGGGATGATTATAGATGTGAGAAACAATGGTGGCGGAGATTTGACAAACGTAGATAAGATAGCAGCTCGGTTTTTTGATGATAAAACGTTGGTCGGATACATTTCACACAAAACCGGACCGGAGCATAACGCTTTCTCACCTCTTTATCCGAAATACATCGAACCATATTCAGGAATCAGATATAAAAAACGGGTGGTTGTGCTTGTAAATCGTGGATGTTATAGTGCTACAAATGATTTTGTAAATGTAATGAAGAACTCGAAACTGGTTACGGTAATGGGCGACAGAACTGGTGGGGGTAGCGGTCTTCCTTTTTCATCAGAACTTCCAAATGGTTGGTCGGTTCGGTTTTCTACTTCACCTATGTTTGATGCTGAAAAACAACATATTGAATTTGGAATTGATCCTGATGTTTTTGCGTCAATGTCTATTATGGACATATCGTTAGGCAGAGACACGATGATTGAGAGTGCTTGCCGATTGATTAATTACGGTAAATAGGAATTAATTAATTTGTAAGCTTTTCTACCAGTTGAGAAAATAAAATTTGAGTTTGTTCGCCCGATTTCATATCTTTTAAAGTTAGAGTTCCTTCTTTCATCTCCGATTCGCCGATAATAACTACATAAGGTATATTGTTGCTATCAGCATATGCGAATTGTTTTTTCATTTTCGCAGCGTCGGGATAAATTTCTGCGGCTATTCCATTGTTCCTTAATTTTGCAAGTTTGGGAAGAATGTATTCCGTTTCTATTTCACCAAAGTTGACAAACAAAACTTGTGTCTGATTGATGGAGTTTTGTGGAAATTTTCCTAGTTGTTCTAGCACGTCATAGATTCTATCCGCTCCAAAAGAAATTCCTACACCTGAAACATCCGGAAGTCCGAATATTCCGGTAAGATTGTCGTATCTTCCACCGCCGGTAATGCTTCCCATTTCTACGTCCAGCGCCTTCACTTCAAAGATACATCCAGTGTAGTAATTTAGTCCACGGGCGAGTGTTAAATCCAGTTCCAATTCACAACGTACATTCAGTTTTTGAACTATGTTGAAAACATACTCAATTTCTTCCACACCTTTTAATCCTATCTCTGATGAGGAAAGAGTTTCTTTGAGTTTTTTGATTTTATCTTGATTTGTACCGTCTAATCCGATGATTGGCTGCAATTTATCAATCGCTTCTTGAGGAATATCTTTTGAACGAAGTTCGTCATTTACTTTTTCTAATCCAATTTTTTCGAGCTTGTCAATCGCAACCGTGATGTCTACGATTTTATCGGAATGACCGACAAGTTCGGCAATTCCTGAGAGAATTTTTCTGTTATTGAGTTTGATGCTCACTTTAATACCCAACTTATAGAATACTTCATCAATAATTTGAATAAGTTCTACTTCATTCAACAAAGAATCAGAACCGACAATATCTGCATCACATTGAAAGAACTCGCGGTAGCGACCTTTTTGAGGGCGGTCGGCACGCCAAACCGGCTGTATCTGGAATCTCTTAAAAGGAAATGAAATTTCGTTGCGATGCATGACAACGTAACGTGCGAAAGGGACTGTCAGGTCATATCGCAAGCCCTTTTCCGTAATTTTAACTGCGCTCTTTGCCGAATTTCCTTCGGACAAATCATTGTTCCCCAATGATGACAAAAAATCTCCTGAATTGAGAATTTTGAAAAGTAGTTTGTCGCCTTCCTCTCCATATTTTCCCATCAAAGTAGAAAGATTTTCCATTGAGGGAGTTTCAATCTGATGAAAGCCATACAAATGATAAACTTGTTTTATAGTGTCGAAAATGTAATTACGTTTCGCCATTTCGATGGGCGAAAAATCTCTCGTTCCCTTGGGTATGGAAGGTTTTTGCATTGTCTTTAATTGGTGATTTTTGAAAGTGCAAAGATATATATTTTAATTTAAACTATTCTTTGTAGCAGACACGCAATGATTGTGGAATCATTTCGAAAACTGCCGGAGTAGTATTTTCGATTTCACCATCTGTGACGAGTTTTTGTATAGGATTGGTTTTTAATTCCACTTTTCTGCCCTGAAAATGTTTTGCATGTGTATTAGTGCTTTTATTTTCACCGTCTTTCATAAGCTCTATCAAAGCTTCTGCCGCCTGCATTTTATTTTCCACATCTACGATTACCGTAATATCAAGTACACCGTCATCTGGTGCAGGGAGTTCACCACCTTGTGCGAGAATGGATGTTTTTGGAGCAGTGTTTGCAATCGTAATGCTTCCGGTGCGGAATTTTTCAGTTTTGCCGTCTATCGTAAGTTCAGCATCAAAGAGTTCCGAGTTTTCCACATGTTGAAGTCCTCCAATAACGTATCCCATTGGTCCCCATTTATCCTTCAATTCGCCTTCGGCGTTTTCTGTCATTCCTCTTTCAAGTCCAACGCCTGCTAAAAGAATCATGTATTGGTCATTGACTTTTGCAACATCAATCTTTTTCGTTTTTCCTCCTACCAATACTTGGCAAGCCGTTTCTATTGGTTTTACACGTGCTTCAGCGCCGTATAAAATTGCTGCCAAGGCATTACCTGTTCCTAAAGGGATTACTCCAAATAATGTATCTGTATTAACGAGCGATTGTGCCGTTTGTGTTACGGTACCGTCACCACCCGCCGCTACAATGAATTTTTTGCCATTTTCAACCAATTTCTTTGATATCTGATCAGCAGATTCTGTTTCTGTAGTATAATGGAATGTAACATCGAAAAAGTTTTTCAGTAATTCATGGATTTTCTTGCTCACTTCATCGGTCATGCTGCCCGAATTTGGATTGCAGATGATGTGCATTTCATCCGATTTCTTTTTGAGGGTTTCACCAAATAATTCCAGACTATGATATTGTCGTCTGTTGGGCATGATGTTTGATCTGATATTTCGAACAGCTTCTACTAATTCCGGATAAGGAGTATCGGGATTTAAAAATTTCATATAAGCCAACAAAACAGTTACTGAACGTCCTTGACCTAAAGCACAGTGAATGAGAACATCCTGTCCCTTTTTGCGTTGCTGATCAATCCATCTTACTGCCATTTCCAGTTGGTTTAGTCGCGGACTGTTATGATCCATGACCGGAATATTCAAATAATCAATTTCTTTGCCAAGAAAATTGGTTTCTATCGCATCAAATTCGGCAGTTACATCTAAAATTGCACTTATTGGACTTTCCTTTAATTCTTTCAAATCCAGAAATACTAGTCTTCTGCTCAACCACAACCCATCTGCGACTTTTTGCAAAGGCGGAACTTTATCTCTACTACGTGCAACTAAATTGAAAATCGTCGCACCTAAAAGTATGGGAAACATGGCAATTTTCATATAAATAGGCAGCCTACCACCTTTATCTTTTCTAAGCATTTCTCCCATATCTCTTAAGTATGCGATTGCATAATAAAGAGAGGATAATGCGATCCACATTAAAAATATTTGAATGTACCAGGGAGTGAGAAAACTAAGTCCGGCAGTGATCACCGAGAAGATTAAATAAATGTAGCCTCTGTTCATTATGAAGGATGATATTTTTCTGATAAAACGATTATTATAGAACAATGTTCAACTTAAAATAAGTGTTGTTTTGTCCTTTATTGGTTTTTCAATAAAGCACCTTGAATCGTTTTGTCAGAAGGTTTTTTATCTAATTTAAGGTGATTAATGGTATTTTTACTACCTTTAAACTCTCAAACAAATTAGCTCTACAAATGAAAAAAATCAATGCATTCATTCTTTTTTCCGAGCCACAATTTGCGAAGCAGACTGTGGAAGAACTAAAGAAATCGGAACTTATTAACAAAATTTTTTTGCTGTCTCCTTCTGACGTAACTGAAACGATTGAAGGATGTCAAAATATAGAAATAGACTCGCTACAAAGCACTGAAACAGTACGAAAAATAGCCGCTAAGTCAAATGCGGATTATTCCCTTATCTACACAAAATCAACAGTGTTGAGGCTGGGATATTTTGCGTTGGAAAGAATGGTGAAAATTGCCGATGACAGCCAGTCGGGATTGGTGTATGCCGATTATTACGAAATAAAAGAAGGCGTGAAACAAAACCATCCGGTTATCGACTATCAGGAAGGAAGTTTGCGTGATGATTTCAATTTTGGTTCGCTGTTGATTTATAAAGCGGAAGCTTTAATGGAAGCTGCTAAAAAGATGGAAAACGAAAAATACACCTTCGCTGGTTTTTACGATTTGCGTTTGAAAGTTTCCCAAAACTATCCGTTGACCCACATCAACGAATATCTCTACACCGAAATAGAAGACGATAACCGCGCGTCAGGTCAGAAAATTTTCGACTACGTAGATCCCAAAAATCGTCAAGTACAGATTGAGATGGAGCAGGCATGTACCAAACATCTGAAAGTTGTAGGAGCATATCTGGAACCCAAATTCACCAAAATAGCTTTTGAAAAAGGCAATTATCCTGTAGAAGCATCCGTGCTTATTCCTGTTCGCAACCGTATCAAAACTATTAAAGATGCTATCGATTCTGTTTTGAAACAAAAAACAGATTTTGCTTTCAACCTTATTGTTGTGGACAATCATTCATCAGACGGAACAACGGAGGCGATTGACGAATTTAAAGCGGACGAAAGATTGATTCACGTCATCCCTGAACGCGACGATTTGGGAATTGGCGGATGCTGGAACTTAGGTGTTCATAATGAAAAATGCGGAAAATTTGTGGTACAGCTCGATAGCGACGACGTTTACAGCGATGAAAATACGTTGCAAAAAATAGTAAATGCTTTTTACGAACAAAATTGCGCGATGGTAGTCGGTACGTACCAAATGACTAACTTCGCGATGGAAGAAATTCCTCCTGGCATCATCGACCACAAAGAATGGACTCCTGACAACGGCCGCAACAATGCTTTGCGCATCAACGGGCTGGGTGCTCCGCGCGCATTTTACACTCCTGTATTGAGGGAAATAAAAGTGCCTAACACCAGTTACGGTGAAGATTACGCCCTGGGATTGAATATCTCCCGCAACTACCAAATCGGAAGAATTTACGATGTCCTTTACCTTTGTCGCCGTTGGGAAGACAACTCTGACGCGTCGCTCGACATCGTAAAGATGAACGGTCACAACCTGTACAAAGACCGCATCCGCACTTGGGAATTGCAAGCGCGCAAGAATTTGAAATAAAACAGATAGAAGTCTTTAAGTATTTCTTGGACAGACTTTGTCCTATCTTGGACGAAGGCTATCCATCTCGGACGGAGTCCGTCCTACTTCGGACATTGAATGTCTTGACTAAGACGGACGTTGTCCCATTTGGGGCGGAGATTATCCGGCTTAGGATAAACTTGTCCTACTTGGGATAGACAGTGTTCCTCATTCTTGAAGACTTGTCCAAGATAAAGCATTCATTCAATATGGAAAATAACAAAATAAACGCTCAATTTCTGAACGCAGAACCAGTAATTCACGTAGGTATCCTGCTTGGGCAGGAAAAAATTGAGTTTGAACTGCTGTCAAATTATCAGCTCAACGGTCAATCGTTGCCGGCTGGTGATTATCTTGTGTCGCTAGAAAATAATTCGTTGATATTTAATGGAGAAAGATTCCAGGAAATAACCTTTGAGCCGAAAGATTTGCATACGGATAGTTTTGAATTGAAAGATGTAATCATCGGAGTCAATTTCCACTGGGAGCGGAAGGAAAATCAACGTTTTCTCGGAGCTTTGAAATTCATTGTTGAGGATGAAAAATTGTCTGCTGTCAACGTGGTTGCCCTGGAGGATTACCTTACAAGCGTGATTTCATCTGAAATGAGTGCGACGAGTTCCGAATCTTTGTTAGAAGCGCACGCATGTATTTCTCGTAGCTGGCTTTTGGCTCAGATTCAAAAGAATAAACAAATCACTTCAGACTATAAAAGTTCGTTCGTCACGGCTACCGAAATTCATCGCTGGTACGACCGTGAAGACCATACTAATTTTGATGTATGCGCCGATGACCATTGCCAGCGTTATCAGGGAATCACCAAGCAGTCTTCCGAGTTGGTGAAGAAAGTGATTTCCAAGACTCGTGGCGAAGTTATTACTTACGATGGAGCCATTTGTGATGCGCGTTTTTCGAAATGTTGCGGTGGAATAATGGAAACATTCGAGAATGTTTGGGAGCCGACAGAGCACCCATATCTTCAAGCAAAACGCGACGATGAACAAGCCGCGATGCCCAATTTGTGCGACGAAGAGGAAGCACAAAAATGGATTCGCACTTCGCCTTCCGCTTTTTGTAATACGACGGATGTTGAGGTGTTGAAGCAGGTTTTAAACGATTACGACCAGGAAACTTCCGACTTTTACCGTTGGAAAATAGAATACTCACAGGAAGAATTATCGGAATTGATTCTAAAACGTTCTGGTATAGATTTTGGACAAATCATCAGCCTTGAACCATTGGAAAGAGGATATTCAGGTCGAATTATTCGACTTAAAATTATTGGTACGGATAAAGTGATAACCATCGGCAAAGAGCTTGAAATTCGTCGTACGCTTTCGCCTTCACACCTTTATAGTTCCGCTTTCGTAGTTGATACCAAAAACGAAGACGAAAATGGCATTCCACAAAAGTTTATCCTTACCGGAGCAGGGTGGGGACACGGAGTAGGTCTTTGTCAGATTGGAGCAGCTATGATGGCTGAAAAAGGATATACGTATCAGCAGATTTTAGAACATTATTTCCCAACTTCTAAAGTTGAAAGAATTTATAAATAGAAATTATAGTTATGAGTAAAACAAGAAGTCCCTGGAGTTGGATTCCAACTTTATATTTTGCAGAAGGTATTCCCTATGTAGTCGTAATGACTGTTGCCGTGATTATGTATAAGAGATTGGGAATATCCAATGCGGATATCGCATTATACACAAGCTGGCTCTATCTGCCTTGGGTTATTAAACCATTTTGGAGTCCCTTTGTAGATTTAATTAAGACAAAACGCTGGTGGATTACTAGCATGCAGTTGCTTATCGGAGCTGGTTTGGCAGGAGTTGCTTTTTTTATTCCAGTACCATTTTTCTTTCAGGCTACACTTGCGGTATTTTGGTTAATAGCATTTAGTTCAGCTACACATGATATTGCTGCCGACGGATTTTATATGTTGGGATTGGATGATAATCAACAATCTTTCTTTGTTGGTATTCGAAGTACATTCTATCGTTTAGCAATGATTACCGGACAGGGAGTTCTTATCATTCTTGCCGGAGCATTGGAAGTTGCCACGGGTTCAGAGCCGTTGGATTTGAACGTTCAGTCTTCCAAAACGCAACAATCAGCCATGTTTAATACAGATGCATTGCAAAACGTATCGCCTGATGGAAAAGCAACTTTTGTAGCTCATCCTTCTAATTTTGTATTAAAAACCAATAATATTCCCTCTGAAGAATTTGCTAGAATAAAAGAATTGGCAAAATCCGAAAACGAAAAGAACGGTTTTATTTCTGCTGAGACAAATGTAACTAAGAAAGAAGAAAAAAAAGCATCCTGGTGGTCAGCAAATGTATCTCAACCATTAGGCGAAATGCTGAAAAAGAATTTTGGCGAAAAGAAACCTGCCGCCGATGTTAATAACGGGATGGTAGGAAATGCAGGGATTATAGCTGTAACTCTTCAGAAAAAACCTGAACCCGGAAAGGAAATGGTGTTAAATACCCGTTTTGCTAAAGGAGATAGAAGTATTTCGCTTGTTAGCGGAGAACGTTTAGTGTTTAATGAATCCAACTGGAATAAACCTGCATACGTTGTGGTACAATTAGACAAAAAACTGACTAATGAAGTTGCTGGGAGTTTCAGAGGAACATCGGGAAACCTTCCACTTGCCTGGAGCATTACTTTTTATATTCTTGCTGGATTTTTTTTATTGGTATTCGTATATCACAGATTTATTCTACCTTATCCTACTGTAGATACTCCTAAAAATCACTCACCTAAAGATATATTCGTTGAGTTTGTACGTACTTTCAAAACTTTTTTCAGCAAGGAAGGTATCGGTATCGCGATTGCTTTCATGTTGCTCTATCGTTTAGGAGAAGCAATGTTAGTAAAGATGGCATCGCCATTTATGCTAGATACACGAGATGTAGGAGGATTGGGACTAACAACTGGTCAAGTAGGTTTAGTATACGGAACAGTGGGTGTGATTTCCTTAACGCTCGGAGGAATTTTGGGAGGTATTGTTGCTTCCAAAAAAGGATTGAAATACTGGATTTGGCCTATGGCTTTGTGTATCACACTTCCTCACTTGGCATATCTTTATTTATCATGGTTCTTGCCTGAAAATATGTTGCTAATTAATCTTGCAGTAGCCGTTGAGCAGTTTGGTTACGGTTTCGGATTTACTGCTTATATGCTTTATCTTATTTATTTCTCCGAAGGAGAACACAAAACCGCGCATTATGCAATTTGTACAGGATTTATGGCATTGGGAATGATGCTTCCCGGAATGATCGCAGGTTGGATTCAGGAAATGATAGGGTACAATCACTTCTTTATTTTCGTGATGATTTGCGCAATTCCAACGTTGTTAGTAATTCCTTTCTTGAAGATTGATAAAAACTTTGGTAAAGCAACTAAAGAACCAAAAATCCGTTGAATAATTATGAAAAAGATAAATCTTATAGCACTACTTGTGTTTTTATTTTCAATTCCTACTTTCTCTCAGATCAAAGTAAAAACAGGAATTGAAGTTTTGAAAGAATCCAATTTCAAAATTTTACAAGGTAAACGAGTTGGGTTAATTACAAATCCAACAGGAGTTGATGATAATCTGAAATCCACTATTGATATTCTGCACCAAGCGCCTGGAGTAAAACTGGTTGCTTTGTATGGACCAGAACATGGTGTTCGTGGAGATGTCCACGCAGGAGATAAAATTACCGATTTTAAAGACCCGAATACGGGTGTTCCTGTATATTCATTGTATGGCGCAACTCGAAAACCTACCAAAGAAATGCTCCAGGGGATTGACGTATTGGTTTATGATATTCAGGACATTGGCTGCCGTTCATATACTTATATTTCGACTATGTATCTGGCAATGCAGGCTGCGGCAGAAAATAATATTGAGTTTGTAGTTTTAGACCGTCCCAACCCTCTAGGAGGGCAAAAAGTAGAAGGAAATATCACTGAAGACAAGTTTGTTTCGTTCGTTAGTCAGTTGAAAATTCCTTATGTTTATGGTTTGACTTGCGGAGAATTGGCGCAAATGATAAATGGTGAGAGATTTATTTCGCAGCCATGCAAACTTACCGTTGTAAAAATGAAAAAGTGGCGCCGCAAAATGATGTTTGAGCAGACAGGTTTGCCTTGGGTGCCAACATCGCCACATATTCCTTTTGCTCATTCTGCTTATTTTTATCCTATTTCGGGAATTTTGGGAGAATTGGGTTATATGTCAATTGGAGTGGGTTATACATTGCCTTTTGAAATGTTTGCTGCAGAATGGATTAAAGCCGAAGAATTTGCTGCCGCATTAAATGCTAAAAGACTGCCGGGAATTATTTTCCGTCCTATTCATTTGAAACCTTACTATTCTGTTGGTCAAGGGAAAAATCTTCAAGGTGTGCAGGTTTACTTGCGAGACTTTTCAAAAGCACGTTTGTCCGATATTCAGTTTCATGTGATGGAAGTTGCCGCACAATTATATCCAAACCAAAAAGTTTTTGATAATGCCGATAAAGGTCGTTATAACATGTTTGACAAAGTGAGTGGAAGCGATTTTATTAGAACTGAATTTTCTAAAAATCATAGTTTTGCAGACATCCAGTCTTTTTGGACAAAAGATGAAACTAGTTTCAAGAAACTTTCTAAAAAATATTATTTATACCGTTGATAATATGCCTACAATCCCAAATCAAAACTCTTCAAGACTTTTAGCTCTCGATATTTTGCGCGGTATCACCATTGCCGGAATGATTCTAGTAAATAATCCCGGTACATGGACAAGTATTTACGAACCTCTGGAACATGCTCCTTGGCATGGATTGACCCCTACGGATTTAGTATTTCCGTTCTTTATGTTTATCATGGGAATTTCCACTTATTTGTCTTTGAGAAAATTTGATTTCCAACCGACAAAACCTGTTGTTCTAAAGATTTTACGCCGCGCGTTTACAATTATATTTATCGGTTTGTTTTTGAATTGGTTTGGCTTGACTTGTCGCAGTTTGGGAGCAGGAGAATCTTTCGGAGAAGCGATAAGTCATTTTGATACGTTGCGCTTTACAGGAGTTTTGCAACGATTAGGTTTGGCCTATGGTTTCGCATCGCTTATTGCGGTAACGGTGAAATATAAGCATCTTCCCGCTTTGATTGTGACAATCCTAATCGGTTATTTTCTGATTCTTGTTTTCGGGAATGGTTTTGAAATGTCTGAAAGCAATATTATCTCTATCATTGACAGAAACATCCTTACTGACAATCATATTTATCATGATGTGAATTTGGAAGGCGTAAAAATCGGTCTTGATCCGGAAGGGCTGTTGAGTACAATTCCTTCCATCGCTCATGTTTTGATAGGATTTATGTGCGGAAAGCTGATTACCGATAGTGTAAATAATATGCAACGCATTTATAAAATCCTGTTGGTTGGGGTAATCTTATCATTCTTAGGTTATATATTTCAATATGCGATGCCAATTAACAAAAAAATTTGGAGTTCAACTTATGTATTAATTACTTGTGGAATGGGTGTTTCTCTTTTGGGAATTTTGATTTGGATAATTGATGTAAAGAAAAATGTAAAATGGACTTCATTCTTCAATGTATTCGGGGTCAATCCGCTTTTTATATTTGTGCTGTCCGGAATTCTGGCAAACATCCTTGCCAATACCAAGTTCATGTATCAAAACGAATTGATTTCAATCAAAGGATTTATTTACAGCCAGCTTTTACAACCTTGGGCAGGAGATAAATTCGGTTCCATGCTTTATGCAATATTGTTTGTTACTTTGTGTTGGTCGTTTGGTTATATTTTATACAAAAAGAAGATTTATATTAAGATATAAAACAGAGTTTTTAATTTATCGAAAGTCTTTGTAAAATAGTTAGAATACGACGAATATTACAAAGACTTTTTCTTTTTTTACTAAACAAATTATCGTAATTTTGTGAAGTATTTTAATGCTGAATTTGAGGCATTTCCAAATTAATGGATTTCATATTTCTTCGAAATAGAGAATGAGTGAATGTGAAGTTATGAATAACCCAAAATAATAAATTCAAATTAATTATGAGTAAACAGAACGAAAAGCTTTTTACAGATTTTCCGGCTGTTTCTACCCAGGAATGGGTGGACAAAATCATCGTCGATTTAAAAGGTGCTGATTTTGATAAAAAAATGGTGTGGAAAACAAATGAAGGTTTTAAAGTAAATCCTTTTTATCGTGCTGAAGATATAAAGGATCTGAAAACTACAGACAACCTGCCAGGTCAATTTCCTTATGTACGCGGTACAAAAAAAGAAAACAAATGGTATGTTCGTCGTTCTATCAAAGTAACAGACTTTGCCGAAGCAAACAAACAAGCTTTGGAACTTTTGAACAAAGGAGTTACATCTTTCGGTTTTGAACTTCCGAAACAAGAAATTAATGATTCAAACATTGCTACTTTGTTGAAAGGCATCAATCCCGAACAAGTAGAACTCAACTTCAAAACCTGCATTTCTAAAACCATAGAATTAGCTCGTATAGTTGTGGCTTACATTACTTCCCAAAATCTGGATGTGATGAAATGCCAAGGTTCTATCGAATACGATCCTTTCCGTAAAATATTGAAAAAAGGAATGGATGCAGCATCCTGGGAAAATGATGTTGTGGAAATTGTTAAAATCTCAGCTCCACTTCCTCGCTTCCGCGTAATTTCTATTACAGGCAACTCGTTCAACAATGCAGGTGCTTATATCTATCAGGAATTAGGTTACAGTCTTTCTTACGGAAACCAAATCCTTTCAAAATTGATAGAAAAAGGAATCGACGGAGCAATGGCTGCAAAGAAAATAAAATTCAACTTCGGTATTGGTTCCAACTACTTTATGGAAATTGCAAAATTCCGTGCTGCTCGTTGGTTATGGGCTGAAATCGTAAATGCTTATCAACCTGCTTGTAATCATGATTGTGATAACAAATCACCAGAAGGAATTTGTCGTTGCGCTGCAAAAATGAATATCCACGCGCAAACTTCTTTGTTCAATAAAACAGTTTTCGACCCATATGTAAACATGCTTCGCACACAAACTGAAGCGATGTCTGCAGTGCTTGGTTCTGTGGATTCATTAACAGTTAATCCATTTGATGTTATGTTCGAAAATCCTACTGATTTTGCTGAACGTATCGCTGTTAATCAACAATTGTTGTTGAAAGAGGAATCTCATTTCGATAAAATTACTGACCCATCTGCAGGTTCTTATTATATTGAAAATCTTACAGCTTCTATCGCTGATGAAGCTTGGAAGCTTTTCTTGCAAACAGAAGATAAAGGTTTCTATCAAGCATTGAAGGATGGCGACGTTCAAGACGCAATCAATGCGTCGGCAGACGAAAGATTCAAAGGTTTGGCAAATCGTCGTGAAGTATTATTGGGAACCAACCAATATCCTAACTTCAACGAACAAATGAATGCTAAAATCGAAGGTACTCATGAAGATTCTTGCGGTTGCAGTAAAGAAGCTTCATTCAAAAGACTGAACACACAACCTTTGGCAAATGCATTTACAGAATTGCGCTTAGCAACTGAAAAGAGCGGAAGACGTCCTAAAGTATTCATGCTTACTATTGGTAACTTGGCTTATCGTTTGGCTCGTTCTCAATTCTCTAGCAACTTCTTTGCATGTGCAGGTTACGAAATCATCGATAATCTTGGATTTAACACAGTTCAGGAAGGTGTTGAAGCTGCTCGTGCTAAAAATGCAGACATCATTGTGCTTTGCTCAAGCGATGACGAATACGAAACTTACGCACCTGAAGCTTACGAATTAGTGAAAGGTAAAGAACAATTTGTGGTAGCAGGTGCTCCTGCTTGTATGGAAGATTTGAAGGCTAAAGGCATCGAAAACTTCATTCATGTAAGAAGCAACGTATTAGAAACATTGCAGATGTTTAACGACAAACTTTTGAAATAATTATGAACAAGCCAGATTTTAAAAATATCAATATCAAATCAGCCGGCTTCGAAAGCATCAACGCTAACGAATGGGCTGAGAAAAATGAAATAAAAGCTGATTGGTTGACACCGGAACAAATTCCTGTGAAACCGGTCTACACAAAAGAAGATTTGGAAGGAATGGAGCACCTCAATTATGCTGCTGGTCTTCCTCCATTCTTGCGTGGTCCTTACTCAGGAATGTATGTAACTCGTCCTTGGACAATCCGCCAGTACGCAGGATTCTCTACAGCTGAAGAGTCAAACGCATTCTATCGTCGTAACTTGGCTTCAGGACAAAAAGGTTTGTCTGTTGCTTTTGACCTTCCAACTCACCGCGGATATGACGCTGATAACGAACGTGTTGTTGGTGATGTAGGTAAAGCAGGGGTTTCTATCTGTTCTGTTGAAGACATGAAAGTTCTTTTTGATGGAATTCCTTTGAATAAAATGTCAGTTTCTATGACAATGAATGGTGCTGTACTTCCTATATTGGCATTCTACATTGTTGCAGCACAAGAGCAAGGTGCTAAATTCGAAGAAATGGCGGGTACTATCCAAAACGATATTTTGAAAGAATTCATGGTGCGTAACACTTACATATATCCACCTGAATTCTCAATGAAAATTATCGCTGACATTTTTGAGTTTACTTCTCAAAATATGCCTAAATTCAACTCAATCTCAATCTCAGGTTATCACATGCAAGAAGCAGGTGCTACGGCTGATATTGAGTTGGCATATACTTTGGCAGACGGTATCGAATACTTACGTGCAGGTATCAACGCAGGTATTCCTGTTGATAAATTTGCTCCACGTTTGTCTTTCTTCTGGGCAATTGGTATGAATCACTTCATGGAAATTGCAAAAATGCGTGCCGGTCGTTTGTTGTGGGCAAAAATCGTAAAAAGCTTTGGAGCGGAAAATCCAAAATCTATGGCTTTGCGTACACACAGCCAAACTTCAGGTTGGTCATTGACAGAACAAGACCCATTCAACAACGTTGGTCGTACTTGTATCGAAGCAATGGCTGCAGCATTGGGTCACACTCAATCTTTGCACACAAATGCATTGGACGAAGCTATCGCTTTGCCAACTGACTTCTCTGCGCGTATTGCTCGTAACACTCAGATTTATATTCAGGAAGAAACCAAAATCACTAAGCAAATTGACCCATGGGCAGGTTCTTACTATGTAGAATCTTTGACTCAGGAATTGGTTGAGAAAGCATGGGCGTTGATTCAGGAAGTAGAAGAACTAGGCGGTATGGCAAAAGCTATCGAAACAGGTATTCCAAAAATGCGTATCGAAGAAGCGGCTGCACGTACTCAGGCTCGTATTGACTCAGGAGTTCAAAAAATCATCGGTACAAACGTTTATCGTTTGGAAAAAGAAGATCCAATTGATATTCTTGAAGTGGACAATACTTCAGTTCGTAAACAACAAACTGAACGTTTGGCACAATTGCGTGCTAATCGCGACAACGAAGCAGTTCAAAAAGCTTTGGATGCTATCACCCGCTGTGTAGAAACAAAAGAAGGCAACTTGCTGGCATTGGCTATCGAAGCTGCTCGTCTACGTGCCTCATTGGGTGAAATCTCTGACGCTTGCGAAAAAGTAGTAGGACGTTATAATGCAGTAATTAGAACAATTTCAGGCGTGTACTCATCAGAATCAAAATCAGACTCCACATTGGAAGAAGCTCGTTCTTTGACAGAACAATTTGCTAAGAAAGAAGGTCGTCAACCACGTATTATGGTTGCGAAAATGGGTCAGGACGGTCACGACCGTGGTGCGAAAGTAGTTGCAACAGGATACGCAGACTGCGGATTCGACGTAGATATGGGACCATTGTTCCAGACTCCTGCCGAAGCAGCTCGTCAAGCCGTTGAAAACGACGTACACGTTTTGGGTGTATCTTCATTGGCTGCAGGTCACAAAACTTTGGTTCCTCAGGTAATTGACGAATTGAAACGCCTTGGACGTCCCGATATCGTAGTGATTGCCGGTGGTGTAATTCCTGCACAGGACTATGACTTCCTGTACAAAGCAGGTGTTGCAGCCATCTTTGGTCCTGGTAGTTCAGTGACAAAATCTGCTTGCGAAATCATGAATATCTTGATGAGATAATCAGATAAGTTATATAAATATGAAAAAGCGGAACCCAAAAGTTCCGCTTTTTTTTTGTTTAGAGTTTATGTAAAGTTCTGTATCTTTGAAAATAATTACAGAATGAATGCCTGAAAGGAAGACTCAAAAAGAAATATTAATCGAATTTAGAGCCAGACATGGGAATAAATATGATTATTCATTGGTTAAATATGTAAATTCCAAAACCAAGGTAATTGTAATTTGTCCAAAGCATGGAGGGTTTTATGTGAGTCCAGCTAAACATATTAAAGGTAGTGGTTGTCGAAAATGTTATGATGATTCTCAGAAAACAAGCAAAGACGAATTTGTTAGACGCGCAAAAGAACATTGGGGAGAGATATATGATTATTCTTTATTTGATGAACTACCCTCTGTCGGTAAAAAGGTAATAATAAAGTGCATTCTCCATAATGTCATTTTTGAACAAGAACCCCGAAATCATTTAAGAGGTCATACTGGATGTACACAATGTAAATCTCTGAAACTTTCAGGAAGTAAATCTGATTTGGGAAAAATTAAATCTCAAAAAGAATTAAACGAATCATTTATTAAGAACGCAAAGAAGGTTCATGGAGAATGTTATGATTATAGTGAATTCGTTTATAAATCTTCTGCAATAAAAGGTAAAATAATTTGTCCCAAACATGGTGAATTCTTTCAATCTCCAAGTAATCATTTAAAAGGAACTAAATGTCCTAAGTGTTCAAACGAAGAAATAGTGTTCGACTCTTTTAAGAAAAAATGTAAAATTCTGGGAGTGGATTATTATAGAGCACTAAAAAGGAGACAAGCCGGATTAAGCGAAGAGAAAATATTTGTACCTGATTATATAAGATGTCAACGAGAGACTAACAAAATAAAAGTATTTGGTCAAGAATATCCAAATATTGAAGAAGCTATACGAGTTTTAAATCCCTTAGCAAGTGCAAAGACTATAATACGTTGGATAAAACAAGGAATGAAGCCAGAAGAAGCTTTTACTAGGATACCTAACCCTGGATTTTCTAATGGTATTATTTATTTAATTACAAATAAAATAAATGGAAAGTTGTATGTCGGTTTAACCATCCAAAGTATTGAAAGAAGATGGGAATATCATAGAGAACAAGCTTTTCAAAATCGTATTAAAAGTGAGGAATCACTTCACGCTGCAATAAGAGAATTTGGTGCAGACAATTTCATAATTGAACAAATAGATTCAGGAACCACAAAAGAAGGATTGGAAAAAAAAGAGATAGAATGGATAAAAAAATTGAATACATTAATTCCAAATGGCTATAATATATCAACCGGTGGAACAAGTGGAGGTTCAAATAGTAAACAGACAATAGTTGATGGTATAAAATTTGGAAGTATCAAAGAAGCTGTGATATATGTTTCTGAAACAAGACATATCTCAAAGGATGCTGCTAAATGGAGAATAAGATTCGACAAAATTGATGTTAAAGCACCCTCCAAACCCGGAGAAGGTCATGTAAAAACAAAGCTTTATAAAACATGGAGCAGTATCGTCCATTGTAAAACCAATCCAAAATCCAAATCTTATATTCCAAATATTACTATAGATTCAAATTGGAAAGATTTCCATGAATTTAAGAAAAGCGTAGGAGAGCCTTCCAATTCTAAAATGATTTTTCACATGATTAATCCAAGTGAGGGCTATTTCCCTAATAACTGTAAGTGGATGACAAGAAGTGAAGCAAGTAAGATAGATTCAGCTTATATGAAACGAAAGAAGAATGAAAGTTAAAAATCTATTTTGCTCATTCCTAAAACTTTAATATATTTGCAACAAAGCGTTTTTTAAAGGAATTTATCTGTAGGAAATGCTCCTACGCCTGCATTTTGATTTCTCAATATCCGAATGAATAAAACAGCCGAAGGGTTTCGTCCCCAAGCTGCATTGTATAATTTTTAAATTCAAAAGCCGATGGCAAAAGCAAAAGTTAGTTTCGTGGAAAAATTAACCGCCCGCAACTGATCGTAACGGCATTGAAAGCCAATTGAAAAACAAACGATAAATGCCTTCTTCCCGTAAAAAAAGAAAAACTCTGACAAAGCATTTTGAGCTTTGGCAGAGTTTTTTTGATTAGTTATAAGAAATATCTACATCTCCTTAATCCTCAAAACCACACTAGTGCGTCCATTATCCACAAAAGTATTGATACCCACATTCATCAGGAAATCGCCCGAAAATACTTTTTCGGTTTTGTATGGTGAGTCGGCATCGGTGTAAAGATTTATCTCGGTAACGGAATATTTTTTGTTCTTGTCCAGCCCCTGCAGTTTCACAGGACGAAGATTTACGTCGGGAGAATATCGCCAATTGGTAAGGTAATTGAACATCACGGCTTCAGACTTTTGTGCGTTTACATACATCAGCGATGCCATGTTGTTTTCGTAAGGATTCACGAGGCGGTACATATTGCCGTGCCAAACGATGTCTTTATATTCATTGTAATTCTTGATAGTCTGCTTCGCAAACTGCATATCCTTTTCGCTCAACTCATTGGCACGGATATCAAATCCGAGTTTGCCCATTGAAGCCACGTCAATCTGATATTTCAGCGAACGATTTCGTCCCCAGTCGGTCACGTGGTTGCACATGGCGATAGCGGGGTAGTAATAAGAATAATTCCACTGGATGAAAACGCGTTCGAGCGGTTCGGTGTCGTCGCTAAGCCAGAATTCGGTGAAATATTTCAGCAGACTATAATCTGAACGTCCACCTCCACCTGAGCAAAGCATAATAGGAACTTTTGGATATTTGGCGCGGATTCTGTCGAGCACTTTCTCCAATCCTCGGGTATATTCTACATACAGATGCGATTGCGGAAGTTTTTTGCGTTCGAGATATTTGGAGTGAGCGTTGAAGATTGGAGCGTTGCAATCCCATTTGATAAATGCCAAATCGGGATTTTGAGTGAAAAGATTGTCTACAATACTATAAACAAAGTCTTGTACCTCAGGATTGGTCAGGTCGAGTACCAATTGATTGCGGAAATAAATTTCGGGACGTTTTTCTTCACGAATGACCCAGTCGGGATGTTTTTCGTATAACTCACTTTTAGGATTCACCATCTCGGGTTCAATCCAGATGCCGAATTTCACACCGCGATTTTGCGCCTCTTTTACTAGATAGGGAATGCCGTCGGGAAGTTTCTTTTTGTTTTCCTGCCAGTCGCCGAGTCCTGCTTTGTCACCATTGCGTGGATATTTATTTCCAAACCATCCGTCATCTAGCAAGAATAAATCTACACCCAAATCTTTGGCTCCGTCAAAAAGATTCACCAATTTTTCCTGGTCAAAATCGAAATACGTTGCTTCCCAGTTGTTGAGGAGAGTCAGGCGTTCGCCTTGTCCATCCAGCAATTGATATTTTCTTAGCCAGTTTTGAAGGTTGCGGCTTCCTTTTCCTTTTCCTTCAAACGAAAGTGTATAGATAAAATGTGGCGTTTCGAAAGAAGTATTCGGGCGCAGTTCGTAAGCCGATTGATAAGGATTGATTCCTGCCACTATGTGCATATTTTTCTGAACATCCGTTTCAAACTGAATTGCAAAATTGCCGTTCCAAGCCAGTTGTCCCATCATTACCGTTCCGGTATTTTCGTCTGCTTTTCCATCGATTGCGAGCATGAAATTGGGCGAAGTATGAAGATTTTCTCTTGTACCCAATCGGCTTTGTATTACGTGCATTCCTTGACGGAGAGGCGTTTCCACAGGCTGCATTTCGCGTCCCCAAATACCGTTGTAACTTGTCAGCAGATAATCTTCATTTTTCAGATAAAGATTTGCCGAAGCGTATTTATTTAAAACCACATTTCCTTTTTCGGTGTGGCGGATGACACTCCATTGTTCCACCACATCTTCATCCTTCCATGTTTTGTAATACAAATCCACGTAAAACGGATAGACAGGATCTTTCAGCGTGATGATTGTAAGCGATGCACCGTCGGAAGTGCCGGAAGTCTTATGACTTTGATATCTCAAGTCAAGGGAATTGTTGCCGTCGGTATGCACAACAGCAATTGCGGGCTCCACGAAATTATTATCGATTCCCGCCACGGTGAAGGCATTGTTATTGGAGCGCGCTCCTTCCGCCCGGAAATTATATACACCTTCTGTTTGGGCATATTCCCCCGCATTCGATAAAGTTTTGCCGAAATACAAAATCTTTAATTGCTTATCACCGTCAGTTTTGAGAACTGTCGCCGTGTTTTTTGTTTCAATCGGGATGATAACATCTTGAGCGGTGATAAATGTTGAAGAAAGAAGTAGTAAAATTGCTGAAAGTAACTTGATTGATTTCATTGCTTACGAGTTTGTATCAAAAAGTGAGTGATGTTTACAAATATACTCATTTTTCACATTATTTTCTTGTTGTGCAAGCACAGAAAACCGAAAAGGTGATTGTCAAATAAGAATTGCTATATTTGCATGGAAATAAATGATATTATGAATTGGTTATTATTGATTATTGGCGGATTGTTTGAGTCCGTTTTTGCGTTAAGCTTGTCCAAAATATCCGTTTCGTCGGGTAGGGAAATGGTGCTTTGGATTCTTTCGTTTATCGTATCGGTTTCATTGAGTATGTTTATGCTCTACAAAGCGATTGACAACGGCATCAATGTGAGTATAGGTTACGCAGTTTGGTCGGGATTGGGTGCAACTTTTACAGTTATCGCCGGAATATTTATCTTGAAAGAACCTGTCTCGGGATTGAAGCTTTTCTTTTTAACTACCTTGATTCTGTCTATTGTAGGGTTGAATTTTGTTTCGCATAAATAGATATAGACCCTCCGCTTCGCTTATCTCCTCGACTGTCTATACTTTTCCCTTAAGATAAGGGAAATACCCACGAAGTGGGGAACGGGTTATGATTTTGTCATATTGAAACATTGAACTTTAAACGTTAAACCTCAAACTCACAGATTCATCATTTCACTAACCTCCATTCAGAAAGATAACTTTAACATCGCTTAATATGAAACAAAATAGGCTGTCAGAAAATTGACAGCCTATTTTTATAATCAAATACAAAAATTACATATAACTCAAAATCTTATTCAAAGATTCTTTAGCATCACCTAAGAAAAGATATACGCCTTTTTCTTTTTTGTACAGCGGATTTTCAACGCCTGCATAACCCGGATTCAAGTCGTAGTTGCAGATGAAAACTTCTTTCGCTTCGTCCACATTCAACACCGGCATTCCGTAAATCGGAGTTCCTTCCGCATCACGAGCGGCAGGGTTGAGAACGTCATTTGCACCGATTACGACCACTACATCAGTATTTTTGAAATCACCGTTAACGGCATCCATTTCGTGCAGTTTTTCATACGGAACATCCGCTTCTGCAAGCAATACATTCATGTGACCCGGCATACGTCCAGCAACGGGATGGATAGCAAATTTCACATCCGCTCCTTTAGACTCGAATTTATCGGCAACCTGACGTACCAAGTGTTGCGCTTGTGCCAATGCCATTCCATAACCCGGAACGATAATCACAGATTTTGCATTGGAAAGAATATCGGAATAATTTACAGGAACTTCTGTATTAATTTCTTCTATAGGAGCATCTTTCTTATTAAGGGCATCCATAAGTTTGTTCAAAGATTCTTTTGCATCGCCTAACAACAGATGAACGCCTTTGTCTTTTTTATACAAAGGATTTTCAACTCCTGCATAACCCGGATTCAAGTCGTAGTTGCAGATGAAAACTTCTTTTGCTTCGTCCACATTCAATACCGGCATTCCGTAAATCGGAGTTCCTTCCGCATCACGAGCGGCAGGATTCAACACATCGTTTGCACCGATGACAACAACCACATCCGTATTTTTGAAATCACCATTTACGGCATCCATTTCATACAGTTTTTCATACGGAACATCCGCTTCTGCAAGCAATACATTCATGTGACCCGGCATACGTCCAGCAACAGGGTGGATAGAATATTTTACTTCCGCACCCATAGATTCAAACTTATCAGCCAGTTGACGAACCAAGTGTTGTGCTTGTGCCAATGCCATTCCATATCCCGGAACGATAATTACTGATTTTGCTTTTGAAAGAACTGAGGAATAATTGTCTGAAGGTTTTTCAGATTTAGCTTCACTTTTTTCTTCGTTCTTGTTTAATAAATCCATAATCTTAGAAAGAGATTCTTTAGCGTCACCTAAGAATAAGTGAACACCTTTTTCTCTTTTGTAAAGTGGATTTTCTACTCCTGCATATCCGGGATTCAAGTCGTAATTACAAATATAAATTTCTTTTGCCTGGTCAACGTTCAATACCGGCATTCCGTAGATTGGAGTTCCTTCCGCATCACGAGCAGCAGGATTTAATACATCGTTTGCACCGATGACAACAACCACATCCGTATTTTTGAAATCGTCGTTTACGGCATCCATTTCGTACAGTTTTTCGTACGGAACATCTGCTTCGGCAAGCAACACGTTCATGTGTCCAGGCATACGACCAGCCACAGGATGAATAGCATATTTTACATCTGCTCCTAAAGATTCAAATTTGTCAGCTAATTGACGAACCAAGTGTTGTGCTTGCGCCAACGCCATTCCATATCCGGGAACGATAATTACCGATTTTGCAGCTTGTAAATTGCTTTCTTCTTTTTCTAATTTTGGAGCATGAGCGGGTTGAGTAAGTTTCTGTTCTTGAGCCACTGGTTGAGCAGACGGTTTTTTAGCCGCGATGGATGTTTTACCTGTAAGGATATCCATCAAACTTCTGTTCATAGACCTACACATGATTTGTGTAAGGAATAGTCCTGAAGCTCCAACGATACCTCCGACAGATACCAAAAGAATATCATTAATTGCCATACCGGCAATGGAACCTGCCACACCGCTCAATGAGTTAAGCAGCGAAATGGTAATAGGCATATCGGCACCTCCAACACGAATTGAGAAAGCATATCCGAATAATACACTAAATACGATGCTGACAAGAAGGATGATTGTTTCTTGAGATGGTGAAGGAACTGTTGATATAAATGCAGGGTAAATGATTATCGCTGCCAAAGCCAACAGGCTTATATTTAAAATACCTGAGTGATTTTTCCAGATAACAGGTTTTTGAGGGAGAAGTTTATGCAATTTTCCTGCAGCCAC
Organism: Dysgonamonadaceae bacterium; assembly: GCA_032068765.1. Classification (GTDB taxonomy): domain Bacteria; phylum Bacteroidota; class Bacteroidia; order Bacteroidales; family Dysgonomonadaceae; genus DAMBHY01. The sequence goes on along the minus strand of DAMBHY010000011.1, from coordinate 45,281 downwards.
AAGGCTTCCTACCAACGTTATCAAACCTACCACAATGGCAAGTGTGCCTGTAACATTTACAAATGCCTGGTATTTTGTAGGAGTGCTTCCAATATTTAAAAGCGATAAAATACCTACTAAAGCGGAAGCCAAACCTCCAACTCCGTTGAGAAGAGCTACCATTTCCGGCATTTCTATCATCTTTACTCTTCTTGCCAACATGCCTCCGATCAAAGCTCCGATTAATAAGAAAATATATACGCTCGATACAGAAACAATATTGTTGTAAAGCAGTGTAACGACAATTCCAATCAATACACTCACTCCGCTGATAGTATTTCCCAACGTAGCGGTTTTTACTTTACTCATCATTGAGATTCCTAAAAGAACCATCAATGATAATACAACGCAAATTATATAATAGATAGTTGTAGTAATCATTTTGTGTTTTTCTTTTTACGGTTAAACATTCTCAACATTCGATGTGTAACTCCGAAGCCGCCAACTACATTAATTGTTGCACTAATAATGGCAAGACCGCCAATGATTAATCCTATAATTGTGGTGTTAGGGTTACCATCTTTGGACGCTAATCCCAAGGCAGCAATCGCGCCTAAAATTGTAATTCCAGACAATGCGTTCATGCCTGACATGAGCGGTGTATGAAGAAGACTTGGAACATTTTTTATAATAAAATATCCCACTATCGATGTGATGATAAATACAATAACTAAAATAACTGGATTCATGTCTATGTTTTAATGCATTAATTTATATAAAAGAAATATGGCAGCTGTAACCATAAAAGCTGCAGTCCGCCATATTTTTTTGTTTATACTATTTGTCCATTATAGACCCATAGCTTCTTTAGCTCCTTCATGAACGATTTGTCCGTCATGAGTTACTAAGATAGAACGAACGATTTGGTCATCCATATCCAAAGCAATTTTTCCGTTTTTCACCAAGAATTTCACCAGGTTGTAGACATTGTTTGAGAACATCCAGGTAGAACTTGTAGGGATAAGACCCGGAATGTTTTTAACACCCTGAAGTGTAACACCGTGTTTAACTTCGATTTCACCAAATGGAGTGATTTCGCAATTACCACCTTGGTCGATAGAAATGTCAACAATCACCGCGCCGTTTTTCATACCTTTCACCATGTCTTCAGTGATAAGAATTGGAGCGATTTTTCCGGGAATAAGAGCGCTACAGAATACTATATCCATATCTTTCAATACGTCTTTCAATACTTCGCGTTCTTTTTGCAACCAATCTTCAGGAAGTTTTTTTGCATAACCACCTTCGGCGATGGCTAATTCTTGAGGAACATTGAAGTCGATGATTTTTGCGCCCAAGCTTCCTGCTTGTTCCACAGCTGCCGGACGAATGTCCATTGCATGAGTGATAGCACCAAGACGTTTAGCTGTAGCTAATGCCTGCAAACCTGCAACACCCACACCAATTACCAATACTTTAGCTGGTTGAAGTACACCTACTGCCGTAAACATTTGTGGAAGGAAAGAAGTCATTGAGTCTGCAGCCATAATGATACCTTTGTAACCTGCGCAGGTACTCATTGATGTTAAAGCATCCATGTTTTGTGCGCGGCTGATACGTGGAATACCATCCAATGTAAGACCGATAACTCCGGCATCAGCTAATTTTTTTACCATTTCGTGGTTAACCGGAGAAGCAGGGTGAATAAAGGTGATAAGATATTGACCTCTATGCATCAAGTCAACTTCGTGTTTGCCTAACTCATCGTTGAACAAAGGTTCTTTTACTTTGAGAATAAGTTCTGATCTTGAGAAGATGTCAGCAGCATTTGCAACCATCTCTGCGCCAGCGTTTGCATATTCTTCGTCGTAGTAGTGAGAACCTACTCCTGCACCGTTTTCAACTAAAACGGTAAAACCATCAGAAACGAATTTTTTTACAGTTTCGGGTGTAGCCGCAACGCGTGCCTCACCGTGCATGATTTCTTTTGGAATTCCAATAATCATAATAGAATAATTATTTAAACAGTTAATATAATATTAGAAGTATTGCGCAGTTTTTCTTCAGATTTTAAAGTGAGAAGTTTAACCCGCTAATTGGCGTCAAAATTAGAAAAAAAAATAATATAAATACTTTTTTTAAAGGATAAATTACGTATTAAAAGTCAATTATTTTTCGACATTTTGCTATTCGATTATCCTGATAATGTTGTGTGGGAGGTTAGTTATGTATTTTAAGGCTGTCACCTATCCAACCTTTGTTGACACTTTGTAATGATAAGACAATTCTAAAAAACAATTATACACAAATACGAATCAATATTTTTATTTTGGTAACCTTTTGCTAAAATCCACCCAAAAATTCCGATGAAAATCTCCGGTTTCTTTGCTGACCTTATAATCATTGTTTGGAGCAATGTGAAAAACTTCGTTTTCATCATACAATTCCGAAAAATCTGTGTGAAACTGTATGCCATAAACATTCCTAAAACTTTTGTGATGAATAGCTTCTATGACTTTTCCATCCATCGAAGTTGCTATTACTTCAAAATCCTTACCCAATTTTTTTACTGCCTGATGATGAACACTTGCAACTTTTGGTGATTGATTTTTTCGCGGAAAATCCAACAAACTGTTTTTTATGATTTTAATTGGATGAAAATGGATATAGGAATATGAATTTTCGTTGTCCAACTTTTCCCAAAAATTACGGTGGATATTTTCGTTTCCCAATTTATTCAAGTCTTCAAAAGTAGTAATGTTGTAAATCTGAAAAGGAATATCCTGATACATGGTGCCGCCAGCAGCCACATTCATCATCTGCATACCAAGGCATACGCCTACGATTGGATACGACGGTTTTTCCGCCAAAAATGGTCGAGAATCAACCGATTGACTTCCGCCTAAAAAGTGATAGAAAAGCGAAATCTGCCAGTTCATAGATTTGGGATAAATCTCTGTGTTGAGAAACATTTTTTCTCCGTAAATACTTGGTGGAATATCATCGCCACCAAAGCGGATAAGCGCATCGGTAGTTTCAAATATCTTTCTAAAATCAGCACTGCATGCGTTTTCCTGAAAAAGTTCCTTCAAAGTAATATCACCTTTGATAACAAAGAATTCAACATTCTGAATATTATTTTTACAGACAAATTCTTTGGATGCAGCGAGCGTTTCTTTTTGCGATTCGTGAAGCAACCCAACAATTACAATGCTATCGGCATACAGATATTTTTTATTGATAAGATTCAGCGCATTGTTCAAAGCACCGGTTGAAGGATTCATCAGGGCTATTCTAGTGATTTTTTTTGCCTGAATTGTTCCTGACAAACCAAGAACCAAACCAAGTATCAGAAGTAATATTTTTTTATTCATAGCTATATAATTAAACTAAATTACCATTTTTGCGGCATACGCCGATTAATTCTTGCAACAGATTTTTGAATACTTCAGGACCGTTTGCTATATTCTTTTGACTCTCAATTACCTGTTCGCAAGAGATATTAGCTTCGCGCCAACTAGTTCCTCCGTTGTATGTATTGATAATAACAGGCATCATCTTATCCGTCATTGCTGCAAATTGCGCATTAGGAGTTTCTTCATTTTCAAATTCGAGCCAAAGTTCGTAATATTCTTTTCTTTGATCTTCGGGAAGCAGTCCGAAAATTTCAATTGCTGCTTTATTTTCCCTATCAAATTTATCTTTGTAACCCTCAACGTCATACATAAAAGTGTCACCTGCATACACTTCCACAATATCGTGGATAGTAATCATTTTGATTATATGCAGTAAGTCTAGTTCGTTTTTATTATCGGCATACTCAAAAAGAATCTGTGCCATCAAAATGCTGTGCCAACTATGTTCAGCACTATTTTCTCGACGAGAATCGTCAGTAAGTAAGTTCCTTCTTAGAACTGTTTTAAGCTTGTCGGCTTCGAGTATAAAGTTGATTTGTTGTTGTAAACGAGAATCCATAAATAATTAATCAGAATATAAATGTGGTCAATACAAAGTAAATACCATACATAAAGAATCGTAAAATTAATGATGTAAATCCAATTAGCATAAATTTAAGTATAGATTTTCCACCAAATATTATTGTGACAATAAGGAAATATGTATATTGTTTGACACTCATCACCATAATAATTAGTAAATTACACTGTTTAAGAATTTATATAATAAGTATTATAAAAAGAATATAAGCATCAACTTAAATTAATGGCCCTTTCCCAACTCGGATTTGGACCGTTGCGAAAGACAACAGTCCTATTTTAAACCATTCTGACACCATTGCACAAGAAAGATATATCATCACCAAGTAGTAATTACACCATTGCGCAACATTTATCTATTATTTTATTTTGTTTTTGGAGCGTTGCGTTCGGCAACGGTCCAAATCTGAGCTGTATTTGCACCGTTGCCGAAAACAATGTTATAGTACGTTAATGTAATAGAGCGTTGATAAGCGCAACGGTAGAATTTCCACCCTGTTTTATAACGTTGCTTAACGCAACAGTCGTTTTACCGATTAGTAATGGAGCGTTGTCTTTGTCAACGGTACTTTTACCGATTTGTGAAAGTACCATTGCTTTCGACAATGGTATTAATAATGAATAATATAGGTAGAATTGCAATCTATTTAGTGTTTGTTAACAATTGGAAGCTATAAGCTATATGTATTTGGTCGCGCTATAAGATTTTATTATTGCATTGCAGTTTAAAGCAGTATTGCTGATGATTGATAGAATTTCGCGCAATGTGTTTTGAGGTCTCAATATACTTGGAGAATTATCGTTTCTTCGCAAAGAACTTTTGCATCAATGCGCTGCATTCTTCTTCTAATACGCCTGATTTCACGATAGTTTTGGGATGAAGGAGTGAAGGAGAGAATTTGCAGTAACCTCTTTTTTCATCCTTTGCACCATACACTATTCTCGAAATCTGCGACCATCCCAATGCTCCGGCACACATCGGGCAAGGTTCTACCGTTACATACAAAGTGCAACCTTGCAGGTATTTTCCTCCAAGAACGTCCTCAGCTGACGTGATGCTTTGCATTTCTGCATGAGCGGTTACGTCATTCAATTTTTGTGTGAGATTATGAGCACGCGCAATGATTCTTTGTTGCGACACAATAACTGCGCCGATAGGAATTTCATCTTTAGCAAATGCCTTTTCAGCTTCGATGATAGCTTGTTTCATGAAATATTCGTCATCCAGCATAAGCTTTTATTTTAGCGTCTCATTTCATTTTCGCGGAACAGGGTGGGATAGTCCATCTCCATATTTTTGAGAACATGAGTAATGATTGTTTCCCTAAACCATCGCGAGCGGTTGGATATGTTGTATTTCTTTAGATAAAAAGTAATGATGGCATATTCTTCATCCGACAACATGAACTCTGCTTTTTTAGTGCGTGGCTTGTGTTGTTGGGATATATTTCTTTTTAATATCTTCATTTCCGAAAATCAGGAGAATTAATTTGACTTGCTGATAATAGAATACAAAAAAACATTTTTTTTTAACAATGAGGAAATTGTTTGGGGGTAAATTTGTATTTTTACCAATAATTCAATTATTCTATGGCGCAGCATAACGAATTGGGTAGACGTGGTGAAGAGGAAGCGGCAGCCTTTCTCATGAAAAACGGTTATTCCATTGTCGAAAAAAACTGGATGTTTTATGGGCTGGAGGTTGATATTATTGCTGAGAATAATGAATTTTTGGTTTTTGCAGAAGTGAAAACCAGAACTTCAACACAATGGGGAAATCCTGAAGATTTTGTAGGGAAATCACGTCAGAAACGAATGATAGAAGCTGCCCATCAATATATTATTGAAAAAGATATAGATAAACCTGTTCGTTTTGACATTATCGGAATTGTATGGGATGGTAAAAACTTTCAAATAGACCATATTGATGATGCCTTCTTAGCATTTTAAAGACGATGGATATAGAAACGGTTTACTTATATTGTCAAAATATTAAAGGTGCGGAAGTTTCCACTCCTTTTGATGATGTGACTGTGGTATTTAAAGTTTGCGGCAAAATGTTCGCACTTATTCCTACAGATGCCGAAAGACATTGCATCAATTTGAAGTGCGAGCCTCAGAAAGCAATAGAATTGCGTGATAATTATAACTGGATTGTTCCAGGCTATCATATGAATAAAGCTTATTGGAATACCGTTTATTTGGAGTACGCAACGCCTGATTTATTAAATGAACTAATACAACATTCAGTTGACGAGGTAATCAAGAAATTACCTAAGAAAACTCAAAAAGAATATTATGACAGATTGGGTTGATAACCTATTATATTTAGAACATACAGATTCCACAAATACTTTTGCCAAAAAATGGGGAAGAGAAGAAAATCCGGTGGAAGGGTCTGTGGTATATACAGATTTTCAAACGCGAGGTCGTGGACAAAAAGGAAACAGTTGGTTTTCTTCGCCTAACAAAAATATACTCTTTTCACTCGTTATTTATCCGAATTTTATTGAAGCCAAAAGTCAATTTTTAATATCAAAAATCGCTGCGTTGTCGGTAAAAAATGTGCTGAGTAAATACACACAAGATATTAGAATCAAATGGCCAAATGATATCTTTTGGAACGATTGTAAAATAGCAGGAATGTTGATTGAAAACGATTTGGCGGATACAAAAATACAGCAATCAGTGATTGGAATGGGAATAAATATCAACGAAGAATCTTTCCCCGACAATTTGCCAAATCCTGTTTCGCTTTATCAGATTTGTAACAGAACTTTCGATACAAAAAAAATATTGGGAGAAATCATTAGAGAATATCAACATCTTTATGAGAACGCGAAAAGAGGCGTTGTAGACTCTATAAATTCTGAATATATGAAAGATTTGTATCATGGTGAGTCTTTCTACGAATTTATAGATGCTGAGGGTAAGTTTAAAGCAAAGATTCAAAATATTTTACCTTCAGGACAATTAATTTTGGAAAAAGAAAGCGGAGAAAAGAAAGCTTATGCTTTTAAAGAAGTTCAATTTGTAATAAACAACAACTAAAGATATGAAGTACAAAAGAATATTACTAAAACTTAGTGGCGAATCCCTTATGGGAACACAAAACTACGGGATTGACGAAAACCGTCTTCAGGATTACGCAAAACAAATTAAGGCGATATCCGATATGGGCATACAAATCGGGATTGTGATTGGAGGCGGAAATATTTTTCGCGGTCTGAAAGGCACACAAAAAGGTTTTGACCGTGTGAAAGGCGACCAGATGGGAATGCTTGCAACAGTCATTAATAGTTTAGCATTGAGTTCGGCGTTAACTTCAGAAGGTCAAAAAAATAGGGTATTTACTGCTGTTCGTATGGAACCGATAGGTGAATTATATACCAAGTGGAAAGCAATTGAAGCCGTAGAAAATGGTGAAATTGCAATCTTCTCTGCAGGTACCGGAAATCCGTTTTTCACTACTGACACAGCTTCCGCACTTCGTGGAATTGAGATTGAAGCTGATGTAATGCTAAAAGGTACAAGAGTAGACGGCATTTACACGGCTGACCCTGAGAAAGATGCATCAGCTACAAAATTTGATAAAATTTCGTTTGACGAAATTTATAATCGCGGACTAAAAATTATGGATCTAACTGCCACCACGATGTGTAAAGAAAATAATTTGCCGATTGTAGTTTTTGATATGGATACTTTCGGAAATCTTCAAAAACTGATGCAGGGGGAAAATATTGGCACCTATGTGCACTTGTAGATTTTTTTTCTATTTTTGTTATACTGAATAATTTAAAAATAAAATATATGGCTGAAATTTCAAAAATTAAAAAAGACGCGGAAGAAAAAATGCAGATGACTGTAGAGTTTCTAGATGAAACATTTTCTCGAATTCGTGCCGGAAGAGCTAATGCACATATTTTGGATGGAATAATGGTAGAATATTATGGAAGTAATGTTCCACTTTCTAACGTTGCAAATATTTCTACACCAGATGCCAAAACAATTGTTGTTCAGGCATGGGAAAAATCGATGATGAAAGTCATAGAAAAAGCAATTATGGATTCTGAAGTAGGCATTACGCCTGAAAACAACGGCGAAGTAATTCGTCTTGGCATTCCACCGCTCACCGAAGAAAGACGTAAACAATTGGTAAAACAAACCAAAAACGAAGCTGAAGACGCAAAAATTAGTATAAGAAATGCTCGTCGGGACGCCATTGATGAAATCAAAAAGGAAGTGAAAAACGGACTTCCTGAAGATATGGGAAAAGACGGAGAAGCTGAAATTCAAAAATTGCATGACAAATACATCAAGAAAATTGATGAAATGTTTGCTGCAAAAGAAAAAGAAGTTCTTACAGTATAACTTATTTTGAAAGAAAAAAAGAAAAAGAAGTCGATTGCCGACAATGATGACCAATCCCTTTTCACGCCTTGTCGTGAAGAAAAAGGATTGGTCATTAAAAATACGGGTAACAATTATTTAGTGAAAACCAATGCCGGAGAAGAATTATATTGTCAAGCAAAAGGAAATTTTCGGCTAAAAGGTATTCGCAGCACAAGTCCTGTAGTGGTGGGCGATCATGTAATTTTGTGTGTTAATGATGATAATTCGGCATACATCACCGAAATAGAGGAACGAAAAAATTACATTCTTCGTAGGGCTTCCAATCTTTCAAAACATTCTCATATTCTTGCAGCCAATATAGATTTGGCGTTGTTAATCGTTACCATCAAAGAACCCATTACTTCCACCGTTTTTATTGACCGTTTTTTGGTTACTGCTGAGGCATATAGAGTCCCTGTATGTTTGGTATTCAACAAAATAGATTTGTATGATGAACTAGATTATAGTTATTTGAATGGTCTTACTCATTTATATAAAACCATTGGATACTCAACATTGAAAATTTCGACAAAAACTGGTGAAGGGTTGGATGAAGTTAGACAACTTGTTAAAGGAAAAACTACATTGATTTCAGGTCATTCAGGCGTAGGAAAGTCAAGCCTGATAAATGAAATTGTTGAAGAAAGTTCCAGAAAAGTGGGCAAAATTTCGGAATATCACCAAAAAGGGATGCACACAACAACTTTCTCCGAAATGATTCCGTTGAAAGAAGGCGGATATATTGTGGATACGCCAGGAATTAAAGGTTTCGGCATTATAGATATGGAGAAAAGCGAAATAGCACATTATTTTCCTGAAATTTTCCGATTTTCTCATCAATGCAGATATAATAACTGTTTACACCTGAACGATCCAGGATGCGCCGTTATCAAAGGAGTTGATGAAAATTATATTAGCCAAAGCCGTTATTTGTCATATTTAAACATTTTAGAAGATTTAGAAGAAGGTAAATACCGTTCTTAATTTTTTTATGGATACCGCAAATGTCATAGCTCTGTTTTTAGAATTGATATACGTCATATCAGTTTTAGCAATTGTTGTGATTGTAATTTCAGAAAATAGAAACCCCATTAAGACAGTTGCCTGGGTATTGGCAGTTGTATTTCTTCCCGTTATCGGAGTTATTTGGTATCTTATTTTCGGTCAGGATTTTGCAAGGAAGCATTTCATAAGCAAAAGAATGTATAAGAACATAAAGGATATGTGTTTGGTTGATGCGAATGCAATAAGTACAACATGTCCTGAAGAACATAAATCGTTAATTGATTTACTTTTAGGGATGAATCAGGCGCAACTGCTGAATGGCAATAAAGTTGATTTCTTTACGGATGGAACTTCCAAATTTGACAGTTTGTTTCAGGATATAGAAAACGCCAAACACCATATTCATTTGGAATATTATGCTTTGGAAGAAGATACTTTAGGTCTAAAACTACAAGAAATACTTATCAGAAAAGCTAAAGAAGGAGTTGAAGTTAGAATTATTTACGACAGTTTTGGTTCAAAAAAAGTTAAGAAACGGCATTTTGAAAAATATCGTGTAAACGGAATAGAAATTGAACCATTCCTCAAACTTGCACTACCAAACATTACTTCACGTCTTAACTACCGTAATCATCGTAAAATAGTGGTGATTGACGGAGAAATCGGATACATAGGAGGAATGAACTTTGCAGACCGATATGTAAATGGATTTGATTGGGGAATTTGGAGAGATACACATGTGCGTATCCATGGAGTTGGCGTTCATGGTTTGCAGTCTGTATTTCTATTGGATTGGTATTTTGTTTCACAGACAATGATTAATGACAGAAAGTATTTTCCAACTGTAGATAGCTTTGGAAATAACCCAATGCAAATTGTAACTAGTGGTCCTGCCAGAGAATTTCGCGAAATACCACACGGAATTATTCAGGCACTTTATAATGCCAAGGAAAAAGCGTACATACAAACTCCTTATTTCCTGCCTCCCGATTCGATGATAGAAGCACTTCAAGCAGCGGCTATCAGAGGTGTAGATTTAAGAATCATGGTTAGCAAAAGATCAGATGTCAATTTTGTACAAATGGCTTCACTTTCATATGTGAAAACGATGCTGAAGTGCGGAGTTAAAGTATACTTTTACACAAAAGGTTTTTTGCACTCCAAGTTGATGGTTTTCGATAATTCCTTAACATTGATTGGGTCTTCCAATTTTGATGCAAGAAGTTTTGATCAAAACTTCGAAGTTGAAGCATTCATTTACGACAAAAATACTGCATCCCAAGCCATAGAAATTTTTGAAAAGGACCTACAAGATTGTGAAGAAGCACAACTAAAAGATTGGTTGAAACGTTCAAAAATTACGAGATTCTTTGAATCATTTTTACGATTATTTTCTCCGTTGTGGTAACATTTATTTTTGAAGTTCAATGTCTGAAATCAAATTTCAACGTATTTTTTTAGTGGGGTATATGGGCGTTGGTAAAACTACCATCGGACGTTTATTAGCTAAAGAAATGGATTTGGAATTCATTGACTTGGATAAAGTTATCGAAAGTAAATATTATAAAACAATTTCGGAATTGTTTGCCGAAAAGGGTGAAGAAGAGTTTCGTAAAATTGAGCAATGTTATTTACGAGAAGTTTCTCAGTTTGAAAATGTAGTAATTTCCACAGGTGGTGGCACGCCGTGCTTTTTCGATAATATGGATTTGATGAATAGAATGGGAAAAACCATATATATAAAAGCGAGTGTTGAAGAATTAGCGTTACGAATTAAAAGATCAAAGAATATTCGCCCAATCTTGAAAAATCAGTCCCCTGAAAATCTAGAGAATTTTATTGAAAATCATCTAAACGAACGAATTGAGTTTTATCAGAAAGCTTCAATAATTGTGGACACTCAAAAGATTTCAGGCAAGAATAAAATTCACCAGATTGTAAATTATATTTACAAAATTGTAAACGAGTAAAATTTGCATTATGTACGATTCTCTCAAAAGCACAACATATTTTGTTCAGGAGATGTTGTTGAAAAGTGAAACGAGTTATTCTCGTGGTAGTATTGGAATCCCAAAAGAAAACCAGTTAATTGAAAAACGCTTAGCCATCACTCCAGAAACTGCTTCACTTCTTGTAGAGATGGGATATCAGGTGATTTTTGAATCAGGTGCAGGATTGGGAATAAACTACTCCGATAGTAATTATGCAGAAAATGGAGTAATAATAGTTGATACAGCACAAGAAGTATATCAACAATCTGACTATATAATGAAGATTGCTTTGCCAACTGAAGATGAATTACTTATGATGAAGCCTCGTACCACTTTTTTTTCCTTTCTAAACATTCCTCAGTTGTGCATTCAATATCTTAAAATAATGGCTGAGAAAAAAATCAGCGCCATTGCATACGAGTTCATTAAAGACCACACCAAAATGTCTCCTTTTGTCACAGCAATTTCTGAAATAGAAGGTATTGCCTCCATAACTGTAGCTTCGGAGATGTTGAGTAACGCAAGCGGAGGGAAAGGCATTTTGCTAGGTGGAGTTCCCGGAATTTCTCCAACAGAAATAGTAATTATTGGTGCTGGAATTGCAGGAACAACGGCTGCTAAATCGGCAATGTCGTTAGGGGCATTGGTGCGTGTTTTCGATAATGATATCGAAAAGCTTCGTAATTTACAAAATAAACTTGGACAAAATATTTTTACTTCCACCCTCCAGAGTAAGGTTTTGCGTAATGCTTTTAGAAGTGCAGATGTTGTGATTGGTTCCATGCAATATGTTGGTAAAAATAATACCTATCGCATTTCTGAAGATTTGATACGTGAAATGAAAAAAGGTGCGATTATAATTGATTTAAGAATAGCGCAAGGAGGTTGTTTTGAAACAACTATGGAGGCTTGTATACAAAATCAAACGCGTGTGTTTGAAAAACATGGTGTAGTGCATTTTTGCGAAAAAAGTATAAGTTCGCGGGTTTCGAGGACAGCTAGTATTTCTCTTAGCAATATTATTGCTGATTTATTTAATCAAATTGTAAGTTGTGGAGGATTTTCACCAATGGCACATATTGACAGAAATTTTGCTTCTGGATTTTATATGTATAATGGGAAATTAGTGAATTCTTATGTAGGCAACCATTTTAATTTGGCTGTCAATGATATTGGGCTGTTTTTGAATGAATTCTAAAATATTGTTGTTAAATGTCTTTCAGGGAATTTTCTAAAAAATAGTTTGATAAAAGGGGAGATGAAACTTCAATATTTTGATGAACGAAAAAGTATAAATTTTTCAAACCCTCTGTTTTCCATTTTTTAATTCTTTCTCCCCATTCATTTAGCCTTTGATGATCTATTGTATCAATGTTACAACCCACAAAACGGATAAATGCCGCGTCTGTGGTAAGTGTCATGTGCATCATATCACGTCTTCCAGCTGTATCAACGATGACGTTTGTAACATTATTTTCTGATAAAAATTCAGAATATTCATTCCACATTTTTTTATCTTCAAACCATTGCTCATTTCTCACTTCTACAGCCAAAGGGATAACTTTTGGAAAATCAAGAATGAATTTTCTTAATAACTCCCAATCTTTAGGACTATAGTCATCTCTAAGCTGAAGAAAACACATGCCTAATTTTTCTTCAAAATGTGCTACAGCATCGCAATATATTTGTGTCAATTCTTGAACATTTCTCAGTCGATTGTAATGACTTATTGACTGGGTTATTTTGGGGAAAAACTTAAAATTTTCAGGTGTTTTATCTTTCCATTTTACCACTTGCGACGCAGTTGGCATTTTGTAAAAAGTTGCGTTTAATTCAATAGAGTTGAAGCGAGTGGAATAATAAGCCAATTCATCTTTTGTTCCTCGAGGATAGAATCCTTTTAAATCTTGCCTGTTCCATTTTGCACAACCAACATAAATATTTAGCTCATCTTTTTTAGAAAGGCTTAGAATCTTTGTAGTTAATGGATTATCCTCTAGTAAAGAGAAATCAACTTTTTCAGGAAATTCTACTTTGCCAAAATTCATGTTATCTATATTTGTATTGGAAATGAGTAAATTAGCGAATGAGTTTCATCTTAATGATTCTGATATCATTCACTGGTCTATCTTCGGAGTTGGTTTTTGCTTTAGAAATTTTTTCAACAATCGGCATGCCTGACAAAACCTCTCCATATACCGTATAATTGCCATCCAAATGTGGCGTACCTCCAACAGTTGTATAATCCTCTATGGCTTTGTCACTGTATTTATAGGTTGAATCATTTGAATGTCCGTATCTGGAAATCTTTCCTTTTTCTGTTTTTAACAACTCTTCTTTTGTAAACTTCTTTCCAACTACAATATAAAATTGAATTCCTGACGATGCCTTTGTTGGATTAACTTCATCACTTTCGCGTGCAGCAGCCAAAGCTCCATATTTATGATAAATTTTTGGAGTCCGAATTTCTGCAGGGATTGTATATCCAACATCACCATTTCCTAAACTCGCGTCTTTTGTCGCATTCTTTGAATCAGGATCTCCACCTTGAATCATAAATTTATCAATCACACGGTGGAAGAGTAATCCGTCATATTTTTTTGTTTTCACAAGCTTGATGAAGTTATTTCGGTGTAAAGGCGTTTCGTTATACAGCTTTAGCGTAATATTGCCTTCGGTTGTTTCAACTAACACTTTTTGTTCGCGCTGACTGCCCATGCGTGTTGTTGTACAGGAAAAGGATAAAATAAGAAGTGACAGTAGTAATGCCAATTTATTTTGAGTTTTCATATGAATAAATTCTTATTACAAATATAAACTAAAATATATTGAATCGAATTTATAATGATGTAATGTATTCAGTTTTTATTTTATGCTGCGTGCGTAAGTACCAAATCAGTAATAAGGAACCTTTAATAATCGAAGATGTGGTTATTGCCCACCAGACTCCTGTTATTCCCATTCTTTCGGCAAAAAAATAGGCGAGGGGAATACGCATAAAATTGAAGACAATACTTACAACTGCAGGCGGTTTTGTTTTTCCCAAACCATTGAACATTCCTTCGGTAGTAAGTTCCAATATCATGAAAATCTGAGAAATTCCCAAAACAAATAAATAAGCACCTCCCGCTATTGACGCATCATTTTCTGGTACAAATATAGAAAATATTTCCTGTCCGAAGTTTATGAAAAGTATGGATATAATTAGTCCGTAAGACATCATTATTTTGAGCGTAGTTCGAAATGCCTTATTCACCCTATTCATTTGTTTTGCCGTATAATTTTGCGCTACAAAACTTCCCAAGGCAGTCGCAAAACCTGTTGAAGTATTCCACGTCAAAGCTTCAATCTGTCCTCCCGTGGTTTGACTGACAACTCCTAAATGTCCGCCATATTGAAATGATATTCTTACAAGACTCATATTTATAAATGCGAAGAACACATTCATTGCCGCAATCGGTATACCCAAGGAGATAATTCTTTTGACGAAATAACTTTCAATTTTTACAAAGAAAGGAAAGTGATTCAAAATTCCATATTTCTTTATATGCCAAATGAAAAGTGACAAAACGACAAATTGAGAAAATACAGTGGCTATAGCCGCCCCCAAAGCACCCCACTTAAATACAAAAATTGCAATAGGATCCAATATCATATTCAGAACCAATCCTGCAGCATTAAAATAAAACGGGATATCACTTCTTCCTGAACCAATATAGATTCCCGAAAAATTAAGAATCAGGAATATAAAAGGTATCCCTATGGAAATGACTCTTAAAAATTTTGTTGCAACTATAGAAATATCTTCATCAAGGTCGTAGAACGAAATAAAAATATCGGGGAAAGTGCAAAATAAAAATGTAAATACAATTCCAAGAAAAGCGGCTATAGTTGTGGTATGTGAAGCATAAATGGAAGCTTTTTTGTAGTTTTTTGCTCCGATTGATTGTCCGATAGAAATTTCGGCTCCGATTTTTGAAATTAAGGCGAGGGAGTTAAGCATCCAGGTGAGTAAACCTACTGTCCCTACTGCTGCAACAATTTTACTGTTCAAACGTCCAATCCAAGCGAGGTCAACCAAATTGTATGCCATTTGTATAAAACTCATGGCCATGAGAGGGATTGCTAAAGCAAATAATTGGTTAGAAATATTGCCCTGCGTTAAATCTCTAATTTGCTTTTCTTTCATTAAGTGGATTCCGTTTGTAAATAAATAAAGGGTATTATCAACGAAATCGAGATAATACCCTTTGAAAGAGAGCGGAAGACGGGGCTCAAACCCGCGACCCTCAGCTTGGAAGGCTAATGCTCTATCAACTGAGCTACTTCCGCAGTTTATTTGCCAATAAGCAAATATAAAAAAAGTGGGCAGTGATGGATTCGAACCACCGAAGGCGAAAGCCAGCTGAGTTACAGTCAGCCCCATTTGGCCACTCTGGTAACTGCCCATTGCTTTGAGGGCACAAAGATAATATAATTTTATAAAACGGGAAAAGATAATCCGATTTATTTATATTTACTTTTTAGCGATGCCATTTTGAGTGCGGTCACTGCTGCTTCATCGCCTTTGTTTCCTAAATTTCCACCAGAACGTGCCTCTGCCTGTTCTAAAGTATTTGTTGTGATAAGCCCGAAAACAACAGGTGTATCATAATTTAAATTTAATTGTGTACTCCCTTGTGTAACGCTCTCACAAACAAACGTAAAATGTGGTGTATCACCTTGAATAACGCATCCCAAAATTATCACAGCATCTACATTCGCTTTTTCTATCAGAAGTTTTGCGGCATAGGTCAATTCAAAACTTCCGGGAACCATTTCAATAATGATGTTTTCTTTTGCAACGTCAAACTTTAGTAGTGTATTGTATGCACCATTAAGGAGTTTGGTTGTAATGGCAGAATTCCATTCGGCAACAACAATCCCAAATCTATAATCTTTACCCGAAGGTACCTTTTCTACTTCGTAAGAAGAAAGGTTTTGTAGTGTGGTTGCCATTTATTGTAAAGTATAAAATTAATTTGTACCCTTTTGAAGTTGAGCTGCAGTAATGTATTTGTCTGCTTCCTGTCCTTCTGGAGTATTCAAATATTTATCTTTTATTTTTGTAAAGATTTCAATTGCTTTGTCGTAATTCTTGTTGTTCAAATAAGCAATTCCCGCTTTTTTCAAATAAATAGGTGAAAGCATTACGTCGTTAGCTTTTTCAGAAGCTTTAGTAAAATAAGATATTGCTTCGTCTGTTTTTCCCATATCCATATAAACGTCACCAATTTTTCCATTGATTGCAGGAGCAACAAGAATATCAGATGCACTGAATTTTTTTAGATGTTCCAGTGCTTTGTCATTTTTACCTAAACGGTTGTAAGAAATTCCGGCATATGCATGTGCTAAATTGCTGGTATTAGTACCACCATATTGTTTTATCACTTCTTCAAAGCCTATGAAACCATTTCCATCTCCAAATAACGCTAAAGAATCTCTTCCTTCCTGAAAATAACGTTCGCCTGGGAAAATAGCAGCTTCAGCTTTTCTATTTTTTGGAATTTTGTATAAGTATTGATATGCAAAAGCCAGACCAACCAATGCAATTACTACTCCCACTCCAATAAGAATTCTACGTTGGTTTTTTTCAAGGAATTGTTCTGACGAAGTTAATTTCTCTTCGAAAGCTTCTAAGTTCTTTTCGGTTTTATCTTCAATGTGACGTTTAGTAGACATATATTTTACTAATATAAATTGATTAATCTATTTAAATTGAAGTGCAAAAGTAATTGTTTTCGATGATAAATAAAACTCAAAGACAATTTTTTTTATCTTCTCGATTTTGCATTCAATTAATCTTTTCTTTAAGTTTGTAGTCACTTAATAAGTTTCAAAAATAAAATAGACATTTCTATGAAAAAAATGTTCTCAATATTCTTGTTTGTTTCTTTTGCTATTTCGTATGGTTTTGCTCAAAATATGAATGTATTTAATAGTATACCTCTTGTTAATGGAAAAGTGATATTCCAGCAGTTCATTCCAATTGACGAAAAATTAAATAAAGACCAGCAATACGCTATATTATATAAATGGTGTAAGGATAATTATGCTTCAGACCCGATGCTTTCAGGAATACGTTTCAATGATAAAAGTCAAAGTGTAAACGTCAGTTCTAAATCCGAACTTTCTTTACCGAAAAACAAAGACGGCTTTAGCGATAAAATAATTCTGAATTACAGGTTTGATGCGGCAATTACAGACATGGGCTGCATGTTGACAATAAGAGATATAACATATCAAAGTGTTCAAGTTCCCAAAGGTGCTTCATTTCCACAAGCTTACACCGCAGAAGAGATGATTACAGATGCAGGAATTTATACAGGTAAAGCAGTAGAAAAAGAAATGAAAATTGCTACAAGAAAAAGTACCTTGTTGTTTTTTAATACTCTGTATGATAATTTACAAGCAGCTTTTAAATTGAAATAATTTGTTTGTGAAATATTTGGTCAATATTAAATGTTTTATTAATTTTGCGCCCTGATTTGTAACATAGAGAATTGAAATAATAAAAAATACAATATATAGCAATGGCTAAAATTTGTCAAATAACAGGAAAAAAAGCAATGGTTGGAAACAACGTTGCTCACTCCAATAAAAGAACAAAACGCACATTTGATGTGAATTTGTTTCGAAAAAAATTTTATTGGGTAGAAGAAGATGCTTGGATTACTTTAAATATTTCTGCATCAGGTTTACGTACTATTAATAAAATAGGTTTGGATGCTGCTCTTAAACAAGCTGCTGCTAAAGGCTATTTGAACGCTTAAAATAATAGGAGAGAAATAAAATGGCTAAGAAAGCAAAAGGTAACAGAGTACAAGTGATACTTGAATGTACAGAGCACAAAGAGAGTGGTATGCCGGGTACTTCGCGCTATATTACTACTAAAAATAGAAAGAATACTACCGAAAGATTGGAATTGAAAAAATACAATCCAATTCTTAAACGTATGACAGTACATAAAGAAATAAAATAAAAAGAATAAACCATGGCAAAGAAGACGGTCGCAGGTTTCCGCGATAAGACAACAACTACAGGACGTTCCCATACGAAAGTTATAAAAATGGTGAAATCTCCAAAAACAGGTGCATATTCTTTTATTGAAGAAATGATACCTAATGATAACGTAAAAGATTATTTTTCAAAATAACATAGTTAAAAATATCTAAAACTTCCCTTCATGAAAATGTTGGGAAGTTTTTTTTTGTACTATTTCGTAGCTTTGTACAGATTATTAGCTACTTATTTTTTTTAAATTACAACGTATAAATGGGACTATTTGATATATTTTCTAAAAGAAAAAAAGAAACTTTAGATAAAGGATTAGAAAAAACAAAAGATAATTTCTTTTCCAAAATTAATCGTGCAATCGCAGGTAAATCTAAGGTAGATGATGCGGTTTTAGATGATTTGGAAGAGATATTGGTCTCTTCTGACGTAGGGGTCGATACAACTATAAAAATAATTGAGCGAATTGAGGAACGCGTTGCACGTGACAAATACTTAAATACTCAGGAATTAACGTCTATTCTTCACGATGAAATAAGCGAATTGCTTATGGAAAATAACTCTGAAAATATTTTAGAATTTAATGTTCCCGAAAATAAAAGACCATATGTAATAATGGTGGTTGGAGTTAATGGCGTGGGCAAAACGACAACTATTGGAAAACTAGCTCATCAATTTAAACAAAAAGGTTTGTCTGTCTATCTTGGTGCAGCAGATACATTCAGGGCTGCAGCTGTAGAGCAATTAAATATTTGGGGAGAAAGAGTTAATGTCCCCGTGATATCTCAGGGCATGGGAGCAGATCCTGCATCGGTAGCTTTTGATACAGTCAGTTCTGCAAAATCTCACAATGCCGATGTTGTTATTATTGACACAGCTGGTAGATTGCATAACAAAATTAATTTGATGAATGAGCTGACTAAAATTAAAAACGTCATGAGTAGAATTATTCCCGATGCTCCTCATGAAGTATTGTTGGTTTTGGACGGCTCTACAGGTCAAAATGCTTTTGAACAGGCAAAACAGTTTACCGCTGCCACAGAGGTAACTTCTTTAGCTATCACCAAACTTGACGGAACTGCCAAGGGTGGGGTAGTGATTGGAATTTCTGACCAGTTTAAAATTCCCGTAAAATATATAGGTTTAGGCGAAGGTATGGAAGATTTACAAGTTTTTAAAAGAAAAGAATTTGTAGATTCTTTATTTGGAGATAATTAATGGTTAAAAATCAAATAGATATAATATCTTTAGGCTGTTCTAAAAATTTGGTGGATTCAGAACTGCTTATGCGGCAGTTGGTTGCCAATGGATATACAGTGGTGCATGATTCCGAGAATCCCAAAGGTGAAATTGCAATTATCAATACTTGTGGTTTTATCGGTGATGCAAAAGAAGAGTCGGTAAATATGATACTTTCTTTTGCTGAAGCAAAGAAAAAGAGGAAAATAAGCAAATTATTTGTGATGGGCTGCTTGTCGGAAAGATACCGTCAGGAATTGAAAGCTGAAATTCCCGAAGTAGATTTTTTCTACGGAAAGTTCGACTGGAAACAATTGATAAGTGATTTAGGAAAATCATACAAAAATGATTTAGCATATGATAGGAAGTTGTCAACGCCATCACATTACGCTTACTTAAAAATAGCTGAAGGCTGTGACAGAACATGTTCGTACTGCAGTATTCCTTTGATTACAGGAAAGTACAAATCCAGACCAATGGATGAGATATTGCAGGAGGTGAAAAATCTTGTAGATGAAGGTGTAAAAGAATTTCAACTAATAGCACAGGATTTGACATATTACGGGCTTGATTTGTACAAATCAATGAAACTTCCCGAATTGGTAGAGAAAATTTCTTACATTAAAGGCGTTGAGTGGATTCGTTTGCATTATGCATATCCTACACAATTTCCAAAAGATTTGCTACGTGTGATTAGAGAACGTGACAATGTGTGTAAGTATCTTGACATCGCGCTTCAGCATATAAGCGACAATATGTTGAGAAAAATGAGGCGAAATATTTCTAAGCAAGAAACAATAAATTTAATTCAAAATATACGCGAGGAAGTTCCCGAAATCCATTTACGAACTACTTTAATGGTTGGACATCCGGGAGAAACAATTGATGATTTTCAGGAATTGATTGAATTTGTAAAAAATACAAGATTTGAGCGTCTCGGTGCTTTCCCATATTCGCATGAAGAAGACACATATTGCGATAAAAATTATGCTGATGATGTTCCTGCAGAAGTCAAACAAGAGCGCATTGACACATTGATGAAAATTCAGGAGGAAATTGCCAACAGAATCAATGAAAGTAAAGTTGGAAAAATTTTCAAAGTAATTGTTGACAGCGAAAATGAAATGTATTATATAGGTCGTACCGAATTTGATTCGCCCGATGTGGATGGAGAAGTACTAATTGAGAAGAAGCAAAATTTACAAATTGGAGAATTTTATAATGTAAAAATTACTTCTTCAATGTCATTTGATTTAATAGGAGAAGTTGTTGATAATCTTATATAGATATGGAAGAATTTAATAATCAAACAGAAAAATCTTTTAATGAGATAATTTATCAAAGGAAAACCAATAAAACCTTTCTTAAAGAGTTAAGCGCACCATTTGTGGAATTACAAGATAAAATTAGTGAAATTTTGAATTTTTCTGATATTATTATTAATGGATCTTTGTCTAAAAAGATGGAAATGTTTATAATGGAAGAAGATAATCGATATCAAAAAATCACCAATGAAGACATTTCCAATGAAATTTTGACAATGCTTGATTCTGCTAAAGAAAATATTCAACAGAATTTAAAGATTGCAATTGAATCAATCCAAGATAAACTTGCAGACGATGTATGTATATTTATTCCAATTACTTCTTCAAATAATAATATTATCAGTGACGAAATCGTAGTAGAAAATAAATACGAGATTTCTGAAAATATTCAGGTGATTGATAAAGATCATATTTCTGAAATACAAAATAAAGAAGATATAAGTGCTGAAGAAGAAAATTTGCAAATCTCTGATGTAATTGACACTGACTATATTTCAGAAAAAATAAATCGAAATTTGGATTGGGGTAGTACAAAAACGAAAGATGCCATACGAAATATTATTGAAATAATAAATGAGAAACTGGCTGAATTAGATGAAATTGTAATTGAAGACTTTGGTGTTTTTTCTACGGAGAAAGAAAATGAATATATTAGTAGAGACAAAGAAACGAAAGAGGCTTATTTAAATCCGCCAAGAATTCATCCGGTTTTCAAGAAATCATAAATCAATATTTAATAAATGGGAACTAAATTAACAAACAATGATTTGGCAATGCTTTTGGCTCAGAGGATGGGGTTAGATGAAGAAGAATCTCGTAAGTTTATAGAAATTTTTTTCAATAAAATTGCAGAAAATGTATCTGAAAATAAGGTTGTCAATGTAGAAGGTTTAGGGAAATTTGCTAAAGATTTAAATGATGCTGATTTCTTGGATTTTATACCCGATGAAAATCTAAAAGATGTTGTAAATAAACCATTTTCATATTTTGAACCTCAAAAAATTGTAGATGAGTCTTTGCTTGATGATCAGAAAATTCTTGAAGTTGATTCGGACTCAATCGGGGAGGATTCTCATCCAAGAGGTTTAGAAGATGAAAATCCAGTAAACCAAAAAGAACTAGAACCTTTAGAAACCAAAATTCCTGCAACCGGCGATAATAATAATAATGATTTATTAGATGAAACTCTAGAGAACTCTACGAGTAGCGACATCAGTAAATTGAAAGAAGATAGATTCTCTCCAACAGAACTGATGGATGAATTTCCGCTCAAAACAGATACTGGTTATAACAAACCAATTGAATCAAATCGGAAATTTTGGCTAATTCTAGGGTGCATTTTATCCGTTTTGATTATTGGTGGAGTTCTTTATCTTATGATAAGAAATTCTAAATATCATCCCTCTAACAAACAAATTGTGAATACAAATGTATCAGTCGATACATTAGCTAAGAGGAAGGATTATGACTCTGTAAAAAATATTGCAGCCGAAAATAATAGCGACTCACTTATTTCTGAAAGCGCAAATTCTATAGTCGATAATAAACCTGATAAACAAGTACAAACAGAAGTTTCGAAAAAAGTCACAATAAAACCTTCTCAAACTTTACACATAGTTGCTAAAGAATATTTAGGAAATTCTGCTTTCTGGGTATATATTTACTTGAAAAATAAGTCAAAAATTTCCAATCCCAACAATGTTCCATCTGGTACGATTTTGGAGCTTCCTACAAATTCAGAATACAATTTGAATGCAAATAATACTAAATCTATCGCTGAAGCTAAAAGATTGGGCAACGAATTGCTAGGTGAATTTAAATAGAAAATGATCACTTAAATAAAAAAACCCGCTATCAGCGGGTTTTTTTATTTAAGTGATCCGCCTGGGGCTCGAACCCAGGACCCCATCCTTAAAAGGGATGTGCTCTACCTGCTGAGCTAGCGAATCAACCTATCGTCTTTCTTTCAAAAGCGAGTGCAAAGGTAATTGCTAAATTTTAATTTTGCAAGTTTTTAATGTAATATTTTTGAAATTATTTATAGTTTTATCTTTTTGTATAGTTGTAGTTTATTTTTAAATACCTTAAAATAATTCATTTAACTTTTATATCTTTGAGAAAATAATTTTGTGATTTGAAAGTTTTTTATTCAAATATTTTACCATTTAAAGGATTCCGGGCAATTAATTTGTTTGGAATTATATTTGCAAGAAAAGATTTGCCAAAACTTACTAAAGAAATCATAAATCATGAAACTATTCATACTAGACAGATGTTGGAATTATTTATTGTGCTATTCTACGTTTGGTATTTAACAGAATGGCTTATCAAACTGGTTATTTATAAAGATTCCTTGAAAGCATACGAAAATATATCTTTTGAAAGGGAAGCTTTTGCAAATGATGAAAACTTACATTATCTTGATGGTCGAAGACGGTTTGCTTTTTTACGTTATTTATAGAAATCCAATACAAATAATATTTATCAAATTTATATACGAATTATACAAATGAAAACAGACATTCAAATTGCGCGTGAAACGCCGCTTGTAAAAATTAAAGATGTTGCTGAGAGAATAGGTATCAACAGAGACGATGTTCACAATTATGGACGATACATGGCCAAAATACCTGTAAGACTCATTGATGAAAAAAAAATAGCTAAAAGCAATCTGATTTTAGTAACTGCAATAACACCTACAAAATCAGGTGTAGGTAAGACAACCGTATCAATTGGATTAACATTGGGTTTAAATAAAATAGGGAAAAAATCTATAGTTGCTTTGCGCGAACCTTCTTTAGGTCCAGTTTTTGGCATGAAGGGTGGAGCTGCCGGTGGTGGATATTCGCAGGTATTGCCTATGGAAAACATCAATTTACATTTTACGGGTGATTTTCATGCAATTACATCGGCTCATAATACAATTTCTGCGTTGTTAGACAATTATATTTATCAAAACAGAGATTGCAATACAGCTCTAAGACAAGTCTTGTGGAAAAGAGTTTTAGACGTAAATGATAGAAATTTAAGATATGTAGTTACAGGACTAAATGGTTTGTCCAACGGTATCACTCAAGAATCAGGATTTGATATTACTGCAGCTTCTGAATTGATGGCAATTTTATGTCTTGCTCAAGATGAAGAGGATTTGCGTCGCAGAATTGAAAACATATTATTAGGTTACACAAACGATGGACAGCCGTTTACAGTTAAAGATTTAGGTGTGGCCGGAGCCATTACCGTATTGTTACGCGATGCTTTAGATCCAAATCTTGTTCAGACTACCGAGAATACTGCTGCTTTCGTTCATGGCGGACCATTCGCAAATATCGCTCATGGTTGTAATTCGGTGCTTGCTACAAAAATGGCTCTTTCTTATGGAGATTACGTAATTACTGAAGCAGGTTTCGGTGCTGATCTTGGTGCTGAAAAATTCTTTAATATTAAATGTCGCAAAAGCGGACTTCAACCCAAAGCAACAGTTATTGTTGCTACAGCTCAAGGATTGAAAATGCATGGAGGAACACCAGAAGCAAAAATCAAAGAAGAGGATATTGAAGGATTGAAAAATGGACTTGAAAATCTGGACAGACATATAGAGAATATGCATACTTTTGGTCAAACGGTGATAGTAGCATTTAACAGATTCCCAACAGATACCGAACAGGAAATTGAGATTGTACGTCAGTTCTGTTCTAAAAAAGGAATACGTTTTGCAGTAAATGAAGGATTTGCAAAAGGTGGTGAAGGAGCGATTGATTTAGCACAGAAAGTTGTTGATGCAGTAGAAAATGAACCTTCCCAACCTTTGAATTTTACGTATGCTGATGAAGATTCAATCGAAATGAAGATTGAAAAAGTGGCAAAACAAGTCTATGGAGCCAAAGATATAGTATTGGGCGAAAAAGCTATTAAGATGTTGAAAAAAATACAAGGTACACACATGGAAAAATACCCGATTTGTATGGCAAAAACGCAATATTCTTTCTCTGCCGATCCAAAAGCTTATGGTGTAGCGAAAGATTTTCGTCTGAAAATTAATGATTTGGTCATAAATCAAGGTTCAGAATTTATTGTAGCTATTGCTGGAGAAATGATGCGTATGCCTGGCTTGCCTGCATCGCCGCAAGCATTGCATATTGATATTGTAAATGGTCAAATTGAAGGATTAAGTTAATCATTCTTTTTGGGAATATTATTGAAGGCTGTATTATAATCAATGCAGCCTTTTTTATATAAAAGCTTTAATGTTAATAATAAAATTTAATCAATATGATTGGAAACTATTCATAATTCGTTAATGTTGTAACTTTTTTGACATAATTATTTAAGTTTGATATTGAAAACACTTTAATAAAATCAGATTGAAATTTTGCCCCCACTTTAACGGCTATATTATATTCATTTTTAACGGATTAAATTATTTTGTTTTTTTTGTAGTTTCGCAAAAAGGACTTAATTTTGCGCCCAAATTATATGTAAAATATACTATGGATAAAAAAACAATTGTAACCGGAGTGATAGGAGCTGATGTACATGCAGTTGGAAATAAAATTATCACTTATGCTTTGGAAGAAGCGGGATTTAATGTGATAAATCTCGGTGTAATGGTAGCACAAGAAGAATACATTGCAGCTGCACTTGAAACAAACGCGGATGTTATCTTGGTTTCCTCACTTTATGGTCATGGAGAGATTGATTGTAATGGATTACGTGAAAAATGCGATGAAGCTGGTTTGAAGGATATTCCATTATTAGCGGGCGGAAATCTGGTAGTTGGTAAACAAAATTTTGAAGACGTTGAAAAACGTTTTAAAAAAATGGGATTTACCCGCGTATATCCTCCCGGAACACCAATAGAAACAACAATCAGAGATCTTAAAGAAATTTTAGGAATAACAGCATGAAATACCTTACTGCGGACTTTGGCAGTACATACACAAAACTAACCGCTATTGATGCTGATAAAGGTGAAGTAGTAGGAACTTCTACGGCTTTTACAACAATTGAAACCGACGTAATGGAAGGGTTTAATAACGCTTTCCGAAAATTAAAAAATAACATCGGTGATTTTCAATATGATGAATTGCTTTGTTGTAGCAGTGCGGCTGGTGGTTTGAAAATGGTAGCGTTAGGACTTGTGCCTGATCTTACAGCCAAAGCTGCTAGAATGGCGGCTTCAA
Organism: Dysgonamonadaceae bacterium; assembly: GCA_032068765.1. GTDB lineage: Bacteria > Bacteroidota > Bacteroidia > Bacteroidales > Dysgonomonadaceae > DAMBHY01. Next base: position 19,119 of record DAMBHY010000011.1, on the reverse strand, counting down.
GTGCAGGAGCAAAGGTTGTAAAAACGTATTCTTTCGAAATCTCTAAAGAAGAAGAAGAGGAGATTTATGAAATTAATCCTGATTTAGTACTACTTTGTGGTGGTACGGATGGCGGAAATAAAGACGTAATTCTTTCTAATGCAAAAAAGCTTTGCCAGATTGATAGAAACTTTTCTATTATCTCTGCAGGCAATAAAAGTGCCTCTCGCGAGTTGGAGGAAATATTTTCGAAATCTAATAAAAACTGGGTAATTACACAAAATGTAATGCCTCTTTTTAACGTTGTAAATATCGAACCCGCCAAACAAAAAATCAAAGATTTATTTATTTCGAGAATTATAGAAGCTAAAGGGTTAACTAAAGTTCAAGAAATAACGTCGGGTGAAATTATTCCAACTCCGCTTGCCGTTCTTATGGGTTGTGAACTTTTAAGTAAAGGAACCAAGAACGAAGAAGGCATTGGAGATTTGCTCGCTGTTGATTTGGGTGGAGCTACTACGGATGTTTATTCAATGTCTTCAGGAGCACCAGCTATTGACAATGTGATGGTGAAAGGTTTACCAGAACCTTATAATAAAAGAACGGTAGAAGGTGATTTGGGAATGCGTTACAGTTTGCCTCATCTGAGCGATGAAATAGATTTGGAAAGAGTGGCTGAAGAAATAGGATTACAGAAGGAACATTTATCAAGTTGGGTGAATCGTTGTGTTGAAAATCCTGACACACTTTCCCAAAACGAACAAGAACAAAGCATTGAAGAAGTTTTGGCAAAGTATGCTATCAAAATTGCTGTTGAACGTCATTGTGGAGAATATCAACTGGTATATATGCCGATGGGCGAAATATATACTCTTACAGGAAAAGATTTAACTCAAGTGCCGTACGTGGTGGGGATTGGTGGAGCAATAATCAATGGTAAACATCCCGAAAAAATGCTCGAAGGTGCAAAGCTCTCAAAAGGAGATAATCCTATGATTGCCAAACCTAAGAAACCTCAATATTTATTAGATAAAAAATACATTTTTGCTTCAATGGGACTTTTTAGTAGGATAAATCCTGAAATGGCCTTAAGCATATTAAAAAAAGAAATTACACACATATAAATATTTCTATCTTATGGAAATCAAAAATAATAAACTGACAAATGATGAGTTTTTCTCACAACGCGAAGAGATTCTAAATCATTGGCCTACAGGTAAGGGAGTTAACTTCGATGAAGCTGTAGAATACCAAAAAACCATTGCCAAAGAAAAAAGATTTGGCGAAAAACTGGCAAAAGCAGTTGAGGATCGGGTTACACTTATACAACCACGTGCAGGTGTAGCTTTGTATCAAGAACATATAAAACTTTTGCAATATCTAGAACAAGAAGGCGAAGCTGATTTACTGCCTACAACTGTAGATAGTTACACTCGTCTAAACAGATATTCTGAAGCAGAAGTAGGAATCGAAAAAAGCCGTGAAACAAATCGTTCTATGCTTAACGGATTTCCTATCGTTAACTACGGTGTTGATATTTGCCGTGTTGTTACATCTGCTTTGAAAAATCCAGTACAAGTTCGTCACGGAACTCCAGATGCACGTTTATTAACTGAAATTTCAATTGCCGGAGGTTTTACTTCTTATGAAGGTGGTGGTATTTCTTATAATATTCCATATTCAAAAAACCATTCATTGGAAAAGACAATCGCTTACTGGCAATATACCGACCGTTTGGTTGGGTTGTACGAAGAAGCAGGCGTTTCTATCAATCGTGAACCATTCGGACCATTGACAGGTACGCTTATCCCTCCATGTATATCAAACTCAGTAGCTGTAATTGAAGCACTACTTGCAGCAGCGCAAGGTGTTAAAGATATTACAGTTGGTTATGGTCAATGTGGTAACCTGATTCAGGACGTTGCAGCGCTTCGCTCATTGAGCAAGCTTACTAAAGAATATTTAGTTAAATTCGGCTACAACGATGTACGCGTAACTACTGTATTCCACCAATGGATGGGAGGTTTCCCTCAAGATGAAGCAAAAGCTTTTGGTGTGATTTCTTGGGGTGCTGCTGCGGCTGCTTTGGCAAAAGCAACTAAAGTTATCGTTAAAACTCCGCACGAAGCAATGGGGGTTCCTACAATGGAAGCTAATGCTGCCGGTTTGCGCGCTACGAAACAAGTAATTTCGATGTTGAAAGACCAAGATTTCCGCGAAATTCCTGCGGTAGTGATGGAAAGTGATATTATCGAAAAAGAAATGCATTGCATTCTTGGCAAAGTTGAAGAACTTGGTAAAGGCGATTATGCAATAGGAACTATCGCTGCATTTGAGGCAGGCGTTTTGGATATTCCATTTGCTCCTAGTAAATATAATGCAGGTAAAGTGATGCCGGCACGTGATAACAATGGAGCCGTAAGATTCTTAGACAGAGGTAATCTTCCATTTACTCAAGACCTTATTGATTTCCATAGAGCTAAACTGGAAGAAAGAGCTCGCGTAGAAAATCGTCCTGTAAGTTTCCAAATGGTAATTGATGACGTTTACGCAATTGGTAAAGGCAACTTGGTAGGCAGACCAAGAACAATTAATGACTAATTTCTTAAAAATTTAAATACAAATGAAAATTAAACGTGTAATTTGTGCTCCCGGAAAAACAGGATTTTTCTTTGATGATCAAAAAGCAATCAAACAAGGAGCTAAAAATGACGGTGCATTTTATGAAGGAACACCCGTTACTCCCGGATTTACATCAGTAAGACAAGCTGGTGAAGCAATCTCAGTAGTATTCATTCTTGAAAATGGAGCTTACGCATATGGAGACTGCGCTGCAGTACAATATTCTGGAGCCGGCGGACGTGATCCTTTATTTTTGGCAGAAAATTTCATTCCCGTAATTGAGAAAGAAATTGCTCCTTTGTACGAAGGAAAAGATATTACAACTTTCCGTGAAATGGCTGACCTAGTTGACAAAGCTGTAAGCCCTTCAACAGGAAAAATCTACCACACAGCTATTCGCTACGGTGTTACTCAAGCTTGCTTGGATGCAGTTGCAAAAAGCAAAGGCAAATTAATGGCACAGGTAATTGCTGACGAATACAAAACAAAAATTTCCGATACTATCATCCCTATTTTCTCACAATCTGGTGACGACAGATATATGAATGCAGACAAAATGATTATGAAAGGCGCTGATGTATTGCCTCACGCTTTGTTTAATCATGTGGAAACCAAAGTTGGATTTAAGGGTGAAAAAATAAAAGAATATGTTGAATGGTTGCGTAATCGTATCATCAAATTGAAACCTTATGAAGGTTATCATCCAACAATTCATATTGACGTTTATGGTACTCTTGGCATCGTATTTGATAATGATGCTGAAAAAATTGCAAACTACTGCGGTGAATTAGAAGAAATTGCAAAACCATTCTCTATCCGTATTGAAGGTCCTGTAGATATGGGCGAAAAACAAGCTCAAATCAAAGTTTTGAAAGAAATCAGAGCTATCATGGATCAAAAAGGCATCAATGCTGAAATCGTTGCTGATGAATGGTGTAATACACTTGAAGATATCGTAGATTTCTCTAAAGAAAAAGCAGGTCATATGGCGCAAATCAAAACTCCAGACTTGGGTGGTATCAACAACGCTATCGAAGCTGTTTTGTATTGCAAAGAACACAATATGGGTGCTTATCTTGGTGGTACTTGCAACGAAACAAACCGTTCTGCAGAAATCTGTGCTCACATTGCTATGGCAACATCTCCAATCCAATATTTGGCAAAACCAGGTATGGGTGTAGACGAAGGCTACATGATTGTATACAATGAGATGCAACGTGTATTAAATTTGAAAGACGTATTGTAATCTAAAACAAAAATTAGAGTTAGGAAAATGAGTTACGACGACTTGTTTCCCTAACTCATTTAATTAATAAAATATTTCTATTATGGAAGAATTGAGAGTACTTTCCCCAACGGCGATTCTTGGATATGGATTTCCTATTGAATCGTTTCAAGAAGGGATGAAAAGAAATCCCCATGTAATTGCGGTTGACGCAGGTTCATCGGACCCGGGACCATATTATTTGGGAGCTGGAATTTCTTTTACAGACCGCAACTCTGTAAAAAGAGATTTGGAAATTATGATTCCTGCAGGTTTGGAAGCAAATATTCCTGTAGTTGTAGGTACAGCCGGCGGTAGTGGCGCACGTCCACACGTTGAGTTTGTATTGGATATCGTAAGAGAAATAGCTCAAGAAAGACAGTTGTCTTTCAAAATGGCTGTAATCCAATCAGAATTTGAGAAAGACTTCATAAAAGAAAATGTTCGTCAAGGCAAAATATCTCCTTTGTTTCCTGCAAAAGAAATCACTGAAAAGGATGTTGACGAAAGCGTACATATTGTAGCTCAAATGGGTGAAGAACCTTTCATTAAAGCTTTGAATGAAGGTGCAAATGTAATTATAGCAGGACGCTCTTATGATCCATCAGTATTTGCATCTCTTGCTATAAAAGAAGGTTTTGACAAAGCTCTTGCTATCCACATGGGTAAAATTCTTGAATGTGCTGCAATCGCTGCACTGCCCGGAAGTGGTAGTGACTGTATGTTTGGCTACTTACACAAAGACAATTTCGTATTGGAACCTCTTAATCCAATACGTAAATGTACAACTTTGTCAGTAGCAGCTCACACTCTTTACGAAAAAACGAATCCTTACGTATTGCCTGGACCTGGAGGTGCTATCAATATGCACGAATCAAAATTTGAGCAGATTGAAGACAACAAAGTTCGCGTATCAGGAACAAAATTTGTTCCAACTGACGGATATTTCGTAAAATTGGAAGGTGTTAAAAAAGTGGGATATCGCACCATCTCTTGTGCTGGCGTGAAAGACCCAATCATGATTTCTAAGATTGACGAAATAAAAGAAAGTGTTCGTGAGCGTGTTATAAACAACTTCGAAACTTATGGTATTAAAGACTTCTTCCTTGACTTCAAAATCTATGGCAAGAATGGTGTGATGGCAATGTTTGACGGAGTGGAAGAATCCAACTCAAACGAATTGCTTATCATTATCGAAGCAGTTGCCGACACTCAGGAAAAAGCTAATACAATCTGCGGATTTGCAAGAAGTACAATGTTGCACTTTGGTTATGAAGGACGAATCGCTACTGCCGGAAACCTGGCATTCCCATTCTCTCCATCAGACTGCAAAATGGGTGAAGTGTATGAATTCAATCTTTACCACTTGATGAAAGTTGATGATCCTACATCTCTTTTCCCCGTAGAATATGTAACTTATAATCGTGGTAATAAACAATAATCAGGAGGACATAAATTATGGAATATAAATTAATAGACGTAGCTTCTGTAATCCGAAGCAAAAATTCAGGTCCTTACGAATTAACTTTCGACGTGATATTTAAAGAGTTTGATTTTTATGAAAAAGTAAAAGCTGCACAGATTTTTACTCCTCAAACTTTCGCTCCTTTGTATAATATCCCCGAATCAGACATCATGAGCTTGGTTTATTTTGACCCTGCTAAGGCTGTTAAAATTACGATTGTTCGCCCAATACCTTCGGGTGCTTTGGGAGAAACTGACGTTTACGGCGCACAACAACATGCTCCGTTGATGAAGTTCAAATTTAATCTGTAAATAAATAATCTTTAATGCGTTTTTGGGAAATAAACTAAACTCCCGAAAACGCATTTTTTATACATCAAGAAAAGTTATGCGTAATCTTATTCAAGAATACAACGTATCTTCCCAATATTTCGCTCCTCGTGGTAAGGAGCGTTTAATGTTTTTGGGAGAACAGATTGCACACCGCCACCTTTCATTCAGCGACAAACTTATTGGCATCATAGGCGATGCGGGCTCGGGAAAGTCTTCCCTTATCAAAGGAATGTTTCCCGGACTTGAATTGTCTAACGACGATGACATCATCAATCCACGCAAGATTATGCAAGCTCGTGACGCTTTTTTAGAAGTGAAGGAAGCTGCATCATTTCACATGGATATTCGTTTCCTTCAGGCATTCATGCAGATGTATGAGATTGCAGATTTTATCAAATACTTGCTGGAAAACAAACGAAGGGTGATCATCGAGCACTTCAATCTTATTTATCCTGCTTTGCAAATCAATGCAGATATTATTGTTGGGATTGGGGAGGAGATTATTGTTACACGTCCGAGTCTTTTTGGTCCGCTGCCGCAAAGTATCTACGATATTGTGCACGAATCGCTCCGTTATCGCAAGATGGCGCATACGGCGGAAGAAGTCACCATGTATATTCTGGAAAATGATTATGGAATAACACAAGACAAATATTTCTTTTCGGATATTCGCAATGGTTTTATTATTAAATTCTATAAACCGCTGGATATTGATTTGCAAGAATTGGAAACGAAGATTCAGAAAATTATCGATAAACATCTGCCTGTGTCATATTATGACGAAGACCACATAAAACTGGGTGAATATATTGTGGACTGCGATGGACCCAGACTGCATGTAAGAAATACAAAAGAGATTACGGAATTTTCTTTGGTAAAAGAGATGATAAAAGACCCCAAAACCAATAGTTATTGTTTGATTGGGTTGATAGATAACAATACAGACAATTTGAATAACAGAAATACAACATATTTTTTAACGAGAAATTATTAATATGAAAACAGTTAATGCACAAGATATTACCAACCTTGTTGAGAGACTATGTATCGAAGCATGTTGTGTAATTACAGATGATATTTACAAAGGTTTCAAAAGTATTTTGGCTACTGAGAAATCAACTTTGGGTAAAGAAATTATAGGAACTTTGATTAATAACGCGGATATTGCGCGTAACGAAAAAAGTCCAATTTGCCAGGACACTGGAATGACTGTAGTGTTTGTGCAGATGGGACAAAACGTGCATATTGAAGGCGGATTTTTGGAAGATGCCATCAATCAGGGTGTTCGTCAGGGTTATGAAAAGGGGTATTTGAGAAAATCGGTAGTGAAAGACCCATTGAACAGAGAAAATACAAAAGACAACACGCCTGCGATTATTCATATCGAACTGACTCGAGGGGAAGAATTTCATATCACGGTAGCTCCAAAAGGGTTTGGAAGTGAAAACAAGAGCGGATTGAAAATGCTTACACCGAGCGAAGGAATTCCTGGCATCAAAAAGTTTGTTTTGGACGTGGTTTCTCACGCGGGAGCAAGCAGTTGTCCGCCTATTATCTTGGGAATCGGTATCGGTGGAACGATGGAACGCGCAGCGTATATGAGTAAGAAAGCTTTGCTTCGTCCGGTAGGAACTACCAACGAACGCGAAGATTTAGCACAACTCGAGAAAGAAATTCTGGACGAAGTGAACGGTTTGGGCATTGGTCCTGCCGGTTTTGGAGGTACCAACACCGCTTTGGCAGTAAATATTATCACACATGCTACGCATATCGCGGGATTGCCCGTTGCCGTAAACATCGGCTGCCATGCAACTCGTCACGCCGAAGGAAGTTTATAATCATTTAAATAAAAAAGATATGTCAGAAAAAAGAATTTTAACAGCTCCGTTTTCAGACGAAACCATCAAGTCTTTGCATGCCGGCGATATGGTGTATATCTCTGGTACAATATATACAGCGCGCGATGCCGCTCACAAACGTTTGACCGAAATGCTTGCAGAAGGCAAGGCCATGCCTTTTGATTTCAATGGTCAGGTGGTGTATTATGCCGGTCCGTGTCCTGCAAAACCTGGTCAGCCCATCGGTTCCGTTGGACCCACAACAGGTGGACGTATGGACGCATATTCCCCAACCCTTATTCAAGAAGGTTTGAAAGTGATGATTGGAAAAGGCGCGAGAAACCAGGCAGTGGTTGACGCTATGAAAAATCATATCGGTGTATATTTTGCAGCTATTGGTGGAGCGGCGGCATTGATGGCAAAATGTGTGAAAAAAGCAGAGGTAATCGCCTTTGATGACTTGGGTACTGAGGCTATCCGCAAACTGGAAGTGGAAGAATTTCCTGCCATTGTAGCAATTGACAGCTACGGCAACAATATGTACGAAACTGGTCCTGCTCAGTTTGCAAAACAATATTGAAATATATTTTCCTCCTAAGAAGAGAGGGTGAAAATTAATATAAAAGTCCTTGATTGGAGAATGTGATTTTTCCTCTCAAGGATTTTTTGTATTTCTAAATAGAAAATACCATCCGGCAGTTGGATTTTGGCATTTCCTGTTTAGGGAATTGCTCCCGGCACATGGATTTTGGCATTTCCTGTTTAGGAAATCATTCCCGGCACATGGATTTTGCCATTTCCTATTTAGGAAATCACTCCCGGCAGTTGGATTTTGCCATTTCCTAATTAGGAAATCACTCCCGGCACTATTTTTTTAAATTTTATTTATACGAAACATTCATACGGAAAGTTTCCGCCAGCATCTCGTTTGCCAAATGCTCAATATTATTTAGCAGAAGCGTGGTTTTGGTAGGACACGAAGAATCTGCCTCTATTTCTAAAATCTCGCATTGTGAAGTCAGAATTTTATAATCATCCCCGATTACATTAATGCCTGATTCTATCTGTCGCTTAGCGGTTTCAATTTTTTCAGCAACTATTTTGCAAGCTTCAAGGTAATATTCATCCACATTTTTATCCTTATAAAAAGCTCCAAATGCCGATAGATACGATAGCATAGAATGGTTGAGGTAGGTGAGACGGAATGCTTGTTCTTCTTTGGTTTTTTTAGAATCATTTTCTACTCGAACGCTTCTCCATCCGTTTGTCAAAGCCATATCTGCTACATTTGCTTCTCTTCTTACCGAAATATATTCTTCGTTATTTAAATTGTCAAGATAGATGGCTTCAAGATATTTTCTGTTGTTTTGCAATGCGTTTGCCAATAAATTTCTCAAATTCTGCTTTTCGGGAAGAATAAGTTTTACGGATAACAATGCCAAGATGGCTCCGATGATAGTATCTACCAAACGAGGCACAATGATGTTGAATCCCTGATTAAACTGTATGTTGAATAATGCGATGACCGTAGTTGTTACAAAAACCACCGCCTTTGAGTAGTCTTGTTTGACATAATAGAAGAACAGGTAAACGGAAAACAAGACAATCAGGATATTTCCGGGAACTGTAGGCAACAATTTTATGAGAACGATACCTAATAACAAACCCATGATGGTGCCACCCACGCGCTCATTTAGTTTTTGCCGTGTCCCTACATAATTTTGCTGCATCACAAACAGCGATGTCAAAATAATCCATTCTCCTTTGTCCCATTTTAGATAATACACCAACGCGTAGCCGATTATGAAACAAATACTCAATCGCAGTGCATACTTAAAACGGGGATGATGATAATTCATAAGAGACATCAATCGCTGTTTGAATGAAGGTTCTTCATACTCCATTACCACAGTAGTAGTGTCATCGGATGCCAGTTTTTCCATGATTCCCACCATTTCTTTCAGGTTATTGTATAGCAGTGAAATAGCGAGTGATTCCTGTTCCGATTTGTTTGAATTTACCAGTGTGTTGACCATATTCAGCGTCCAAACAAGTTTCAACGGCACTCTAAATTTCTTTTCCGTAAGCATGCTGGTGGCAAATAATTCCATCGCGTGCGAAGTTTCCTGCATCAATAGCCCAATACCATGTATGATTTCTCTGTTTTTGGTATTATGTGAAAGAATGTCATAGCTCTGGTGGCTCGAAGTTGCGCGTTCGTGTAACTGCTGAAGAAGAAGGAAGTAATGAGAATATTTACCCAATTCAGAATCTTTCCCCTTCAGAATATAGTTATAGTTGCGAAAAACCGAATTGATTGCTTCCAAAGATTGAACTACATCTGTGTTCTTTTGTGCCAGTTTGTTTCTCAATACCACTTGTTCAGATTCTTCACTTGGAAAGAATTTAGATTTAATCTCCAAATATTTAGACAATTGTTTGAATCCCATCGACAATTGTTCCTGCAAAGGGCGCCAAGGTTTTTTCACAAGAAGAATGAGCGATATAATTCCATAACACGCAGCTCCGGCAGTTAAAAGCAGCGGCTGAATGTACCAATCCAGATTGTAACTTGTTCCCAACATCGCGTAAATCGATACCAATAATGTTGCAAAAGATACACCTCGGTAGCGTTCGCCCATTCCTCCAATAAATATGAATGTAAATGCAGAAATGAATAGTCCGATTCCGAAGAAAAGAGGATACGGACGAAGTAATTCCACCGACGAAGTCGCTATCAGGAAACTTATCCACGTGATGCCCAAAGATTTCATTCTACCTTTTGGGTGATCGTCAGTTTCTGCAATTGCACCCGCCAAGATTCCCAATGCCATAATGCCTCCCCATGCGGCATGACCGAAGGCTTTTAGTGGAATAAGTACCGCGGCAATCGAAATTGCGACCTTAAGTCCCATAAGTTTGTTGGGATTTTCCCAGAAAAAATTAATCCAAAGCTGTTTGATGCGGTTACGCAGAGCGGGTAATTGATACTTCATTAAATTAAATGTATTATGAGAATCGATGCAAAGTTACAAAAAAGGATGCTAATTTTGCGATATGAAAGATTCTTACAAAACTATCGACGCTCCGGCTCAGGGATATATTGTGGAAAAGAAAAGTAAATTCATCTCACATATTATTCCTGTCACGTCTGTGGACAAAATAAAACCGATAGTGGAAGAATACCGTAAAAAATACTATGATGCGAGGCATGTATGCTGGGCATATATGTTGGGTGTGGAAAGAGAAGAGTTTCGTGCCAATGATGATGGAGAACCTTCTGGAACTGCAGGACGACCCATTTTGGGACAAATCAATTCTTTTGAATTGACCAACGTCTTAATTCTTGTCATAAGATATTTTGGTGGAACACTTTTAGGCACATCGGGACTTATAAAGGCATATAAAGAAGCCGCAGCCGATGCCATCAACAACGCATGTATCGTTGAGAAAAAAATCGAAGATACTTTAGAAATTAAATTTGATTATAGCTTGCTTAATGAGGTGATGCGCGTTCTCAAACAAGTGGATGATGTTCATTGGACGCAAGATTTCAATGCTGACTGTCAGATGAGACTGTACGTCATAAAATCACAAAGCGAAATTCTTTATAATAAAATGAGTGCTATTTATGGCGTCAAAGTAAAGAAATTATAAGGCTTAATATCTCATATTATTATAAATTCCAAAAGCTTATCTACAAGTAATTCTGCGAAAAATTGTGTTGCATAACACAAAATTACTACTTTTGCACTCGTAAATCACAAGATTATAAAAATTTAAAGTCTGATTTAATGGGAAAAAATTTAGTCATTGTAGAATCTCCTGCGAAAGCAAAAACTATTGAAAAGTTTTTAGGAGAGGATTATAAAGTTATGTCAAGTTACGGCCACATAAGGGATTTGAAGAAAAACGAATTTAGTATTGACATTGACAAAAATTTTACTCCTATTTACGAAATTCCTGATGACAAGAAGAAGGTTGTTTCAGAATTAAAAGCCGAAGCCAATAAGGCTTCAACCGTATGGCTCGCATCCGATGAAGACCGCGAGGGGGAAGCGATTTCATGGCACCTTTACAATGCCCTTGATTTAAAGGAAAAAGACACGAAGCGAATCGTTTTCCACGAAATTACTAAGAATGCAATACTTTCAGCGATAGAAAATCCCCGTAAAATTGATGTCAATCTTGTAGATGCTCAACAAGCGCGAAGAGTATTAGATAGAATTGTCGGTTTTGAACTTTCACCCGTTTTATGGCGAAAAATTAAACCATCTTTATCCGCAGGTCGAGTTCAGTCTGTTGCTGTAAGATTAATCGTTGAAAGAGAACGCGAGATACAAAATTTTGTAACAGAATCAGCTTACAAAATAGTTGGTATTTTTTCGAAAGTAGAAAACAATAAAAATATCACTATCAAGGCGGAATACAATAAACGACTTAAAACCAAAGAAGAAGCGTTAGATTTATTGGAAAAACTAAAAGATGCTTCTTTTTCTGTTTCGGATATCACAACCAAACCCGCTAAAAAATCGCCTGCAGCACCATTTACCACTTCCACACTTCAACAGGAAGCGTCGAGAAAATTGGGTTATTCCGTTGCACAGACAATGAGAATTGCACAAAAGCTTTACGAATCAGGGAAGATAACGTATATGCGTACCGACTCAGTCAATCTTTCAAGTTTAGCTATAAATACCGCCAAAACTGAGATTACTGAGCAGTATGGTGATAAATATTTAAAGACCCGTCGTTTTTCTACCAAAATAAAAGGCGCTCAAGAAGCTCACGAAGCAATTCGTCCAACTTATATCAGTGAACATGAAGTTTCGGGCACAGCACAGGAGAAAAAATTGTACGAGTTGATTTGGAAGCGTACTATTGCTTCACAAATGTCAGACGCAGAACTCGAGAAAACTACAGTTACCATCAATATTTCAAATGCAGACGGTTATTTTCAGGCAAATGGAGAAGTCATCAAGTTTGATGGTTTCTTGAAGGTGTACCTCGAAAGTACGGATGACGAAGATGTTGAAAATGAAGAAATGCTTCTTCCTTCAATGAAAGTGAATGAATCTTTGAATTTGGAAGAAAGCACTGCCACACAAAGATTTACTCAACGCCCTGCACGATACACCGAGGCGTCTCTTGTTCGCAAACTCGAAGAGTTGGGAATTGGACGTCCTTCCACTTATGCTCCTACCATATCTACAATTCAGAATAGGGAATACGTCGAAAAAGGCAATAAAGAAGGAGAAGAACGACAGTATAACTTATTGACATTGAAAAAAGGCAAAATAACTGACGACGAAAAAATAGAAATCGTTGGTGCCGATAAAAATAAATTATTTCCTACAAATATTGGAACCGTTGTAAATGACTATCTACTGGAAGCTTTCCCAAGCATAGTTGATTATAACTTCACGGCAGGTATGGAAAAAGATTTTGATACCATAGCCGAAGGCAAATCTCAATGGAACAATGTAATTGCAGATTTCTATCAACATTTTCATCCTATTGTGAATGAAGCCAAAGAGTCGCGTTCGGAACATAGGGTAGGAGAAAGGATTTTAGGAACTGACCCGAAAACAGGAAAACAAGTATCGGTAAAAATTGGTCGTTACGGAGCTATTGCTCAAATTGGAGCTACAGAGGAAGAAGATAAACCTCAGTTTGCATCTTTGCAAAAAACGCAATCTATTGAGAATATAACATTGGAAGAGGCTTTGAAGCTCTTTGACCTTCCACGTAATTTGGGAGAATATAATGGTAAAGAGATTACGGTTGCAGTTGGTAGATTTGGTCCTTATGTAAAACATAATAGTTCATATGTATCAATTCCAAAAACATTTGACCCTTATTCTATTAGTTTTGATGAGGCGGTAACTCTTATTGAAGAAAAAGCTAAAAAAGACGCTGAAAAAACTATTCAAACTTTTAAGGAAGAACCGGAGTTGCTAATTCTGAATGGTAGATATGGACCTTATATTTCTTATAAAAAACTCAACTATAAAATTCCAAAAACAGTTGATCCTAAAGAGATTACTTATAAAGAAGCGTTGGAGATAATTGAGAAAACAGATGCATCAAAAACCAAGAATGTAAAATCTGACAAGAAGGTTAAAACGTCAACAAAAAAAGCAGCTATAAAAACTACGACTAAGAAAGGAGCTTCAAAAACTACGAAAAAAACAAGCTAATTTTAAAGAAACAAGAACAGCAGTAGGTGTAGTTTTCATTTATTATTAGCTGCTTTGATGATTAGTAACGTCAACAAAGACTAATGTATAAAGAACTTTCATTACTCTCTTTAAAGATATAAAGGTTGAATATTTCCAAATATTCAACCTTTAATTTTTTTGCAAAATTTTTATGAATAAAAAATCAGCCCTAAAATGCCCGATAACCCGATAAGCAATATTGGGTCAATTTTTTTATAAGAAGCCACAATAACAAATCCAAATATAATCCAACTGCCGTAATCAATAAAATTATAAGGAGTAATCAAAATAAGTGCTGCAGCAGCAATAAGACCGATAACAGCTGGTTTCAAAACAGATAAAGATGCAGTTAACCATCTATTTCCTTGTAACCTTACAAAAAAGATGCACACAATGGTCATTAATATCAACGAAGGAAGACTCACTGCTATGGTGCATATAGCGGAGCCAATTATTCCATAAACATCAGCGTAAGAATTATTAATAACGGAAGTATATCCTATATACGTTGCGGAATTAAAAGCTATAGGCCCGGGAGTAGTTTGTGAAACGGCTACAATATCCGTAAAATCGCCCAATGATAACCACGCATGTTTTGTTACCACCTCGTGTTGAATTAACGATAGCATTGCGTATCCTCCTCCAAAACCGAATAACCCGATCTTAAAGAATGTGATGAACAATTCAATATACAGTTGCAATAACTCCATTACTTTTTATTCTTCTGCTCTTTTATATAAAACAGGCCTAAACTCAAAATAATGCATAATGCTACGATATAGATAGGAGAGACTCCCAATTTCCAAACGAGAAGCGCCACCAAGATTGGAATCCAAATATTTTTCCATGTAACATTAGCAGATTTCCCCAAACTTAATAAAGGTGTAAATATAAGAGCTACTACTGCCGGTCGTATTCCTTTGAATATCCTATCTATAACAGGATTATCTTTAAATTGGGTGAAAACCATTGCGATAAGAAGTATTGTAACAAAGGAAGGCAGAATAATACCCAACGATGTAAAAAGGCTTCCTTTAAATCCTTTTCTTTTATTTCCTACGAAAACAGCAGTGTTTAATGAAATTGGTCCAGGAAGAGATTGAGCAATGGCTAACAAGTCCATAAATTCTGAGTCTTCAAGCCATTTTTTCTTTACTACTACTTCATTTCTAATAATGGGTATCATCGCATAGCCACCACCAAATGTGAATGCTCCGATTTTTAAAAATGAAATAAATAGTTCCCAATATTCACGCATAATAATTTTGTTCAAAAGAAAAGCAGATTGCAAAAATAAAAATTATTTTTAGCAATCTGCAATTATAAAGAAGCCGCACTGGTGGAATTTGACGAAACTCCTTGTGACAGGATTTGAGTGTTCTATTTTCTTTGTAATCCGCCGTTCCGATAAATCGGAATCCCGAAGGTGCGGCCCGCCATTAAAAATAAAAACTTTCTCGTTTCGATGTGAAAAATTGATGAGTTTCCCAATCGACCAATGCGGCAATAACTTCAATTTTTACTAATTATATCAAAGATAATAATTATGAACGCTTTTTCCAAACTTTATAAAAACTCTTATTTATAAAATTTAAATATTAACACGTTTGTAAGGGGTTTTGTTTGAAATATTCGTCAATTTCTTGTTGAGATAGTTCGTGATTACTCAAATCTCCCGATAAATATTGGTCATAAGCTGTCATATCAATCATTCCATGTCCAGAAAGATTGAATAGTATATTCTTTTGAATGCCTTCTTCCTTAGCTCGTATTGCTTCACGAACAGCTCCTGCAATTGCATGTGAAGACTCTGGAGCGGGAATAATTCCTTCCGTCTGTGCAAATAATATTCCTGCTCTAAAAGACTCCAATTGATTAACATCCATCGCCTCTATCAAATTATCCTTATACAATTTACTAACAATTGATCCTGCACCATGATAACGGAGTCCTCCTGCATGTATATTTGCCGGCGTGAAATTGTGTCCGAGAGTAAACATCGGAATTAATGGGGTGTAACCTGATTGATCTCCATAATCATATCCGAAACTTCCTTTGGAAAGTTTTGGACAAGATGCGGGTTCTACAGCTACGAAACGAGTTTTCAAGGTTTTGTCTTTGAAGTTGTGTCGTAAAAATGGAAATGTTATTCCCGAAAAATTAGAACCGCCGCCAAAGCAGCCAATCACAATATCTGGATAGGCGTCAGCCATTTGCATTTGTAGTTCCGCTTCAAGACCAATTATTGTTTGATGCAGTGATACGTGATTCATCACACTGCCTAACGCATATTTACAGTTGGGAGTTTGAAGCGCAAGTTCAACAGCTTCAGAAATTGCTGTGCCAAGACTTCCGCGATGATTTGGCGTATCGGTGAGTATTTTCCTGCCTGCTTTTGTTGACATACTTGGCGACGCCACAACTTGTGCTCCCCACGATTGCATCAAAAGCTTGCGATAAGGTTTTTGTTCGTAGCTCAATTTTACCATATAGACAGCCAGCTCTAAACCAAATAATTTGCTTGCGAGTGAAAGAGCTGTTCCCCATTGTCCTGCACCTGTTTCTGTAGTCAGATTGGTTACTCCTTCTCTTTTATTATAGTACGCTTGGGGTAAAGCAGAATTAAGTTTGTGCGAACCTACTGGACTTACACTTTCATTTTTGAAATAGATATGTGCCGGAGTATCCAATGCTTTTTCTAATCCATAAGCTCTAACAAGTGGAGTAGGACGAAATATTTTGTATTTCTCAAATACTTCTTCCGGAATGTCAATCCATGCATCAGTTGTATTTAGTTCCTGTTTTGCCAATTCTTTGGCAAATATTTTCGAAAGTTCGTATTCCGTCACAGGTTTCCTTGTTTGTGGATTAATCATTGGCAATGGTTTTCCTTCTAATTCAGCTAAAATATTGTACCATTGTCTTGGCATTTCTTCCTCAGGAAGAATAAATTTTTTTTTAGTCTTCATTTTGTGTGTTGTTTGCTAATGTGCATAAAAAAACAGCCTATTGTCAAAAACAACAGGCTGCTCAAGTTAATTCAATTTTTAAATTACATGGTTGCTTTGCTCAAACCTATTGTTTTGAGAATCTGACCTTGCCAGCGCCAACCAAAATTTAAAATAGAATTCATTCTAATTGATAATGTATCTTATCTTTTTTTTGTTACCATTGAGTAAATCCAAAGAACTACGATGGAACCAACGATTGCTAAAAGAATTGATCTGAAATCAAAATTATTAACAGTTCCTAATCCTAAAAGAGTACCAATCCATCCACCAACGAATGCACCTACTATACCAATAAGGATTGTTACAATCCATCCTCCAGGATCTGCTCCCGGTCTAATCCACTTAGCAACTGCACCTGCAATTAAACCAAGTATTATCCATGCTAAAATTCCCATAATTTAATAATTTTAATGATTGTATTTTTATTTAATTTTAAAAGAACATTTATACATAAAACGCAACACTTAAAATTTAGTTCATATAAACTTAATATTCTAAAAAACGTTTTCTATAAGATTTATGTAATATTTGTGTTATTTTTGCACATTATATTGTGATTTGTGTAATTTTGAAGATGGAGATTTCTAAAACTAAACAAAATTTCATTGACGTTGCACGTCTTTTATTCGCTAAGAAAGGTTTTGAAAACACCACAATGAATGACATTGCGGAAGAAGCGAACAAGGGACGTCGTACGCTTTATCTTTATTTCAAAAACAAAAACGACATATTGCATTCTGTTATTGAGCAGGAAATTCAACAACTTTATGTAAAACTACATCAAGTTGTGATACAAAATATAAAAGCAGACGAGAAACTTATCTTGTTTTTGTTTACGCGTTTGGATGCTATCAGGGATGTAGTAAAACGCAACGGGCATTTGCGCGCGGATTTTTTCAGAAATATATGGCTTGTGGAAAATGTGAGGAAAGAATTTGACCAAAATGAGATAAGTTTTTTGTATCAGATATTGAGAGAGGGAGTGGAAGATTCCATATTTTCGATTGCCGATTTGTCATGTACGGCACAAATCATACATTATTCAATGAAGGGTTTGGAAGTACCATTTATCAGAGGAACATTACGACTTAATTACAATAACGAAAAAGATGTTGATATAATAAGAAGAATAATTTTTAAAGGAATAAAAATCAATTAATAAATTACAAATATGAAACTATTGGAAGGAAAAACAGCATTGATTACAGGTGCTGCACGAGGAATAGGTAAGGCAATAGCTTTGAAATATGCTTCAGAAGGAGCAAATATTGCTTTCACTGATTTGACGATGAATGAAAATTCGGATCAAACCATCAAAGAATTGGAAGCTCTCGGTGTAAAAGCAAAAGGATATGCTGCTAATGCAGCCAGTTTTGAAGATACCGAAAGGGTTGTAGGAGAAATAATGAATGACTTCGGAAGAATCGACATTCTTGTGAACAACGCCGGTATTACAAAAGACGGTTTGATGATGCGCATGACCGAACAGCAATGGGATATGGTTATTACCGTGAACTTAAAATCCGCTTTTAATTACATCAAAACAGTTACTCCCATCATGATGCGCCAAAAGTCAGGAAGCATTATCAATATGAGTTCGGTAGTTGGTGTTTCGGGTAACGCTGGGCAGGCAAATTATTCTGCATCAAAAGCTGGAATGATTGGGCTTGCAAAATCCATGGCTAAGGAAATTGGTTCGCGCAATATTCGTGTCAATGCGATTGCTCCGGGATTCATCATTACTGAAATGACGGCTCAATTGTCTGACGAAGTGCGTGAAGAATGGGCAAAAAATATTCCTCTGCGCCGTGGCGGCACTCCCGAAGATGTTGCGAATGTTGCACTATTTCTGGCATCAGACTTATCTTCTTATGTGAGCGGACAAGTTATCAATGTCTGTGGCGGAATGAATACTTGATAACTTCTTTGTAAATAATAATAATATGAAGTGATGCAGTGCTATTTTTTGCACTGCATCACTTGTTTTTTAGCCTTAAGCTTCGATTCCTAGCTCAGAGGTACAAATTCCTTGCTTCTAGTTATGGTGTTATGGCTTTTAGAAAAGACGGTACTGTCTTTTAATGACGATGTTATGGTTTTTTACTGTGAATTTCAAAATTTTAGGTCAACTTTGTCATTTAACCACCTGATTGATTCTTATTTCCCTTCTTTGTACTCATGCCTGTCAATAATTTAAGATGGTAGCGCAGATCTATCATTTCCACTTCTATTAAGTTAGGATTGGCATTAATATTACTTTGCAAATGCATATAATTTTGTTGCAATGTTATCATTTTGAAATACATTAATGCTGTTGAGTACTGTATTGCCTTTTTACACAATCAAAATAGTATGTTAGATGAAGTACAATGTGCTATTTTCATCCT
>DAMBHY010000010.1:0-87548 GCA_032068765.1 Dysgonamonadaceae bacterium | reverse complement strand
GATAAAATAAAGTATTTTTGTCTATAAACCTGTAACGGTTATTTAGGACTAGTCACACATAAAAACATTATACTAATATTTTTGTTCTTATGAAGGAATAATAATACAAATAAATATGAATATTAAAAAATCAAATTTTATTGATACGGGGCTTTTGATCCTTCGTTTAGGCTTAGGTATAATTATGTTTTTTCATGGATTGCCTAAACTCGCCGGAGGAATTGAAGTTTGGAATGGAATTGGAAGTTCTATGAGTAATTTTGGAATTAACTTTGCTCCGCAATTTTGGGGGTTTATGGCTGCTTTTGCAGAAACTATTGGAGGTTTGTTTTTTGCAATGGGATTATTTCATAGACTCTCATCTTTTTTACTGTCTGGCACCATGTTAGTTGCCTTAGTCATGCATATAAATAAAGGAGATTCTTTTCAGGTTTATAGTCATGCTTTATCGCTACTCGTAG
Organism: Dysgonamonadaceae bacterium; assembly: GCA_032068765.1. Taxonomy (GTDB): domain Bacteria; phylum Bacteroidota; class Bacteroidia; order Bacteroidales; family Dysgonomonadaceae; genus DAMBHY01. The sequence goes on along the minus strand of DAMBHY010000010.1, from coordinate 87,087 downwards.
TTTTCCTAGCCTGTATTATTACAGGTCCAGGAGTCTATTCATTGGATAGAAGATTTATTCCTCGTATTTCTTAATATTTTAATTATCTTCAAAAAAATAACAGCCTCTGACAATTGTTGAGAGGCTGTTTTATTTATAATAAAAAAGGGTAAGCTTACTATATCGCGTCGCTACAACCTAATACCCTTGCTTCGATCAAGACCTGGGGGATTCAAAGGGAGCTGACCGTATAGGACTTACCCAACTGCAAAGATACATCATTTTTTTGATATTCAAAAGCACTTATAATATTTTTTGTTTTAAGCACTTTTCATATCTTTGCATTCACAGAAATAATTGAATTTTGAAATGTTCTAATCTTATATGTTATGAAGGTACATGAACGATTTATCAAGTACGCAAAAGTTGACACACAGTCTGATGAAAACAGTGATTTAACCCCCAGCACTCTAAAACAATTTGATTTAGCTCATTTGGTTGAGATTGAAATGCGAGAGTTAGGATTAACGGATATTTCGCTGGATGACAAGTGTTATTTGATGGGTACTTATCCATCTAATGTTGATGTGAAAATTCCAACGATTGGTTTTATTGCTCATTTCGATACAAGTCCTGATATGTCCGGCAAAGATGTAAATCCACGAATTATTAAAAATTATGATGGTTCCGAAATTGTATTAAATGAAGAAGAAAATATTGTACTTTCCACAAAAGATTTTCCTGAAGTACTCAAATATAAAGGTGAAGATTTGATTGTTACTGACGGAACTACATTATTAGGAGCTGACGATAAAGCAGGTATAGCTGAAATCATTACTGCTATTGAATATTTGAAAGCACATCCAGAAATCAAACACGGTGATATTAGAATTGGTTTTACTCCTGACGAAGAAATAGGTAGAGGTGCAGATTTCTTTGATGTTCAAAAATTTAATGCTGAATGGGCATACACAATGGATGGCGGTGAAGTAGGAGAATTAGAATACGAAAACTTTAATGCTGCATCTGCAAAAGTTTCTGTACAAGGAAGAAATGTACATCCTGGATATGCTAAAAATAAAATGATAAACGCTCTTCACATAGTAAATGAATTGGTCGGAATGCTTCCTATAAATGAAAGACCGGAATATACTGAAAAATATGAAGGATTTTTCCATTTGGTTGGAATTTCTGGAGGAGTAGATGAAGCAAACGTATCATATATCATCCGTGATCATGACAGAGTAAAATTTGAAACTCGCAAAAAACAGATTCAACAGATCGTAGATTATTTGAATAATAAATATGATAATAGACTCAAACTTGAATTAAAAGATCAATATTACAATATGCGCGAAATGGTTGAACCTAAGATGCATGTTGTAAATTATGCTTTTAAAGCGATGAAGGAAGTGGGGGTAGAGCCAAATGTAAAACCTATCCGTGGAGGTACAGATGGAGCACGATTGTCATATATGGGACTACCTTGCCCAAATATCTTCGCCGGAGGGGTAAATTTTCACGGAAGATATGAATTTGTGCCAATTCAATCTTTAGAAAAAGCTACAAATGTTGTTGTAAAAATTGCAGAATTAGTTGCGCAAGATTATATCAATTCAAAATAAAAAAATTATAAAATGAAAAAAACACCATTTACCGATGTACATATTGCCTTAGGTGCAAAAATGCATGAATTTGCAGGATTCAATATGCCTATTGAATATACGGGAATCATGGAAGAACACATGACCGTTGTAGAAGGAGTTGGCGTCTTTGACGTTTCTCATATGGGTGAATTTTGGGTTAAAGGTCCAAAAGCTCTTGAATTTGTTCAAAAAATTGGCAGTAACAATGCCGCAGCCCTTAAAATCGGCGACATTCAATATACAACCCTTATAAATGAAAAAGGAGGCGTTGTGGATGATTATCTGCTTTATAAATATGAAGAAGAAAAGTTCCTAATGGTAGTAAATGCCGCAAATATCGATAAAGACTGGGCTTGGTGCCAAAAACAAAACACTATAGGTGCGGAATTGGAAAACGCTTCCGACCACATGGCTCAATTAGCAATTCAGGGTCCGAAAGCCGTACAGGTTCTTCAAAAATTGACTGATGTAAATTTGTCAGATATAGTTTATTACAATTTTAGAGTAGGAACCTTTGCAGGTGTTGAGAACGTAATTATCTCACACACAGGTTATACTGGAGCTGGTGGTTTTGAATTGTATTTCTATCCAGAACATGGGCAAAAAATTTGGGATGCAATCTTCGAAGCTGGGAAAGAAGAAGGAATCAAACCTATTGGTTTGGGTGCCCGCGATACACTCCGTCTTGAAGCAGGTTTCTGTCTTTATGGAAATGAACTGGATGACGAACACACTCCCCTGCAAGCAGGTTTGGGTTGGATCACTAAATTAGTTGACAATAAACCTTTAGTTGGTCGTGAAGTTCTTGAACAAGAAAAGACCAATGGTGTCACTCGAAAATTAGTAGGTTTCAAATTGGTTGACAAGGGAATCGCAAGGCATGGTTATGAAATAGTAAATGATAAGGATGAAGTTATAGGAAACGTTACTTCTGGAAGCATGTCTCCATATTTGAAAGTAGCTATTGGCTTAGGTTACGTTAAACCTGAATATACAAAAGCCGGCAGCGAAATTTACATCAAAGTAAGAAACAAAAATCTGAAAGCGGAAGTTGTAAAGCTTCCATTTAGAGAAAAAAAATAATCAGACCTTTTAGTTTTTCGAGAAAGGATTTTTATAAAAATCCTTTCTCTTTTTTATAAATCCATTGTTAATGAAATATGAAAATAAATCAGCAACTATTAAAAACGGGTTCTTTTTATTAGGAGTCGCACTTTTGATAGGCATGATTTATCAACTTGGATTTGAATCTATCATTTCAATGCTTCTACAAACTGGATGGTGGTTTGTGGCAATCATAGGGATTTGGATTTTCGTTTATGGATTAAACGCCGTTTCATTTCACACAATTATCCGTAACGATACTCCAGAAAGTAAAAAGGTTTCTTTTTGGAGGACATTCCAGCTTACTGTCAGCGGATATGCTATTAATTACGTTACGCCTTTCGGATTACTTGCTGGAGAACCATATAGAATCATAGAGCTTCGTAGATATATTTCAAGTGAAAGAGCCACTTCTTCAGTGTTGCTTTACGCACTGATGCACTTTGTTACTAGATTTATATTTTGGATCGTTTCTCTGCCGGTGTTGATGTTTATAGTGAAATCTATTCCTTTTCCGGTTAAATTTTCATTAACTGCAGTTGCTTTAATTTCATTGATTCTATTGTTCTATTCTTTTCGACTTTACAATAAGGGATTCATTATGAAAACAATTTCGTTAGCATGTAAATTGCCTTATGTAGGAAAAAGCTTAATAAATTATAGAGAAAATAATTCAGAACGTTTGACGCAGATGGATTTTTATATCTCTGATTTATACCGAAACCATAAAAAAGACTTTCTGATTTCTTTTTTTGCAGAACTTCTTTCAAGATTTGTTTGGTGTGCAGAAGTAATGTTAATGATGTATCCGGTAAGTAAAGGTGTAAATTATATGCAAAGCGTGATTTCAGAATCCGTCGCTTCAATAATGGGGAATTTGATGTTTTTCATGCCGATGCAACTCGGTGCGAGAGAAGGTGGGTTTGTTTTAGCTTTTTCCTTATTTTCAATGCCTGCCGCACTTGGTGTATATGTAAGTTTATGCACACGGATTCGTGAACTATTCTGGACGGTTATCGGATTTATATTAGTTAAAACTTCATCTTCCAAAAACATGTATCATTAATTTTAGGTTGTTTATTACTAAAACTTTATAATGAAAAAATTCTATCTGTTACTATTTTTTTTGTCGGTAATTGTTCCAAGCATATTATCACAACAAACAATCGCATATCCTGCCACAGAAATAAGAGCTGCATGGCTCACGACAAATTTTGATCTTGACTGGCCCCGCAATAAAACAAGCGTAAGCGCTCAAAAGGAAGAATTGAAAAGAATTCTTGACTCACTTAAATCGTTAAATTTTAATGTAGTACTTTTCCAAACAAGAAACTCTGGAGAAGTATTATATCGTTCGAAGATAGAGCCTATGTATTCAAGCATAGCACGAGGTTTTGGAGATAATTTTTTTGACCCATTGGAATTTTCTATTGAGGAATGTCATAAAAGAAATATGGAGTGCCATGCCTGGTTAATAACTTATCCTTTAGGATCGCGAACCCATCAAGCCAAACTCGGCTCCTCCTCGGTTGTTTCGAAAAATCGAGATATTGTTACAATGTACAAAGGTGCGTGGTTTTTAGACCCGGGAAATCCGAGAACGGATGATTATCTGCTTTCTATTGTAAAAGAAATTGTTACCAACTACAAAGTTGATGGAATACATTTCGATTATATTCGTTATCCAGACAGAGCCAAAGATTTTACTGACAACTATACCTACCGCAGATTCGGTTTTGGTAAAAATATCGATGATTGGCGCCGTGAAAATATTAATCGTTTTGTCGCGAAAATATATGACTGGGTAAAAAGTGCAAAACCATGGGTTGCCATAAGCAGTTCCCCGCTTGGACGTTACAAGCCCGTATATTCTAATCCAGATGATGGGTGGACGGCTTATTATAGTGTTTACCAAGATGCTGCTAAGTGGTTAAAAGATGGAAAACATGATATTGTTTTTCCGATGATGTATTATCGTCAACGATTATTCTATCCTTATCTGGATGAATGGAAAAAACTTACGAACGGTAGATTATTTATTCCGGGATTAGGCCCTTATCAAATACAGGAATTGGGATGGTTAAGCAGCGAAATTATACAGCAGGTTGATTATTCAAGAAAAAATAATGTAGGCGGCAATGCATATTTTAGAACAGAGCATGTAATAAGATATAACCAAGGAGTTGCAAATCAACTGAAAGTTAAATATTATAAATATCCTGCAAAATTGCCAGCTTATACTTGGTTATCAAACAAGTTACCAGATACTCCAATAAATCTGTGTGCTGAAAGATTCGGTAAAGATTTTCAATTAAAATGGGATGCAGTGGTATCTGAAAATAATTCTCCAGTAACATATAATGTTTACAAATCTGAAACGGATACACTCGATTTGAATAATGGTGAAAATCTGCTTGCGGCGGGACTTCGATCACCAGTTTATACATATAGCCCTACCGATGATGATAAGGCGTATTATTATTTTATTACATCTTCAAACGCGTTTCACAACGAAAGCAAATTATCTTTACCCGCATTTTTTTGGCACTCCAAAACAATAAAATAAAACCATCGACAAATAAGTTAATGGGTGAATTAATGAAATATTGCGACCTAAATTACAATATTTCATTAATTTTGTAGTTATGGATAATCAGGCAATAAAAGAAAAAGTAAAAGACATTTTTACCCGGTATCTTACGATAAATAAGCACCGTAAGACGCCGGAACGTTTTGCCATACTTAATTATGTATATGACATGAATACACATTTTGAAATGGAAACTCTATATCAAACAATCATAAACGACAATTTTCAGATAAGTAAAGCTACGCTTTACAATACGATGAATCTTTTGCTTGATTGTGGATTAGTTCACAAGCATCAGTTCGGCAGTAATACCGCAAACTATGAACGCGCCTACGGTAACGACAATCATGACCACATAATCTGTACGGTTTGTGGTCAGGTTTTGGAGCAAACAAATGAAAATCTTTTTACCAAGACCATGCAAAAGAAAATCAAAAAATTCACTATCCACCATTACAGCATGTATATTTATGGAATATGCAGTAAATGCAGTCACGCCAGAAGAATGGAAATGAAAAGACTGAGCACAAAAACTGATAATAAAAAGTAAAAATTTAAATATAATGAATGTAGATGTAATTCTTGGTCTTCAATGGGGAGACGAAGGTAAAGGTAAAATAGTAGATGTATTAACTCCCTCCTATGATTTAGTCTCTCGTTTTCAGGGCGGTCCAAATGCCGGACATACCTTGGAATTTGAAGGTCGAAAATATGTTCTTAAGTCTGTTCCTTCAGGAATTTTTCAGGAAGATAAATTGAATATAGTTGGCAGTGGAGTTGTTTTAGACCCTGCTTTGTTTAAGATAGAAGTTGAAAACTTGGAGCAATCAGGTCACAAACTAGTAGACAGATTATATGTTTCAAAAAAAGCACATTTAATATTGCCAACGCTTCGATTGTTGGATGCCGCGCAAGAAAAGACAAAAGGTGATTCAAAAATTGGGACTACTGGCAAAGGAATCGGTCCTACATATACAGAAAAAATTAGCAGAACCGGACTTCGTGTTGGTGATTTGCTCGAGAATTTCAAAGAAAAATACAATAAAGCTAAACAACGTCATATTGAACTTCTTAAATATTACGATTATAATGATTTCGATTTGGAATCTTTAGAGAAAGAATGGTTTGAAGGTGTCGAAAAATTGAAACAATTTAAATTTGTAGATAGCGAATATCTCATAAATAATTCTTTGAATGAAGGAAAGAAAGTTTTGGCAGAAGGAGCCCAAGGTTCGATGCTAGACATTGATTTTGGTTCTTATCCTTTTGTTACATCTTCCAATACAATCAGCGCGGGAGCTTGCACAGGTTTAGGGGTTGCACCACGCAGAATTGGAGACGTTTTTGGTGTTTTCAAAGCATATTGCACAAGAGTGGGAAGTGGTCCTTTCCCAACAGAACTGAACGATGAATTTGGACAACAGCTTCGCGACGCCGGTTATGAATATGGATCAGTTACTGGTCGTCCAAGACGTTGCGGATGGATTGATTTGGTAGCACTTCGATATACAATTATGCTCAATGGTGTTACCAAACTTGTAATGATGAAAAGCGATGTTTTGGATACATTTGAAACTATCAAGGCTTGTATAGCTTATGAAATCAATGGCGTAGAAACACAAGAAGTTCCTTTCAATCTAGAGCAGAATGTAAAACCAGTTTATATTGAAATGCCGGGATGGAAAGAGGACATGAGCAAAATGAAATCGGAAGATGAATTTCCTGAAGAATTCAACGCTTATTTAACGTTCCTTGAAGAAGAACTTAACGTGCCCATTTCTATTGTATCTTTAGGACCAGACAGAGCCCAGACCATTATCAGATAAGGTTGAAATTTAGATATTTCGATACGACAAAATAAATAAAGATTTTTTTCTATAATACAATTAAAGTGTTAGAAAAAAGTATAACTTTGCGTTTTAAAATCAAAAAGTATTTATTTATCTTAACCGATAAAGCAATATTTTTCTGATATTCAATATTCTAATGTAAAATCACAATAGTTTATTAATAATCTAAGAATGGCTAATCGAATTAAAATTAAAAAAGGATTACAAATTCCTCTTATGGGAGTTGCGGAAGAAACAGTTCGCGGTTCCATACAAAGTGAATATGTAAAACTTTGCCCTGAGGACTTTCCGGGAATTACTCCCAAAGTTGCTGCGCGTGTAGATGATAGGGTAAAAGCCGGTTCTGCATTGTTTTATGATAAAGAGCATCCGGAAATAACATTCGCTTCACCAGTAAGTGGTGTGGTAACTGCTATTGAGAGAGGAGAAAAACGCCGTATTCTCAATTTTACAGTAAAAGCGGACGCTCAAAATCAGTACGAAGATTTCGGCAAAAAAAATGTGGCGGACTTATCTGCGGACGAAGTTAAAAACGCTATCTTAAAAGCCGGTATCTGGTGGACTATCCGACAACGTCCGTATGACATAGTTGCAAATCCGAAAAAAGCTCCACGCGATATATTTGTTACTGGTTTTGACAGTGCTCCATTGGCTCCGGATTATGATTTTATTTTGAAAAATCGTATTGCAGACCTGCAATCAGGATTGATGGCTTTGTCTAAACTTACTACCGGTAAATTGTATCTTTCTATAGGAAAGAAATCCCCTAAGATGGAAGTTCCGCAATCAAACAACATCGTAGTAACAGAATTTGATGGTCCGCACCCTGCAGGAAATGTTGGAGTTCAAATTAATCATTTAGCTCCTATAAATAAAGGAGAAGCTATTTGGACTTTGAGACTGACTGAAGTTGCAATTATTGGTAAGCTTTTCAATGAAGGTATTGTAGATTTAACTCGTACAGTTGCATTGACTGGTTCTGAAGTTAAACAGACAGGTTATTACACAATGACTATCGGAACTGAATTATCCAAGCTTTTCACAAATAACGTTACAGAAGGTATCAACCTTCGATATATTAGTGGTAATCCCTTGACTGGAAAACGCGTAAAATCCGATGACGTATTAAGAGCGTACGATTCACAAGTTACAGTAATCCCCGAAGGTGATGATGTCCATGAAGTATTTGGTTGGGCATCCATGTCGCCGGATCGTTATAGTGCAAGTCCTCTTTATTTGAGACTTAAAAAAACTTACCGTATCGATGCTCGATTAAAAGGAGGACGCAGAGCTTTCATCGTTTCTAATGAATATGATAAAGTATTTCCAATGGATATTTATCCCGAAGCTCTTGTTAAATCTATTATGGCTTTCAACATAGATAAAATGGAACAATTGGGGATTTACGAAGTTGCTCCTGAAGATTTCGCTCTTTGCGAGTTTGTAGATACATCCAAACTTGAAACACAAAAAGTTGTACGTACAGGACTTGATTTACTTCGCAAAGAAATGGAGTAAATTATCCTATGTATAAATAAGGAAAAAGATATAAATATTATTAATATTAATATAACACATGTCGTTAAGGAAAAATGTAGATAAAATAAAACCTAATTTTGAAGAAGGAGGCAAATTCAAGATTTTTCATTCATTTTTTGATGCCATTGAAACATTCTTGTTTGTTCCCAATTCTACTTCAAATACAGGAGTACACATTCACGATGCCAGAGATTCAAAGCGCACAATGATAATTGTGTTTATAGCTTTACTCCCTGCTCTGCTTTTCGGAATGTACAATGTTGGTTACCAGCATTACTTAGCAATCGGTCAAACGGCTGGTTTTTGGCAAAATTTCATTTTCGGATTTTTAGCGTTACTCCCTCAAATCATTATTTCCTACGTTGTAGGTTTAGGAATTGAAATAGCTATTGCACAGGTAAAAAAAGAAGAAGTGGCTGAAGGATTTTTCGTTTCAGGAATTCTTATCCCAATGATTCTTCCAATTGATACTCCATTATGGATGATTGCCTTGGCTACCGCTTTCGCTGTAGTTTTCGCAAAAGAAATTTTCGGAGGTACAGGTTACAATATTTTTAATGTGGCTTTGATGGCACGCGCTTTCTTATTCTTCGCTTATCCTTCTAAAATGTCAGGAGACAAAGTTTGGGTAAGAACTGGAGACACCTTTGGTATTGGTGCCGGCAATGTAGTTGACGGATATTCAGGTGCAACTCCTCTTGGTCAAATTGCTACTACTGATTTAAAAGATTTCTCACAATTCAATTTTCACAGTATTACCGGTCAGCCATTGACTACTAGCGATATGTTTTTGGGGTTTATTCCTGGTTCAGTCGGAGAAGTTTCTACTTTGGCCATTCTTATTGGTGCCGCAATTCTGATTATTACAAATGTGGGAAGCTGGAAAACAATGTTGTCTGTATTCCTCGGTGGTTTCCTTACTATATTATTGGTTAACGCTTTTCAAGCAAACGCTATTATGGGTATGCTTGCTCAGTATCATTTTATTTTAGGAGGTTTCGCATTTGGAGCCGTATTCATGGCTACAGACCCTGTAACATCAGCTCGTACTGAAACAGGAAAATGGATTTATGGATTCCTTATTGGTACATTAGCTGTTACCATTCGTATATTCAATCCAGGATATCCTGAAGGAATGATGCTTGCTATATTATTTATGAACGCATTTGCTCCACTTATCGACTTCTATGTAATTGACGCAAACATAAGACATAGAATGAAACGTGCAGCTGTAAAAAAAGAAGTAAAAGCTTAGAGTTATGAATAGAGAAAATAGTGTATACACCATTATATATGCTGCCATTATGGTTATTTTGGTTGCAATTGGATTAGCTCTCACGCATCAGGTACTTGCCGATAAACAAACTGAAAATGTGAATATCGACAAAATGCAACAAATCCTACGTTCAATGCGTGTAGATGTAGAAGCTTCACAAGCTACAGCTAAGTATAATAGTCTGATAAAAAATGCTTATTTGATTAATGAAAAGGGAGAGAAGGTAAGTGGTACAGAAGGTATCGACCCTAATCATCCAGCTTTCTCAACAGATGTTGCAAAAGATAAATCAAAGGGCGTTCCTGTATTCGAAGCGGAAAAAGACGGCAAAAATTTGTATATTCTTCCAATGACAGGTAAAGGTCTTTGGGGTCCAATTTGGGGCTATATAGCTGTAGAAGAGGACGGAACAACAGTATATGGAACTGACTTCGGTCACGCGGGAGAAACACCGGGTCTTGGAGCTGAAATTGCTACTCTGTCCTTTAGGAAACAATTTGAAGGCAAAAATCTGATTAAAGAGAATGAATTTAGATCTATTGCGGTAGTTAAATCGGGACAAGCAGATGCAAAACGTGATTATGTTGATGGTATTTCCGGAGGGACAATCACTAGTAAAGCTGTAGATGTGATGCTCTTAGAGAGTGTTGGTGATTATAAAAACTTTTTGTTAAACCTACACGCTGGCAAAAAAGCGTCTAAATAATTTAAAAGATGGCATTATCAAACAAAACAAAAGCAGTACTTTTAGGTCCGCTTAATAAAAATAATCCAATTCTAGTTCAAATTTTAGGTATTTGTTCTGCTTTGGCAGTTACTTCCAAACTTGAACCTGCAATTGTAATGGCTATTGCTGTGACAGTTGTTACGGCTTTTGGGAACGTAATTATATCAATGCTTCGCAAGACAATTCCTAATCGTATTCGTATTATTGTACAGTTGGTGGTTGTGGCAGCTTTGGTTACTATTGTTAGTGAAGTGTTGAAAGCTTATGCATACGAGGTTAATAAACAATTATCAGTTTTCGTTGGATTGATTGTTACTAACTGTATCTTGATGGGACGTTTGGAGGCTTTTGCTTTAGGAAACGGACCAGTGGCATCTTTCTTGGATGGTATAGGTAATGGATTGGGATACGGATTAATATTAATAATTGTAGGTTTCTTTCGTGAATTATTAGGTTCCGGAACACTCTTTGGTTATAAAGTAATTCCTCAATCATTTTATGATATGGGTTATCAAAACAATGGTCTTATGATGTTAGCTCCTATGGCGCTTATAATTATTGGAGTAATTGTTTGGATACACCGATCTCGATATGCTGATTTGCAAGAAGAAAACTAATTAACAAAGAGGAATTATTAGAATAAAAAATAAAGACAATACAATAATATGGAATATATTAGTTTAATTGTACGTTCGATATTTGTAGACAACATGGTTTTCGCCTATTTCTTAGGTATGTGTTCGTTTTTAGCAGTATCGAAAAATGTTAAGACAGCTTTAGGTTTGGGTGTAGCAGTTATCTTCGTATTGATGATTACATTACCTCTTAATTATTTGTTGGAAAATTATGTCTTAAAAGCCGGAGCTTTGAAATGGTTAGGTCCTGAATATATCAATATTGATTTGAGCGTTTTCAGTTTACTTATTTTCATTGCTGTAATAGCTTCCTTTACTCAATTAGTAGAAATGATTATTGAACGCTTCAGTCCTGCATTATATTCTACATTGGGTATTTTTCTTCCTCTGATTGCTGTAAACTGTGCTATCCTTGGTGGTTCTTTATTCATGCAACAACGTGAATTTGCAAATATAGGTATGGCAACATCTTATGCATTTGGTTCAGGGTTCGGATGGATGCTTGCAATCGTTGGTATGGCTGCTGTTCGAGAAAAATTAGAATATTCAGATATTCCAAAACCATTAAGGGGATTAGGCATTACATTTATCATTACCGGTTTAATGGCAATCGGGTTCATGAGTTTCTCAGGAATCAAAATCTAATATAATTAATAGAGTTATCAATATAAAATAGACATAAAATATGAATGTGTTATTGAGTGCAGGAAGTTCAACCATCATCATAAGTGTTGTAGTATTCTTAATTGTAATACTTATTCTTGTGGTTATGATTTTGGTTGCAAAAGCAAAACTATTGCCCTCAGGTAATGTGAAAATCACTATCAACGGGGAAAAAAATATTGATGTTCCAATGGGTGCCACCCTTTTAAATACGTTGCAATCTCAAAATGTATTTTTATCATCAGCTTGTGGAGGTGGAGGAACTTGCGGACAATGCCGTTGCCGTGTTGTTGAAGGAGGCGGAGAAATTCTTCCTACGGAAAAAGGGCATTTCAACAGAAAAGAACAAATGAACAATTGGCGACTCAGTTGTCAGGTTAAAGTAAAAGAAGACCTTTCAATTATTATCCCTGAAGAAGTTTTTGGAGTGAAAGAATGGGAATGCGAAGTTGTATCTAACGACAACGTTGCAACATTCATCAAAGAATTCGTAGTGAAACTTCCAGAAGGAGAAAAACTTGATTTCAAACCGGGTTCATACAGCCAAATTCGTATTCCTAAATACGATTTGAAATACACGGAAATGGCTGTTAGCGAAATGTATAAACCTGAATGGGATAAATTCAAATTGTGGGATCTTGCTGTTAAGAATGATGAAGATACAGTACGTGCTTACTCAATGGCTAACTATCCTGCAGAAGGAAATATCATTACATTGAATGTGCGTGTAGCAACTCCTCCGTTTGACAAAGTAAAAGGTGGCTGGATGAACGTAAAACCGGGTATAGCGTCTTCTTATATCTTCAATTTAAAACCTGGAGATAAAGTAATGATGTCTGGTCCTTATGGAGATTTCCATCCACTTATGGATACAAAACGTGAAATGTTATGGGTAGGTGGTGGTGCCGGTATGGCTCCGTTGCGTTCACAAATTATGCACTTGACAAAAACTTTAGGAATCCGCGATAGAAAGATGTCATTCTTCTATGGTGCACGTGCATTGAACGAAGCATTCTATTTGGAAGATTTCTGGGAAATTGAACGGGAATTTCCGAACTTTACATTCCACTTGGCACTTGATCGTCCAGACCCTGAAGCAGATGCAAAAGGCGTTAAATATACAGCCGGATTCGTACATCAGGTTATCCACGATACCTACTTGGTGAATCACGAAGCACCAGAAGATATTGAATACTACATGTGTGGTCCTGGACCGATGGCTGACGCTGTTAAACGCATGTTGGATAGCCTTGGTGTTCCACCGGAAATGTTGATGTTTGACGATTTCGGATAGTCTAAGATCAAAATATAATAAAAATAAAAACCATCAGTTCGCGCGATGGTTTTTATTTTTGATTGTATGAGTACCCATTTATAATTACGCTTATATTTTGATTAATACAAATAAAAGTTTAATTTTGCAATCTATTTTCGGGATGTAGCTCAGCCCGGTTAGAGTACACGTCTGGGGGGCGTGTGGTCGCTGGTTCGAATCCAGTCATCCCGACTGATTTTATATAAAAAGTAAAGCGTTTAAGTTGCCTTAAACGCTTTTTTGTGAGTTTCAAGTAAATGCAATTTCCTTTCGGAAATTTAAAGGTTCGCTATAACAAAGTTCAACTTAATGAGCATTTGCTATTTTTTTAGACAGTTTTTAGAGGTCTTATATATTTTCTATTGAATGCATAAATTCCTGACGAAAAGTATCACCGATAGGAATTTCTTTGTTTTTTATCAAAATCGCATTCTTTCGAATACTTTCAATTTTTGAACAATTGATGATATAAGAACGATGCACTCGTTTAAATTCATCTGAAGGAAGCATTTCTGACATACTTTTCATGCTCATTAATGTAACTATAGGTCTTTTGCTGTTTACACAGTATATCTTTACATAATCTTTTAATCCTTCCACATAAAGAATATCATCCAAAAAAATCTGTATTAAACGATATTCTGACTTGACAAATATTGCCTGTTCTTTAGATTTCTTTTCGTTTGAGAATTTTGCCGATGTAAGTTCTTTCCATCCTAAAGCTTGTTGTGCAGCCGCAAGAAACTGATTGTACGAAATAGGTTTAAGAAGATAATCTATTGTGTTGACGCGATAGCCGTCAATGGCAAATTCTTTGAACGCTGTTGTGAAAAGTATTCCGGTTGTTATTGGAACTTGTTTAGAAAATTCCATCCCGTCCATCTCCGGCATTTGAATATCCAGAAATATGATATCGGGTACAGAAGTTTTCAATTCTTCCATCGCATCTATTGCATTTGAAAATTTATTCTTAACTTCTAAAAAGTCAGTTTTTTCAGCATAAGATGCAAGAAGATTGATAGCCAGCGGCTCATCATCAATTATCCAGCAAGAAAGGCGCATCAATTTGTTGTTATCTGAAGTGTTACTGAGTAAACGTTGTCGATAATGTTTTTGTTCCAAACATATTTCTGAGGATAATACATATCGAGACGTTTCTGTACCTGTATCAACCCAATTCCGTTTCCGCTCAGGTCTGAAGATTTTTTAGGGAAATGAGAGTTGAGAGTGATAAAATCAACTACTCGGTCAGGACGTTCAGTAAGTTCAATTTTAATAAATGAAGGTTTGTTTGCGCTAATACCGTGTTTGAAAGCGTTTTCAATGAGAGATATATAGATGAGCGGTGCAATTTTTGTCTTTGTATTAGGTTGCAGATGGATATCCAATTTTAAATCCACTTTGTCGCTCAGTCTCATTTTCATCAGTTCCACATAATTATGGATAAATTCCACTTCCTGTGTGAGTGGAACGAATTCCTTATTGTTATCATAAAGTAAATGACGCAAAAGCTGGCTCAAATCCTCAACAGCAATCTTTGCTTTCTGCTGATCAAATTCTATCAACGCGTAAATATTATTCAATGTGTTTAACAGAAAGTGGGGACTAATCTGGTTTTTTAGATTCTGTAATTCCGATTCCGCAATTTCCTTTTTCAATCGCTCGTGTTCGCTTTGTATAATGTACCATCGATTGCTCATCTTGAGCGCTACACTCAATCCTCCCACAAGCATAAGAAATATCACATCTCGGATAATAAAATATGTTACACGAGGAGGATTGTGTCGGCGTCGCCAACGTGGAGGCCCGTCCAGTTGCAATGAATTGATAAAATCATAAGAAAAATGTGCAACCATTGCCACAGCAATAATAAGCATAAGATTGATGATAAGAAAGTCCCGCGTTTTGTATTTGAATAAGTATTTTTCAATCAACAAAAAATAATTGACATAAAACACAATCATAGAGAAGAGCAGCGAAGAAGTTGACTTCAAAAGATAACCCCAGCTCACGCCATTGGTCCTGTCCATAAAGAAAATAGGCATGGCAAAGAGAAACAACCACATAATCATGTGGATAAATAATGTGTTGTAACGGTCGCTTTTTGTCATAACCATATCTATTGGTGCAAAGATATAGATTATCCTCTTCCGCCTTGTCTGTGACCGTAACTTGTGTTCATCTGCATGTCACCTGATGTGATCCCGCCTTTGAAAATGTTGAAGCGGTAAATGAAGTGCACCATAAAATAGCTTGTGATTGTGTTGGAGGTGACGTCGCGGATATAGTTAGGCGTAACGGAGCGGCTGATGTTGCTTCGTTGTTTCAGGATATCATATATTTTAAAACGGAGCGTTCCATTTTTATTCTTGAACAATTGTTTCTGGATGGAAGCGTTCCACAGCCACTCATTCAGTTTGTAACCTTGCGCATAACCCGCATTGGTATTGTATTGCAAGTCACTTGTTATTGACAAGTCATAAGGCAGATAGATGGTAGAATTTGCCATTGCCGTATAATCATAATATTCCTGATTTTGTGTATCGTTCAAAGAATTTTGTATGCTATTGTAGCTCACTCTTCCTCTCAGCGACATATCCAATACGGTAGAACGATAATTGATTCCCATATCCTGCATAAGAGAGACGCGTTTGTTTAAGTTTTCTTCTCCGTTTGAAAAACCGTTGGTGTGATTATATCCTCCATAAGTCATTGAGAAAAATGAATATTTGATGTTCTTCAGAGGAAGGTTAGTCATAAACCTTGCGTTGGCGTTCCAGTTGCCTCGAACATTGGTATAGGTCGTTTCTTTTCGTCCTGTATTTACATCCGTGCTGGTTTTAGAGACTACGTCGTTTGTCAGATAGTTAGCATTGGAAAAGAAGGCGAAAGAACTCTTGGTTTTGGGATCGAAATCCATAAATCTTACACGCAACGAGTGGGTGAATGAAGGTTTCAAATTGGGATTACCATATACTACATTCAGCGGATTGGAGATATCTCGTACGGGAGACAACTGTTCAATAGAAGGTTGGTCGGTGCGTCCGTCATAATTGATACGTAGGTTTTTCTGACGATTCCAGCGATAATTGAATTGCGCCATCGGTGCATAGTTGATGACACTCTGCGATAAATCTCCTTTCAAAGCATCGCCGACGTAAGTTTTGCTCGCAGTGCGTGATGGTTGGATAGAAAAACCGAACAGATAGTCGTATTTGGCACGTATCGACTTGAAGTTCAATTCCACTTCCTGATTGTCGAACTTGTTGTAAAGTCGTTTGCTGTATAAAGTGTCAAGCACCGTGTAATTATTGTCAGCATCCTTGTTGAAAGTCTGTTTGTCTGAATTGGAAATGTTCTGGCCATAGTTGTATGCCACCTGAAGGAAGTTATTTTTTCCGACAGGTTCTACATAAGACACATATGCGCGCCAGCTTTTAGCATCGGAAGTTGTGTTGAATCTCTGGTCAATTATATCATCAGGACGCGATCCGTTGTAGAATGTGTTGGACTTATTTTCACCTTCATTTTTGGAGTCACTTGTGTTTGTGCGTACCTGCATACTCACTACACGACCTTTTTTACCTAACTCGCGACTGGCATCGAGTCTCAATCCCACATTCTTTCCATCGCCTTGCGAATTGTAGACTGAATTTCCGTTATTAATACTATCATTGTTAATATTGATGGTTTCAAATTCCACAGTTTCTGATCGGTTGTTTTTGTATGCTGAAAATTCTGGCTGAAAAATCACTTTTGTAATCGAATCCGGTGTCCATTCTAGTCGGAAATTGGTATTGAAATTCCGGCTGAGGTTGTTGCTATTTTCTTTTTCATTTTCGAAAGTATTGCCCGATTTGATAAGGTTCTGCGTGTACGATTGTGTGATGGTGTTATTGTCCGTTTCGCCAAAGCGAAGATTTCCTCCCAGTTTCAGTTTATCTGTAAATGTTTTCGCGAAGTTCAATCCCGCGTTTCCAGTTTTAGTCAGACCGTTGTTATTTCCAAAACTTCTTCTGCCTCGTCCTCCGCCAAACATTCCCGAAGCGATATCCGAAAATCCTGCATTGTTGGTATTGTTAACACCTCCCAAAAAGGTGTATTGGTCTTTGTTCTTCATATAATTTACCATCACATTTCCTTCGTATCGTTGTTTGTTGCCGTATCCGGCATAGGCGGTTCCCAATAGTCCTTCTTTCATTCCAGGTTTCACGTTCAGGTTTATCACTGTTTCTTCGTCTCCGTCATCAAATCCTGTCATCTGTGCCATGTCCGAACGGCGGTCAAGCACCTGCAGTTTATCTACCATATTGGCAGGAAGATTTTTTGACGCCACCTTGGGGTCATTGCTGAAAAATTCTTCTCCGTCAATAAGTATTTTCTTTATTTCCTTGCCGTTCACGGTGATTTTTCCTTCTGTGTCCACTTCTACACCAGGCATCTTTTTTAGAAGATCTTCCACAACCGCCCCCTGCTGAACTCTATAAGAATTAGCGTTGTATTCGAGGGTGTCGCCCTTCACAGCTATCTCGGTGGCTTTTGCAGTTACCACCGCTTCATTCAGCAGAATATTGTCTCTCGATAGTTCGATAGTCCCAAAGTTATGAGAGGGCTTACCCGATGTGAGGGTGATATTATTGTGGCGGGTTTTGAATCCGATGTATGAGAATTGTAGCACGTAACTGCCTGGTTTGGCTGCAATTCTGAATTTCCCGTCAAGATCTGTTGCCGCACCTGTGATGTAGGTGCTGTCTTTCTTCAGAAGTTTCACGGTTGCCTGTGCGATGCCTTCTTTGTTGCTGGCGTCAACTATGGTTCCTGTAATACTTCCCGATGTCTGGGCTTGCATTGAAATGATTCCTAAGGTAAATAGGATAAGTAAAGTGGATATCTTTTTCATAAAATGTAATATTCTGACAAATTATTAAACATACTATCCCAAAAGTAATTTTTTAAATATAACTGCCCAAAAAAAATAGATGAACTGCGGGATTTCATAGATGAAGAAGGTAAAAGGTTTGATGTTTATTGTTTAAAGTTTAAGTTTGGGGTCAATGTTTATCATTTGCGGGTTTAGAATGTAGGGACGCAAAATTATGCGTCTTGTTGCTCATAGTAAAATGAATATAATATTTTATGGAGACATAGTTCTGAGAATTGCCCCAGCAGTAAGCGGGGACGCAACTGGAGTGGGGGGGGGAAGTTGGATAATCCACTGTTTAAAGTTTGAAATTTTATATACGTGATTCTGCTTACCACTCATAGCGTATCAAAGACTTAGCTTTAAACTTTTGCATTTATAATCATAAGTAAAAAAATGGCTATTAATTTTTCGTTGATTCATTTTTATAGTTAGGTAAATCTTCATTGTTCATTTTATAAATGTTTGAATAAGAAGATTAATTAAGTGCAATTCAACAATAACTTTAGTTATCATAAATCGAATAA
Organism: Dysgonamonadaceae bacterium; assembly: GCA_032068765.1. Lineage (GTDB taxonomy): Bacteria > Bacteroidota > Bacteroidia > Bacteroidales > Dysgonomonadaceae > DAMBHY01. The sequence goes on along the minus strand of DAMBHY010000010.1, from coordinate 68,315 downwards.
TACTATTTGTGTAATACGCAGCAGAAATTAGGGACTGACCGAGATAATGGAGTTACTCTTTATGAATACTAAGTTAGTAAAATTAAAATTTACAAAATTATGATATACAACAAATTACATCAATTTTGTAATAAAAGTAAAAGCGCAAAAATATGCGCTTTTTAAGTAAATTCGTAATATGTAAATCTTAAAAATTATTTATGCTCCAATCAGAAGTTTCATATCTTCATCTACAGTTTTGATGCCAGATATACCGAAATCCTTAACCAATACTTTCACTACGTTAGGTGACAAAAATGCTGGAAGTGTAGGGCCTAAATGGATATTCTTAATTCCTAAAGAAAGAAGTGCCAGCAACACAATCACCGCCTTTTGTTCGTACCATGCGATGTTATAAGCGATAGGCAAGTCGTTGAGGTCGTCTAGTCCGAAAGCATCTTTAAGAGCCAGTGCGATTTTCACTAAAGAGTAACTGTCATTACATTGTCCTGCATCCAATACACGTGGTATGCCATTGATGTCGCCAAGAGGCAGCTTGTTGTATCTATATTTTGCACAACCTGCTGTAAGGATAATCGTGTCTTTTGGAAGTTTTTGAGCAAATTCCGTGTAATAATTTCTTCCGAACATACGTCCGTCACATCCACCCATTACGATAAACTTGCGAATTGCACCTGTTTTAACTGCATCTACTACTTTATCCGCCAAAGCAATAACCTGATTGTGGGCAAATCCACCTACAATTTCGCCGCTTTCAATTTCTGTTGGAGCAGGACATTGTTTTGCGTGTGCTATAAGAGCAGAGAAATCTTTTGGTTGCCCGTCTTTACGATCAGCAATATGTTTAAATCCTTCAAAACCCGATGCACCGGTAGTATATACTCGGTCGGAGTAAGTTGCGCTCTTTTTAGGAGGAACAATACAGTTTGTTGTGAAAAGAATAACACCATTAAAGTGTTCAAAATCTTCTGTCTGGTGCCACCATGAACCGCCGTAATTTCCTACAAAATGTTCGTATTTTTTGAATGCGGGATAATAATGAGCTGGAAGCATTTCGCTGTGAGTATACACATCCACGCCTGTATTTTCGGTTTGTTTCAGCAGTTCTTCCATATCTTTCAGGTCGTGTCCGCTGATAAGGATACCCGGATTATTTCTTACGCCCAGGTTTACCTTTGTAATCTCGGGATGACCGTAGTTGCTTGTGTTTGCCTTATCAAGTAAAGCCATCACTTCTACACCATATTTCCCTGTTTCCAAAACTAAAGCGATAAGTTCGTCTGCAGTGAGTGAATCGTCGGTAGTGGCTACAAGTGCGCGTTGCATGAAAGCATAAATGTCGTTGGATTCGTATCCTAAATTAAACGCGTGTTCGTCATAAGCTGCCATACCTTTTAATCCATAAGTAATAAGTTCGCGCAATGAACGAACATCTTCATTCTCACATTTTAAGATGCCTACATGTTTGGCTTTTTCTTCCATTTCCATTTCGGTTTCGCCCACCCAGTGCGCACCTTCATAAGTAATGTCATCAATATTTTCTCCTAAAGCAATTAATCTTGATTTCGCTTCATTTCTCATTTCATAAGCCATGAGCACACGTGTGATGAATCTGCTTTTGTCAAAATTGGCATTGGTGATAGTCATAAAAAGACTGTCAGTGATGAATTTGTTAATTTCTGGGATTTCAACACCTTTTGCACGAAGTCTTATTGTATATTGTGAAATACCTTTACACAAAAACATAAGTAAATCTTGAAGATTGGCAACATCGGATGTTTTACCGCATACTCCTTTAATAGTACAGCCTGAATTTTTAGCTGTCTCTTGACATTGAAAACAAAACATTCCTTCCATTGTATCTATATTTTAAAATTTTTATTTAATGATTATGCAAAAATAGAGTTCCACCACTCATTATCATGTAACCAAAGTTACACTTAAGGTATTTAACTAAAATTAAATGTGTGTGTAAGTTCAATGAGGTTTCATAGTTATATCTTTATTCATAAATTTTTTAAAGTAATGCCGCAGTTCGATTTATCTTTTTCTCCGTTATTCAAAAATATATCAAAAGAGGAAATTCAGTCACTTTTGGAACGAGCTGTTGATAAAACTATAACGTTCGAGAAGAATCAGCACGTTGTACGTCAGGGAGATGTAATACGTAATCTTTATTTTTTGGTGGACGGGATAGTTCGTACAGAAATGATTACCAAAGAAGGCAATGTACTGGAGATAGAATTTATGGAGGCAGTTCGACCTTTGGCTCCCGCTTTCCTTTTTGCATCAGAAAATAAATTTCCTGTTGACGTCATTACAATGCAGCCGTGTACTTTTTATGTAATACCAAAAGAGAGATGGATGGCGGAGATGATGCGTAACGAAAGATTGATGACCAACTATCTCGAAGAAAATTCTAATATTACCGTCTTTCTTTCCCGCAAACTTCAAATGTTGTCGATTAAAAGCCTGAAAGGAAAGCTTGCACTTTATTTTCTCGAGAATACTACACCCGAAAACAATAGTTTTTATCTCAAACGTACACAAACTCAGCTCGCAGAATATTTTGGAGTTCAGCGTCCATCCCTTGCCAGAAGTTTGGGAGAAATATTGGATGAAAAGGTAATCACTTTGGAAAACAAGAAACTAACCATTCTTAACCGTGCAAAATTGGAGTCATTTATTTAAAAAATATATAGTTATGGGGTTACGAAGTGTCAATCCCGATGCTCGCAAATTTTTTAATTTTTAATTTTCATTCTTCATTTAAATAAGTTGTACCTTTGCGACAAAATTAATATCTGATAAATTGTATGCATTGGCAAATTAGCCGTTAATCTAATTAAAATATGAATTGGTTTACCGATTTGATCTGGACAAAAAGTGTAGCACAAACCATTTTGCTTTTGTCATTAGTTATTGCCTTGGGCGTAATGCTGGGACATAAGAAAATTTTTGGCATATCATTTGGAATGACTATGATTCTTTTTGTTGGAATCATTTTCGGTCATTTTGGACTAACTATCGAAACCGAAATTCTGCATTTTGTGAAGGAATTCGGATTGATTCTTTTCGTATACGCTATTGGTTTGCAGGTAGGACCTGGTTTCAGGTCGTCACTTCGTAAAGGTGGAATAACACTGAATTTATTAGCGACAGCGATAGTTGTTCTTGGTATGATTACTACTGTTGTTCTTCATTTTGTTACTGGACTGTCCATGAATACTATGGTGGGAATTCTTTCGGGAGCTGTTACTAATACGCCTGGGCTTGGTGCCGCACAGAGTGCCAGTGCAACTGTTACAGGAGCAGTTGATCCTACAATTGCGCAAGGTTACGCGGTAGCATATCCGCTAGGAGTTATCGGAATTATTTTAAGCATCTCTTTGATGAAAGTGTTTTTTGAAATACGTTTGGAAGATGAAAATAAGCAGGTGGAAGAAGAGGAAAATGATGAAAAATTTGGAGTTTTTGTCTACTCCATGCAGATTACCAATCCTCATCTTTTCAATAAATCTCTTAAGGATATTAAGGATTTGATTAATCGTAAGTTTGTTATTTCTCGTATTCTACGCGATACATCCGTAGAAATTCCGACTGATAAAAGTATATTACGCCAAAACGATATCGTCCGCCTTATTACTTCCTCGCCAGACAAAGAAGCAATTGTTGCCATATTGGGTAAGGAAGTAGAAATGAGCATCGAAGAATGGAACAATTTGGATAGTCAGCTTGTGCTGCAAAAAATGATAATAACGAGCAGTCGTATTAATGGAAAGCGATTGAAGGACTTGCATTTTCATGAGCAATTTGACGTAACAGTTACGCGTATTTCTCGTTTGGGAATGGATTTGGTGGCTTCGCCTGATTTGGCATTGAAAGTGGGAGATACTATTACTGTAGTAGGAACAAAAGGTTCTATGTCAGGCGTAGAAAAGTTGTTGGGAAATAAAGTTAAATCGTTGAATACACCCAATTTGATTCCAATATTTATCGGAATTGTTTTCGGTATTATTTTGGGAAGTCTTCCCATATCTATTCCCGGTATTCCACAACCCGTCAAATTGGGATTGGCGGGAGGTCCTCTAATTGTAGCAATTCTGGTAAGTATCTTCGGTCAGAAATTCAAATTAGTAACTTATACCACTATGAGTGCCAACCTCATGATTCGCGAAATAGGAATATCACTTTTCCTCGCCTGTGTGGGTATTGGCGCGGGAGAAGGTTTTGTTGATACAATTGTTAACGGCGGCGGATGGCAATGGATTATCTGGGGATTCATTATCACCATCGTTCCATTGTTGATTGTTGGGATTATTGGGCGCAAGTTTTTCCACCTTAATTATTTTACCCTAAGCGGATTGCTTGCCGGAAGTACTACTGATCCGCCTGCGCTTTCTTACGCATCTTCTCTCACACATCTCGATAAGCCAGCCATTAGTTATGCCACTGTTTATCCTTTGACTATGTTCCTTAGAGTAATGGGAGCACAACTGCTTATTTTGTTGTTTTCGTGATAAAACAATTTCGCGTTTCTGTACGTTTTGTAAATAACTGCAGTTCAAAAAAGCAACATGAAAAAAATAAAAATTATTGGAGGTATTGTAGGAGCGGCTTTACTTATAGTACTCGGTGTATGGATATATAATTTAGTATCTCGTCCCTCTTATGGAAACAGCGCTTCCAACAGCATCGTATTTATCCTTTTCGGTCTTATATTGGGAGGCATTATAGTTTATCTTCTTTTCAAATTAAATCAAAATAAATCCGCTACTGATAATGCAATAATATCTAGTTCGCATACAGTGGTTGAAAGCATGAAGAAGGTTTTCAAAATTGTAGTTGCCGAAGGACAGTTGAATGAAGTGTATAATTACGAGAACACAAAAAAACTCCTCAAATTTATCCCATCCACCAAAAAAGCTCTCGTGATTGTACGTGCAAAAGTGATGGTAGGATACGATTTTGAAAAGTGTAAATGGACGTTAGATGAGGATGAAAAAAAGATTGTTCTTCTTGATTTTCCCAAGCCTGAGATTTTATCCCTTGACCCCGAATACAATTATTATTACTTTGAAGACGATTTGTTCAACTTTATAAGTCGAGAAGATTTACAAGATATACAGAAACAGGCGCGCGAACAAGTGCATAAGGCTGCCTTGCAAAGTGGATTGATGAAGATTGCCGCCGAACAGATGAAAACAATGCTCACAGAGATTGTCAAAGCCAATCAGTGGCAGATAGAAAATCTTAGTTTGGTGGAAAATTACAAAGTGGCTCTTCCTGCACTAGTAGAAAATGAAGAAAGTGTTCTGGAGGCCAACGAACCGAAAGAATATGTGATTAAGCCTGCTCCTTTTACAGATTTATGATTTAGACGTAAGGATGTAAAAGACGTAAAGACAAAACGAAGCAGAGATAGAAGATAAGCTTCACCATAAATAAAGATAGGTTCGAAGATAAATATCGATATAGCATCATATTAGAAGAGCTGATTTTTAATTAAAAATCAGCTCTTCTATCTTTATATCCACACCGACTCTTGGGTACAAAAGTCTTTCTATTTAAATCTCTTGGTCAACACACTCAACATATCTTTTGTCATTGTGTCCAAGTCGTAAGATGGCCTCCAGTCCCATTCGTTGCGGGCGCAGGTATCATCCAAAGAATTTGGCCATGATTCAGCGATTTTCTGACGAAGAGGGTCAACGTCGTATTCCATTTTGAAATCAGGAATATAAGTTTTTATACTGTTTGCAATCATTTCCGGCTCGAAACTCATTGATGCGATATTGAACGAATTGCGATGAACCAAGCGGGTTGGGTCCGCTTCCATCAACTGTATGCATGCACGCAAAGCGTCGGGCATATACATCATATCCATGAAAGTTCCCTGTTTGATTGGACATACAAACTTGCCTTCTTTCACTGCCGAATAGTAAATATCCACCGCGTAGTCGGTGGTGCCGCCCCCGGGAGGTGCTACGTTGGAAATCAATCCTGGAAATCTTACCGAACGGGTATCAACTCCGAAACGGTGAAAATAATAATCGCCCAATAATTCGCCCGAAACTTTAGTAACTCCGTACATTGTTTTCGGACGTTGCAAAGTATCTTGTGGTGTTTTATCTTTTGGCGTATCGTCGCCGAAAGCTCCGATGGAGCTGGGTGTGAATACCGCGCATCCTTTTTCGCGCGCTACCTCCAAAGTATTGAACAAGCCTCCCAAACCTATGTGCCAGGCAAGTTGAGGTTTTGCTTCTGCTACTGCGGATAACAACGCTGCAAGATTGTAGATGGTGTCGATTTTATATTTATCCACTACTTCACCAATCTGTTTCGCGTTCGTGATGTCCACAATCTCAGCAGGACCCGACTCCAAAAGTATGCCTTTTGGTTCTGCTCCGGGAATGTATCCCGCCACTACATGGCTTCCGCCATAGATTTTTCTCAGTTCCATTGCCAACTCAGAACCAATTTGTCCGGTTGACCCAATAATCAAAATGTTGGTCATTTCTTTTTGTTAGAAATTTAGGTTGAAATTTTAATGATGCAAAGTTACAACTAATTTAAATGAAGAATGAAAAATGAATGATAAAAAAAGATAGGCTTTGCCGTTGAGTATCCGCAACGATCTTTCCGTCGTTTAGTTTTTTTGGCTATAATGGAACGACTGTTACCACACCGATGAGGTGTGATATCCATGTGGCGTTTTCTTCTATAGTGTGTAAAAATTTGCTTGCATATTTAATTTATATGTTATTGCGCAAAGTTAGGAAAAGTTTGGGAAGTAAATTGTGATTTTCTTTAAATCTCGTGAGATTGCCTATGCGAGTATTCCTTTACACAGAAGTACGAAAATTGGCCATTTTTTAATATGTAATATCTTTTAAAAAAAAGAGACTCCCAACAAGGAAGCCTCTTTCATGGAATATATTTAAAATTTCAAATTACGATTGAGCCGATTCTTCGCCTTGAGCAGGTTTGTTTTCTGTTCTCTCAGGACGAGGAAGTAATGCTTTGCGAGATAGTTTGAATTTGCCTGTTCTTGGGTCGATGTCAATCAACTTGATTTGAATTTTATCGCCTTCTTTGATGCCCGTATCTTCAATTTTTTCTATACGTTTCCAGTCAAATTCAGAGATATGAAGCAATCCGTCTTTTCCGGGAAGGAATTCCAAGAAAGCTCCGTAAGGCATTACCGAACGAACAGTAGCTTCGTACACTTCACCAACTTCGGGTACAGCAACAATTCCTTTGATGCGACGCATAGCTGCCTCGATAGAATCTTTATTGGTAGCAGAAACTTCTACGCGGCCTTTGTTGTCGATTTCTTCGATAGAAATAGTTGCGCCGGATTCTTCTTGAATGCCTTGGATGATTTTTCCACTAGGACCGATGATTGCACCGATGAATTCTTTCGGAATTTCTATCACTTCGATGCGTGGAGCATGAGGTTTCAACTCTGCACGAGGTTCGCTCAATGTTTCCATCATTTTACCCATGATGTGTTCGCGTCCCGCTTTGGCTTGTGCCAACGCTTTTTCGAGAATTTCGTAAGAAAGTCCATCTACCTTGATATCCATTTGTGTAGCAGTGATACCGTCTTTGGTTCCACACACTTTAAAGTCCATGTCTCCCAAGTGGTCTTCGTCTCCCAGAATGTCTGAAAGAACTGCGTAGTTCTGACCTTTGTTTTCGGAAATCAATCCCATAGCGATACCGCTCACGGGTTTTTTGATTTTCACTCCGGCATCCATCAAAGAAAGTGTTCCCGCGCAGACAGTAGCCATAGAGGAAGAACCGTTTGATTCCAAAATTTCGGAAACAACGCGTACTACATAAGGATAGTCCTTTGGTATCATGCGTTTCAAAGCGCGGTGTGCTAAGTTTCCGTGACCGATTTCGCGGCGGCCTGTAGCTCTTTGAGGTCTTGCTTCACCTGTTGAAAATGGAGGGAAATTATAGTGGAGTAGGAAACGTTCGGTTGAATGTTCCAATACATCGTCAATGATTTTTTCGTCTGCTTTTGTACCCAACGTGGTAGTGGTGAGCGACTGAGTTTCACCGCGGGTGAAGATAGCGCATCCGTGAGGTCCGGGAAGAGCGTCTACTTCGCACCAGATAGGGCGGATTTCGGTAGTCTTGCGGCCATCCAGGCGTTTTCCTTCGTCAAGAATGCTGCGGCGCATCGCTTCTTTTTCCACATCGTGGTAGTAACGTGCAGCCAAACCTTTCTTTTCGTCGCGTTCTTCTTCGGGAATCGTTTCGATAAATCCGTTGAACACTTCTTCAAAAGCGTCCATTCTTTGGTGTTTATTTGGATTTTGAGAAACGGCAATTTGGTATGCTTTGTCGTAACAAGAATCCCAAACCATTTTGCGGAGGTCTTCGTCGTTATCTTCGTGGCTGTAAGTTCTCTTTTCAGTCTTTCCTGCCATTTCCATTAATTCCATTTGTGCCTGGCAGTGTTTTTTGATTTCTTCGTGAGCGAATTTGATAGCGTCCAGCATTTCTGCTTCTGATACTTCGTCCATCTCACCTTCCACCATCATGATGTTGTCGATTGTTGCGCCAACCATGATATCCATATCGGCTTTTTCCAATTGTTGGAAAGTAGGATTGATAACAAATTGTCCGTCTACACGTGCTACGCGTACTTCAGAGATAGGACCATTAAAAGGTATATCTGAAACCGCGATGGCCGCAGAAGCTGCTAGTCCGGCCAATGCGTCGGGCATATCCACGCCGTCAGCGGAGAATAATATAACATTTACAAATACATCAGCATGATAATCGTCAGGGAACAATGGACGCAGTGCGCGGTCAATAAGGCGGCTAGTAAGGATTTCGTAATCCGATGGCTTGCCTTCTCTTTTCATAAAACCTCCCGGAAAACGTCCAAAAGATGCGAATTTTTCTCTGTATTCTACTTGCAACGGCATAAAGTCCGTACCCGGGGTGGCATCTTTAGCGGCACAAACGGTAGCTAAAAGGACTGTATTTCCCATTCGCAAGGTTACAGAACCATCAGCTTGTTTTGCCAACTTCCCCGTTTCTAGAGTAATCGTTCGTCCGTCTGACAAAGTGATACTCTTAACAATTGGATTTGTCATAAAAATAATTTATTGTTTTGTCTTTTTAACATCAAAAATTACGCAAATATACGATAAAGTTTCCACTAATCGGAGGTGTAAGGCTTTAATTTATAGAAATATTTGAAGATTCTATAAGTCTAATATACGTGTGCGAAAAAAGATGTCTTTTTAATATTATCTAAAAAATGATTTACTTTGCGGTCATATATAAATAACAATTTAAATGAGATTAAATATGAAAAACGTTACCCGCATGATTCTTTTGGGAATATGCATGGTTGTGATTGCGTCTTGTTCCGATAACGGGAAAAATATGAAAATAACCGGTACGCTCACCGGAGCCTACGGCAAAATGATTTATCTAGGACATTTAGGTTTGGATGGAATTTCAATTATCGACTCTGTGAAATCAGGAAATAACGGAAGTTTTACATTTAAACAGGAAGCTCCCAAAAATCCAGAATTCTATATTCTTCAGGTAGATGAACAACAGGCTACTTTTACAGCCGATTCGGCTAAACAATACGAACTGTCAGGAGATGTGAAAGATTTACCCAATACATTGATTGTGGAAAATTCTCCAGTAAACAATCAGATAAAGGAAATTAATAAAGAGCAAGCCAGATTTGCATCCACTTTGCAGCGCCTCAACAAAGAGCACGATGCAAAAACAATAGACGATGTGACTTATATCCAAAACTTGGATTCCGCATTGAAAGATTATAAGAAATTCGCTACAGGTCTCATTCTTTCCAATCCTGCTAGTGCTGCTGCATATTATGCCGCTTTCCAAAAAGTGGGTGATTATTTGATTTTTAATCCCGAAGAAAGAGTAGATTTGGGATTGTTTGGAGCTGTGGCTACTTCCTGGGATCAGAAATATCCCAATACTCCACGTACAAAACACCTTCATGATTTTGTATTGACTGCAATGAAAAGCCGCAAGATGGCTCAGCAGCAAAACGAGATTTTCGAAAAAGCCAATGTCGTTAATGCTTTACAAGCTCCTGATTTCACTTATCCTGATGTGAATGGAACTATGAAAAAGCTTTCCGACCTGAAAGGTAAATTGGTTGTAATAGATTTTACAGTCTACTCCGCTGAATTTTCGCCTGAACACAATATCAAACTGAATGGCATTTACAATAGAAACAAATCTAAAGGTTTGGAAATCTATCAGGTATCTTTAGATTCGGAAGAACATCTTTGGAAAAATGCAGCTGTGAATCTTCCTTGGATAACTGTTCGCGATCCGCAATCTGTATATTCTGAAGTTTTATCGCAATATAATCTGCGTAATATCCCAACAGATTTGATTATTGACCGACATGGCAATATTGTTTCCCGAGTGGAAAATTATGCTGCTCTAGAAAGTGAAATTGCGAAGTATCTATAATTGCTTCCTATAGGGTCATATGGAAATAAAAAAAGCATCGTCCATAAAGAATTGACCAATAACCTGAAAGGAATACTGGCTTTGATGATTGTATTCTCTCATCTTTCGTATGTTACTGACATATTTTTCTTCTCTTTAGTGAATAAGTTGGGAACTACGGTTGTTGCGGTGTTCTTTTTTTATTTCAGGATATGGAATTACAAAATCGTATTTAATAAAAGGCGATAGTTATTTGAATACTTTTTTAAAAAAGAGGATTCTAACAATATTTATTCCGATGCTTTTAATAACGATTATATATCTCATTGCAGTTCATTTATTAAAGAAACCGTTGCCTTTAAATATTTTTTATGACTTAATATTCAAAGGATATACTCCGTTGCCTAATACCTGGTTTATCTTTTCTTTAATATACTTTTATGTCTTTTTCTATATAGGTTTTCAGTACAGCAAAGACGACAGAATGGCAATACTTATTGTTTTTTTGTTAAGCACAATATATATTGTTACAACCTACTATTTAGGATATCATCGGAATTGGTGGATACAGACTTATGCTTTTGGGGCAGGTATTGTTTTTTGTAAATATGAAACAACGCTTTCTTTAATTGTCAGAAAACCCTTATTTATCTTACTGAGCACTATTCTTGTAATTTTTTTTATCTATTTGAAGATTGAAAAATTACTGATATTTCCATATCTTGTTATCACAATTGTCGTTTTTTCAATCGTTAGTTATCTGCCTTTTCCATATAGAAATAATTTATTTAAATTTTTGAGTAAGATTTCATTCGAAATATATTTGATTCATGGTGGATTGATTGCCTTATTAAGCAAGGATCTGGTGGGAAATAATGAATATATATATTCATTAGTCATCATTGCATTTTCTTTGCTGTTAGCGTATGTTTTTAATAAGATTTGGAATGAGAATCTTCGACCTTTAATGAGAATTTAATTTATTAATAGCAAAAAAAGGTACGAGATGAACCCATTTCGTACCCTTTTTATTAAATGAAATTTTTAATTTTCATCTTTAGTCAAATCTAGTTTCTCGTCGTCTCTTCCTCGGTCGTAAAACATTTTTTTGAGAGGATTCTTTCTGGCTTCATCCCAATTTTTTCTATTTTTATAAATATCTACTGCCATGTAGATTGCTTGTCTGAATGATTCTTCAGATGCTTCATTCTTTCCTGCAATATCATAACCTGTCCCATGATCGGGGGAGGTGCGGACAATTTGTAATCCGGCAGTGAAATTCACGCCATAATCCATTGCGATGGATTTGAAAGGGATAAGTCCCTGATCGTGATACATTGCTAAAACAGCGTCGAAATCTTTATAACGTGACGTTCCAAAAAAACCGTCGGAAGCAAAAGGTCCAGCACACATAATGTTTTCATCCTGAGCCAGTTTAATTGCCGGTGCGATGATTTCATTTTCTTCTGAACCAAGCAATCCGTTTTCTCCCGCGTGCGGATTTAATCCCAATACGGCAATTCTCGGAACTTCAACTTTGAAGTCTCGACGCAATGTTTGTTGTAACAATCGTAATTTTTCAAGAATCTTATCTTGAGTAATATTTGTGGAAACTTCATTTATAGGAAGATGGGTTGTCACAAGAGCTACACGAAGTGTGTCTGTAGCCAATATCATCAGTGCTTTGTCATCATTCTCCGCAAAACGACTTTCCAAAAACTCAGTATGTCCCGGGAAATTAAAATTTTCACTTTGAATGGCATCTTTATTGATAGGCAGTGTCACCAATGCATCAATTATATGATTTTTTAAATCGTCGCAGGCAGTGTCTAGAGCTTTGAAAGCCGCTGCTCCCGATGTTGGTGTAGCAGTTCCCATATCAATTTTTACATCTTCCACAACGCAGTTCACAAGATTAATTTGTCCTTCATTTATTTCATTTGCTGAAGAAATTATATTGATGGGAATGGGTGGAGTATTCAGGGCTTTTCTGTAATACGAAATAACTTTAGATGAGCCATAAATCACGGGAGTACATAGCTCCATCATTCTTTCGTCAGAAAAAGTTTTTAATAGGATTTCATACCCGATACCATTAATATCGCCGTGCGAAATTCCTATTCTTAGTAATTTGGACATAAAGTTTTAATTATATAAAGATTTTATTTCTTTTCTTTATTGGATTCTACATTTGCTTTTGCAGGGTCGTAAATGCTTAATGTATATAGCGATGCTTCAAGATTGCGAATAAGATTTCTCTTGTCTGTCTCAGGTGCAAATACGAAAACTTCTGCCACTACAATTTTATTAGTAATCGGGTTTACAATAGCTTGAGAAACAAACGGACCGCCCATCATATCTGTTGTCATTTCCCACAATCCTCTGAATTCTGCGCGAAATAATCCATCCACGGTAATTCTTCTGTAATCCGGTGTGTAGGACTTAACTGCTGTGGTCATTTGCGAATTATAACTTCCTTTGATATGTTGTCCTAAGAACTCATTGCGTCTTTTTACCAACGAATCCAACTCAAATTGTTTTTCGGATTTGTAAGGATATTGATATACAACTACGTCTTTCCTTGCTTGCGGTGCATTGTTGGTTGCCCAGTAAAAATCAGTTTTTTTGACAATATTAGGAATTCCTTTTGGATAATAAAAATTGATGCCGAACATCTCTTGAAGGTCTCCTTGCGCTGTACCCGATTGTTGTTTTACAAAGGTTGCCGTACGTGTCAATTCTTTTTGAAGGATATAATTAACAATATCTTCTTTATTTTCGGTGACAAATTTTACGAAGGTTGCTGTATCAGGAGCATTTATTTTCAAAACTAGTTGTCCCATTGCGTATTTATCCAAATCAGCTTTAAGTGATGGCTTTGAATAAATATTTGAGATCTCGGGGATAACAATGTTGCGCACCATTTTGAATGTGCTCGAAAAATTTTGAGGGGAAACTTGAATAATGGTAAAGTTGGGTTCAATCTGAGGCAATCCTTTTACCGGAGATTTTAATAAATCTTTCACAGCCTCGCCGGCAACTCCATTATAACCCGCATCTTCCATCAATACCAAAGCTTCACTTGTTGCTGCTGAAGCGGATAATAAACTGTTGGAAAAATTATTGCACGAAGTTAATCCGAGAACCGTGCCAATAATTAACGACCAAATAGCAAGATGTTTCATATTGTATCTGTTTTATGGGTATATTTTTACTAAAACAAAAATACTATCATTTGAATGAAAACCAAATCGTATACGCTTAATTTATAATTAATTTACCAATAAGATGTTCAAATAAATAGTTGATAAGAGATGTTTCAGTTTTCGTATTATTTTTTTGAATGATTGTTTTCCTCTTCCGTTGATAACATGCCGCATGCAGCGGAAATATCCTCACCGCGAGATGCTCTGATGGTGCAGGTAATACCTTTAGCTGTTAGAAAATCTCTGAATTTTATCATTGTGTTCTCATCCGAAGGCTTCAATTCGCTGTTTGGAATCACATGAAAACGAATTAGGTTGACACGGCAGTCAATTCCGTTCAGTAATTTAGTGAGCTCTCTCGCATAAACAAGTGAATCGTTGAGATCTTTGAACATGATATATTCAAATGAAAGTCTGCGCTGATGACTCCAGTCATGTTTTCTTAATTCGTCCAGAATGTCAGTAGCATGATACATTTTTTCAATAGGCATCAATGTAAGGCGTTGAACGGATAACGGACTATGAAGGCTTACCGCCAGATGGCATTTGGTTTCTTCCAGGAATTTTATCAGTTTGGGTTTGAAGCCGATTGTGGATAAAGTGATTCTTTTCGGACTCCACGCTAGTCCATAGTCTGCAGTCAATAATTCAATTACTTTTTTGACATTTTCATAATTATCTAAAGGTTCTCCCATTCCCATAAACACCAGATTCGTGAGATTTTCTGAATCGGGAACAGAATACACCTGATTGATAATTTCATTGACAGATAGGTTTCCCTTGAACCCCATCCTTCCGGTCATGCAAAACTTACAACCCATTTTGCAACCAATTTGTGAGGATACACAGATTGTAAGTCGGTCGTCTTCAGGAATATTTACCGACTCAATAAATTGCTTATCAGAAGTTTCAAACAACATTTTTTTTGTACCGTCTTCCGATACCTGTACTGTGAGAGGTTCCTTCCTTCCGACTTCGTAATGCTTTTTCAGAATATCGCGGTTGCGAATGGAAATATTAGTCATTTCGTCAATGTGTGTGCATCGTTTGACATAAATCCAGTCTGCAATTTGTTTAGCGGTAAATTTTGGGAGTTGGAGTGCATTTGTGGCTTCCGTAATTTCGGAAAGCGTCATCCCCAAAAGATATTTTTTTTGGTTCATTTTTGTAATGAGTGTTGCTTATAAGTGCAAATATACGAAAATAGAAAGAATAATTCGTTTTTAAAAGATATAGACCAGGCTATAAGGCACAAAAAAAAGAATGCTATTCATAACACTCTTTTCGTCTGTCGGGGTACCAGGATTCGAACCTGGGACCCCCTGCTCCCAAAGCAGGTGCGCTAACCGGACTGCGCTACACCCCGATATGCAATTTTTGAATTGCGGATGCAAAGATAAGATGATTTTTTCTTCTAACAAAATTTTTCTCCTTTTTTTATTATAGTTTCCTTTTAATAAGAGAATTGTGTAAATTTGCAACCTATTTTAAAACATTACATAGTTAAAAATAAATTAGATGTATAGAAATACAACATGCGGAGAACTCACGCTTGCAGACGTTAATAAAGATGTTACTCTTGCCGGATGGGTTGCACGCGTTCGTAAAATGGGAGGAATGACCTTCATCGACTTACGAGACAGATATGGCATTACCCAATTATCCTTTAACCAAGAAGTTAATCCACAAGTTTGTGAACAGGCTAATAAATTGGGACGTGAATACGTGATTCAGGTTTCAGGAAAAGTTGCCGAGCGTTCAAGTAAAAATACGCATATATCAACAGGAGAGATTGAAATCATTGTTGAAAAACTGAATGTACTTAATAGTTCTCAGACTCCTCCTTTCACTATAGAAACAGAAACTGACGGCGGTGACGATATTCGCATGAAATACCGTTATCTTGATTTGCGTCGTGATGTGGTTCGCAAAAATTTGGAGCTTCGTCATAAAATGGCTTTCGAAACTCGTCGCTTCTTGGATGAAAAAGGATTTCTAGAAGTGGAAACTCCTGTTTTGATTGCTTCAACTCCTGAAGGGGCACGTGACTTTATTGTGCCTTCACGTATGAATCAAGGTGAATTTTATGCCTTGCCACAATCTCCGCAACTTTTCAAACAATTGTTGATGGTTTCGGGTTTCGACCGTTATTTTCAGATCGTGAAATGTTTCAGAGATGAAGATTTGCGTGCAGACCGTCAGCCTGAATTCACACAAATTGACTGCGAAATGTCGTTTGTGGAACAGGAAGATGTACTGAATCTGTTTGAAGGACTCACGAAACATCTTTTTAAAAAAATCAAAAGTATAGATATTCCTGATTTTCCAAGAATTACTTACGCTGACGCGATGAAATATTATGGTTCCGACAAACCGGATACACGATTCGATATGCGTTTTGTGGAAATAAAGGATTTGACTGTTGGTAAGGATTTCGCCGTATTTGACAGCGCGGAATATGTAGGTGCCATTTGCGCAAAAGGTTGCTCGGTGTACACACGTAAGCAGTTGGATGAACTTACCGATTTCGTTAAACGTCCGCAAGTGGGAGCCAAAGGGCTTATCTATGTAAGATACAATGAAGATGGAACTCTCAAATCTTCTGTTGACAAATTCTATTCAGAAGAACATTTGAAAAAATGGGCAGAACGTTGCAATGCTCAACCTGGAGATTTGATTCTTATCTTAGGTGGTGAAACTGAAAAAACGCAGAAACAACTTTCGGAACTTCGCTTGGAAATGGCTTCAAGATTGGGATTGCGTGATAAGAATAATTATCAATGCCTCTGGGTGGTAGATTTTCCTTTATTGGAAAAAGACGAAGAACTAAACCGATATTTTGCAAAACACCATCCGTTTACATCTCCAAAACCTGAAGATATCGCATTATTGGATAGTAATCCTGGCGCAGTTCGCGCTAACGCTTATGATATGGTAATCAATGGAGTGGAAGTCGGTGGCGGTTCTATAAGGATTCACAACAGCGATTTGCAAAAGAAAATGTTTTCGGTGCTTGGTTTCACAGAAGAAAGAGCACAAGAACAGTTCGGATTTTTGATGAACGCTTTCAAATATGGTGCGCCTCCACACGGCGGAATCGCTTTCGGGTTGGATAGATTTGTATCAATCTTTGCAGGATTGGACAGCATTCGTGACTGTATTGCCTTCCCTAAAAATAATGCAGGACGCGACGTAATGATTGATGCTCCTTCAACAGTAGATAAACAACAGTTGGAAGAACTTGGAATTGTTTCCGTTCCAAAAGAATCAAAATAATTTATTAATTATATTACAAAAAAAATAGCTCCTCAATCGGGAGCTATTTTTGTATATAATTTTCTGAAAGGAGTTAAATCCATCTTACATAAGCGAAATCCATTTTGTGTGGAAGATCTGGATTTTTTGCAAACACACGAAGTGCAAATTGACGAGTACCTGGGTAGTTCAATTCTTCACGCGTTTCAAAATAAACCAGTGAACCTTCTTCTTTTACTTTTTGGAATTCATAAGATTCAACGAAGGTTGCTCTATTTTTGTTAGAATCGTATTCTACAACTACACATTCTATACCTAAATCAGCTTTCAGAGATTTTTTGTCAATCACAACTTCTCCGTAAACTTGTTCATTGTTTATATCACCTACTTTGATTTTCTGAACAGGTTCAAAGTTAAGTTTTACAACTTCAAATTTATCCCAATTTTCAACCGTATCTTTTTTCCATGCAACAATCTCTTTCGCTTTCGCGTAATTGTTTTCATGCAATACTTTTGAACGTTGTGCGAGTTTGACGTAGAAACGATTGAAATAATCGTCCATCATTCGTTTTGTAGTATAAATCGGCGCTATTTCAGCGATAGATTTCTTGATGTACTGAATCCATTCGTGCGAATAACCTTTTTCATTCTTTCTGTAATACAAAGGAATAATTTCGTTTTCAAGCATTGAATAGAGTGTAGAAGCATCTAATTCATCCTGAAATTCTGTATTGTCATAAGTTATTTCTTCGGTTAAAGCCCATCCAGCGCCTTTTTTATAACCTTCATACCACCATCCGTCAAGTACGGAAAGGTTAAGTACGCCGTTCATTTCGGCTTTTTCGCCTGAAGTTCCAGATGCTTCCTGCAAGCGAGTAGGAGTGTTTAACCAGATATCAACTCCTGAAACAAGCCTTTTTGCTAGACGCATATCGTAATTTTCAAGGAAAATAATTTTTCCTAAGAACTGTGGCATACGTGATATTTCTACAATCTTCTTTATCAAAGCCTGACCACCACCATCGGCAGGGTGAGCTTTACCTGCAAAAATGAATTGAACAGGTTTTTCAGGATTGTTTATGATTTCATCCAGTTTTACCAAATCGGTGAAGAGCAAATGTGCCCTTTTGTAAGTTGCAAAACGCCGAGAGAATCCAATTAATAATGCGTTGGGATTAATCTCTTCAAGAACGGAAATGATACGTGAAGGATCGGCTTGATTATGCAGCCATCCATCCTGAAATTCAGTACGGATATACTCTGTTAGTCTTTGTTTAAGATGCATACGCCATTTCCATATTTCCTGGTCGTCAACATCATATATTTTTCTCCAGATATTCAGATTGGATTGGTCGTTGTAGAAATTACTATCGAAATGTCTTTCGTACAACGCGCGGGTTGAAGAAGTAGCCCAAGTTGGCAAGTGAACGCCGTTGGTTACATATCCAACATGTAATTCCTCAGGGAAATAACCTTTCCAAATAGGCTGGAACATTTCCTGAGACACTTTCCCATGCAGCAGACTTACACCATTTGCTTCTTGCGCAGTATTCAATGCGAATACGCTCATTGAGAAACGTTCGTTGGAGCCCGGATTTTCACGTCCCATATTCATAAACTTCTCCCATTGTACACCCATATGGTCTACAAGTGGTTTCATGTATTTTTCAATGAGTCCTTCCTCAAAATAGTCGTGTCCTGCCGGAACCGGTGTGTGTACAGTATATAAAGAAGATGCTCTCACAACTTCCAAAGCTTCATAAAACTCCAAACCTTCATCCAGGATGTAATCATGAATACGCTGCGCGTTAATAAGAGCGGCGTGACCTTCATTCATATGATACACATCTTTTTTGATTCCTAATTTTTTAAGTAAAAGGATACCCCCAATGCCAAGCAGATACTCCTGCTTCATACGGTTTTCCCAATCGCCGCCATACAACTGGTGTGTAATCTGACGGTCGTCCTCGGCGTTGAATTCCATATCTGTATCCATCAGATATAGATTCATTCTGCCTACATCCACACGCCATATGTATGAATAAACCGTGCGGTTGTAAAATGGAATTTCAAGCAAAACTGGTTTACCATTTGCATCCATTTCCTGAGTGATTGGCAATGTGCCGAAATTCTGAGCTTCGTAATTAGCAATTTGCTGACCTTCTATGGAAAGACTTTGAGTGAAGTAGCCAAAACGGTAAAGTAAACCGACCGCAGTCATTCGCACACGGCTATCGCTGGCTTCCTTCAAATAGTCACCCGCTAATATACCTAAACCGCCAGAATATATTTTGAGCACATTTGCTAGACCGTATTCCATGCTGAAGTAGGCAATGGAAGGACGATTCTCGTCCATCGGAGTTGCCATGTACTCGTTGTACGACTGATAAAGTCTTTCGAGATGACGCATAAAATCATCATCGCCCATAATTTCTTCAAGACGATCCGTTTTGAGGTTTTGTAGAACCATAACCGGATTGTTGTCACTTTCCGCCCACACTTCGGGATCTAATTTTTCGAATAGATTCTTAGCATCTTCATTCCACACCCACCAAAGGTTATGGGCAATTTGCTGAAGATAGCGGAGTCTCTCGGGAAGTACAGGAGTTACGTGAATGTCACGCCATACCGGCGTATTTGTAGAACTTGATTTGATTATCATTACACAATAATTTTTTTATAACGCAAAAACCTAAACAATCATATTTTGCGAAAATGTGATTTGTTAATTTTATGAGCACAAATATAACAGTTTTTATACCTTTAAGGTTTACAAGGTGCTGATAATCTTAAGAAAGAATTATGCAAAGCTTTGCTGTATGCCTGATTGTAATGTACTATAAAATCTTTCCATTCTGCTTTGTCTGAAAGTGCCGCCGCGTTTTTGCGAATTTTTTTGACGGCAGCTTCATCCAGATTGATAAAACCTGCCAGACTTTCAGCAATATTACTTGAAACTTCACCGTAGTTATTGTCATTTCTTGCAATGATATCCACACCATCCTCAATCCCTTTTTTGTCTCCCTGAGAAATTGCCCAGGTGGCAAAACCCGCTAAAGATGTAGTGATGGTAGGGATGGAAAAAGCAATGCTTTCGAGCGGAGTGTAGCCCCACGGTTCGTAATAAGAAGGGAAAACTGTGATATCCATGCCAATCAGCAAATTGTAATAATCTACATTCAGCACGCCATCGTTACCATTAAGATAAGTTGGAACGAGAATAACACGGACATGATTGTTTGGATTGTCAAATCCCAAAGCCAGAAGTTTTTGAGTGATGGAGTCGTTTTCCGGTTCATTTATCCAATGCGTGGTATAAGGGTAATTACCTTCTTCTATAGTTGGATTTGAAACATCTGTGCGGGGCGATTTCATCCATCCAGGAATCATGAGAAACGCAACAACTTCTTTTGACAACTCCTTTTGACGTAGTTCAGAAAGAGCGTCAATGAAAACATCAATGCCTTTGTTTTTGAATTCGTAGCGACCATTTGTTGAAACCAATATAGTGTTTTTCCCAAATTCCTTTCCATACATCTGCGATGCAAGGTTGAGCAGAATATTGCGTGCTTTGTCGCGTGCGGAAGTAAAGAGAGTTCCTTTGGGAATGAATCCTTTCTCGAAACCATTGGGGGTTACCACTTCGGGAGTGCGTTGCAAAAACTGTGTGCACTCTCTCGCCGTTACATCACTTACCGTAGTGAGGCAATCGGCCGCTTGAGACGCCGCCTTTTCCAAAGAGTGCTTGGAAACCATGTTGAGGTTGTACGACATTTCGTCCCCGTTATATTCATTCAGATAATTATACAGCGGAAGCTGGTTGCCGGCGATGGAACGTCCTATAGAAGTGGCATGAGTAGTAAATACTGTTGCAATTTTAGGAAGATAACGCTTGATATAGAGCGACCCCATTCCTGTCTGCCATTCGTTGAAATGTGCGATTACATTGTATATTTCGAGTTGATAAAATCTATAGAAACTTTCGATGGCTTTTGCGGAAGCCCACGAAAAGTAAGTACATTCGTAATAATCGCCATAAGCAGGCATAGAATCCACATGAAATTCGTCCCACATCTGGCGGTAAATCTCTGTCTGTTTCGCTTCATACTGATCGAATTTCACCAAAAAAACAATAGGCTTTCCGAGAATATCCCATCTGCCGACTCTTACATTCACCTGGTCTTGTACCAAAGCGTGCGCTTTCCATTCGGAAAACAAATTGGCATCTTCTATAAACCATTGGCTGGGTGTGTCATCCCAAATATCAGGTCCGATAAAAATGTGACGGTCTGGCAGTTGTTGCTGGTTGGTATAGGCGCGGGTAGACAGAACAGTGTAGATGCCACCCACCTTGTTACATACTTCCCAACTTGTTTCGAAGATATAGTCAGGTTTTAAATTTGGAGCTATATTCATTATTTTGACAATTGATTAATATAAATTTCAACAAAGATAAGACAAATAGGTTGGATGACTTTTGGTTTTTTAAAGTTTTAAAAATATTAGATGTTGCTGTAAAAAATGTAATTTTGTTTATCAAAACTCCCATACGAATTGGATATAAAAGAATTAAAACAACTGTTTTCCACACACCCGAATGTGGGCGCTTCCGCGAAAATGCTGGAAGGAATCAGAAATTTATCGGTAAAAGGATTGCAGGGCTCGAGCAGAGCGCTGTATGCAACTGCATTGTTTGAGCGCAATCCGCAGACGTACCTTTACGTGATGAACGATCTCGAACAGGCTGGATATTTCTACCACGACCTGGTGCAGATTTCGGGAGATGAAAAGGTATTATTCTTTCCATCAGCTTTCAAGAGAGCTGCCAAATATGGTCAAATAGACCCGGCGAGTGAAATCTTACGAACCGAGACCCTCACTCGACTCTATGATTCCAAACAGGAAGTCATCATAGTCACCTATCCCGACGCGCTGATTGAAAAAACTGTATCGGGCAGCACGTTGAAAACCAATACGCTTCGCGTGGCAGTAACGGACAAGGTGGACAGCGACTTTGTGTCGGAAGTGCTGGATTCATACGGCTTCACCCAGGTGGATTATGTGTACGAACCGGGGCAGTACGCTACGCGTGGTAGTATCTTAGACGTATTTTCCTATTCTAGTGAATATCCTTTCCGCATTGACTTCTTCGGAGATGAGGTGGAAACCATCAGAAGCTTTGATGTGGAAAGCCAGTTATCCAAAGAAAAGCTTACCGAAATCAGGATAGTACCCGAATTCGGAAGCAGAACATCCAAAAACGCGACGTTGCTCGATGCGCTGCCGCGCAATGCGATTGTGGGAATCGACGATATGCGCTGGATAGAAAGTCGTGTGGAGTCTATCAACGAAGATACGCTGCATATCGACCTGAAAGACGTGGACACAGTAAAAGCCGACCTGCTTACAAAAGCCGAATTTCTCGCCATCTTCCAACCTTTTCGCAAGTTGCGCTTCGATTTGAAAATGAGCGACATCGCGGAAGCAAGCGTCGAATTCAAAACGTCTGCGCAACCACTGTCGCACAAGAATTTCGACCTTCTGTCAGAAACGTTGCAGCGATATCTGAACGACAGCTATACAATATATATATTGAGTGATAGTGAAAAGCAGCAGAAACGTCTGGCACACATTTTCGAAGATCGCGAGGATAATATTCCTTTTACGCCGGTCAACAAAACGCTGCACGAAGGTTTTTCCGACGAAACGCTAAAAATCTGCTGCTTCACCGACCACCAGATTTTCGACCGTTTCCACAAATACAACCTCAATTCCGACAAAGCCCGTTCGGGCAAAATAGCCCTGACGCTGAAAGAAATCAACCAATTGCAGCCTGGAGACTTTGTGGTGCATATAGACCACGGCATAGGAAAATTCTCTGGACTTGTGCGCCTGCCGGTAAATGGACAGGTGCAGGAAGTCATCAAACTAACATATCTTAACAACGATGCGGTTTTCGTTTCCATCCATGCGCTGCACAAAATATCGAAATACAAAGGCAAGGAAGGAGAGCCTCCAACGCTCAACAAACTCGGTTCGGGCGCATGGGAGAAGGTGAAGGAACGCACAAAAACAAAAATAAAAGATATCGCCCGCGACCTCATCAAATTATACGCCGAGCGTCAGAAAAATGAAGGCTTTGCCTTCTCAAAAGATTCGTACATGCAGACCGAACTAGAAGCGTCTTTTATGTACGAAGACACTCCCGACCAGATAAAAGCCACACGCGAGGTGAAAGCCGACATGCAGAGCGAACGCCCGATGGACAGATTGATCTGCGGCGACGTGGGTTTCGGTAAAACCGAAGTAGCCATGCGCGCTGCGTTCAAAGCGGCCACAGACGGCAAACAAACAGCGGTGCTCGTGCCTACTACCGTGCTAGCAACGCAGCATTACCACAGTTTCCGAGAGCGACTGGCAAATTTTCCAGTGAGGGTAGATTACCTGAGTCGTGCACGTACAACAAAAGAACAGAAGCAAATATTGGCAGACCTTGCCGAAGGCAAAATAGACATTGTCATCGGTACGCACCGATTGGTGGGGAAAGATGTGAAGTTTCACGACCTTGGATTGATGATTATAGATGAGGAACAAAAGTTCGGTGTATCGGTAAAGGAAAAGCTGAAACAGATGAAGACCAACGTCGATTCTCTCACGATGACCGCCACACCCATACCACGCACGCTGCAGTTTTCGCTGATGGGCGCGAGGGATTTTTCAACCATCAACACGCCGCCGCCCAATCGCTATCCGGTGCAGACGGAAGTGCATACATTCGATATTGAGATTATCCGCGATGCTATAAACTTTGAGTTGAGCCGCAACGGGCAGGTATTTATTGTCAACAACCGCGTACAAAATATCTACGAACTCGAAGCAATGCTGCACCGCGAAATTCCCGGCTTGCGCATTGCAGTGGGACACGGACAGATGGACCCGAAAAAGTTGGAGGAAGTAATCGCCGATTTTGTCAACCACGAGCAGGACGTGCTTCTCGCCACCACTATCATCGAATCGGGCATCGACATCAGCAATGTCAACACCATCATCGTTATCAACGCCCAAAACTTCGGTCTCAGCGATCTTCACCAGTTGCGCGGAAGGGTGGGGCGCAGCAATCGCAAAGCATTCTGTTACCTGCTGGCTCCTCCACTATACACCCTGAGCACCGATGCGCGCCGCCGCCTTCAGGCAATTGAAAATTTCTCCGAACTCGGGAGTGGTATCCACATTGCCATGCAAGATTTGGACATCCGCGGAGCGGGAAACCTTCTGGGAGCAGAGCAGAGCGGATTTATAGCCGACCTTGGATACGAAACCTATCAGAAGATTTTGGCGGAAGCCGTCAAGGAACTTCGTCAGGATGAGTTTGCTGATTTGTACAAAGACCAGAATACTGCCGACAGCGAAAACTTTGTAGATGAGGTGATAATAGAGAGTGACCTCGAACTGATGTTCCCACCCACCTACATCCCCAACGATGCCGAACGCGTAGCAATGTATCGCGAACTCGACAATATGGAATCGGAACTCGAAATTCTCGACTTCGAACGTCGTTTGGAAGACCGATTCGGAAAAATCCCGAAGCCGGGCAAGGAGCTTATCCGCATCGTGCGCCTGCGCCGTATCGCCAAATCTCTCGGTATAGAAAAGGTAGTGCTCAAAGGCAAACAGATGACACTCTTCCTCGTCTCCGATCCGCAGTCGCCTTACTACGAATCGCGCGCCTTCGAGAAACTTCTAACATATATTCAGCAGCATCCGCGCGAATGCCAATTGAGAGAAGTGAACCATAAGCGTTCAATAGTAATAAAGAACGGAGATACGGTGGAAATGGCAGTACACGTGATGGAGGAGATTGGGAAAATGAATGTAAATGAAGGATGAAAAAATTTAGCAATTAACAATTCTCCGTTTCGGATATAGGTTGACCGTTTTAGTAAGATTCATTTAGAATTCTTTAAAACGGTCAACTCATTTATGGATGTACAAATTATATTCATCTTATTGTCTTTCAGTCAGTATCTACCTATAATTTAGATTACCAGATATATATTCCTCGTTATATGGACCTAAAATAAGGTGTGCCTAGAATAAACTCCTTCACATTATGACCTATAAATAGGCATACCTAAAAGTAACTCCAGTAATTAAGAGCTATAAATAGGTATACCCAAAAGTAACTTCAAGTAATTAGGACCTATAAATAGGCATACCTAAAAGTAACTTCAAGTAAGTAGGACCTACAAATAGGCATACCTAAAAGTAACTCCAAACGGTTAGGACCTATAAATAGGCATACCTAAAAGTAACTCCAAATAGTTAGAACCTATAAATAGGAATACCTAAAAATTACTCCAATTAATTTAAAGCTATAAATAGGTATACCTAAAAGTAACTCCAAATAATTAGGAGTTATAAATAGGCGTTCCTAAAAGTTACTCCAAGTAATTTGAACCTATAAATAGGTATACCTAAAAATAATTTTTAAAAATGTTGAGATGTTTATAGGATGTCGTAATAATACTTACAAATGCTATGGATATTTATTTAGAATCCTATATTTAGATAGTATAGTGTATTAATGTGTATGTGCAGGACATTACATACTTTTCAGCATCTGGGAAAAAGGGCTAAACTTGCCATTATTAATCATTTGGAAAAACAAATTTATAAATTGAAGGTCGCAAAATAGCGTTAAAATTTCCAACAAAATAGATATTAGGTTGTTTATATTGAAACGTGAAAGAATTTTTCTTCACGCTTCAATTAGTTTTATTAACCAATTAAAAAAGAAAAAAGATGAAAATCAAAAGCTTAATTATTACGTTATTTATGGCGGTTGCAATCATGTTTGTAATGCCTTCATGTAACAAAAAAGTTGCTGATGCTGATGTAAAAGCAAAAGTAGAAAGTGCTGTTAGCCACGTTCCTGGTGTAATAGTAGATGTAAATAATGGTATTGTAACTCTTTCAGGTGAAGTTGCTGACGATGCATCAAAAATGCAGGCTGCAAGTTCTGCTGAAGCGTTGAAAGCAGATAAAAAATCAGGGGTAAAAGGTGTTGTTAACAATCTTACTATTGCACCTCCTGCAGTAATGCCTGCAAGTTCTGACCAAGTATTGACAAGTGCAATGACTGACGCTTTGAAAGATTTCCCAACTGTACAGGCTACTGTAAATGATGGTGTGATTACAGTTACAGGTGAATTGAAACAATCACGCGTGAAAACTTTGAAACAAATTCTTGATGGTCTTAATCCTAAAAAAGTGGATATGACTGGTCTTACTATTAAATAATTAAAAAATATTAGATTATGAGTTTACAATCAAAATATAAAGAACTTATTGATTCAGCAAGATCCGGCGGTCTATCAAGTTTAAACATCGGAGAACAAAGTGGAGTATTACATATACAAGGTACTGCTCCTAATGCAGATGTAAAAAACAGATTGTGGGATATCTATGGAAGAATCGATCCAAATTTCCTTTCAGGGGATGTGGTTATGGATGTGGATGTAGCAGGTGCAGTTGTAGGTGGCAAAGTAAAAGTAAACACCAACGAATCAAATTTGAACATCCGTAAAGGTCCAGGTACTGATCAACCAATCGTAGGCAAAGCAGCTAAAGGTGAAATTATCACTTTAGTAGGCAAAGCCAACGACCAATGGTGGTTGGTTCGTACAGCCGATGGTGAAGAAGGTTACAGTTATGCTCAATACCTTACACCAGTAGAATAAATATATTCGATTTTTAAATAATGATAAACTCCCGAAATCTTGCGATTATCGGGAGTTTATCATTTATATGAATGTTTGTAATTTTATTTCAAATTACATTGGCTTGTCATGTAGAATTTTATGTTTCCGCCATTCATGATGTCTGTGTAAGAAATGGTTTTGCTGTTGAAAGCTTTTCCATTCAATTCTATCTTTTCGATATACATATTTTCTTTTGAAAGATTCTTTGCTTCCATTGTGAAATACTTACCGTTTCCAACACTGATTTTAGCAAAAGGAATCTGTGGCGCACCGATAACGAATTCGCCGCTTACCGGATTCATAGGATAGAAGCCCAGTGCTGAAAACATGTACCATGCCGACATTTGTCCACAATCGTCGTTTCCAATCAAACCGTCAGGTTTGTTTTTGTAAAAACCATCCGTGATTTGACGAATCAGTTTTTGTGCTTCGTGCGGTCTGTCGAGGTAATTGTAAATGTAAACAATATGGTGACTCGGTTCGTTACCGTGAGCATATTGTCCTATTAATCCAGTTACGTCGGAAAGTTTGCCAGTGGTTTCCTGTTTGGTGTTGAACAAATAATCAAGCAGTTTACCTGCTTTTTCTTTTCCTCCCATTTTTTGGATAAGACCAGGAATATCCTGCAGCACCTGCCATGTATATTGCAAAGCATTGGCTTCTGTGTAGTGACCACCCACCTGAGAATCTGCGTGCGCTAACTCGTATGGATCGAAAGGTGTGATAAAGTTTCCTTTTGAATCTTTTGGACGCATCGTACCGGTTTCAGAGTCAAAAATATTTTTGTAAAAGTTGGACCGTTTGATAAAGAAATTATAATCTTCAGTCTTGCCTAGTTTCTTAGCCATTTGCGCAGCACTGTAATCATCAAATCCGCATTCGAGCGTACGCGACACAGATTCCAGTTTGATCAAATCAAAAGGATAATATCCGTATTTGTCATAAACGTCCCAATTTGTTTTGGGATAAGTGGTTTCTGTAAGTGATTTTTTTATTTCGCGGAAAGCGCGTTGAGGATCGAAACCTTTGAATCCTTTCAAGTAAGCATCCACAACCATCGGTACCGAGTGATTACCAATCATAGTATAGGTTTCCTGTCCCCACAACGACCATACAGGAAGATGTCCTTGTTGTTCGCTGTAATCGAGCATCGAATTTACAAAGTCAGGGATTAATTCGGGGCTGATGATAGTGTAAAAAGGAAATCCTGCTCTGAAAATATCCCATTGCGACCATGTAGAATAATATTTGCCGCTTGTAGATTTAGAAATTTTTCGGTTTGGACCGATATATCTTCCGTCAACATCTGCAATATTATTTGGCTGAATGAACAGGTGGTAAAGTGAAGTATAAAAATTGGATTTTTGTTCGTCTGTTCCGCCAACTTCTACTTTTGAAAGAATCTTGTTCCAAGCATTTACAGCTTGTTGATGTGTTTTGTTGAAATCCCAATGATTTACTTCGGCTCTCAAATTAGCCTTTGCCCCTTCAACGCTGGTGGATGAAAGCGCAATTTTTACATTCAAATCTTGTTTGCCTGTAGAACCGAAATTAAGAATATAGCGTGGTGCTTTTTCCATTTCGTTTCTTTTTTTCAACAACTCTTTTTTAATGATAGGTTTGTCAAATTCTATGACAAAATATTCCACTCGCTCAATCCACATGGTACGGCGGATATATCCCGAAATAGTTCTGCTGTCTTCAAATTTAATATCGGAAGCGAGAATGTGCTTGTTTGCCTGATCTTCTGACCAACTTAGTCCACTTTGGAAATCTATCAATACATTCTGGGCTTTGTTGTTAGGGTAAGTGTATTTGTGAAAAGCAACATGTGGAGCCGCCGTAATCTGTACTTTCACATCATTCTCTGTCAAATCAACTGCATAGTAACCTGCGCTGGCTTTTTCCGAAGCTTTGCTATAAGTACTTTTCATTACATCATCTCTCTTTTTACCCGAAAACGGTTGAATAAGGATGTCTCCCAAATCCACACATCCCGTTCCGTTCAAACGTGTTTGAGAGAAGCCATTGATATGGGTATCTGAATATACATAACCAGAGCAGTAGGCCCATGTATAATTTCCTGTTTCAGGACCTGGCTGTACCAAGCCCAGAGGATACGTGGCTCCAGGGAAAGTGTGACCCGTAAAAGCATTTCCTACAAAAGGATTTACAAAGTGTGTGTAGTCGGTTTTACAATCTTTTTTGTTTGTGGTTTGCGCTGATAAGCTACAGAACACAGCTATTAACGCAAGTGATACAAATAATTTTTTCATTTTTTACTCCAATCTTTAAAAGTTTCAGTATCAATATATTTTTCGGTAAGAGATTTGGTATTTATTAAAAATAGTGGGTAAAAATGATATATTCATCTTTACCCACTATGACTTCTATAATTATAGCATTTCTTTTTTAGCACGCATAGAATCCCAGATGAGATAGAAGCAGATTAAAGCATACATAAGCAGTGCCAGCCATTGTGCACCATTACTTTCTGCCCATGCATCCTGATGCAGGTTTACACCTGTAAATTTAATCGCTGCACTTACTACACCCATCAACGCACCACCTGCAATGAATCCGGATGCCAAAAGCGTTCCTTTTTCCTGACGTGCAGTGTTGAGTGCTTTGTCTTTGCTGCGAGTAGATACGTACCAACTGATAGCTCCACCTACAACCAATGGAATGTTTAATTCAAAAGGAATAAACATACCCAATGAAAATGCCAAGGCAGGAACTTTCATGAAAGTAAGTAAGACAGCGAGAACTGCTCCAATTCCATACAAAATCCAAGGAGCACCTGTGCCAGACATCAATGGGTCAATAACTGCTGCCATTGCGTTGGCCTGAGGAGCCACCAATGCACCATCACCTGTGAACCCATATGTTTTGTTAAGAATCATGATAACACCACCAACTGTAGCAGCAGAAACGAGTGTTCCAAGGAATTTCCATGTTTCCTGTTTTTTAGGAGTAGTACCAATCCAGTAACCGATTTTCAAGTCGGTAATAAATCCACCTGCCATTGACAATGCTGTACAAACTACGCCACCAATTACCATAGCAGCAACCATTCCGCTTGTTCCTTTCAATCCAACAGCAACCAAAACTACAGATGCAAGAATTAATGTCATCAATGTCATTCCAGATACAGGGTTGGTTCCTACAATTGCGATTGCATTTGCAGCAACGGTTGTGAACAAGAATGCTATAACGGTAACTACTAAAATAGCTATAATAGCGTGGAACAAATTGGGAACAACGCCCAGCCAGAAAAATATGAATGTAGCAACAATAGCAATGATACTTCCAATACCGATAATTTTCATTGACAAGTCGCGTTGGGTACGTTTTACGTTTGATTCCACGCCTTTATTTTTACCACCCATTTCTTGAGCAGCAAGGCCTACTGCACCTTTGATAATGCTCCATGATTTGATGATACCTATAATACCTGCCATAGCGATACCGCCAATACCTATGTGACGAGCAAACAATTTGAATAAATCTTCAGGCGGAAGACTTGCCAAATGTCCTGTAAATGCAGGGTTAAGAGTGGTTGCCATTGCATCAGACACCATAGGCAGCAAGGGAATGATTACAAACCATACTAAGGCGGAACCGATAGCGATAATAGCAGCGTATTTGAGTCCGATAATATATCCAAGACCGAGAACAGCAGCACCGACATTGATTTTAAATACTAATTTTAGCTGGTCGGCAATTTGAGCTCCAAATGCTGTGGCACGTGATGTGAAAGTTTCTGCCCAACCGCCGAAAGTAGAGACGATAAAGTCATAAAGTCCGCCAATTGCACCCGCCATAATAAGCGGTTTTGCCTGACTTCCACCTTTTTCACCCGAAACCAAAACCTGCGTTGTTGCTGTTGCTTCAGGGAAAGGATATTTTCCGTGCATATCGGAAACGAAATATTTTCTGAAAGGAATTAAAAACAAAATACCTAAAACACCACCAAGCAGAGAACTCAAAAACACCTGCATAAAACTAACCGAAATTTCAGGATATTTTGCTTGCAAAATATAAAGTGCCGGCAAAGTGAAAATTGCACCTGCCACGATGACACCGGAACTGGCGCCGATAGATTGAATAATCACATTCTCAGCCAAAGCATTTTTGCGTTTTGTAGCGCTTGACAAACCTACGGCAATGATGGCAATCGGAATAGCGGCTTCAAAAACCTGTCCGACTTTCAAGCCTAAATAAGCCGCCGCCGCAGAAAATAAAATAGCCATGGTTATACCCAAAGAAACGGTACGGAAATTGACTTCCGGGTACTCTTTATCCGGAGATAATAATGGTTGATACTCTTCGCCCGGCTCTAATTCTCGCATCGCGTTTTCGGGCAGTCCTTTAATTTTTTCTTCTTCTACCTGCATGATGTAAAATATTGAATTTAGATTAGTTGGTTATTAAAATCTTATTGAGCAACGAAAATACAAAAAAAAAAGCACAAATAATCGTTTGTCATTTTTTTTCAGATAACAAGGATGTTTTATGTTTTTATTTAATACCGATGTGGAGTAATGTGCGGAGTGTCTTAATCAATAAATTATAGAATAATTGGTATCACTATAAAACCTTTCGCTATAATTATTTGTTTGATTTTCAATATAACCCAATAAATAATCTTACAAAAAAATCAATGTATACTTATGATTTTTGATATTGAAATGATAAAGAGAATTTATTCTCTTTTACCCCAAAAGATTGAAGAGGTAAAACAACTTTTGAACAAACCTCTCACACTCACAGAAAAAATTTTATATGCGCATCTTTCGAAAGATGTTGAAATAAAAGATTACACAAGAGGTAAAAACTATGTAGATTTTGCGCCCGACCGTGTGGCAATGCAGGATGCTACTGCTCAAATGGCTTTACTGCAGTTTATGAACGCTGGACGACCCGAAGTAGCCGTGCCTACAACCGTTCATTGCGACCATCTGATACAAGCGTATAAGAACGGAAAGAATGATTTGCAGACGGCTTTTGTGACAAATAAAGAAGTATACTCTTTTCTCAAACAAGTTTCCAACAAATATGGAATAGGTTTCTGGAAACCGGGAGCTGGAATTATTCATCAAGTTATTTTGGAAAATTATGCGTTTCCTGGAGGAATGATGATTGGCACTGATTCACATACGCCCAACGCGGGAGGAATGGGAATGATTGCCATTGGAGTAGGAGGTGCGGATGCAGTTGATGTGATGGCGGCACTTCCTTGGGAATTGAAAATGCCAAAACTGATTGGCGTGAAACTGACGGGAAAACTTTCGGGTTGGTCTGCACCAAAGGATGTCATCCTCAAGTTAGCCGGCATCCTTACTGTGAAAGGCGGTACGAATTCCATTATTGAATACTTTGGAGAAGGAACTTCTTCATTGTCTGCTACCGGAAAAGCTACCATTTGTAACATGGGAGCCGAAGTGGGAGCCACTACCTCCATTTTTCCTTATGATGAAAAAACCGCTGCATATCTGCATGCTACTGGAAGAACTGACGTGGCACAGGAGGCCGATAAAATCAAATCCTACTTGCAGCCAGACAATGAAGTGGTGATGAATCCTGAAAAATATTATGATCAGGTAATCGAAATAAACTTGACAGAACTAGAACCATATATTAACGGTCCTTTCACGCCTGATGCCGCGTATCCTGTTTCTGAATTTGCAAAAGAAGTGGAAAATCAGGGTTATCCTCGAAAAATTGAAGCAGGGTTAATCGGTTCTTGTACTAATTCTTCCTACGAAGACTTGACTAGAGCAGCGTCCATCATTCGCGAAGCGAAAAGTAAAAATCTGAAAGTGGAAGCTCCTTTTATTATCAATCCCGGGTCTGAACTTATCCGCAAAACTGCGGAACGTGATGGTTTACTTCAGGAATTTGAAGAAGTTGGCGGAGTGATTATGGCAAATGCCTGCGGTCCGTGCATCGGGCAATGGAAACGTTCGGAGGTAGAAACCGAACGCTCAAACTCTATAGTCACTTCGTTTAATAGAAATTTTGCCAAACGTAATGACGGCAATCCAAATACACATGCTTTCGTAGCTTCTCCCGAATTGGTGGCAGCACTTACCATTGCAGGCAACTTAACTTTTAATCCTCTTACAGATTATTTGGAAAACGAAAGTGGGGAAAAAGTGAAACTTTCGGAACCTTCCGGTATTGAATTTCCTGAAAAAGGTTATGCGCAGGATGATACCAGTTATGATGCACCTGCAAAAGATGGTCGTAATTTATCTATAAATATCGACCCTGATTCCAAAAGATTACAGATGTTAAAACCTTTTTCTCCTTGGGATGGAAATGATTATATCAATTTCCCATTACTGATAAAAGTAAAAGGAAAATGTACAACCGATCATATTTCGATGGCAGGTCCTTGGCTAAAATATCGCGGGCATCTCGATAATATTTCGGATAATATGCTTATAGGAGCAGTCAACGCTTTCAACGAACAGACCAATTCGGTATTAGACCCCGATAAACTAGAATATATTTCTGTTCCTCAACTGGCGCGCAAATTCAAATCTGCAGACGTATGTTCTGTAGTTGTAGCAGAGGAAAATTATGGAGAAGGGTCGAGTAGAGAGCATGCAGCAATGGAGCCTCGATTTTTAAATGTGAAAGTAATCCTTGTCAAATCATTTGCCCGTATTCACGAAACAAATTTGAAGAAGCAGGGGATGCTGGCTTTAACTTTTGTAGATAAAGAAGATTACAATAAAATACAGGAAAGAGATAAAATAAGCATTATAGGTTTGGAAAATTTTACTCCAGGAAGAAATCTAACTGTAAGGATTTTGCATCCGGATGGCACTACGGAAGAGTTTGAGGCATCTCACACCTACAATAGACAACAAATAAAATGGTTTAAAGCCGGAAGTGCATTAAATGCATTGCGCTCAAACTAAAAATCATATTACGATGGAAAAAATAGTTATTGAAAACAATATATTAAAAGTGCCATACCATCCGACTATTCCTTATATTGAAGGAGATGGAATTGGTAAAGAAATTACTCAGGCAGTCAAAAGAATTATTGACAAAGCGGTTTCTGTAACGTATAATGAAGCACGTTCAATCAACTGGATGGAAGTATTAGCAGGAGGTAAAGCACATACTGAAACAGGCAACTGGCTTCCTGACGCAACAATGAATGCTTTTCGTGAATATCTGGTAGGAATCAAAGGTCCGCTGATGACACCTGTCGGCGGTGGAATTCGTTCTTTGAATGTTGCCTTGCGTCAGGAACTAGACTTGTATGTTTGCGAAAGACCCGTCAGATGGTACAAAGGAGTGGAAACGCCTATCAAACATCCTGAAAAAGTAAATATGACGATATTTCGTGAAAACACAGAGGATATATACGCCGGCATAGAATGGAATGCACAAAGCGATGATGCTGTTAAAATTATCCATTTCCTGCAAAACGAAATGGGCGTTAATAAAATAAGATTTCCAGAAAGTTCCTCCATTGGTGTGAAACCTGTATCTAAAGAAGGTTCGGAAAGACTGGTGAAAGCCGCTATTGAATATGCAATTCGAAATAAGAAACCATCTGTGACCATTGTACACAAAGGAAACATAATGAAATTTACTGAAGGAGGGTTCAAGAAATGGGGATATGAACTCGCAGAAAAAGAGTTTGGAGACAAAGTATTTACTGCGGAGTCCATTGAAAGAATAAAAAAAGGAGAAGGTCCAGAAAAAGCCCAAGAAATTAAGCAGCAAAATATTGCTAAAGGAAAGATATTCGTAAATGATGTTATCGCTGACGCATTTCTCCAAAATACGTTATTAAAACCCGAAGAATATTCAGTGATTGCAACGCTCAATCTTAACGGTGATTATATCTCCGACCAATTGGCGGCAATGGTTGGTGGCATCGGTATCGCTCCAGGAGCAAATATAAATTACCAAACGGGGCACGCCATTTTCGAAGCTACGCACGGAACTGCTCCTGATATAGCAGGAGAGAATAAAGCAAATCCTTGCTCAATGCTTCTTTCAGGGGTGATGATGCTGGAATATATGGGATGGAACGAAGCTGGAGCGAAAATCAATAAAGCGCTCGAAGAATTGTTCAGTGAGAATTATGCAACTTACGACTTGGCACGTTTTATGGAAAACGGCAAACCTCTTTCAACTACAGAATTTTCAGAAAAAATAATAGATAGATTAAATTAGAACTCAAAAATTATGGAAAATAAATACTTGATTTATAAACTTTCTGAGTCTATAAAAAAGACTACAAAGATTGATAAAAATCTTTTTTCGGAGTTGGATGTAAAACGCGGACTCCGAAATCCCGATGGTTCAGGTGTATTGGCAGGACTAACTCGTATAGGCGACGTTATTGGTTACGAAAAACAAAAAGATGGAAAGATAAAACCGACAAACGGAAAGCTTCTTTATCGCGGTATAAGTGTAGAAGACTTGGTTCATGGAATTCAAAAAGAAAACCGTCTGGGTTTTGAAGAAACTGCTTTTCTTCTTCTTTCAGGATATCTGCCGGATCAGGAAGAACTAGACGCTTTCAAAAGTGTTATTAGCGAAACTATGCCGCTTGATCACAGAACAACCATGAGCATTCTTTCCCTTCAGGGAAAAAATATTATGAATATCCTGGCAAGAAGCGTATTGGATTTGTACAACTATGACGAAAATCCCGACGACATCACTCGCGACAACCTTATTCGCCAGTCCATCAATCTAATTTCAAAATTCCCGACGATTATCGCTTATGCGTACAATGTGCTACGTCACGACCAGCAAGAGCGTTCGCTGCATATCCGCCATCCTTATGATGACCGCT
This sequence comes from Dysgonamonadaceae bacterium, assembly GCA_032068765.1. Classification (GTDB taxonomy): domain Bacteria; phylum Bacteroidota; class Bacteroidia; order Bacteroidales; family Dysgonomonadaceae; genus DAMBHY01. The sequence goes on along the minus strand of DAMBHY010000010.1, from coordinate 32,781 downwards.
CGGTGGCAGAAAACTTTTTGTTCATGATAAAAGGGCGCGACAAATATACCGAACTGGATGTTAAGATTCTCGACTTAGCATTGATATTGCATGCCGAACATGGTGGAGGTAACAACTCAACTTTCTCGGTGAGGGTGACGAGTTCTTCCGAAACCGACACCTATTCATCCATATCTGCAGGTATCGGTTCGCTAAAAGGTCCGTTGCACGGTGGTGCCAACATCAAAGTAAAAGGAATGATGGACGATATGAAGAAAACCGTAAAAGACTGGACAAGTGTAGAGGAAGTGGATGCATATCTGAATGCGCTTCTGGATAAAAAAGCTTTCGACCAGTCAGGTTTGATTTATGGAGTAGGGCATGCCGTTTATACCATCAACGACCCGCGTGCGGATTTGTTGAAAGAGATGGCGCGCGAACTGGCTAAAGAAAAAGGTCGCGAAGAAGAATTTGCATTGATGGAACTCGTGCAGGAACGTGCAATAAAAGTGTTCATGGATCGCAAAGGTGAAGGCGCAAAACAAGTATGTGTGAATGTCGATTTCTATTCCGGATTTGTGTATGACGCTATCGGAATGCCGGAAGAAGTATTTACTCCGCTATTCGCTATGGCGCGTATCGTTGGATGGAGTGCCCACCGCATCGAAGAATTGAACTTTGACAGCAAACGTATTATTCGTCCTGCTTATAAGAATGTGAGAGAAAAACAGAATTATATTCCTATGGGTGAGAGATAGATACATGTTTTAAAGTATTACATATAATAAAAGTCCAAGAAATTAGTTTCTTGGACTTTTTCATTTATATATTAACATTAAAATTATAGTTATGACGCCAATTATAACAGCTATTATTACTCCTGCTTTTTGCCAATTAAGTGTTCTTTTACTTATATCAGTATCGGTTGTATCTTTAATTTTATTATTCTTTATATCTTGTAAAAATTCTTGATTACTATCAACTTTTATTGTTTTAGTCTCAAAACTTTCAAATTCATTTGTGTCAGTATTTTAAAAAAAGCTGAATAACTCTTTTAATACTTCATCCAATGATGAGAACGGGGAATTTAAAAAATATAATTCTTTAAAATCATCAGCAAACAATAACTTAGCATCCGATTATTGGAGTTTGTTTCGAATCTCCAATAATTGTTTCGCAAACCACGCGATACAATAGTGTGGGAGTAGGGACGGATGAATGATGAAAATTAAATCTATCCTCGAAACATTTTTATATAGAAAATCGTATATTTGTGCATTCCTAATACAAATATTTATTTTATTACAATCTAAAATTATTTCAATGAAAAAAATCCTTTTATTCGTTGCATGTATAGCTTTAAGTCTATCTGCATTCTCCCAAGGAATTGTGTTCGAAACAGACCACAATTTTGACAACGCGTTGGCAAAAGCTAAAAAAGAAAATAAACTTATATTCTTGGATGGTTTTGCATCTTGGTGCGGACCTTGCAAAATGATGGCAAGCAAGATTTTTACACAAAAAGTGGTAGGTGATTATTTCAATTCCAATTTCATCAATATGAAACTGGATATGGAAGCTCCTGAAAACTTGGCTATAGCTAAAAAATATGAAGTGAAAGCTTTCCCAACATTGTTATTCATAAATGGTGACGGACAAGTTGTACACCGTGGTTTGGGTGGTATGAGTCCCGAAGAATTAGTAGAATTGGGTAAAAAAGCCGGAGACACAGAAAATAACACTCTTTCTATCGAAAAGAAAATAGAAAAAGGTGATAGAAGTTATGCTACTGTAAGCAAATATTTTGATATTAACCCTTATAGTGAAGGAAACGAAAAAATCGCTATCGAATACTTGACAGGTCTTCCATCAGACAAATACATGGACAAAGAAACATGGGAAATATTCGCTAAATATGTGAATGACCCTACTTCTGAACCATTTAAATATTTCTTGAACAACAGAGCAGCAGCTGCTGAAAAATTCGGTCAGAAAATGGTGGACTACAAAATAATGAACATGTATGCAAACATGTACCGCCGCGACAAAGCAAATTTTGAATCGTACCGCTACATCGCTCCTGAAACTTACGACAAGATGAAACCACAATTGGAATTCAACGAAGTGCACAGAGCATTTATCAAAGACAAAACAGACAAACAAGCTTGGGACAACTTCATTAATAAAGCTGCAACTTTCATGACAAGCAAAGATAGAAACGCTAATGATTTGAATTCTATGGCTTGGACAGTTTTCGAAAACTACAAAACTTTCAACGACAAAAAAGCTTTGAAAACTGCTATGGAATGGGCTAAGAGAGGTACAGAACTTGCTCCTCAGGAATCTGCCGTATTGGATACTTACGCTAATATCCTTTATGATTTAGGTAAGAAAAAAGATGCTATCGCCGCTGAAAAAAAAGCTGTAGAATTAGCAGCAAAAGCAAACGACAAACAAATGTTGGACGAATACCAAAAAACACTTGAAAGATTCAAATAAACTGATTTGATATTATAAATATTGGTAATGTCACGGCTGATTTTTTAGCCGTGGCATTTTCTTTTTAGGGAAACTGCTATCAACTATCATTCTGAATGCAGCTTTAGCGAAATGAAAAATATTCTTAAAGATGTTTTATTTCGTTCAATAGGACAAGATGAAACTCAGAGGCGCTTATGAGACTATCTCTTTTTTATAATAGTGTATGAAACTCGTAACCCTGACTTTGCAGCCATTCTATAGCTTTGGGAAGGACAATTTTTAATGTTTTGATGGATTTGAGTGAGTCGTGAAATGTGATGATGGAACCGTCACGCGTGTATTTTTTCACATTATTGAATACTTGTTCGGGAGTTAATTTGGTATTGTAATCTCGCGTTACTACATCCCACATAACTATGGAATAACCTTTTCTGATAAGTTCTAAATATTGACTGATGCGTATGTGACCGTGAGGAGGTCGGAATAAATCTGATTGGATATATCCCTCTGCTTTCGTCACATTGTCCATAAACGGTTTGGAAGTGTGCTTCCATCCCTGCCAGTGATTGAAGGTATGGTTGCCCGTAGTGTGATCTGCTTCTAATATCTGCTGATAGACTTCAGGATATTTCCTAACATTGTCCCCTACACAAAAGAATGTAGCTTTTACCTTATATCTTTCCAAAACATCCAAAACCCAGGGCGTGGCTTCGGGAATGGGGCCGTCGTCGAATGTTAGATAAATCACCTTCTTTCCTTCGACGGGTTTTCTCCAAATAGCTTTTGGATATAATATTCGGTATAAAAGCGGGGGTTGTTCTATGAACATCTACGAGGGTTAAAAAAATAATGAGTAGCTCCTTTTGATGAAGCTACTCATTTTATCATTATAATCTGTTAATTTTCTTGTTGTGCACCTTTGCTATACTCTTCCAGCATTCGTGGATTGTATTGCTCCATCATCTTCAAAGATTTGTGAAGGGTCTTTTCTGATAAAGAGCGAGTAAACGTATCCACATTCTCATTATAATAACTTTGGATGGATGCATCTGTTATTCCTTGTAAAATAGGGTCGCCCAGATATGGAAGTCCGAGTGAGTAATAGAATTGTGCGCGTTTAAATAAGTTGTCTGTGAAAGGCTCGTATTTTGCCTTATCAAATTCTTGATAAACACCTGCGATGATTAGCATCGGACGGAGATTATCACCGTTGATGTCTGTCCAACTATTAGCCATTTGTTCGGGAGTCAATCTGTCAAACCAGTTCAGGTTTTTCTGAATTCTTCCATATATTTCATTTAGCAATGCTTCCGCTTTTTGCTTTTGACCGATACGATAATAGGAGCGCGCTAGAATAATTCCTTCTGTCCCCAAAGGAACAGATTTAGACGGCATCACTTTGAGACATTTGTCAAGAGCAGCTGCCGCTTTGTCGTTTTTACCTTCATTAATCAACGCTTCAATCAACTGAGCAAAATACATACGGAAAGAAGAAACCATGTTTCTGCTGGTAACGTCAAGATAGATATTCGGATTGTTCTCTATACCTCCCCAGCGGAATTTATTCATCATGTTATTGTAAGCAACTTCAGTGTTGATTCCTCCGTTTCTTGGTATGCCGGGTATTACACGATAAGCCATTCCTTCCAGCGATAGATAATCTTTTACGCTGTTGGATAAAGATCTGTCCACGGTGGCTGCAAAATATAACGGACGCTGCCAGTTGTTGTCATTTATGTTGGTGAGAATTTCTAACAGCATCAAGTCCTGACGATACAATACGTTTTGTCCCTTTAGGTTGATGAACATTTTTCTTTGATCGGAAGATGCATTTAGTTTTTGTAGATTTACTTTGGTAGAATCTACATTAAGATATGCAATGTCACCTGGGAAAATAGGTTGATCGGCAATGGCTGTGAAAGGCGTTTTCGGATAAGCATTCTTGCCTGTGCGAAGAGCTTCCATCGCATCTTTGAGCGATACTGTATCTTTGAAAATTGAACTATCGTAATATTCTGTATAAGATATTGGTGATACGTCTCCGTTTTTGAGGGCATTTTCGATATCTTTCTTTGTAATCAAATACGCGTGTGAAGTATCGTCGCCATAATATCGAGAACGTGACCATTTGATTGGAAGTGGTTCTGATTGATAAGATTGACGGAGCATTTGATCAGTATACCATTCCGTTTGCAAATAACTTAGATTGCAAGCTCTTGTATCAGTTCTGAAGCTTTCAACTTCATGCAGATACCATAGAGGGAATGTGTCGTTATCACCGTTACAGAATATGATACCGTTTTTCTCCACACTGTTGAGGAAATTCATTCCGGCATCGCGTGCCATGTATCTTCCGGAGCGGTCGTGATCGTCCCAGTTTTGACTTGCCATCTGAATAGGAACAAACAACGCGGCTATAGTTGCTATTGCTGTTGCGACAGTTGAGTTCTTCAAATATTTGTGTAAAAACAAACTGATTCCGGCAACGCCCATTCCCACCCAGATAGAGAAAGCATAGAACGAACCGGCATAAGCGTAATCTCTTTCGCGTGGTTCAAATGGAGTTTGGTTCAGATAAAGCACAATAGCGATACCTGTCATAAAGAACAGCATGAATACGATGCTGAAACTTTTGTATCCTCTTTCTTTAAGCGACAATTGATAGAATATACCAATCAATCCCAAGATAAAGGGTAAAAGGAAATATTTGTTGTGCGCTTTATTATCTACCACATCAGGCGCAATATTGTCTTGAGGACCTAAGCCGAGCACTTTATCATCAATGAAAGGAATACCTGTAATCCAGTTACCTTTAGTGATACCATTATCTCCTTGTAAATCGTTCTGACGGCCTGAGAAGTTCCAGAAGAAATATCTCCAGTACATAAAATTCAACTGATAACTTACCAGATATTGTATGTTTTGGAAGAATGTTGGCGGAATATCCGGATTATCTACTCCTCCCCATTGTCTGTATCCGATAATATGATTACCATACAATGGATTAGACTTATCGGATGTCATTCTTGGAAATAACATGTTGTGAGAATACTTGTATTTTTGAGAAGTGCTTTCTACAACATATCTGTCCTTATCCGAAGGATTTGTCTTAATGATTTTTCCGTATTTCTTTTTTGAGCTTGTTACCACAGGAGAGCCGTCAGCAGTTCTTTCTAGTTCTGAAGCGTATGTTTGCCCGTAGAACAAAGGCTTATCGCCATATTGCTCACGATTGAGATAACTTGCCAAAGAGAAAAAGTTATTTGGTGAGTTTTCATCCATAGGAGGATTTTCATTGGAACGGATAGGAATTACCGCGTAGGATGAAAATCCTATGATTATTGCAAACAAGCACGAACTTAAAAGATTAATGAAATGATTTGAAATCTTTTTAGTTCCAAACAAGGTATATCCCGCAACAGCAATTAAAAACAACCAAATTACTACACTACTTGTGATAAATAATATTCCTGTGAGCGCTAAAGTTATGAAAAGTGCAATCTTTGCTTTCCTGTTATTTTCCTTGTATTTGAATGTTTCGTAAAGTGTCCATGCAATAATTCCCAGCATTAGGAATAAATAAAACAATACACCGCTGTTGTACTGCATTCCCAAAGTATTAACGAAGAACAATTCAAACCAGCCGCCTACTTTCGTAAATCCCGGGATGATACCATACATTAATATGATAATAAGTCCGAATGAAATTCCTAAAGCGATGGTTATATTTTTCCAGTTTAGATTGTCATATTTCTTGTAATAATATACAAGTACGATTGCCGGGATACATAATAAGTTAAGCAAATGGACGCCGATTGAAAGACCCATTATATAAGCAAGCAGCACAATCCATTTGTCGGAATTGGAACTATCTGCATTGTCTTCCCATTTCAGTATTATCCAGAAAACCAAAGCCGTAAGCATTGATGAGAATGCATAAACTTCTGCTTCCACAGCAGAAAACCAGAAAGTATCTGAGAAAGTATAAACCAATGCTCCTACCAAACCGCTTCCGATGATAGCTATCAATTTGCCTGTTGTGATTTCACTTTCATCTTTAACCATCAGCTTTCTAGTTAGATGAGTGATGGTCCAGAATAAGAATAAGATTGTGAAAGCACTTAACAGCGCGGACATGGCATTTACCATCTTAGCTACTTGCAAAGGATCAGAAGTGAATTGTGTAAATAAATTACCAAGCAACATAAAAAAAGGTGCGCCGGGAGGGTGGCCAATTTCTAATTTGTATGCTGAGATTATAAATTCGGGACAATCCCAAAAGCTTGTAGTAGGTTCGATTGTAAGTAAATAAACAATAGCGGAAATTGCAAATACAACCCATCCGGCTATATTGTTTATAATTTTATACTTCTTCATAAATAAATATTCCGATAGTTATTGGACATAAATTTGCGCAAATATAATGAAAACTATCAATAAATGTCAGATTTACGGTCACGTTTAGTTATTATTATAAACTAAATAGTTGTAAATAAGGAGGGGAAATTAATGGTGTATAGTAATCGGAAACTTCAAGAATGGGTTGAGAGTCTTTAATTTTTCCTAATCTAAATTAACAATATATCAGTTGGTATTGTTCGGTCAAACTTCCTATCTGTTTCGTAATTCCAAATTAAAAAATGTAAAATTATGTTGAATTTAGGTCTTTATGTTGTATAACATATGATTTGCGTAAACAATTAATGTTCAATGATATAATGCCAAAAAACAGGGTCTGTTTAATGATTGATAGTATGAAGCAATACCAATTTATCTTTTGATATTCTTGTGAGAAAAAAAAGAATGATTTTACTTTGGAATCGTTCAAGAAATCAAATCGTAATTAAAACGAAATTTTTTTGTAATTATTCACGAAAATCAAATAAGTTAATTTTAAAAATGGGAAATTCAAAACTATCTAATCATAAACTATTCATATTATTAGAAGAAGTTTCCTCATTTTTTCCACAAAACAAATATTTAATTAATTTCAATTGGTATATTCCAACATCCACAATATGGAATGTATGAATTGATGTAACTAATGTACAGTAAGACTGTCAATTATTAAGCATTATGACAAAATTAAATGTAACAATGAGAAATTTAGTGATTTTATTAATGGTAACTTTTTCACTTTCTTCTTTTTCTCAAAGTTTAAACTCTAAACGATCAGACATTGTTTACAAACAACTTCACAGCAGAAAATTATCGAAAAACAAATCTCTCTATGCTGACGGTGTTAAACTTAAAATGAATTTATCCACTTTAGAAGGTTCCCGTTCTGCAACATCATCTTGGAATACATCAGAAATCCCCGCAGATAATTTATATAAAGGACAATGGAGAAATCAATATGTAGATGCTTATGACAATATGAGTGCTCCGGATTCTTTCAGAGTAGATTTGTCTAATTTCAGCATACCCTGCAAAGGATACATGACATCTAATTTCGGTCGCAGAGGTCGCTCTAGATATCATTATGGTGTTGACTTGAAAGCTAGAACAGGAGATACAATTTACGCTGCATTTGATGGCAAAGTACGTGTAAAAGATTATGAAGCTGGCGGATATGGAAACTTCGTAGTTATGCGCCATCCAAACGGATTGGAAACAGTATATGGTCACTTATCAAAATTTTTGGTAAAAGAAAATCAAGTAGTTCGTTCAGGTCAGGCAATTGGTTTGGCAGGTAACACAGGACGTTCTTTCGGTTCTCATCTTCACTTTGAATTCCGCTTCTTTGGAAATCCTATCAATCCTAATTTTATTGTTGATTTCAGAAACAAAGTTCCTCACCGTGATACTTACATGGTTACTCGCAGAAGCTATGTGAAAACAAGCAACAGCAGTTCTATGGTGTTAGGAGGTTCTGATTCTTATGACGATTATTCTAATTATCGTAAATCATCCAACAGCAATAACAGATTTGTAAAAGGTGATATAGAATATCATCGAGTTAAATCTGGAGAAAACATTTCCAAAATTGCTCGCAGATATGGTATTTCAGTTAAAAAGATTTGTAATCTGAATAACATTACTTCCAAAACAAAATTAAAAGCTGGTGAGTCATTACGCGTCTCATAAATAATGATTTAAAAGGTATTAAAAGGTGCAGGTTTTCTTCTAACTTGTACCTTTTTCTTTTTTTATCTACCTTTGCTAAGTTTTAAAAACGAATTTTACTTCAAAAGATATGGATACCACTAAGATGCAGTTTGATGAAGTCATAGCATTGTGTCGTGATTTGTTTCAAAAAAAGTTGAAAGATTATGGTCCGGCATGGCGCATTCTTCGTCCGGAATCGGTTACAGATCAAATTTTGATTAAAGTAAAAAGGGTTCGTTCAATTGAAATAAAAAAAGAAAACCTGGTAGGTGATTCTATCTTTTCTGAATACGTAGGTATAGTAAATTATGGTGCTATAGCCTTGATTCAAACAGAACTGGGTTATACAGACACGATTGATATAAACAACGAAAAGGCTTTGGAACTCTATGATAAAAAAATAGATGCCAGCCGTTCGCTGATGTACAACAAAAATCATGATTATGATGAAGCGTGGCGTTCGATGCGTACGAGTTCATACACCGATTTGATTTTGATGAAAATTCATCGTACCAAAGAGATAGAAAGCAATAGTGGAAGGACATTGGTATCAGAAGGGGTAGATGCAAATTATATGGACATGATTAATTATGCTTTGTTTGGATTGATAAAAATGCATTTTAATTTGGATTAAAAATGTTCGAAAGAGATAAATTGTTAAGCAAGGTACTTGTGGGAGTGGCACGTGTTATAGTTGGTGCTACTTTCGTTTTTTCAGGTTTTGTGAAAGGAATCGATGCTTTAGGATTTCAGTACAAAATTCAGGATTACCTCGTAGCAATGGATTTGAGGTCGTTATTTTGGATGGCTCTCCCAGTAGCAATTTTCTTAATTGTTTTGGAATTCTCTCTCGGAGTTTTTCTTTTGTTGGGTGTTTACAGAAAATGGACAACTCGAATAATTTTAATTGTTATGGCATTTATGACGCCGTTAACTTTATGGATTGCATTGAAAAATCCTGTAAAAGATTGCGGATGTTTTGGCGATGCGTTCATCATAAGCAATTGGGCTACATTTTATAAGAATTTGGTACTGATCGCATTGAGCATAATTCTAATAATTAATTATAAATATATTCATCCGCTTTTCAGTAATAAATTTCAGAAAATAGTAGCCGCTTTTACAGTGGTTTTTGGCATCGCTTTTTCAATATACGGAATTGAACGCTTACCCATCCTAGATTTTCGTCCTTATAAGATAGGTTCAAATATCCCTAAGAGTATGTTTATCGACCCGGCACAATCAGATGTTTTTGAAAATATTTTTGTTTATGAAAAGGATGGAGTTAAGAAAGAATTTACTGAAAAAAACTACCCTTGGCAAGATTCAACATGGACTTTTGTAGAGCTTAAATCAAAACTTGTAAAAGAGGGCAAAAAGCCGAAAATTGAAGATTTTAATATTCAGCAACTACAATTCAATACCATCACAAGAAAATGGGAAGATTTGGGAGATATCTCTCAACAAATTCTTAGTGACCCAAATTATACTCTTTTGATGATTACGACTCAGTTACAGAACACAAAATCCGGAAATCTTAAACATTTTAACTTGTTGCACGAACTTGCATCGAGAAATAATGTGCCATTTTATTTATTGACTGCGTCCTCTACTGAGCAAATTGCGAAATGGGACAATCAGCATCCAAACTTTAATAATATCACCTATTGCAATTCGGACGAGAGAATGTTGAAGACGATGATTCGCTCCAATCCTGGTTTGATGTTGCTGAAAGACGGAACTGTTTTGAATAAATGGGATGGATTTTCACTTCCTAAAAACGAAAAAGCCCGCCAATTAATTGATGAAATAAAGAATAATACGTATACAGTAGAAAAACAAAATTCTTCTATGTCTGTTTTATGGGTAGCATTATTCTTTATTATTCCGCTGATAATTATTGGAGTAGTTGATAAAAGGAACAATTTTTTAAAGTAAAAATATTTGATATGAGAAAGAACATTGTAGCAGGAAACTGGAAAATGAACAAAAACCTTCAGGAAGGTTTGAATTTGGCATCGGAGCTTAACGAAGCTTTGAATGGGAAAACTTTAAATTGTGATGTAATCATCGGAACACCATATATACATTTGGCAAGTATTGCCAAAGAGGTAGATACAACTAAAATAGGATTAGCAGCTCAAAACTGTGCCGACAAAGAATCAGGAGCTTTCACAGGCGAAATATCTCCGGTGATGATAGCTTCTACTGGAGCAAAATACGTAATTTTAGGACACAGCGAACGTCGTGCTTATTACCACGAAACTCCTGAAATTTTGAAAGAAAAAGTGATGTTAGCTCTCAAAAATAATTTAACTCCTATTTTTTGTATCGGTGAAGTATTGGAAGAACGCGAAGCGAACAAACATTTTGATGTAGTAAAATCACAAATTGAACAATCACTTTTCAACCTTTCAGAGGAAGATTTCAAGAAAATAATTTTAGCTTACGAACCTGTCTGGGCAATCGGAACAGGAAAAACAGCTTCACCCGACCAGGCACAGGAAATCCACGCTTTCATTCGCAAAACAATCGAAGAAAAATATGGAAAAGAAATTGCTGACAATACTTCTATTCTTTACGGAGGAAGTTGCAACGCCGGAAATGCTAAAGAATTATTCTCTAATCCCGATGTAGATGGAGGACTTATAGGAGGTGCTTCTCTTGAAGTGGGTAAATTTTTGCCTATCATCGAAGCATTCTAAAAACAATATCTACTTCATTCACTAAAAACGAATTATGAAAAAGTATTTATATTTATTACTCTTTTTATTACCGCTTGGACTGCATGCCCAACAGCAAAATAAAATCATCCAGGATTTGCAAACTGAAGTTCCTGGACAAGGCAGGGTAGTAATATATCAGGAAGAAGCTATTAAAAGTATTGTTGGCAGAAATATTGCTCCTAAACGTCAGGTTTTCACAATCGGCAACACAGCAATGTACTATGTAAAAATGCGCGGTTATAAAGTTCAGGCTTTTTCAGGAAACAACCAACGTACATCCAAAAATGAAGCATATCGCAAACAAGGTTTAATTAATCAGGCATTCCCTGAACATGAAACCGTTGTTTATTTCGAATCACCATTTTGGCGTCTACGCGTGGGCAACTTTAAGACAAGAGGCGAAGCAAGTGATCTGATGCGCCAACTTCGTAAAACTTTCCCAAGTTTTGGAAAAGAAATGTACATAGTGAATGATGAGGTAAAAATACCTGTGGAAGTTATTGACGGTGTCCCTCAGGAATAACTTTGCATAAAAAATCTTATAGAAGAATGAACGATAACTATATTGATGAAAAAAAGACGTCAGCAATGGCGCCTCATGTAAGAAATTTACTTAGCATTTTAGGCGAAAATCCGGACAGAGAAGGCTTACTTAAAACTCCTGAAAGAGTTGCAAAAGCTATGCAGTTTTTAACCAAAGGTTATGAACAAGACCCTGAGGAGATTTTAAAAAGTGCTTTGTTTAAAGAAAATTACCGTCAGATGGTGATTGTAAAAGACATTGATTTATTTTCAATGTGTGAACATCACCTGCTTCCATTTTTTGGTAAAGCGCATGTAGCTTACATTCCAAACGGATATGTAACTGGACTAAGCAAAATTGCGAGGGTCGTTGAAGTATTCGCGCGTCGTCTTCAAGTTCAGGAAAGGTTGACTACTCAAATTAAAGAAGCCATTCAAAATACGTTGAATCCTTTAGGCGTGATGGTTGTAATTGAAGCGCAACACATGTGCATGCAAATGCGTGGTGTAGAAAAACAGAATTCCGTTACTACAACTTCGGATTTTACAGGAGTCTTTGAAGCACAAAAAACTAGAGAAGAATTTATTGCTCTGATTAATAAGTAACAATTCATTTTATTTATAAAAAAAGCCGAAATTTAAGTTTCGGCTTTTTCCTTTTATTTAGTTATCAGTTTTTTTATTGCTACGCTTTCTTTCTGTCTCGTCCAAAATAATTTTGCGCAAGCGCATGGATTTTGGAGTTACTTCCACATATTCATCTTCTTTAATATATTCAAGAGCTTCTTCCAAACTAAAAATGATAGGCGGTGCTAATTGCGCTTTGTCATCCGTACCTGAAGCACGAACGTTAGTCAGTTTCTTTGACTTTGTCACATTTACCACCAAGTCACCTTCTTTGGAGTGTTCTCCCACTACCTGACCTGCATATACATCCGTCTGTGGCTCGATAAAGAATTTTCCTCTGTCCTGCAATTTGTCTAAAGCGTACGCGTAAGCGTTACCGGATTCTCCTGCAATGATAGAACCGTTCTGACGCTTTTCGATGGTTCCTCTCCAGGGCTGAAATTCTAGGAAACGATGCGCCATCACAGCTTCACCTGCAGAAAGGGTTAGGACGATATTATTCAATCCGATAATTCCGCGCGATGGAATTGTAAACTCAATATGCATACGATCTCCCTTGCTTTCCATTGTAAGCATTTCGCCTTTGCGACGTGTGATGACGTCAATCACTTTACTTGCAGATTCTTCCGGCAGATTCACTGTCAGTTGTTCCACCGGCTCGTATTTCTGTCCGTCAATCACCTTGATGATTACCTGCGGTTGTCCCACCTGTAATTCGTAACCTTCGCGGCGCATGGTTTCTATTAAAACTGACAAGTGCAAAACGCCACGTCCATAAACAATCCATGAATCTGCACTGTCTGTAGTTTCTACACGCAAAGCAAGATTTTTGTCCAGCTCCTGCAGCAAACGGTCGTAAATGTGACGTGAAGTTACATATTTTCCGTCTTTGCCGAAGAAAGGCGAATTGTTGATGGTGAAAAGCATCGACATCGTAGGTTCGTCAATGGCAATAGGGTCGAGCGGCTGAGGGTTTTCATAATCTGTGATGGTGTCGCCGATTTCAAATCCTTCTATACCCACCAAAGCGCAAATATCTCCAGAAGAAACAGATTCGACTTTTTCTCGACCCAAGCCTTCGAAAATATTGATTTCCTTGATGCGCGTTTTTGTCATACTTCCGTCGCGTTTGCACAAAGCATAATCTTTATTTTGAACAATGGTGCCGCGATGAACTCGTCCTACTGCAATACGACCAACGTATTTTGAATAATCCAAAGAAGTGATGAGCAACTGTGGCGTACCTTCTAGCTTTTCTGGCGCTGGAATGTGTTCTACAATTGTATCAAGCAGCGCAAAGATATTGTCTGTCGGAGCATTGTAGTCATGAGACATCCATCCTTGTTTAGCAGAACCATAGATGGTTGGGAAATCCAATTGTTCTTCAGTCGCTCCCAAGCTGAACATCAGGTCGAAAACTTCTTCCTGAACTTCTTCAGGGCGGCAGTTGGGTTTGTCTACCTTGTTGATTACCAATACGGGTTTCAATCCGATTTCTAAAGCTTTTTGAAGTACAAAGCGTGTTTGAGGCATAGGACCTTCAAAAGCGTCAACCACGAGCAGACATCCGTCCGCCATATTCAAAACGCGTTCCACTTCACCGCCAAAGTCCGCGTGACCCGGAGTGTCAATGATGTTTATTTTCACGTCTTTGTATTTGATAGAAACATTTTTTGAGAGAATCGTTATTCCACGTTCTCTTTCCAAATCGTTGTTATCAAGAATCAAATTGTCTGTTTGTTGGTTGTCGCGGAAGAGATTTCCCGCCATCAGCATCTTGTCTACGAGTGTAGTTTTACCATGATCGACGTGTGCAATGATGGCGATATTCCGAATTTTTTGCATATAGTTTGTAAAACAATCTTTTTGAAAGCACAAAAGTACTACAAATCTCACTTAAATTTTTACATTTTGCATTATTTATTGAAAATGAATATAATTAGATGATACTATAATTAGTTAAATATGAGAATATGAAATATGAGATTTACAGGAGAAAAACTGCACTGTGCACGATATAAAATGATTTATGATTGATAAAAAAAGATAGAGAAGATAGAGAAACTTAATTGGAATGTCCAAAAAATGTACTATTCATAAATGCATTGTAACTCGGTATACTATCATTTCTAGGTTACAATGACTTTAATGGACGTCACATAGCCCTCTCTGTTTAGTACAATGTCATTTTATAATGATACTCACCATTTTTACCTTTTTTATCTTTCGCAAATATCTTTGAACCCGCAGTATTTGCAACTTTCTATTTTTTCTGTTTGAGAGAAAGGAATGTTAGGGTTAAAAATTTCAGAAAGCAGGTCGTTAAACTGTTCGTTAAATTCGTCCATAAAAATGGAAATATCTTCTACAGGATGCTGCCCGAATGTAATATTGGAAGTGAAATATCCATAAATATTCCGAAGTGAATAGATATGTGGTGCAACTTGTACTCTTGGATGCTCCATCAGATAAAACAGTCCATACATCATGACCTGCATGATTGCATTGGGTCTTTTCTTCTCGTTTCTATCAAAAAGAGATTCTACTGACTTAAAGGACAGTTCTGTCTTGCCGGTTTTGTAGTCAATCAGCCGCGTAGTTTCTCCTATTTGATCAACGCGGTCGATACTTCCTTTTATATTTACACGCAGTTGCGGATTGACCTCATAAGTTTTAAAGAAACGATATTCAGAAGCCAGATACCGGAAAGGTGTCAATTGTGTATCCACACGCAATGTTTGCTGTA
The DNA here is from genome assembly GCA_032068765.1 of Dysgonamonadaceae bacterium. Lineage (GTDB taxonomy): Bacteria > Bacteroidota > Bacteroidia > Bacteroidales > Dysgonomonadaceae > DAMBHY01. Next base: position 17,592 of record DAMBHY010000010.1, on the reverse strand, counting down.
AATATCCTTTTATGATTTCACCGATAAGAAAATGATGTCCTTTCAAAGGTTTCGGATTCTGCTCGTCTTTGTAGTAATATTTCGCGAATGCCTGCTCGATCAGAGTGTTCAGAAGGTTCTCGTCTTTAATAATTGTATTGAGGACGTCTTGTGTAATAGGAAAATCTTTGATGCGGTTATAGATTTTTTCCATCACACGGTGATAAATAGACCCAAAAACATTAGCTTCGATGGATTCTTGAATATTATCTTCGTCAATGAACCCTTCCACAGCACTCAGATAAAACTGTAATGGGCAACTGATATAAATATTTAGCAACGATGCAGAAAGGTTCTTTTTTCCTCCCTCGCTAAATTGTTTCAATTTCTGCATCACCACTTCGGTTTTTTGCACTGTAATTTCCTTGCCCTCTACCGCTTTTATCTGATAGGATGAGGTAAACTCCTGCATGTCCACCAAATTGGGATAAATGTATCGAAGTTGTTGAATATATCTGCTTGGTTCTCCCGTTTGCATCTCCTGCGTGCGCGAATCATACAAAAGAAAAATCTTTTTGGCACGGCTTATCATCCTGTAAAAGTGATAAGCATATGTACTATCCTGATATTCATACGTTGGCATGTCAAATGCCTTGCGCAGATTGTATGGAATGAAAGAATTGGATGGATTCTTTGAAGGAAAAACTCCGTCGTTCATCGATAGAATGATGAGATTTTCAAAATCCAGAACGCGTGTTTCCAAAACCCCCATCACCTGTAAACCCGACAAAGGTTCACCGCTGAATGGCACGCTTATTCCCTGCAAAATGCGACTGAGCAGACGAAAATATGTCTCGACAGACATCTCTCCGGCTTCCTTCAGCGTGTCCTGTAGTCGCGTCACACTCTGATAATAGCGGACGATAAACTCACGTTCCAAATCTATGGAACGTGCAGCGTTTTTATCCACGTCTTCCTGCTGTTTTCGGGAATGTAGCTGATTGTATAATTCTTTGAGAATATTCTGAAGGTAGTCACCTGCCGCTTTCCAATCATATACAGGCGTGAAAATAAGTTTTAGCAGCTTGTTTTCGGGAATATCTTCGGTGGTGATGACAATGCGGTTGTTGCAGATAATAGACTTTTTCCAGTCCGTCACAATTTCGCCGCAATTTTGCTGAACCAAAGAGTGGTTGATGATTCCCAAAACAAAATGGTAATAAAAATTAATTTCTGCGTTTTCTGTCCTGCGGATACTGCGCTGTAAATCGGCAATGTAGTTCATTAGACTGGCGACGGAAGAATTTTGAAGGCTGTAACCCATCGTTACGTTTATGTTATCAAACTCCTCGGGGATGGAATAGAGTGTAGGAATCAACAAAGATTCTTCAGGCAAAACAATTGCTGTATTGATGGCTCTGTCGCTTTGCGTATTATTGTTTTCCAATAATTGATGAAGAATCTGGGTGACGTGCTTTGTTTGTCCTAAGGATGAAGGTACAGCTATAACTTCTACTTTCGGTTTTTCTGTGCCAACGACTCCCGCTTCCAAGATTTCTTTTGAAGGGAAATTTTCCAGATTTTCCTTCATCCAGAATCTAGCCTTATTGGTTTTGTCTTGAAGGTAAGGAGCTTCATAATCCCAGTAAAAGTCGGCTATTCCAAGATTTTTCAATCGTATCATTAAAGATTTTTCCGAAGGCGTCAGCGCATTGAGTCCAACGAAAATAATGGACGGATAATTGAATGTTATGTCTTGTTTTTGTTTTATTCTTTCCGCTACTTCTCTAAAAATCATGCCTTCATAAGCAATCCCTTTTTGTTGTAGCGCATAGCGAAATTTGGAATACAATTCCCCAAGAATTTCCCACGTTTCCTGAAAGCGTTTCTTAGAAAAACTGTCGCCGACAGGCGAAAAGTTATCCCAAAATCGCTGAATGGCTGCAATCTGTTCCGGCAAAAGATAGGATTGGTCTTTGTCTATCTCGCGGATATCTGCCACGTTTTTGAAAAGTTGTTGAGCGTCTACCAGATGTTTGTCCACATCGTTAAAATCATTTAGAAGCATCTCGCCCCAATAAACAAAATCGTCGAAAGATTCATCCGATTTGCTCAACTCTTTATAAATTCCAAAGAGAGACACCAGCATTTCAATCTTGTCAACCTGCTGATAATTTGTGAGTTGTTGGAAAAGTTCCTGAATTGTAAGAATCGTAGGAGAAAATACAGGAGTGCCTGCAATTTCACTCAGATATTTTTGGAAAAATACGCCCGCACGCCTGTTTGGGAATACAAATGCATGATGATACAGCTGCTTGCCGTATTTATGAAAGAATGTTTCGGCTACCTGATACAGAAAAGGTTTCATTAAATGCCCGCTTTTTTAGGATTCATTTTTTTAGAAAATAGGAATGAAATGATAACACCTATCAGAAGAATAATGCTTCCAACGATAAATGAGTAATATCCTGCTTTGTCACCGTAGGTGTCTTTCATTAATGCCACAATCTGCGGTCCTATAATTCCGCCAACTCCCCAGGCTGTCAGAATAGCACCATAGATTCCTGACATCAATTCGTTCCCGTAATTGTCTTTTACCAAAGATGGAATAATTCCGAATCCTCCGCCGTAGCACAAAAGAATGATACAAACCATTATTGAGAAAAGTACAGGAGTCTTTATGAATAACAGAGATATAAAAACAAATAATTGTATAATGAGCAACAATTTGAAGCTGAAAAATCTTCCGATTTTATCGGAAACCGTTCCCCAAAATATACGCCCCAGTCCGTTGAAGATGGAGCTTATAGCGATTAGCGTAGCTCCGGCTGCACTTAGTTTTGCAATAGTTTCCGGATTTGTAAAATCAGTTACACTTGGCATTCTGTTTTTGAGAATATCTTGCAAAAGGGGTGACTGGAAAGAGATGAAAATCATTCCTGCCACAATATTAATCAGAAACAGAATCCAGAGAACGACAAATTTTTGCTGAAATATATATTTTGATATTTGAATTTTTGGATTCTCAGTATTTGAAATCTTAATGCTGTCTTTTGGGAGTTCCAGAAACCACGCGCATATTGGAAGAAATATCAATAAAAATATTCCAATGTAATTGAATGTCGAAATCAGATTGTTTTCCGTGACTGTTAGAAAGTAAGGAGCTACTAGTTTTGACATCAACAACGCTCCTAATCCAAACCCCATTACCACCATTCCTGTTGCAAGTCCCTGCTTGGTTGTAAACCATCTCGAAACCGTTGCTACCGGCGTTACATATGCTAGACCCAAACCGATTCCGCCAATAATTCCGAAACCAATATATAATAAGGACAAGCTTAGCGTTTTGAGAGCAAAGGATGAAATGAAATATCCTATCGCGTATAAAATTCCACCTATAACTGCAAGTTTACGAGGTCCGTATTTATCGAGTTTTGTTCCGCCCCAGGCTGCAGTAATACCGAGCATAAATATAGCCAGTCCGAATGCCCACGCTACTTTAGCATTACTCCACCCGGACAATGTTGTGATAGGAAGTTGAAAAAAACTCCACGCGTATACCGTTCCTAATCCTAGTTGGGTAAGGGTCCCCATCAGAGCGATCATCCATTTCTTTTCCATGAATAAATTTGTTTGATTTCTACAAAAATAAGAACTAATTGTCCATATTCAAAACAAAAAAGCCGCAAGGATAATATCCTTACGGCTTTTGTGGTTTTAAAATAGTAAGATTTATATCTTTATAGGATACCTTGACCTAACATAGCATCTGCTACTTTCATGAAGCCAGCTATATTAGCACCTTTTACATAGTTTGTATAATTTTCTGTTTTACCATATTTCAAACATTGTTGGTGAATATCGTTCATAATTTGGTGTAACCATTTATCAACTTCTTCATTTGTCCAACTGATGTGCATAGCGTTTTGGGACATTTCAAGGCCTGAACAAGCCACGCCACCTGCGTTAACTGCTTTACCAGGAGCAAACAACATGTTGTTTTCAACAAAGAAATCAACTGCTTCTGCAGTACATCCCATGTTAGAAACTTCAGCTACAAGAGTAACGCCGTTTTCTTTCAATTTTTTAGCGTCATCCAAATTCAATTCGTTTTGGATTGCACAAGGAAGAGCGATGTCAACTTTGTGTTCCCAAGGTTTTTTACCTGCAAAGAATTGAGCGTTAGGATATTTTTCTGCATAAGGAGCTACAACGTCATTACCTGAGTTACGAAGTTCAGTCATATATTGGAATTTTTCTGGAGTGCTTACTCCATCTGGATCGTAGATATATCCATCAGGACCAGAAATACAAACAACTTTAGCACCAAGTTCAGTAGCTTTCATAGTTGCACCCCAAGCCACGTTACCAAAACCAGAAACAGAAACAGTTTTTCCTTTCAAGTCAATGTTGTGAGCTTTGCACATTTCATTTACGAAATATAATGCACCGTAACCAGTAGCTTCAGGACGAAGATTAGAACCACCGAAAGACATACCTTTACCTGTGAATGTACCTGTATGTTCGCGAGCTAATTTTTTATACATACCAAACATGTAACCAACTTCTCTACCGCCTACACCTATGTCACCAGCAGGAACATCTGTGTCAGGACCGATATTTCTCCATAGTTCTGTTACGAATGCTTGGCAGAAACGCATAATTTCAGCATCTGATTTTCCTTTTGGAGAGAAATCAGAACCACCTTTACCACCACCCATAGGAAGTGTAGTAAGTGCGTTTTTGAAAGTTTGTTCGAAACCTAAGAATTTCAAAGTAGAAAGTGTTACAGAAGCGTGGAAACGGATACCGCCTTTGTATGGACCGATAGCGCCATTGAATTGAACTCTGTAACCGATGTTTACATGTACTTTACCTTGATCATCTACCCAGGGCACTCTGAAGGTAAAAATACGATCTGGCTCAACTATTCTTTCGATAATAGCTGCTTTTTCGAACTCAGGATGTTCATTATACACATCCTCGATAGAAGTTAATACTTCTTTTACTGCTTGAAGGAATTCTGACTCGCCTGGGTGTTTTGCCTCAAGCTGTGCCATTATGTCATTCACTCTCATATTAAAATAGATTGTTAAAGGATTTTTACTTGACAAAGTTAAACATTATATTCATAATTCAATAGGTTTTTATTTAAAATATAATTAAAAATATAGAGCTATATATCATTCACATTTTCAGTTAAATAACATAAAGATTATAAAATATTGTTCTTTGATTTAATATGTATTTATTACGTGTAAGAAATAATTATTTTGAATAAATATTCGTCTAAATAATAACAATATATAATTCTATAATTGCACATTACAAAAAGACTGTTTTTTATTTTCTAACAGACTTGTGTACATTTGCAGTGTTTTAGAAATTACGATACTGATATGGGTAAAAATAAATTATCAAAGTTTGCCGACATGGCTACTTATGACAATGTTTTTCAATATACTTTCGAAGATTTGCAGCAAACAGGTTTTCCTCTCAAAGGCAAATGGCATACATTTTTTAAAAATGAAAATCCGATAGTGCTGGAATTAGGTTGCGGTAAAGGTGAATATACTGTAGGTTTGTCAAAACTACATTCCAACAAAAATTTTATCGGTGTGGATATAAAGGGTGCCCGTATGTGGAGTGGAGCAACGAAATCGAAAAAAGAAAATCTCTCTAATGTAGCTTTCTTACGGACACATATTGAATTGCTGTCTTATTTTTTTGAAAAAGGAGAAGTTTCAGAAATTTGGATCACTTTCCCCGACCCACAGATGGAAAAGAAAAATAAGAGACTTACCAACACACGTTTCCTTAAATTGTATACATCTATTATGAATGATAACGGAATTATACATTTAAAAACAGACAGCAATTTCTTGTATACATATACCAAAAATGTAATTGAAGAGAACAAATTACAGTTACTGCAAGATACAAATGATTTGTACAATTCAGGAGTTAATGATGAAATTCTGAGTATTCAGACATTCTATGAACAACAGTGGCTAAGTCGCGGGCTGAACATAAAGTATTTGAAATTTGTTTGTCCGAAAGATACGGACTTGGTAGAGCCTGATGTTGAAATCGAGAAAGATGACTATCGTAGTTTTGGTCGTAATGCTAATTCAATGTGATAATTAGATAATTATTTTATGTCTAATTAAATTGTTGTTGATTGCATATGGAAACTGGAAATAAAATACTTGATATGACATTTTGCTTTGGTTATTATCTCTTCCGCTGAAATTCTTTAAGTAAATAAAAAGTTTACTATTGCAAGACAGCTATTAAAAAGTGGTACATCTATTGGTGCAAATATCAAAGAAGCTCAAAACGGTGAAAGTCGTGCAGATTTTATACACAAATCTAAAATAGTTGCAAAAGAAGAAACGCTTTTAGATAAACTTATCAACATCAAGAAAGTTATTAATAAAATTATTTCATCATCCTACAAGAAAAGATAACATCAACAATTCATACCCCAAAATTATCACATTAACTCATAAACTAATTAACAAATTAATAATATGGCAATATATCCTCAATTAATTATTGATGCCCTCAAGAACGTTCGTTATCCTGGAACGGGACAAGACATTGTTTCAGCAGGAATGGTAGAGGACGACATTCGCATTGAAGGCAATAAAGTGAGTTTTTCGTTAATTACGGAAAAAGCGAATGACCCTTTCATTAAGTCTTTGGTAAAAATGGCTGAACAAGCAATTCTTACTTATGCTGACCCTTCCATCGAAATCAAAGGAAATATATCAGTAAAATCAAAGCAGGCACCACGTCCGGAAGTACATCAATTGTTGCCTCAGGTAAAAAACATTATCGCGGTAGCTTCAGGCAAGGGTGGAGTAGGGAAAAGTACAGTGTGTACTAATCTAGCAGTTGCATTGGCTCAAAAAGGCTATAAAGTGGGTTTGTTGGATGCCGATATTTTTGGTCCATCTGTTCCCAAAATGTTTGGCGTAGAAGATGCAGCTCCAATGTTGGAAAAGAAAGATGGACGAGATTTGATTGTTCCTATTGAAAATTATGGAGTGAAAATGCTTTCTATCGGGTTCTTTGTGAAAAAAGAAGATGCGGTAGTTTGGCGTGGCGCAATGGCTGGAAATGCTTTGAAACAACTCATCGGCGATGCCGATTGGGGAGAATTGGATTACTTCCTTATTGATTTTCCACCAGGAACAAGTGATATACATTTGACTTTAGTCCAAACCCTTCCTATAACAGGAGCAGTCATTGTTACTACTCCGCAGGAAGTAGCTTTGGCTGATGCTCGCAAAGGAATAAGCATGTTTACCGCAGACAAAGTGAATGTACCTATTTTAGGATTGGTTGAAAATATGGCATGGTTTACACCAGCCGAACTTCCTAATAATAAGTATTATATTTTTGGAAAAGATGGTGGTAAAAAACTTGCTGAAGAAAATGGTTATAATGTTTTAGGACAAATACCTATCGTGCAAAGCATCCGTGAAGCGGGAGATGATGGCCGCCCCGTAGCGTTGAATGATGACAGCATCACCGGAATGGCTTTCTCTCAATTTGCCGATAATGTGATAGATGCTGTGGATAAGAGGAATCGGGAGCTGCCTAAGACGGGGATTGTGGAGGTAAAGTAAAATGGGTTTATTTCGTTTTATTTTCCATCTTTTGAATAAAATTCCAAATACTTAAAGAGTTTTCAATATCAATATCATTATTAAAATTTTTATTTTTGATGTCATAAATTTTAAATAACTTATTAATATTTTTAAAACGGTATTTTTTCCCATTTTTCATTAATTGATATTCAAAATCTTTCTCTAACTTAAGTTCATCTGGTCTTGATGCATCATATGTTGAATGATCAGATGAATATACTCTTTTGTTGTCTATAGAACCCGTATTTGATATAATGCCATAACCAATCTCTCTTTTCGTTTTTTTTACAAGAACTTTATAATAAACTTTAAGTTGAAGTTCATTATTTCCGTAAATTTCTACAAAACTTTTTCCTTCCGGAATAAATTTATGATTATCAATTAATATTGAATCTATTTTCTGAATTTCATCTTTGGTAAAAGCTAATGGTTTACCATCTTTCAAAAAGACCATTTCTTGTGAAGCATAATTATAATTAATTGGTAATTTATACATATTTCCATCTTTCATGTATAATTTGCTATTTATAGTATTTTTGAATAAATATCTATTAAATGTATAGATCGTTTGACAATAAATAGTATTGCAGAATAAAATACTTAAAAAAATTAATATGGTGGTTTTGTGATTATTCATAGTTTATATTTTATTATCTAATTAGGGGTTAAAACCCTGCAATTTCATTGCAGCTACTTTAGTTTGTATAAATTATTTATCTTTGCAGTATGTCTGAATATCGTCGTATTTCTCATACTGTAAGTAATTTAAGTTGTCACCTTGTATGGGCAACGAAGTATCGTTATCCGGTATTGTGTGGCGATGTTCAGAAGCGCTGTCGGGATTTGCTAATCCAAATTTGCAATAGTGAGAATGTCCAAATCCTAAAGGGTGTGGTAAGTAAGGATCATGTGCACATGCATGTTGAATATCCCCCCTCCATATGCATGTTGAATAACCCCCCCAATGAGTGTGAGCCTTTTGGTGAAGAAGTTAAAAGGTCGTACTTCTCATCATCTTCAACAAGAATATCCCATGTTGCGCAAAAAATATTGGGGGCAACACTTTTGGGCAATAGGATATGGTGTTTGGAGTACTGGGGTGATAACTGATCAACAGGTTCAAGAGTATCTTGAGCATCATCGAGATAATCCCAATACTGCAAATTCCGATTGGATTTTGACATAGAAAATTTCATTTTCTTATTAAACCTATGGATTTCTAATCCATAGTAATTTAGTTTTTAATGGGATAATGGGATAATGGGATAAATGTGGTTAATTAGTTAATGTGTAATAAGTTGATGCATGGAAGAATTGACAATCTAATACTATTGCAAAGAGAATATGAAATATGGTTTCGAGAATAGTAAATATTATTTCGAGAACATATTTGATAGTTTCGAGAATATGATTGGTAATTTCGAGAACATGATTGGTAATTTCGAGAATGTGTTGGATGGCTTCAAGTATGTGATTGGTTGTTTCGAGAATATGTTCTACTGTTTCAATAATGTGTTTGATACTTTCTATAATATACTTGACACTTTCGAGGATATGTTTGGATGTTTTGAGAGTATGATTAATGGTTTGGAGAATGCGTTATATTTCTAATAAGTTAATGAGTTAATGAGTTAAAGAGTTAAAGAGTTGGGATGAGTTGATTGGTTAATGAGGGGAGATATTAATGATTAATAATCCATCTTGTCGTGTGAGTGAGAAGATGGATTATTGATGTGCTAATACGATAATATGCTGATTAGTTAATTAGTTGTGGTGGTGTTTGTATCTGTTTCAGCTTGTTTTTGGGCTTTTGTCATTGATATGGTCTGCAGGACTTTGGTAAAGGAGTATTTGCGTTGGTGTTCGGGCTGTCCTTTGAAAAAGTTGCGAGCAATTTTGCTGACGGCAATGACGGCATCGTAGATGTTGTTTAATTCTTGCAGATTTTCCTTTGTAAGTGCCGGACGTGCATTTTTTAGAGCTTCCTGCTGCTGTGCTATCTGCAGGTATTTGGTTGCATTTTCGGTGATGTTTTCGAATAATTTTGGAGAGAATCCTTTTTCTGTAAGTTCTTTCTTTAATTCGGGTGTTAGGTTGGTTGCTACTCGTTGGGATGTTTCGATAAGAGCCTGCTGATCTGTTTTGTATTTGAAAGAGTTGCTCAATCCTAATGTTTGTAACAAGTTGTCTGTTGTAGGCTTATCTGAGTGTTTGTATTCTTCTTTGAGTTGTACTTTCAATTCCGAAAGATCCGCCAACAAGTTTGTTTTTATTAGACCTATAGTCGTGGTTGTTTCTTTTAGTTCTTTGTACTTGTCTATCCCGAGAATATTTGTGAACGCATCGTTGATGCGTTTGTTGAGATCGGGGAAGAATGGGTCTGCCCAGCCGGGACGTTTTTCGATTAGGAATGTTTTGTCCTCTATTGCATTGGAAATAATTGCGGAAGAAGCCAACAGCATGTTTACGTCTGATGTTGAGGAATAATTTCTTTGCATAATTGTGTGATTTTTTTAGTTGATTTAAAATTGAATTTTGTAATAGAAAAAAAGCGAGTGAGTGATCACTCGCTTTTGGAAGTGACTTATATTGGATTAGTTGTCAGCAACATCCCACCACACACGTGTGTCAAAGTTGTCAGCACCTTGAACAGATAGTGCTGCTTTATAGTTATCCATATTAGTTTCGTAATCAGCCAAATAATATTGTCTTCTATATGGAACATGTGTAAGACGACTAGCTTTTCCAGGATCTAATTTTGGAACATTTAAACGTCTCCAGTCTGACCATGCTTCAATTCCATCTTGGTTGAAACCACCTAGCCAGCGTTGCATAGCAATTTTTTCAATCTTTTCTGTATTTGTACCGCTAAGGGCTACGTTTGGTTGAGCTAAGTATGCATCAATATCTGTAATGAATCCATAGTCAGACATCAAACTAGCTAAAAGATCAGGATCGCTTGTTTTATATCTATTAATATCTGATGCGAAATCTTTTTCAGCGAATGATTGTTCTATCGCATTTTTATAAATACTGTTTGCATCAGCACTAATCCATCCTCTAACGGCTGCTTCTGCTTCAATTAATAAAGATCTAGTAGCAGAAATAACTACGATAGGCGCATTTTGTGCATATAGTTTAGGATTAAGAGTTACAGTAACATTAGTGTAGTTTTTGATTTCAGCTCTTGGTACACCAAAAGGTACTGCATCATATTTTCCTTTGGCATTTGGATTGCCATAACTCAAAGCGCGTGGGTCTTTTCTTTCTAATAATGCATCAATAATTGTTTTTGAAGGTGCAAAGTCCTTACGAGCATCTACTACCATGTTTGCATACAAAGGATTCATATTGTCATTTTCGCTTAAATAGCGGTAGATTAAATTATCACTATTATTTTTTAAGCCACCATCTTTATATGCTTTCTCAAAGCGAACTTTACCTGTTGCTGGATCTACATCCGATAGTTTGATAGCCATCATCATTCTTAATGTGGCATTTAGTTTCTTCCATTTACCGACATTTCCGTTGTAAAGAATATCATAAGATTTACTTAAAGATTTAGATGCATCCATCATAGCATAAGCTTCATTTAGTTGTTTGTCTAAATCTGTGTAAATATCTTTTTGAGAGTCATACTTCGGAGTAAAATTGCCTTCATCTCCTTTATTTGATTCAAAATAAGGAATCATTCCTACGACATCTGTCATGTGCATAAAGTAGAATGCTTTGAGTGTCATAGCAACTCCAATTTGGTTCATGTTAGGTCCCATATTCTTAACTGTTTCTCCATATTTTAATTTTTCATCTTGATTCATAGCTATAATCAGATTCAAATTTTTGAGGAAAGTGTTGTAATATAGTCCTAAATTGAAATCTACAATATTAAACTGAGTGTATTGGATATTTCGTCTTTCAGAAAAATATTGGGGATATAATTGAGACCATGGGTCATAAGTGCTTGAGCTAGGAGCAGGTGCGCTGGTATAAACCGGAGCTGTTACTCCCTGCATAGCGCGCAAGAAGAGATATCGGGTATCATCTTGGGTTGGATTATTGGGGTCATCATTGATGTTCCCGAAATCGCTGCAGGATGCAAAAACGAGCAATCCTAAAGCTATACATATATATAATATTTTATTTTTCATATCTTAATAATTAAATAATTAAATTAAAATCTTAAACTTACAGTTATTCCGTAAGAACGTGTGGAGATAGATTGTCCTCCTTCGATATAGTTCATTGTGGCACCACCTGTTTCAGAAGTATCAATATTAGGAGTTCCGCAATAAATTAACCATGGATTTTGAGCTACGAAAGATATGCGTGCATCTGTCAGACCAATATTTGTCTTATTTATAAGTTTTTTAGGCAATTGATAGCTCAAAGAAACTTCTCTTAGTTTTACGTAAGTAGCATCATATACCGAAGGAGCCCAAACTTGTGGATATAAGTCTTGATAGTATGTTTGTGCATCAATATAACCATCCATCGGATTTCCATCTTTATCAACACCTGTTAAGTGTACACCACCGCCTTTTTCTACAGGATCTCTCATAGGAACTCCTCTATCGTTGTTTCCTGTTGTTTCTTTAAGTGTACCGGAACCCATACCCCAAAGGTTGCTGTAAGAAACGATACTACCACCTTTAGAGAAGTCCAAAGAGGCTGCTAGGGTGAGGTTTCGATAACTCAAAGAAGATGAAAAACCACCAGTAAAGTCGGGTTGTGCTACACCTAAGAATTGATTTTGATGTTCAGAGTCTACGTAAGGGCGTACTTGATCTTTTCCTAATTTACCCAAAATAAGATTACCGTTTTTATCTCTTTGCCAGTCGTTTCCCTGAATAACGCCAATAGGTTGACCTTCTATAGCATTAATAGAGATAGGGAAAGAGAATTTAGTCCACCAAATTTGATAAGATTCTTGTTCTTTGTTAGGATCTAATAAATCTACCAATGTATTTTTGTTTTTTGAAATGTTGAAGTTTACAGTCCATTCCCAATCTTTGGTCTTAACAGGCATCCCTCCTAAAGTAAGTTCCACTCCTCTATTTCTAATAATACCGGCATTTATTTTTTTAGTATTATATCCGCTAGCAGGGGTAACGTTTACATCAAGAATCTGATCTTTAGAGTCTCTATTATAGAAGTTGAAATCTCCCCAAAAACGGTTTGCAAACATTCTAAATTCGGTTCCAACTTCATAAGATGTCGAAATAGTAGGAGATAGATATGGGTCTCTTAAGTTTCTATTCATTCTCATAGTAGTCAAATTACCATATTTAGTATCCAATACTTTGATTGGAAATACCAAATAAGGATCCATCGTGGAGCCAACTTGAGCCATAGATGCTCTTAATTTCCAGAAGTTTAACCAACTTCTTTTTACCCAATTGCTAGCCATAACAGAAACGCTGGCGCCACCATATAGGAAACTGTTTTTATCACGATGCAGAGTAGATGTCCAGTCGTTTCTTAAGTTGAAATCTAAAAAGTAGGTATCATCCAAGCCAAATGTAGCTGTTCCGTATAAACTTCTTTCTTTATTTTCTCTTAGTAATGAAGAACCACCAGGTTTTCCTACTGCTGCATCCGGATTCCAAAATCGGTCAATAATTAATCCGTCACGAGTGAAAGCAGCCGATTCTTGATATTTATAATGTCTTTCTTCTGCAAACAATGCTGTGCTAAATGATAATCTCTCATTCATAAATTGGTTATTATATTTTAAGTAACCTTGAATTTGAGTATCCATTAATTGACTTTGTTCTTGTCTGTATTCAGAAGTTATTCCTAAGTTCATAGGAATTCTATTTTCATCTACAGTGCTGCGCATATTGCCAAAGAAGTTTCCTCCAATTTTTAAGTTGGACAGAATATCATATTCAATGTTAGCGCTCATTACGTGCCATTGACTTAATCTGTCGAAGTTTACTTCGTTCATCAAAGCATAGGGATTCCAGTGATACGCTGGAGATAAATCCGTAGGGTCATTAATGTTCCATGTTTTGTAAGTTCCATCAGGGCGAACATAATTATCTTTTAGATCAGCCAAATTGACGTTTGTGTTACCCCATTGTAAATAAGAATACAAGAAATTACCAAATTCTCCGTATCCTTCAGTTGCAGCATTGTGATTTTTTCGATAGGTATATTTGTAGTCTAATCCTACTCTTAGCTTTTCTGTTACATCAAAATTTATTTTTGATGTAAGGTATCTTCTTATTGCATTACTATTATATTGAATACCTTTTCTGTCAATGTTTGTAAAGGATATACGCATTGAGTAGTCTTTACTAGCCTTCCCGAATGCAATATTGGTAGTGTTGCTGATACCTGTACGATACAAATCATTTACATCCATACCGAACTTCCATTCTGCTTGTTGACCGAATCTTTTGTCAGTTGGATCCCATGCATACCAAGGCATATATAATTCGTTGTTGAATTTTGGACCCCAGCTAGAGTCGTTGCCATAATCATACATTTTACGCCCATCAAATTGTTTTAAATAATCCGGCATAGATTCATCCCATTCAAATGTTGGTAGTGTGCTAGTTGCACCTCCATATCCACCACCATATTCTTGTTGGGTTTTAAAATAAGAATGAGGTTTTTCCCACATAAATGTATGGCTGAAATCTATAGTTGCTTTTCCGTCTTGTGCAGATTTAGATGTAATAATAATAGCTCCGTTAGCACCTCTTGAACCATATAAAGATGTTGCCGCCGGACCTTTTAATACGTTAAGACTTTGTACGTCGTCCATATTTATGGAGTTAGGATTGGTTATAACCCCGTCTACTACATAAATAGGCTCACTACCTGTAGCACTTGTTAGGGAGCTACTACCTCTTAAGAAAATCTTACCAGCATCAAATTTAGAACCAGAGCCTCCAAGAAAGCGAACGCCAGAAACTTTACCAACTATGGCATTGTTCAAATCCGTTTGTCTTGTTTTGACAAGTTCATCTGCTTTTACTTCTTGGGCTGCATAACCAATAGCTTTCTTTTTTTGAGTAAGACCCATCGCTGTTACAACCACTTCGTCCAAAAGTTCAGTATCAGCTGCCATCACAATCTTCATGGTAGGTTTTGCCACAACTTCTTGTGTTTTCATACCAATTGAGGAAATAACCAAAACCGCATTGTTTGGGGCGGATAGTGTGAATTTTCCATCCATGTCTGTACTTGCTCCTTTGGTTTTGTCACTTTTTAGCTGAACTGATGCACCGATTACCGGTTCTCCATTTTCGTCCACCACAGTACCGCGTACTTGTGTTTGAGCCATTACCAACCCTATTCCGAAAAAGAAGAGGGTCAAAAACGTCATTAGTTTTCTTTTCATAAACTCTACTTTAAAAATTAATAATTAAACATATATTAGATTTGTATGCTTTAGAAACAGTATTAAAAAATTTTAGAATTTTAATAGATGCCTCATTTGATAAATCATTTTATATTGATTGTGCAAATATAAATTAAAATTCGGAAATTATTGTATTGTGTAATAATTTTTTTATTTAAAATGTAAATTATTTAAATGTATAATATACACTTTATAACTAAAGTGTCTAATCTTCGTTATGTTTTGACATTCAGGCTGTGAATGAAATGAAAACATTTTTAATAATACATTTTATTTACAATACTTATATAAAAAAAATAGTTGTTCTCAATGTATTTTTTACGCAATATACTCTTATAAAATATTATTTTGAAATGCGATATAACTTTATTAAATCAAAAAGTTACGTGTCTTCATTTGCAAATCCACGCAAGTATAGAAGAAGCAGGATTTATAAATCGTTGGATTTGCATATTTTTTAAAAGTATATAATTGTTGGAAAATTTCCGCAGTTACAAATCAGAATTAAATTATCAATTTAGATTAAGATGAATGAAATCATCATCAATATTCCACTTTTGTAAAATATATTTATAGAAATTTGTATATATGTAATAGTATTAAATATAAATAATATAAAATCACTACAACATACTATTATACCCGTAGTGCATTTATATTACGAGTGTTTTCAAGTTGTTAATATTTCTATTTAATAATTTGTTAATCATTTGAATAACTGTAACATAAGCTATTTTAGATAAGATTCTGTGTTTGTATCCGTCAAAGGATTTAGCGTAATTTCTACGAATCATAAATTGGTCACAAAGCTGAGAAAACAATGTCTCAATTCGTTTTCTTGTTTTTCTCAACAAATAAGGTTGTTTTTATAATTATGCTGATTTATTCTCATCGGAACTTCTAACCTTATATTGTTTGAAGTAAACAAATCAAGTTGATATTCAGCACTTAAGTAACCTTTATCTCCCAGTAAAACACAAGATGAAAAATTAGTCTTTATGTTTTTTAGATAATGAATATCGTGTACGGCTGCTTGTGTTAGTTCAAAATCACAAAAAACACCATTTGAACTGCATACTGCGTGTAATTTATATCCATAGAAATCCATTTTTTGACTGGCACAATATCCTCTGGAAGGACTTGTTAAATAATCTTCTTTGCAAATAGTAGTTCTCGATGAGCGAGATAATTTACAGACTTCCAGTGGCATACTGTCAACAATAAAGTAGTTCTCAGAACTAATCAGCTTTTCCGACAACGCTTTGCGGATTTGCTCTTTTACAAAAAATAACTTTCGTCTTCGACCATTATAAACACTGCGCTCAATCTTTGAACTAATTGTTTCAGGTAAATCTCTGAATAGTTGATGCTCTGAATCTATACTAAAAGATTCTGCCGTTAAATCTACAGCAATTAATTCAATGTCGCTTAAACGGAGCAGGCGTTTCTGGTTGAGAAAATTACTTTTTGGTTCAAATTGTTTTAATATATCGAGAATTTTCTTGAACTTTGTCTGAAAGTTGTTCATCGTATTTATAGGATTGATTACCAAATAAATATACGGATATTATCCGAAATGAACAACTTTTTTTATTCTTATTTTATTAATGCACAACGGGTACTATTACCAACAAATTAAGAATTTAATATGTATAGACCTGTAAATTTGGGATGGTTGAGAAGACTAAAGAATGATGAACATCCACGGATGGTTGAGCATTTGTGCCAAACGCTTGATAAATATTCAATACATGATGAATATATTGCGAATGCAACTATCCGTGTAAAATCTCATCTTGAAATGCTTTAGTTGGTGCAAGTTCGGTCTATGAAAAACGAATTTACGCCTATATTGCGGAAATTGCAAAAAGAACGTAAACAATCTATCGCATCTTTGCAGGCACAAATTAGAGGATTCAAAGTATCTCCAATTGATGCACAAAAGAATGACGGGGTAACATTAGCTGTGTGGATGAGTAAGCATCAAGGTAAGCTTTTGAGGATGAGTTATGTGACACTTGCCAAACGTATTTGGCATATTGTGGATGAGTCGCAAAATGATGCAGAAATACATACAGCACTTGAAAATCAATATTTGACAGTATTAATACAAAAACTGAAATCACAGAATGAAGAGTTTGGAAAATATTTCACTAAGCGGCTTGATGCTAAAGCTCAAAAAAAGAAATTGGATGTATTTGCGATTAGAGAAAATGTTGACAGCGACATCCGCCTGATGATTAATACTATTATTATAAATACTAACCTCTCTGAAAATAAAGAAGAATATAGACCCCTAATTTCTGAATTAAACGGAATACTGGACTATTATAAAGGTATTACTAAAATCAGGAATAGGAAGTCATCCGACAAGAATTCATCTCATATGAAGAAGATGGCGCAGATGGAATTAAAGAAAGGTCTTGCTGATGGATGATATTTGTTGGTTATGAGGTTATGGAGTTATGAGGTTATGAAGTGACAAATAATAAAAGCCACCCGAAAGGATGGCTTTTATTATATATTATATGTGTCTCGTCCTAAAATAGCGTTACACTAAAAAAAGAACGTTATGAAAGAAAG
>DAMBHY010000009.1:0-91338 GCA_032068765.1 Dysgonamonadaceae bacterium | reverse complement strand
ACAAATGTAAGTTTTTTATGCTTAACTTTTTGTCCCAGCAAAGTTAGTAACTCCACCCACTGAGGATTATTACGTTTAAGAAACGAAATATTATCTAATATTATATCAGGAAGATCTTCATTTTTACCTTCTTGTACAATATATATTTGATTTATTTTTCTAGGAATTCCTTCTTTAAATTCAAATGTTGGAAATAATATGTTATAGTCCATTTATTATTATTTCATGTTTGTTTTTCTAAAGTAATATACTAGAAGCACAACTAGAACTAGAAACATAGAAATTAATCTTAACTCCTCTATGTAAGAATCTCTATTGTAACTTTATTTTCATAATAAAAAGATATTTATTTATTAAATATATATTGCTCCATTTCTCAAAGGTGAAAATAATCATGTATTTGCCCCAAGGTCGTTCTATAAATTTTGACAAAAATCTTACTCCATAAATAAATTCTCAATTGGTCTATTGTAACTGCAAAGATAAATATTGTAGCTAAAAATAATAACATATAAATATAATAGCTTAATAAGTTTGAGTGTAATATATTTTTCTTATAATTAATTGAAAGTATTCAAAAATATATGAATTGACATGAAATAGATACACTGCAAAACAAGATGTAGCTAACCAATTAATTAATTTATTTTGTTTTATTTTTGTTTTGGTAAAATAAATATCACGCAATTGCTCCTCTATATCGCTATTGCTCATCCCTTTGTCATACAAGGAGATGATTACGTTTTCAACCCCATCTATCATATTTTTTGCTCTCACGGTCTCTGGGAATTTTAATCAAGCATGGCTTCAATTCAACGCTTGTGCAGGATAGATAAAAAATCGTTGAACTCTTCGGGTGTGGTAAACTGCTTAAAAAAATCGTCGTCTAATAAATCTTCTTTCTTCATAATGATTACTTACACAGTTTATGAGATACTCCCCAAGAAGTCTTAAAACCTACTTTCATTAGTGATGAGTATATTTCGGGAAGCCTTGAAACCTACTTCCATTAGCGATGAGTACATTTCGAGAAGCCTTGAAACCTACTTCCATTAGCGATGAGTATATTTCGGGAAGCCTTGAAACCTACTTCCATTAGCGATGAGTATATTTCGAGAAGTCTTGAAACCTACTTCCATTAGCGACGAGTACATTTCGTGAAGTCTTGATACCTGCTTCCATTAGCGATGAGTATATTTCGGGATATCTTGAAACCACCTTTTATTAGAGTAAAGTATGTTTTGAGTGCTCTCTTAATATGACAGAAAGTCTGTTTCGATGAGTGCAAGTATTATGGAACAATACTAGTGTTGAGCGATTTATCTTTTTTTAATATAAATAAAAATACGAAATATATTTTGATTTACGAAATAATCGTATATTTGCCAATAGACAAAATAAAAAAACTATCATAATGGAAAAATTAACAGCTCAGGAAGAATCAATTATGCTTCACATCTGGCAGCTCAAAGAATGTGCCATCAAGGATGTTTGGAATCGTATGGAAAACCCAAAACCGCCTTACACCACTGTGGCATCAATATTCGACAATCTCGAAAACAAAAAATATATTGTCAAACGCAAGTTTGGCAGTGTGAAAGTATTTAAACCCCGAATTTCGGAAGGGGAGTACAAAGCATATTTTCTTTCGGGAGTGGTTCAGGATTATTTCGACAATTCCTACAAAGAACTGGTCTCTTTCTTTGCCAAAGAGCAGAAAATCACTAAAGAAGATTTGAAGGAAATCATCAGCTTAATAGAGAAATCCGATAAATAACTCACCCTCTAATAATTAATTATTATGGATACGCTAATCATGTATGTACTGAAAGTGAATATTGCACTTGTTGTATTTTACTTGTTGTATGCAGCCCTGTTGAGGAAAGACACTTTTCTTCGCATGAGGCGTTGGTATTTCATTGTAATTATACTTTTTTCGCTCTGTTATCCGCTCTTTACCATAGATGCGCTCCAGGGAAAACATCTGTTTGACTTCTCGCGCAACAAAGAGGTGCAGACAAGTGTCGAAATAGCAACTCCGATGGCTGGCATAGTAGTGGAAGATGAACCTGTGCAAACATCTTTGTCTTTGGAAAAGGCAATCGGAGGGTTGGCAGTGATTATCTCATTACTGCTTTTGGCTCGCTTTGGAGGACAACTGCTTTCCATTTTAATACTTAAAAGAAAAAGTGAAAAGAAAGAAATCTTCGACACCCCCATATATTACGTGAAAGAAGACATGCCGCCATTTTCCTTTTTCAACTGGATATTTATCAATACGGATGTTCAATCTTCGGACGAGCTGCAACAAATTCTGTTGCACGAGAAGACTCACGCGTCGCAATATCATTCAATAGACATTGTGTTGAATGAGTTTCTGTGTATCGCTTTTTGGTGGAATCCCGCCGTGTGGCTCATCAGAAACGAAGTGAAAATAAATCTCGAATATCTTGCCGACAACAAGGTGCTAGAGAAAGGAGCCGATACCAAAGAGTATCAATATCTCCTCCTGAGAATGACTAATCATGAAGCTGCAGTTCAGATAGTAAACAACTTTAATGTATCACAATTAAAACAGAGAATTATTATGATGAATAAACTAAAATCGCCAAATATAAAAATGGCACGTTACGCGTGGATAATACCATTTGCTTGCATGTTTTTGGTAGTCAACAGCATCTACGCAGAAAAGAAATCGGAAGTATCTGATGCTGCCGAAGTGGCTCAAACTCTACAGAAGAAAGTAACAAAGAAAACCAATGTGACGCCACCGTCAACTACTCCTCTTCGTACACACAACACTCAAAATGGAAAAGATGTGAAAGAAAAGGATCAAGTTTATGCAGTAGTTGATAAACAACCCGAATTTCCAGGAGGGATATCTGCACTGATGAAATATTTGGGAGCAAACATACAATATCCAAAGGTTGCGATGGATAAAGGTATTGAGGGGCGTGTTATTGCTCAATTTGTTGTGGAGAAAGATGGTAAAATTAACGAAGTTAAAGTACTACAAGGTGTTGACCCAGCCTTAGATGCGGAAGCTATTCGTATGGTTCAGGCTATGCCTAATTGGAAACCTGGAATTCATAAAGGAGAAAAAGTGAGAGTAAAATATACTTTGCCTATTAATTTTAGGCTCAAGGGTGATAAGAAAGAGACAGAAAAGGATCAAGTTTATGCAGTAGTTGATAAACAACCCGAATTTCCAGGAGGGATATCTGCACTGATGAAATATTTGGGAGCAAACATACAATATCCAAAGGTTGCGATGGATAAAGGTATTGAGGGGCGTGTTATTGCTCAATTTGTTGTGGAGAAAGATGGTAAAATTAACGAAGCTAAAGTACTACAAGGTATTGACCCAGCCTTAGATGCGGAAGCTATTCGTATGGTTCAGGCTATGCCGAATTGGAAACCAGGAGAACATCAAGGAAAACTTGTGAGAGTGCGTTATACTCTTCCAATAACATTTAAACTTAAAAGTGGCGCTAATCAACCTAAAACAGAAGAAAAATAGGATGTAGTGGTTACAGCAAATTAAATAATACTCTCAAATCCGTCAGATTCACTGGCGGATTTAGCTTTCCTATTATTTTTCTATAAAAACCTGTGTAATGAAAGACTCAAAGTATATACTTCTGCTCTTTTTACTCTCTTTTGGACAAGTTTTTGCTCAAAAATCAGACGTTCATAAATTAATTAATCAGCACAGATACAAAGAAGCTTTATCATTCCTCAACAAAGAGAATGAAACTACAGAGAGCCTCCGTCTCAAAGCCCTATCTTACGAAAAGCTTTTTGATTACAGCAACGCCATTATTTCCTACAAGAAAATTGTTGATACCAATCCTAGTGATTTGGATGCATTGATAAATCTTGCCGAAGCCTATGACGCTGCAGGAAATGACAACAACGCTTTAAAAAATTGGATTACAATTCAAAAATTAGAACCCGAAAATCCTTATTTCCAGTTACGCCTTATGCAGGCGTATTACAAAGCAGGCCTGTGGAACGAGACCATTTCTTCCGGCAATAAAGTACTAAGTAAAGATTCCATTTCCACCATCATTCGCTGGATTGGAGATGCCTATCGAAACAAAAATGATATAGTTAATGCAAATTATTACTACACCAAAGCTATAGAAAAGAATCCTTCCGATTATCGTTCGCTTGCCCGTTTGTCTGACTATTTTTACAGTTTAGGAGAACAAGGTTATGACACGTTATATAATGTAACCAATAAATATCTAACGGAAATAGATTCTACCCAGACCACTATCGGACAATTTAATGGAATGGCTTTGTATGGACAGGGAAAATTTCCTGAAGCAATTGACCGATTTGCTAAGAATATCGCTTTAGGTGACAGTTCCTACACTACTTTGTATTATCTAGGCATGAGTAACTTTGGCTACAATCATTTTTATCAGGCAAAGAAATGGCTCGAAAAAGCGTATGAAATCAATAATAAAGATATGGCTTTGGGTTTTTATTATGCAAGTGCCTTAATAGAAACAAAAGACAATAAAAAGGGACTGTCAATAATGAGTAAAATATTAGATAGGATAGAAAAGATAGAAGATCTGAAATCTAAAGCCCTGAAAAATATGGCAGTTGGTTATAGCCAGTCGGGTGATTTAAAGAACGCGTTGAGCTATTATCAGAAAGTTTATTCAATAGATAAATCTGATGTAACTATCTTATACGACATTGCTAGAATGTTTGATAACGCCAAGGATTATAACAATGCACTTATGTATTATCAGCGTTTAATGAAAACTCGTCCCGAGCAGAAACCGAATGTTGATCCAAGTAAAAAAACAATGAAAGATTACTTGTATGAGAATGTATCCGCAAGAATAGAGGAATTAAAGAAAGAAAAGTTTTTCAAAGGTGAGAGCAAATAAAATTAAAAGGCAGATTTTTTTAATCTGCCTTTCTTATATTAATTGAATACATCATCAATACCATCGGTTTCCACCACTGGGTCAGGTTTGTAGTAATAACTTGAAGAGTATTTCTGAGGTTCGAAACAAGGATTTTTGAACTTCTCCGGTACTACGAATTTTGTACTGTCGCTATAATTAAGCGATTTGTCTGCGTAAATCTTTTGATAGAATTTTCCATGAATCGGAAGTGCCATTGTAGCACCTTGTCCGTAGGCCATTCTGTCGAAGTGGATAGAGCGATCTTCACCTCCAACCCATGCTCCCAGCACAATATTTGGAGAGAATGACATGAACCAACCGTCTGAGTTGTTTTGGGTTGTTCCGGTTTTTCCTCCCATTTGTCCCTGCAGATTAAATTGCGAGCGAAGTCTGCTACCTGTTCCTCCGTCCACTACAGCACGGAGCATATCAAGCATTTTGTAAGCGGAGCTTTCACTGAAAATTTCCTGCATTTTAGGAATGAATGTTGCCACTACGTTTCCTTTTGAATCTTCGATGCGTGTTACCATCACAGGATTTATTCTGATACCGCTGTTGGCAAATGCTGTATATCCGCTTGCCATTTCGAGTAACGAAGCGTCGCAAATTCCTAAACACAATGAAACCACGGGATCAATTTTCCCTTTCAATCCGAATGATTTCAATAGTCTTGCAAAAGCATATGGCGAAAATTGTTTCATTAAATATGCAGTTACCCAGTTACTTGAGTTCTGCAATCCCCATCTGATGGATACAAATGAACCTACATTTCTTGCGCCAGGATTTCCTGGAGTCCAGGATTGTCCTGATTCTGTAATGAGCGTTTGGGGTACGTGGGTCATTCCGTCGCAAGGAGTCATACCTTCTTCCATTGCCAAAGTATAAAGGAATGGTTTAATTGTAGAGCCTATCTGACGTTTACCGGTAGAAACCATATCATACTTGAAGAATTTGAAATCTGGTCCGCCAACATATGCTTTTACATAACCTGTAGATGGATCAATGGCTACAAAACCAGCACGTAAGAATTTCTTATGATATCTGATGGAATCCCAAGGCGTCATAGTGGTGTCTATTTCGCCATGCTTCCATGAAAATACTTTCATATCCACGCGTTCGTTTTTGAATTTCTTCAAGATATCGCTTTCGCTCAAACCTGAATTTTTCAAATTGCGATAACGATCTGTTTGGCGCATGGCATTCTTCAAAAGCTCTTCTACTTTACCTGCTACATCGCTTGAGAACGGACTATATTTTTTTCCTGCTTTTTCCTGATTAAATATGGGCTGAAGGTATGCCAACTGTTCTCTTACCGATTCTTCTGCATATTTCTGCATACGGCTGTCGACGGTAGAATAAATTTTCAAACCATCTGTGTATACATTGTAGTGAGAGCCGTCAGCCTTTTTATTTTTATTACACCAACCGTATAATGGGTCATTTTCCCACATGATGGAGTCTTCCACGAATTGTTGCTTTTGCCAGTCAGCTTTATATCTGCTTTTGTCCGGTTTGTTTGCCATCATTATCTGAGCCAGTTGCTGACGGAAATAAGGTGCTGGAATATCAATGTGATTTTTACGACTGAAATTTAGACCTAAGGGTTCTTTGATGTATTTATTCTTTTCCGCTTCACTCAGATATCCTGCTTTAACCATCTGTACCAAAACTACATTTCTACGTTGGAAAGACAAATCAGGACGACGAATAGGATTATAAAGAGAAGAATTCTTCAGCATACCAATAAGCATGGCTGCTTCGGGCACCGTCAAATCTATGGGTTCTTTTCCAAAATATGTTTCAGATGCTAATTTGATGCCGACTGCATTGTAGTTAAAGTCGTATTTGTTAAGGTATAAATTGATGATTTCTTCTTTAGTGTAAAAGCGTTCCAATTTCAAAGATGTTACCCATTCTCCGGGCTTCTGCACCATACGCTGTATTTTGCTGTTTGCTGGCGGAGTGTAAAGAAGTTTGGCAAGCTGTTGGGTGATGGTACTACCACCTCCACTATCTTTGTCGCCCATCAAAATGGTCTTAAAAATAGCACGACCCAACCCGATAGCGTCAATACCGGAATGTTCATAAAAACGAATATCTTCCGTAGCGATAAGTGCTTTTACCAGATTTGGAGATAGTTGCGAGTATTTGACCATTACTCTATTTTCTTTATCCTTGGAATAAGTAAACATAAGCTGGTCGTCAGATGAATAAACCTGTGACGCAAATTTATTGATAGGGTTTTCGAGTTCTCTAAGATTGGGAGTGTGACCAATAAGTCCGAGCCATAATAATCCGAAAAAAACGATATTGATTGCTATGATGATTGCAAATATTCGCCACATCCATGTAACGATATTTTGCTTCTTTTGCGCTTTTTCCGTCTTATTTTTTTTAGTAGATAAATTGTTAGCTTTAGCCATAACTTGCTATATTATAATTGGTAAGCTTTAAATCAAATTTTGATGCAAATTTACACAAAAGAAATGATATATAGAGTTACAAAGTTATATTATTGCAAGATAGGGCATTGTTGAGTACTTATGGGACGAATGAAAATCTTCTCTTGGGAGCAATGACTGAATTAAAACATTGGTAGTTGATAAATAAATCCCATGGATACACGATGGGTAAGATAATCCGATGTTTTAGCACGGTTTTCGTGTATATATTTTCTGCCGATGTACGCGAGATAAAAGTGCAAATTGGTTTGCATCGGATAATATTCTATTCCGGCGAGATAACCGTATGAAGTACGGTATTTTCCTTCTTCTACCTCTTTATAACTATTCGAAACGGATGCAGTTTCGTACATTCCTTTTATGAATAGATTCCAATTCGGTTGTACGCTGTAGTTTGCTTTTGCCACAAAAGAAAGATACTCCGAATCCAAAGCTGTTTGTTCGCCTTTATAGACTATGTTGCTTATAATTCCTTTGCTATCCAATCCTTCACGTGAATACATCACATCGAAAAACATATTTGCTCGGGAATTAAAAAAGATTTCATTGCCAAAAGCAAAATATTTAATGTTTTGTTCTTTAGCCTGATTGGTCAACGATGCCGACCAGCGGGTTTTGTAGGCACCATCCAAAAGATTGCCATTCCAGTTAAGTGAATACATTAACGGCAGCTTGCTGGCTTCGATTCCCGGAGAGTTGTAAGTTTTTTCAAAACGATGATTCAGTCCGTTTAAGATTTGAAACTGCAACTGATGTTTTGGGTTGAAGTCGTAAGCAAAATTTACGCCGGTCAAAAAGCAAGTAAGATACTCATTCATATCGCTGAATTCATAAACCTCTATCGGGTTCAGATAGTACTCTATTCCACCAAACGAAGCAAATTGTCTTCCCGCGAACATCGAAAATTTATCGGAAAATTTTATACCTATACCGGCAATGTCCACCGAAGTTGGTAAATTATCAATACTGTTTTCAGAACTATTAGACCTGTTCAATCGCTGACGCCAGTTGTAAGATAGCCAGTCGTTAATGTTTCCGGTTGCTTGTATACGAAGTTGGTGCATGTTGAAAGCGCCCTGCTGAAAGCTTTCATCATTGAAATGGCTGTCAAAACTGCCATGTATATTGAGATACAGATGGAATTTGTCGGTTTTGTTTTCTACATTGCTCACTCTTTCATAAAGCGATTTCTCGTTTTCTGTAGTTACAATGTCCTGAGCAGAGATTTTTCCGAGAATAAACAGGCATAAAAATGCCGGAAATAGTTTCTTCATAAAAATTGTATAGTGTAGTTTTAAAATTTTGGAGCAAAGGTAGTTTATATTTTGAACAGAGAGAAGAAAAGGGGGAAAGAAATAGACAGCTTGGATGATAGGGTAGGTAGGCCTCGCGGTAGAGAACTGAGACTTAAATTTAACATCCAATATCTTTCTATGCATATTTACTAAGGATTGTTCCGTTTGTGGTGTTTATGATTAGCTTCAGGTTATTTATTGTTCCGTTTAGATTGTTCAACCTAGGTTCTTATTGTTTTTTTTATTCTCAAAACAAAAACGAGCATCCCAAATATGGAACACTCGTCTTTACACACATGAAATTATTAATAAAGTAGATTTGACTATTATTTAGTTACCTGCTTTGACTTTGCCCATGCCATATTTTTGAATATTCTTTACTTTTGGATTTCCGTAATAAGTAATACTCCCAATTCCGTTTGATTCAACATTTATTGAATCGGAAGCATAAATACTTACATTACCTACACCCTCATTGGTAACTTTTACATTTTTCCCAATCATTGACTCTGCTTGTACATTGCCTACACCTTCGTTGCTTACCGTCATGTTATTAGTGCGACCTTTTAGTGTGATATTTCCAACACCTTCTGACGTTACATGTAGTATTTCTGTTTCTATATTTTCAGTAATAATATTACCAACGCCTGTATTGCTTATCTTCAGAGATGGTGAGTTGAAGGTTCCTTGTAAATCGATGTTGCTTACGCCCGAATTGGATAATGAAATCAGCTGAGGGATAGTTACATAGATTATGAGTTTATTTTTTCTTTTCAATTTACGAAAAACACGTTCATCCTTTGCGTTGATATTAAGTGTATTGTCTTTTACTGATATATCAAGATTGTTAATAAAAAGTTCATGTCCTTCTACTCTTAGTTGTGGATTACTCCCCTGTTTTACATGAATGTTTGCAACCATACTTGAAGAAATACTGTTGAAGTTTCCGATTTTGTAAGTTACCTTCTTATAATTGTTGGAGGTATTATCTTCATTATATCCTTCTATTATTTTTGTTGAATGGTTGCTGGTTATTTTCCTTCCTTTTGTTTCAGATATACAAGAAGCAAATAGTAAAGAAGTTGACAAAGCTAGTAAAAGCGCAAAGTTTTTGAGTTTCATAATTGATATAAATTGAGTTGTTATTTAATATTGACGATATAACTAGGTGATTTATTACATTTAAATCAATTCTTTAACAGTTCGAGCATTTTTAGACGGAAAGCGTATTCGTATTTTGCCTGCGTTTGTTCTCCCAATACTTGTGCGAGATTGGTTTTTGCCTGAGAAACTTCAAATGAATTTCCTCTTCCGGTTTCATACTTTTGTTCTGCGAAACGGTAAGCTTCCCTGCTTGCGATTTCTGATTTTTGAGCAGCTTTCCAGCGGCTTTCTGCAGAAATTGCACTTTGATAAGCCTGTTCTATTTTTTTTCTGAGGTCTATTTTCACTTTATCCATTTCTAGTTTGCTATTTTCCACAGAAATTTGTGCGTTCTTAATCGCGTTGCGTGTGCGGAATTTATTGAAAATCGGATAAGTGATATTAAAACCGATGTAGCTACTCATGTTGTTTTTGAACTGTTCGTTGAAACTGCGATTCGGCATGTTTTGCATGTGATAATATCCTGTTCCTAATCCTGCTCCCAAACCTATTGTAGGATACAATCCCGATTTTGCCATTAACACTTCCTTTTCGCTGCTTTGGAGTCTGTATTGCGATGCGGTAATTTCGGGACGGTTCATTACTGCACTTTCATAAACTGATTGTGCGGTGAGAGGTTGTTGAGTAAGAAGTGAATCATAGTTAGGATTTACCACATCCAAATTTTTGAAATCTTCTAGTTCCATAATCTGTGCCAAATCCAGCAATGCCAATTTGGTATTGTTTTGGTTTTGAACAAGATTCATTTCTTCTTTTGCCTGTTGTGCTTCAAGTTGATACAACTCTCCCTTCGCAATTTTCCCGCTGTTTACCAATTGCTGTCTGCGTTCCAGATCTACTTTTGTGAGCTGTAGCTGATCCTGTGAAATTTTCGTTAACTCCTTATTGAGAAGAACCTGCAGATAAGCGGTAGTGACACTCATCGTTATTTCTTTTTCCACCGTTTTTATGTCCGCTTCCGAAGCCAGCATATCTGCTTTTCGCGCATCAATATTGTGTTTCATGCGTAGGCCATCAAACAACGTGACGTCGCCGCTCAAATTGAAAGAAGTTTGTGAAGAATTTGCATCTTTATACGTATTGTCCACACCAATAGAGCGACCGAAATTGAAATTCTGACCCAACGATGAGTTAACACCCGGCAATAAATCTGCCCGTGCCTGGTCGTAAGCAATCGTACGGCTTTGATGCGACAATTTTTGCTGTTTGATATTGCGGTTGTTTTCCAAAGCGATGCGGATGCATTCGTCGAGTGTCAGTTGTTGGGCTGAGAGAAGCGTTGGAAAAATAAGAATCAATGTTAATATGATGATGTTTTTTTTCATTTCAATGGGTTTATTTCGTTATTTCTTATTCGTTTTTTCGTTACCACGAACTTTATCTTTCAGTTTTAAACCGCTTTTCACCTGGATATTGATACCGTCGGATAAACCTACTTGTATACGTTTTTTGTCGAAAGTGTTCTGCTTTTCATCTTTTACTACGTAAACGAATGCAGAGTCGCCGCTAAATTGAACACACGTTTCAGGAATGCTTAGTACGTTCATTGCTTTAGCTAAAACAATTTCAGCGTTTGCACTGTATCCGGCACGGATAAATAAATCGCCGGGCATCTTTATTGCCGCTTTCATTTCGAAAAGAATGGCACCATTTTCTTCTGTTCCCTTTGGAGAAACATATTCAAGTCTTGCCGGGATTTTTCTGTCTTGAATGGCTCCGATGGTAATATCCATTGGCATGTCAACCGACAATTTTCCTACTTCCGATTCGTCAATTTTTCCCACGAAAAGCATATCAGAAAGATTGGCTACAGAGGCAATAGTGGTTCCGTCGTTGAAATTGTTAGATTGTATAACCGAATTACCTGCTTTTACCGGAACATCCAGTATCGTTCCGCTTACGGTAGAACGAACAAGCGTGGTGCTGTAGGCTGAGGATGATTTGGAAATCCCATCGCGTACCAGGCTCAGATTATCTGTAGCGGAGGTTAATTCCAGACGGTCGTTTTGGTACTGCAGTTGAGATTTTTCGTATTCTTCTTTTGAGATAATATTTTTTTCAAAAAGTGCTTTATCTCTGGCGAAAGTTTTCGCGCTTTGCTCAGCAGTTAGTTTCGCATGCTGAACACGTGACTCGGCACTGCTTAAGTTCACCATATCGGGTATAACTTTGATTTTCGCGATAATATCGCCGGTGTTAACTTTGTCGCCCGCTTGTTTATAAATGGCTGAAATGATTCCAGACATTTGAGGCTTAATCAGGATTTCGTTACGCGGCTGCACTTTTCCTGTTGCAACCGTCTTTTTCAGAATATCATTTTTCTGAACTACTTCAATATTGTACTCTTTTTGTTTTGGACGTGATTTTTGCCATAAGAAAAAGAATGTCCACAATACAAGGATTCCTAATAATACTAACCCTCCGATTTTAAAAGCTTTTTTCATAAGATTTATATGTTTGTTTTTATTGTTTTTTATTGATGTTGTAAGTGAAAAATTAATTATCTTTATTCTTCTCGGATAGCTTCGATAGCTTTTATACGCATCGCACGATTGGCAGGGATAAATCCCGCAAGCAAACCCACAAGAATTAGAATGAAAAGTGATGCAATAGCTATTCCAAAACTAATTTGCGGCTCTTTAATGAATGTTTCACTCTGACTGAGTGCAATACCTATTCCCGCAAGAAGCAAAACGCCTAAAACTATTCCGCTGATGCCTGCAATTAGTGTCAGCACAATGCTTTCAGTGAGGATTTGCGAGATGATATTTTGGGGCGTTGCTCCAAGCGCGCGTCGGATTCCAATTTCTTTTGTTCGTTCTCTCACAGTGACGAGCATGATATTGCTTACACCAATTGCACCTGCAAGAAGGGTACCCAGTCCCACAATCCATATTAATATTTTTATCCCTAAAGTGAGATACGAAAACATTTTGAATTGATCTTCCACATTCATAGAAAACACGGCTTTCGTATCATCCGGATGTATCTGATGAATTTTTTTGAAGGTTTCTATCACTTTGTCTTCAATAATTTTTACAGAAATTCCTTTTTTTGCGGTAATTGCCAGAAAGTGAATTATATTTCCCTGATTAAAAGCTTTTTGCATGGTGGAGAATGGTAATACTACTGATCGGTCTGGATTCCCTCCGATAGATGCATTTGACATCCTTTCGCATACACCGATTACTTGAAAATAAATGCCATTTACTTTTATCATTTTTCCGATAGCCGATTCGCCTTTGGCGAATAAAACTTCTTCCACCCGTTTACCAATGATGCACACTTTTCTGTTTTGCTGGATATCAATATTGTTTACAAAACGTCCTTCAAGCATTTTCACCTGTTCTATTTCATTATAGATGGGATAGCAACCTTTTACCTGAAAATTATCAGCTTTATCACCTCTGACAACATTTTTCACGTTTTCATCCCAGCTGCCTCCGAACAATACCGGTGAAATAAATTGTGCTTCCGGAACGTTACGTTCGATAACGGGAATATCACCATTAAGCATATCCCATTTTCTGCCTTTCTGAAAACCCTTATATGGCATATCGGTGGGATTTGACCAGAAAAAACATGAGTTTTTTGCGAATCCTTCCACTTCTTTTTCGATCGCTTGCTGTAGTCCGTTTCCAGCTCCTACCATTGTTACCAAGATAAACATTCCCCAGAAAACCCCGAAGGCAGTGAGGAAACTACGCGACTTATTCTGCGTGATGGTTGCCCAAATTTCCTGCCATCTGTCTATATCAAATATATTTCTCATTTTCTTTCTTATAATATTATTTTACTCCTGACGCATGGCTTCAATTGGTTTGATTTTCACGGCTTTGCGTGCGGGCATATAGCCAGCTATAACTCCTGAAATTATTAAAATTGTAGTGGCGAGAAATACCAGTCCTAAACCTACAGTGGGGTTTTTAAAAACCGTCATATCCGATTCTCCGGATTGAGCGGCTGACTGTTCCATGACAAAGTTTATCAATTCAGTGAGACCTATTCCCAGCATCATTCCAATATATCCAAAGATAGCTGTGATGATAATGGATTCGATGATGATGGATTTGAGAATGGAAGATGATGGTGCTCCGATTGCTTTCCGGATACCGATTTCACGCGTTCGTTCTTTCACTGAAACCAGCATAATATTGCTCACCCCTACAATTCCCGAAATCATCGTGAGGATACCTATAATGGTGATAAATAGGTTGATGCCATTAAATATTTTTGTAGCTTGTAGGTATTCTTCTTGCGAATTATCGATATACATTGCTTGTCTGTCTTCTACATCAAAACTTAAATTCCGGGAAAGCATGTTTCGCAGTGACTTATTGAATTGGTCATTTGCTGCTTCGGTTTCAAGTCCTTCCACTGTGAATTCAATCTCGGAAAATTTCATGTCTGGATCGAAAATAGCTTGAGCAGTACTAAATGGGATGTATGCTTTTCCGCCTTCCCATCTGCTTTTGTCATTTGTCACACCCACCACTCTAAAAATAATTTGTCCTACTACAACCTCCTTGCCAACAGGATTTTCATTTTTGAAAATGGCTTCCGTAACTTTTTTGTCAAGCACAATCACTTTTTTGAATTCGTCTACATCTCTTTCATTGATAAAACGACTTTTCTTGTTCATTCTTATATTTTTGATTCTGGTATAATTAGGAAGAATTCCAACTATACTGAAATTACCAAAATCGTTTTTATTGCGTATGACTTGATTGGTTGTGATTTTTGGAGATAAATTACCTGCTTCTTTTACTTGCTTTTTTATAAAATCAAGTTGTTCGTTAGAAAACGTGACATTTCGTCCTTTTTGTAATCCCCGGTAAGGAATGGATGTTGTGCCGGTTTCAAGACTTACGGTATTTGTGGCTCGATCGCTCATATTGCTCATTACGCCGTTCTTAAGTCCGTTACCCGCGCCAAGCAGAATTATAAGAATAAATATTCCCCACGAAACGGACAGTCCGGTTAGAACTGTTCGCAATTTGTTTCGTTTCATGGACGCGAATATTTCTTGAAAAATATCATTCATTGCTTTAAACGGATTATTGTTTATTTGTTTCGTTTTCTATCAATCCGTCTTTTATGTGTATAATGCGGTTGGTAGCATCGGCTACGGATTGTTCGTGAGTGACGATGATAGTAGTGATACCGCTTTTGTTGAGTTCGGTGAGCACATTCATCACATCTATGGTCGTTTTGCTATCTAGCGCTCCAGTAGGTTCATCCGCTAGGATAACTTTTGGATTGGAAATCATAGCGCGGGCAATGGCAACACGTTGTTTTTGTCCACCGGACAATTCGTTTGGCATGTGCAGCGCCCAATCTTTGAGCCCCATCTTATCGAGCATTTCCATTGCGATGAGGTTGCGTTGCTTACGCGACACGTTTTTGTAGTATAGTGGAAGAGCCACGTTTTCCATTGCGTTTTTGAAATTAATCAGGTTGAAAGATTGGAATACGAAACCGATTAATTCATTACGATATTTGGCAGCCTGACGTTCATTCAGATTTTTAATGAGCTTTCCGTTGAGGTAATAATCTCCTTCGTCATAATTATCCAAAATTCCCAGAATATTCAGCAGGGTAGATTTGCCTGAACCGGACGCACCCATGATGGAAACATATTCTCCTTCAGAAATTTCTAAATTGATGCCTTTGAGTACGTGCAGCGAAATTGCCTCAGTATTGTAAGATTTGTGAATGTTGTTGAGAGTAATCATTTGGGTTCTTTAATTGATTAGACGTAACTGATATTGGTTACGTTACAATTTTGAATAATTATTTTCTATTTATTTGTCCGAGTTCTGATGTGAGGTGATTATTAAATTCTTCCATCGAAATTTCAAGCATATTTATCCTTCTTGCAATAACTGGAATTTCCGTTTCGAAGAAATCTTTTTTGTACATCTTTTTTATCGCTTTTTTCGCTCCGGCGGCGGTGAAAAATCCTACCCCGCGTTTGTCGTAGATAACTTCCATCGATTTCAGATATTCAAAGCTTCGCATCACCGTGTTGGGGTTTACTCCTAGTAATCCTCCCATCTCGCGGATAGACGGGATGCGTTCCTCCTCAGGATATTCGCCATTGAGAATTTTCTCGCAGATGGTGTCCGATATTTGGAGGTATATAGGTTTATGTTCGTCAAAATTCATTGTTGTAAAATTTTTAGTATTTTCTATTTCTCATTAAATAATAAGAACTTACAAATAACAGAATTGGTAATACTACCACGAAGAATATTCTAACTATTTGAATAATGGTAATGTAGGGAGGATATGAAGAATCAAAATCAAATAGCTGCAAATCATAGCTTAATTCTCCTTTATAGTATGTTTCTTGAAAAACCCCTAAAACTTTCAGGATATAAATCATAGAAAAGGTAATAAATCCAAATAAAATCTGTATGCCAACGAGCGTTCCGAATGATTTTAGTACTTTTCGTCTTACAAAAAGCATATTAAAAAAGAAGAAAATCTGCATTATTAAAAATGTAATCATGCCTTCTTCAAAATCGATATTCATATTTATAATTTCCTGAAAAACCATTCCACGGAAAGCAAATGGACTTATTAAATGAAGCAAACTATCCATTACTGCGTAAAGCATTGTAAATATAAAAGGAGCAATCATGAAACAAGACAGTTGCATCATCAAGAACTTCTCCAGAGTTGAAGCGGGAAGCAAAACTTCTGTCAAACCTTTTTTAGGATGATTGGTGTTGTAGAAAAAGATGAACGGTGCAAAAAGGGTAGTAATCCCTATGAGCATTTTCCAGAAAGAAAAACGAGTGCTCAAATTTGAATAAAATCCTCCATATGAGTAAATATTCAACATAAACATGATTACCGGAAGTCCTGCAAACAGTGCTGTAAATAGAATCCAATTTTTAGAATGATATTGAAACTCTCTTTTGAAAAGATTTATAAATCTGCTTGGTTCGAATATATTATTGTTCATAACTATAAATTTTTTTTGAAGATTGAGTTTATTTAAAGATTTCTTGAACGGTATTTTTGTTCTGCATTGTTGCATTGAAAAGCGCTTCGAGATTCACACGACTTTCTTTGTTGTGCAGATTTTGCGTAACTGTTATCACGCCACCCAAAGCTGGTTCAGAGTAAAGTGCATCATCTGGAGCGGAAGAATCTAGACCGAAATACAATTTCTCTGAAATTCGTTCCAACGATTCATTGAGTAATACTGCCTTGTTATCAAGAATGATGATAGGATCGATGAGGTTTTCCAAATCGCGCACTTGGTGGGTGGAAATCACACAACACGTATTGTCGTCGCAATATTGTGCAATCACCTTTCTGAAAAGCGATTTGGAAGGGATATCCAATCCGTTGCTCGGTTCATCCATCAAAACCAAATCCACATTGGTCGCAAGCGCGAATGCGATAGCAACTTTCTTGGTTTGTCCTTGTGATAGTTTATTCAATTTGCCGTTTGTATCCATGGAAAATTCCTTGAGGATGTTGTTGAACTTCTGCTTATCAAAACGTGGATAAAACATTCCATTAGATTCTGCATACGTTTCAACAGAAATATCTATTTGAATATATTCCAGCTCTTCGGGCAGAAAGTAAATGTTACTCAAAAAAGAGGGAGTACGTTTAAAAGGAAATTCACCATTTACACGGCATGTTCCTGAAAATGGTTTTTGCAAACCGCTGATAATTTTCAACAGTGTAGTTTTGCCCACTCCATTTTCACCTAATAGTCCATAAATTTTACCTTGCGTAAGTGTAAGATTGATGTTGCTTAAAATTTCCTTCCTTCCATATTTGAAAGATAAATCTTCAATAGTAATCATATCAATGTTTTTAATTTGTCTTAATGTTTTAGTGTTATAGTATAATAGAACACTGCAAATGTAAGTTTGCTTTTTATATTACCAAAATTAATTTTAATATTTAACTTATTTTAATTGTTTAATATTTTATAGTACATCGATAATTAGTTTTTATATTCATTTATAAGTGAATATAGATGTGTTTCATAGCGCTTTAATTATCTTTGTAAACCATCAAATAATTAAATAGATATTTTATGCGGAGTTTTGGCAGTGATAATCACTCGGGAGTACATCCCGAAATAATGAAAGCTTTGAGTGAAGCCAATAATAATCACTTAATTGCTTACGGAGGAGATCCTTACACTGAAAAAGCAACAAGGATAATCATAGACGCTGTAGGAGTTGAAGGTATCGAGCCACTGTTTACATTCAATGGTACTGGAGCCAATGTTGCAGCTCTTCAGACTTGTGTACAATCGTTTCATAGTATTATTTGCGCTCGTACGGCGCATATTGCGGTGGATGAATGCGGCGCGCCGACAAAAATGACGGGATGTATGCTCAAAGAAATTGATACACCGGACGGCAAACTTACTCCTGAGCAGGTGCTTCCCGAATTGCACGATTTCGGTTTTGAGCATCACGCGCAGCCAAAAGTTATCGCAGTTTCGCAAACCACCGAACTGGGAACCCTCTATACGCCGCATGAATTGCGAGCGTTAGCAGACTTGGCTCATCAGTATGATATGTATCTGTTTGTGGATGGAACACGCATTGCCAACGCTTGTGCTTCTCTTGGATGCTCGTTGCGGGAAATTACGGTAGATTGCGGTGTTGACATTTTTACTTTAGGAGGAACTAAAAACGGATTGATGTTTGGCGAGGCGATTGTCCCTCTTAGGCCGGAATTATCAAAGAATCTTCGATATTTCCGAAAACAAACGACTCAGTTGTGTTCTAAAATGAGATATATCTCGTCACAATTTATTCCTTATCTGGAAGAAAATATCTGGTTAGATAATGCCCGCCATTCCAATGCTTCTGCTCAACATCTCGCCGAGGAAATGCAGAAATTGGGAATCAAACTTACGCAAAATGTACAAGGAAACGAAATATTTTTTATCCTCGAAAAATCAAAAGTAGAACGCTTGTTGCAACGCTACTTTTTCTATCCCTGGGATGAGGCAAAAGATGAGATGCGGCTGGTATGCTCATGGGATACTACGGAGGAGGATGTAAAAGAGTTTGTAAATTATTTGAAAACTATCCTTTAATAAATAATTAATAATTATAAATTAATAATTCAAAATAACATGTTTGATTTTCTTGATCAGTCACCTTGGCTATTGCCAATTATCATTTTTTTCGGACGAATTGTGGACGTTTCTCTGGGGACGCTGCGCATCATTTTTGTATCGAAAGGAGAAAAGTATAAAGCGCCTATTATCGGGTTCTTTGAAGTATTTATCTGGGTGGTCATTATCTCACAAATATTGTCTAGGGCAAATGACATGGTCGCATACATTTCTTATGCGGGAGGTTATGCTGCAGGAAACTATGTAGGTATTTTGATGGAGCAATATATCGCTTACGGCGTGGTTCTGTGCCGAATTTATACTAAAAAAGAAGGCTCGGTGCTGGTAAAATTGTTGAAGGATATGGGGCATGGTTCTACGTTGATTCATGCCACAGGGTCTATTGACAAGGTGGATGTAGTGGAAACAGTGATTGACCGCAAAGAAATGAAAAAACTCGAAAAACGTTTGAATCTTTTTGATTCGCAAATTTTCTATGTGGTGGAAGATGTTCGCACCAAGCAAAATGGTATATTCAATAAACGAAGAACAATCATATCTCGCTGGAGAACGGGGAAATAAAAAAAGAATTAATGTTCGCTTAAATTATTCACCGATCCTTTCCAGGAGCATCCGAGACAATATAGTACGGATGTGTCAAAACCTTTGAGAGATTCTTCTTCGTGTATGGGTATGATTTCCTTTTCTTTGGTGACGGTTACGACTAGTCTATCGCCTGCTTCATTCAATAGATAGAAACGACGTATTTTGCATTGAGGACATAGGAGATTTTTCATTGTTAATAAGTTAATGTTAATGGATACGATGCTTAATCTTCATTTTTATGATACTTAGCTTCTTGCCAATATTTTTCCATTTCGTCAAGCGAAGTTTCTTTCAAAGTTTTACCTTGTTCGCGTATTTTTGCTTCCATATAGTTGAAGCGGTAGATGAATTTTTGATTGGTACGTTCTAGCGCGTTATCGGGATTGATTTGATAGAGGCGGGCAGCATTGATGAGGCTGAAAAGTACATCGCCGAATTCTTTTTCCATCTTTTCGGTGTTCATCTTTTCCACTTCAGTTTGAAATTCATTGATTTCTTCCTGCACTTTTAGCCACACATCTTCACGCTTTTCCCAATCGAAACCTGCGTTGCGTGCTTTATCCTGAATACGATAGGCTTTTACCAAGGATGGTAATGAAGATGGAACTCCTTGAAGTACGGTTTTGTTGCCACCTTTTTCTTTCAGCTTTATTTGTTCCCAAGACTTCTCCACGCTTCTAGAAGAATCCTGATGCGTTTCTCCAAAAACATGTGGATGTCTGAAAATAAGTTTATCGCAAATTGCATTGCATACATCTGCAACGTCGAAGGCGTTCTTTTCTTCACCCATTTTGGAATAAAAAACAACGTGCAGCAGCAAGTCTCCCAATTCTTTCTTTATCTCAGTATTATCATTTTTGATGATCGCTTCGCAAAGTTCGTAAGTTTCTTCAATTGTGTTAGCGCGGAGACTTTCGTTGGTCTGTTCTCTGTCCCACGGGCATTTTTCGCGCAGTTCGTCCATGATGTCTAGCAGACGACCGAATGCTTGCAGTTTTTGTTCTTTTGTATTCATATTTAAAAAAAGTAGAGACGTCACATTGTGGCGTCTCTAACAAATTTTACTTATTAAAACTTCTTTTCGCTTCATCTAAGAAGTTGAGGAAATTATTTACATTATCATCAAAGTTGTACCCTTTGCTGAGAGGTTTTCCCTGATGGTCTAAGACAATGTAGAATGGCTGCGACTGTGTGCCGAATTTGTGGCGTTGCAGATAGCTCCATTTATCGCCGACGGTTTTCAATTTCATTGTTTTACCATTCTCTGTCACTTCCATAGGTTGTGGCAATTTGGCTTTTTCATCCACCATTAAAGTAATCAACACAAAATTGTCGCTGATATTTTTCTTCACGCGTTCGTCAGCCAATACTGTTGCTTCCATTTTGTGGCAGTTTACACAGCCATATCCTGCGAAATCTAACAATACAGGTTTTCCTGTTTGAGCGGCGTACGCCATGCCTGCTTCATAGTCCAAAAATTTATTTGCAAACACTTCTTCTTTTGGTTTGAAGTCCTGAGTAGACATCGGAGGTAAAATTGAGCTAATTGGTTTAAGAGGTGCTCCCCAAAGACCTGGAATCAAATAAATAGAAATAGCGAATGCTGCCATTGCCAAGAAGAATCTTCCTACACCAACATAAGGAAGGTCGCTATCGTGATGAAATTTAATTTTCCCCAATAAATACATTCCCATCATTCCGAAAATTACAATCCAGATCACTAAGAATACGTCTCGATTGAGAATTCCCCATCCATTTGACAAGTCGGCGATAGATAAGAATTTGAGAGATACAGCCAAAACTATAAGTCCTAATACCACTTTCACCGAATTCAACCATCCTCCGGATTTTGGAAGCGTTTTCAACCATGATGGGAACAATGCGAACAATACAAAAGGAATAGAAAGTGCGAATGCGAATGCGAACATACCGACAGCAGGTGCGAGGTAATTTCCTTGAGTGGCAGCGTCTACCAACAACCATCCGATAATAGGACCTGTACAAGAGAATGAAACCAAAGCAAGTGTAAATGCCATGAAGAACAGACTGATCCACCCTGTTGTGCTGTCTACTTTGCTGTCCATTTTATTAGTCCATGATGCAGGCAATACCATTTCGAATGCTCCGAGGAACGATATCGAGAATACTACAAGCAATGCAAAGAATATCAGGTTGAACCAAGCACTTGTGGCAAAACTATTCAACGCGCTAGCGCCGAATACAGTGGAAACAATCAATCCTAAAGCCACGTATATAACAATGATAGATGCGCCGTAGACAATAGCATCTTTCAACGCTTTTGAACGGCTTTTCTTATTTCTGTTCAAGAAGAAACTTACTGTGATAGGAATCATAGGCCAAACACAAGGTGTAAGCAAGGCTGCGAATCCCCAGATAAGTCCTTTCAGAAATATACTCCATAGTGAATTACCTTCAACTCCGTTGTTAGTTCCCATAGTTTTGAGTTCTTCGGTAACCGGTTCCCAAAGTTTATCAGAATTTACGGGAGCACTTGTAACAATTGGTGCCACAGCTACAGAATCGGTAGTCGTTGTTTCTACGCTGTCAACCGACGATGCCGCTTTTTTGTCTTCAACTACGCCTGCTGGGAGATTAGAAGCTGTAAAAGAAAATTCTGTTGGGAGGGGAGGTGTACATGTGTTGTCGTTACATCCCTGTGCGCGAACATCTCCTGCTGCTGAAAATTTTGCTTTGTCTGTGATTTTAAGACGTTGCACAAATTTCACTTGTCCGTCAAAAGTTCCGATTTTCATTTGGAAAACATCATCGAAAGCTACGTGAGGTTTCCTGTCAACAGCTTGAAATTTTCCCACTGCCGTTGCGCCAACAAGTTTGTCAAAATTTATTTGTGTAGGAGTTGGTCCACCATCAGGTATATTAGAGTCATACATGTGCCAACCTCTCTCCACACTTGCTTTCGCTACTAAATTAACTTCTCCATTATTGCCATTTTCCATCGAAAAAGTCCATTTGATTACGTCTTGAGCAAAGAGAGAAGCTGTGATACTAAAAAATAGAATTACGCTTGATAGAATTTTTTTCATTATAAAAAAATATAGATTGTAAAGTGTTTAGTTTCAAAATATATTTCGAAGTTTGAATTGCAAATTTATATTTTTTTTTTGAATCTGTGTATTATTGTAAATGCATTTGTCAATTTGAAAAAAAATTAGTTCACCAAATACAGTGAACTAATTTTTTAAATGAAATGAAAAGATACTTGAATATTTATTTATCGATTTTATTATTTTAAAATAAGCAGCCTATTTTCAAGAGGCTCGTAAGTTTTTTCTTTTGGATCTTCCGACGAAATACCAAATGGCATTTGAGCGATGAGTTTCTATTCGGGATCAATATTCCATTCCTGCATTACTCTTTGGTCAATACCCGGATTATAATGTTGAAGCGAAGTTCCAAATCCTTCATTGTCCAAAGTCATCCATACAAGAATTTGATTTATCCCCACTTGAATGTTCGCTCCAGTGAGCGAATTTATCAGCGTTAGAAGGGAATTTATTTTGTAAATCTTTTACAACTTTCTGATCCTCATAAAATAAAATTGTGGCATATCCCGAAAGAAAAGATACACAAATTTTCTTTTTAGTCTTTTGAAATTTTCTTCCGATTTACTTTCGTCTTCTGTTATTTTCAAAGTTTTTTGTGATTATCTCCAAAAAGAAGAACAACACTTGCACTTTGAGAATTGTATGCCGAAGGCGACCAGTAAATTATATATTCTATGATTTCTTTAATCTTTTCGTCAGAAACAGGAGAGGCAGAAGTGACCCTAGCTGGTCTTGAGGAATACTAAAAAAGATTATAAAGAATAATTCATTTATTTTTGAGTTGATGATAAGTTGTTGATATGTTTTTTTTGCTGCGGAATAAATGAAAAAGGTTTTTTATAACTTTACAAATTCATTCAGAAAAAGATAATAACTAATATGGATCAACAAAAGCGTCAAAAGAAATCCTCATCAAAAACTGTGGAAAAAACTGTATTAATTCCGGATATAGGCAAACTCCCACCTCAGGCAAGAGAGTTGGAAGAAGCGGTCTTAGGTGCTCTTGTATTAGAAAAGGATGCTTATTCTGTGATAAGTGACATCTTAAAACCGGAAAGTTTTTACGACCCAATACATCAGCTTATATTCGCCTCTATTCAGGGTTTAGCTTTACAGCAAAAACCAGTTGACGTGTTGACCGTGGTGGAAGAATTAAAAAAACGTGGCGATTTGGAAAAAGTTGG
Source organism: Dysgonamonadaceae bacterium (assembly GCA_032068765.1). Classification (GTDB taxonomy): domain Bacteria; phylum Bacteroidota; class Bacteroidia; order Bacteroidales; family Dysgonomonadaceae; genus DAMBHY01. The sequence goes on along the minus strand of DAMBHY010000009.1, from coordinate 67,501 downwards.
GGGAGCTATCTATATTGCAGAACTATCCGAGAAAGTGGCTTCCACAGCTCATATAGAATATCACGCGCGAATCATTGCTCAAAAATATATAGCAAGGCAACTAATCTCATTTTCTTCAGACATTACTCAACAGGCTTTTGACGAAACAATAGATATTGATGACCTAATGCAGGAAACGGAAGGTCGCTTATTTGAAATCACACAAAATAATGTAAAGAAAGACGTCATCCAGATCAATCCCGTCATAAAAGAAGCGTTAGATAACATCCAAGCTGCAGCTAACAGAAAAGATGGTATGAGCGGTCTCGGTTCTGGTTTTAAGGAATTAGACAAAATGACATCCGGTTGGCAAAAGTCGGATTTGGTGATTATCGCGGCGCGTCCTGCGATGGGTAAAACTGCTTATGTGCTCTCGATGGCAAAGAATATGGCTGTTGACTCAGGAATTCCTGTTGCAGTTTTCTCTCTTGAAATGTCCAATGTGCAATTGGTGAATCGTTTGATAGTAAATGTCTGCCAGATACGCGGTGAAAGTATCAAGAGCGGTAAACTTGCAGAGGATGAATGGCTGCGATTGGATAAATATCAAAAACTCCTTTACGATGCTCCGATTTATGTAGATGACACACCGAGTTTATCAGTTTTTGAATTGAGAACAAAAGCTAGAAGACTTGTACGTGAACATGGTGTAGGAATTATTATTATTGATTATCTTCAATTGATGAATGCTTCGGGAATGAGTTTTGGTAGCCGTGAACAGGAAGTAAGTACAATTTCTCGTTCGTTAAAAGGTTTAGCTAAAGAACTTAATATTCCGATTATTGCGCTTTCTCAATTGAATCGTGGAGTTGAAAATCGTCAGGGAAATGAAGGAAAAAGACCACAATTGGCAGATTTGCGTGAATCGGGAGCAATCGAGCAGGACGCTGACATTGTTTGCTTTATTCACCGTCCCGAATATTACAAAATTACAGAAGATGAAAAAGGCGAATCAACTGCTGGAATTGCAGAAATTATCATTGCAAAGCACAGAAACGGACCCACGGGAATTGTCAAATTGAAATTTGATAATGAATATGCACGATTTACGGACTTTTCTATAAACGCAATGCGTGAATTGACTTATAGTTCAAAAATAAATAATCAGGCACCACCAAATTTCAATAATTCGGAGTCGGCATTTTTGTCATCTGATGAAGAGCAATTACCTTTTTAATATTGTTTTTGATATCTATTTAAATGAGGTTTATAAGATAAATGGAGTAACTTTAAATGAATTTATTTAACAAAAATTGAACTTGCTACTTTTTTGTTTGTTAGATTGACATACAAAATATTTAACTTTGCACATTATTTTTGTTTCAAGCAAATAGTTATGAATAAAAAATTATTTTCAACAATCAATGTTCTCTTTTTGAGTTTTACATTTTTTGTTTTAAGCCTTAGCGCGCAAACCAAAATCGAAATTGATGGTAAAACGTTTTATACATATAATGTAAAGGCGGGAGAAAGTCTTTATTCAATATCTAAATTATTTAAAGTAAGTGTTGAGGATATACTCGTTTATAATCCATCGTCAAAAGATGGAATACAAGCCGGACAAGTTTTAAATATTCCTGTAAAATGGTCGAACAGAAATTTAAAGCTTCCACAACAATCAGAGCCACAACCTGTGATTGTGAAACCAGTTGAAACAACTCAAGTTCAAAACAGAGCGTTCAAACATACCATCCAAAGAGGTGAAACTTTGTTTAGCATTGCACGAATGTATAATACATCTACAGAAGCGATTTTGAGTATCAATCCTTCTGCTAAAGATGGAATATATGTAGGAGATACTTTGGACATTCCTCAAAAATCCGCAGCAACTCAACCAACCGAAGGTTACTATAGATTTCATACTATTCAACCAAAAGAAACCCTTTATTCATTAGCTCGCGCATACAAAGTCAGTCCTGAGCAAATCATGGCTGCTAATCCCGGTTTATCTTCTGAAACTTTTCTTATAGGACGTACAATTCGCATTCCTTCGTCCGGATCTAACGATTGGGCAAATGATAATAATGATGTTGTTACACAAGAACGCAGAGCACAGGAATTGTTGAACAAACAATTGGAAATGAAATCATTGAACGTCATCAGAGTTGGTCTTTTACTGCCATTTCTGGATAATACTTCACAAAACGATTACAGACTACAAGAATATTATGAAGGTATGCTGCTCGCTGTGAAAGAAATGAAAGAAAAGGGGGCAAATATTGAAATGTTTGTTTTTGAAACTGGTAAAGCGGAGGAAACACAAAAACTTGAAGGGTTATTGTCAACAAGTGAAATGAAAAATTTGAATTTAATTATTGGAGGATTCTCAGAAAGTGAAATAAATGTGCTATCTCGTTTCTCAAAAGAAAACAATATTAAATATGTAATTCCATTTTCTTCGAAAAATAACGAAGTTTTATACAATCCAAACATATTTCAAGTAAATTCTCCACTTTCATATGTTTTTGATGAAGCCGCCAATGCGTACTGTCAATCGATGAAAGATGCGAACATTATTTTTGTTAATGTTCCTGGGAAATTAGACAAAAGTGAATTTGTAAACACGCTTCAAAAAGAATTGAAACGCAAAAATATTTCGTTCAAAACTATTGAACAAGATGCTAATTTGATGCAGTCTATTCAAAATTCTTACATGGCAGGAATGCGAACTGCAATTGTTCCTACTTCTGGTGATAAAGCTGCACTTAAACAGATTTTGGACACTATCAAAAAAATAAAATCAGCTACATCTGATGCTACATTCTCACTTTACGGATATCCCGAATGGCAAACATATGGAAATAGTTATAAAAGTGATTTCCATAAAATCGGAGCGTATATTTACAGTTCTTTCTTTGTAGATGAACAGGATTCTCAAGTAAGAAGCTTTGAACAAAATTTCAATAATTGGTATAAAAGAAAACTATTAAATACATATCCAAAATACGGAATTTTAGGTTACGACACAGGTCTTTATTTCTTAACAGCACTTTACAACGGAGGTGATCATTTTGAAAGAAATATCAATAAAGTTAAGATAAATAATATCCAATTGGTTTTTGATTTCGAGCGTGTCAATTCATGGGGAGGATTCATCAATAATGGATTATACATTATTAATTACGATGTAAACGGCGGGATTGTAAAAAAAGAAATCAAATAAAAAAGATGAGAAAAAATTTTGTAATATTTACACTCCTTTTTTTTAATGTCATCACGCTGTCTGCACAGCATAAAAAGTTTGATTCAAATTTATTAATCGGTGGTGGAGGAGGAGTGTCTCTTTCTATAATTGATTTTTATCCAAAAGTCATACAACAATATAAAATGGGTTATAACGCAGGAGTTACTGCTCGTTATATTGCTGAAAAAAATCTAGGTTTACAACTTGAAGTGAATTTAGCTCAAAGAGGTTGGACGGAAAAGTTTGATAAAGAATCTGAATTTTCCTACTCACGCAACTTGATGTATGTAGATATCCCGATGCTAACACATGTTTATTTTGGCGATAAAACTAAATTCATTTTCAATATAGGGCCGCAAGTCAGTTTCTTGGTTGGAGAATCAGGCACAATGAGTGCTGAATTGCAAACTTATGTTGGCCAACAAAAGCAGGCTGAACCTGATAAGTTACTTGGGGCTCAATACGATAATATCGACAATCGTTTTGATTACGGACTAACTGCCGGATTAGGAATGTCGTTGGAAACCAAAGTGGGGACGCTAGACTTGGAAGGAAGATATTATTTTGGTCTTGGAGATATCTTTAAAAACTCTGTTGAAAATCAGTATTCGCGTTCTGCGAATCGAGTTGCTTATTTTAAAATTTCCTATTTAATTCCTATTTTTTAAAAATCATTTTTTAACAAAATCATTCTGAACAAATATATATGAATGAATGTTCATGTATTGGTATTTATTTAATTATGAAAAAAGACAAATCAAAATTCAAAAATATAGCTTATCTACTCAAGTCAATTTCAAATGAGACTAAGTTGTGTGTAATAATGCAATTAATGGAAACTCCTGAAAAAACCGTCACACAATTAATAGAGGACGCTGAATGCAACCAGTCTTTGCTCTCTCATCATATTAATGATATGCGTGCAAAAGGTATTTTGGATAGCAGAAAAGAAGGTAAAAATTGCTTTTACAAACTTAGAAATCGGGCGTTGGGAGAGATGGTAAGAGATTTATACTTAATAGAAAATAATGAATAAATTTGTGAAAGAATTTTTTTTTAAATACAAACTTTCAATTTTAGGGATAATCATTGGAGCTATTTCGGGCTATTTATATTTTTATTTCATAGGTTGTTCCACGGGAGCTTGTCCAATAATTTCCCATCCTTGGCGCATGACTTTTTACGGCGCACTCCTAGGCGGTTTGTTATTCGATATATTTAGAAAAGAATCAAAAATAAATAAACAAAATAATGAAAAAACTTTTTAAAATATTATTCATAGCTCTTTTAGGAGTTGTTGCAATAGCTTGCAATAATCCTAAAGAGAAAAGTATAAACGAAATAAAAGATCAAAACAACTCTTCAAAGGAGACAAAAAAAATGGGAACAATACATTTAACACGAGCAGAATTTCTTAAAAAAGTTGCTAATTTCGAACAAAATCCACAAAAGTGGGAATATCTTGGTGATAAACCGTGTATCGTTGATTTTTATGCTGACTGGTGTGGACCTTGTAAAATGATAGCTCCAATTTTGGAAGAACTGGCGAAAGAATATGATGGCCAGATCTACATTTATAAAGTAAATACGGAAGAAGAACAACAACTTTCAACTGAATTCGGCATCCGCAGTATTCCTACAATCCTTTTCTGCCCGATAGGTGAAGAACCTCAAATGGCACAAGGTGCACTTGCTAAAGATGCTTTAAAAAAAGCAATCGAAGAAGTTTTACTAAAAAAGCAATAAGGAGGTAATATACACAACATGTTCAATGAGCATAAAAGCAGATACAATTTCGAAGAAACAATATCAAAACTAAGTGACATTATTGCTGAAAAGGTTGGAAAGTGACTTTTACGCATGATTTGCAGGCTACCATGGAGAAAAATGGATTTACTGTTGCTGGTGCCAAAGTATTGGAATTATGCAATCCGAATTTGGCTTATCAAATTCTTTCGAAAGACGATTTGCGGATTTATTCGAGTATGATGCCTTGCAGAATTGCAGTTTATGAAAAAGAGGATGGGAACACTTATATATCTCAGATGAACGTTGTAATATTTGCTTCGCAAATAGGCGGTGAAGTGGAGAGAGTTATGACTACCGCTTTTCAACAATCTGAAATTTTTATATCAAAACTTGTTTGAGTCTAATTGATAAATAAAATTTTTGAAATGCGCTTAGATATTATATCTAAGCGCATTTTATATCCTCATAATACCTCCAATACCCTATAAATAATCGGACAGTTTTCACCATTTTGATGCCACATTATAGATCATCAATCACTTCAAAAACCTTATACGTGAAGAGCGAGAATCTGCGCATCCATTTTCATCAAACGTTTTTTTAGTGAAATAGTTTTTCATTTGAGTTTTAACAGTGTGGCTTTTTTTAGCAGTTCGGTTATGGGATAAATTTTAAATTTTTCACAAAAATGGTCCATTTTCATTATAATCTTGCAATTGTGAGCTTTATTCGTGCGTTTTATTGTATTTTTGTATTAAAAGAAATATCAATAACTAATTAATTTATGGCATCAAAGATTTTGGTTACCGGAGGTACTGGATATATCGGTTCACACACTGTAGTTGAATTACAACAAGCAGGATATGAGGTGATTATTGTTGATAATCTTTCCAACTCAAACGAAAATGTTTTAGATGGAATTACGAAAATTACAGGCATTCGTCCAACTTTCGAGAAAATGGATTGCACTAATATGAACGCTTTGCGTAATGTTTTCGAAAAATATACTGAAATTGGAGGAATCATACATTTTGCTGCAAGCAAAGCGGTGGGGGAATCCGTACAAAAACCATTGATGTATTACCGAAACAATCTGGTATCATTGATAAATTTACTCGAATTGATGCCTGAATACAATGTCAAAGGTATTGTCTTTTCATCCTCATGTACTGTGTACGGAGAACCTGACAACAATCCTATTGATGAAAATGCGCCTATCAAGCCCGCGACTTCACCTTACGGGAATACTAAACAAATTAACGAAGAGATTATTCATGATTATGTGCATTCCGGCGCGAATATAAAAAGTATCATTCTGCGCTATTTCAATCCGATTGGCGCGCATCCTTCAGCAGAAATCGGCGAACTTCCTATCGGTGTTCCTCAGAACCTTGTGCCATACATTACTCAAACAGGAATTGGAGTTCGCGAACAATTGAGCGTGTTTGGCAACGATTATTCAACTTCTGATGGTTCATGCATCCGTGACTTTATCAATGTGGTGGATCTGGCAAAAGCACATGTCATTGCAGTAGAAAGAATGCTCAACGATAAATCTGAAGAAAAAATAGAAATATTTAATCTTGGAACAGGCAATGGTGTATCAGTTCTTGAATTGATAAATGTTTTTGAAAAAGTTTCTGGTGACAAACTGAATTATAAAATTGTTGGACGCCGAGAAGGCGATATCGAACAAATTTGGGCAGAACCAGAAAGAGCCAACAATGTTTTGGGATGGGCTGCCAAAGAAACAATCGAGGATACCATGCTTTCAGCATGGAATTGGCAAAAGAAACTGAGAGAAAAAGGAATCATGTAATTCTCGACAATATACAAAAAAGAGGAAAGTAGCGCTTTCCTCTTTTTTGTATAATAGTACTTCAAAGTTGTTAAAGCTGACCGTTCTTTTCAAGTTTAAGTGTGAAACTTGGCTGATCACATACTTCTGATGGACCGTAGAATTGAATAGGACCAGGGAAAACATAGTCTGTTTCGATAGCCCATTTTTCACGATGTTCTTTCAAATATTGGAATGGTGCGCCGTTCAAATCAACCAAAGCTTTTTGTATAACCGGTTTCATTTCACCGTGGCGTCTTTCCATATTCATCATCATCGTGATAGGAATACCGCCCGCCTGCCATTTAGCCGCAGGGGCTGTAGTATTGCGGACAGAAGCCATATAACCGGTCTTTTCATTACCGGCAAGAATAGAAGCTGTATAACCTAAAGCGTAACAGTAGTCTGTATCGTAATTAGAAGGAGCGGCACAACGACCTTCGTAACCGAAAAAGTGTTGAATTGTAGAGAATTTGCCGTTGTATTTTCCTTCTTTTGCCCATTCGTCCAATTTGTTTGCAACCATTTGCGCAAGCAATTCTTCTGTTTGAATCATGGATACTTGTACGTTTCCGTGTGGGTCGCGGTCCATTGCCAATTGTTTTGCCACCTTCTTTGGAAGTTTGGAGAACATGCGTGAGTTATTTGGTGACAGGTTTTTGACAATCATTTCGTGATGGTCATTTTCATGTCCGATGGCTTCCATGTTCTTGGCAAGGAAATCGTTCAATTCACCAATAAGTAATTTTACGGATGGAATAAATTCGATAAGACCTTCAGGAATGATAATGGTACCATAGTTCATACCTTTTGCTGCTCGTTTTGCAACCACCTCCGCAATTTTTTCGATGATATCTTCCAAAGACAAATCATGTTGCTCCACTTCTTCGGAGATGATACAAATGTTAGGATGTGTTTGCAATGCACATTCTAAAGCGATATGGGAAGCCGATCGTCCCATCACTTTGATAAAGTGCCAATATTTTTTGGCTGAATTACAGTCTCTTTCAATGTTGCCGATAAGTTCTGAATATACTTTACAAGCAGTGTCGAAACCGAAAGACGTTTCAATGAATTCGTTCTTTAAGTCTCCGTCAATAGTTTTTGGACAACCAATGACGCTTACGCCTGAATTGATAGCACGATAATATTCCGCCAAAACGCATGCGTTGGTATTGGAATCGTCGCCCCCAATGATAATCAATGCTGTGATATCTAGTTCTTTCAGAATTTCAAGACCTTTGTCGAACTGTTCTTTTGTTTCGAGTTTAGTTCTTCCTGAACCAATGATGTCAAAACCGCCAGTATTGCGATATTCATCGATGATTTCACCGGTTAGTTCTTTATAGTTGTGATCTACCAAACCTGAAGCACCCATAATAAATCCGTAAAGTCTGCTATCAGGATGAAGGCGTTTGATACCGTCAAAAATACCTGCAATAACGTTATGCCCGCCTGGAGCTTGTCCGCCGGAAAGGATAACGCCCGCATTGATAGGTTTAGAAGATTTGCTATTTGTATCGCTTGATTGGAAAGAAATTTCGGGCAAGCCGTAAGTATAGGGGAATAATGACTTGATTTCTTCTTGGTCTTTAACTGATTGTGTTGCCAACCCTTCTTTCAATGTAATGTTTCCTTTTAACACTTGGGGCACCTTCGGAGCATACGATGCTCTTGCAATTTGTAAAGCGCTTTTACTCATTTTGTATGCGAATTATATGATAATAACCTAAAATATATCAGAATGAAGTTATTCTGTGTCGCAAATTTACAATTTTTTTGTCAAACGTAAAAATGTTATATATCCTAATATATGTTTGTTGTACATTTTTTTTATATTGTTTAGAATCTCAGCTAAAAATTGATTTACGGCAGTTTACGCATCTGATGATAAAAATTCCCTTCATTACATTCCAATGTGCAGGGAACGAATAATTCACACTATTTCAAAAGAGGCATAGAAGGTTTTTTATAAAACGCAATCTGAACAAATTCTGTCAAAAATAATTACCTTGGAAATCTAAGATGAGGTTAGTGTGGATGTGGATTTGGATGAAAATTGTTTATCCGAAGCATTTGTCTAAAAAAATAAAACGAGTAGCATCGAATCGTCTGAAGCGGAATACTTATGGCAAGAATGATGAAATAACAGCGACTTTTGAAAAGATGCTAATATTTCGAAAGTGGGTTGATAACAGAAAATGAGTACGAAGCTAATTATGAAGTATTATCTAGAATTTGAAAGAATAAATGACAAATATAATTTAGCCCCTATATTATTATGAATAAGGGGCTATATTTAAAAAATGTAAAAGTTTGATTATCTGAATATTTATTTATCGTGCTTTGGCCAAATCAACTTTTCGGTTTCTACACCAATTCTCTTGGCAGTTTCCAGATATTTTATTTTAATATCTTCGGGAATAGTTTTTGTTCGTGCAAGAATCCAACAATAGCCGGGATTATTACCAATTACCAATGCATATTTATAATCTTCATCTAATTCCACCACGTTATATCCTGCATAAAAAGGACCGAAGAATGAGACTTTCAAACGAGCAACATCTGCCGATTCCACGAACTTAGCTTTACCAACAGCTTCTTTCCATTCGTTAGAGGTATATTTAAATCCTCTGTTTACAACTTTTATACTACCGTCATCGTTCTTCGAATATTGCGCTGTGGTATTGTCCATGTTTTTTTCAAAACGAAAATCCATACGCGCAATTTCATACCATTTACCTAGATATTTATCAGCATTAAAATTTGTTACTGCCTGCGCACCTTTCGGAATCGAAACACAAGAATTAAATAAGAAAAGGGAACTAGCAAGTGCTGCAATTCCTGTAAGGGTTAATATTGATTTTTTATTCATAGTTATTTTTATATTATTTATTTTCTGTAGATTTCTTTTTGAAAATCCTTTTAGCGCCATATCCAAAGATTAAAAAAATAATTACCAAAACAATGATTGCAGTAATTATTGGGATAAAAAGTGATAGAATTGAAAAACCAGTGGCGGCAACTCCTTCTCCTGTTGAGATAAGCGGGTTGCTTATTCCGCCAGTAACTCCAGAACTGAAAAGCCTTGTTAGTGCACTTCCTGATTGTATAATAGCTGCAGCACCACCTCCTACCAAAACTCCTGCAATCCATTTCATCCATTCACTTTCTGCGGGAAAAACGGATGTCATTAATAGTGTACCAGCAACTACTGATAATGGTGTGGCAATGGTATCAAGCAGATTGTCCACAAAAGGGATGTAATATGCAAGCACTTCCACAACAGAGGCCACACCAAAACTGATAATGGCAGGAATACTTCCCATCCACAAAAAACTTTCACTTAACTGCAGGATGCCTGTATAATTGGCGATGCCTGCCACCAGCAGCGGTATGAATACCCGAAATCCTGTACTGGCGCTTAGTCCGATACCCAATGCGATAGCACTTATCGTTTCAATATTCATTGCAAACTGTTTTGAAATTTTTAGAATTGTGGTTTAATGCAACAGGCATTTCCTAATGGTTCGTCTTCGCGGTGATACCACAAGTCTGCATATTCCTGGGCGTTGCGTTTAAATTTTGCGTCAATATACGAGCAAGATGGTATGATTTGATAACCTTTTTCACGAGCAAATTTCACTAGCTCATCAAAAAGTTTTCCCGCCAGACCTTGTCCTTCGTATTCGCTTATAACACCTGTGTGGTAGGCATTGATCACGTTGTTGGTGATAGAATATTCCAGTTCACCGATTCTTTGTCCTTCATTCTTCAGAATGAAAGCCCCTTTATTGCCGTTGAGTTCATTCTTAATTTCCATAATAAAATATTTTTGAAGTTTATTGTATAACGTTGACTTATAGAAATTAGTTTTTGAAATTTACTATTTTACGATTTACAAATTAGTAGTTAGAACTTATTATTTGGGATTTTGATTTTGTAATGGTATCTGGAGTTTAACTTTTGATATTTCGGATTAGTGATAGACTCCGTAACATATATACTTTCTCTTTCCCAGTTCATATCATATTTTGCGCTATTATTATTTTTTAATTTTGTTAAATATAATCGTTTACTTTTTGGATTAGTTTTTTTTATATATTTTCTGTAAAAACAGGAGAATGTGTAAACTCTCACATACTAGAGTTTAGCCAATTTAGTTAGACCTCTTTATTCAAAGTAATTTTATCGGAAAAGCCCTATCATTTTGTGTTACGGAGCTTATCTTTCATCATGAATCCTTTCTCTTTTTGCCTTTCATAACTATCTTTGAACAAAAATATTCTCATTAATGAAAAAATCCGTCTTATCATCCCTCTTTATCAGCGTCGCAATTCTCTGCCACGCCGCCAAAGTAGATACCATACAGGTCTATAGCACATCAATGAAGAAAAGTATAAAAGCGGTAGTCATTCAGCCAAATCAGTCGAAAGGAAAAATGCCCGTGCTGTATCTTCTTCACGGCTATAGCGGCAACTATCAGAACTGGGGAAAGACGGATGAAGTGAAAGAAATTGCGGACGATTATCAGATGATGGTGGTTTGTCCTGATGGTGCGAACAGTTGGTATTGGGACAGTCCCGAAGACCCCGCTTCGCAATATGAAACGTTTGTTGCCAAAGAACTTATCGATTACGTTGATACTAAATATTCCACGCTCAATGACCGCAGCGCACGCTTTATCACGGGCTTGAGCATGGGAGGACACGGCGCACTCTTCATTGCCATGCGGCATCAGGATGTTTTCGGCGCGTGCGGAAGTATGAGCGGGGGAGTGGATATCACGCCTTTTCCCGATAGTTGGGAAATGAGCAAACTATTGGGCCCCCAAAGCCAGCATCCCAACCGTTGGCAGTCATACAGCGTGATGGGAAATCTGCATCTGCTGCGTCCCAACGGATTGAAAATAATTATTGATTGCGGCACGGAAGATTTTTTCTACCGCGTCAATCAAAAACTGCACGAAGAATTGCTCTATCGCAATATTCCACACGATTACATTTCACGCCCTGGCGCTCATAACTGGCCATATTGGAAGAATGCCGTGAAATATCAGGCATTGTTTTTCCATGAATATTTCAAAACCAACCATCCTAAATAATTATGAAACGATTTATATTATTTTCATTACTTGTTTGCCTATCTGTTTCTTTATTTTTTGCGCAAGCACCAACTAAGAATTTCAAATTCGTACTTATCACGGATACGCATATCGGCAATACTACATCCAACGAAGATTTGGAGCGCACGGTGAAAGATATCAATAGTCAGAAAGATATTTCTTTTGCAATTGTTTCTGGAGATGTTACCGAATTCGGTGCGCACGAAGAATTGACTAACGCTAAAAATATCTTGGACAAACTGACCATTCCTTTTTATGTCATTCCCGGAAACCATGATTCCAATTGGTCGGAAAGCGGCAATAATGATTTTTTGAAAATCTTTGGCAGCGAAACATTCAGTTTTGACTTTAACGGTTATCATTTTATTGGGATGGCATCGGGACCGAATATGCGGATGGGACCTGGGCAGATTCCGAAGGAAAATGTAGAGTTTTTTCTGACGGAAATGAGAAAGTTAAGCAAAGACAAACCTGTAATTTTTGTCAATCACTACCCTTTACACGAAGGTTTAAACAATGCTTTTGAGGTATTAAATGTTTTACATCAGCATAATGTGAAACTTATGCTTGCGGGTCATTGGCACGATAATCGTAAATTGGAAGTGGAAGGAATAAATACGGCTATTTGTCGTTCTAATCTTCGCGGAAAAGCGGATTTTGGCGGATATACGATAGTGAATGTAGTTAATGACAGCATTCGTATTCAGAAAAAAATATCGGATGGGAGTTCTGCGAAAGACGCGTGGAGTTCTTTCCCGATAAATAAACCTTGTAAAACATTGTTTACTACTTCGCAACCTGATTTTTCCATGAACGATAATAACAAGAATGTGAAACTCATTTGGTCAGTTACCGAACCTAGCGATATTGGCGCGGGAATGTATCTGCAAGACAACAAACTCGTTTACACTAATACTTCGGGAGCAATCAAAGCTGTGGATGTGTGCACTGGGAAGAATATATGGACGTACAAAACAAATGGCAAAATATACAGCACGCCTTCTGTTTCAAATAAAACTGTTTGGTGCTCTTCATCCGACGGCAATGTATATGGACTGAACCTGAAAAACGGCAGAAAAAAGTTTGTTTTCGCTACTCAAAAGCCGATTGTTTCGTCGCCTGTGTGTACCGATGACAAAGTCATCGTCGCTGGAGGTGATGGCTCTTGCCGTGCATGGGATACGAATACAGGAAAACTGGTGTGGACTTTTGACAGCGTGAAGAATTTTGTGGTTACACGCCCAAAGGTGGTGGGTGATTACGTTTATTTCGGTAGTTGGGGCAATGAGTTCTATGCATTAAATACCAAGACGGGAACTCCGAGATGGATATGGAATTCAGGAAATACCAATCGCATGCTTTCACCTGCGCAGGTACAGCCTATTATTACTTTCGGCAGAATTTATTTGGCATCGCCCGACAGATTTATGACAGTGTTGGATGAAAAAATGGGAGAAACCGTCTGGCGATACAACGACCCGCAAAATCGTGTGCGAGAATCTGTAGGAGTGTCAGAAGATGGACGCACAGTTTATGCCAAAACCATGGACGGCAAAATACTTGCTGTGGACGCTACTGTTCCTGAACGTTCAGTGAAATGGATTTCTACGGGAGAAGATATGGGTTATGAACTGGCTCCAACGCCAGTGGTAGAAAAAAATGGAGTTATATACGCCCCAACAGACAAAGGTTTCGTGTATGCATACTGCGCAGCGGATGGAAAATTTCTTTGGAAATACCGAGTGTCTTATGGTTTGGTAAATATGATTCTTCCCGATAATGCCGATAATCTGTATATTTCGACTATGGATGGGAAGTTGGTAAAACTTAGTGTAACTAGATAGTGAGAATTGAACTCTTCGTCACTGATGAGGTAGCATGCTACGTATCTACAACGACCGAAATTCTATCTACAGCGTATCTAAATATTTTATTTCGAAATTACTTCACTAATCGCATTCCCAACCAAACGGCCGCAATTCCCAAAACAATACTTGCTGTAAGATAAGACGCAAGTAGAAAGTAATTACCCGATTGAAAAAGTTTTAAATTTTCGTTGGCAAAAGTGGAAAATGTAGTAAATCCTCCGCAAAAGCCAACTATGAAAAGTACTCTATAGGCGTCGGTATCGCCTGATTTTGCCAACAACCAGCCCGACAGCAGTCCTATCAAAAAACATCCAAGAATATTTACGGTGAATGTTCCCATAAAGAACCAATCATTTTTGAAAAACTGAGTAGAAAGGTGCGAGGTAAGGTACCGTGCGATGCTACCGATGCCACCACCTAATCCAACATATAACAAGTCTTTCCACATAATTTAATATTTCTATATTTTGACAACTTTCTTGTTATGTGCATATAGCAGATATCCCGACACGTTCTGATATCCCATCTCTTCTATGTATCTCTTGTAATATGCTACTTGCTTCAAATGCTTGTTTTCCTCAATTTCGCCAAACTTGTAATCCACAATTATCACTTCATTATTTCCAAGCATTACACGATCTGGACGCGAAAGTCCGAAAGTCGGATGAAGTATCTGTGTTTCATTCAATACATCGTATTTGCCGGAATACCAGTCTTTCACTTCATCTAGTTGCAGCAATTCGGTAATTATATCCTTTATATCAGTTTCCTCTTCTTCCTCGAGTTCTCCGCTCAAAACTTTCTCTTTTACGGCATTGTCGATGTCTTCAAATCTGATAATATTCATCATAATATCGTGCATCAGTTTTCCTTTGTTGCGGCTTCCATCATCAGTAAAATACCCGATACTGTTGAGTTGTATTCTCAGTCGGTCGTCGTACGAAGTGCTCTGCCATTTTCCCGGATTGATAAGTTCAGAAGCTACTTTCTTTTCTTTATCTTCTTTGATGTAAATAGAATTTCCAAACTCGAACAAATTATTTTCTTCGGAAAAATAATCGGTAAGAGAAATGAGACTTTCTCCATTCGTATTTTCATTGTTTTGTTGGTGAATCACAGCCCAAATCAAATCTCCTACATTTGAAATGGATTTTGGTTTCTTATTCTTTTTGGCAAATCCAATCAACTGATGTTTCGCACGAGTGAAAGCCACGTAGAGCAGATTGAGATTGTCGATATAAGCATACAATTTTTCTTCAAAATATTCATCCACAAAAATGGTATTTGCAAGCGACGAGGAATACCTAATAGGCACAATCGGAATTTCATTAAACGGCTCGACTTTTGGTCTGCACCATAAAATTGTTTCGTGAACATGATCGAAATTCCATGTGAGAAAAGGGAGCAAAACTACACCGAAATCCAAACCTTTTGATATGTGAATAGTGAGGATGCGGATGGCGTTCTGATTTTGTGGGAGAAATAGTTTTTTCGATTTGCCTTCCGTGTCCCACCAATTCAGAAAATGATAAATATCGGTTGACGACTGAGTGCTGAGCTTCAAAACACTGTCCATAAAAGACTGAATATACGCGCTGTCTGACTCTGAAACGTATTCCGAAATAAGACCGAAAAAGCGCTCCATCATTTCATACAACGGGCGATTGTCCAGTGTTTCTATTTCTGTTCGGAATTCTTCGGGAAATTCCAATTCATCACCTACTTTGAAGGAGGCAATATTTGTTTCGGAAGCAGCTTCTTCCATAAGACGATAAAATTCATGAATGGCTATCATCTTATTTTTTGCATCCTTACGATTTTGATAGTAACGTAGTAATGCAATCGCCGTTTTCACACTTTGCGCACTGCTCAACAGCAAAGCTTCGTTAGAAATAAAATCGTACTTGTATTTTGAATCAGAATGTTCCGCTGCATATTGAAGTAATGTCTCCGCTACCAAGACGGCTTCTGCACCAGTGCGGACAAGAATGGCAATATCCTGCAATTGAAATCCATTGTCCTGCAGTTTCTCTATCTCCAATGGAATTCTTTTCGCTACAATCTCATCAAACTTTAGATCGGGCATTTCTTCTATGAATTCGAAAGAAATATAGCCTTTGTCCGTTGCTTTATTCTCCGGTACGTGTTGATAAACGTGTCGGTAAGCATCCAGAAGCTTATTGTCAAACTCTCCCTCTTCAGGATTAAGGGATTCATTAAATTGTTGCTGTAGAAGAACTGTGCCTTGCCGGAAAAAAGCATTGTTAAAATCAATAATATGTCTGTCGCTTCTCCAGTTGATTTCGAGTGCCAGTTCGGTGATGGCGTTGTTTTTAAAATCGATTCCGACCTTTTCTTCCAGTAATTTCCAGTCAGTATTTCGCCAGCGATAAATACTTTGTTTAACATCACCCACAATCAAATTGAATCTGTTGTAGCCAAGACTTTCCTTTAGTAACGGACGGAAATTTCGCCACTGCATATTCGATGTATCCTGAAACTCGTCAATCATAAAATGATGAAATCTTGTTCCCAGTTTTTCATACACGAAAGGCGTTTCATCATCTTTGATGATTTGGTTGAGCAATTCAGTTGTGTCAGAAAGAAAAAGCGTATTCTTTTCTTTTTGATAATCCGTCAGTCGGCGTTGTATATCACTCAAAATTCCTAGAGTGAAGAAATAATTTAATATCTCTTTAGCGCTTTGATATTCCACGAGGTGGTTGCCGTAAAATTCACAAATTTCGCAGAAAATATCGTTAAGTCCCGATTTATAAACTTCTCTGAAAATGCTTTCCTTCTCACAATTTTTGGTAAACCATGCGTCAATATTATTGCGCAGATTATAAAAGCGTGTTCCGGGAGGTTCTGCAATACCAGTTTTGTGTTTATGAAGAATGGAAACGCCAGAATTTTTTCCGTACTTGAAATCTTCATGAGATAGTCCGTGTTCATCCATTAATGTAAGACCACGTAAAGCCATCTCTTTCAAGTTGCTTTCGAACTCATTTACTATATCACGCATTTTCTTGCGATAGGCAAAAAGTTCAGATTTATCTTCGATGACTTTCTTTTCTTCTTCGGTGAGTGTTTTGTATGTTTCGTTAAATATTTGTTTGGCAAGATTGGCGATGCTTTTCTTGATGTCCCATGATTTACCGTTGGCAACCTCCTGCTTCATAAATTCCAACAGCCAGTTAGACAAAACTTTGTTCTTACTTTTATCCAGCTCAAAAAGCATCAAATCGATAATTTCTGTCAACGTGGAATCTTGGTTGAGGTCGATGTTATATCCACCTGACAAACCCATTTCGCGTGTAAATGAGCGCATGGCACGTTGAAAAAATCCATCGATAGTGGAAATTGAAAAAGCCGAATAATCGTGAAGAATATATTGCAATATCTGACGCGCGTAATTTCTTATTTGCTCTTCCGAAAGTTGGCGCGTACGCATCAAATCTTTCAGATAATCTGATTTGTCACCTATTGCAAGATTATTCAGTTCTTGCAAGATGCGCGACTTCATTTCTTCTGTTGCTTTGTTGGTAAAAGTTACGGCAAGTATGTGACGATAAGCGTCCGGTGATTCAAATAGCAGGCGAATGTACGCGCCGGTGAGATGATGTGTTTTACCTGATCCCGCTGACGCGCGAATGAGTTCCAGAGAATGATTAGCTGCCGATGATTCGCGATTTTGCATAGCCTTCCTGTTGCAATATAGTCAGAACTTTTTGTCGTTTGTCTCCCTGAACGATGATTTCGCCATCCTTTGCTGAACCTCCCACACCACATTTGGATTTCAGAAGTTTTCCCAAATCTTCAAGTTCTTCTTCCGAACCAGTAAAGCCGGTAATCAGTGTCACTGCTTTGCCTTTTCGATTTCTTTTGTCCAATGAAATATGCAGTAGTTGTTTCCCTTTGTCAACAGATTCTTGAATTTCCTCGTCTTCTTGCTGGTAATGAAAATCAGGGTTGGTAGAATATACGATATCCAGTCTTTTTTTCCAATCGTTCATAACTTTAGTATCTTTTTCGCTCAATCAAAGATAGCTAATTTCTCCCAATAATCAGAGATGTTGAAATATTTTATAAATTTGAGTTTTGGAAAAAACAATGCCAAATTAAAGATAATATGGAGACAGTCAAAATATATTGTGTAAACACCGACAGTGAGAAAGAAATTCCGATGGGAACATCCGTAGCGGAAATGATTGATATTTTTGGTGTAAAGAAGCCTTATCTTATTGCTAATGCTAAAGTGAATAACAAAACGGAATCACTTGCTTATAGGGTCTACCGTCCTAAACGCGTGGAGTTTGTAGATATAAGCAATTCATCTGCTATGCGCACATATATTCGCTCATTGTGTTTTATACTTGCAAAAGCCGTAAACGATGTCGTTCCTGATTCCGAGACGTTTTTGGAACATCCCGTTGAATATGGATTTTATTTCGAAATTGATGCACCTGAGAAGGTCTCGGATAACACTTTGGCTGAGATTCGCAGGCGCATGCGCGAAATTGTTGATGCAGATTTCTCTTTTCAGGAAATGGAAGACGAGACGAAAAATGTTGTCCGGCTTTTCCGTGAATGTCGTCAGGAAGATAAAGCACTGCTTTTGGAAACTTCCGATTTATTGTACGCGCACTATTTCATGCTTGATGACTATCTGGATTATTATTATGGTTGTTTGACACCTTCTACTGGCTATATACAGTTATTTGAAATTCATCGTTATAATGGCGGATTTATCCTTCAGGTTCCAATGCGTTTCAATCCTACGATGCTGGCTCCTGTAACAGAGCAACCCAAGTTGATGAGCGTTTACAAAGAGCATCTGGAGTTCTTGAAAATCAGTAACCTTTATAATGTAGGTGACCTCAATAAAGCAAATATTGACGGAAGAATATCCGAAGTGATACAGGTAGCCGAAGCTTATCAAGCAAAACAAATAACGGAGATAGCGGACGAAATCTCAAAGAAATTTGAGGATGGTTTAAGATTGGTATTGATTTCGGGTCCTTCTTCGTCAGGAAAAACCACATTCCGCAAACGATTGGAAGTGCAATTGCGCGTAGAAAGATTGTCGCCCATCGGGTTGTCACTCGACGACTATTTTGTGGAAAGAGATAATACGCCGCTTGACGAGTTTGGGGAAAAAGATTACGAATCTCTTTATGCGCTCGATTTGCCTTTGCTAGAAAGTCATCTCCTTGCGCTTTTCGATGGTAATGAAGTTGAACTTCCTTCATATAATTTCATCACAGGCAAGCGGGAGTATCGCAATAATCGTATCCGCATGACGGATAATACTATTTTTATTGTGGAAGGAATTCATGCTCTTAATCCTCAACTTACGGTTAATATTTCACGCGAAAAGAAATTCCATATATATGTTTCTGCATTGACTGCGATCTCTCTGGATAACCACAACTGGATACCAGCTTCCGATAATCGTCTGCTTCGCCGATTAGTGCGAGACTATCGTTACAGAGGATATTCCGGTGTAGATACTTTATCACGTTGGGAAAGTGTATTGCGAGGCGAATACAAATGGATTTTTCCGTTTCAAGAAAATGCGGATGTGATGTTCAATTCTGCTATGATTTACGAACTATCCGCTATTAGAAAACATGCCGAACCAGTTCTACAACGAGTTCCACGCACAGCTCCAGAGTATGCAGAAGCACATCGTCTGCTCAAGTTCTTAAGTTACTTCAACTATATTCCCGATAGAGAATTGCCACCAACGTCTCTTCTTCGCGAGTTTTTGGGAGGAAGTAGCTTTAGGTATTAATTGCCTCTAAAGTTCCTAAACGCAACTTTAGCTTATGTTACGCTCAATGTTTTATGGAGCAGTTCCTATATTGTTTCAGGTTGTTAAAGAATTAAGAAATAATCAAACTGATGCTGACAACACTTATGGGAATTTCTAAGTAATAAAAAAATAATTTAATGTGAGTTTTTAGAAGACAGCATCCAATTCTTTATTTTGTGGCAGATTTTTATTGTCATCCAACGAAGTTAGTTATTGAAGTTGATGGTAGATGTCATAATTTTTATAACAATTTGAATACGACAAAAGCAAAGATGTTCAATATTAGGTATAAAAGTGTTCAGATACACCAATGAGCGCGTTTTGTTTGATACTGAGAATATCGTGAATTTAATAACTGAAAAAGTAAAAAGAGACTAGACAAATATGAATAATTATAGTAATACAAGCGCTCCCTTTTCCCAATCCTTTTTAGGAGATACAGGGGTAGGGGAAAGGAATATCATCACCGCGATATCTACTGCTCCAGGAATGGGGGCTATCGCCGTCATTCGCCTTTCGGGAGAAGGTTGTTTTGAATTGGTAGATAGCGTTTTTCAATCTCCTTCAGGAAAGAAACTTGCAGAACAAAAAGCAAACACCATTCACTTTGGTAAAATTATTGAAGATGATGAGGTGCTGGATGAGGTGTTGGTTTCGCTGTTTCGTGCACCGCATTCCTTCACAGGAGAAGATAGTGTGGAAATATCTTGCCACGGGTCTGTGTATATTCAACAGCAGCTCATGCGGTTGCTTCTTTCAAAAGGAGCGAATTTGGCACAACCCGGTGAGTTTACTCGGCGCGGTTTCAAAAACGGTAAGTTTGATTTAAGTCAGGCGGAAGCAGTAGCTGATTTAATTTCTTCTACCTCCAAAGCTGCACATCATGTAGCAATGAATCAAATGCGTGGAGGATTTGCTACGATGCTTAACGAATTGCGTGCGAAATTATTGCAGTTTGTGTCGCTTATCGAATTGGAGTTGGATTTCTCGGAGGAAGATGTGGAATTCGCAAATCGGGAGAAATTGTGTGAATTGACTGTTGAAATTCGTACTGAAATAGAAAAGTTGGTTTCTTCTTTTCAATTGGGGAATGTCATTAAAAATGGAATTCCCGTTGCAATTATCGGAGAAACCAATGCCGGTAAATCCACGTTACTCAACGCTTTTCTTAAGGAGGAAAAAGCCATCGTTTCAGATATCCATGGTACTACTCGCGATGTGATTGAAGATACCGTAAATATTAATGGAATAATGTTTCGTTTTATTGATACCGCAGGTATCAGAGAAACCACTGATGCGATAGAATCATTAGGTATTGAGCGTACATTTAAGAAAATAGAGCATGCAACAATCATTTTGTGGGTAATTGATATTACAAGTTCAGCAGATGAGGTAAAAAAGTTATCAGAGAAACTGTTGCCGATGTTTAAAAACACACATTCAATATCAATATTGAATAAAGCGGATAAACTAACAGAAAAGGAAATTGATAATAAAGTTGCATCATTACAACCTTACTTGACTGAAAATATCTTAACAATCTCATCCCAAGACAATAATGATATTACACGACTTCAAAAACTATTATTAAAACAAGCAGAAATTCCGGCGATTGGGAACAATGATGTGATTGTAACAAATATCCGACATATGGATATGCTTTCCCGTGCGTTGGAAGCAATTCATCGTGTAGAAGATGGGTTGGAAATAGGAATAACTGGAGACTTCCTCTCTCAAGATATTCGTGAATGCATGTTTTATTTAGGTGAGATCACTGGACAGATAACTACTGACGAAATATTGGGGAATATTTTCAGCAAATTTTGCATCGGCAAGTAAATCACTGTATATCATTGATTTATAAATGTGGGAAAATATCATAAACCGCTATTAATTAGCGGTTTTATTTTTCTCTTAAATTATCATTATTATTTGATAATATGATATGTTATGCCTATTTTTGTACCGTATTTGTACCGCAGTTACGAAAAAATCGTTTCAGCTGTATTTATATTCATAGATAGTGTATGATTAGAACATATTGAAGCAAGGTGAAACAATATGAAACAAAAATAGGGATAAATTATGAGCTCAAATTTAGAAATTCAGAAAAAATGCGAATGGTGTAACCGGTTGTTTATAGCGAAAACTACGACAACTCGTTATTGTTCCCATAGCTGTAATTCCAAAGCCTATAAACAAGCAAAAAAAGACGAACGGGGGAAAAAATATGCCCTGAATGCAATCGGGTATCGAACCATGCATCGAATTGAGCAAATAAGTGAGAAATATGAAGTAATAAAGAACAAAGAGTTTCTTACCGTTTCCGAAACAGCATTTCTGTTAAGCGTTGGACGGACGACAATTTATCGTTATTTGCATAGTGGTATATTGTCTGCTTTTCAAACCAATGGGAAAACTTTTATTCGCCGAGAGGATATAGACGCGTTATTCGATGATCCGGAACCATATAGAGCTCGACCAACAAAAGAACAGAAACCCATGACTGACTTTTATACCATTTCGGAAATAAAGGATAAGTTTAATGTGAAGGAGTCCTGGATTTATAAAGTTGCAAGAGAGAATAATATCCCGAAAACCTTGAGTAGAGGAAAGTCTTATTTTAGTAAAAAGCATATTGACCGTTATTTTGAAAGCAAAAACGGTCATAGTTCACTTGAAATTGAAAATTGGTATAGTGTAGAACAGTTACAGGAAAAATACAAACTCACTAAAGCAGCCATTTATTCTTTTGTTTCCGAAAACATTATCCCGAAGAAAAAGGAAGGGTGTAATGTCTTTTATTCACAAACTCACTTTGATACAGCAAAAGGATATGTAAAGCCGGAATATTACAGCGTTGAAGAGGCTATACAAAAATATGACTTAACGCGTGACGCCTTATACCATTACATTAAGTATCACAATATTCCCAAAATAAAAGAAGGAAGATACATCAAAATATCAAAACCAGAATTGGACAAATTATTTGAAATGCAAATCATTGGATAACTATGGCAACGATACCAAAAGTAACATTGAGAAAAAGAGTTGTGTCGGGTGCGAAAGAAAGTTTGTATCTCGACTTCTATCCGGCGATACGTGATCCTTTTACAATGCGCATGACACGTCGGGAATCATTAGGCATTTATATTTATGCCAAACCGAAAAATGAAATGGAACGGGAGTTCAATCAGGAAATGATAATGAAGGGCGAAGTTATTCGTGGATTGAGAGTACAGTCTTTGATTAATGAAGAGTTTGGTTTTCTTGATAAAAACAAGAAAAAAGCGGATTTTCTGTCTTACTTTAAAATGAAGGCTCTGAAAAAAGACCAGAAATGGATGAAAGTATATCTGCACTTTAATAAATTTGTGAATGGTAAATGTTCTTTCGGGGATGTCACGGTGGAGCTTTGTAATAAATTCAGGGATTATCTTCTTAATGCTCATCATTTGAAGCGTAAAAACCAGAAAATCTCCCAAAATTCGGCTGCCGGATATTTCTCAACTTTCCGGGCGCTTTTAAAAATAGCGTACAAAGAAAAGTTTTTCAGGGAAAATCTCAATGACTTCCTTGAATCCATCGACACGACCGATGTGAAAATAGAATATCTCACTTTAGAAGAAGTGAAGAAGTTGGTCGAAACTCCGTGTAAGATTCCTATTCTAAAGGAGGCATCATTATTTTCTTGCCTCACTGGATTGCGTATCAGTGATATTTTAAATCTGGAATGGAAAAATATTGTTCCCGCTTCTGAAGGTGGTTATTGCTTGCGGTTAAGAACAGAGAAAACCGAGACGGAAACCACATTACCCATAAGCGATGAAGCTTTGAAATTATGTGGAGAACGAAGCGAGGGAAAAGTTTTCAAAGGCTTAAAGAGATTTATGGTTTTCCAACCGCTGAAAAATTGGGTAGAAGATGCAGGTATTACAAAGCACATTACCTTTCATTGCTTCCGCCATACGTTTGCCACTTTGCAGATTGCATTGGGAACCGATATATACACGGTAAGTAAAATGCTTACTCATAAAAATGTTTCAACTACACAGATATATGCCGATTTGGTAAACGCTAAAAAGCGGGAATCAGCTAATAAAATAAGTTTAAAATAATAGTGGTTACAGTGTCGCCACAAAATAATAAGAAATAATGAAAACAGGAGAAATAGTTATTTATCAAACGCCTAATGGTGGGGCAAACCTCGAAGTGCGATTGGAAAACGATACAGTATGGCTTCGTCGCCAACAAATGGCAGAGTTATTTGGTCGGGATATTAAAACAATCGGTAAGCATATTAACAACGCAGCAAGAGAAGAATTGTCCGGAATTTCAACTGTCGCAAATTTTGCGACAGTTCAAAAAGAGGGTAATAGAGACGTGTTGCGCGAATTAGAATACTGTAATTTAGATATGATAATCTCAGTTGGGTATAGAGTTAAATCCAATCGAGGTATACAGTTCCGAATCTGGGCTAACAAGATACTAAAAGAATATCTCGTTAAGGGTTACGTTGTAAATGAAAAGATTAAATTGCAACAATATAGTGACTTAAAGCAGACAGTTAAACTTTTATCAAATGTGCTACAATCAAAAGAGCTATCTGCTGATGAAGCAACCGGATTGTTACAAGTGATCAGTGACTATACGTACGCATTGGATACATTGGACAGGTACGACTATCAGGAATTAGCAGTAGAGCACACTACTTCACATGAATCTTTCCGGGCAACTTACGAAGGAGCAATGGAGGTGGTTGGTTTTCTTAAAAACAAGTTTGGCGGAAGTGATTTGTTTGGAAACGAGAAAGATGAATCATTCAAAAGTTCTATTAGTACAATTTACCAAACATTTGACGGACAAGACCTCTATCCGAGCGTGGAAGAAAAAGCGGCCATGTTACTCTATTTGGTAACGAAAAATCATTCTTTTAGCGATGGAAATAAACGGATTGCCGCATTTCTCTTTCTTTGGTTCCTGGAGAAGAACGGTATTCTTTATAAAGCCGATGGTACAAAACTCATTGAAAACAACACATTAGTAGCTCTTACTCTTATGATTGCAGAGAGCCGAACGGAAGAGAAAGACGTAATGGTGAAAGTGGTTGTTAATCTGATAAATAAAAACAATTAGTAGTGATGTCTGAGCTGTGTCAACATTGTCGACACAAATTAGTGGGTTTTCAAAACCCACATTTAGGCGGAGAGAAATTAATAATAATTTGAGGAGTATATTGGATGAAAAGTAAATACCTTGAATATATCATCATCTACCTGTCTGTAGTTATTGGATGTATCGCTATTGCTGCACTTGTGAGAATTGTCGCAATCGAAATGGGAGCCGATGAATTTACTGCCAATATTGTCTTTTGGATGGTTGTGGGATTGGGAGTAGTTATCTACTGTATTCTTACACTCGCTATTCAGGGACTTTTAGAAAAAACATCCAAACTATTTTTTTCAAAATCAAAGAAATCAAAGGAACAGCAGGCTATAGCCAAATCTCTTTCCTTGCATGAAATACGTGTAGAGAAACAAAAACAGGTAGACCGGCAAAAAGCCGAGAAACTGAATATTGCAATCCTCTACTCACAAAGAATATTCGCTCCATATATTTCAGACACTGATATGAATAGGTTATGCAAATACATTGAGTTATATTCAGAAGGGACGTCTTATGAGAAGATAACTATTCAACCGGTAAGAGCAAAAGGATTTACTACCATTGATATTTTTCATTTCGGCTGGAATATCTGGAAGCATTTCACTGTAAGCAAACAAGATGAAATAGCCATTTTTCTCAAGAAAATATTTGCCGACCATTTGAGAGATGTTGAACCTGAAACAATTAAAAGGCATCTGAAAGATGATGAATTGAAAGGAATTATTAAAATTCAGGAGAATTTGCAGGAACATAACTAACCATTAAATACCATTACCCACAGTGTTTTTGAAGTGTTTTCCCTGTGTTTCGTAACACAAGGAAAACACTTTTTTCATTTGCACCGTAACAATTAAAAAAGATAGTTATGAATGTAAATGAAATTTCTTTTGAAAATCTGCCAAAAGCAGTATCTCATTTGATGAGCGAAATTGCTGAAATCAAATCATTGGTTGAAAAAACGAGAACTCCCGTTATTCCATCAAAACGCCTTCCTATTGGAATTGACGATGCATGCAAAATTATCGGTAAGGCCAAACCGACCGTTTATGCGCTTGTTCGAAAAAGATTACTCCCTTGTTATAAAAACGGGAAGAAACTCTATTTTTTCGAAGATGAGTTATTAGCATGGATTGAAAAAGGTCGAAAAAAGACCATCCATGAAATTGCCGCTGAATTGCAAGCCAGTGTACGCACGGGAAACACCCGTCGATAACAATTATTCGTTGCACGATGAATAAGAAGAAAAAGGATACTATCGATGGTAAGCAATCCAAGAATGAGTGCATTGAAACTTTTCTTCGGGAACGGTACGACTTCCGGTTCAATACTGTGAAGAGCCGTACCGAGTTCCGGAAACGGGAAACAGACCACCCGTTCTCTTCCCTCACAAAGTTCGATATCAACTCCATGCGGCGGCTGTTGGATGCGGCGCAAGGAATCATTACTTCCGGAGAGAACATCCGGGCGATTTTGGAAAGCGATTTCTGCCCGAAGGTCAATCCCGTGCAGGAATATTTCCATACCCTGCCGGAGTTTCACGAAGAAGACGGTTCTGAAATAAGCCGGCTTGCCCGATGCGTTACCGTGCGGAATCCGGAGAAATGGCAAATGTACCTGTCCAAATGGTTAGTATCGGTCGTCGCAAATGCTATGGATGATTTTTCGTGCCGGAATCATACCTGTTTAGTGTTGACCGGTGAGCAGGGGAAATTCAAAACCACGTTTTTAGATTTGCTTTGTCCCGGAAGCCTGAAAAATTACCTTTTTACAGGAAAAATCGATCCGCAAAACAAGGACGTGCAAACACTGATTGCCGAGTACCTTTTTATCAACATCGACGACCAGTTGAAAGCGCTCAACAAACGGGATGAGAACGAGCTGAAAAACCTGATTACAGCCCCGCGCGTGAAATACCGCCGTCCGTACGATGTCTATATTGAAGAATATCCCCATCTGGCAAGTTTTATGGCATCGGTCAACGGGAACGATTTTCTGACCGATCCTACGGGAAGCCGCCGATTTCTACCTTTTGAAGTAGAAAACATCAACATCGAAACCGCTAAACAGATTGATATGGACAAAGTTTTTTCCGAAGCAGTTTGGTTTTGGAGGAAAGGTTGCCGGTATTGGTTCGATGAAGCAGAAATCGCTGAACTGCACCGCGAGAGCGAAGCTTTTCACGTGCAGACAGTGGAATATGAAATGTTGTTGAAAGGTTTTGAAAAGCCGGAAGAAGCATCGGAGTCGTATATGACCACATCTGAAATCCTCAACTATTTACGAGCACATACCACGCTCAATCTTCAAGAAAAGCGAATGGGAGAAGCATTGCGAAAAGCAGGATTTGAACGAAAGTCAAAGCGCATAAACGGAAACCCGATGTACGTCTATCATATCCGCAAAATAATGCCCAATCCATTTATTCCTACTTATTACAATGAATGAAGATACTACCTTACTACAAAAGGATATAATACAATGAAAGAAAAAAGATTACACCGTAGTAACTTTAAAAAAATGACGTTACGACCATTTTACTACCTACTACTTTTTAAGGTAGATGTAGTAGTTACTATCATAAAAGATGTTTCGACTCTTTTTTCTTTCACTGTCAACTACTTATAAAACAATAAAGCTGTAGTAAGATAAACCCCGAAAACTTAGAAAAAACAAATAAAAACAAAAAAATTATGGAAACAAACAACGTAAAAGAGATATCCATCAAAGGCTATTTAGCCGAGCATAGCATCTATCCTGTTAAAGAATATTACGGTTACGGAATGTACCTCAGTCCGTATCGTAACGAAGTGCATCCGAGTTTTAAAGTAGACTATCGTAAGAACCTCTGGAGAGACTTCGGAGCCGATGAAGGAGGCAGCATCATCGATTTGGTCATGAAGATGCGAAACTGCTCCGATATAGAAGCGATAAAACTATTGGAAGAAAAAGCCGACTTGCCTTTAATTGTCAAGACCGCTTTTCCTCCCGAAACGGAATCGGTCGGACGGATGAAATTGATTCGAGTTGAACAATTTCTTCCGCCCCACCTCGAAAACTATTTGCTTCGTGAAAGAGCCATCCCTCTCGAACAGGCGAAAAGACATCTTTCAACGGTATATTACAATGTAAAAGGAAGAGTTTATTACGCCATTGGGTTTAAAAACGACAAGGGAGGTTATGAACTACGCAACTCTCAGTTCAAAGGTTGCTTTCCTCCTAAAACAATCACAACTTTTGACCGTGGAACATCAACGTGCAACCTGTTTGAAGGGTTCATGGACTTTTTGAGTTATCTCACCCTTTATCCGATCAAAGAAGAAAATCATCCAACGGAATCTGCGGTGATACTCAATGGTACCGGAAATCTTGAAAAAGCCATTCCTTTTTTGTCAAAACACACACAAATCTATGCTTATCTGGATAACGACGAAGGAGGAAAAGAAGCATTGCAAAAAATCATTCAATTAAAACTACCTGTAACCGATTGCTCAAAAATGTATGCAAACCATAAAGATTTGAATGAATTCTTAAAGCAAATGAAACGGCAAAAGACCAATCAAATTATTCCAAAATCCAGACGGATGAAATTATAAAATCAGACACTCTGAGACATAAAAAACAACAACCAACTCGGGATGGAAAAGGGCCTGAAAAATAGCAAAAGAAGAGGAAAATCACATTGCATCGGTAACGATGTGAGCAGCATAAAGAAAGTAAGAAGCAAGTTTGTGTTTCGGGCTGCCCAAAACCTTGTTTTTCATCCCGCTGGTCTAACAAATTACCTATAAACAGACATCAAAATGACAAGAAATAATCCACTAAAAAAAGGCGGACGTCCGGCCAAAAGTTTAGCCGAGAAACGTAAATATCGGCTATCCTTAAAGCTGAACACAAACGAATATTTGCAGCTCAAAAGCAAGTCGAAAACGGCAGGTAAAAACCGATGCGATTTACTACGGGAGCTCATCCTCTCCGGTGAAGTCAGTCAACGGTTTTCTGCGGAACAAAACGATGTCTTTCGCAAAGTAGCCGGAATGGCAAATAATATGAACCAGCTCGTGAAATTGGCACACGTGCAAGGAGTATGGTATGTAGAAAACACAGCAAAGAAACTGATGGAAGAACTGGACGAACTTTTAAAACGGATAAAGCTATGACGGCAAAAATTGTAAAAGGAAGTAGCTTTTCAGGTGCTGTCGGCTATATGTTAAGCAAGGAAGAGAAAGCTGAAATCTTGAAAGCTGAAGGTGTGCGCATAGAACCCAAAGAACTCACGGCAAAAAGCTTCGAGTTGCAGGCATCCATGAATCCAAACATAAAGAAACCCGTTTGGCATATTTCGCTCAATTTCCCCAGACAAGACAAAGATAAATTAACCAATGAAAAGATGATAAAAATAGCTGAAGCATATCTGCAGAAAATGGATATCCGAAATACACAGTATTTGATTGTTCGACATCACGACCGCAGTCATCCGCACATTCATCTTTGCATCAACCGTATTGATAACGAAGGAAAACTTATTTCGGATAAAAACGAGAAATACAGGAGCACCAAGATATGCAGGGAACTGACCGAAAAGCACGGTTTATATATTGCACACGGAAAAGAAAACGTGAACAGGGAACGGCTTATCGGATACGACAAAACCAAATACGAGATTTACGATGTCCTGAAACAAGCCATTCCCAAAAGTAAAACGTGGAATGATTTGGAAAAGCAGTTGAAGAAAAGCGGCATCATTTTTCAGTTCAAGACAGCAGGTAAAACCGCCAACATTCAAGGGATTATTTTCGAGAAAGACGGAATTAAAATCAACGGCTCCAAAGTGGACAGAAATTGCAGTTTCTCGAAAATCGACCGAGAAATCAAAGATAATGCCTATCAAGCTTTGCAAGAAGCTGAACGGCAAGCACAGCAAACCGGCTTGGCAGAGAGTGCGGTGGAAACACTCTCATCACTCATTGCACAACTCAGCATATTTACAACACCCAACAGTTCGCATTACGATGCCACACTTGCCGAATACATCCAAGCGTTAAAAGCAAGAAAATGGGCGGCTAAAAACAGAATCAAAATTCACAGAATACGATAAAACCAACACAAAAAAACAAACTATTATGGCAACAACTGACAACGACAACATCCTGATGATGTTTGAAGAAATCAATCAGAAATTAGACAAAACTAATTTGCAGATTGAAAAAATTGGGAAAGAACAATCAAAGGAAATTATTGAAATTAACAACGATGAACTAATTGACGAAATCCGGCAAGTGAAGACCTTTATTGAAGGTTCGAATAACAAACAATCTGAACTACTGAATGAAATGGAGATTATTATCCGAAATGAGAAACGACGAATCGATTTTTCGCCTACTTCCATTAATACAATGCTTATTGTGTTGGGATTTATGGCAATTATTCTCGGATTAACACTATGGGGTACCTCTTTAAAAGCCGAGAAAGAATTGTATTCCGATAACGATTTAAAGTACCGTTATATCCAAATGATTGGACACGCTACCAAGGAAGAAATGGCAACGATGGATACCATTTTTTATTTTCATCGAAACAACAGAAAAATCAAGGAACTCCGCAAACAAGTGGAGAATTTTGAAGAGAATGTAAAACAAAGGGCGAGGATTATTGAACAGGAGGAAAGGTTGACGAAAGAGAAAGAGAGACTGGAAAAGGAGGTAATTAATAGTAAATAATAATTTAAACTTATAATATTATCTTTTTATAGATGATTTATTAATAACAGATATTGGTTTAGTTTTTGTAAATTTGCATAAATCAACTAATAATTTAAATATATGTCCACTAAGTTTTTCACGAACAATCTAGAAAACACTTTGTTCAATAAATTTGAAGGAGTATTTCAAAACAATCCATCTATTAATTGTTTTGATGCCGTGGTGGGATATTTACGTGCATCAGGTTATTTTAAAATACAACCTTTACTTCAAAAAGTTGAGAAAACACGAATCCTTGTAGGAATCAATGTAGATAAGTACCTGTCTGAGGCTCAAGTAAAAGGGATTGTTTATTTTTCCGATAACGAACAAATAAAAGATGATTTTTTACAAAGTGTAAAAAATGACATAGAAACATCCGATTACAAAAATGATATTGAAAATGGGATGTTCCAATTCATTCAAGATATAGTTGATAAGAAAATTGAAGTGCGAGCTCATCCAAGTAAAAAGATACATGCTAAAATTTATATTCTATATCCTGACAATTTTAATAATCACACACTCAACGCAGGAGTTATTACTGGCTCAAGTAACTTTACAGACAATGGTTTAGGAATAAGTCAAGAAAAACAATACGAGTTTAATGTACTTTTGCATGACAACGCAGATGTAGCTTTTGCTCTTGAAGAGTTTGAAAGACTTTGGACTGAAGCGGACGGATGTACAATCCTACCTACAGACATAGAAAAAACCAAATCAGAAACTTATCTATCAGGCGATGTAACGCCGTATGAATTGTACATTAAAATGCTAATTGAGTATTTCGGTGACAGAGTAAGTTATGATACTGAAAACTTTTACGATCTACCGGAAGGTTTTAAAAGAATGGAGTACCAAATAGAAGCAGTGGATGAGGGTTACAAGAAATTATTGAGGTATGATGGTTTTTTTCTTTCAGACGTAGTTGGGTTAGGCAAAACTGTTATCGCGACGATGATTGCCAAACGCTTTAGTTTAGAAAACGGAAAAGATAAAACTAAAATATTAGTAGTCTATCCACCCGCCGTCGAAAAAAACTGGAAAATGACTTTTGATAAATTTGGTATAACAAATGTAAAGTTTATTTCAAATGGAAGTTTAAAAAAAATATTAGATACTGATGACATTAATTATTGGAACGCTGAAGAATATGATTTGATTCTTGTGGATGAGAGCCATAAGTATAGGAATCACGAGACAGCGATGTTTAAACAGTTACAAGACATCTGCAAATGTCCGCGTATAAATAAAGGTAACATTGAAGGACTAAAGAAAAAAGTAATTTTAATTTCTGCAACTCCTTTAAATAATTCTCCTGAAGACCTTTATCATCAAATATTGCTTTTCCAAGACCCCCGAAAAACTAATAATTTAGATGGCGTGCCTAATCTTACCGCCTTTTTCTCACCTAAAATAAAGAAATATCAGCAACTCAAAAAACAAAATCCACTCGACATACAAGCAGTAAAAAAGCTTTACGAAGAAATTAGAGAAAAAATAATCAAGCCGCTTGTAATCCGTAGAACACGTACTGATATAGAAAAAATTGAACGTTATAAAAAAGATGTAGGAGACTTTCCTAAAGTACAACCTCCTCGCAAAACAGAATATTTATTAGATAATGAACAAGCTGTTCTTTTTCAAAAAACCATAGATGTATTGACTGGTTCGTTGTCTTATAATCGTTATCAAGCCATACTCGGTTTACTACCAGAAGTCCGAGAACAATACTATGAACAAGCAGAACTCGTTTCTAAATCACTGGCATATATAATGAAAACATTGCTTGTTAAACGATTGGAAAGTAGTTTTTTTGCATTTAAGAACTCTCTTAATAGATTTAGAGTTGCCAATGAAAGAATGATTCAAATGTTTGATAATAATAAAATTTTCATTGCTCCAGATTTAGATATAAATAAATTTTACGAAGAAGGATTAACCGAAGAAGAAATTGAGGAAAGAATAAATAAGGCACAAGTAGATAATCCTAAAAATCGCACTTTTGTTTCTGATGATTTTACGCCGGAATTTTTAGAAGGACTTAAAGCAGACCAAGAGCTACTGATTCAGTTATGTGAAAAATGGGAAAAACAGATTTCTGATCCTAAACTAACAGCTTTTAAAGAACTAATGGATAACGAGCTATTTGATAAATCTTTAAATCCGGGACAAAAATTAGTTGTATTTTCAGAATCAACTGACACAATCAATTATTTAAAAGAATATATTTTAAGAGATGATGTTTTAACTATTTCAGCGGCCAACCGAAGTGAAAAGTTCAAAATAATTGAAGAAAACTTTGATGCAAATTGCCCTAAAAAGAAACAAAAGAACGATTATAATATCATTCTTACTACTGATGTTCTTGCCGAAGGTGTAAACCTGCATCGCAGTAATATTATTATCAATTATGATACACCCTGGAACTCCACTCGATTAATGCAGCGTATCGGACGTATTAATCGTATAGGTTCTGCGTTTAAGAACATTTACAATTATGTGTTTTACCCTTCAGCAGAAGGGAATACACAGATAAACTTGATTCGTACATCACTTATTAAAATACAGTCATTTCACACAGCTTTGGGCGAAGACAATCAAATTTATTCACCAGATGAAATTATCGACCTTGATTTAGACAAACTATTCGAAGCCACAGTTGATAAAGAAGAAGTGAATAAAGAATTACAATATCTCGAAGATTTGCGGAAGTTAAAAGAACAAAATCCAAAAGAATTTCGCAGAATTGAAAAAATGAATTTAAGAAGTCGAACAGGTAGAGAAAGACGCACTGTAAAAAATACATATTTACACAACGCATCATTAGTCTTTCTCAAAACCAATAAACGGAATAATTTTTATTTAGTGGACGAGGAAAGTAGTAAAGAACTAACCTCATTGGAAGCCATAGAATTTTTTGAAGCAAAGCCCGAAGAAAAAGCTGTAACCCGTATAGATAAACATCATGAACAAGTAGAGCGGGCAAAAAAAAGTTTTGAAAGCGCACGGCAATCCGAATTGCAAGATATAAGCAGTGTTCGAGCTTCCGGACAATATGTGAATAGTGCTAAAAAACATGTTAAAAATTTGAAAGTACTTGTAGATGATCCCGAAACACGTTTGCAAATTGACCATCTTATCAGCATGATAGAATGGGGAACAATAACGAGTTTAGCTATTGATTTAAATAGAGCTGAGAAAAAGTTAAGTAAAAAGCAAATAAGCCGGGAAGAGTGTTTAGCTCTGATTATCAGCTTGGCTAAAAAATACGATTCATACTTTGTTGAAGAAATAAAGCAAGATGATATTGCCGAGCCCATCATAATTCTTTCCGAATCTTTTAACTAAGAAAAGCAAAAACAGATGAAGTCAATTTTCCAAAATAACTACAGCCGAGAAAACTTCTCACAATTAATTCGTAACGTATATTCTAATACTTATGAAGCGTTAGTTCATCCCGAACCAATTTATGATGTAGATAAAAGCATTGCAATTTCAGCTTTTCGTCTTGGAACGATCAAACTAAATGATGGCAATGAAATTGCTGTATATGAAACTGCACTTGCGTCCAATTGCAATCTTTCACGAAACCGTGTAGGTATTCGGAACTTGTTAAGAAATTCATGGAAGTTTTACGATGGGGCTTTTATTGCAAGCTTTAAACCTAATGATAGTGAATGGCGTTTTTCCTTTCTGAGTGAAACAAAGGGATTTGATGATAGTGGTGATTATATCACGCAACGTACTCAAACCAAACGCTACACCTATCTTTTTGGCAAAGAACATCCTTGCAGAACAGCCGAAGAAAGATTTACAACTTTACAAACATCTGAAAGAAATCTGAAA
Source organism: Dysgonamonadaceae bacterium (assembly GCA_032068765.1). Lineage (GTDB taxonomy): Bacteria > Bacteroidota > Bacteroidia > Bacteroidales > Dysgonomonadaceae > DAMBHY01. Next base: position 33,128 of record DAMBHY010000009.1, on the reverse strand, counting down.
AGCATAATTGATGCCTTTTCTGTTGAGGCATTGAGTAAAGATTTTTATAAGAAACTATACAACTGGTATGAGTGGGCAATGGAAAAAGAAACAGGGGTCACTTTTCCGGACACTTCAAACTCTACAGCTAAGGAAGTTGAAGACATGAATGTAAAAATCATACGTATGATTACCCGTATTCTATTTGTTTGGTTTATTAAACAAAAAGAATTGGTTAAAGACGAATTGTTTGACGAAAAAGAATTAAGAAATATATTACGAGATTTTAATCCTAAAGCCACAAATTGTGGTAATTATTATAATGCCATTCTTCAAAATTTGTTCTTCGCTACATTGAATCGAGCTGTGATTGATGAAGAAGGTAATCCACGTAGATTTGCCAACCTGAAAAGCAAGCGAGACTTGAGAACACTCTATCGTTACGAGGAAATGTTTCAAATATCTGAAAACGAAGTAATTGAATTGTTTGATAAAATTCCGTTTCTTAATGGAGGACTATTTGAATGTTTAGATAAGTTTAAGAGTATTGACATACAACAAGAAACCATATATTTTGACGGATTCAGTCGAAATGATGTTTGTGATTCAAATGGAAATTATAAGTATAGAGCTTTTGTTCCCAACGTTTTGTTTTTTAACACAGATGAATCTAAGGATGAAAAGCATTTAGGTCTATTTCAGCTTTTATCTCAATACAATTTTACTATTGAAGAAAACTCTACTGACGATGCTCAGGTGTCTCTTGATCCGGAATTATTAGGCCGGGTCTTTGAAAACTTATTGGCCTCCTATAATCCTGAAACGCAAGAATCGGCACGCAAATCTACAGGTTCCTTTTACACTCCACGGGAAATTGTAAATTACATGGTAGATGAAAGTTTAGTTCAACATTTAACGCAAAATTGTCCTGATATTGAATCTGATACTATTAGACAAATTTTCGACACGCATCAAAAACCTAATGATTTTACAAGAGAACAAAGTCTGCAAATAATTGAAGCACTTAAAACCATAAAAATACTTGACCCTGCTTGTGGTTCAGGTGCTTTTCCAATGGGATGCTTGCTTCGTATGGTTGAAATAATTGAATTAATGCAGGGACATTCTGAAAACCGGTATGAATTAAAACTACACATTATTGAAAATTGCATTTACGGAATTGACATACAACCAATTGCCATGCTAATAAGCAAACTTCGGTTTTTCATATCATTGATATGTGAACAAAATAATGTAAATTTTGATAGTCCTGAAACTAATTACGGAATAAACACACTGCCTAATTTAGAAACAAAATTTGTTTCAGCCAATACATTGATTAGTGCCAATATTCGCAATTTTGACAATGATTGGACAAACGACAGCAATTTGAATACGTTGAAAAATGAGTTGTTAAATATTCGACACAAACATTTTCGTGCACGCAGTTCATATAAAAAGCAAAAAATAAAAAACGAAGATGAGAAAAAGCGGGAGGAAATTCTGAATTATATTCTCAAAACGGCATCAAAACCCGATGAGGAAAAAATAAGTCGTTTGCGAAAGGAAATAGAGAAAAAACAATTAGAAATTATAGACTATCAAGAGGAAAAATGGGAAGAAGAACGGACAACTCGTCAAGGGTCATTGTTTGAAGTAGCAGAACCGACTCTTTTTAAACGAGATGTAAACAAAGAAAAAAGAGAAAAAATTGCAAAAGAAATCCAAAACTTGCAAGCTGAAATACGAAAAGAAGAAGGTAAAAATATTCTATATGGATTTGAAGCAGCCGTAGAACAAGTTACACAATGGAATCCCTATGACCAGAATGCCTCATCACCATTTTTTGACCCTGAATGGATGTTTGGAGTAGCAGATGGGTTTGATATTGTACTGGGGAATCCGCCATATATTTCTACTAAAAGTGTAAATGCTGACGATAAAAAAAAGTATGAAGCTGAATTTGGTTTTTCTGATGATACTTACTATCTCTTTACAGTTAAAGGTTTACAACTTGTAAACGATGGAGGAACACTCAATTATATTATTCCTAAAACATTTTGGACTACTCAAACAAAGCGCGGTATGCGCGATTTGCTACTGAATAATAGTATCATATACATATTCGATACAGCAAATCCGTTTGAAGCAGCAATGGTTGATACTTGCGTTATTCAGATACAAAAAAGAATAATGCTCAAGGGGAACAATGTACGTTTTCTCGATGGTAGTAAAGACCTATTAAACCCCATAAAATATCCAAATATTGAACAGCAAATATATCAGAATACTCAAAACTCTGTGATATTCAAACCCACTGATTTGAATATGCGCATCTATAAAAAATTTGGTAAAATTGTAAAAGACCTTTACGATACTTGGTGGGATAAGATAAAAACGAGCAGAGATATTGAAAAGAATAAAGACGAACTCGAAAAGTACCGCAATAGCCTCAAACCAGGGGATATAGCATTACTCGGATGCCTCACAGAAGGAGGGCAAGGTTTAGCTACAGCAAACAATGGCAAATATATCGCAATTCGCAAATCAACAAAATGGGCAAAAAATATATTGAAATCACGCCCAAAAAAACTTGCCGAAGCCATACAGAAAAAAAAAATACAAGTGCAGGGCTTAGAACAATTCGCCAATACGGCCGATTTTCTTACTTCTTTATCCGAATTTGAAATTGCTGAATTGTTCGACAGTCTCAAAGAAAAACATGGACGTGATATTTTTGGGCAAGGTTACATTTACCGCCTGATAGACGACAGTGAAATTGCAGACGTGGACAAACTAACGCAAGAGGAAAAAGATAACGGTATTGATACTGCAAAAAGCTACTATGTACCTTACGACAAGGGTGACAAAGACGGAAACCGATGGTATCTTGAAACTCCTTTTGCTATTGCATGGTCAAAGGAAAATGTCCACTTTTTGAAGACTAATTCCGGTAAAAAGGGAGAAGGTATGCCAGTTGTTAGAAATCCACAGTACTATTTTAAGGAGGGGTTTTGCTGGACTGATGTAAACAGTACTTATTTAAAATCCAGACTGAAGAAAAGAGGTGTTTTTGATGTACTTAGTATGAGTTTATTTACATTAAATTCGGGAACTCCTGATTGGTATTTTGTGTCTCTAATTAACTCAAAATTAATTAGTTTATATGTAGACAATTTTATAAACAACACATCGCATTTTCAGATAAATGACGCTCGCCAACTCCCAGTTATCATACCTTCAAAAGAGATTTTGAAACAGTATAAGTTGTTATTTTGTAAAGCCATCAACGTTAAAATTAAGCAATTTGAATGCTTGCTAAGCAATGAAGAAACAGAAAAAGAATTAAAAAATATTCAAACACAATTGGATGATATGGTAAATAACTTATATTCCATATAGAGCATTTACCATTTTATCTAATTTGTTCTGTATTTCGGATAATTGAAGCTCTTCATTATCTTTTGAAATAAAATTGTTTAGCCTTTGTTTCTTTATTTGTAAAGCCATATTGAATAAACTTCTAAAAGATTTCAATTGTTCCTCGGTTGGAATTATAATAGGTAATTGCCTTGAATCATTAATTTGAAATGTTTGGGTATTATTTACGAAGTTATCGACATAAAGACTTATAAAAAAGGAATTTATTACACATACGAAGTAATATGCAGGTATATAGTCTATTAGCGAATACAAACTCATACTTTTAACATCATTTATAGTCTTTAGTTTTAAACGGCATTTTAGGAAGGTAGTGTTTATATCTGAATAACAAAACCCCTCCTTAAAGAAGAACGAATAACCTTGATAACGAGCCTTCGGGTCTGTCTTCAAAAAGTGGACAATAAAAAAGGATTAATATATTCCTCTTTCCCAGCGCCCATTGCTTGTTTTGCTTGGCAATCTGATTCCAGTATAAGCTAGATAACGATAAAGCGTGCCTCGTGCAACTTTTATTTTTTTTGCTATATTAGGTATGCTGATGCCCTTTTCCAATTGCTCTAAAATATAATTGTGCTTTTCAAGACATATTTTGTTTAAGTTGTTATTTCGAGTTCCTTTACTTCTGCCAATTTGCTTGCCTTCCGCTTTCAATCTCGCCAATGCTTCTTTTGTTCTTTGACTAATTAAATTCCGCTCTATTTCAGCCGAAAGGCCAAATGCAAAAGCAAGCACTTTACTTTGAATATCATCACCAAGTCGATAATTGTCTTTAATAGTCCAAACTTTGCACTCCTTATTCATACAAATATTCAAAATTTCCATAATCATAAATAAGTTTCTACCTAGGCGTGAAAGCTCGGCGCAAATAATCAAATCGTCCTTTTCTATCTTTTTAAGTAATTTTCCAAGAGCACGCTTATCATAAGATTTTGTACCACTAATTGTTTCCTCTATCCAACCGTCGATAATTAACTTTTTCTTTTCACAAAAACTATTTATCTCAAATCGTTGGTTTTCTACTGTTTGTTTGTCGCTACTTACGCGAATATACCCATAAATCATAATCTATTTTTTATTTTAGTTGATGTTATTATAAGAGAGATAAGATACAATAATCCAGCGTTTTTTGCTAACTTTGTTTTTAAAAATCAGACTTTTAAGAATTATGCTTACCCAATCCCAACTTAAAGATATTCTTTCCGATACCGAAAGCAGCCACATTGAACGGACAACTTCCACGGACAATATGGACAAGTTCTGTCAAGCTATCTGTGCCTTTTCCAACGATGTTTCGGGAAGTGGAAAGAATGGCTATTTAATTATAGGTGCCCATGACAATGGCACACTATCGGGGTTGAAAGTGGACGACAAGCTGCTTTTAAAAATATCCAATATTCGTACCGACGGTAATATCCTGCCGCAACCTGTAATGACAGTTGAAAAATTTTCATTTGATGATGGCGATGTACTGGTTGCTGAAGTTCAGCCTTCAGAATTTCCACCCGTTCGTTATCGTGGGCGTGTTTGGGTGCGGGTTGGTCCAAGAAAAAGTATTGCTACAGAAGCGGAAGAAAAAATATTGACCGAACGTCGGTTGTCCAACGTACACACGTTTGACGCAATGCCCTGTTTGGGTACAACACTTGATGATTTGGATATAGCCATCATCAAAAAAGAATACCTGCCTAAAGCAGTTGCCGAGGAGGTGCTTTCTGAAGATAAACGTACTATTGATAAGCAACTCGCTTCACTCGGACTGTATGATTTGCGTTATAATTGTCCGACCAATGGAGCAATTGTTCTTTTTGGACTAAATCCGGAGCGTTATTTGCATGGTTCTTATATTCAATATGTCCGTTTCAAAGGGAAAGATCGCGCCGGAGACATCATTAATGAGCATAAATTTAGTGGAAATCTTTGTCGTGAGTTGCCTAAGGTTGACACTTTCATAGAAACAAGTATTGCGCAGAAGCGTCCTATTCCCGTGAGTGTGCTCCGTGAAGAAACTTTCTCAAAGTATCCCTATTGGGCAACTCGTGAGCTTTTAATGAACGCCATCATGCATCGTGATTATGAAACTAATGCACCTGTACAATTTTATGAATATGATGATAGAATTGAAGTGCAAAATCCCGGCGGATTATACGGTAAAGTAACGCCGGATAATTTCCCAAACGTCAGTGATTACCGCAATCCGTTTATTGCTGAAGCAATGAAGGTGTTGGGCTATGTGAATCGTTTCAGTCGTGGTGTGTATCGAGTGCAAAAGGAATTAATGGAAAATGGAAACGGTAAAGCTGTTTTTGATTTTTCATTGGTAACGGCATTTAAGGTAATAGAGAATATTTCTGAGAAATATTTAGATGAAGGGTTTGGAGCGGAAACTACTCAAGAAAAGCCCAAGAAAAGCCCAAGAAACGTCCAAGAAACGTCCAAGAAACGTCCAAGAAGCATCCAAGAAGAAATTGTCGAAGCGATAAAAATAAACCCCACAATTACACGTAAAGAGTTGGAAAATCAATTGGGATATTCTCATGGAAAAATTAAATACCATATTTCTCAACTAGTCAAACAGGGTGTTATCAAACACGAAGGAGCTACAAAATCTGGGAAATGGGTAATTATAAATAAGGATTAGTTCTTTTATGCTGGAAAAGGCAAAGAAAACAATAAAGAAAAGAAAAACTGTAAAAATGTGTTTTTTGAACTAAGATAGGAAATGCAATATATTTATCTATAGGATTTTACAGTGGTTTATGGTTAAAACTCAAGGAAATGCGGTACAAACTCGGTACAAATCTGAAAATGCAAATATCTGATATCCAGTGAATAATCCTTGGAAAAGACGTTATTTTTGTAACTGATTGATAATCAAAAACAAGTAAATAGAATGTAACTCTCAATTTGTATCGCAAATCATTTAAAATGCTGAAATTAAATGGTTTGCATTTTTTGCATCGGAAAATAAATAGAAGAAAAGAAAAGCATAAAAAGAGAAAATATAAATCTATAAAGCGCCTAAAATCAATGACTTTATAAAAGTTTTCATCTTCTCTCTTTTTCTCTGGGTTTTCTGCCTGCGTTTATATTTTTTTCGTAATTTTGTCCACAGTTTGTCACCCATGAGGGACACGAGGGACAAAATTTTGTCCTCGAGAATAATAAATCACATCTCATTAAATAGGAACAGGCTATGACTAAGAAAACAACAATCCAGAAAGAACCTGTCAAGCTACGGGAAAAGAAGTTGGCAAACGGTAATGTGAGCTTCTATCTTGACATCTACAGAAATGGGAAACGCCATAAAGAGTACCTGAAACTTTATCTGATTAATGCTATTACTCGGATGGAACGCGCGCAGAACCGACAAACGTTGGCAACTGCACAAGCTATAAAATCCAAACGCCTCATTGAAATGCATAACGGAGAGTATTCTTTTACTCGTCAATTCAAAGAGGATACGCTTTTTCTGGAATACTATCGGAAAATGGTTGAAGACAGACATAAAAATCCTGAATCAGATGTTAATTGGGGTAACTGTAGAAGTTGCTTGCGTTATCTTAAGATATATTGTAATGAGCAAACCACTTTCAAAGATATAACTCCAGAGTTTATAAACGACTACAAGGATTTTCTGAATAATGTGGAAAAAGACACTCATAAGCGAACCGGTCCACGTAGAGAAAGAGATGTGTTCCAAGGATTGTCCTAAAATTCAAAGGTCTCTTATTTTAACAAGCTCCGTGCTTGCATTAACCAATCATACGATGAAAGGACAATACCAGTAAATCCCTTACGTGGAATTGAGGAATTCAAGGCGGCAGAGGTCAAATATCATTAAATTTGCAGTATTTAAGTAATATGTTTGAGTTAACTCGTCAAGCATTTTCTTTCCAAAATAAAAGTTTCACAAGGAAAAGCATACTATCTGTAAATATATTTTAACTTTACAGTCAATTAATGCACTCTATGTAAGAGTAAGACAAACAACAGCCCCAAATAACAGAGTAATATGGCATATTCATTAATAGCAAATTCAGGCATACACATTACAACTTTTCCTTTGGAAATCAGAATGAAGGAAAAGTTCAGTTTGTGGTTTCACGAGTGGTATGATACTACAAATGGCGAATGGATTCTTGATTTGGCCCATGAAGTTTCAACTGAAACTAATAGGTACTTTTTTAAGAAAAAAGAACTCTTTGAAAACGGATTTTTATCAGAATCCACTGGCTGTGTGGATATTGATGTTAGCTCATTAGCTGAAGAGGGAATAATCCCTCTGATGATTGATGAAGAGATGAAATGTACAGGTGAAATTTACAAAATGACTTTTTCCGATAAAGGTAATACTTTAGATTTCTTTGAAAATAAATGGTTACCACTGCCATACTTCTTCAAACGCAGTGAAACGAAATTTAGATTTGGTCCACTAAACTGGAGCCGATTTATGCTTGTACCTATTGACTCTACAGAACAAACCAAACGCTATAATGTGATTTTAGCATTTGATACTCGTACTGTAGAACAAAATAGTAAATATGAAGAATGTCCGATGTTCCCAGATCAGTTTATGACTGAAATGAAATTTGAGGTTTGCAAGCAGGAGTTTTATCTCATGGATTATTGCTCACCCAAACAAGAGTGGGAATACATAAATGACTATTTATTTTCTTTAGTGCATCCTAATATAAGTAGTGTAGGTAAGATTAAATCTGGTAAAAAGCTTAGCTATGTAGCATCTTTTTATTTATTAGTCGACTATGTGGCTCAGAATGAGTTGTTCCCAAAGGTGTCTTTATTTAAAGACAAAGATACTTTGGTGAAAGATGTTGATATGGTTATTGATATAGGCAACTCGCGAACAACCGCACTGCTTGTTGAAGATAATTCAAATTTCAATCAAGTAAATCAGTTGGAATTAATTGACTATACAAATCTTTTAAAAACTGACTCCAATGGTACTATTATAAATACATATAAAGAACCTTTTGATATGCGATTAGCATTTAGGAAGGTGGATTTTGGTGACTTTGGGATACAAGGCAGTAAACAATTTGTACATCCTAGTTTTGTAAGGCTAGGAAAAGAAGCGAATCATTTGATACATCGTGCAGCTGAATCTGTTTCAAATAGGGAAAGTCTTTCTACTATGTCAAGCCCCAAAAGGTATCTTTGGGATAGTCATAAAAGTAAAGATGAATGGAACTTTATGGTGCTTGATGGAGAAAAAGATAATCACATATTAAATATTCCTGGTATCTCAGAACACATACAAAGCGATGGGCAGTTAGCTATCAACGCTACGGGAGGGCAATCTTATCACTATTCAAGACGATCTCTTATGACTCTTGCTTTTCTTGAGATGCTTGTTCAAGCACAGGTACAAATCAATAATAATCAATATCGGATAGATCGTGGTGATATAACATTGCCTCGTCGCATAAGACGTATGGTTGTTACTTGTCCTACGGCTATGTCTAAACTTGAAAGAGAAGCTCTTGTGAAATGTGCTGGTGATGCGGTAAAGTTACTTAATCTTTTTAAGAATGAAAATCACCGAGTTGACATTGCACTTGCTGTTACTACGTTTAAAGATGCAGAAAGCAAATGGTATTACGATGAAGCAACTTGCTCTCAATTAGTATATATATATGGTGAAATTGGTTGGAAATATAAGGGATCTTGCCAAGAGTTCTTTAATTTATACGGAAAAACTTCTCAAAATAATATTCAACCAGAATTAACAATTGGTTCTTTGGATATTGGCGCTGGAACATCAGACTTAATGATTAGCCGTTATTCTTATACGAAAGGAGATGTAACAACAATTACTCCAGAACCACTTTTTTACGATAGTTACTATTACGCTGGTGATGAGATGCTCAATGAACTTATAAGGAAAATTATGTTCTTCTCTCCCAATAGTGCTTTTAGAAAGAAAATGAAAGAGCTTTCTGAAACTGATTATCGTCAACGTCTGCGCAATTTTTTTGGTCCAGATTATACTGGACAAACGATTTCAGACCGAAAACTGCGTAGAGATTTCAATATACAATATTCTATACCACTTATGTATTGTTTCCTTGATATGTTAGCTAATGACATTAAGGATTGTACAATACGCTATACAGATGTATTTGAAGATTGTCCACCTAACGAACGGATAAAAGAGGGATTTAAGAAGTATTTTTCCTTTGATTTAGAAGATCTTGAATGGGAGTTTGACAAATCTGCTGTTTCCGATGTTATATCAAGAGCTTTTGAACCCCTATTAAAAAAAATTGCAACTATAATGTATGCCTATAATTGTGATATTGTATTATTGTCAGGACGACCTTCGTCTTTATCTCCTATACGAAACATTTTTTTAAAGTATTATTCTGTGTCTCCAAATCGTTTAATATTATTGAATGATTATTTTGTGGGACATTGGTATCCTAATAAAAATAACACGGGGAAAGCAACTGCAAAAACTATCGTTGCAATGGGAGCATTAGTAGGTTATTATGCTACCTCTCTTGGTAATCTTGATAAATTCTTAATAGATAAATCGCAATTAGATAAAAAACTAATATCTGTAATTAATTACATAGAATCTTCACGGGAAGGGCAACCGGTAGAATACTTCATAACACCCGAAAAAAATATGGGAGAATTGGTGGTTAGTTCTTTGCCTACGACCTTAAATGTTCGACAAATAGGATTGGACTCTTATCCTTCAAGAAAATTATATGTCATTGATTTTAATCAACACAAGATGTTTGATCGCATAAGGAATAAATCTATTCAAGAAGGCACTTCTATAAATGAAACGCAAGCTCTTGCTAAGGTTAAGGAAATTATTGATGATTTACGTTTACGAATGCCTTTCCAATTATCTATTGAACGCGATGAAGATGATAAAGAAAAATTAGTAATTACAGCTATTACTGACAAAAAAGGTGACGAATTGGCAGATAGTAAAAGGAGCATTCGCATCCACTTTGTCATACAGAACTCCAGCAATCAAACTGGCAGGAAGCAGGGTGATTCCGAGAATGGCATGGTAAATCCCAAATCCTGTTCCTTTTAGTTCTTTTGATACGATATCCGAAATCAATGCTTTTTGACTGCCGTCTACCAATGCACTATACAATCCGTAAAATACAAAGAGTATCATAAAAATATTCAGACTATTGTATTTTCCAAAAAAGAAATACACCACAGCGTATACCAAAAATCCCAGGATAATCATTATCTCACGACCGCGTTTATCAGAAATCTTCCCGATAGGTACTGCCAACAATACCGAAACGGTATTGAAAATCATGTAGACAAATGGAACATAAGCTTTGTCAATACCTGTTTCAGCAGTTTTCACCAATAACAGCGCGTCAGCAGAATTGCCTAAAGTAAAAATGAATATCACAAACAAAAAGAAATAATATTTGCGTGGTAGTTGGTTGAAACGAAATTTGTTATCTATTTTTTTATTATTTGTGCCCATATCTTTGATAAAAAAGATAATGGAAAGTACTCCTAGCACTGCCGGGATAGTTGCTATCAAAAAAATGTTGGTAAAGTTGAGCGGAAAATAGTAGAGTAGTAGGAACGCAGTAAGCGGACCTAGTATGGCACCGCTGTTGTCCATTGCTTTATGAAAACCGAAATTCTTACCGGCATCTTTCTTATCAACAGAAGCAGCAATCAGGCTATCTCGCGGTGCAGCACGCAAACCTTTTCCAATTTTCTCGAGAAATTTCAGAAATAATACATTAATAGGTTTTCCAACAAAAATAAACAAAGGTGTTATCAATGCGGTAATGCCATATCCAATCAGCATGAAAGGCTTGTTTTTCCCGATTTTGTCACTCAAGTATCCCGAAAATGCCTTGAAAAACGCTGCCGTACTTTCCGCAATTCCTTCAATTAGCGATATCGAAGTTTTGGAAGCTCCCATTGATAGCAAGAAAAGCGGCATTACACTATACACCATTTTGGTAGACGTATCGGTGAAGAAACTAGTAATCCCTATGAAAAATACATTTCTCTTTAGTCCGAATATCTTTTTATCTTCCATTATTTTCCTATTATTACTTATTTTGTTAAAATATGGTGTTATGATTCAGTTGGCTGACCACAGGAATGAAAATCCTTGTCTCGCCGATTCCATTTCTGGTGGAAATATATTTATTAAGACGCAGTAGTTTATGTTACAGCGTTTTTTTACATTTTACAAGTACAAAAGTATAAAAATGCTGACGTATTTGTTTTGAGAATGCAGCATTTCGGGCGCAATATTAATGTAATTTTTCTCAAAATAGTTTTGGTAGTGTGAATTTATTATCTATCTTTGCACTCGCAATTCTGCAAAACGATGGTGCCATAGCTCAGTTGGTAGAGCAAAGGACTGAAAATCCTTGTGTCCCCGGTTCGATTCCTGGTGGCACCACATCGAAATAAAACGATTAAACTTTTGAAGTTTAATCGTTTTTTGTTGTATAGACATTACTATGAAATATTTAAGTTTGTTTTTAGATGGTTTTGGATTTGTAAAGCAAGAGTAACTTAAATCAGAAAATTGCATTATTGCATATCTCAATCTGATATATTAAGGAAAATGATAGGGATAGTTAATTTTAAATGAAAATTATAATCTGGTTTTTTTTTTACCTTCTATAGGTAGTTCAAAGGATGATTTAAAACAATCACTTTCTAAAAAAGTAACAAATGATGGTAATGAATTTTTCTTAACAATTGTATTCTCAACTTTATCCATTGAAGAGTATAGATTAAGTTATCTGTAAATTTTTCGAGATCTTCTAACTTTCGATTATTTTCCTGCTATTTGGCACTACATCCTACTAAGAATATTGCTTACTTTGTGTTTATTTGAATATCACTCTGTTAAAAATTCAGCCAAGTTGATAAAAAGGTTTGGCATTAAAGAAATCTTCCTTAAAATCTTTGAACTAGAATTGAAGCCTTAAGATAAGTTTTCATCCCGCACTCATTATAATATGTGTCTTTAATATTTTCATTTTCTAACATATCCTTCTGACCACACAACAAGGATTCTATCTGAAGCAATGATTTAGCTTTTTATGCGAATTTAATACTTATTGACATAACTGCTGGTGTATTGGGCTTTTTTGTGTTAATGATAAGCTTATTGCTGGTTTAAATTAAAAAAAATTTGTTTATAATTAAAAATTATCTAAATTTGACATCATAAATTTTAATACAATTAAATAGTTTTTTATTGTAACGCTATTTCAGGACGAGACATATGAAGAAAAATTTCATCTTTTTGATTTTCTTTATTTGTTCGACTACTTTTATTTTCGGACAAAAAAGAATTACTGGAACCGTTAAATCAACTAATGATGGAGAAGGTATTCCAGGTGTAACTGTGGTTTTAAAAAGTGATAACAAAGTAGGTACATTAACGGATATAAATGGTAAATATTCCATTACTGTTCCCGAAAATGCGAAAACGCTTGTTTTCTCTTTTATAGGAATGAAAACAGTAGAAAAGCCTATTTCAGGAAGTGTTATTAATGTTGAATTGGTAGAAGACTCCGAACTAATTGAGGAAGTTGTTGTAACAGGCTATCAGAAAATTGATAAAAAGTTATTTACCGGTTCGGCTGTTAGACTAAATTCTGATAATGTAAAATTAAATGGCGTTCCCGATGTTAGTCGTTTCCTTCAAGGTAATGTCTCTGGCGTACAAGTAGAGAATATATCATCAACTTTCGGGGCAACGCCAATTGTCAGAGTTCGTGGTGTTGCTTCAATTAATGGTGCTAATAAACCTTTATGGGTTATTGATGGCGTGGTTGTAGAGGATGCTGTTGAACTGTCTGCAGAAGAAATTACATCCGGCAACTTATCTACGGTATTAAGTTCTTCAACAGCAGGTATAAATCCTGAAGATATTGAATCTTTTCAAGTTTTGAAAGATGCTTCTGCAACAGCTCTTTATGGAGCAAGAGCGATGAATGGAGTAATTGTGATTACTACAAAAAAAGCAAAAGAAGGAAGGTTGAATGTAAATTATTCTACAAACCTTACAATGCGTGCAAAACCACTTTACAGTCAATATAATCTTATGACTTCTGGTGAAGAGATGACTGTATATCAAGAATTATATGAAAAGGGCTGGATTGATATTGCAACTGCAAACACAACAAATAATCATGGAGCATTATCAAAAATGTTTTATGAAATTGCTAAGGGTAATTTATCATGGGGGCCAAATGGTGGTTTGAATTATGATTATCTTCAAAGATATGCAGATGCAAATACAAATTGGTTTGATCTATTATTTAAAAACTCTATTTCGCAACAGCATTCTTTAAATATAAATGCAGGAAATGATAAAGCAAAAGTTAGAGCATCTTTAGGTATATATAATGATCCTGGAATGACATTAGCTGATAAAGTAAAGAACTATACAGCTTCTATAAATTCTGATTTCAATCTCACAAAAAAATTAATGCTAAGTCTTAAGGTGGCTGGGAATGTTCGTGATCAAAAACTAGCAGCTTCTGAAAACAGAAATTTTAATGCAATTAGCGGAAAATATGAAAGAAATTTTGATATTAATCCATTTAATTATGCTTTATATACAAGTAGAAGTTTAACACCTTATACTACTTCAGGCGAAAGAGAATATTTCAGACGCAATTATGCTCCGTTCAACATTCTTGATGAATTGGAATATAATAAGCTGAATTTAGGAGTTATGGATTTGAATGTACAAGCTGACATAGATTATAAAATTTCTAATTTTTTAAAATTCAGAAGTTCACTTCAAGCGAGGTGGTATAATAGTAAAGCTGTTCAAAATATTCATGAGAAATCTAATAATGCTAATGCTTACCGTGCAGATAATTCATTATTTAGAGAAAATAATAGATTCCTTTTTGATGATCCAGATCAACCTAATTTAGAACCATATTCCGTATTGCCTGTTGGCGGATTTAAGAAAACAACCGAGAATAGCTTAAACAGTTATTTTATGCGTAATATTCTTGATTATAATCCAATATTGAAAAATCCAAGACATGTAGTTACTTTCTCTGCCGGTCAAGAAGTAAGATATGTTGATAGAACTTTTGACTACAACGAAGGATGGGGTTATGTATTTGATAAAGGAGGCTTAATTGTAAGTGACCCTAATTTTATTCGTTTCCTTAATGCCAGAGGCCAAGATTATTTTAGAAGTTCTGAAACACGAAACCGTTCATTTGGTATGTTCTTAGCAGGCGGTTACTCGTTTGATTACAAGTATATTATTAACGGTACTTTCAGATATGATGGTGATAACAGAACAGGTAAATCTCGTTCTGCACGTTATTTGCCAACTTGGAATATCAGTGGAGCTTGGAATGTGACAGAAGAACCTTTTATGAAAGACTCTAAATGGATTAATTCTTTGAAACTGAAAGCTACCTATGGTTTAACCGGAGATAATCCTGTGAATGCAAGTGCAGCACTTGCAATTTATGGAGCAGAACCATTAAGGCCACACTTGACTGATCGTGAGACTGCTTTAGTTATTGAAACGTTGGAAAATTCTGAACTAACTTTCGAAAAACAATATGAATTCAATACGGGTTTTGAAGCCTCATTATTCAATAATAGAGTGTTTGCAGAGTTTGAATATTATAAACGCAACTCAAAAGATCTACTTGGTCTTATTGAAACCAATGGTGTTGGGGGTATGCAATACAAGTTTGGCAACATTGGTGAAATGAGTATTCATGGTATAGATTTAACATTAAAAACAAATAATATAGAAACCAAAAAATTCAATTGGGCTACAACATTTACATACAGCTATAACAAGAATAAAATTACAAAATGGCAAAGTCGTGACAGGGTTGGAACTGCAGTTGGTAGAAATGGTGCAAATTTTGTAGGTTATCCTCAAGGTTCTTTGTTCTCAATACCTTTTGCAGGATTGGATGTTAATGGAATTCCTACTTTTTACGACAAAGATGGAGATGTCACTTATGTAATCAATATGCAGCAAAGGGAAGATGTTCCTAGTTTATTAAAATTTGAAGGTTCTGTAAGACCAACAACTACAGGAGGTTTTATCAATACATTCAAATATAATAATTGGAAATTTGATATTGGGTTAGTATATAGTTTTGGGAATAAAATTAGATTGGATGATGCATTTGACGGAACATATTCAGATTATGAGTCTCTTCCTGGTGATTTGAAAAATAGATGGCAGTTCCCAGGTGATGAAAAAATTACAAATGTGCCTTCAATTATTGATAAGCGTACTTATGCACAAATACTTAACGCTGGTTTTAACCCTTACGACATGTATAATAAAAGTGATTTGAGAGTGGCTGACGGTGGTTTTATAAGATTAAAATCTGTGAAACTTGAATATTCACTTCCTCAATTTCTTCTAACTAATAAATATGTTAAAGGCATAGATTTAGGTCTTTCTGCTTATAATCTTTGCTTATTATATGCGGATAAAAAATTGAATGGTATTGACCCAGAATTTTATCAATCAGGTGGTTTATCATTGCCAATGTCTCCATCATATACATTTACAATGAATATTAAATTTTAATCAAGATGAAAAAGATATATAGAATATTATTTTTATTTATTGTGATTGTCTCAGTTGCAGGATTCTCTTCTTGTGATAAATATTTGGAAGAATCTCCAGACAACAGACAAGAACTAAAAACATTGGATGATTTGTCAGAATTGTTAGTTTCGGCATATTCTGAAGCTAGCTATAATTTTATAGAATGGCGTACTGATAACTCAGTTGCTATTTTGCAAAATTATCAAAGACAATGGCTGACAGAGAACTTCAATTATGAGCCAATCACATCTTATGAAGGTCAGGATTCTCCTTCATACCTATGGAATCTAAATTATGCAGCGATTTCACATTCAAATCAAGCTTTGGAAGGGTTAGATATGATTGAGGGTGGAGATCAAGTTAAAAGAAATGCTATTAGAGGAGAGGCACTAATTACACGAGCATATAATCATTTTATTTTAGCGAGTATCTTTTGTCAGGCCTATGATAATGCAACTGCATCTAAAGAATTAGGAATTCCGTATATAACAGCTCCAGAAAAAGCATTACAGGTAAATTATAAAAGAGGAACGCTTAAGGAAACTTACGATCTTATTGAAAAAGATTTAGTAGAAGCAATTCCTTTGATTTCAGATGAATTTTATAAGGGTACAGGTAAATACCACTTTAATAAAAATGCAGCTTATGCTTTTGCATCACGTTTTTATCTATGGAAAGGTGATTATGCAAACTGTATCAAATATTCAAATATGCTTTTAGGCGATGGTATTGTTAATATTGCATTTTGCAGAGATTACGCTGAAGTTTTCAAAGGTTCTTCTACTGAAGCTATGGCTAATAATTTTATTAATCCTGATTCTCAAACAAATCTATTGTTGGTAAGAAAAGAAACTTCAGTTGTTGCAAGATACTTCTATGGTTATCAACCTACAGCAAAAGTTTTTGACAATGTCTATTTAAAAACCATACAACAAGATGGAGACAAAAGAGACAGACGTATGGGTTATTCAACAGGGGCAGTTAATCCTCCTAAATATGTTGAATTATTCCGTTATACAACTGCTACTACTGGTTATCCATATTTTGTAATGAACGAGTTAAGATCAGAAGAAACAATTCTTAATCGTATGGAAGCCTATGTAAATACAGGGAAAATAAACGAAGCATTAGCTGATTACAATGTTTATGCACCTACTCGTTATTTAGGAACAGGTGGAAAATTGACTTTGGAGGAAATTGTTAAATATTACAAAGGAACAGATAAGGAAGCTATGATGAAGTTTATTATTTCTGAACGTAGAAAAGAATTTTTCCGTGAAGGTATGCGCTGGTGGGATATTAAACGTTACAAACTTTCTATTACTCACAAAGATATTGCCGGAAATGTAACAACGCTTAAAGAATCTGACGCTCGTAAAGCAATTCAAATTCCTGCTAAAGCCGTTGCTAATGGAATAGAAGCAAATCCTAACTAAAATGCTAAAATTAAATGAGATGAAAAATTTAAAATTATTTTCAAATATATTTTGTCTGATAGCAGTAGGAGTTCTACTATCACAATGTGCAAAAGATGAGAACACCCCTTACGTGAGACCTACAACCAACGCCAGTACTCATCAAAATGATGTATATATTACGAAGTATATGCTGGATCCGTATGGTACTGCAGTAAGATGGAGATGGGATAATCGTTTTATACTCCCAACTCAAAGTGCAACTCCAATTCAGTCTGATTTAGTTATTCCGGTAACTCAAATTTTGGAATACTTATGGGCTGGTGTTTATGAGGCTCAGGGACAAAATGGACAAAAGCTTATCAAACAATTATTTCCACCCGAATTGCAGTATATTGGCTCTTACATTTATAAAGATGATGGTAGTCAAGTATTAGGTTTTGCAGAGGGTGGTGCAAGAATCACTTTATTGAACCTTAATAAATATGATTTGAAAAATCGTGATTGGTTAAGTTCTCCTAATGATGGGGTTTTAGGAACTGCCCACCACGAGTTTACACACATTGTTCATCAAAATTATGGTTTGCCAACCGGATTCAAAGGAATAACCAATTACAATGGCAATGGTTGGATGAATATAAGCGAAAATGACGCTATAAAAGCTGGAGCTATAAGTCCATATGGTACAAATAATGAATTTGAAGATTTTGCTGAATTGGTAGGGCACTATATTGTAATGCCGAAAGCTGATTTCGAAAAGAAATATATTCTTCAGGAAGATTGTTCGCAAAAAACGAAACCAGCTGATATTCAATTGTGTCAAGAATTGAATGCTGGTAAATTATTGATTGATAAAAAATTGAGTATTGTTACAAAATTTTATAAAGACCAATTCGGAATTGATCTTGTAGCATTACGAGATACAATGGAAAATAGATTAAACATTGTAATTGAAAACAATAAAATCCCTGGAAAATGAAAAAATATATTTTACAAATAATCAGTATTGCAGTTATTGCTGTTTTGGGATTTTCATCTTGTGTAAAATCAGAAACAGAATCAGTATTTGATGAATCGGTTAATCAGCGTTTCGAAAAAATGAAAGGAGAATATATTAAAGTTCTTTCAAGTGCTGAAAATGGATGGATTGGATATTACGCTCCAAATAATAAAGTAGGAGGTTTTGCTATCTTAATGAAATTTGATGACAAAGGAAATGTAAAAATGGCATCAGATTTCTACCAAGGCAAATATGATAATACTTCTACTTATCGTATTGACAAAAAACTTAAAGTAGAGTTAGTGTTTGAAAGTGCGACAGTTTTGTCAAAAATTTATGAAACTAATTTCAACAATGT
This sequence comes from Dysgonamonadaceae bacterium, assembly GCA_032068765.1. Taxonomy (GTDB): domain Bacteria; phylum Bacteroidota; class Bacteroidia; order Bacteroidales; family Dysgonomonadaceae; genus DAMBHY01. Next base: position 14,322 of record DAMBHY010000009.1, on the reverse strand, counting down.
GGATGGCGAGTATGTATTCAATATAGATTCTGTTGCTAATGATATGATAAAACTGTCAAGCGCAACGGACTTTGGATACGATGGTTCAGGTATTACTGAGCTAATATTAGTTAGGGCAAAGCCAGAAAACTGGAGTTTCGAATCAGTATATGAGAATACTCCTAAACTAGCAAATGGTTATAAAACAAATATGTATTTCAGAGAGATGGTTGTGGAAGGAACAAATATCAAAAAATCATTCTCTTATGTTGATGGATATAATTCAAATATGATTAATCGTTATGCTATAATCAAAGGATTTAATGATAAAGGTGGAATTGATGTAAACAATGTTTCTATTGCAATTACTTCCAATGGATTTAAATTTATCAATCCATATACAATTAATGGAAAACAGGTTTCTAATTTCACTTATGACGAAGCGAATAATATATTCGTTTCAAATGATGGTGGACAAAAAACTCTCATTCGTCACACAGCACAATCTCCGGTTATTTATTATCCCGAAGTTTCAATCGGTGCAGATGATAATCCAATGGAATTGCTTTATAGACAATATTTGTTTTGGCCTACTATCCAAAGTGAATCATCTCCTGATTTTCTTGCAATTTATAAAGCAAGTAGAGTAAGCCGTTTTTATTTTGAACTTAATGAAGAATTAGATGGGACTATGTATCCAATGGTTTTATGGATAACACACCCATTAATTTCTATAAAACCTGAACCATATAATTATATTCGTATCCCTTTTAATATTGAAAGAGTGCCAAATAATAAATTTACTTTAAAGCCTATAGCGGATTTGTCAAGTTATATTTCTAATACTACAGTGCTTAATGATATTAAAAAACTTTATGATGTATTGGTTGATCCAAATGGTTTCCACGTTGAAAGCAAAGAAATTTCAACTTTATTTGGGCCTTATGAAGGATATTTCTTTATTGGAACAGTCAATTCTAATATAAGATTTCCGGTTATGAATACAGGGCTGAAATAAGAAATTTTTCATTTATATAAATTTTATAAATGGGAATAAAAGGCGCCTTTTGGCGTCTTTTTTTTATAATGTTTCAAGTGCCGGGTTCTGGATGAGCGCGCTACCGATATCATAGCCCGTGAAGTAGTGTATATCCTTATCATTGCTACCGACAATGATGAATGGATTTACCAATACTATCAAGAATTTTCCATGAATTGCGAACATGACAAACTCTCATTACCAACGGATTAAGTTGTTATGAAATCTATCTATTTCTTAGAGAAACTTCAAATAAATTGACGCTACCTACTAAAAACTGGGGGTTGATTCTTAATCAATTTTTGACCTTTTTTGCAAAAGGGGTTCAACGATAAAGTCAAACCCTTTGATTTTACTCCACACTTTTCGGGATAGTATATGAAAATAATTTACAAATGATCTGTTTTGGGGATATTAATACTTTCAATTTTTACTAAGTGCGATTAAAAGAGATTTGAGGGTCAAGCGGTTATTCATTCAAGTAATTTCAATTCTATTAAGTGCGATTAAAAGAGTTATGAAGATTGGTTAGAAGCCGTGTATAGTCAATTTCAATTCTATTAAGTGCGATTAAAAGGCAAAAGCACAAAAAAAGCGCAAAATACCTACATATTTCAATTCTATTAAGTGCGATTAAAAGCGAGACAAAACAGAACAAAGTGGAGTAAATTTATATTTCAATTCTATTAAGTGCGATTAAAAGTTGGTTGCACTTTCAACGGGCGTAATATGGTGCACTTCTATTTCAATTCTATTAAGTGCGATTAAAAGTCGTTTACATCTATTCCGTTCTTTGTGCATCGTGTATTTCAATTCTATTAAGTGCGATTAAAAGTTTTCCAGCGTTGCGAATTAATAAGCTTGATATATATTTCAATTCTATTAAGTGCGATTAAAAGAAAGAAATACCTCAAATGGTTGAAGGTTATAAAGTATTTCAATTCTATTAAGTGCGATTAAAAGCATCCACTGAACAAATAGACAAATTCTGCCGACCAAAATTTCAATTCTATTAAGTGCGATTAAAAGTTCCGTTACTTTCGGCATTATTTTTGTCGCAAATGAATTTCAATTCTATTAAGTGCGATTAAAAGTAATCATTGATCGCTATTTCACAGTGTAAACCGTATTTCAATTCTATTAAGTGCGATTAAAAGTAGCAAAACTAGCAGTGAGAAGATTTTTGGAAAGGTATTTCAATTCTATTAAGTGCGATTAAAAGTTTGATACGTTTTGATACCCAAACCCTCCATGTCATTTCAATTCTATTAAGTGCGATTAAAAGTCTGTGGTGTCATAATATTTGTTATTGGGTTCTTTTATTTCAATTCTATTAAGTGCGATTAAAAGTATATTCGAAACTGTAGAAGAAGTTAAAGAATATATATTTCAATTCTATTAAGTGCGATTAAAAGCCTGCCTCGCGCCTTGATAAACCAATCCGCATCACTATTTCAATTCTATTAAGTGCGATTAAAAGTAATAAGATTGTCTTTTTCATAATCAAATATTTTATTTCAATTCTATTAAGTGCGATTAAAAGCTTTCATTGCTGGGCTTCTTTAATTATTTATAATAAATTTCAATTCTATTAAGTGCGATTAAAAGTTTCCATAAATATGGTAGTTTGATATTTCCTATCTATTTCAATTCTATTAAGTGCGATTAAAAGAATATGCGAGGTACGGCACTGCGTTAAATTGTCTTTATTTCAATTCTATTAAGTGCGATTAAAAGTAATTCTGGAGATAACAGCATCAAGCGTTGTTATGATTTCAATTCTATTAAGTGCGATTAAAAGTTCGAAAAAAGCTCATAATTCTCATACCACGTCAATATTTCAATTCTATTAAGTGCGATTAAAAGAAGTATTGTTTAACTCTCAATTTAACAACAAGAAAAATTTCAATTCTATTAAGTGCGATTAAAAGAAACGCTTCAGCTTGCGCCTTGTCAATCACATCAGTATTTCAATTCTATTAAGTGCGATTAAAAGTCAAAGGGTGCTGATTTATTAGATTTAGAATTAATATTTCAATTCTATTAAGTGCGATTAAAAGAAAAACTTCAAGAAGTGTGGGGATTTTCAGATATATTTCAATTCTATTAAGTGCGATTAAAAGCTTGACTAAATATTTTTGTGTCGATGTCAACTTCTATTTCAATTCTATTAAGTGCGATTAAAAGTCAGCAGGGGCGAAGAGAAAGAAATGAGAGATTATTTATTTCAATTCTATTAAGTGCGATTAAAAGAAGTTATAGCGTTACCAGTTCCAGTAGTCACTATATTTCAATTCTATTAAGTGCGATTAAAAGTTGCGTAAAGGTCTAAAACACGTTTCACTTCCTCATTTCAATTCTATTAAGTGCGATTAAAAGAAACCAAGTTCGGCAAAACATTACGCAAGTTACAAATTTCAATTCTATTAAGTGCGATTAAAAGATTGGTACGATTCATTTGCTGACGTTGTGGGAATATTTCAATTCTATTAAGTGCGATTAAAAGAATCGTCAAAATCAATATTCAAATATTCTTTTACATTTCAATTCTATTAAGTGCGATTAAAAGCCCCACTATCATTATACAGATTTGGGTTTTGATGAATTTCAATTCTATTAAGTGCGATTAAAAGTTATCTTTCAAACAGCATTGATGGATAAAATGTAATTTCAATTCTATTAAGTGCGATTAAAAGTTCATATCATTCCGTTATTTTTAGCATACGAATAATTTCAATTCTATTAAGTGCGATTAAAAGTATCATCTTTTGCTTTAAATTTTGCTTCATTCATATTTCAATTCTATTAAGTGCGATTAAAAGTTGGAAAGCATCAAAACATTAGCTAAAAATGTTTTATTTCAATTCTATTAAGTGCGATTAAAAGTGAATACTAACAGGAATTTCATCGGAATGGAATTAGAATTTCAATTCTATTAAGTGCGATTAAAAGAAAGCGTAATTGTTCCCTCCAGTAGTATGAGAAATTATTTCAATTCTATTAAGTGCGATTAAAAGTGTCGGGTCTATGTCAATCAGCAGCCATCTCCTATATTTCAATTCTATTAAGTGCGATTAAAAGCCATCTATCTATGAAACAAAGAGATCTGATTATCAGTTACTTTGTCTTACAAAAATATATATTTTTTTATTAAAAGGTTGTCGATACCCAGTAATAAAAAAATACTAGGCGTTCGACAACTTGCTATTTTTCAGATTTTCAATACGTCAAAGAACACTTTGGGCTTTGTTGTGGTTTTAATTCTACGAATAGTGGCAGGACGACAACTATTTACAGGAAATTATCGGTGCCAGAATGCTCTTTTCCAATTATTACTTTAGTCATCCATTTATTTGTTTTGTACGAAAATATAATAAGGCTATCTTCCTCCACATTCATTATATTTTTTGCTTTTAGTGATAGTTCTTTTAATTTTACCTCCGATATTTCGCCTTCAAACACGGAGTTTTGTATCCAATTTAAGTATTTCCGACAAAGCTTTAGCATTTTACCCACTCGCTTTTCGCCACAATCATATACCAAAATTACATACATCTACCACCACATTTTAAAAGGTTTATATTCTTCTATTCCCAACAAATGTTTGCACAATTTATAACATTCAAGTTTTATCAAGTGCTTGTAGCTTACTTTTCTTTTTAGTGCGCGGTGCTGTATGGTTTCTGTAAGTCTGTCTTCAAAACTTTTTACAAAAATCTTTTTTCCAGAAGTGTTAAGAAGGCAGCGATTTAATTTGCTGTCAAAATGTTTTGCTTGTATCTCCTTTTTATTCATAAGTTTGAATATCACTCTGTCCACCAATATGGGTTTAAAAATTTCTGAAATATCTAAAGATAAAGAATAGCGTCGTTCGCCGGGTGTATGTAAATAGCTGATTGTCGGATTTAACTGCGTTTGATGAATCGCACGAAGACATTGTGTATAACACATCATATTCCCAAATGAAATAAGTGCATTTATCTCGTTTTTAGGAGGTTGTTTGCTGCGTCCGTTCATTGCATAATTATTGATAATCAAATTAAAACCACTATAATAGGTTTGTCGAATATTGCCTTCCAGCCCCATTACTTCCTCTACAGTATTTGCTTGTGAAAGATTGGCTGTATACATTTCAATTTGTTCGAGCAATATCTCCATGCTTTTACCTCGATTATTGTAATAACGTAAGTTTTTCTGCATATTATATGATGCACCTTCCACGAATTTACGTGCTATAGCAACTCTCTTATATTTGTTTTGATATGCTGAAGTTTGTGCTAATAACATTTTACCTGATAGCAGATCATCCTTTGGCATAAACGAACCGGTATAATTTTCATAATAGTCAAAAAAATGTACGGAAATATCTTTTTGACCCAAAAAATTATATAAAGCACTATTAGCGTTTAGCGAACCGAAAACGTAAAACTCTGCAATATCCTCCACGGGGATATAACGTGGCTGTCCTTTGCGTTCGTGTCCATTTTCGTCCTCCTCAATGGGCACAAAACGCAGCGTGTTGTCTTTGCGTTGGAGTGTTCCCGGATTTAAAAGATAGTATGTTTTTTTCATAGTTTCTCCTCCACATAGCAAAAATCGTAATAGCTACAACTTTTGCAAATTTTTGACTGAATACGTGCTGGACACTTTTCTGAATGAATAATGCTGTCAATGTCTTTTTTCATCATTTCAATCTCTTTTCTGTCTTCCTCCGTTAGAAGCACCTGCGAAGTACGCCGCAACGTAGGATATTCCAGTAGTCCCGTTACGCCAGTCACTCCATTATGCTCTAACACATAGATGTAGTATTTTACCTGCCACTCGTGCGCTTGCTCTATTTTGTCTGAACGCTTTATTTCGTGAATTATCTTGTTTCGTGCGTCGTAATAGTCAATCTTGCACCCATCAACTTCCAATTCCTCATAACGTTCTGCACGCTGCGGATAGGCTGTTTCGTGTATCAGTTTCCCGTCGTACACCGCATCAGAAGTGTGTTCCATACGAATTTCATTTGCATGCAACCAAAGTTCTCGCTTGCAAACATTGTACAAATTAAAATGTGTGGCTGTTATATGCATTATAAAAATTGAGTTTCATTACTATAAAATATCTTATCGTCCATGCCAAAATTTATATCATAAAATTCTTTCCATCTATTAAGGTATCTATATCCATATTCACTTTTTTCTTCATTTGAAAATAAGATAATTTGTTTTTCAATTTTAGAAGACGCAAATAAAGAAAAAACAAATTTTGACATGATCCCTTGTAGCATTTTCACTTTAACTTTCTGTTCTGTAAAGCTTACTTTATTTTTGATTATATTAATGTATAAATCAAATACCTCTTTGCCGTTAATCTTTTGGTATTGATTTGGATAAATATTATTTTTCTGTAAGAAAATCAAATCGCTATCTGAGAATATATAATCTACACTGTTATCAGTAGTTCCATTAATTTTAACAGGAATGTCTAATGGAACAAAGCAAGATATGTTTTCTCGTTCAATTAATTTAAAATCTTTATTAACAGAATCAAATTTCAACTCTTTAATTTTTTGTTCGTATTCTTCAAAACCCACAGCCATAGAGGTTGAATTCCAATTATTTTTGTCATTTATTACTAAATCATAGAGCAGGTCAAAGTCTTTTGATTGAAGAATGTGTTGATATTGCTCGTTTGAGATTTTCTGCCTTGTTATTTCCAACCGTTTATCGTTGCCATAAATAAGTTCTTCCTTATTGTAATTAAACAAAAAAAGTTTGCAATCCTTTTTGTTTATATTTCTATTAATTCGTCCAGCTAATTGCTCATCACTGTCAACTAATGAGATATCTTTAAATCCTAAATCCATATCAATGTCTACACCAGCTTCCACAACTTGGGTTGATATAAGGAGTATTTTCTTTTTTCTAGTGGTTGGATTTTTTAATGAATTAATTATTTCTCTTCGTCTATGTTCTAAAATTGTACCCGATAGTAAATATATTTCATCAAAGAAAGTATTATTTTCTTTTACTATATTATAAAATTCTGATGCTGTTTTCTTAAAAATAAATTCAATAATTGTATATACACTTCCTTTGGGTTTTGCTTTTCCAAAATCTTTATTACTGTAATCAATAGATTCTGAAAGCAGTAAATCGGCTATATTTTTTAATGAAATATTTTTATTTTCAAGTAAGTCAAATTTAAAATTTACCCTATTACAAAAGTTTGGGTTTTGATAATAAATCTTTTTAGCATTAGGCAATAAATATATAATATCATTTATCTCATTTTTCAAAATATTTAATTTGCTTAATTTAGGCAAAGTAGCAGACATAAGTATAAACTTAATGTTGTAAAGAGATGCATGTTTTTTAATAAAATAGATCAGTTTATCCCAGTGTTCAGGATTATAAGACTGAAGTTCATCTATTACGATAATAGAGTTGGCAAGCCTATGTAAAAGGTAATTACATTCTTTTTGGTTTGTTTTTAGTATATCAAAAAACTTAACGTGAGAAAGCATACAGAATGGGTAGTTTACAAAAAGATTATCAATATAATTAATTTTGTTTTTCCCATATTCATCATCTGATCTATCTTTTGATTTCAAACCAGCTTTTGAATGTATTTCTATAATTTCGTTTTCCTTTAAGCCAAATATTTCCTTTACAGACTTATATGTCTGCGTTATTAAAGTAGTAAAGGGGAAAACATAAAATACCTTGTTCAAAGAGCCTTTATATGCTTTTAAAAGTTCAAGTGTCGCTAATAACGATAAATTTGTTTTTCCACCTCCAGTAGGCGCTTCAATATAAAACAGATTGGATTTAAGATTTTCTCGTATGTTATTTATTACTTCTATTGCCATTCTTTGGCGAAGAATATTTAGGTTGTTACCACTTTCTTCTAAAGGTAACCTTTCGATAGTTTTGTCTAAACTTTCGTAGGTTGCTTTGTTATAATTTATTTTTCCTAAATCTTTATTAAACCATTTGTTATTGGAAACATATTCGAATATCTCGTCTATCCTTTGCGGAGTTAGAGTGCCAAAATCTTCTATCTCAAAACTATTCTGATACTCATTGGTTGCAAGGTAATCGGAAGCTGTTAGAATAGAATAATTTAAACGCAAAAGAGAATATAAACTAAAGGAACTAATATATTTGCTGAAAGCTGGGTAAGCAAAAATATTTTTTGTATCAGATAGTATTTTTGTAATATTAGAATTCGCTTTTATACCGTAGTTACATAAATATTTTTCAAAAAATTCTGCAGTGTCATTAAAACTTATTTCATTAACAAATTCATCATTTAGCCATTTCGAATGATGTTTAATTATATTGTATGAAAAAGTAAGCACCATAGAAATTCCTGTTCCCCTTTGCTGTTTAGGAAAAAGTTGTTCTACTTCATTCAATTCCTTTGAAATAAAAATAAAAGCTCCTAAAAGAGAATGGTTGGTTCCTATAGGACTATTTGTTAATCCTTTATCTCTAAAAAATGGGTTATTCATTTTTTGAGGACTTGCTTGAAAATTCTCATTAACTTTTCCGTAGTCATGAAATGCAATAACATCAACAAAAAGAGTTTTTAGAAACTCCCCAAGCAACTTTTCTTCAATTTTTTGTTCTAATAAGTATTCATCAATTAATTTGTCTATTATCCTATCTAATTGATGAGCTTCAACTAATTTTTTTGCATATGAAAGTACTAAATTTATATGTTCATTTAAAAGTTCCGGGTGAGAATTCAATGAATTTACACCCGGGGTATGAGCATAGTAATTTTGTGCATTCTTTAAATTATTATTAATACTATCGCGCTCTTCTATAAGCTTGTCGATTGATTTATAACAATTGGACATAATAGTCTTCTGCTTTTAAATAATAAAGATTCTTTAAATTATTTGCATTCTTAATCAAATACGACGAAAAAACATATTCTCCTAAATCATACTGCATTAATTCTAAATCAAAATCCTTAGGTAATCTTTCAAAATACATAAAAGGAACATCAATATCTTGACCAGAGAAAATATCAGGCTCTGGCACTTCAGCATTTTCTCGTAAAAGGAAGTCTTTTAAAAATATTGTTCTAATTTCAATGCTCTCATTAATATCTTTATGTGTTTCAAAATCATATTCTTTAAAATCATCTTTCTCCCACCATGCAAAAAATTCATTTTTCCCAAAATATGGTATAAATTCACTCTTCCCTTCAGACAAATAAATATGTAACTTATTGTGATATTCATTGTTGGTATCTAACAATATGAAAACTCTATATTGTGGCTTAATCAAGGTAATTTCTTCTGTAAGAAAATTTGAACCTTTATTAGCATAACCTACTGTATTAGAATATTTAATATTAGTTTTCTGAAAATTTCCCTTTTCGTCTTCTAAAGGCTGCACACCAACCTTTATATCCTTGAAAATTTCATAATATTTGGGTAACTTTCCCTTTTCTGTATAACCTTCCAAACCAACAACTGCTCCAAATATACCCAAAAGAGCAGGCTTGTGGATGATGTTATACGATAAGTTTATCGTGTTGTTTGTCTCAGGTTGTCGGAAAAAGCCAAAGTCAGCCTTTAAATTTATTGAAATAAGTTTTTCCATATTTAATAAAACTTTAAATGGTTATTAAATACTAACTATATCTCTATAAATTTACTATCATTCGGTTCGTTAATTACCTTTGTAATTGCTTTATTATAATATAATTCTATTGTTTCTATTTCAGGCTTTACGTGTGATTGTTCCAAAAGAAATTTTATTTTTTGCAAATCAATTTCTTTTTTATCGTTTACTTCAACTAATTCAACGAAAGAAGGTAAAACTATTTTAGAATCAGGTTTTAATTGTATCCAAAGCAAAAGTTCATTTTCGGTGCCCGACTTAGCAGCAGAATCATAATAAGTAGCTCCTTTTCTCAGTCCCTCTTTTAACTTTGCAATATCATTATTGGTAAGTCCTTCTGTATTGACTCTCTCTACATCATCTTCAATATTTTTTGGATTAATGGAAAAATGGTGTACATAGTGTCCTTCTTCCAACTTAGATTGCAAACCAAGTGAGGTCATTGTGCTTTCGATATTTCCTTCATTTGAATTTCTAAAAGGAGACATAATTTGTTCAGAATATATTACATTTTCTCCAAAACGATTTACGCCATGAGTTATTTGGCATGTTCCATGAATAGAAATATTTGTTTTTCCGGCATAAGTTCCTCCAAACAAACGAACATCTATGCATGATAATATATTTTTAAGTACTTCCAGTCTTAACTTTGCCTTATCTGTATTTTCAAATTTCCCAAAATATTTTCCGTAAGTTTCGTCTAACGAGCGAGGAGACATGGTTTCCGTAAGAGACTTAAAATAAAATACATTTTCATTTAAAGCGTTTTTCCAATAATTTCTTACCGAATATTTTAGTGCTTTATCTGTCGCATATACTATTCCGTTAGGAAGTTTTCGAGGTTGACCAGAGAAATCGGCATTGTAGTTTGAGTTCAAGGATTTGATGATGGCACAGCCATACACACGATTTGAGAATTTATTAGCCATAATTTTTTAATTTATTTATTACTGAATAATTGATTTTTAGCGAAAATACCTGAAAGCAGTTCGGGTAAAAGATGTTTTATATTTGCATCTGTTTCGTAACTTAATACAAAAGATGCAACACGTTCAAAGTTTTTAGAAAAATTTTCGTGTTTGTAACGAGCAAAATCATTTGCAATTGCTTGTTTTAATTCTGTGCATTTTGCTTTTTGCAAATAAGGCTCCAGCAATTGATAACTGTTGTCTGCTGATTTGCTCTTTTCCATAATGTAATAAATCACTTGTCCTGCAGCAAAAGCAAATTCTGCATCAGAAATATCTTCTTTTGCAGGGATTCCTTTTGTGATATTATCAACAAATTCTTGATAGTTTTTTAATTTACTTGCCATATTAATATTATTTTGAGGAATAAAAAAATCATATAAACTATACCAAATATTTAGAATTTCTTTAATTTCATATTCAGCATTAGAAGCTTCTTTTTTATCTTTAGAAGTTGTAAATATTTTAAGGTTATCTTTTATATTATTGAATACCATTTCATTAAACATATTTCCATCAACAGTCTGGCGCTGAGATTTATACACAAAGTCGTACACTGACTTACGAAATTTTGAGTATGATATAAAAGTTAAATCTTTTTTCTCGTAATCCTTTTTACTTAAATCGCAGAAATAATTTAATTTTAATTCCTTATTTTGTAATAATTGTTTGAATACCATTCCTTCAAATTCAAAAACATTATTTATTTTAGAATAATGTTTCAATTCTTTTTTATCCTTTTCTTTAATTTCAAAGAAATTTTGAATTTGTGCTTCCAATGAATATTCAAATTTACTTACAAAATCAAAATCCTTAAAAACCAGTCCCTCCTTAGTGTTTGCCCAATATAGCAAATAGTAATTCTCCAAATCTTTAGAATAATTTTTTAATAAATTCTCAATGATTTCTTTATACCCAAATTTGAATCCATTTTCTCTATAGATACCTATCATTTGCTGCTGCAATTCCTCTCTATATATAAATATAGGTAAGGGGTTTGGTAGTGTCTTATTAGGTAAAATATTTTGAAACTCGTTAAGCAATTGAGCTTCTATATTCGAAATTCTACCTGTAATATCAAAACTTGCAGTTTGGTGTATTAAAAATGGCATATTGCCATTAAGCGTATTCATAAAATTACTTGCACCATAAATTACTCCATCATCATTCGGTTTTGTATTGTATTTGTCTGTAACAAATAGTTTATCCTTTAAGTATTTATCATGAAATTTTTTATAATCTTCCAATGCCACATTAAGATAAAAAATAATGTAATCCGAATCATCTAACTTTTTATATGCAATAGCATCATTCTCTAATTTAGCAATTTGATTTTTATATTCTTCTTTTTCTATTTTATCTTTTGCAGATTTGGCTTGTTCTTTTAATACATCTATTTGTTGCTGCAACTCTTCTCTTTTTACAGTGTTTATTCCTTCTATTTCATTTAGAATGGAAGAAAAATCATTTTGAGTAAAAAATAATTTAAAGACTTCATATTTATGTCTATCATCTTCATTTTCTAAAAGTTCAAAAGCTTTCTCAAAATATGCTTCAAACCTTTTGTCTATTTGAAGTTTGTTTTTAATTTTATTTTCATTGTATTTTTCCCCACCTATTATATGTTCTCGTTTAAAAGCAACGCATAATGGAGAGCATGAATGAATAGCTTTAGTTGGTAAATCGAAGCATTTGTTTGTGTCAATACACCAAGCATTTTGTTGCAGTAACTTGCATTGATTCAAGAAATCACTTGTTCTTTGTTTTTGTTTTTTGGAAAAGATTTCATATTGATAATTATATGTATCAATTTTAATCGTATTCTCTACTACGACAGTATTCAATATAATATGCAAGCCTTCCTTTGGGATTGAGCCTAATTTTTTGAACTTATCATCAATATTTTTAGTAAAATTTATTATTTCTCGTATCATTTTTTTATTTACTTAATTATTAACCTCTTCCACTATGCCAAATCCCAAACTATTCTTCCCGCCCAATCCAGCATGATAAATTATTTTCATTAAATCAATGGGGGCATATAATATAAACTTAAAGAGATATCCTCTTATTTTTGTTTCCTCTGTAGTTCCAGCTTTTACAGTAATAAGTTTGGATACGGGCTTTGAGAGTAGGTGCATATGAAAAGGAAAATTTGTTTTCGTATAATCGTTGCCGTAGAATGCTTTATATTTGTCCAAGGCATTTGAACGCAAAATTTTTTCAGCCTGATGATGATCTGGAGAAATATACTCAAAACTTTCGTCATCTCTTTTTAATTGTATACACACGGGTGAAATGGTTCTGAAAATCATTTTTTCATTAAAATTGGGTTCAGGAAGCATAGAAACATTTTGTACTCGGCATCTTACACTTGCTTGGCGTGTGCCTATTTCTAATTGTTGTTCTTTAAACAATCCTTGCACAAACTCCTGTGTACTACGCTCGGGCAAAAAACTTATTTGCCAATCCATATGGTCGGAAAGAATCTCAATTTTATCTCCGTATTTCTTATATTTCGGAATATCCAAAAATGAAAAAGTAAAAAGTTTAAATTTCTTATTGTCCGCAGCAAAGCCGTTATCGTGCAGCCAAGCAGCAAAAGCTTTATCTGAACGTGAAAGTATTTTATAGATAACGGCAGAACACTCGTACAAATAGCTAAAAGGTATTTCAGCTTTTCCTTGATTTTCTATTTTTAGATTGAGTTTAAAACGCATGGGTATTAAGTTTATTGAGATGGCAATTTACAATTAAACTTGTAAAATAGAAACTATTTTTCACAATTTCTTATCTTTTAAAAATGTATTCGAAACTGTTTTTATTTTATCACTTTTTTAATATTGTTTAAATGATATTTAAGAGACAAATCTCCATACAGTTAATCAATGAGAGTATCTCATAATCTGCGTAAGAAGCAATAAATCAGGAAGTAAGTCCGGACTTTTGTTATGAAATCTACTATCTAGCTCTTAGACAAAATTAAAAGAAGTGGACGCAATCTATCCGAGACTGAGGTAATCCTAAATCTGTTTTTGGACCTTTTTGCACAAGAGGGTTGAGCTATAAAGTCAAACCCTCTGATTTTACTTACACAATTTTTTGGGATAGTATCTTTTAATAACTCCAATGCCATCCACTAGGAGTCCGTTTCATATTGCTTTTCATAAATCGATAAAGACCAGAAGAGGAAAAACCGAGTTCTTTTGCTTTCGCGGATAGTTCTCCCCATTTTACAGAATCTCCCACTTCTTTGCGTACTCTTAAAACCATGAAATCTTCTGTGAATTCTGTATAGCTCTTGCCAGTCAACAATTTAATGCCGTAGCGCAGGTCTATCATTTCCACTTCCAGCTTCGCTGCATGAAATGAAGCCGAATGGTTGCCATACTTCAACAGATTTTGTCCGAACAAAATAAGAAGCTCAGGACAAATCGAATCGATATTTGGTAGTGATGGACCAAGTGGAGACAATTTGGAATCTCCATTTGTAACTTTGTTGTAAATGTCTTGTGCTGTAAATTGATAAAATAGTGCCATTGACTTCTGATTGGTATTAATATTACCTTGCAAAGGTATATAATTTTGTTACAATGCTATCATTTTGAAATAGATTAATGCGGTTGGATATTACAACGCATGAATTACACTTTAAAATCGTGCGAATGAGTACTGAAACGCATGAATTACACTTTAAAATCGTGCG
>DAMBHY010000008.1:0-106714 GCA_032068765.1 Dysgonamonadaceae bacterium | reverse complement strand
GCGAACGAGTACTGAAACGCATGAATTACACTTTAAAATCGTGCGAATGAGTACTAAAACGCATGAATTACACTTTGAAATCATGCGAATGAGTACTGAAACGTATTTATTACACATTAGATTCATGCTATGTAGTACTAAAATGCAGTAATCTTATGTGTGAATAATGCTATATAGTTTCACAATGCATTAAATTATTATTAAAGAATACTCCTCCCAAATGATTATTGTCATCAGTTTTCCTCCAAATGCGGGAGATGTTATCAGTTGTGACACTCACGAAGAACCGGACAGGAAGTTAAGATATGATGATGAAAAATAAAATCTTTAATAAAAAACCAATTTACGCAACAAGAAGAAAGTCCAGTAAAGAATTCAAAACCAAATTATTCTGAGTAAAAAACTAAGTTCAACATTGTGTATAAATATTGTGTTTACTTTAATAATAAAATAATTTTTTTTTGTGAATATTAAATAATCACAAAAATGATACACATGCAGTTAAATATACCACAGTCTATCCCTTAACTATGTTTCTGCGCGTAATTCTCGTGCAGATTATAATTTTAATTCTTGCTTAGTTATTTTGGTTTTATGATAGTTTTGTAGGAGGTAAAATCAAAGAGAAGCATCAGATAAACCTGATGCTTCTTTTAATATTAGCATCTTTCAATCTTCGCACCCAAAGCATTCAATCGCGCGTCAATATTCTGGTATCCACGGTCTATTTGATCTATGTTGTGGATGATGCTTTTGCCTTCTGCACACATGGCAGCAATAAGTAAAGAAATACCAGCACGGATATCGGGAGAAGTCATGTTCATGGCACGTAACTTAAATCTTTCGCCCAAACCGATAACCGTTGCACGGTGAGGGTCGCAAAGTATAATCTGGGCGCCCATATCTATCAGTTTGTCCACGAAGAACAGTCGGCTTTCAAACATCTTTTGATGAATAAGCACGCAACCTTTGGCTTTGGTAGCCACTACCAGCATCACACTGAGCAAGTCTGGTGTAAGACCCGGCCAAGGAGCATCTGAAATGGTGAGGATGGAACCGTCCATAAAAGATTCGATGGTGTAATGTTCTTGTGCTGGGATGTAAAGGTCGTCACCCTGTTGATTCACCGTAATTCCCAATCGGCGAAAACTTTCTGGGATAATTCCCAAATTCATTACCGATGTGTTTTTGATAGTGATTTCGGATTCGGTCATTGCTGCCATTCCAATAAAACTACCTACTTCAATCATGTCGGGTAATAATCGGTGTCGACATCCTCCAAGGCGGGCAACACCTTTTACGATTAATCGGTTGGAGCCTATCCCTTCAATCTGCGCACCCATACTTACCAGCATTTTACTTAACTGTTCGAGGTAAGGTTCACATGCGGCATTGAATATGGTAGTCTCTCCTTCCGCCATCACTGCGGCCATTAGCAGGTTGGCAGTTCCGGTAACGGATGCTTCTTCCAAAAGAATATATTGTCCTTCGAGTTTTTCGGATGAAAGACAATAAACGGCATTCTCTTTGTCGTAAATCATTTCAGCTCCCAGTTTCATAATCGCGTTAAAGTGTGTATCTAAACGGCGGCGACCGATTTTATCTCCTCCTGGCTTGGCAATGGTAGCATTTCCAAAACGTGCGAGCATCGGACCAATAAGCATGACTGAACCACGCAATGCTGCGCTTTTATCCAGATATTGTTGGGTTTTGGCAAAATCCACATTTATATTCTTTGCACGAAACGACCAGGTGTCTTCGCCCCGTTTGTTCACTTCCACGCCTAAATCCTGCAACAGAAATATAAGATTATTCACATCCAGGATATCGGGGATATTCTCTATGATCACTTCTTCTTCGGTAAGTAACGTAGCACAAATGACTTGTAATGCTTCGTTCTTTGCTCCTTGTGGAATAATTTGGCCTTTCATGCGGTGACCGCCATCGATGATAAATGAGGACATAATATTTTGGATTTACGATTCTATTATTTATATTTAAGAATGAAAATGATAACGATACAACATCTTTTATCCTTCATTCAATCTGAACTTCCGGCTCAAGAAAAATACCATATTTTCCTTTAACATCTTTCTGAACTTGCTTCATAAACTGATTAATGTCACTACCTTTTTTTGTTCCGTAATTTACAACAATCAAAGCGTGCATATCACTTATGCCGACATTACCAATTCTTTTGCCTTTCCATCCTGCTTGATCAATAAGATAGGCCGCGGATGTTTTGAAAAGGTTTTCTCCAAAGGTGAAAATTGGAGCATCAGGTATAATTTGCATTAAGTTTTCTTTTTCTTCGGATGTAAGGATGGGATTTTTAAAGAAACTTCCGGCATTAGGTAATATTTGAGGGTCTGGGAGTTTTCGTGTTCGTATACGGATAATGGCTTCGCGAACTTGCGAAAGGGTAGGCGATGGATTGTCGCGCAATTCCGCTCTCACATCCGCGTAGCGGTCATTGTAAACAAAATGCTTGTTTAGACGAAAAATGACCGAAGTGATGATATATTTGCGCGTACGTTTGAAAATGCTGTCACGATAACCGAACTGACATTCGTATTTGGTAAAAGACTCCTTTTGGAGCGTTTCCATATTAATTACATTTACCTTTTCGATGCAGTCTTTCACTTCTGAACCATATGCTCCAATATTTTGAAAAGGTGATGCTCCTACATTTCCTGGAATAATCGAAAGATTTTCAAGTCCGGCATAATGATGACTCACACAATATCCAACCAATCCATCCCAGTCTTCGCCGGATTGCACTTCTATGATTACATGCTCGGTGTCTTCTTCGATGATTGCAATCCCTTTCATAGCCGACTTTATAACTAGTCCTTCATAATCTTTTGTGAAAAAGATATTGTAACCACCACCGAGAATTAATTTTGGAAGACTCGGATTTGATATTAAAATATTCAAAAGGGTGTCAACGCTATCAGGTTCGCAGAAATAGGATGCATTTGCTTCTGTTCGAAACGAATTGTAAGATTGGAGTGATATGTTTCTTTTTATTGTCATCTAAAGAGTTCTTTTATTGATAAAGGAGAAAAACACACGGTCTTTTCTGCATATCGGGCAGTTTTCCCTTCCATGAATGGATGTTTTTGGTAACGATATATTCATTTTCCAGAGAAATATCCATTGCAATGCAAAGTCTTGTTTGGGGTTTGCATATTTGAAGAATTTCTTCTGCAAGTTTTTGATTTCGATATGGTGTTTCGATAAATAATTGGGTTTGTTTCTCTGAATAGATTCTGGATTCCAATTGCTTCAATTTCTTTGATCTTTCTCCAGTGTCAATTGGTAAATATCCATGAAAAGCAAAACTTTGTCCATTGAAACCCGATCCCATCAATGCCATCAGCAAAGAGGATGGTCCAACTAATGGGACAACAGAAAAATTATTTTCCTGTGCTAATGCAACAACATCTGCTCCTGGGTCAGCAATAGCGGGACATCCCGCTTCGGAGATAATGCCTATGCTTTCGCCATTTTTTATCGGTTCAAGATACGAAGTCAGTTGTGTGCGGTCGGTATGTTTGTTGAGTTCGTAAAAAGTCAGTGAATCAATATCTATGGAAGGGTGGCATTTTTTCAGGAATCTTCTTGCTGAACGTATATTCTCAACAATAAAATATTTTAATGAACGGATAATTTCTTTATTATACGTAGGGAGCACCCTTTCGTGTGAACTATCACCCAGCGTAACGGGGATGAGGTAAAGTTGTGGTTTATTTTGATTAATCTCCTTCATTTGTGTACAAAGTTAAAAATTTTGGAGTAGACGAGTGAACAAGTAAATATAGTAACAAGTGAACAAGTAGATGAGAAAACTTTTCCCCGCAGATTTCGCTGATTGTAGCAGACTTTCAGTTTAATTAGTATCCAAAACGAATGATATCACTTATAGAATTTATCTGTATCTGTTCAATAAAATGTGACAAAAGATTAGTGCCTCCGAAAAATGCAAAAGCAGCCACAATAAAAATCATCCCGTAAATACCTCCAGCAATGTGTGCCAGATGGTTAATCCCTCCGGCTTGCTTTTTTTCGAGCATCACGGAAATCAAAATAAAGAGAATAGCAAACAGAATTGCCGGCATCCAGATAGGAATGAACATGATGCCCATAAAACTCATTGGATTGAAAATGACATAAGCAAAAACTACTGCCGAAACGGCACCTGATGCGCCAAGACCACGATAGGATGTGTCGTGTTTGTGTTGCAAATAAGTGGGATAAATGGAAAAAAATAAGGCTGAGACATACATTAAAATATACAAAATGCTTCCCATTGGAACTCCTAAGCTATTTTTCATTACACCTTCCACATAGTTTCCAAAAAGATATAGAGTGAACATATTGAAGATCAGATGCATGAAATCTGCATGGAGTACTCCATACGTAAAAAACCGTTGCCATTCACCTTTAGTTACCGCTGGGGGATAGAAAATTAATTTATTCGCTAAATCGCCATTATTGAATGCGGAAATAGAAATGAGTGAAGTAATAATAATGATAGCTATTGTAATCATCATATTTTATTTTTCGTTTTCGTAAATATATTTCCAAAGCGGCGCAGCCATTGTAGCCTGAAGAATCTCTCCATTCAGCAACATCTTTTTTATTTCATCGTAAGTGAAAAGATGCACTGCCAAATCTTCGGAATCATCCAGTGTTTGATGGTCGGATACCAACTCTACATCTTTTGCCAAAAAACAGGTAGAATAGTTGCTGCACGCGCTGGCGTTAGGAGAGAGTTTCATAAACTCAGTCCAAGTACCGTTGCCATACCCTGTTTCCTCCAAAAGTTCACGCTTTGCTGCTTCCAATAAGGATGTATCAGATTTTTCCACCACTCCTGCACAAATTTCCATACATACTTTTTCAATACCATGGCGGTATTGCTCCACCATTACAAATTTGCCGTCTTTGGTTGTTGCTATGATATTTATCCAATTATCATAATCTAAAATATAATAGTTTGGAACAATCCGTCCATCAGGCATTTTCAGTTTTTCGCGGCGTACTGTAAGCCACGGTTCGCGGTGCAGATATTCGCTTTCGAGAACTTCCCAGGGTTTGGGTGAATTGGAAGATAAATTCATAACGTGTTTAAATTAGGATACACAAAGATAAAATTATTTCTGTGAATTTTTTTTTATGGAAATTGAAGACATTATTTGTTTCCCTTTGAAATAGATGAGTAGTGCGAGAATGACAATCAGCATGCCACTTACAGTTGGGGCATTAGGTGATTCATTTGCCAATAATATCCAGCTTAGAATGGAACCTACGATTGGACTGATAAGTTTGGTCATATTGAGGTCACTCACTTTGGCATTGTTTTCACGCAGCGCGATAAACCAAAAGCTGAAAGCGAATGTAGAAACAAATACCAACACTCCTAAAGATAAATAGAACAGGGCGGGTTTGTCGAAAAAAGGACAATATCCTTCAAACAACAATCCGCTCAAATACAGCATACTGCCGCCAAAGAACATTTGAACGCCATTCATAAAAATAGGAGGAATTTCCCCTTCTTCTTCTGATAATCGTATGGTGGAATATGCCTGTAAAATAATGCTAGTGAGAATGAGCCCGATTCCGCCAATAGCTTTCCATTCAAGCGGTTTTCCTTCATTTCCCATACCAATAATAAGCAGAAGTCCTATCAAAGCTACAATCATACTCAGGATCTTATACCCATCGAGTTTGTCGTTTTTTGCAATGAAATGCGCCATAAATACGTTAATCAACGGATTGATACCTATGACAATAGAAGCAATATCTGCTCTAACTAAATTCATCCCTAAATAGAAAGTAGCGTATCCTAAAAATATATTTAAGAGAATGAGGATGAGATAAAGTTTACGATGGCGATAAATTTGAGACCAGTCAAATTTTCCGCCTGAGTAAATAAGTAGAATTATTCCAACGAGCGTGAATCGTATTCCGGCGAAATTGAGGGGTTCAAAATCGTAACTTAGACCTATTTTGATGAACGGGGAAACGATAGACCAAAGAAATGATGCTGCAAGCGCATACAGAATGGCTTTTTTCACTTTCTTGCAATTTTTTTGTGCAAAGATAGACGTTAATGAAGTAACATAGCTTACTCTACACTGCTAAAATGAAAATTAATACACAAACTTGCATTAGTCGAGTTGTTTTATCTCAACAATCTGATTGTAGTCTTGATAATACATTTCTATCTCATCTTTTGGTTCGTGTTTGAGATGAAGTGTACGCCAGACGATATAAAACTTCTTGTTGACTAAATAGGGATTTACAATGTATCCTCCCTCTGATTCTTCACCAGGTTGTGCATCCACTACAAATTTATAGTCGTTGTTTTTGTCAGTAATCTCGTTGATATCGATAGATTCACCTTTTTCGTCATAAAATTTCCAATGTGCTAAATCACCCATTTGAAAGCCTTTATAAGTAACAATGTTGGTTTTCATTGTACCAACTAACTCATAATTTTTAGGCAAAGGATATGTCTTAATTGTATCTTTTAAAACTTCTGTTTTAATTGATTCCGAAGCCTTAGGATTTGCCGTTATTTTTTCTTTCTTTTCGTTGCATGATAATGCAAATAGTAAGAAAACCGGGATAATAAAAAAGATACGTCTCATAATTAGTTTTGTTTTTAATTTCAAAATCTAACAACTGGATTTGATTATGGTTTAAAATATGTTTTACTACAAAAGATTACTCCGTTCTATATTACTATAAAATGTTACCTTTGTTCTCTTATAAGAAATTCTTAACAAGAGGATTTGAGCAACAAAATAATATGGCATTGCCCGCAGAATTTATTTCATCGATGCAACCATTGCTTTTAAAAGAAATGCAACCTTTCCTTGCGGCCATCACTGAAGATGCGCCCGTAAGCATTCGATTCAATCCTTTCAAACATAAATGTGTGACTGATGATAATTTGGAACAAGTCCCTTGGTCACAACACGGGTATTATTTGGAAAACCGTCCTGCGTTCACTTTTGATCCGCTTTTTCAAGCGGGATATTATTATGTGCAGGAAGCATCATCCATGTTCGTGGAATATATTGTCCGTGAGTTGATACATGAGCCTTCCGTATGTCTCGATTCATGTGCCGCTCCGGGAGGAAAATCCATAAGTATTTTGTCCGCGCTTCCCGAAGGTAGTTTGCTTGTGAGCAATGAGATTGTTCGTTCGCGTGCGAATGTGTTGGCGGAAAATATGACTAAATTCGGTCATCCAAATTCTGTAGTAACAAACAATGCACTGAATGATTTTGAAAAACTTCCTAACTTTTTTGATCTAATTTTGGTGGATGCTCCTTGTTCAGGCGAAGGTATGTTTCGCAAAGATGAAGTGGCAGTTAGAGAATGGTCGCCCGCCAACGTGAAAATGTGTTGTGCAAGGCAGCGTGATATTCTAGGGAGTGTATGGGATTCTTTGAAGCCTGGTGGATATCTTATTTATAGTACCTGCACATACAATGTTGAAGAAAATGAAGAAAATGCCGCTTGGATTGCCGATGAACTGGGTGCGGAGTTTGTGGAGATAGAAGTGCTGAGCGGGTGGGGTATAGCTCCATCGTTACAAAATGGTGTTATAGCATATCGGTTCCTCCCGCATAAAACCAAAGGAGAAGGCTTGTTTGTATCGGTTTTAAGAAAAAATGATAGTGAAATTACTTTCAATAAATTTTTTTCAAAAAGCCAAAAACGTAAAGACTTGGTAAAAGATTCATCTTCTTCTGCATCATTACTTCAAAATCCGGAGAATTTCATTTTCACACAAAAAGATAATATTTTGACCGCAGTGCCTGTGGTATGGGGGAATGAAATTTTACAATTAGAGTCGAGTTTGAAAACATTATTATCAGGCGTTAAATTGGGAGAATACAAAGGAAAGAATTTTATCCCCGCGCACCAACTGGCAATGAGCGTAAATCTAGCGATTGATGCTTTTCCTCGCGCAGAATTGACTTACCAACAGGCATTGTCCTATCTTCGATGCGAAGCAATATCGTTGGATGACGCACCAGCCGGTTTTGTATTGGTTACGTATAAAACTATTCCTCTTGGTTTTGTGAAAAATTTAGGTAATCGTGCCAACAATCTTTATCCTAAAGAGTGGCGGATTCGCAGCGGATATAATCCTGAAAACCCTGCGATACTTTTTGAATAACTTTACGAAATATATTGTACTATAATATTTTTTGCATGAGCATATTTCCTTAACAATTCTTCGGAAAAGCTGACCGCCTCCTGCAAGCCTTCGTTTCCCGAATAACCATTAATAATCATAAGCAAATGACTGGTAGTTGAACTGATTTTTGTTCTTTCTTCATCGCTGGTCGGTGTGCCTATCCCGCCTACGGCGTCGCGATATACCGGCAGCCCTTCAATATTCAGTATGCCGCGTCCGATCGCATTGAATATTTCATCTTTCTGACCCACGCCCAGCGTTAATGTTTGTCCTTGTATTTTTCCAAAATCAAAACCTCCGATGGAATATCCCGTTTTTAGAGAAACTAAGTTGATTAGATCTACCAGAGTGTCAATCTGGTATAATTTCATTCCTTTGGTAATTCTTCTGCTTAATGCTTCAGCGGACGGACGATATCTGTTTGGGTCTTTCCCCAACTTCTTATATACTTCTCGTGTAGCGTGAATTGGCGGACGGTTTTTTATTTCTTCTATAGTGAATTGTTGTCTGAAAAATTCCGCGTAAGTATCAATTTCCTCCCACAGTCCGGAACTAAACGTTGAATTCTCAACTTCGCAGATTATTATCCCTAAACATATCTTAGGACAAACGTTCTTTATTTCCTCTCTAATTTGGACATTCATTTTCTTCTATTTTTTGCGTTTCAAAAATAAGTATTTATTACTGATTATTGAATCTGAAATAGCTAAATTGATAAGCGATAATAAAATAAGGTGGAAAATTGTTGTCAAACTAACGTTCAATTCGTATATTTGTGTGAATTTTTGTTTTCACATGACGGAAGAGAGAGAAAGTCTTTTGATTGAATTGGAAGTGCGCATCAAGCAAATGATTGATAGATGTGATTCTTATGCAAAAGAAAACTTTCAACTAAATAAAGAATTAGAACATACTAAATCATTACTAAAGAATTCTCAAACAGAACTTCATGATTTGGAAACAAAATACAATAATTTGAAGATAGCACGTACCATAACCGCGGCGTCGGTAGATGTGGAAAACGCAAAAATCAAATTATCAAAAATGGTGCGAGAAGTGGACAAATGCATAAATTTGCTGAAAGGTTAACGTCGGAAGGAGGTTTGTGCAATGGCTGACAAAAAATTATCATTAACATTAAATATTGACGGAAGGCCCTATCCTTTGAAAATAGATCCGTCACAAGAAGAGGCATTTAGAAATGCCGAAAAAACAATTAATCAGCGGATTAATCAATATCGTATGACGTATGATACTAATTCTGGCTTGATAGCTCAGGATTTTGTAGTAATGGCGGCAATACAGATATTGGTACAAGATTTTTCTCTTAGAGAAAAAAACGATACGAAACCTATGGAAGACAAAATAAGAAGTCTTATCGACAAGGTAGATTCGTATATAAACAATTGATATTTAAGTTAATAATTTCAATCTTTTCGCACACATTTACTTATTTTCACTTCAACATGAAAGTAATTAGATGATGTGCTTTTTTTATAAATTTAAATAAACCCTAATATAAGTGATGCTTTTACAATTAAAAGTGTCAATATTAATCACTTAAAATACAGTTATATATGGAAATAGTAATAGGAATTGTCGCTCTGTTGATCGGCGCAGCCATTGCCTGGTGGGCTTCAACAAAGATGGCAAACTCACGCGTTAACAAGATGCTCAGCGATGCTGAGAAAGACGCTGAAGTAATCAAAAAGAATCGTTTGCTGGAAGCAAAAGAAGAAACGCTTCAAATGAAAGCGGAAGCTGAGAAACAAATCAATATTCGTAATTCGAAAATTCAAAATACGGAAAATCGTTTGAAACAACGTGAAATGACTTTGAATCAGCGTCACGATGAATTGAATAAAAAAAATAATGAAATAGAAGAATTAAGAGTTAATCTTGAAAATCAGCATGAGGCTTTGGAAAAACGAAATGTTGAGATTGAAAAGCTGCACCGCCAGCAGCTTGAAAAACTTGAAACTATTTCAGGTCTTTCTGTAGATGAAGCAAAAGAACGTTTGGTAGATTCTTTGAAAGAAGAAGCCAAAACTGATGCTCAAGCTTACATCAATGAAATGATGGAAGAAGCCAAAATGACGGCAAATAAAGAGGCTAAACGCATTGTAGTACAATCTATTCAACGTGTTGCTACTGAAACAGCCATAGAAAATGCCATCACAGTCTTCCACATCGATTCTGATGAAGTAAAAGGAAGAATCATAGGCCGTGAAGGTAGAAATATCCGTGCGCTGGAAGCTGCTACAGGCGTTGAAATCGTAGTAGACGACACACCTGAAGCGATTGTACTTTCTTGCTTTGATCCTGTTCGCCGTGAAATTGCACGTCTTTCATTGCATCAATTGGTTGCCGATGGTCGTATTCACCCGGCTCGCATCGAAGAAGTAGTTTCTAAAGTGAAAAAACAAATTGAGGAAGAAATAGTTGAAACGGGAAAACGTACCGTTATTGATTTAGGTATACACGGTATGCATCCTGAACTGATCAGAATGATTGGTAAAATGAAATACCGTTCTTCTTATGGTCAGAACTTGTTGCAACACTCTCGTGAAACGGCTAACCTTTGTGCCATTATGGCAAGTGAACTTGGTTTGAATCCGAAAAAGGCAAAACGTGCTGGATTATTGCATGATATAGGTAAAGTGCCGGATGACGAACCGGAATTGCCACACGCAGTGCTGGGTATGAAACTTGCTGAAAAATATAAGGAAAAACCTGATATTTGCAATGCAATTGGTTCTCACCATGATGAAACAGAAATGTCATCATTACTTGCACCTATCGTACAGGTGTGCGATGCTATATCTGGTGCACGCCCTGGTGCTCGTCGCGAAATTGTAGAAGCTTATATCAAACGTCTGAATGATCTGGAAAACCTTGCAATGTCTTATCCGGGTGTTGTGAAAACTTACGCTATCCAGGCAGGACGCGAATTGCGAGTGATTGTTGGTGCTGATAAGATAGATGATCAGGATACTGAAAAGCTTTCTGCAGAAATTGCTCGTAAGATACAAACAGATATGACCTATCCTGGTCAGGTGAAAATTACTGTTATTCGTGAAACACGTGCTGTAAGTTTTGCAAAATAATTGAATTCGAAATTTAGATAATAGAAAAGCTAACCCAATGGTTAGCTTTTTTTTGTTCATAATAAATTAGTAATTTATTTATTATCTATTGCGTACGGTTCTTCCTTCTGATGATTTGTTAGATGAAGAGTTGTCTCTGCTTCTATTATTTGATGTGTCATAATTTCTTGAAGAACCACTTCTTGTCACTACTTCAGAAGAACGACTGGATGAACGTTCAGTATTGTAGCTACGTGGTGCGCTTTCCCTTGGAGTGTACTCTTTACTATTTCTCATTTGTTGAGGTTGAGTTGCACGTGTTTGAGGATAAGTTCTTGTTGCAGTATTATTATTATCGTTTCTGCTTGACTGGCTGCGGGATGAATTGTAAACATCTCTTGAGCTACGTCCTTCGGAAGCATCACTTTGACTTCTGGTTACACTTACGCTTCTGTCTGTAGTATTTTGTTTTGTTGAACGAGTATCGTTATACACATCGCGTTGAGTTCGAGTAGTAGTGCCTTGTCTGTCATAAGTACCTCTTGTACCTGTAGTTCCTCTGTCATAGGTTGTACCTCTTGTGGATGTACCTCTATCGTAAATTGATGAAGAACGACTGGTTGATTGTCTTGTATTTACGCTGCTGCGTGTACTTGCTTGAGGATTGTAAATATTTACTGATCTTCCGCTTACAGTGCTTCTGCCGGGTGATTGAGAATTGCTCAATCTGTTTACAACTACTCTGCGACCTGTTGAACGATAGAAATCGTTGGATGAAGGACCGCTGAAATATCTATTGTTATTATATACGAATGTATTATTTATGATAGTTGTACGTCCCCAAAGTCCATCGTTGTATCTGTTGTAATATCTATACATATATGGATCATACATATATCTGTCTGAGATAAACATCCAGTGTCTTGATGGAATGTTGATATTGATGCTGATGCCCATTCTTGGACCTAAAGGTGCCCATCCATAGTATCCGCCACCACTTCTCCAGCTAACCCAGGCAGGTGCCCATTCGTATCCTGGTATCCAGCTCCATCCATAGAAATCATCGTAATACCAGCGGCCATAGTGGAAAGGTGCCCAGCCCCAATCATAATTGGAAACCCAAGTATTACCGTAATCTGTCATTGCCCAGTAGCCGTTACTTCCGTATGGATGAAAATCATCACCTACGTTAGGAACCCAAACACGACCATATTCACGTGTGTTTATCCATTTACCGTATGGAGAAAGCGTTCTATAGAAAGTGTTATAGTCTAAATTACCACGATTATAGTAACCTTCATTTTCTCCTGCATAATAACCGCCGGTGTTGTTTGAATAATAAGGATCATTATCGTAGTATCCACCTCTATCGTAACCATATCCACCACCAAATAATGCAGAGCATGAGGTGAGAAGAATTGCTGATATCGCAATTGCTAATAAGTATTTAGTTATTTTCATTTTATGAGGGTTTTTAAATTGTGGAATTTCTTATTATAATTATTATATATTTATGACTTTATTTTTTGGTATAAGTTTAAATATTAATTTAAAATGAAATTCTCAGATTTACCACTAGAATTAGTTCAACCTCATACATTATCTTTAATAGTAACGTACCAATGTACAAGTAGTTGCAATAATTGCTGCTTTAACTCTATACGACTAATAAAGACATAAAAATGAAATATGAAGAAATTAAATATTATATTGATTTGTCAATAAGTGAGTTTTCGAGTATAAAAACAGTTGTATTTACTGGTGGTGAATGCACTTTGTTGGGTATTCGAACACTAGCTAAATGTATAAATTATGCTAGCAGTAAAGGTTTAGCAACAAGAATTGTTTCAAATGGACATTGGGGAAATTCTATACTTAATGCTGAGAAAGTCTTAAAATAAATTACAAACTCGTGTTGCAGATAGTGAGATATCTTCAGAAGTTGTTCCTATTTGTGCAATAGCTTTAGCTATATATGTAGCTGTGGCTACTGTCGCCATAGTTGAGGACGCTTTTTGGGTTCATTCTGGCGTTAAAACTGTTGGGGCAGAAGTTTCTTCTTTTAATGATGAAAAAAAGAAACTTTCAGAGGATGAATTCTTCTTGAATAGGATTTTAGAGGATAAAGCAATCAATTTATATTTAAATAAAAATCTAACATATGATGTTACCTTAGGTAATAATACGGAAGCTGAAATGATGTTAAAAGAATTCTTTATTCAATTAGGCATTCAAGAAAAAGACTATAAAATTCATTTGTTATCCTGAATGAAACTGTGAGAAAATATAAAAGTATAAAAAAATGAAAGAATGAAAGAATGAAAGAATTTCTTTATCCTTCAAAATATGTTTTAATAGTAACTATAGTAGTAGTTATAATTTCAATTTATATCATTTTTGCTTATAAGGATAATATTACAATTCCTATTTTTCTATTACTATTGAATATATACCTCTTTTTATCTTATCCCATTTATATATCTAAAAGTGATGAAAGTGTCATTTTGTATAGACTTAGAGGTAAAGCTATTTTTAAGAAGAGTGAATTCAATATATATAAAATAAATAAGAATGATTTAAGCAATTCAATAAGAACGTTTGCTAGTGGAGGGTTATTTGGTTATCAAGGATATTTTTATTCATCCAAGCTTGGTCATTTTAAGATGATAGCAGTAAATCTTAATAATCTTTCTATATTTGAAAATAAATCTACTGGTAAAAATATCGTATTAAACTATTAAACCAATGTATAGCATTAAGAGATTAAAATTTGCATGCTTAATCTCTTAATGTTATTGATATATTGTGTTGATTTTCTTATTGAAAGACCTTGTCAATACCTGAGAATCCCATAAATGCCATTGCTAAAATAGCAGCAGAAATCAATGCAATGGGAATTCCTTTCATATATTTAGGAATGTTTGTCAATGTGAGTTGTTCTCTCACTCCGGCAAAGATTAATAATGCAAGTGTATAACCAATGGAAGTGGAGAAAGCAAACATTACAGATTCAAGCAAATTGAAATCTTTCTTTATAACCAATATGGCAACACCTAAAATTACACAGTTGGTGGTAATCAAAGGTAAAAATACTCCCAATGCCTGATATAGTGAAGGAGATACTTTTTTAATAATAATTTCAACCATTTGTACCAATGCCGCGATTACAAGAATGAAAGAAATAGTCTGAAGATACCCTAAATTAAAAGGTTCCAAAACACCTTTTTGTATTAAGAATGCTACAATTGTTGCAATTACTAATACGAAAGTAACTGCGGCTCCCATTCCGATTGCAGTGTCAATTTTTTTGGAAACCCCCAAAAACGGACAAATTCCTAAGAATTGAGAGAATACAATATTATTTACAAATACTGCAATTATAAATATTCCGATATATTCCATAGTTGATTGTTATTTTTTGTCTTGTATTTTATTGAAAATGGCAATTAGGAAACCTAATACAATGAAGGCTCCGGGTGCAAGCACAAATATAAGAGCTCCGTAATTATCGGGGAAAATCTTTATAGAAAATACTTTTCCGGTACCTAACAATTCTCTCACAAATCCCAGCAATGTTAAAGCCATGGTGAATCCTAATCCTATACCAATTCCATCAAACATGGATGGGAGGACTTTATTTTTGGAAGCGAATGATTCTGCACGACCTAATACGATACAGTTTACGACAATTAAAGGAATAAAAATTCCTAAGCTTGCAGCAAGAGAAGGTACATATGCATTCATCACCATTTCTACTATAGTTACGAAAGTTGCAATGACTACAATATATCCTGGAATACGCACCATGTCGGGAATCAGATTTTTCAATAAGGATATCGCCATATTTGACATGATAAGGACGAATGTAGTTGCCAATCCCATACTCATACCATTCAGTGCCGAACTGGTTGTTGCTAGCGTGGGACACATACCGAGCAACAAAACGAATGTCGGATTTTCTTTGATAAGACCGTTAATAAGTACTTTTAAATTCTTATTCATATTTTTTGTCTCCTTATTGTTTTGTTGTTATTTTAGATTGGCTTTGTACATAAGCTTTATAAGCTCTGTTTACTGCGTCAAGAAATGCGCGGGAAGTAATCGTAGATGCTGTAATCGCGTCAATTTCTCCACCATCTTTTGAAACTTTCAATTCACCTTTGGATAAATCTCTGCCCAATACGTTTTGTTTAGCTTTGGTTTTATCCTTAAACCATTCAACCATCTTGGAACCCAAACCCGGAGTTTCTGCATGTTCCAAAACAGAATAATTAATTAAGGTATTTTTAGTGTCAAAACCAACCATAATGTCAAATCTGCCGCTAAATCCTTTTTTCGTAAAGGATTTTATAGCAAAACCAACCAATTCTCCTCCTTTTTTAGCTGGATAAATCAAAAGTGAATCCCCAGTTGCTTCATCCGCCATTGAGAATGATTCAGCAACAGGATTGTTGTCAAAAGCAGGAACAACTTCTTTAATTGCATTTTCAAGTTTTTGTGCTTTTGCAGCAGCTATTGGTTTCTCTGTAATGTTGTTCATTTGAGCTAAAAGCACCGCTACGACAACGCAAATTATCAATAGCGACAAGAACATATTTTTAAAATTTGATTTTAGCCTATCCATTTTTTCTTACCTCCCCGAAACGTTTTGGTGATGTGTAGTAATTAATAAGTGGGGTAAATCCGTTCATAAGAAGTATAGCAAAAGAAACTCCTTCTGGATAAGCTCCCCAAAGGCGGATTGAAATGGTGATTAATCCGATAAAGAAACCATAAATCAACATTCCTTTTTTTGTAAGAGGTGAAGTGACATAATCCGTAGCCATAAAAATAGCTCCAAGCATCAAACCTCCCGATGCTAAGTGGATGAGAGGATTGAATCTTACCTCAGGTTGTATATTATAAATGATTTCAGTAAACACGAATACTGTTCCTAAAATTGCTACCGGAATATGCCAAGTGATGACTTTCTTCCACAACAAATATACAAAGCCAATCAAAAGAGCAACGATACTCATTTCACCGATTGAACCTCCCTCTAATCCTAAAAACATATTGGTAAGTGATGGAATTTCCTGCGGATTAAATTTCATATAAGAAAGAACTGTAGCCGAAGTCGTAGCGTCTGTTTCTGCTATCGCAGGCGTTGGCCAAGTGGTCATTTGTGCAGGGAATGAAATAAGTAAGAATACACGTCCAACCAAGGCCGGATTGAAAATGTTGTTTCCAATTCCTCCATAAGCCAGTTTGCCGACTCCCATCGCAAAGATAGCTCCAAGAGCCAAAATCCATAACGGAAGATTGGAAGGAACGTTGAATGCGAGCAATACTCCTGTTAATATTGCAGAACCATCTTGAAGGGTAGGGGTACTGTTGAGAATAATTTTGGTGATTACATATTCTGCAACGGTACAAAATAAAACGGATGCTAATGTGATAATTAGCGCATTTAGCCCAAATACATATAGCGAAACGGCAAATGCTGGAATCAAAGCTATCAGCACATGGTACATATTTCTGGATATGCTGTCTCCACTATGTACGTGCGGTGATGGCGATACTATGAATTTGTTTTCCATACTTTCGAATAAATCAAAAGACTTATAATTTAGTTATTAATTTTTTCTGTTTCTAATAATTGTCATTACTTTTCCTTTACCCAAACGAATGTAGTCGAGCAATGGTCTGTCTGCAGGGCAGGTATAGCTGCAAGAACCGCATTCGATACAATCTGTGATGCTGTTTTTCTCTGCGCGATCCAATACATTATATTCGGTAAGGTTTTGCAGTAATGTAGGATTCAGTCCCATTGGGCATACGCTCACACATTTGCCACAACGAATACAGTTTTTCATTGCTTTTCTTTTTGCTTCAAACGAAGGCATCAAAAGAATTCCGGAGGTTCCTTTTGTTACAGGGATTTCTGTACTTGCAATGGATTTTCCCATCATAGGACCGCCGCTTATAATTTTGGCGGTAGATTCGGGAATGCCTCCTGCAAAATCGATAAGATTCTGCATCGGAATGCCAATTCGTGAGAGTACGTTGCAAGGCATTTTCACATCTTTCCCTGTAACTGTTACTACACGTTCGATAAGTGGTTTGTTTTTTTGAACGGCTTCGTATACTGCAAACGCGGTACCGACATTTTGAACAACAGCTCCCACCGAAATAGGCAGTGCTCCACTCGCAATCTGACGATTCATTACAGCGTCGATAAGCTGTTTTTCACCACCTTGCGGATATTGTACTCTCAAGGGCATTACTTCAATGCCGATATAAGATTTTGCAATATTTGTAAATTTCTGAATGGCGTCTTTTTTGTTGTTTTCTATACCAATTACAGCTCTATTTACATTAATAGCCTTCATCAATATTTGTATTCCGACAAATATCTCGTTGCTCTTTTCTAACATCAGCTCGTGATCTGAAGTGAGATATGGCTCACATTCTACGGCATTGATGATAAGTATTTCTGCTTTATTGCCCGGAGGTGGAACAAGTTTTACATGAGTTGGGAAAGTAGCTCCTCCCATACCAACCAAACCGCATTTTGAGATTTTATCAAGTATTTCACTTTGTGAATCTTTGATATCAGACATCAATTCGTCTGTGCGGATAATTTCGGTTTCCCACTCGTCACCTTCAACGTCAATGAAAACTGCGTCACGTTTGTAGCCGGTTGTGTCTAGTACTTTATCTATTTTGTTGACAGTGCCTGATACAGAAGAATGTATATTTGCAGATACAAATCCTACACTTTTTCCTATCTGTGTGCCGACTTTCACTTTATCTCCCTTTTTTACCATCGGTTGGGCAGGGGCTCCGATATGTTGCGCAAGAGGAATAATCACCTGTGCAGGAATCTCAATTTGTTGTATTGATTTTCCTGCCGAAAGTTTATTTTCTTTTGGATGAATTCCTCCAATTCGAAATGTTTTTAACATAGCTATTTTTTAATTCAATGATGAAGAATTTTCAGAGATTTGAGTCGCATTGGTTTTCATTTTTGAAAGAATATCGCCTGTTTCCTGTACTGCTTCCTTTTCTTTACGTGGTGGGAAGTTGACTTCCCAGATTGCATTTGTAGGACACACAGCCACACATTTTCTACACAATCTGCATTTTACATAATCAATATATGCGAGATTATTAGTAATAGTGATAGCGTCAAAAGGACAAACCTGCTGACATTTTGTACAACCGATACATGCTACCTGACACGCTTTCTTTGCAACTGCTCCTTTATCTTTGTTCACACAGCTTACAAAAATTCTGCGTGATTTTACACCTTGATTTCTTAGTTCGATGATATTCTTTGGACAAGCCTTCACACATGCTCCACAAGCTGTACATTTGTCTTCAACTACTTCGGGGAGCAATGTCTCAGGATTGATATGTATGGCATCAAAGTTACAAGAGTCTACGCAATCTCCCAATCCAAGACATCCAAAAGAGCATCCGGTTTCGCCGCCATAAAGTGATGCTGCAACAGCACAACTTGAAGCACCGTCATAGAAATTCGTACGTGGTCGGTTTTCACAGGTACCATTGCAGCGCACAACTGCAATTTTCTTTGCACTCTCAGATGCTGCTTTACCTAATATAGCCGCTACTTTATCCATTGTAGGTTTGCCGCCTACAGGACATAAAAGATTTTCAAGTGATTCAGCAGTAACACACGCGTTGGCAAATCCACCACATCCAGGATAACCGCATCCGCCGCAGTTTGCACCTGGTAAAGCTTCCTGTACTTGTTGAATTCGGGGATCTTCTTCCACCTCAAACTTACGACCTATAAAATATAATATTGCTGCACTCGCGGCTCCGATTAATCCCAGCGTAATGACAGCAGTTAAAAGTATACTCATAATAATATTGTTAGTTTATTACTTGATTTTTAGAAATAGAAAATACAAATTTTGAAGCAAACTTGCTTCTGAAAAAATATAATACTGCGTAGTAGGGGATAAGTATTGCTAATCCTATTCCTGCAGATTGTAAATCAGAGGTTTTATAAACAGATTGTGATACAACAATAGTAGTAATTATGAGAAATAAAGGTAGAACATAGGCGAAGAAAACAGCTAACCATCCCATCGAATTTTTACCGTATATTATCACTTTTTGGTTGATTTGATAATCTCCGGCAACATTTTTTATTAGCACAGATTTTATGGAGGATTCTGATGCACTACAATAGCCTTTCGCATGGCACTCGCTGCAAGCTGTTTTTTGAATAATTTTTACCCATATATTATTGCCGTCAATATGTTCGATGACACCTTCGTGCTCAATCATTTGGTACCTGTATATTTGTTTAAAGACCTTTTAAAATTCGCTCGCAAAGATAATTTTTTTTTAGATGAATGAAAAATAAATTTAATTATTAACGTGATTTAAACGAAAGATTTAGGAATTGGCTCGCTTACAAGTGTAGTTTATCACTCCTGATTAAGAATTGCGTCAGTAAATATGTCGTTCATGATTTCTTATTTAGGAATTGAGTGTTTAAAATTCTGTTAGGAACTTTGTCCCTACACTAACTGCGGACTTTTATTTAATAATTGGAGTTCTGGTATTAAGTTTTGATTTTCGGAAATAGATTTATATCGCTAACTGATTTAACTAATGAAAATAAAAAAGTTTTATGTAAGTTTGTGACCTCAAATTTTCAATATACAATTTTTATGAAAAAATATCTCCTTTTATCTATAATGATATCTTTTTGTGTGTTGACTCATGCACAAAATTATACTTTAAGTGATATTATAAATGGTAAAT
Organism: Dysgonamonadaceae bacterium; assembly: GCA_032068765.1. GTDB lineage: Bacteria > Bacteroidota > Bacteroidia > Bacteroidales > Dysgonomonadaceae > DAMBHY01. The sequence goes on along the minus strand of DAMBHY010000008.1, from coordinate 86,620 downwards.
TTTCAGCACGTTCTGCATACATTATGGAGTCCGCTGCGGATGGCATGCATTATTATCAGACCAATAAGACAAAAAGTGTCATTCAAAAGTTTGATTACGAAGAAGGCAAATTAAAGGAAACTTTGTTGGATTTATCCAAGATTCAAAATTCTCCGATTACAAATTTCAGCAGCTTTATCGTAAGCCCTGACGGCAAAAAAATATTACTTTCAATGAATGTGGAATATATTTATCGTCGTTCTTACAAAGCGGATTTTTATTTGTACGATTCTAGCAAGAAATCCATCACGCCTTTGACAAAGCAGAATGCCAAACAGATGATTCCCATCTTTTCACCTGACAGCAAGATGATTGCTTTCGTTGTTAATAACAATATTTATATTCGCAATATTGAAAAAGAAACAGAAAGTCAGGTAACTAAAGACGGTCTTTACAATAATATTATCAACGGTACAACAGATTGGGTGTATGAAGAAGAATTTTCTACAACTCGTTTGATGGAGTTTTCACCCGACAGCAAATTTTTAGCTTTCGTACGCTCTGATGAATCTAAAGTTCCTTTATTTAAATTTCAAACATTTGAAGAAAAACTTTATCCTGGCGTTTACGAATATAAATATCCGAAACCTGGAGAAAATAATTCGTTTGTAACATGTTACCTATATGATATAGGTAAACAAATGACTGAAAAGTTGCCAATTCCCCTAGATAAGGACGGATATATACCACTCATCAAGTTCAATCAGAATCCTCATGAATTGGCAGTCATGACCATCAACCGCGATCAGAATCATTTCAAAATGTATTTTGCTGATGCACTCACTAAAAATGTGAAACTCATTTTGGAAGAGCAAAATAAATATTATGTCGATTCAGAATTATTCCCCACCATCTCCTTTTTGAAAGATAAGTTTACTTACGTTTCTGAAAGAGATGGTTATAGTCATATTTATCTGTTCGATTATTCTGGAAAATTGAAAAAGCAATTGACAAAAGGCAATTTTGACGTTACAGATTTGTTGGCGATTGATGAGAGTTCAAATAAAGTATTTTATACTGCCGCTGATGAAAGTGCTTTGAAGAGAAATATTTTCAGTGTAGATATGAATAGTTTGAAAGTTCAAAAACTTTCAAAGAAATCAGGATATAATACGGCCACTTTCAGTGAAAACGGAAAATATTTTACCAACCGATGGACAAATTCTTCTACTCCTGCAGTCACCGAATTTTATGATGCAAATGGAAAATTAATTCGTGTACTCGAGAACAATGAAAAAACTCAGAAAGTAATTAGCGAGGTAAATCTGCCGAAAAGAGAATTTATTCAAGTTCCGGCGGCAGATGGAAAAACGATGTTAAATGCATGGATTTTGAAACCTAATAACTTCGATTCTTCGCAAAAATATCCTTTAGTGATGGTTCAGTATAGCGGGCCAAATTCTCAACAAGTCACAGATACTTATGGTGTTGACTGGTATTATGCATTATTGAACGAAGGATATATGGTAGCTTGTGTTGATGGACGAGGGACAGGCGCAAGAGGGGAAGCTTTCAGAAAAGCCACTTATATGAACATCGGTATATTGGAGTCAGACGACCAGATTTCTGCAGCAAAATATTTTGGCTCCCTACCAAATATAGATAAAGATAGAATTGGTATCTGGGGTTGGAGTTTTGGCGGTTATAATGTCTTGATGACCATGAGCCGTGGTAACGGAACCTTCAAAGCAGGTGTAGCAATAGCAGCGGTTTCTGACTGGAGATTTTACGATTCCGTATATACCGAAAGATTTATGCGCACCCCGCAACAGAATAAAGCCGGTTATGACAATGGTTCACCTCTAAAACTTGCAGACAAACTTCAGGGAAAGCTTTTGTTGATACATGGTACTGCAGATGATAATGTGCATTTTCAAGAAGTAATGGAGTATTCCCGCGCTTTGATGAAAGCAAACAAAAAACACGAAATGTTTATTTTCCCCGATAAAAACCATTCCATCTATGGTGGCAACACACGTCTGTTTCTTTACGAAAAAGTGATTGATTTTTACAAAAACAACCTCTAATGAACAATCTAACAAATATACAATTGGACAATAAGGAGTATTTAAAATCTCAGCAACAAAATAAAAAACATATCAAAAAACCTGATTGGTTAAAAATCAAATTAGGAGAAACTGCAAAATTCACACAGGTAAAAAATATTGTAGAGTCACATTGTTTACATACCATTTGTTCAAGCGGCAGATGCCCTAATATGGGTGAATGCTGGGACAGAGGAACCGCTACATTTATGATTGGTGGAGATATTTGTACAAGGTCTTGCAAATTTTGCAATACGCTTACAGGGAAACCTCTTCCTCTAGATACTTCAGAGCCCGAGAATGTGGCAGATTCAGTTAAGTTGATGGAGTTGCGACACGCTGTAATCACCTCTGTTGATAGAGATGACTTGCCTGATTTGGGGGCTGAACATTGGGTAAAAACAATTGAAGCTATTAGAAGAAAAAATCCTAACACCACAATAGAAGTATTGGTGCCAGATTTTCAGGGAAACGAGAGTTTGATAGATTCCGTTTGTGTTGCCAAGCCAGATGTGATGGCGCATAATATGGAAACCATCAAAAGATTGACACCTTTTATTAGAAGTGCGGCAAAGTATGATGTAAGTCTCAATACCTTGAAGCGAATTCATGAGAATGGTGTACTTTCTAAATCTGGTATAATGCTCGGTTTAGGCGAATCGGAAGAAGAAGTGTATGAACTTATGGATGATTTGTTAAAAGTGGGTTGCAAGTCAATAACCATAGGCCAATATCTTCAGCCAACAAAAAAACACCTTTCAGTAGAAAAATATGTTCATCCTGATAAATTTGAAAATTACAAAAAAATAGCTTTAGAAAAAGGTTTCGTGACAGCAGTGTGTGGTCCGTTAGTTAGATCTTCGTATCATGCTGACAATTTTTTTAACGCAAAAGTCTAAACAAAAAATAGATAACATTGTTTAAAATTCGTAGAAACGACGTTTTTTTATGAGATATAAAAGAGGTCGTTTATATTTTAATTATATATGGTAAAAGTAAACACAAAAGATAGTTTAGCAAGTCATACTTTAAAAAATCCGGCGTTTGGACTAATTCCCCTTTTGCTTGTATCCTTTTTTATAACAACATATGACACTACTTTTCTTCTTGCGGGAGGTTTTTTGTTGTCTATAATTGGTTTTGCTATAACAAAAAAATATAGCAGGTATATTTATCAGGTTTCTATATTGTCGTTTGGTGTTACTTTTATACTTTCATATTTTGTCACTCCAAATCTTGACAGCTTTAGGCAGTTTGTTTTCGTAGAAGTGATTTTTGTTGCAAGTTTGATTGTAATGCGACAATTTAGAATTAAGTTTATAAATAAAGTATTTAAATCTCAAACGCTTAACAATAAAAACTATATCAGCGAATCACTTCGTATTGCTTTCCAATCGCAGTATGCATTGATGATTCATATTTTGATAGTTTTGGTTTATTTTATGTTGAATCAAACAGAATATTATTTGTATAACACACTTGTAATAATTGTGTTGGTTCAAATCTTATTGTTATCAATAATTGTTGGAGAAGTCGTAAGATTACATTTACTGAGGGAAAAATTGAAAGTAGAAGAATGGCTTCCAATTTTGAATGAAAGTGGAGATGTAGAAGGGAAAGTGGCTAAATCAGTATCGGTTAATTTGAAAAATAAATTTTTGCATCCTGTGGTTCGCGTTGCATTGCTGCATAAAGGGATGTTTTATTTAAAACCACGACTTCAAAATAGAATTCTAAATCCGGGAGCTCTTGATTATCCTTTTGAAAAATATATGATATACGATCATAATTTGGATGATGCAGTGCATAATAGTGTTGTCAAAGAACTCGGAGTTGATATCTTACCTTCTAGATTTATTCTAAAATATATATTTCAAAATGAAATAACAAAAAGACTAATATATTTATACGTGTCGGAAATTAATGATGAAGAGATTTTTAATTCTTTGCCGTTACAAGGTGGAAAACTTTGGACTGAAAACCAGATAGAAGCAAATCTTGGAAAAGGAATTTTCTCTGAAACATTCGAAGAAGAATATGAGTATCTTAAAAATACTGTCCTAATGACATACAAATTTAAAAAGTGATACCTTAAATTTTCATCATTTTTTCATCACATTTTTTTAATTTGATATAACTTTGTATCGCAAAAAGTCAAAAAGTAGAGCTTGTTTTCTAGCCTACACATCGTTTTAATAAAAATATAAATAGTTAGTGTTGAACTTTACCTTCAACACTTTTTTATTTAAAAAAATAGGTGGCTAAACTCCCGTTCTGCCACCTACACATCGTTTAAATATAAAAAGAAAAAAGTTATTTGTCGTTTAATCCATATCTTTTCTTGTAGAGTTGAGCGCTTCAGATAATTTTCCGATAGATTTAAAATCAATCTTTCCTGATACATTAATTATCGTAAGATGATTATTTTCGTCAAGTCCTACCATTATTAAATCTTGACTCGAATTACCTAAATCCTTGAGAAGAATGCTCATCTTTGTATTCTTGTCATTTACTGAAATTACTTCTTTATAGTCATTATAATCCGTTTTTATTAACTCATGTGCTTTTTTAAAGTACATTTTTGAATCACTTTTTTTGTCGGAAGTTATAAGACGAATGCTGTTTAAATCTCTGAAAACATTCTTTAAATCTTCATCATCCGTTTTTGGAATCAGTTTTTCCAGCATTTTCTTGCCTATATTTATATTGCTAACAGGATGTTTGCTTTCAACACATTTCTTCATAAAGCTGGAAATGAAATCTCCTGCAAAAGAAGGGATGGAAAGAGCAATAAAGAAAAAAATAATAGAAACGGTTTTTTTCATATTATAAGTCTTTGTTTTCAATATGTTTGTCTACATTGGATTCTGCTTTTTCAGGAGAAGTGATCGAATCAAGTGCTTGCCAGTCTATAGAATCAAATATTTTCAAATTTTCTTTAGATGCCTCTTCTCCCATATTCAACGCTTCTGATAATTTATCCAAAGCAAATGTTGCATCATCGATAGCCGCGTTTGGGTCATTGTATGTTTCAGCGAAGATAGGCTTATTACTTGTTGCTGCACTGTAAATTCCAAATCCAATTCCCAAAATGAGCAATAAAGATGCAGCTATGCGCATTGCAGGCAAGAAGATGCGTATTGTGATATATTTCTTTTCTTCTTTTTTTATATTCTCAAATTTATTGTTGAGCGTAATTAAGAAGTCATCACTTACAGTCTGGGATTTTTTTTCTTCAGTGTAATGAAAAATTGATTTATATCTCAACAGGTCCTCAGGAATATTTTCTTGAGAGGTGAAAAATAGATGCAGAATATTTTCTTCCTCAATATTTGTCTGACATTCCCAATACTTATTCAAAAGTATTCTTATATCTTCAAATGTTTGGTTTATCATATTTCTCTAATTCTTCTTTTAATTTTCTACGTGCTCTGTATAAGCTGATCTTTACATTTTCTTCGCTTATCTCAAGAACTTCTGAAATATCTTTATAACTCATACCCTCAATCTCACGAAGTTGAAAACACAATTTCTGATTTTCAGGCAGGTTATTCATATGTTTTTGTAATAAATTATAACTTTCTTTTATTATAAATAAGGAGTGGGGTGTTTGATCATCCAAAATGTTATTGTCATTTGCATTGTCGAAACTTTCAGTTTTCTGAACGCTATGAGAAGTAACTTTATCAAGAGCCATATTTTTGATTGCCCTTAAGCAGTAGGCTTCAAGATTTTCAATCATTTCCCAATCATTCCTCTTTTTCCATAATTTTAAAAGAACGTCTTGCACCAAATCTTCTGCTTCAACTGTGTCTCTCACAATGCTCAAAGCCGTTCTAAATAAACGGTCTTTAAGAGGGAGTACGATTTGAAAAAAAATATCGCTGTTCATTTAGTGCTTTATAGTTAGATGACGATTGAATGATAATAAAGTTACAACAATTACACCGAAATTTACTAAAAAATAAATACTTTGAAGGATTTGTTTTTTTGTGTATTTTAAAAATATGTATAATGAAGAAGGTCAATAAAAAGATAAAATAATTTGCATATCTTATTGATTATATGTAATTTTGTGCCACTTTTAGGATAAAAAAACATGTGTCTCAAAGCTAAGTATTTGACTAATATGTTTTTGTCTTATTTTTCATGCATATATTTTAAATATAAACATAAAACAGTTTTTAAAAAGAAAGTAGAAAATGCCTACAATTCAACAATTAGTTAGAAAGGGACGTGAAGAGCTTACAGAAAAAAGTAAATCTCCGGCGTTAGACTCTTGTCCACAGCGTCGAGGTGTGTGCGTAAGAGTTTATACCACTACGCCTAAGAAACCTAATTCTGCAATGCGTAAAGTAGCTCGTGTACGTTTAACAAATTCAAAAGAAGTGAATGCTTACATTCCTGGAGAGGGTCACAATTTGCAAGAACACTCTATCGTGTTAGTACGTGGTGGTCGTGTAAAAGATTTACCAGGTGTTCGTTATCACGTTGTCCGTGGGACTCTCGATACTGCCGGTGTAAACGGTCGTACTCAAAGACGTTCAAAATATGGCGCAAAACGTCCAAAACCAGGACAAGCTCCTGCAGCAGCTGCAAAGGGTAAAAAGAAATAAGCTGCGTAATTTTAAAGTATTTATTTGATAATCACTGTTGGAATTTTTGGGATAAGCTACTAATAGGTTGAGTAAATGATTCGGAGGAATCGTTGAAGACATACAGACGGCAACCAAACAACATTAAATTTTAAAAAACAATGAGAAAAACTAAGCCTAAAAAGAGACAGGTATTACCTGATCCGGTTTTTAGTGATGTAAGGGTGACAAAATTTGTTAACCACCTTATGTATGATGGTAAGAAAAGTACTGCTTACGATATTTTTTACTCTGCATTGAACACTGTTAAGGCAAAATTGCCTAATGAAGAAAAGCAAGCTCTTGAAATCTGGAAAGCTGCTTTAGATAACGTAACACCACAGGTCGAAGTTAAATCAAGACGTGTTGGTGGAGCTACATTCCAAGTACCTACTGAAATTCGTCCTGATAGAAAAGAATCAATTTCGATGAAAAACCTCATTCTATTTGCTAGAAAAAGAGGTGGAAAAACTATGGCTGATAAATTGGCTGCAGAAATACTTGATGCGTTCAACAATCAAGGAGGTGCTTATAAACGTAAAGAAGATATGCACAGAATGGCTGAAGCTAACCGTGCGTTCGCTCACTTTAGATTTTAATAAAAAGAAAAGGTAAAAAAGATGGCAAAAGGTTCAAAAGACGCATTATTATTTACGCGTAATATTGGTATCATGGCTCACATTGATGCTGGTAAAACAACTACTTCTGAACGTATTTTATTTTATACTGGTCTTACTCACAAAATTGGTGAAGTTCATGATGGTGCAGCTACAATGGACTGGATGGAGCAAGAACAGGAAAGAGGTATTACAATTACTTCTGCTGCAACAACAACCAGTTGGAAATACAAAAACCAACCTTATAAAATTAACTTAATTGACACTCCGGGACACGTTGACTTCACTGTAGAAGTTGAACGTTCTTTACGTATTCTTGATGGTGCAGTCGCTACCTTCTGTGCAGTAGGTGGAGTTGAACCACAATCTGAAACAGTTTGGAGACAAGGTGATAAATATAAAGTGCCTCGTATCGGATATGTAAATAAAATGGACCGCTCGGGCGCCAATTTCTTCGAAGTTGTACGTCAGGTTAAAGATATGTTAGGGGCTAAACCGTGTCCTATTCAAATTCCTATTGGAGCTGAAGAAACTTTTAAAGGAGTTATTGACTTGATTACGATGAAGGCTCTCTATTGGCATGATGAAACAATGGGCGCTGATTATGATGTGGAAGAAATACCTTCTGAATTATTAGAAGAAGCAAAAGAATGGCGCGAAAAAATGCTTGAAGCAATTGCTGAAGCTGATGATGTTATTATGGAAAAGTTCTTCGATGATCCTGACAGCATCACAGAAGATGAAATTCGTGCAGCAATTCGTAAAGCTACAATCGGAATGCATATCAATCCAATGATATGTGGTTCTTCTTTCAAAAATAAAGGTGTTCAACCACTTCTAGATGCTGTTTGCGCTTATCTCCCTAGTCCTTCTGACACTGAAGCTATTGAAGGTACAGACCCAAGAAACCCTGAAAAAGTTTTGGTGCGTAAACCAGATCCTAATGAACCAATGTGTTCTTTAGCATTTAAAATTGCAACTGACCCTTATGTTGGTCGTTTGTGTTTCTTCCGTGTTTATTCAGGAGAATTAGAAGCAGGTTCTTATGTTTACAATCCACGTTCCGACAAAAAAGAACGTATTTCTCGCTTGTTCCAAATGCACTCTAATAAACAAAATCCGAAAGAATTTATTGGTTGTGGAGATATAGGTGCAGGTGTAGGATTTAAAGATATCCGTACTGGTGATACTTTGTGTGATGAAAATCATCCAATTGTATTGGAATCAATTGATTTTCCTGATCCGGTTATCGGTATTGCAGTTGAGCCAAAGACTCAAAAAGACTTAGATAAATTGTCTAATGGTTTAGCAAAATTGGCTGAAGAAGATCCCACATTTACAGTAAAAACTGACGAAGAAACTGGGCAAACTGTTATTTCGGGAATGGGTGAGCTTCACCTGGAAATTATTATAGATCGTCTTAAAAGAGAATTTAAGGTTGAATGCAACCAAGGTCGCCCTCAAGTTTCTTACAAAGAAGCTATCACAAAACCAGTCGAATTACGTGAGGTTTACAAAAAACAAACTGGTGGACGTGGTAAGTTTGCTGATATGATTGTGAGAGTTGAGCCAGCTGATGCTGCGTTCGAAGGTGAATTACAGTTCGTAGATGAAGTTAAAGGTGGTAATATTCCGAAAGAATATATACCTTCTATTCAAAAAGGTTTTGCACGCGCTATGAAGAATGGTGTATTGGCAGGATATGCGTTAGATAAATTGAAAGTTACAGTAATTGATGGTTCTTACCACCCTGTTGACTCTGACCAATTGTCTTTTGAAATCGCTGCAATCCAAGCATTTAAAAATGCTTCTGAAAAAGCAGGTCCTGTTCTTCTTGAACCAATCATGAAGGTTGAAGTTGTAACCCCTGAAGAAAGTATGGGTGATGTAATTTCTGACTTGAACAAACGTCGTGGACAAGTAGAAGGTATGGAGTCTAATCGCTCTGGTGCTCGGATCGTAAAAGCTAAAGTTCCATTGTCAGAGATGTTTGGATATGTAACAGCTCTTCGTACAATTACTTCAGGTCGTGCAACTTCTACAATGACTTTCTCTCACTACGAAGAAGTTTCCAATTCTATTGCAAAACAAGTTTTGGAAGAAGTGAAAGGTCGTGTTGATTTGATTAAATAATTAGAAAACAAATATGAGCCAAAAAATCAGAATTAAACTGAAATCTTACGATTATAGCTTGGTTGACAAATCAGCCGAAAAAATCGTAAAAACAGTAAAAGCTACAGGCGCAGTTGTAAGTGGTCCAATTCCATTGCCAACTCATAAACGTATCTTTACGGTGAACCGTTCTACATTCGTGAATAAAAAATCACGTGAACAATTCGAGCTTTCATCTTTCAAACGTCTTATAGACATTTACAGCTCAACTGCAAAAACAGTTGATGCATTGATGAAATTAGAATTACCAAGTGGTGTAGAAGTAGAAATCAAAGTATGATAATGTCAGACTAAGAATTTAGTCTGACATTCAAACAATAAACATTTATTATTTTTTAAATAACAACAGAAATGCCAGGATTAATAGGAAAAAAAATCGGAATGACATCCGTTTTCAGTGCCGAGGGAAAAAATATTCCATGCACTGTTATCGAAGTAGGTCCTTGCGTGGTTACTCAAATCAAAACTGCTGACAAAGATGGTTATGATTCTGTACAGTTGGGTTTTATCGACAAAAAAGATAAACATACAACTAACGCAGAAAAAGGTCACTGTAAAAAAGCAGGAGTAGCCCCAAAGAGACACTTGGCCGAGTTCAAAGGATTTGGAAATGATTACCAACTAGGGGCAGAAATTACAGTTGAATATTTCAACGATGCCACTTTTGTGGATGTAATTGGCACCTCTAAAGGTAAAGGTTTCCAAGGTGTTGTAAAACGTCATGGATTTGGTGGTGTAATGCAAGCTACTCACGGGCAGCACAACAGACTTCGTGCCCCAGGATCAATAGGAGCTTGTTCGTACCCTGCAAAAGTATTCAAAGGTACTCGCATGGGTGGACAAATGGGTAATGAACGTGTAACTGTTCAAAACTTGCAAGTAGTTAAAGTGATTCCAGAACACAACATTCTAATGCTGAAAGGTTCTGTTCCAGGATGTAAAGGTTCAATCGTATTAATTGAAAGATAAAATGGAATTAAGTATATATAATATCAACGGAGAGGTAACAGATAGAAAGGTGACACTCAATGATTCCATTTTCGGAATTGAGCCCAATAATCACGTTATCTGGTTGGATGTAAAACATTACATGGCTAACCAACGTCAAGGAACTCACAAAACAAAAGAAAGAAGTGAGTTGTCAGGCAGTACTCGCAAACTTATTCGTCAAAAAGGTGGTGGTGGTGCACGTCGTGGTGACATCAAATCTCCAATTTTGGTAGGTGGTGCAAGAGTATTCGGTCCAAGACCAAGAAATTATGGTTTCAAAATCAATAAAAAAGAAAAAGCACTTGCCCGTAAGTCAGCTCTTTCTTTGAAGGCTCAAAATAACGCTATCGTAGTTATTGAAGATTTGAACTTTGACGCGCCTAAAACAAAAAGCTTTTCAGATTTGACAAAAAAGATGCAACTTGCTGGTAAAAAGCTACTTTTCGTTTTGCCAAGTCAAAATAAAAATGTATATTTGTCGGCTCGAAATTTAGAGAGAATTGAAATTATAACAGCTTCAGACATAAATACTTACAAGATTATGAATTGCGCAAGTTTAGTACTTACGGAGTCGTCTGTTGCTGCATTAGATAATTTATTTAAAGCATAAGGAGTATAAATATGGGAATTATTATCAAACCAATATTTACAGAAAAACAAACTGCGATTAGCGAAAAATTCGATAATCGTTACGGTTTTATAGTTACTCCAAAAGCAAATAAAGTAGAAATCAAAAATGCAGTGGAAGGACTATATAAGGTTCATGTAGAGAGCGTTAATACAATTAAATACGATGGTAAAAATCGCAGTCGCTATACCAAATCAGGGATGGTAAAAGGCAGTACTCCATCGTACAAAAAAGCAATTGTTACATTGAAAAAAGGTGAAACAATTGATTTGTTCAGCAATATTTAATTAAAAAATGGCAATACGTAAATTAAAGCCCACAACACCGGGGCAAAGACACAAGATTATCGGTTCGTTTGACCAAATCACTGCAAGCGTACCGGAAAAATCTCTTGTTATTGGTAAAACTAAATCAGGTGGTCGTAATAACCAAGGTAAAATGACCCAAGGCTACCTTGGAGGTGGTCACAAAAAACGTTACAGATTTATCGACTTCAAGAGAAGAAAAGATGGTATTCCTGCCGTAGTTAAAAGTATTGAGTATGATCCAAACAGATCTTCACGTATCGCATTATTATATTATGCCGATGGTGAAAAAACTTATATTTTAGCTCCTAACGGCTTACAAGTTGGTACCACAGTGATGTCAGGAGCTGAAGCAGCGCCTGAAGTTGGAAATACACTACCTTTAGCAAAAATTCCATTGGGAACTGTAATTCACAACATTGAATTACGTCCGGGACAAGGTGCTAAAATGGTTCGTTCTGCAGGCACATTTGCACAATTAGTATCTCGTGAAGATGCTTATGCAATCATCAAAATGCCTTCAGGTGAAGTTCGTAAAATTCTTGCAACATGCAAAGCTACTATTGGTAGTGTTGGTAATTCAGACCATGCGTTGGAAAAATCAGGTAAAGCCGGTAGATCAAGATGGCTTGGTCGTCGACCTCATAACCGCGGGGTTGTTAAAAACCCAGTGGATCACCCAATGGGTGGTGGTGAAGGTCGTGCATCAGGAGGTCACCCACGTTCTGCAAAAGGTTTGTATTCAAAGGGCTTGAAAACAAGAGCGCCTAAAAAACATTCTTCTAAGTATATTATAGAAAGAAGAAAAAAGAAGTAATCTGATTTAATTTTTAAACAACTATGAGTAGATCACTTAAAAAAGGTCCATTTATCAACATCAAATTAGAAAAGAAGGTGAATGCCATGAATGAAAGCGGTAAAAAAACCGTAATCAAGACATGGTCTCGTGCTTCTATGATTTCTCCTGATTTTGTCGGACATACTATTGCAGTACACAACGGAAATAAATTTATTCCTGTGTACGTAACCGAAAACATGGTAGGTCACAAGCTGGGTGAGTTTTCACTTACACGTACTTTCCGTGGTCATGGTGGCAATAAGAAAAAGTAAAATCAGGCACTAAACCATATAATAGTAAATAAAACATGAGTGCTAGAAAAAGAATATCAGCCGAAAAAAGAAAAGAAGAACGTAAGCAAATTGCTTTGGCCGTTTTGAAAAATATTCCAAGTTCACCACGTAAAATGCGTTTAGTCGCAGATTTAGTTCGTGGTATGGAAGTTTTTAAAGCTTTGGGAGTTCTTAAATTTTCAAATAAAGAGGCTTCAAGTAAAGTCGAAAAATTATTAATGTCTGCTATCGCTAACTGGGAACAAAAAAATGACAGAAAAGCAGAAGCAGGAGAGCTTTATATTAAAACTATCTCTGTGGACGAAGGAACAACACTTAAAAGATTACGTCCGGCTCCACAAGGGAGAGGTTACAGAATTAGAAAAAGATCTAATCATGTAACTCTGGTTTTAGATACATATAATAATAATGAAAATCAAAATTAATACAGGCAGATGGGACAAAAAGTAAATCCGATAGCAAATCGTTTGGGAATCATCAAAGGATGGGACTCTAATTGGTACGGCGGAGATAATTACGGGGATAATTTGCTTGAAGACAGCAAAATCCGTAAATATCTAAGTGCTCGTCTTGCTAAAGCAAGTGTATCTAAAATCGTAATAGAAAGAACGCTTAAACTTGTAACTATTACAATCTGTACTGCAAGACCCGGTATCATTATCGGTAAAGGAGGACAGGAAGTAGACAAACTAAAAGAAGAATTAAAGAAAATCACTGACAAAGATGTTCAAATCAACATCTTCGAAATCAAAAAACCTGAATTAGACGCTGTTATTGTTGCAAACAACGTAGCACGTCAAGTAGAAGGTAAAATAGCATATCGTCGTGCAGTGAAAATGGCAATAGCTTCAACAATGAGAATGGGTGCTGAAGGTATCAAAATCCAAGTATCGGGTCGTTTGAACGGTGCTGAAATGGCACGTTCAGAGATGTATAAAGAAGGAAGAACTCCACTTCATACTTTCCGAGCAGATATTGATTATGCACAAGCAGAAGCTTTAACAAAAGTAGGTTTAATTGGAATTAAAGTTTGGATATGCCGTGGCGAAGTTTACGGTAAGAAAGACCTTGCACCTTCATTTGTGACAAAAGATAACCACAATTACAGCCAAGGTGGCAATAACAGAGGAGGTAATCGTCCAGAAGGAGGAAGAGGTGCTAAGAGAAACAGAAGAAATAATAAAAACGCTTGAAATTAAACTAAAATGTTACAACCGAAGAAAACTAAGTTCAGAAGACAACAAAAAGGCCGCATGAAGGGTATCGCCCAACGCGGAAATCAGTTGTCATTCGGCTCTTTCGGAATAAAATCACTCGAGTCTAAATGGATAACAGGTAGACAAATCGAGGCAGCCCGTATTGCCGTTACACGTTATATGCAACGACAAGGACAAGTATGGGTAAGAATTTTCCCCGATAAACCGATTACAAAAAAGCCGGCTGAAGTACGTATGGGTAAAGGTAAAGGTAATCCAGAAGGATATGTAGCGCCTGTGACACCAGGAAGAATAATATTTGAAATTGAAGGAGTATCTTTCGATGTGGCTAAAGAAGCATTGCGTCTTGCAGCTCAAAAATTACCCGTAACTACTAAATTCATAGTAAGAAGGGATTATGATTTCAATCAGTAAAAACTTGTAAAGCAATATGAAATCCAAAGAACAATTACATGAATTATCTGACAAAGATTTGATGGAACGCTTGGAAGCTGAAAAAATGGAATTAAACCAGTTGTCAATTAATCACACAATTACTCCACTTGATCAACCAAGTTCTATCAAAGATAAACGCAGAAACATCGCACGAATTCATACCGAATTACGAGCAAGAGAAATGAAAAAAGCATAATATAAACAGATGGAAACGAGAAATTTAAGAAAAGAAAGAATCGGGGTCGTTTTCAGTAATAAAATGGACAAAACCATTACAGTTGCTGTAAAATGGAAAGAAAAACACCCTATATATGGGAAATTCGTAAATAAAACGAAGAAATTTCACGCCCACGACGAGAATAATGACTGTAACATTGGCGATACAGTAAGAATTATGGAAACTCGTCCTTTGAGTAAAACCAAAAGATGGAGACTAGTAGAAATTATAGAAAGGGCTAAGTAAGATGATACAACAAGAATCAAGATTAACAGTTACAGATAACAGTGGTGCTAAAGAGGCTCTCTGTATCCGTGTATTAGGCGGAACCGGTAGACGCTACGCGTCAGTTGGGGATATAATCGTTGTTGCTATCAAAAGCGTAATCCCTTCTAGTGATATTAAAAAAGGTGCAGTATCTAAAGCAATCATTGTACGTACTAAGAAAGAAATTCGTCGTCAGGATGGTTCATATATCCGTTTTGATGATAACGCTTGCGTATTGTTAAATAATGCAGGCGAAATCAGAGGTAGCCGTATCTTCGGTCCTGTGGCTCGCGAATTACGTGCTGTAAATATGAAGATTGTTTCATTAGCGCCTGAAGTACTATAATCCATTAAATAAACGACAAGGCGATGAGTAAATTACATATAAAGAAAGGCGATATGGTTATCGTTAATAGTGGCGAAGACAAAGGCAAAACAGGTCGTGTTTTGGAAGTAATCGTTGATAAAAAACGTGCCATTGTTGAAGGAATCAACATCGTATCAAAACATTCGAAACCCAATGCTAAATCACCACAAGGTGGAATTGAGAAAAAAGAAGCATCCGTGCATATATCCAATCTCAATCTTGTAGATCCTAAATCAGGAAAAGCTACACGCATTGGTAGAAAAATAGACAATAAAGGTAAATTAGTGCGTTTCGCAAAAAAATCAGGGGAGGAAATTAAATAATGACGACAGTAAATTTGAAATCAGATTACAAAGAACGCATTGTACCTTCTTTGATGAAAGAATTTGCTTACAAATCAGTTATGCAAGTTCCGAAACTGGAAAAAATAGTTATCAATCAAGGTTTGGGTATAGCAGTTGCTGATAAAAAAATTATTGAAACTGCTATTAACGAGATGACAGCTATAACCGGTCAAAAAGCGGTAGCAACATATTCTCGCAAAGATATCTCTAACTTTAAGTTACGAAAAAAAATGCCTATAGGTGTTCGTGTAACTTTGCGTCACGACAAAATGTACGAATTTCTTGAAAGATTAGTACGTGTGGCACTACCTCGTATACGTGACTTTAAAGGAATTGAAAGTAAACTTGACGGACGCGGTAATTATACATTAGGTGTGGAAGAACAAATTATATTCCCTGAAATAAACATTGATAATATATCAAGACTTTTAGGAATGAATATTACCTTTGTAACTTCTGCCGCAACAGATGAAGAAGGTTACGCACTTCTTAAATCATTCGGTTTACCATTTAAAAATGAAAAAAATAAGTAAACATGGCAAAAGAATCAATGAAAGCCCGCGAGGTTAAGAGAGCTAAAATGGTTGCTAAATATGCTGAAAAAAGAGCTAAATACTTGGCTGAAGGTAACTACGAGGCACTCCAAACCATTCCAAAGAATGCGTCTCCGGTACGTTTGCACAATCGTTGCAAATTGACTGGACGTCCAAAAGGATACATACGCCAATTTGGCATTTCTCGTATTCAATTTAGAGAAATGGCATCTCAAGGTTTGATACCAGGTGTAAGAAAATCAAGCTGGTAACAAATTACTCTTTAAGACAAATAGTTTTAAATATTGTCCCGATAGTCGGGATCAATTTAATTTTTTTAATATGACAGATCCAATAGCAGATTATTTGACGCGCTTAAGAAATGCCATTAACGCGAAACACCGTGTTGTGGAAGTTCCAGCGTCAAATCTAAAAAAAGACATCACTAAGATTCTCTTTGAAAAAGGCTACATTCTTAATTATAAGTTTGTAGAAGATGGACCTCAAGGCAAAATTATGATTGCTTTGAAATATGATCCAGTAAATAAGGTAAATGCCATTAAGAAACTTATTCGTATTTCTACACCTGGTTTACGTAAGTATGCCGGATACAAAGAAATGCCAAGAGTACTTAACGGATTAGGGGTAGCTATTCTTTCTACTTCCAAAGGTGTAATGACAGATAAAGAAGCCCGTGAACAAAAAGTGGGTGGAGAAGTATTATGTTTTGTTTATTAATCGGAGGATAAAAGTTATGTCAAGAATAGGAAAATCACCCATCTCATTACCCTCAGGGGTTACAATCAATGTTGACAAAGACAACATGGTAACTGTTAAAGGACCAAAAGGAGAATTAAAACAACAAGTAAACCCCAACATCAAAGTTGAAATTGAAAATAATGTTGTGACTCTTTCTCGTCCAGATGACAATCGCGAAAACCGTTCAATGCATGGTTTGTATCGTTCATTATTGAACAATATGATAATCGGTGTTTCTGAAGGTTTTAAAAAAGAAATGGAATTAGTAGGGGTTGGATATCGTGTTTCTAATCAAGGTAATTTAGTTGAATTGACACTTGGTTATACTCACTCGATTTTCATGCAACTTCCTAAGGAAATTTCTGTAGAAACTAAGATGGAAAGAAATAAAAATCCACAAATTATCTTAGAATCTAGCGACAAACAATTGCTCGGACAAGTTGCTGCGAAAATCAGATCCTTTAGAAAACCTGAACCATATAAAGGAAAAGGTATTCGTTTTGTTGGTGAAGAAATTCGTCGTAAATCAGGTAAAACAGCAGGAAAATAATAAAGCTAAACTGAAAGTGTTATGTTAACAAAAACAGATAGAAGATTAAAAATTAAAACTCGTGTTCGCGGTAAAATTAGTGGTACCGCTGAAAATCCACGTCTTGCTGTATTCAGGAGCAATAAACAAATTTATGCTCAAATTATAGACGATATCAGTGGTAAAACTTTAGCAACAGCTTCATCTTTAAAAATAGAAGACAAACTTCCTAAAAAAGAAATGGCTGCAAAAGTTGGTGAAATGATTGCTCAAAATGCGAGAAATGCTGGAATCGAAAAAGTAACTTTCGATAGAAGTGGATATTTATACCACGGACGTATTAAAGAATTAGCTGATGCCGCTCGTAAAGGAGGGCTTAAATTTTAAATGAAATGGCAGGAATTAATAATAAGGTAAAATCTACCAATGATATAGAATTAAAAGACCGCTTGGTTGCAATTAATCGTACTACCAAAGTAACGAAAGGTGGACGTACTTTTACTTTTGCAGCAATGGTGGTAGTAGGTAACGAAGAAGGAATTGTTGGATGGGGCTTAGGTAAAGCAGGTGAAGTAACAACTGCTATCGCTAAAGCTGTAGAATCTGCAAAGAAAAATCTTGTAAAGATTCCAGTACTCAAAGGTACTGTTCCTCACGAACAATTAGCTAGCTTTGGTGGTGCTCAAGTATTTCTTAAACCAGCAGTTCAAGGTACCGGTGTTAAGGCAGGCGGTGCAATGCGTGCAGTATTGGAAAGTGTGGGAGTAACAGACGTTTTGGCAAAATCTAAAGGTTCTTCAAATCCCCACAACTTGGTTAAAGCAACCATTTTAGCGCTTAGTGAATTAAGAGATCCAATTACAGTAGCTCAAAATAGAGGCGTAAGTTTGGATAAAGTGTTTAACGGATAATAAAAAGGAATCTGAAATGGCAACTATTAAGATTAAACAAACTCGTAGCAGAATTGGATGTCCTAAAGATCAAAAAAGAACGTTAGATGCTTTAGGATTGACAAAAATGAACAAAATTGTTGAACATACTGATAACGCATGTATCCGTGGTTTGATCAATAAAGTTCATCATCTTGTAACTGTAATTGAATAATAACATAAACGATAAAAAAATATAGGAAAATGAATTTATCGAATTTAAAACCTGCTGAAGGTGCTACCAAAACCAAAAAAAGATTAGGTCGTGGACCTGGTTCTGGTTCAGGCGGTACTGCTTCAAGAGGTCATAAAGGTCAAAAATCTCGTTCTGGATATTCAAGAAAAATTGGATTTGAAGGTGGTCAAATGCCTTTGCAACGCCGTCTTCCAAAATACGGCTTCAATCCTCTTAACAGAACTGAATATAAGGCAATCAATATCGACACTTTGCAACAATTGGCCGAAACCAGAAATCTTTCTAAAATTACTCCAAGTGAATTAATGAGTGCAGGTCTTATTTCCAAAAAACATTTAGTAAAAGTTTTAGGTAATGGTAAACTAACTGCAAAAATTGAAGTAGAAGCTCACGCTTTTTCAAAGAGTGCAAAAGATGCAATCACTGCAGCAGGTGGAACAACTGTAAAACTCTAATAAAATGAGATTTATTCAAACACTCAAAAATATCTGGAAAATTGAAGATTTGCGTCAAAGATTGCTAATCACAATCTTATTCGTAGCTATCTATCGTTTTGGTTCATTTGTCGTACTACCTGGTGTTGACCCTTTACAATTAGAAGCTTTGAGGAATAATGCAAATTCAGGTCTTCTTGGATTATTGGATATGTTTTCAGGTGGTGCTTTTGCTAAAGCATCTATCTTTGCACTTGGTATTATGCCATACATTTCGGCTTCAATCGTAATGCAGTTGTTAGGAATAGCAGTTCCTTACTTCCAAAAATTACAACATGAAGGTGAGAGTGGCCATACTAAAATGAATCAATATACACGTTATTTGACTGTAGTGATTCTATTGATGCAAGGACCTGCATACATTTATGGTGCTTTGAGAGGTGCTATACCCGGAGGATTTTGGGATTGGGTCTTACCGACGACCGTTATCTTAGCTGCTGGAAGTATGTTTGTTCTTTGGTTGGGGGAACGTATTACTGATAAGGGAGTGGGAAATGGTATCTCTTTCATAATTTTGGTTGGTATTATTGCTCGCTTACCTCATGCAATTACGGCAGAAGTAGATAGATTGTGGAGCGCACCTGGAGGTCTCTTGATTTTATTAATTGAAATTTTATTCCTTTTGGTGGTTACTGCATTTGCTATCATGCTCGTTCAAGGAACCCGTAAAGTTCCTGTACAATATGCAAAGCGTGTTATTGGCAACAAACAATATGGTGGTGTTCGTCAGTATATCCCTTTGAAAGTGAATGCTGCTAACGTGATGCCTATCATTTTTGCACAGGCAATTATGTTTATTCCGATGACTTTAGCACAATTTACAACTGGTGAAAAAGGCGGATTTTTAGCTCCACTTATGAATATGAACAGTTTCGCATATAATTTTATTTTTGCGCTTCTTATTATTGCATTTACATATTTTTATACTGCTATTACAGTCAATCCTAACCAAATGGCTGAAGATATGAAGCGTAATAACGGATTTATACCGGGTGTGAAACCAGGTAAACGCACCGCAGATTATATCGATACAATCATGTCACGTATTACATTGCCGGGGTCTATATTCTTGGCGATAATCGCAATTTTGCCTGTGTTTGCTAGTTTGATGGGTATTAATGGACAGTTTGCACATTTCTTTGGTGGAACTTCTCTTTTAATTTTGGTAGGTGTAGTTTTAGACACATTACAACAAATAGAAAGTCACTTGTTGATGCGCCACTATGATGGTTTCCTCAAATCAGGTGTAAAAATTAAAGGTAGAACTGGTTCCATTGCTGCCTATTAGGAGTATTGAGATAAATGGTTGATAGTAGAACGATAATATTAAAAACTAATGAAGAAATTGAGTTGATGCGTCAAAGTAATCGCTTGGTGGGCATGACTTTGGGAGAAATTTCAAAACATATCAGACCAGGGATTACAACGCTTGAACTCGATAAAATAGCAGAAGAATTTATTAGAGATCATAAAGCAACACCTTCTTTCTTAGGTTATGGTGGTTTCCCAAATTCTATTTGCACTTCAGTAAACGAAAATGTTGTCCACGGAATTCCCAATTCCAAACCATTGCAAAATGGTGATATCATTTCTGTAGATTGTGGAACTTATCTTAATGGATATTGCGGAGATTCAGCCTACACATTTTGTGTGGGTGAGGTAGATGAAAAAACAAAATTGCTTTTGCAAACTACCAAAGAATCGCTTTATCAAGGCATAGCAATCGCTAAACAAGATAAGAGAATTGGTGACATCGGTTTTACTATTCAGGAATATTGCGAAAAGCGTGGATATTCTATAGTTCGCGAATTAGTTGGACATGGCATAGGACGCTCCATGCACGAAGCTCCTGAAGTTCCAAATTACGGAAGAAAAGGAGTTGGACCATTAATTAAAAATGGTATGTGCATTGCAATAGAGCCAATGGTTAATCTAGGTAGTAAAAATGTCGTATTTGAACATGACGGATGGACCGTTAGAACTAAAGATCGGAAACCTTCGGCACATTTTGAACACACAATCGCTATTGTAGATGGTGAGGCTGATATATTATCAACATTCGAATTTATCCAAGAAAATAACTAATAACAATTTATATATTAGATGGCAAAACAAACAGCTATAGAGCAAGATGGAACAATCATCGAAGCATTGTCAAATGCTATGTTTCGTGTAGAGCTCGATAACGGACATGAAATTACTGCCCATATATCAGGTAAAATGAGAATGCATTACATTCGAATTTTACCGGGTGATAAAGTAAAAGTAGAAATGTCTCCTTATGATTTAACAAAAGGTAGAATATCATTTAGATACAAATAAAAAAAAGTATACCGGACAACAGAATCATGCATAATAAAGGCTATATGCTGTAAATGTCTGAAATCTGATGTCTTACATCAAATATAATTACAATTATGAAAGTAAGAGCATCTCTAAAAAAACGTACCGACGATTGTAAAATCGTAAGAAGAAAAGGACGTTTATATTTAATCAACAAAAAAAATCCTAAGTACAAATTACGTCAAGGATAATCGTCATTCATTATTTCAAAAATAAAAACAAAAAAATAAATATATGGCAATAAGAATCGTAGGGGTCGATCTACCACAAAATAAGAGAGGCGAGATAGCGCTTACTTATATTTATGGTATCGGACGTAGCGCAGCTAACAGCATACTTGAAAAAGCTGGAGTTGACAAAAACATAAAAGTTAAAGACTGGTCGGATGATCAAGCTGCTAGTATTCGCGAAATTATAGGTAACGAATATAAAGTAGAAGGTGATCTTCGCTCAGAAGTTCAATTGAACATCAAGCGATTGATGGATATTGGTTGCTATAGAGGAATACGTCATCGTAACGGATTACCGCTTCGTGGCCAAAGTACTAAGAATAATGCGCGTACAAGAAAAGGTAAAAAGAAAACAGTTGCTAACAAAAAGAAAGCTACTAAATAACAGATAAGAGATATGGCAAAAAGACAAGTCGCACAAAAAAAGAGGAATGTGAAAGTAAGTGCTCAAGGACAAGCTCACATATCATCATCTTTTAATAATATAATAGTATCTTTGACGAACGAAAACGGCGAAGTTATCAGCTGGTCATCAGCTGGTAAAATGGGTTTTAGAAGTTCAAAAAAAAATACTCCATATGCAGCTCAAATGGTAGCTCAAGATTGTGCAAAAATTGCTTTCGATCTTGGTTTACGAAAAGTCAAAGTTTATGTAAAAGGTCCGGGCAATGGTCGTGAATCTGCAATCCGTACCATCCATGGTGCAGGTATTGAAGTAATGGAAATTGTTGACGTTACTCCACTTCCACACAATGGTTGTCGTCCTCCTAAAGCAAGAAGAGTTTAATCAATTCTATATTCACTAAGTTTTATTTTATTGAAAATAAGCTGTGATTGATTACAACTCAACACTTCTCTGTAATCGCGGCTGCACAGTTTAGACTTCAGTTAAAAGTTAATTGTAAAAAATGGCAAGATACACTGGTCCAAAATCAAAAATCGCCCGCAAGTTTGGCGAACCAATTTTCGGTCCCGATAAAGTTCTTTCAAAAAAGAACTATCCTCCGGGACAACATGGAAATTCTCGTAGAAGAAAAACCTCAGAATATGGTATTCAGTTGCGTGAAAAACAACGTGCTAAATATACATACGGAGTTTTGGAAAAACAATTTCGTTTGATCTTCGAAAAAGCAACAAGAAGCCGTGGTATTACTGGTGAAGTATTACTTCAATTGCTAGAGTCTCGTTTAGATAACGTTGTATTTCGTTTAGGTATTGCACCTACGAGAGCTGCTGCACGCCAATTAGTTTCTCATCGTCATATTACTGTCAATGGTAAAGTTGTAAATATTCCTTCTTATACTTTGAAGGCAGGTGATATTGTTGGCGTAAGAGAAAAATCTAAATCTTTGTTAGTAATAACAAATGCTTTGGCTGGCTTTAATCATAGCAAATATGCATGGTTAGAATGGGACAATTTTTCAATGTCCGGTAAATATCTACATATACCGGAAAGAGCTGATATCCCGGAAAATATTAAAGAACAATTGATCGTAGAATTATATTCTAAACAATAATCATGGCAATATTATCATTTCAGAAACCCGATAAGGTAATTATGTTGCAGGAGGATGCTTTCTCAGGAAAGTTTGAATTCCGCCCACTTGAACCAGGTTACGGTATTACCATTGGTAATGCATTGCGCCGTATCTTATTATCTTCACTTGAAGGATTTGCTATTACATCTGTAAAAATTGACGGAGTCGAACACGAATTTGCAACAATTCCAGGAGTTGTAGAAGATGTAACTGCTATCATTCTCAACCTAAAGAAAGTAAGATTCAACCGTTTGGTGGAAGAATTCGAAAACGAGAAAGTAAGCCTTAATATTTCGGGTACGGAAGTGTTTAAAGCCGGTGATATTGGTAAAATATTGACAGGCTTTGAGGTACTTAATCCCGAATTAGAAATTTGTCATCTTGACAAAAAAGCGAATGTACATCTCGAGCTTACCATCAATAAAGGTAGAGGATATGTTCCGGCTGACGAAAACCGCGAAATGTTATCTTCTGACGATGTACATACCATAGCCATCGACTCTATTTACACTCCAATCCGAAATGTAAAATATGAGATTGAAAACTACCGTATTGAGCAAAAAACCGACTACGAAAAATTGATCATCGAAATTATCACAGATGGGTCGATAGCTCCGAAAGACGCTCTTAAAGATGCTGCTAAAATCTTGATACAACACTTTATGTTGTTCTCTGATGATAACAAAATCATGATTGAATCTACAAACTCTGAAAGTGTTGAAGAATTTGATGAAGAAGTTCTGCATATGCGTCAGATGTTAAAGCGCAAACTGTCAGACCTAAATTTGTCGGTTCGTGCACTCAACTGTTTGAAAGCAGCTGATGTTGAAACATTAGGACAACTGGTAGCTCATAACAAGAACGACCTTTTGAAATTCCGTAATTTCGGTAAAAAATCTCTTACTGAGTTAGATGAATTGCTTGACAATCTATCACTCTCTTTCGGTATGGATATCTCTAAATATAAATTAGATAAAGACTAACTAAGCAATGAGACATAATAATAAAAATAATCACTTAGGCCGTAAGACTGCTCATCGTGGAGCAATGTTATCTAACATGGCTAATTCTTTGATTATGCACAAACGTATTTTCACAACAGTTGCCAAAGCAAAAGCGTTGCGTCAATTCGTTGAGCCTATCATTACAAAATCAAAAGAAGATACAACAAGTTCTCGCAGAATTGTCTTCAGCGATTTGCAAAATAAACAAGCGGTTACTGAACTTTTTCAGGTAATTTCTCAAAAAGTAGGTGACCGTCAAGGTGGATACACTCGTATTATTAAAACAGGTTACCGCTTGGGTGACAATGCTGCCACTTGTTTTATTGAACTTGTAGACTTTAACGAAAATATGATGAAAGATGGTGGAGCAGCTAAAAAAGCTAAGACACGTCGTTCACGTAAAAAAGTTACTGAAGAGACTACTGCAACTTCTGCAAAGTCAACGAAAGCAGAAAAAGCAAGTAAAAAAGAAGTTACTGAAAAAGCTGAAGTAATAGAAGAAAAAAACAACGTAAGCGAAGAATCTCAAGTAATAAGCCACAATGAGGCTACTATTGAGAATAACACCGTGCCACAACCACGTGATAACGCTTAAGTTGTAAGGAAACGCTGTCATATACTTTTTTCGCGATAACCAGTACTAACATCTGGTTGAATGATGTAGTGACAACGAGCTGTGATTTTTAAAATGTTAAACATTAAAAGCGCCCCGAGTGATCGTCGCGCTTTTTTTATTCAGTATACATAAGGATATACAGGTCGTTTTCCAGTTAATTATATGTAGGAATTCTTTTATTTATAATCTTCATTAAAATTTATTCTTCCCACACAAGATATGCCGATATCAGCCAGTGGTTGAGTTTGTCCTTGCTCATGGGTGTAGATTCAGGAATTTGGATAGTGAATGTGTGATTGCCTGCGGGAAAAGAAGATAAATCCATCACGTAAGGCATCACGTCACTTCCAGGACACCAGTTGCTGCGAGATAAATCTGAAGACCCCAGTGGTTCTTCAATCTGTTTGATGGCACGTTTTCCTTCATCAGTAATGTAAGCCAAATCACGCTTCACGAGCCAAACTCCAGTTGAAGGGTTGAATCTGCGGAAAGATGCGCAGTCCGTTCTCCAAGGAGTGAAGGTCGTCAACTCTTTGTTGTCTATAGAAAGGATATGCTTTTGAGGTCTAAATTCATCACCGTTTTCATGACCTCCATGACCCGTTGCAATGTATTTGAGGCGCACTTTCTTCGCTTTTTTGGGAATGTTGAACGGCACATTCAGCGCCTTGCGCGAAAAGATATCCGGCAGTTGCTGACCGAGATAATATACAGTATTTAGCAACGGCTCCACGTGTGTTTTAGGTCGTTTATCACCACGTACGACACTCTCGGTAAACGAAAGCGTTACATCCACCTTATACCCTTTATTTGTCCATGTGTCTATAAATATCCCTATATAAACCTCGTTGTCCATCAATGGAAGGAGGTCAGTCACATCCTGTTTCCAAACAACGTTTGGGGCCCATTCGTCCACATACACTGGTTTGCGTTTCATAGAAAGTGAGTCTTTTAATCCGCTAAAATGTCCCACGCCGAATGGCGTCATAAAGCGCATCAACTCCACGGTCGGTTTGTAGTCTCTTCCCGAAACAATTCCGACAAGTTTTTCGTACTTCAAAGAATCTATGTAAGGATATTGAGCTTTGTCGTCTGCAATATCCAACATGCTGATTTTGGAAGTATTGGGAATAATAAAACACGATCCTGATTTATCCCATGGGTCACCGTTTGATACCAATTTCACTTCGATATTGGTAAATGTGTAGTTTTTGAAAGATGGAATTTTTACTTTTTTCAATACAATTCGGCCGTTTTGCAGATAAGTCAGTCCGTCTTTCTGTACTACGCCGTTAGGATAATAGGTTGGATTGAAAAGAACAGGCGTATTAATAAATACAGGAATGTGAATAGGTTGCTTTGTACGATTTTGAGAATATAAAAATACAATATTGAACAGCGATAAAAAAGTGATAAGTATACTTTTCTTTATCATATATATTTCCTTTTTGAATGTCATTCCTGCAAAAATACAAAATTTCGGTTACTTTTGCAGAAACTAAAAAAAGTTGTAAAGATGCGCATTAGAGAAATACTACAAACACTTGAAGCCGTTGCACCTGTGTCTTTGCAGGAAGATTTTGACAATTCCGGCGTACAGGTAGGAGATATAAATCAGGAAATAAGCAATGTTCTTCTTTGTATTGACGTTACTGAAAATGTTATTGAAGAAGCTTTGTCTCTTGATTGTAATCTAATCATTTCACATCATCCTTTGGCATTTCGATCTTTTAAATCTTTGACCGGTAACAATTATGTGGAACGGTGCATGATTAAAGCCATCAAGAATGATATCTGTGTATATGCCATGCATACCAATCTTGATAATGCTGCGCAAGGCGTGAATTATAAACTTGCTGAAATGCTTGGATTGAGTGACGTTCGGATTCTCTATCCAATATCTTCCAAATTATTGAAATTAGTGACATTCGTTCCCGATAGTTATGCTGATCTGCTTCGCAATGCACTATTCAATTCCGGGGCAGGACATATAGGCAATTACGATTTTTGCAGTTTTAATCTTATCGGGGAGGGATCTTTCAAAGCACAGAAAGGGACTAATCCTTTTGTCGGCGATATTGGAGAACTGCATTTTGAGAAGGAAGTTCGCATAGAAGTGATTTTACCCGATTATAAAAAAGAAGATGTGTTGCGAGCGCTCATATCAGTTCATCCTTACGAAGAACCCGCTTATGATTTCTACAGACTTGAGAATGATTGGAAACAGGTCGGAAGTGGCATTGTTGGCGTCCTTCCTGAAGCGATGAGTGAGCATGATTTTTTGTATATGCTGAAAGATATTTTTAATCTTCCGTATGTGCAACATACAAAACTTCAAAACAGAGAAATACACGATGTAGCGATTTGCGGAGGAGCAGGGGCATTTCTTTTGCGGCAGGCAGTGTCTTATGGAGCGGACGCTTTTGTTACCGGCGAAGCCAAGTACAACGATTTTCTTGATGTGGAAGAAAAGTTATTGATGGCATTAGTAGGTCATTATGAATCGGAGATTTGCACAAAAGATATATTTTACGACATACTTACAAAAAAATATACTACCTTTGCGGTACATAAATCAGCGTTCGATTCGAACCCTGTAAAATATTTGTAATAAAGTCGGTACGACTTATTCCCGACCATACAAATGATGTAGTAACGAAACCGTTTCCCTGGGTTTGGTTACTGCATTTTTTATTTAGAAATATAAATAACAACATTAAAATAAACTCAACAAGATGGCTACACGTAGAAAAAACGAAGTAAAAGATGTTGCAGTAGAAGAAAAGCTGAAAACGCTTTACAAACTGCAAAGTTATCTTTCAGAAATTGACCGTATCAAGACATTAAGAGGTGAACTTCCTTTGGAAGTGGCAGATTTAGATGACGAAATTGCTGGATTAGGAACACGTATCAACAAATTCCAATTGGATTTGAATGAATATGCGGATGCAATCAAGAAGGAGAAAGCTAAAATAGAAACCAGCAAAACAAAGGTTGAAAAATACAATCAACAAATTGACAATGTGCGCAACAGTAAAGAATATGACCACTTATCAAAAGAAATTGAGTTTGAAAATCTGGAAGTTGAGTTGGCTGAAAAGCACATCCGCGAATTCATTCAAACATCAGAAACAATTAACGAACAGATTGCTGCTGCAGAAGATCAATTGAAAGAAAAGAATATCGACCTTGAACAAAAGAAAAGCGAACTGGAAGATATAGTTTCAGAAACAAAAGCGCAGGAAGAAAAGCTTCGTGAAAAAGCAAAAAAAGCTGAAGTAGGAGTGGAACCTCGTTTACTTACAGCATTCAAACGTATCAGGAAGAACGCACGTAATGGTTTAGGAGTTGTTCCTGTACAGCGCGGAGCTTGTGGAGGATGTTTCAACAAAATTCCGCCACAGAAACAAATGGATATCAAATTGGGCAAGAAAATCATCGTTTGCGAATATTGCGGAAGAATTATGATTGATCCCGATATGGCAGGAATTAGTGAGTAAAAAGCAATAAAATAACATCTTTAGAGGCAGAATTGTAACAATTTTGCCTCTTTTTTGTAAAGTATTTAGTAAAATTTATAAGTAAAGTACATCACTATTTTCTATCTTTGTAAATAGAAAAAAGAAATAGAAATGCGGATTCAAATAATTAATGGTCCCAATCTGAATCTTCTTGGTATTCGCGAAGAAAATATTTATGGTTATCAAACTTTTACAGAATACTTAAAGAAATTAAAATCGGAATTTTTAGAAATTGAAATTTCATACTTCCAATCGAATGTTGAAGGAGAAATTATTAACAAGTTGCACGAAGTAGGATTTAGTTATGATGGAATTATACTTAATGCGGGAGGTTATACACACACCTCAGTTGCTATTCATGACGCGATAAAATCTATTCATTCTCCGGTAGTTGAAGTTCATATCACCAACATTGCGTCCCGCGAAGAGTTTCGCCATAATTCTCTTATTTCAAAAGCCTGCCGGGGTTATATTGCCGGTTTCGGGTTGCAGTCATATCAATTGGCTATTCAATCGTTTATTCAATAAACACAAAAACAATTTTACTCTATAAAACTAAAGATTTATGCAAAAATTCACCAAAATTATTGCTACTGTTTCTGATTTACGTTGCGATATTCCATTTATACAAAGTATATATAATGAGGGAGTAAACGTAGTTCGTATGAACTCTGCCCATCTTGATGAAGAAGGTTTTCTTCGCGTTGTAAATAATGTGAGAGCCGTATCTCCAAAAATTGCTTTACTAATTGATACTAAAGGTCCGGAAATACGAACCACAAAAGTTGAAGATGGATCTCTCAAGTTTGTCTCTGGAGATAAAGTTTGTGTTAAACCGGGAACTGGAGAGATTTCAACTAAGGATGTAATTTATGTTTCGTATCAAAATATATTGAGAGATGTACACGCAGGTGATGATATTTTGATAGACGATGGTGAGGTCCATTTGAAAGTTGTCGAAGCAAATTCAGATTGTCTTCAGTGTGAAATACAAAACAATGGTAATGTGGGAAGCCGCAAAAGCGTAAATATTCCGGGAGTAAGAATCAGTCTGCCTACAGTTACAGAAAAAGATAGAAAATTCATCAAACTTGCTCACGAAAACAATATCGATTTCATTGCTCACTCTTTTGTTAGAAGCAGAGAAGATGTGATGGAAGTGCAAGAAATTTTGGATGAACTGAACAGCGATATTAAAATTATAGCCAAGATTGAGAACCAGGAAGGCGTTGACAATATTGATGAAATTATGGATGCTGCGTACGGGATAATGATTGCACGAGGCGACTTGGGTATTGAAGTTCCACAAGAAAAGATTCCCGGCATTCAACGCATGATTATCCGCAAAGCAGTGCAACACAAAGTTCCTGTAATTGTAGCAACACAAATGCTTCATTCGATGATTGAGCATCCACGTCCAACAAGAGCAGAAATTACCGACATTGCCAATGCTATTTTTTACCGCACAGATGCCATCATGCTCAGCGGTGAAACTGCTTACGGAAAATATCCGGTGGAAGCTGTGCGTACAATGTCAAGCGTAGCAAGAGAAGCGGAAAAAACAAAACTTTCTGAAAACGACATTCGCGTTCCTTACAATTTAGATGAAGCGGATATGGCAACTTTCTTTGCAAAGCAAGCTGTTAAATCCTCAGTTAAGCTTGGAACTAAAGCGATATTTACAGATAGTCACACTGGACACACTGCTCGCGTACTTGCAGCAATGCGTGGTTCAAGCCCTGTTTTTGCAATAACTACTACCGAACGTCTTGCACGTGAGCTGGCGCTTTCATATGGCGTATTTGCCGATTTCCAGCCAGGCGCGTCTATCAGCAATACAAAAGAAAGCCGTAGGGCCTATTACACCAAAGCATTAAGAAATCTTATTGATAAAAATATTATTTCGCCCGAAGACCGCATTGCATATCTTGGAGGAAGCTTTGGTGAAACCGGAGGAACGACTTATCTTGACATCAGCAAAGCGTCGGATATTTTAGAAGCAAAAGAACATTACAACTTGCCTGATTATACGTTATAATTAATGACGAATAATTTAGAGAATTACATACTTAACCACATTGATGAAGAACCACAGCTTCTCCAGAGCATGTTTCGGGAAGCCAATGTGAAGTTGTTACATCCTCGTATGCTGTCGGGGCATTTGCAGGGACGTTTGTTAAAGATGTTCACTCAGATGATTCGACCACGTAATGTCTTGGAGCTGGGCACATACACCGGATATTCGGCGCTGTGCATTGCTGAAGGTCTTTCAAGTGATGCGCTCCTTCATACTATCGAAGTTAACGATGAGATGGAAGATTTTATTAAGAAATATGTTTCTCAGTCAACTCAAAAAGACAAAATAAAACTATATATAGGTGATGCTGTCGATATAATTCCAGCTTTTGAGGACGAAATGTTTGAAATGGTTTTCATAGATGCCGACAAACGCATTTACTGGAAATACTTCGAAATGATTTTGCCCAAAGTAAAATCTGGAGGATTTCTACTCGTAGATAATACATTGTGGGATGGAAAAGTAGTAAAATCAGTGGAATCAAACGATTGGCAGACGAAAGGAATTTTGGAGTTTAATGAACGACTTGCAAAAGATGAAAGAGTAACAAAAGTTATACTTCCTCTAAGAGACGGCATTACACTTATCCACAAAAACTAATAAATCATGGAATCAAATAGATTAGAAAAAGTAAACAAATTAATACAAAAAGAATTAAGCGAAATATTTTTACTTGATGCAAAGAAAATTCCGGGAGTGCTTATTTCGGTAACACAAGTCAGGGTATCGCCCGACCTTGGGATGGCGCATATTTATTTGAGCATTTTCCCATCCAACAAAGCAAATAATCTGTTTGAAAATATCAAAGAGAATATTAAATCTGTTCGTTACGATTTGGGGAAACGCATTGGAAAACAGATGCGCATCGTTCCCGAACTCATGTTTCATATTGACGATTCATTGGATTATATTGAAAACATCGACCGATTATTGAAGGATAAAGAATAAAATATTGCCCAATGAATTTGCCTTTTTTTGTTGCCAGACGCTATCTTTTCTCTAAAAAATCACACAATGCGGTGAATGTAATTTCAGCGATTTCCGTCATTGGAATTGCAGTAGCGACTATGGCGATGGTGTGCGTTTTGTCGGGTTTCAACGGATTTGGAGTGATTATCGAAAATGCATTCAGTTCTTTTGATCCCGACCTTAAGATTACTGCAAAAAAAGGTAAGGTATTCGATTACCAAAACAACAAGTTTACCAAAGCTTTGACTTTACCCGAAATTAATTTGATTTCGGAATCACTTGAGGAGAATGCTTTAATTAGTACGGGATATCGTCAGGTACCTATCCTGATAAAAGGGGTGTCGCAGGAGTTTACCTCCATCGCTGACTTAAACAAACTTATAATAGACGGTAGTTCACAGTTGTATTCCGATTCTATCAATAATATCCTCTTAGGAGCAGGAATGGCTATCAATCTTAATGTGAGAGCAGGTAATAATTCTTTTGTGGAGTTGTATGTTCCCAAAAGAAATACCCAAGTTAATCTCGCCAATCCGTCTTCTTCATTTACCAGTTCAACTGTGCTGATAAACGGAGTATTCAATCTTAATCAACCAAAATATGACGATCAGATGGGAATTGTACCCATTCATCTGGCGCGCGAAATATTTCAGTATCCTTCGCAAGTTACATCTTTGGATATCGAACTAAAAGATCCGAGCACAACAAATTCTGTAAAAAATAAGATTGAAAATATTTTAGGAGATGACTTTCTTGTCGAAAATCGCTATGAACAGCAGAAAGAATCATACAATATGTTGCAGATTGAGAAATGGGTCTCATTTCTTATCCTCAGTTTGATTTTGATTATCGCTGTGTTCAATGTGGTCAGTTCGCTTTCTATGTTGATTGTGGAAAAGCAGGACGATATCAAAAGTCTAATAAATCTGGGAGCTACCCACAAACTTATTTCTCGCATTTTTGCTTTTGAAGGATGGCTGATTGCTTTGCTCGGCATTGTTATCGGGCTTACTCTTGGAGTTGCACTTTGTTTGTTGCAGCAACATTACGGACTCCTCAGGCTTAGCAGAGAATCAGGAACATACATCATGGATGCATATCCGGTAAAAGTTATCCTGTCCGATGTGGTAACTATTTTTTTTATTGTAAGTATAATAAGCGCGCTCACGGTACTTTATCCCTTACATACTTTGCGGGAAAAACTTAAAAATAATTTCTAACTTTGTATATCTAACTCATATACGAATTTTATAAAAACATTATAGAATGAGAATAGCTATTGTTGGTACGGGTTATGTCGGATTGGTTTCAGGCGCCTGTTTCTCCGAAATGGGTGTGGATGTGACCTGCATCGATATTAACAAAGAAAAGATTGAAGGATTGAAACAGGGAATTATTCCTATCTACGAACCTGGTCTTAAAAATATGGTTTTGCGCAACTATACCGCAGAGCGACTTCATTTCAGTACTGACCTCAAATCGGTTTTAAACGAGATGGATATTATTTTCATTGCCGTGGGAACACCTTCGGATGAAAAAGGGAATGCCGATTTGACATACGTTATGAATGTGGCTGGCAAAATTGCCGAAAACTTGAATAAATACATCATAGTTGTTACCAAAAGTACAGTTCCTATGGGAACTTCCTATAAAATCAAAGAACTTATCCGCTCAAAACTGAATGAAAGAGGTTTGAATGATTTGGAATTCGATGTAGCTTCCAATCCCGAGTTTTTGAAAGAAGGCGCGGCGATAGACGATTTTATGAGTCCCGACAGAGTGGTAGTAGGCATCGAATCCGAAAAGGCAAGAGAATGGATGACGCGTTTGTATCGGCCATTCCTTCTTAATAATTTCCGAGTAATCTTTATGGATATTCTGTCTTCGGAAATGACAAAATACGCTTCCAATGCTATGTTGGCAACTAGAATCAGTTTTATGAATGATATAGCAAACCTATGTGAAAGGGTAGGAGCTGACGTGAACATGGTGCGCCGAGGAATGGGCAGCGACTCGCGTATCGGCAAAAGCTTTCTTTATCCCGGATGTGGATATGGAGGGAGTTGTTTTCCTAAAGATATCCGCGCATTGGTGAAGACAGCTGAAGAAGTAGGTTACGAAATGAAAGTCCTAAAGGCCGTTGAAGAAGTAAATGACAAGCAAAAAAATATTCTTTTTGAGAAGTTGAGCCAATATTTCAATAATGATTTGTTTGGAAAAACAGTTGCAGTTTGGGGATTGTCTTTCAAACCTGAAACCGACGATATGCGTGAAGCTCCATCCATCACGTTGATTACAAAACTAATGGAATCTGGCGTGAAAGTGCGTGTGTATGACCCTGCAGCGATGGAAGAATCGCGCAAATATCTGCAGGGCGATATTTATTACGGCAATGATATTTACGATGCAGCGGAAGGCGCCGACGCGATAATTGTTCCTACGGAATGGAAAGAATTCCGACTACCAAACTGGAAAATCCTCAAAAAAGTGATGAACGACTTCCTCGTGGTGGACGGTCGAAATATTTACAACAGAGAGGAGTTGAACTCCTTTGGCTTTGAACATAAAAATATAGGGACCAAATAAATATCTAGAAAGACGTGATGCAATTCGTCAGTTCAAATATCCGCCTTTAAGGCTCTTATTATGCTCACCAATAAACAGGGTTGAATAAGTTAATGAAAGCTTATGATTATAGAGGTATTCCTTATTAGGTTATTTAGACTATAACGGATAAATAGTTGGTATGGAGTCTGATTCTTTTAATATTCTAGCCTCGCATTTGTATATTCAGAATACTTAATTAAGTAATTATCTTGCGACCGTCAGAATTTGTGAA
Source organism: Dysgonamonadaceae bacterium (assembly GCA_032068765.1). Lineage (GTDB taxonomy): Bacteria > Bacteroidota > Bacteroidia > Bacteroidales > Dysgonomonadaceae > DAMBHY01. The sequence continues at coordinate 52,635 of DAMBHY010000008.1, read as the reverse complement.
TTGCCCGAGGAACGTCAGGCAACATTTTGACATATGTAAAGATATCTTCGTGATACAAATCTATCAGCATCACTTCTATCCTTGGTGATTGTATATGAATGGATTCATCAAACACTTTGAAGTTGAAGTAGTTAATTACCTCGCAAAACCTCTTTCGGCACAGCTGAAATCTTCTCGTTGTGCATCGCTGCGTAACCCCTTACGATAATTTTGAATGCTCTGGCATCTTTTTTCACAATCATATCCTACACTTTTATCTTAGAATGAACACGGTCGCGCTTGATGACTGAGAGATTTTGTCAATAATTGATTTCAGAAAAGTATCTTCAGCAAATTTTGTTTTGCGCAATACTTAATTTTAATTTAACGTGAGTTCTACTTAAACAACTAATCTCTTTAATTACGGCTGCCGACAATCTTACAATCGTGCGAATGAGTAGTGAAACGCATGAATTACACTTTGAAATCATGCGAACGAGTACTGAAACGCATGAATTACACTTTATAATCATGCGGTTGAGTACTAAAACATATTAGTTACACCTTAAAATCATGCTGTTGAGTACTAAAACGTATTAATTCTATGTTGTATTCATGATGTTGGATACTGCAACTTATTAAATATAATTATAATAAGCTAGATGTAAGAAAAGTAGTTTAAATATAAGATATAGCAGATAGAAGAAAACCGTAGCATTGGCTGTTTTTATAAAGATATGTTTGAGGCAAATGTAGAGGAATATCATTTATTGACTCCACCCCTTACGCAGCTGCCATATAAAACGTGAAAAAACAGGATAAAGCCTTTAAGGACATCGCTCAGAATCTTTTTTTCGATAAAAAGCCTCTAATAATACAATTAATGATATTATTGAAGAAAAAAATTAGCTGCTCAGGTCGAACTAACGTTTTATAATTTAGATAAATCATTAATATGAAAGGTGTAAATCAATATGTTTTGTGCCTACAATTTGTTTTAGACAATTTTCTGTTAGAAATTGGCAGATTTATTATTGTCTGACCTTCTGTTATAAAATTAACAGAGAAATATTAGTCAGCAAAAAACCGCAGAATTTATTAGTCTGTGGCACTTTTAGTTGAATAAGAAAACAATTATTTATTCTTTATTTCTTCAAATTCCACATCTTCGGGGTCAGAAGATTCAAAACTTTTTCGTTGAAAATCAAGAATGCGGTCTTCCTGCGTTTCTGGTTCCTGAGTTTGTCTTTCGCGTTGTCGTTGATAGGTCGATTGTGATTGATTTTGGGTAAACGCGCCAAAAAATATATTAGAAATCCATTTAAATCCAATATAAAAAATCAATATAAATAAGATAAGAATAAAAAATCCCATTGAATATACTACTTTAATTATTTTATTAAACGTGTACCGCTTTCTTCTTGTTCAGAGGAAGTGATAGTGCAATATATACTAGAATTCCATAAGCAATACCAATTATTCCCCAAATAATAATACTAGTTATCATAAACAAAGCAAGTATCAGTCGTTTTTCGTTTCCCTTTAATTTCATGCTTTTAATTTTAAAAGAGAACATTGGAATTTCGGAAACCATGAGCCAGCTGAATAAAAAAATAAGTAAGAGAGTATAGTAAACTAAATAGGTCTTTTCAGCATGAGTATTTATTCCATAACAATAACTTACCCAAAACAATGCGTCGGCAGGTGTGGGTAGCCCCAGAAATGTAGTGGTTTGTTGGTCGTCAATATTGAACCTTGCAAGACGCAATGCGGAAAACACGGGAATAAAAAATGCTGCGTAAGGAATCCATTCCTGCAAGGGAAGTAAGAAATCGGGATACGTTGCAAAATCCTTCAAGAATATGAAAATAGCAGCAGCAGGCGCAACGCCAAAACTTACCACATCTGCCAAGGAATCGAGTTCTACTCCTATCGGAGAACTTACGTGCAGTAGTCTGGCGGATAATCCGTCGAAGAAATCGAACACTCCGGCAAGTAACACGAAGATTAAAACACCGAGAAAATTTTGTTGAAATGCCATTACAATCGCAATGCATCCTGAGAAAAGATTCATCATTGTAATGCAGTTGGGTATATGTTTTTTCATAAACTGTCAATCATTTTATTTATCACAAAAGTACGACTTTTTTTATAGAAAACTGAGGATGTTCAGATTATGATTATCTTTGCATTTCCTATTTCCTCAAAGGAAAACATCATTGAATAAAAGAATGAAGCCATCCAAAATAAATATAAAAAACAAAAGAGCGACTTTCGACTACGAACTGATTGAAACCTACACTGCAGGCATTGTGCTGACCGGGACGGAAATTAAATCGTTGCGCTTAGGGAAAGCTAGTCTGGTGGATACCTATTGCCTATTTGAGCGTGATGAGTTGTGGGTTAGAAATATGCATATCGCTGAGTATTTTTATGGTACTTACAACAACCACGATTCTCGCAGAGACCGCAAACTGCTTTTGAATCGTACGGAGTTGAGAAAACTTATGCGTGCCACAAAAGAAACAGGTTTTACCATCATACCTACACGTCTTTTTATTAATGAAAAAGGTTTGGCAAAACTCGTTATCGCGGTAGCGAAAGGTAAGAAGCAGTATGATAAACGCCAGGCGCTGAAGGAGAAGGAAGACAAAAGAGATATGGACAGAATGTTTAAGAAATAAGATCGTCGAAAAATGAATTTCTATAATGAAATATTGCGTCCAAGTTTAGTTAAATCGGGAAAAACATCCATTTGGCTGCTCAAAATTATTCTTCCTGTCTCGTTGTTGGTTCGTTTATTGGATTACTATGGATTTCTAGATTATCTGGCTTCGTTCCTTAATCCAATTTTTATTAATATGGGGTTGCCAGGAAGTACCGCAATAGTTTTTATCAGCAGTATTTTTCTTCCGCTATACGCGCCGCTTGCCATTATTACATCCATGCCTATTACCTTGCGGGAATTGACTATTCTTGCGCTGATGTGCCAGATTTCGCACAATCTCCCAGTCGAAAGTACTATTCAATCCAAAACCGGTACTTCATTTTGGGCGGTTTCCGTATTGCGTGTGGTGATGAGCATCGTTGTCGGGCTTTTCTTGAATTGGGTTTTACCGAAAAATATGGGTGTACCGACGTTTGCTCAAACAAATTTACAGGAAGTGACTTCCATCTTGCAACTATTAGTTGAATGGCTGAAGAGCGGATTTAATATGGGTTTGTTGATACTAGGAATTGTGTTAGCTTTGAATGTCCTTTATGGTTTCTTACTTCAATATAAATTGATTGACAAACTGAGTAAGGTGATATCACCTGTTTTAAAGTTCTTCGGACTGCCTTTGAATACTGGGTTTCTGTGGTTGATAGGTTATATCGTCGGACTTGCCTATGGCGGTGCTTTGATGATGGATCAGATGAGCGAGGGCAAGGTGAAAAAAGAAGAAGCAAATCTCTTGAATTATCACTTGGCGATGTCGCATTCTGTCTTGGAAGATAATCTGCTTTTTGCTGCGCTTGGCGTTTCGATGTGGTGGATATTAGCAGTGAGATTTGGCGCAGCTTTTATCATTGTCTGGGCAATTAGGTTTCTTTTCTATAGAAACATAAAAGAAGCTGTGTCATAATTTATTGTATTTTCTTTATCCCATTTTGAACGAAGTTAAAATCTATACAAATTCTTCATTGCCCTAAATGGCAGAAAGAATGACAATTTTTACAGTATATTTTATTTGTTAGACTGTTTTTCCAAGATTCATTCCTTGAATTATTCTGTGTGCCATGCCGATGCCGTCACGCAAGTTTCCCGCAATGTGCAGACCGTTGTATTCTTTTTCCAATTGGCGTATTGTTTCAAAACGAATATCTGAACTTTTCTCATATTGCGGAATCGCATATTTGTGGCGGAATATTCTGAGCAAATCGGGTTGTGTTCCTTTGGGAAATCCTAAATGCGTGTGTAATGCGTTTGTAACTGTTTCCGAAATTTTCTCGTCTCTCCATTCGAAGATGTCTTTTCTCTTCATACCTCCCATGAAAAATGAGAAAAGCACCCCATTTTCGGGACTACGATTAGTAAAGCATGACGAAGGAAACAAAATTCCCAAAAAGTCTTGTTTATCTTTAGAACTAAACAATCCGCCGAAAGCATCGAAATCCAAATTCATTTTGTCTTTAATTCCTACGGCAACCTGAATCACAGGGGCATATTCCACGTTGGTTAGATTGTTCATTTTTTCTTTTTCTATAAATGGAAAAACCTGAGGAAGATTGTAGCTACCAATGGTAGAGATGACTTGGTTCGAAATGATTGTGACGGTTTCGCCATCTTTTTGGATAGTTGTTTTCCATTTGCCGTTTTCTGGTACAGTAGTGATATCTTCTGCGGAATGTATAATTTTTTCACTGCCGATATATTGCTTCATTGCCTTTGGAAGACTTTCCAAACCTCCTTTCACTGAAAAAATACCTTTCTTTGCGTTTTTCGGTGGATTCTTTTTAGCTTCCTTGGCTTTTGCGATGGCGCCACCAACGAAACTTCCATAGTTTTGTTCCAAATTGTAGAGTTTTGGAAGCGCATGTCTAGTGACCAAAGTTTCGGGATTTCCTGCATAAATTCCTGAAAGGAAAGGATCAACCGCGTACTCTACAAATGATTTTCCCAACCGTCTTGTTGCCAACGAAGCTACCGATTCATCGGGATTGTTACCTTTCTTTCGGAATGGTTCGCCAAGAATTCTAATCTTGTCGGAGAAATTGAAGAGTGGGGTAGTAATAGCACTCATTAATCCGCTTGGAAGCTCATTAAATTTCCCATTTTTCCATATTAGCCGTTTCTCAGATTCTTTTTTCGCAAACTCTACTTCGCAAAAAGATTCCAGATTTGAAAACATTTCCATTACCTCATCTGAAGCTCCCGAACCTGTAGTAGGACCCGATTCAAACAAAAAACCGCTTTCTAAGTAAGTGTGTATTTGACCACCCACACGCGATGATTTTTCAAGAATCATGAAATCTTTATTTCGTTTTTTGAGTTCCACTCCGATAGATAATCCGGTCAGACCGGCGCCAATGATAAGTATGTCTGTTTCCATAATTTGTTTCTAAATAGGTTTGGAAAATTTTAATTTCGAATGTAGTAATTTTTTGTCTAACGATGCGGCAATATTACGCACAAAAGGCGAACCCTTTATTTTCATTTCAATCTTATCTTCATCGAAGATGATAATGCCGTCATCTGCCATTTCCTGCAATTTGTCTTTGTTGTATGCTGTTGCCTGTTTGATTTCCTTAACGGTTTTATCGAAATGATTTGCTATTTCTTGCCACACAATCTGCTCGTTGCACATGAGTGTAGTAATTACCTCGCGTGTAATTTGCTCTTCTTCGTTGAGGATATATCCTCGCAGTACGGGAATTATCCCGTTATTAATGGAGTTGATATAACCTTGTATGTCCTTAGTGTTTTGTGCGTAAGCCGAAGATAGTTGTGAAATCCCCGTTACGCCGAAGGCGTAAACTTGTCCAGTTGTTCGACGCGTGCAATATCCCTGAAAATTTCGGTGAAGTTTGTTAGAAATTAATGCTTGATATAATTCATCTTCTCTTTTCACGAAGTGATCCAATCCGATTTGTGTGTAACCTGCCTTCGTTAGTAACTCTTGTGCCGATAAATAAAGATTGTTCTTAAGTTCTTCAGACGGAAGTCCCGCTTTTTCGAGCATCATCTGATTAGGAAAGACTGACGGCAGATGTGCGTAACCAAAAGTCACAAGTCTGTCGGGCGACAGTGAAATAGCTTTTGTGATGCTGTCCGAAAATCCTACGAGCGTTTGATAAGGAAGTCCGTAAATGAAATCCATATTAATTTTTATGTTTCTGCTGCGAAGAATTTCGAAGATTTTTTCAATTGGAAGTTTTGGAGGAATGCGGTTGCAAGCCTTAAGCACTTCGGGTGAAAAATCCTGAATACCAATACTCACGCGATTAAATTTACTATCCGCCAAGGTATAAAAATCCTCTTCATCTAAATACCCGGCATGACATTCAATCGCTATTTCAGCATTTTCTATACAATCAAATTTAGAGAGAAGCGTTTCGTTTATTTTTTTTATCAAATTCAAATCAATGGAAGTAGGCGAACCTCCGCCGAAATGGATTTGAGAAATTTTTCTTTTTGGGTCGATCCTTTTACATACTATTTCAATTTCTTTTAAAACAGCATCCACATAAACATTTTCATCTGCATTTTTGGACTTGATATAAGAATTGCATCCACAGAAATAGCATAGTCGTTTGCAATAAGGAATGTGTATGTAAAAAGAGATATGCTCCGGTTTTTGAGAATTGGATAAATCAATTGCATTTAGCAAATCCTTTTCTGTAAACTCTTCGTGGAAGAAATTTGCTGGTGGATAGCTTGTGTAACGTGGAACCGGAACGTTGTATTTTGATAAGATTGAAGACATTAATTACTGATTGAATTTGATTTTTTAAAAGGTTTGGCAGTCATAACGTACGAAAAAGACAAGATAGCAATCGCTAGTTCCAACAAAAACAGGTTTCCGTATCCGAAAATATCTCCGACTTTAGCGCAACCAATAGCTATAAACATTGCCGTTAAATGGGTGATAACAATTTGCATCGTAAAATCCGTACCTTCACGTCCATCTCTCACGATCAGCATAGCTGAACTGTTTATGACCGTTGAGGACATTCCGTAAGTACCCCACAATAGCAGAATTGCTATCAAAATTGTTGTATAAGATATTTGTGATGTACTATTTATCCAAAAGAAGAATAAGGGCGTAATAATCATGAAAGCAGACACAAATCGTGCAACAGTCTTATTACCAAATTTTTTAATGAAAATGCCTGTAATAAATGACGAAACTATTCCCATTGAAATACCCACAACTCCTACCATAAAACCGATTTGATGCATTTCAAAACCTAAATCGACCATCATCGGGCTCATTACTCCCAAAATGCCGATTAATGCTGCATAATATATTACAAGGTAAAGGATATGATATCCGATATTTTTTTGTTTAAAAAAAGAAATGACATCTTGCGGACGCGCTTTTTGTGTGTTAGTTCTTATTCTTAAAGAGATACTTTTATTAAAAATGAGTGGTAGTATGGCTGCTACAACAAATGCCACAAGCCAGGGAAGAATGCCTGTCATTCCAGATTTTTTCATTAAAATGATTAACAAGCCGCTTCCCACCATGCTTCCGGTGAAAGAACCCATCGATTGTATGCTATTAATGAGACTGTTGTCTTTCCTCTCAAATGCACGAGCGGCCATGGCATCGGTTGCAATGTCCTGTGTTGCAGAAGAAATAAATGCAAGAAGCAAAAGAATTACTACAAGAAACAAATCGGTCTTGAAGTCTAGAAAAATTATTGCAAAAATGAATATCGCATAAATACTTTCCGAAGCTATTATCCAGCGTTTATAATCTTTCAAAGTTTCCGTTCTGCTGTCCACCAAAGGAGACCAAATAAACTTGAGCATCCAAGGAAGTTTAATTAGTTTTGTTAATGCAATGGTTGTAAGCGTGTAATCTCCTTGACGCATCAAAATGGGTAATGCGGTCGCGAAGAAAGACATCGGAATACTTTGCGCGATGTAAAGTGAGTAAAAAGTAAATAAATTATATGACTTGTTTTGCTTCATATTTAGGTTAGAAAGATACGGAAATATTTAATCCGCACATTAAAGGTTTACTTTTTTTAGCAAATACACTTTTTCCGCTTGTGAACAAATAACCTAAATATTCTTGATTGGTAATATTTTTTGCCCAAAATGTAAAGTTTATGTTGTTTTTCCAAACACCTACGCTTCCATCTAGAGTGCCATAAAAAGGCTGTTTTCTTTCATTGTCTTCGTTCCAATAAATATCGCCCAATCCTTTGTAGTTTAGTTTGAAAATTAATTTGTCGGTGATTTTACTTTTAAATGGAATAAAAGTTTCCGCACCTAAAGTCAATGTGTGGCGAGGCACAAAAGGGATGAATTTTCCTGAATAATCAATTTTTTGATTATAACTGTAATTTGTGAATCGGGCGTCAGTAAATCCATATGCTAGTTGTAGATTAAGTTGCTTTACAGGATTTATATTCATGCTTAATTCCGCACCTTTGCTGACTGATTTTCCTGCATTACGAATTAAAACTCCCAATTTGTCTATCGATTGTTTTATTTGTTGGTTTTCTATATCAATGTAGAAAAAAGAAATTTCTCCGGAAATTTTGTTGTTTTCTGATGCTGCTTTCGTCCCGATTTCGTAATTCCAACTGCTTTCAGGAGAAAATGTACGTTCTTCATCTTTGCTAAAAGCAGTATTAAATCCTCCTGTTTTATATCCTTTTGAAACTGTTATGTACGCTTGTGATATTGGGCTGAAAACATATTGAAACGAAAATTTCGGAGAAAACTGTTTAAAAGTCAACGGAGATTCGTATGTTTTTACAGGATTGGTAATTCCTTCTACTGTTTTCATTTCCTCAAGAAGCGAATTGGCTTTTTCGTAATCAAATCTCACACCTGCGTCCATTTTCAGATTGTCATTGATTTTAAATTCCGACTGATGATATACTGCAAAACCTTTTGAAAAATCATCATAAATTTTGTTGATGATATAATTCGGTTTTACATGATTCATATAGACGTCCGTGTTTCTGTCAATTTGTTGATTGAATAAAAATACTCCAAAACTCCAGTTATATATTCCGGTATTGAAGCCTCTGAAATTAATTTCTTGTGAAATTAATTTATGATTTTCGATTTGTTGCGCGTAATAAAGATTTATAGACGTCATATCCTGATCAACATCGTAATTGTCTTTCAGCCACTGAAAGGATGTTTGCGCCCGCATCCAGAACAATCGATTTCTGTAGTCAATCTGAAGTCCGCTTTCGTATATTTTGCGTGCATATTTACTGTCATGATCCAATCTTACAAAATCTACGCTCCCATCATCCTTTAGTTCACTATAACTCATCGCTCCCTGATTTACATTTTCATATTTTTGTGTTAAGCGCAAATTCAAGTTTTTGTTTGGACGCCATTCCAGTTTGCCGTTAACGTTAAAAGAATTCATTTTGTCTGACATCTTATTCAGATATTCATTTTTTATATATCCTCCAAAATCTTCTTTTGCGGCGGAAATTCCGTAAGCGAATTTATTATTTATCTTTCCAAGATGAGACAAAGAAAGATGCGTGTTGTTAAAACTTCCAACACGTGCGTTTATGGTTGTTCCCTGATGAGTAAAGGGTGATTTAGTTTGAATAAGAATGGTCCCTCCCATAGCGTTGCGACCATACAAAGTACCTTGAGGACCTCGTAAGAATTCAATTTTTTCTACATCCATCAAGCTTATATCAAAGGATGATTTTTCAAAGTGTGGAACACCATCTACATACATCGTAACGGCCGGAGTATTGATTAACGTGCCCAATCCTCGTATAAAGATAGAGGATGTTCTTTTAGAATCTCTGTCAATCATTACAAAATTCGGTATTGCTCCGGAGAAGTCTTTCATCTCATACACAAGATTTTTTTGGATGGTCGCTGATGAAACGGTCGTAGATGCCAAAGGCATTCTCCATTGTCTGTTTGGGGATTTTATCGCCGAGATTACCAAGGTGTCTAATGACAAATTTTTTACTGAATCTATTGGTATTTGTGATTTTAAAGTGGAGTTTGTTAACATGACAAATGCAATTGTCAGAACAGTGAATTTGATGATTTTGTTAGTTTGGAGGTTCATGTATTGTTGTTTATTTTGTACAAAGAAACAAGGTTTTTTTTAGTGTCACAATCACTAATAGTAGTGATTTTTTGATTAGCTTTGTTCTCTCTAAACACACAATTATGATAATAGCTGTAGATTTTGACGGAACAATTGTTGAACATGAGTATCCCAAAATAGGGAAACCGATTCCATTTGCTTTTGAGACTTTGAGGAAACTTCAAGAGGACAACCACCGGTTAATTTTGTGGACTGTGCGAGAAGGAGATTTGTTGCAGGAAGCGATAGATTTTTGTGCAAAAAATGGTATTGAATTTTATGCTTACAATGCGAATTTTCCAGAAGAAAAATTGAGTCCAGAATTCAAAGGTTCTTGTAGAAAAGTAAAAGCCGATTTATTTATTGATGATAGAAATTTAGGCGGTCTTCCTGATTGGGGAATCATTTACGATGCTGTTCAAGCAACGCGCAGAGGCGAGAGTGCTTTTAGAAGAATCATGGAATATGATCCCGAAAAGAACAATCGGAAATCCAAAGGCGGATTGTTTTCAATTTTTAGAAAATAATTTGACGTTAAATCAATTGTTTGAGCACATCTAACGATTTTAAGGAAGAAAAATTGTAAGTGTGTATTCGGTAATAATCTATCAGATAGTCAATTATCTCATTCCTATTATCGCGCGAAAATTTGAAAAGATGCATATTATTGAAGTTAAATCTGTAGAAATCATTTAAAAAACGACTTCGTTCTTGATCTAGATAATGGTTATGCACTGGTAAGCCGGAAATATACACGCCTTGAATCATGTCAAAATAATTTCCATTGCAATAATCCGACAAGTTTGGCTCAATACCTATAAACCTCATCATCTGCATCATAAATGCCAAATGAAAATTGGCTGTCCCTTTTTCACAAGTTTCTAGTTTGTGAATGGAATTATCAATAAAATCATAAAGCAGTTTGTTTTCTTCAGTTTCCTTTACCACTTTTCCGATAAATTCGGATAAGAAAAAAGAAATTGCAATTTTCGAAGGATTTGAACACATCTGTAATTGAGGAGTTGTCATTTCCGCACTTTTTAAACGTTGAATTTCCCGCAGAGGCAGATGTTCGACGTGTAACGATAGAATTGATAACGGAAAAAAAAGCGAATGTTTTAGCTGTGATTTTTTACTCGATTTCTTAGGTAAAAGATATGCAATTCTTCCAAAATCGCGCGTATAGATATGTACGATAGAAAACGTATCGTTGTACTTGCAAGTTTGTAAGACAATTCCTTTTGTGTTGTTAATCATACTTTTGGATTAAAAAAAGACGCTCCAAAATAATTTCGAAGCGTCTTATATAAATTTTCGGACTAAATATATTAGTACAATTTCTTTTTAATACGAGCTGCTTTTCCTCTAAGACTACGTAGATAGTATAGTTTAGCGCGGCGTACTTTACCTTGGCTGTTAAGAATGATGTCTTCAATAAATGGTGAATTCATTGGGAAAATACGCTCAACACCAATGTTGTCTGACATTTTTCTAACCGTGAAACGTTTGCTCTCACCGTGACCTGCAATACGGATAACTACGCCTCTATATTGTTGTACACGTGTTTTGTTACCTTCAACGATGCGATAAGCAACAGTAATAGTATCGCCGCTCTTGAATTTTGGAAATTCTTTCTTTTCTCCGGCGAATGATTCTTCTGCAATTTTAATTAAATCCATTTTGTAATTGGCTTTATGTTAATATTTAACGAGTTGAAACGCAATATGACGAATCTTTTAACGACAGAGATTGCGCAAAGCGGATGCAAAGATAAGAATAATTTGCTAAATAATATGCCTATCTGGAATTTATTTATAATAATAATGTTCTAACTTTGTGAAAGGTTATTGCAAAACTTTTGAATGTTTTGCTTGTTTACAGTTCGCAAGGAAAATTACAAAACAATGAAAAATAAAATATTTCTGACGCTCCTTTTGGTAGCATCACTTACTTCTTGCTATTCCTACAAAATTACCTCGGTAAGCGGCGAAATGGTGAAAATGGATTCTACTTTTCAAACAGGGAATACGCAGTTGGCATCTATGGTGCAAAGTTACAAAATTCAGTTGGATGAGCAGATGAATCATCTAATTGGGGTTTCTTCAGAGTTTATGGGCCATGGACGCCCCGAAAGTCTGCTTACCAATTTTACTTCCGACGTGATGAAAGAATATGGCGATACCCATTTGCCCGGAGGTGTTGATTTTTCAGTGATGAACGTACACGGACATCGGTCTACCATGCCCAAAGGCAATATTTATGTAAGAAATATTTATGAAATATACAGTTTTGATAATGCGTTGACTTATATTGATTTGAAGGGAACAGATGTGAATAAGATGTTTGACACGTATGCCAGGATGGGAGGTGCGGGAATTTCATCTAATGTTCGCTTGGAAATTGAGAATAGTAAAGTAAAGAATGTGACGATTGAAGGAAAACCTGTGGACGAAAATAAGACTTACAAAATTGCTACACTCGATTATCTTGCCAATGGTAACGATAACATGAGTATTTTTTTGGATGCAACGAAAACGTTGAATACTGGAATCACTTTGAGAGACATAATTTTAGACTACATCAAATCTCAAACCAAGCAAGGCAAACAAATTACTTCAAAATTAGACGGACGAATCACAGTAAAAAAATAGTATGAATAAGAATATATTTTCACTTTTAATCGTTTTTTATCTTCTCTCCCTTGGCGCTTTTGCGCAAAAGAAGATTGTACTTTTGCACACAAATGATACACATAGCCGTATTGATCCAATGCCTGAGAATGACAAATATAATGCGAATATTGGCGGCGTTGTAAGGCGTGAGGCTTTTCTAAATAATGTACGTTCTGAGAATAAAAATGTCTTGGTGTTTGATTCAGGCGACTTCTTGCAAGGAACGCCTTATTTTAATTTATTCAAAGGAAAAGTAGAAATAGAAGCTTTGAATATGATGAAATACGATGCGGTTACTTTAGGAAACCACGAATTTGATTACGGTTTGGAAGTTTTGAAAGATGTCGTGAAGCAAAGCAAAGTGGCTGTGATAACTACAAATTACGATTTCACAGATACACCATTGGCAGGAATGACTAAAAAATACCAAGTATTTGTCAAAGATGGATTGAGAATAGGTGTAATTGGAATTGGGGTTCAGCCGAAAGGGTTGATTGCGAGTGAAAATTATAAGGGTATGAAATACCTGTCTCCTGTAGAAACTGCGAACGAAACAGCTACTTACTTAAAAAAGAAAAAACGTTGCGATGTAGTTATTTGTCTCTCGCACTTGGGATACGAAGACGATTTGGAATTTGCTGCAAAATCCATCAATATTGATATAATTTTAGGAGGGCACAGTCACACATTTATGGAAAAAAACGAAATAAAAAAGAATGCTATCGGACATGATGTTACTATTTTCCAGAACGGAGATAAAGGTTTGTATGTGGGGAGATTAGATGTTGAGTTAAAAGCGGTAAAATAATGAAAAAAGCAGCTTTCACGATTCTATTTACATTATTATTCTTTCAATTAATTAGCCAGCAAAACACACGACTTTACAAAAATGCGGAATCACAAAAAGTCAATCAATGGGTAGACTCCGTCTTTCAGCAATTGACTTTGGACGAAAAAATAGGACAAATGTTTATGCCCATTGTGGAACCGAACTCTTCCTATAAATCTATAATAAAATCTTATATTGATAATTACAAAGTAGGTGGATTTCTCTTTAGTAAAGGGAGTATTTACGGACAAGCAGATAATACGAACTATGCACAAAATATATCAAGGATTCCTCTGTTGATTTCCGTTGACGCAGAATGGGGATTGGCAATGAGACTTAAAAACGCTCCTGAATTTCCAAAGAATCAAATTATAGGCAGCATCGCTAATGACGATGTTTTCTTCCAATACGGAAAGGAAATGGCACGTCAATGTAAGTTGATGGGTATTCATGTCAATTTTTCCCCGTCTTTGGATATAAACACCAATCCCTACAATCCAATTATTGGTGATCGGTCATTTGGATCCAATCCCGATAGGGTTTCCCGACAAGGAATTGCTTTCGCAAAAGGTGTTGAGGCAGGCGGTGTAATGTCTGTCGCGAAACATTTCCCAGGACATGGCGATACATCTGCGGATTCTCACAAAACTCTTCCAACTATCTCTCATAATTTAACTCGTTTAAATTCAGTGGAACTTTTTCCATTCAAAAACTTTGTTTCCGAAGGATTATCTGGAATGATGATTGGACATTTAAACGTGCCCGCATTGCAGACAAAGGGCATGCCGTCGTCACTTTCATCAGAAGTGGTAACCGATTTACTGAAAAAGAAAATGGGTTTTACAGGTTTGGTTTTCACGGACGGGATGGCTATGAAAGGCGTGAACAGTCAACCTAACTTAAGTGTAAGAGCATTGTTAGCTGGTAACGACATCATTCTCGGTGTTCCTAATATCGCGAGAGAATTCAAAAGCGTCAAGTCCGCCGTTCAGAAAGGTACAATCAGTAATCAGATACTTGATGAAAAGGTGAAGAAAATTCTCACCTATAAGTATTTGCTCAACGCACACAAATTCACACCTATAAAAACTTCTGATCTTCAACAGGAATTATTTGATTCGCAATATGAATGGACACAAAACAAACTTCATTCCAACGGATTGGTATTGTTGAAGAATGACTCGAATATCGTACCTCTCAAGAATTTGGACAAAACCTGCATTGCATCCGTCTACATTGGCAAAAGTTTTTATAATGATTTTCACAGCTATTTGAGAAAATATGATGATGTTCGAACTTTCCAGATGAATACTATGGAGCAGCTTTCTACTTTTGAAACGGAGATGGACAAATTTGATTTGATTATCTATAGCATCGACGCGGATAGATTTTCAGACTCGAAATATCTTCAGAGAATTATCAAAAAGAAACCTTCGGTTTTGGTATTATCTGGTTCGCCTTTGCAAATAGACAGCTACAAAGCATCTATTCGCGATGCTCAGGTTGTGTTGCTCGCACCGGACAATTCATCTTTTACGCAGCAAAGTGTCGCACAGGCAATTTTTGGAGGCATCCATGTGTCGGGGTCGCTGCAATTGTCTACGTCATTGTATCCTTTAAATTACGGTTTATCAATCAATAAGACTCGTTTAGGTTACAATCTGCCAGAAGAAGTAGGACTTTCATCCGAAAATCTTTCAAAGATTGATGAAATTGCCAACGAAGGCATCCAACAAAGAGCATACCCGGGATGTCAGGTATTGGTGGCAAAGAACGGGATAGTGATTTACGAAAAAGCGTTTGGCACGCTAGAATACAATTCAAACGAGAAAGTTACTCTCGAAACTGTTTACGACCTGGCTTCCGTCACAAAAGCAACTGCCACGCTTTCAGCCATCATGAAGTTGTACGATGCTAAAAAACTACATCTGAATGATGAACTTTACCAGTTTCTTCCAAAAATAAAGAAATCCGATAAAGGTAATATTTCTATTCGCGAGTTGCTTTTCCACGAATCCGGCTTGCCGTCATTCCTTCCTTATCACAAAATAACGATTGATAAGGACAGTTACCACGGTGATCTGTTTGGGAAAAAATCCGATATTTATAATGTGTACTATGCAGGTGCCTGGGCAAGAACTGATTACCAATTTAAACACAATTTGATTTCATCGGTTATGAACGATACATACAAATATCCGATTGCGGCAGGCATGTATGGATCAGAAAAACTTAACAAGCTCTTTCTGCAAGAAATTCTGAAAAGTAAATTAGTAAAAAGAGGAGAATATAAATACAGCGACTTGAATTTCATCCTGCTGAAAGAGGTAGTGGAAAATATTGCTAAAACCGACTTGAATTCGTTTGTACAAAACAATTTCTTCGAAAGACTGGGTGCAAATTCAACCACCTATCTTCCCCTACAAAATCTTAACGGTTATAAAATAGCACCGACTGAAAACGATCCTTTCTTCCGAAAACAGTTAGTGAAAGGATATGTGCATGATGAATCTGCTGCGCTGTTAGGAGGAGTCTCCGGTAACGCGGGACTGTTCTCCAATGCCAACGATTTAGCAAAGTTGTTGCAGATGTGGTTGAATTTTGGAGAGTATGGTAACGAGAAATACCTGTCGCCTAAGACTGTCGCAATGTTTACACAAGCGAAAAGCGATGTGAGCCGGAGAGGGCTTGGTTTTGACAAACCTGACATCAATCCCGACAAAAGTCCGGTATGTGCAGTGGTTCCACTGTCTACTTTCGGACATACAGGATTCACAGGCACTTGTTTCTGGGTTGACCCCAAAAACCAGTTGATTTATATTTTTCTTTCCAACAGAGTAAATCCCACCCGCGAACCCAACAAGCTGTCCACGCTGGAAATTCGCGAACGTATTCAGGATGTAATTTATAAAGCTATTCAGGCAAATTAATTGCCAAAGCAAATGGAACAATTAGTAAAAAATAAATCTATCTCATTGGAGTTGGACAAGCTCATCAGGAATTTCAATTCTGATTTCATTTTTATATTGATGGACCAAAATACCCATCATCATTGCTATTCATTGGTGCAGGATTCGAAAGCCTTGAAGTCGGCAAAAGTTATTATCATCCCGCCTAATGATGTCAACAAAAGTGCCGAAAGTCTGCTTTATATTTGGAAGATGCTTTCTGACGGCGGTGCTACACGCCATTCGCTTCTCATTAATCTTGGCGGTGGAGTTGTAACGGACATCGGCGGACTGGCGGCGGCTACTTACAAGCGCGGCATCACTTATTTCAACATCCCAACGACGCTCATGGGCATGGTTGATGCTTCTATCGGCGGCAAAACCGCTATCAACTTCAACGGCTACAAAAATGAAATTGGGAGATTTTACCCTGCGGAGTACATTTTTATCAGTAATATATTTTTCAAGACCCTCCCCGAAAAAGAGATACTGTCGGGATACGCCGAAATGATAAAGCATGCACTCATCAATTCGTACACAGATTGGGATAAGATTCTGAAAACCGAAACGCTCAATTTCTCTACTGACGAGTCGCTGGAATGGATACACAAAACGGTAACGGTTAAAAAGCACATCGTGGACAAAGATCCGTACGAAAGGGATATTCGTAAAGCATTGAACTTGGGACATACTATTGGGCACGCTTTCGAGAGCTTTTCCGTCCTCAAAAACAATCCGATCCCTCACGGATACGCTGTGGCTTACGGATTGATTGCCGAATTGTATCTATCATACAGAATATGTGGTTTCCCAATGGACAAACTGAAAAAGACTGTGAGTTATTTACACGGCAAATATGGCTGCATGACGTTTACCTGCGACGATTATTATACGCTGTACGATTTTATGAAACACGACAAAAAAAACGTTGGCGCCAATATTAACTTCACCCTGCTTTCAGATATCGGTAACGTGAAAATCAATCAAACTGCCGACAAAAATCTTATTTTCGAAGCATTCGATTTTTATCGCGACGCGGTGGAGTAGAGAGTGAAAAACTAAAAACTATTAGTTTACCGTGAATTTGATGTAAGGAAAATGTGTTGAAAATGGGAACATCACTTAAGCCGAACTCAAATTAGTTTAGTATCATGCATATACTGACAATCCGAAAGAGATTTGCACTTTATGATGGGCTTTGTCTGTAGGTCGGAAAGCACTTTCACTATATACTTGAAGCTGTCCACTATGAAGAAAAGAGTCGGCACAACACTCAAAATGTGTTTGAATCTTATCTTTCATTTCCCAACTGACCACCTACCATATCTAGCAGTTCGGTCGTAATACCTTGCTGGCGCAGTTTGTTGTAGAGAAGGGTGAGTTCGTCAGTCAAGTTTTGGGCATTATCAGTGGCTGTCTGCATCGCCATCACACGAGCGGCATGCTCCGCCGCCACAGAGTCTGCATGAGCGGTATAAAGCTGTATATCCAATACTTTGGGAAGGATTCTGTTTAGTAAAATTTCTACTTTCGGTTCTATAATGTAATCAAGATATTGAATCCTCTTATTCTGTATTACCGTGATGGGCAGAAAATCTTCGTGCGTGACAATCTGTACTGATTTGCTTTTGAAATGCTGATAAATAATTTCTGCTTTATCTATTTTTCCGTTGATAAAATCTTTGGATATTTCTTCGGCAATAGCCTGGATGGGAGCATAGGATGGCTTCTCGCTCAATGCTTTGAAATCTTCATCGTCCAGCGTCACGTTCATTTTCAAAGCTGCTTTGCGCACCTTGTCGCCTATGGCGTAGACTTTGATGTTTTCTTTTCCAAGACCCTCCTTACGATAATTCTGAATAGTTTTGGACAATTCATCTATCACGTTGTCGTTGAATCTACCTGCCAGACTGTTGTTAGAAGAAAAGGCTACAATAGATATGTTTTTTACTTCTCTCTTTTCAAAATATGGACTGGCAAGTTCCTCGCTGGTAGACAGAAATATCTGAAGAATTTCATTAAGCTTTTGCTGATAAGGAGATAAACCGCTGATTAATCTTTGCGCTTTTCTCAGTTTTGATAATGAAATCATCATCATTGCCGAAGTGATTTTTTCGGTAGATTTGATCGAATTCAATCTTTGTTTTATCTCCTTTAATGCCATTTCTCTACCAAACTTTAATTATTTATGCGGTTGTAGTTGCTTGTTTAGCATCGGGTAAGAAATTGAGTGCTATTCGGGCAGCCACTTCGTTCAAGATACTTTTTACGTTGTCGTCAATAACACCGTTCTTTAAAACATTCAATACATCATCTTTATGATTAAATTCGATATCTTCCATAAACAATGTTTCAAATTCCGTCACTTTTTCGAGCGGTACATTTTTCAGCAATCCCTGCGTTCCTACGTAGAGGATGGCGATTTGTTTTTCCACACTCATAGAATGGTGAATTGGCTGAACGAGCAAACGTTCGTTTTTACGACCTTTGTCTATTGTCATCGCCGTCACGGCATCCATTTCACCTCCAAATTTGGAGAAAGAAGCCAGTTCGTTATATTGTGCCTGGTCTATTTTTAATGTTCCGGCAACTTTTTTCATTGATTTTATCTGAGCGTTGCCACCCACGCGGGAAACGGAAATACCTACGTTGACAGCGGGACGAATTCCTCGGTTAAACAAGTCGTTTTCAAGGAAAATCTGACCATCGGTAATAGAAATCACGTTGGTCGGGATGTATGCAGATACGTCACCTGCCTGTGTTTCAATGATAGGGAGTGCTGTCAGCGAACCTCCTCCTTTAACTTTTCCTTTCAATGATGGCGGAAGGTCATTCATTTGTTCTGCAATTTCCTGTTGAGATATGATGCGTGCGGCTCTTTCCAATAATCTGGAGTGCAGATAAAAAATATCACCCGGATAGGCTTCTCGTCCAGAAGGACGGCGAAGGATAAGCGATACTTCACGATAAGCAACCGCCTGCTTAGTAAGATCATCGAAAACAACCAGAGCATCGCGACCCGTATCTCTGAAATATTCGCCGATAGCGGCTCCCGCGAATGGCGCGAAATATCTCATCGCTGCAGGATCGGAACCCGTAGCAGCAATGACAGTCGTGTAATCCATCGCGCCGTGTGTTTCCAATGTCTTCACAAGTGATGAAATGGTAGAACCTTTTTGTCCGATGGCTACATATATACAATAAACAGGTTTGCCTTCTTCAAAATTATTGCGCTGGTTGAGGATAGTGTCGACAGCAATACTTGATTTTCCTGTCTGGCGGTCGCCAATAATCAACTCACGCTGTCCACGACCGATGGGAATCATCGCGTCCACAGCTTTCAGTCCTGTTTGCAGCGGCGTGTTTACAGGTTGGCGAAAGATAACACCCGGTGCTTTGCGCTCAAGCGGCATTTCTATCTTGTCACCAAGAATAACGCCTTTTCCGTCAATCGGCATACCAATCGCGTTGATAACTCGCCCCAACATGCCTTCGCTCACCTGAATGCTCGCAACGTGACCTGTACGTTTTACAATAAAACCTTCCTTTATATCGGTAGTAGGACCCAGTAACACGGCTCCCACATTGTCTTCTTCGAGGTTCATCACAATGGCTTCTTCCCCGTTTTCGCAGACGATAAGCTCGTTGGATTCGGCATTGCGCAATCCGTAAACTCGGATAACACCATCGCTTACACGCATAACAACACCTGTTTCCTCATATTTTACTTCATTTTCGATACCTCGCAGTTGTTGAAGCAGCATATCTGATACTTCGCTGAGTTTTATTGAATTATTTTGCATATAAACAATTTTATAATAATTGCGGAACCTTGTTCTCGCTCAAGTTTTTTTTAATACTTTGCAGTTGTCCTTTCACGCTAGCATCCCATCGGTAATCTTCAATCTGCAGAATGTAACCGCCTATAATGTTGGGGTCAATTTCTGTTTCTAACTCAATGGTTCCGCCCAGTTTAGCCTTGAGCTTTTCCCTTAATCTTGTGTCGACTCCTTCATTCAATTCCATTGCGGTAATATACTTTACATGACGGATATCAAAATGGTCGCGATACAATTCTATAAATCTTAAGAGAATACTTTGGATATTTAATTCTCTGTGATTTTTAAGTATCAACTCAAATATTTTCATTAATGATGAGGCACTATTTTCTCCAGAAGCAGTTTTGAGAGCTTTCATTTTTTCACCATTATCAATATCTGGATTATGAAGAATATCTTTGAGATGAGGAACTTCTTCATACACCTTCAGTATAAACTTGGTGATAGAATAGACTTCTGCCGCCT
Organism: Dysgonamonadaceae bacterium; assembly: GCA_032068765.1. Lineage (GTDB taxonomy): Bacteria > Bacteroidota > Bacteroidia > Bacteroidales > Dysgonomonadaceae > DAMBHY01. Next base: position 32,103 of record DAMBHY010000008.1, on the reverse strand, counting down.
GATTCTGCTCGATGGAATAGGTCAAAAGAGCTTTCGCGTATTGAGTTGATATTTGTGCAATGCTCATTTACATTCAGGATTTTAAAAATCCATCTCATTGATCAGTTTGTGTACCAAATCTTCCTGAGATGCTTGATTATCGAGATTCTTACGCAATATCTTCTCCGAAATGGCAACAGCCAAAGTAGACATTTCGCTGCGTAGTTGGTTTAAAGAAGCTTCTTTTTCCGCCTGTATCTGTTGACGAGCCGATTCGATGATTTTATCTGCTTCCAGATTTGCTTCTTCTTTTGCCTTGTTTAATATCTGAGTACGCAATTTATTTGCTTCTGCTACTAGAGCAGATTGCTCTTTTCTAGTTTCCGCGATGAGCATCTCTTGATTTTCCCTCAGTTTGGCTAATTCTTCGTGTGCGGTTTTTGCATCCTGAATGGCTGAATCAATAAACTCTTTTCGTTCATTAATCTTCTTAAGGATTACAGGAAAGCCGTATTTAGTAAGGATAAATACAACAATTCCAAAAATTACCGTCATCCAGAAAATTAGTCCTGGCTCGGGAGTCAATATTTGCATATTCGATAAATATTATTTTATAATAAATCCGCAAACTACGATTGCAAACAGAGCAGCTCCTTCTACAAGAGAAGCAGTAATAATCATATTATTTCTAATTTCTGAAGCAAATTCAGGTTGGCGTGCGATGCTTTCTAAAGCGGAACTTCCTATTTTTCCAATACCCAAAGCCGCTCCGATTACGGCTAAGCCTGCACCGATTGCTTTACCTAGTACGCCAAGTCCAATTGAACCTGCTGCTTGTAATAATACTGTAAGAAGTGTCATAATCTTTAATATTTAGTTTTTAATTAATATTTCGTTAATGAGGATGTCTAGACATGCCTATGAATGTTGCTGATAACAATGTGAAAATATATGCCTGGATGAATGCCACCAATAATTCAATACAAAATATCAAGGTCGTTAATAGTACCGAAATAACCATCATAGATGCATTTCCAGCCACGCCTAATCCTACTGTTAAAAATATTACGGAGATAAGTCCCATCACCATTGCGTGTCCTCCCATCATGTTGGCAAAAAGACGAATCATCAAAGCGAAAGGTCTCGTAAATTGATCAATAAATTCTAAAATTGGCATCAATGGAATTGGTATTTTTAGGAAAATAGGAACATCTGGCCATACAATGTTCTTGAAATGTTTTTTTGTTCCAGAGAATTGGACAATTAGAAACGTTATAAGTGCCAGTGTAAAAGTGATGGCTATGTTTCCCGTCACATTTGCTCCTCCCGGGAAAAATGGAACTAATCCCAATAAGTTATTAATAAAAATAAAGAAAAAAAGCGTGAGAAGATATGGTGAGTATTTTTCAAATCCTTTGCCGATGCTTGGCATAATAACATCATCCACAATACTCCTAATTAAAATTTCCATAGCTCCGGTAATGCCTTTTTTCCCTTCTAAAGGATTTCTTTTCAACTCTTTGGTTACATACATTATGAGCCATATGAGTAGTAACGACGATATTATTAGCGAAACTACATTTTTTGTGATGGATATGTCGAAAGGTCGGGAAACTGTGCCATAGGTGTTTTCTATAATCTTTCCTTTGTATTCTTCATCGTGAGAAATTTCAAACCCTCTGTAAGATTTTGTTCCATGTTCAAAAACAGAAGACATAAATATATGCCATCCGGTAGTTTTACTATATAAAATTACAGGTAACGGAATTGAAATATTTGTGTGGTGAGTAGTGACAATGTTCCATTCGTATGAATCCATCAGATGATGCATAATCATCTCTTTCACATCTACTTCTTTATTCTCGGCTTCTGTTTCAGTGTTAGCATATAAAGCTGAACTGCTTATGAAAAGAGCAATCGTAAGAAATATAATATTCAGCTTATGTAATTTCATTCGGTAGATGAATTTTTAACACGTTTGGAGTTAGAGATTCGTCGCTCGTTTTCTTTCAGCCATAGGACTTCAAATGCGAGTAATAATATATATAATACTCCGAAAGTCAATATATACCATTCTATATTTTGATCGGCTATTTTATAAATAATCAGAAGTAAAACAGCTCCAACACCGATTTTAGCGACCTTCACCAACATATATTTGTTGGTAATGCTGGCAGGTTTATCGGTTGATTTTGTTGAGAAGATATAGAATAATTCCCCTATGCCAATCAATAAAAAAACAACTACAATAGTTGCGAAAAAACTTATACTTATTTCAATACCTATATTAAAAAGAATAAACCACAAAATAACTGCAGTTGCTCCTGTAATCAAAGTATATATAATGCTTTTTCTCGCCATTATTTATTTTCGATTGTATCATTTGCAGATTCAACGCACGCATTTACTATATTTGTGTGTATTTCCACAAAACCTCCGTTTATTGCCATGCTATGAATCTGATTGTTTGGTGTTTCAAATTTAATAACTCCCTCTTTTAAAGAAGAAATTAAAGGTGCAAAGTTTTCATATACCTGAAAAGCTCCTTTTTCGCCGGGGAAAGACACGTGTGTAATTTCACCGGAGAAAGCAATTTTTTCGGGAGTAAGTACTGTTAACTTCATTTGATTAAATTTCTTTGGATTGAGCCAACAGACTTTCGCCTTTAGCGATGGCTTCATCAATAACGCCAACGTTCATAAATGCCAATTCGGAATATTTGTCTAATTCGCCGCTCAATATCATCTTAAACCCGCGGATAATTTCTTCAATAGGCACCATCACACCCGGAATTCCGCTGAATTGTTCTGCCATATGGAATGGCTGTGACAAATAACGTTGAACTTTACGTGCTCTGTTTACAACTATTCTGTCTTCTTCGGACAATTCTTCCATACCAAGAATAGAAATAATATCTTGAAGCTCTTTATATCGTTGAAGAATGTTTTTTACAGCCATAGCAGTTTGATAATGCTCCTCACCAACTACATCAGCACTCAAAATTCTTGATGAAGAAGCGAGTGGGTCCACAGCGGGATATATTCCTAAAGACGCAATTTTACGATCAAGTACTGTAGTTGCATCTAAATAGTTGAAAGTCGTTGCCGGCGCAGGGTCTGTCAAGTCGTCAGCAGGAACATACACTGCTTGTACTGACGTAATAGAGCCATGTTTTGTAGAAGTAATTCTTTCCTGCAAAGCGCCCATCTCTGAAGCTAAAGTAGGTTGATATCCTACTGCTGAAGGCATACGTCCTAAAAGTGCGGAAACTTCTGAACCTGCCTGCACGAAACGGAATATATTATCAATGAAGAGTAATATATCACTTCCTTCACCTCCCTGATCTCTGAATGATTCAGCAATACTCAAGGCTGAAAGAGCAACCGAAGCACGAGCTCCTGGGGGTTCGTTCATCTGTCCAAAAACTAATGATGCCTGAGATTTCTGCAGCTCATCTTTGTCAACTTTGCTCAAATCCCAGCCGCCTTCTTCCATGCTTTTTTTGAACTCATCACCATAACGGATGACACCGGATTCTATCATTTCGCGCAAAAGATCGTTACCTTCACGTGTTCTTTCTCCAACACCTGCAAAAACAGAAAAACCATTGTGTCCTTTTGCGATGTTGTTTATCAGCTCCATTATGATTACTGTCTTACCAACTCCAGCACCGCCGAAAAGACCAATTTTTCCACCTTTCAGATAAGGTTGTAGTAAGTCGATAACTTTTATTCCGGTAAAAAGTACTTCTTCAGAGGTTGTTAAATCTTCAAATTTTGGAGAATCGCGGTGGATGGAATAGGCTCCTTCTCGATTCAGTTCAGGAAGACCATCAATGGGATATCCGATAACATTCAATAATCGCCCTTTTACCTGATCACCTATTGGCATAGCAATGGGTCTTCCTAACGATACCACTTCAAGTCCTCTCGACAAGCCGTCTGTGGAATCCATTGCTACAGTTCTAACTGTATTTTCCCCTATGTGTTGCTGAATTTCTAGTACAACCAAAGAGTCGTCTTTTTTCTTAACAGTCAAGGCGTTATTTATAGCTGGTAATCTACTGTGGTCGTTCTCTGAAAAATCAAAGGTTACATCGACAACAGGTCCAATTATTTGAGATATATGTCCAGTCAGTTCAGGCATAACATTAAGTTATAGGTAACTATTATTAAATTTTTGGTGAACAAAAGTAGTAAAAAAAGTAAATATTCTAGTTCTAAATTAAATATAAGCTAGAAATTATTCTATAATATTTCTAATAAGCTTGATATACAATTACTTTTCCTTGCGGAATAATTTTGAAAGAATCAGACAATGATTTGTTTAGAGTTCCCATCCACCATTCATTTAATACTAACTTATCTAAAGGATATTGCAAGCCTTCTGAAATAATTGGCTGATTGTCGTTGCTGAATAAAGATATTTGTTGATTGGGGAACGATTCGAAAATAGTAGTTTCCTTTATGGGAGTAAAAATTCCGTGATTTGTTATCATCTTTACATTCAACAAATCTATATAGCTGAAAAGCAATCCAATATTAGCTATTGTATGATCCTCTCTTTTTCCTGTTGCTCCTAAAATTACTACTTCCTTAATACCACTTTGGACGCAATATTTTACCGCTTTTGTCAAGTCATTGGTGTATTGGTCTGCGATATGCTTTATAATATGAGAATATTTTTCTCGATTTTCGGGAGATATGGAATCACAATCGCCTATGATTGCATATGGAATTATACCTTTGGAAATCAGTTTGTTAGATGCGCCGTCGCAGCAGATAATTTTATCAGCATTTTTAATATAACTTAATGGTATTTCATGTCGTGGAAATTTCCCATCAGCCAGAATAACGGTATTCATTAGTCTTTTAAATAATATTCAATTGTGCTTACTACTCTTACGTTTTTAATGTAAGGGGTATTCGCATCCCGGTCTGAAATCTCAAATTGACCTTGGGAAGCATTTTTTATTTTGCCTAGTTTACTTTTTGAGTCTTTAGCGAATTTTTCAGCCGCAACCCTTGCGTTTTGTGTAGCTTCTTCAATCATTTTAGGCTTGATATCATTCAGTTTTGTAAACAAATACTGAACGTTATATTGATAATCGCCTCCGCTCACAGCAATTCCCTGACGCAGAAGTTCACCTTGTTCCGACATAAGTTTTCTAACTACATCCACTTTGTCCGAGGTGACTGTAATGACGGACGTTATATTGTATCGATATGGGTTTTGATTATTTGAATATCTTTCTGCTTCCAAATCAATCACCATTGGTGCAGATATGCTAATTTCTGAATCTTTAATGCCGTTCGATTTTAAGAAAGAAATTATAGCCTGATTTTTTCTTTTTAAATTATCATACAAAGTTACCAAGTCATTCCCGACATCCTTAAAAGGTAATGGCCAGATAACTTTATCGGCTTTAACTTCCAGTTCTGCAAGACCTTTGACGTTTACCGAGCGATCTTTTTGAGAAAAAATTCTGAACCCACCTCTGATAGATAATCCTAAAAATAGTAGTCCTATAGCAAGTATTACTGCTTCGAAAATTCTTGAATTTTTCATAATCAATTTGTTATATTTTTATTTTTTCTTGTTCAGCAGCCATCTTTTTCCATTTAAAGTATCCAAGCATGGAAATTGTGGAATAAATAATGAAAAGTGTACCTGTTATGTATAGTCCTTTCCAGAAATATAAAAAGCTTGACACTACATTTACAACAAACCACAAAACCCATTGTTCTGTATATTTTTGCGCCAGCATCCACATCGCAACAATACTTAAAGCTGTGGTGAAACTATCTCCATAAGGAACCGTACTGTTTGTATAATTTAAAAGAACATAAGCAATAACTGCAAATATTATTAGAAATATAAAAATTATAGGTAGATACAACTTTAATGGAGCAGAAGAGATGACTGATGGTTTGTCGTCAGTTGTTTTTCGGGTCCATATAATCCATCCATATATGCTAGCAAAAAAGTAGTAAATATTGATTCCCATATCCGCGTAGAAACCGCTTTTGTAGAAAATCCATATGTAGATAATCGGCATTAAAACTCCTACTGGCCACAAAAGTTTGTTGGCTTTGTATTCAAGATATAAATAAATAAGTCCGACTAAAAAGCCTATAACTTCAATTAACTCCATTCTTGCGTATATAAAAAAGCAGAATTATAATAATCCTGCTTTTACAAAGTTATGCTTAATTAAAAATTGATTGTAATGTTAGCTAATACATTTGTCCCGGCTTGAGGAAAATATCTTTTTTCATTCAAACGTTTTCCGTCAAGATAATAGCTGTACCAAACATATCCGTTTGTTTCGTAATCAACGTTGAATAGATTATTCACAAGTACGCCAAAATCTACGGATTTAGTATGAGGAAGAACGATGGAATATCCTAAACGTAAATTATTTATGAAATAAGGATTGATGGAGCGTTCTTTATTTGAAGTGTTGTCGATATATTGACTACTTACGTAACTGCTTTGCAGTGCAGCTTCAAATTTGTTGTAATTGAATGTAAAAATGCTATTAGCAATAAAATTTGGAGAATAGGCAATGTCGGTTTTTCCCAACTCATTGTTTTTAGAATCAATCCATGTCCAATTGGCATCATAAACGTCAACTCCTTGTTCTACAAAATTCATAATTTTGTTCTGACTGATGGTCATGTTGGCATCCCAGCGCAACATTGGATGAATCTGTACAGCAGAAGTCAACTCAATACCTGTTCTGTAACTGTCAGGGATATTTGTTGTTAAAAGTTCGCCTATTTCGCTGATTTTACCTGTCAGAATCAATTGGTTTTTATATTTCATATAATATGCGTTAACTCCAAAGCTAAAATCTTTCGATTGATATCTGTAGCCTAATTCTGTGTCGTAAACGCGTTCGCTTGTTGGTTTTTCATTTTCGCCTGAATCTGTATAATTTGAACGGTTAGGTTCACGATTTGCAATAGCAAACGAACCATAAATTGTATTGTTGTCGGTAATGTTGTAAGTAAGCCCAGCCTTTGGATTGAAAAAATTGAATTTGTGAGTTTGGTCAAGATTCCACATTTGATTTGTTTCGCTATTGTATTTGTCGCTCGCACCGTTTAATGTGTAATTTATGTGACGAAATTGAACATCTCCAAATATAAAAAGATTACGTACAACTTCTGCATTTACTTTTGCATAAATGTTGTAATCTGCTTTTTCGGCAGTGCTTCTGTACCATTCTTGTCCCTCTACAAAATCAGGAGCGGGATTTCGTACCCAAAGAATTTTCCCAAAGTGATTTCCGTCATATTTGTTGGCTCCTCCTCCAATCACAGCATCAAGACGATCTTTTTTGTAAGAAAGTGAGAAAATTCCACCATAGAAATCATTATCAAGCCATTTACGGCGGATTAAATCCGTTTCTTTTTTACCATCAACCGGCGTAAGCATATATTTTTTGTATTTCGCATCCGCTTTATATTCTTCGTAATAACCTTTACCTTTTGTATAGTGAAGTGCTCCATTTAAAGTAAGCGCATCTGTCAATACTTGTGTAAGTAATAATTGATAATGAGTTTGCGTATAATTATCTATTTGATTTTGATAAAATTGTGTTACGCCATTGTCATTCACAAACTTACCAAGTTCGTTATAATGTCTTGTGTAGTTAATAGGATCTTTTTCAACTAAATCTAAATCCACACCGTTCCACGCCTGATAGGATTTTTCTTTTCCACCCATTGTAACTAATTTCAATAAAGTTTTTTCTGCGCTGTATGTTCCCGAAAGCATATACGATTGCATGTTTACAGAAGCGCGATCTATAAATCCGTCTGAATTTACTGTTGAATAACGTCCGTCAAATGCAAAATGGTTATTTATAAAACCTGTTCCGGCTTGTATGGTGTTTTTGAACGTGTTGAAGGATCCATAAGTTGTGCTTAGCTTAGCATATGCAATTGGACTATGATTATCCATTTTCATATTTACGCTTGCACCGAAAGCTGCGGCACCATTAGTTGATGTGCCGACTCCACGTTGAATTTGGATAGATGACAGCGATGACATAAAATCAGGAAGGTCCACAAAAAATGCTCCGTGAGATTCCGAATCATTATATGGAATTCCATTTATTGTCACATTAATACGATTTAAATCTGTCCCACGAATACGGAACCCGGTGTAACCCACTCCCGTTCCTGCATCAGAAGTAGTGGTAACGGAAGGAGTCAGCGCCATAATGTAAGGAATATCCTGACCGAAGTTGTTCCTCTGAATGTCATCTTTTTTAATATTGCTGTAGGCAACAGGAGTGGTTTTATTTGCACGTGTTGCCGATACAATTACTTCTTCCAAATTTACATGCCGTAAAGAATCTTGGCGCGTTTGTGCTTCAATTAATTGAATTGAAAATAAAGTGATTAAAATGTAAAAAAGTACCTTTTTCATTTTGATAAAATGCTTTATGTAGATTTTCATCTACTTGGTTAATAAAAAAATAAAAAAGGGGAAATGTTTAAGAATATACCAAATCTCTGTGGTTCAGAGCCTATATTTTCCCTCCGACGGCATTATCCGTATCAGGTAATATGGGTATGATCTCAGCCTGGTTAAAGGGCACCCCCGTAAAAATTTAGGTGCAAAGATATAACAAATATCTTTTTTATAAGACTTAGAATGGAATTTCTTGTTCATTTATTTAATTTAAAATCTCGAAACATTTACAGATTGTGTAATTATTCGTAATTTCGTTATCGAAATTTAGAGTAAAAATACATTTAAATTTATGACCAACGAAGAAATAATGATGGAAGATGAAAAGTTAATTGAAAATGCTTTTCAAGAACTTCTCAACAACTATATTAACTCAAATCATAGAAGAAAGATTGAATTAATTACCCGTGCCTATCAGTTTGCAAAGGAGGCTCATAAAGGAGCACGCAGACGTTCCGGAGAACCTTATATTCTTCACCCGATTGCAGTTGCAATGGTGGTTTCTAAAGAAATGGGATTGGGCTCAACATCCATTTGCGCATCATTACTACATGATGTTGTGGAGGACACTGAATATACTATCGAAGATATAAAGGCCTTGTTTGGTGAGAAAATTGCGCAAATTGTAGAGGGTCTTACAAAAATTTCAAGTGGAATGTTCGGACCAGATGTTTCTGCACAGGCCGAAAACTTTCGAAAACTATTGCTTACAATGTCTGAAGATATTCGTGTGATTTTAATAAAAATAGCCGACAGACTTCATAACATGCGTACACTTTCTTCGATGGCTCCTGCAAAACAGTACAAAATCACTGGTGAAACAATGTATATCTACGCTCCATTGGCTCACCGATTGGGACTTTTTGCCATTAAAACAGAACTAGAAGAGTTGTCCTTCAAATACGAACATCCGGAAACTTATAAGAATCTTAAAGATAAAATATTAGCTACAGATTCAGAACGAAACATTATTTATACTCGATTTGCAGAACCTCTACGCGAAGTTCTTGATAAGATGGATATAGAATATGAAATGATTTACCGCGTGAAATCTTTATATTCTATATGGAAAAAAATGGAGGCCAAGGGGATTGAATTCGAGGAAGTTTATGATCTTTTTGCAGTTCGTATCATTTTCGAGATTACTCCTTATATTGATGAAAAGAAAAAATGTTGGGATATTTATTCTGCAATTACAGATTTATACAAACTTCGTCCAGATAGAATCCGCGATTGGGTAAGTCATCCAAAAGCAAATGGTTATCAGGCCTTGCACCTTACCGTAATGGGTCCAGATGGACGGTGGATTGAAGTGCAGATTCGAAGTAGACGCATGGACGAAATTGCAGAAAAAGGTTTTGCAGCACATTGGAAATACAAAGATCAACAAGTAGAAGAAGATAATGAGTTGGATAAATGGATAAAAACGATTCAGGAGATATTGGCAGATCCAAACCCCAACGCGATAGATTTTCTGGACACTGTCAAAATGAATCTTTTTTCATCAGAAATATTCGTTTTTACCCCTAGAGGAGATATAAAAACATTGCCGCAGGGAGCAACAGCTCTTGACTTTGCATATAATATTCACTCACGTGTAGGAGACCAATGTATCGGTGCAAAAGTAAATCACAGATTAGTTCCATTGAGTTACCCACTAAATAGTGGCGATCAGGTAGAAATTATTACATCACAAACTCAAACTCCTCAATCAGAATGGCTTACTTTTGTTGTTACTGCAAAAGCTAGGGCGAAAATTGAGGCGTCTTTAAAAAGAGAGAAACGTAGTAAAATCGAGGAGGGAAAATCGAAGTTAGATAAATTGTTCCATGATGAAGAAATTGATAACGATACTTTTGTTAAAATACTAAATCATTACAAAATAGAAAAGAAAGATGACTTGTTTTATTTGTTAGGCACTGATGAAATAATTCTACCTGAAGATTCATCCTTCTTTAATAAAGTGAAAAATAATGATGAAAAACAAGGAAATCCATTCATAAGATACGTAAAACAAGCTGTTAATGCTGTCAAGAAGAATGCTACTAATGAATCAGCAAGCGATGTTTCCAAAGATTCAGAGTCTGTAAATGATGAAGTAATTGATACCAAAAAAGTATATCCTTTAAGGCAAGAGTTCGGGAAACGCAATTTTTTGATACCTAATTGTTGTAATCCGTTACCCGGTGATGATGTTTTTGGATATATTAATGATGCGAACAAAGTGGAAGTTCACAAGCGTTCCTGTTCAACAGGACAAAAATTGAAAGCAAATTACGGACAATGTATAGTAGCCGTTTCTTGGGGTGATTATAAACAATATTTAACCGAAGCTTCTATAAATTTCAGCGGAATTGATAAAAAAGGAATTTTAAATATTATACTTTCTAAGATTGTTGATGAGACGATCGATGTTACGATTAAAAACGTAAATGTTAACTCAAATGATGGAATCTTTGATGGAATTATAAAACTAAGTGTTCATAGTTTAGAAGATATAAATCAACTATGTTCTAAAATAGCAAAAGTGGACGGTGTTACCACCGTCCACAGATCATTATAAAAATTTATTTTTTGATTAATTAGCGTCGTAAACGCTTTTTTGATCTACCAAAAAACATCGAACCAGCTTTTTTTGTTGCGAAAGCTATTAATGCCGGTTTAGCTACATTCCAAACAATGGGTAGAATGGATGATAAATTGGATGTTATCAAATTTGTCCATTTGAAACCTTGCGGTTTAGTAACGAATGGGGTTATTGATGAGGTACCAGCCGAGGAAATTCCTTCCACTGTTCCCGAAATCTTATTCTTAATAGATGAAGTAACTCCTTTTGTTAACAAAGAACCCCAATTATCTGAAAAGTATTTAAACTGATAAGACATTCGTTGTTCCGCTATACCACGTTCTTCACTAAGTCTGCTTTTCTCTAATTTAAGTTGTTCGAGTGGCGTAAGTTTATATGTCTTCATCTTGAAACTCCTTTCTCGTCAGAATCATTTGAATCCATTAAGAATGCAACTACTGAATTAGCTACAAATTCTTTTAATTTTTTCTTAAAGGCAATGGCAAGGACTACTATTCCAATTGTAACCAAAGTAATGATACCAAAACCTTTCCAATTGCTGTTGAGTACTTCTCCTAAATAGAGACCCGCCGTAGTTAAAATTAAAGCCAAAGAGAATAAGCCTAAAAATAAGACAGTTACAATAAACGCTAAAATTGATGAACCCCTACTGGCTTTTTCAAAAGCTTCAAGTTTTCCGAGTTCTATGGTATTCTTGACGTATGATGTAACATCATCTTTCATCTCCTCGAACAAAGAATTTGCAGTTTTTTCTTCCATTGTTTTAGATACTTAAGAACGATTTATTGTTTAGCTAATTCTTTTTTTGCAATTTCTGCAATATCGTCAATATCTTCGCGCAAATCGTTTACTCCGCTTTTACCTTTGTTTACAGCACTTTGAACATTAGATTTTACTTTGTCTGCAAATGCATTAGCATGTTCCAACCATTCTTCTTTTTTGTCTGTACCCATGATGTAACCTACAGCAGCACCAAGTGCGGCACCGATACCTAATCCTAACAATAATTTTGCTTCTGAATTTTTCATAATTTTTTCTCCTTTTAAAAATAATAATTTAGTTACTATTAGTTTTATTATTAAAACGTATGAAAGTCCAAAAAGTTTACAAGAAATTTATTCATTAATAGTTTCGCCAAACAAGGTGGCGGGAGTGTATCCGGTTATTTTTACTGTTACAAAATCACCAATATGATGATTTTTTTTATCGAAAATTACAACTTTGTTTTGTTCTGTTCTTCCAAATAATTGTTCGCGAGAACGTTTTGAAAAACCTTCTATCAAAACCTCTCTAACTTTACCAATTTCATTTTTGTTGCTTTCTTCTGAAAGTTTTAATTGTAAATCAATAATTTCCTGAAGTCTTTTTACTTTTATATCTTCGGGAATATTGTCTTCAAGTCTGGTAGAGGCAAAAGTTCCAGGTCTTTCAGAATATTTAAACATGAAAGCTGAATCGAAACCAACAAGCTTCATCAAACTAAGTGTTTCTTGATGATCTTCATCTGTTTCGCTGTGGAATCCGCACATTATATCGGTGGAAATACCGCAATCTGGTATAATTCTTTTTATTGCATCCGTTCTCTCTAAATACCACTCACGATCATATTTGCGATTCATTAATTTCAACATGCGAGAACTACCAGATTGAACAGGAAGATGGATAAAGTTGCAAAGGTTTTTGTATTTTGCAATAACTTCTAACGTTTCGTTGTTCATGTCCTTAGGATGTGATGTCGTAAAACGAATGCGCATGTTTGGTATTTCTTCGGCCACCATTCTTAACAGATCAGCGAAAGTTATTTTCTGATTATTATCTTCGTATAAATATGAATTTACGTTTTGTCCCAAAAGTGTTACTTCACGATAGCCTTTTTCTTTTAGATCTCGAATCTCATTCAAAATGCTTTGTGGTTCCCGGCTTCGCTCCCGTCCTCTTGTATAAGGAACAATACAGTAAGTACAAAATTTATCACATCCTCTCATTATAGATACAAAGCCGGAAATATTTACGCCATCCATTTTTAGAGGAATGATATCTTTGTATGTTTCGATTTTGGATAAATCAATATTAATGGCTTTTTCTCCGTTTTCCGCTATTCCTATCAGGTTTGGGAGATCTAGGTAAGCATCCGGACCAACGACTAAATCTACATTATGATTATTAAGTAACTCATCTTTTACACGCTCAGCCATACAACCTAAAACTCCAACAACAAGACTTTTCTTCTTTTTTTTCAATGAATTGAAATATTCAAGTCTCTGAAGGACTTTTTGCTCGGCGTGGTCGCGAATGGAACAAGTATTAATAAATATAGCATCTGCTTGATGTATGTCGTCAACAATATCATATCCATCCATTTGCATGATTGATGCGACTACTTCGCTATCAGCGATATTCATCTGACAGCCGTAAGTTTCAATAAAAAGTTTTTTAGGGTTTGAATAAATATTATTCTGATTGTTCATAATTCAAATATCAAAATTTAAAAAAAGTTTAAATAGATTAGAAAAAATTTCGATTTTTATTGTGAAATTCAAATTTCTAATATATATTTGCGACAAGGAAAAAATAAAATTTTTTCATAGTTAAGGTTTTGGTTAAAGTATCGAGGGAAGCTGGGAAGTTTCTCTCGATTTTTTGTATATTAACCTCGTCTTAATCAAAAAAAAATCATACTTTTGCAGTTACAAAAATACTACAAAAATGCGGATATGGGAACTCTTATTATATTACTAATTCTTATCGGATTATTTATATTTCGGAATTTTATAAAGTTTAAAGAGTTGATCGATGAGAAAGAAATTAAAAAATTTCCTAAGCCAGTATTAATACCTGACATAATTAATATCCCGGAACGAAAAAATAAATATTCAAATATAGAGGATAAACTTTCTTCAGAAATTATCAATAAAAAAAGAGAATTTCAGTCTTCAATGGATTTTGTTACAAAAGTTGAAGGAACAAGCGATATCGAAGATATGATATTTGAATATAGTGAGATGACGGATGAAAGAGCTCTGTTTAATTCTACATCATCTTTAGAGAATATTGCAAAAATGAGCGATATTAAAAGAGGTGTGATATGGAGTGAAATATTGAATAGAAAATACTAACTATTATAATTAAATCACATAATTATGGCATTACGTTTTATAAGTGCACAAGAAGCGGCTGCACTGATTAACAATGATGAAAATGTAGGATTTAGCGGTTTTACACATGCCGGTTGTCCAAAAGTTGTTCCTATTGAACTTGCCAAACGTGCAGAAGAAGAACATGCAAAAGGCAATCCATTTAAAATTGGGGTCTTCACCGGAGCTTCAACCGGAGATGCAATTGATGGATATTTGACTCGCGCAAAGGCGATAAAATTCAGAACTCCATATCAGACTAACAAAGATATGAGAGAAGCTCTTAATCGTCAGGAGGTTGAGTATTTTGATTTGCACTTGTCACAACTAGCACAGGAAATTCGCTACGGTTTTCTTGGAAACATTGATGTTGCAATTGTAGAAGCTTGCGATGTGTCAGAATCTGGAGAAATTGTTCCGACAACCGGCGTAGGAATTCTGCCTACAATTTGCCGTTTAGCTAAAAAAGTTATTGTAGAGTTAAATAAAAAAACCCCATCACAACTGCGAGGTATTCACGATTTGTTTGAATTGCAAGATCCACCATATCGTAAACAAATTAATATCTTTGAAGTAAATGATAGAGTAGGACAGGAGTATGTAAAAGTTGATCCTGAAAAAATATTTGTTGTAGAAACAGAACAAGATGGCGATGGCGGTGGATTTGCTCCTGTAGATGAAATTACCGCTAAAATCGGTAGCAATGTAGCAGAATTTTTTGCTGCAGAAATGAGAGCCGGAAGAATTCCGAAAGAATTCTTACCAATTCAGTCCGGTGTAGGTAATATTGCAAATGCAGTTTTAGGCGCGATGGGTGATAATCCCGAAATACCTAAATTCAAAGTTTACACAGAAGTAATTCAAGACGCTGTTGTAGATATGATGGAAAAAGGCAATATCACTTTTGCAAGTGGCTGCTCGTTGACTGTCAGCAACGATGCTCTTCACAAAGTATACAACAATTTGGATTTTTTCAAATCAAAATTAGTGCTTCGTCCTTCAGAAATATCAAATAATCCCGGTATTGCTAGGAGACTTGGTATCATAGCCTTAAATACAGCTATTGAAGTGGATATTTTCGGGAATGTGAATTCTACACATATTAATGGAACTAAAATGATGAATGGTATTGGCGGTTCTGGTGACTTTACACGAAATGCTTACATGTCAATTTTCTTAACACCTTCTACTGCTAAAAATGGATTTATAAGCAGTATAGTTCCGAAAGTAACTCACGAAGATCACAGCGAACACTCTGTTAAGATTGTAATTAGTGAATATGGCGTTGCTGATTTGAGAGGTAAAGGACCATTACAACGCGCAAATGAATTGATTGAAAAGTGTGCACATCCTGATTATCGTCCTCTACTCAGAGAATATCTCAATAGTAACATAAAAGGTCACATACCTTTCGATATTAATTCATGTTTTGCATTACACCAAGCTTTAATAGAAACAGGAAGCATGAAAAATGCAGATTTTTCTAAATATAGAAAATAAGAATATTTAAAACTGAAAATTTAGAAAACCTCCAGAATACACATTGATTCGGGAGGTTTTTTTATTAATATACTTGGCATTATGAATCAGAAAATATCTTATATAGATGACTATAAAACGCTTTATATCTTTTTGCGCGAAAAATTGAATATGAAGCAAATAAATATCCTAAAGCATTGTTTTAGGAAAGTTTTATTGTTGGACGAAAAAGATTTGACGGAACAACTCACTGATATTGCGAATATTTCCTTTTTAGGCATCAGAGAAATAAACCTGAGACATAAAGCGATTACGGCATGGATTCTCTATTATTTTATTCAAAAACAAGTATATGAGATAAAGGATATTGAAAAGGATTTTAATCACGAAGTTTTTAATATCGTACAAGGTTTGGATAAAGTAAACAGACTTAGCGTAAATATAAATACTATTGAATCAGATAATTATCTTAAGTTGTTGCTTTCAATGGCGGAAGATATACGTGTTGTGTTTTTGATATTAATACAACATTTACAACTGATGCGCAACGCAAAGAATATGGATAAAGAAACACGTTTGCAATTAAGCGTGGAGTCTACGTATCTTTATGCACCACTGGCTCATCGTTTGGGAATTTATACTGTTAAGTCCGAATTGGAGGATTTAAGTCTGAAATATACTGACCGTGAACGTTACGATTTTATTGCAAAAAAATTGAACGAAACAAAGAAATCGCGCGATTCTTACATAGAACAGTTTATCGAACCTCTCAAAGACAGACTTGATAAATTAGGTATGAAATATACCCTGAAAGGTAGAACTAAATCCATACATTCAATAAATAATAAACTCATAAAGCAAAAGATAGAATTTGAAAATATTTATGACTTATTTGCTATCAGAATCATTTTGGATGCTAAAGTTGATGAAGAGAAATCACAATGCTGGCAGGTTTATTCTGTTGTGACAGACATGTATCAGCCCAATCCCAAAAGGTTAAAAGATTGGTTGTCAGTCCCTAAAAGCAATGGATATGAATCTTTGCATATCACTGTTATGGGACCACAATCAAAATGGGTTGAAGTGCAAATTCGCACGCAGCGTATGGATGAAATAGCAGAAAAAGGTTTTGCGGCTCACTGGAAATACAAAGGAATCAAAGGAGAAGCCTCGTTGGATAATTGGATGTCTTCTCTACGAGAAACTTTGGAAAATAGCAATCTTAATTTGCAAGACAAACTTGGTGATTTTAAACTGAATCTGTATGATGAAGAAATTTTTGTTTTTACTCCAAAAGGCGATTTAATAAAATTGCCAAAAGGTGCTACAATTCTTGATTTTGCCTTTTCTATCCACTCCGGGATAGGTTCTAAATGTGTTTCCGGGAAAGTAAATGGTAAGAATGTAACAATTAAATATCAGCTAAACAGCGGAGATGTGGTAGAAATCCAAACTTCTCCAAATCAAACTCCCAAGCAAGATTGGTTGTCTTTTGTGATTACTGCAAAAGCAAGAAATAAAATTAGGCAATTAATAAAAGAGGAGTCAAGTAAGCAAACGCAGATGGCAAAGGAAATGCTTCAGCGCCGTATGAAAAATAGAAAGATTGATGTGGATGAGGGTATTCTTATGCCTCTTATCAAGAGATTGAAATACAAATCGGTTACTGATTTTTATATAGATATTGCAAATGAAAAGCTAGATATCAATTTGTTTATCGATAAATATCTTGAAGCGGAGAATAAAGATATTATTTCTACCAATGAAGTTGTTCAAACACACAGCGCAGAAAATTATATTGCGCCAGATAATACGTGTATAGAATATGGTAAAAACGAACTTATTCTCGACAAAAATACGACCGGTATAGAGTTTAAATTAGCAAAATGCTGCAATCCAATTTATGGTGACGATATTTTCGGTTTTGTATCCTCGCATGGAATTAAAATTCACAGAACAAATTGTCCTAATGCGTCAGATATGTTTTCTCGATTTGGGTATAGGATTATAAAAGCACGTTGGGCAGGTGAAAAGAGTTCAGAAGGAAAATATATTATTGTTTTGCGCGTGATTGGAAATGACCAAATGAGTGTAGTCTCAAATCTGATGTCTATCATAGAGAAAGAAGATGGTGTTCAGTTACGATCGGTTTCTGTGGATTCAAATGATGGCTTATTTCAAGGCAATATAAGTGTGATGTTAGGTGATAAAAAGACTTTGGATAAATTAATTAAAAAAATGAAGAGTGCTAAAGGAGTGAAATCAATAGAAAGACTTAATTGAAGCTGACGTAGTTGATTAATTTATTGACATAATCTCTTTCAAAATCTTTGGGTTTCAAAATTTGATTATCTGTTTTGATCAAATCTATATCTATAATGATTTTTCCAATTAGTTTATCATCTTTTTTTCTCCCCATCTCTTTTTCAATACATTTCAAGGAGTTATAAATATATTCGCAGTCCTGCTCTGTTGTAAACCATCCCAGTGTATTTAGAAAATTATTTTTGTAAAGTGCTCCATAAGGTGTTGTTTCTATAACCGGCGAGAAACGAATATTCGGAAATATTTTTATTAACGATTTGATTGCATTATCTAAATTTTCTTCTGCTAAATAGTTAGATCCCACAGAGATAATTACGTTGTGCATGATGGGAGAATATATAAAAAAACCTTGAGTAGAAACCCAAGGTTCATATTTTATTTTCAGATAATTCTTAGTCGTTATTATAAACAGCAATTTCTTCGCTTGTATATGCTGCTTTCTTTGCCATTAAAAACAAGAAATAAGGAACAATTAATAAAATGATTGCCCAAATAATATTGCTTACCATACTTCCTCTTTTCATATTATTTACAAAAATATGGCCCAAAAATCCTTCTATAATAAGAACCAAACCAATAATTAAATTAGTATTAGAAGTCGTTCCCATAAAAAATGGAATAACCATAAACAGAACTCCAATAAGCATGAAGATAACGCCTGAATATCTTGCTATTTCTTTCATTTTGAATATATTTTTTTATTGTTGTTATTTCGTACTGCAAATAAACACAAATTCTCTCTAATCAAGAAATATTTTACTAAAAAAATCTGCTTATATCCCAAAAATCAATTTTTTAAATACAAAAAACATAAATTGAAGTCATCCTCATTGAAAAAAACTTTACTTTTGCAAACTTTGCGTTATTTTGTGCAACTTGCTATGAAAAGATTTTTATATTTTTTGTACCAATGGTTGGTGTTTACACCGATAGTGTTGGTCCTTACAGTCTTAACTAGTTTAATTGTTATAATTTTCTCATTAATATTCGGGAATAAATATTTTGGATATTACCCTCCGAAATATTGGGGTAAGTTACTTTGTTGGCTGGCCTTGTCACCAGTAAAAGTAAGAGGAAAAGGACTGACAAACCCAAATCAATCTTATGTATTTGTAGCTAACCATCAGGGCTATTTCGACATACTAATGAGTTATGGATTCCTCAATCAAAATATAAAATGGGTCCAAAAACAAAGTTTGAGGAATGTGCCAATAATGGGAAAAGCATCCGAAATTGCGGGACATGTATTTGTTGATAACTCCAGTCCCAGAAAAAGAATCGAAACAATAAAAAAGGCCGAGAAACAAATAGTAGATGGCGTTTCTATTTTCATTTTCCCAGAAGGTTCAAGAACATGGGATGGTAAGATGGGAAGATTTAAAAGAGGTGCTTATCAGATAGCTATTGATTTGAAATTACCCATTGTCCCGATTACTTTAAATGGTCCTTTTGAAGTTTTGCCAAGATTTACTTGGATGATGAAACCTCACAAAATGGAAATGGTTATTCACGAACCGATTTCTACAGATAATCTTACAGAAGCAGATATTCCACAACTGATGAATAAAACAAAGGAAATTATTTACAATGATTTGTGGGAAAAGTATAAATAGAATGATTTTTTAATGTAAGGTATATAAAAAAGGAAAGGTTGTCTCACGACAACCAATCTTCATTGTTAACCTTAAATCTAATACCATGAAAAACACGTAGCAAAATTAAGTGTATTTTTGCTACTTACCAAATATTATTTATATAAATGCAAATATTTAACTTTTATTAATATCTTCGCTTTTATCTTACAATTCTTAATCATTGTACATTTTTGACATGAAGTAATTGATTACTTTCCAGTTAAAGCGATACCATCTTCTAGTTGCCTTCTCAATGCCGCCCATATTGATGAGTTTTTTTACTCTTCCTGTTTTTTGATTAAAATGACCCGATTCAAGAAAATCAATTGTTTTATATCCATTTTTTTCTCCATATTCGACTAAATTCCATAAAGAAAACGTAGAAGGATGAAGTTTTGCATATCTCTTAGAGTGACTCCAGTCAAATAAATTCGTTATAGTGTCATTTTTCAGTGCCACTATATTTCCACCAATAATTTTATTCTTATACAGCGTTAAAAATATGTTCCCCTTGTTTCTAACAGTCATCTGATGATAAAAATTCTCGAAATATTTATAAGGCGGCAGTTGATGTACAAATTTCCAATTATTGTATTTCTCAAAATAATTATACAATATGCGCAACTCTTCTTCTGTAGAAAGTTCTTCTATGATTAATCCAATTCTTTGGGATTTTAAAACCTGTGCTCTTTTTCGTAATGATAATTTGTTCCAAACAGGAATTTCCTCGTTAATCTGAACTTTTATATTTATTTTCTTAGTAGAAATAAAATGGAACTTTCGAAAAATACCATATCCCAATGTTGTACTCTCCAGATTGTGCACTTCTAGATAAAACGCCTGCCTTTTCGCAAACGAATACCATTTGGTAATCAGTTCTTTAAATATTTCATCTACATCTGCATTTTCAGCATAAAAAAAAGTAGGCGGCTGATTGATATAACATCTTTTGAAAAAGGAGCCTCCGAAAAATCTGTTTATTCGCATGATATACGAGAATAAACTTGCTACAGGCTTTCCTTCCGAAAATGCAATTAAAAGAAATGGTTTATAATAGGGGATATCTTTGTAAAGTAAGAATAAATCAACGCAGTTTTCATATTGCTCTACAGGGAGTGTTGGCAATTCTTCGATATTAAAATATATTTTGACTTCAATATTCATACTGTATATGTGGACCATGCAAATATACAAATTTCATTGAGTGATTGTAAAAGTTTGTATTAAAAACACAGTATTAAAATTGAGAGAAAAGAGTCCCCAACTAGGGGTAGTAGCGACGAGGAATCAAAACGACTTTTTCTGGTTTGGTAAACTCTGAAAGACGTCCTCAAATGTCTTTCCCCATGTGGAGAAACCTACAACCATGCGCCAGTAAATTGCAAAGTTGTATCGAAACTGTTTTCCCAGAGTTATAAAATATAGAAAGTTCTTGAATTGAAATAAAAGAAGAGCGAATCATAGATCCGCTCTTCCATATCTATCTTTTATTGTTGTTGATTACTTTTCCAAAAAGTTAGGATACATATAATCAATTGGAGAGACAAATAACTCTTTAATGTTTTGAGGAGAAACCCAACGCATGAGGTTCATGATAGAACCTGCTTTGTCGTTTGTTCCAGAACCTCTGCCTCCACCGAATGGCTGTTGGTCAACTACCGCCCCCGTTGGTTTGTCATTGATGTAGAAGTTACCTGCTGTGTGAGTCAAACGTTCGGTCATTTTTTCAATTGCTTTGCGATCGTTGGAGAAAATAGCACCTGTCAAAGCATAATCTGTGGATGTATCCAAAATATCCATAGTCTCATCCAAATTTTCCGGGTCGTAAACATACACTGTCAAGATAGGACCGAAAAGTTCTTCCTTCATCGTGATGTAATCGG
Organism: Dysgonamonadaceae bacterium; assembly: GCA_032068765.1. Taxonomy (GTDB): domain Bacteria; phylum Bacteroidota; class Bacteroidia; order Bacteroidales; family Dysgonomonadaceae; genus DAMBHY01. The sequence goes on along the minus strand of DAMBHY010000008.1, from coordinate 10,595 downwards.
GTTTTTTAGCCACAATTACTGTTGGTTCGATAAAATAACCTTTCGATTTATCATATTTGCCTCCTAATACAATTTCAGCAGCGTTTGATTTTTTTGCATCCTCAATAGCATTTACTAATTTATCAAAGGAAGCTTCGTCAATAACTGCATTAATAAAGTTAGAGAAGTCTTCTACGACACCCATTTTCATACTCTTCAAGTCGTCCGTCATGTAATTTTTTACTTCTTCCCAGATATTGGAAGGAATAAAAGCACGTGAAGCAGCAGAACATTTTTGTCCCTGATATTCAAAAGCACCTCTCGAAAGTGCAGTAGCCACTTGTTTTGGATTGGCTGTAGCATCTGCAAGCACATAATCTTTTCCACCTGTTTCACCTACGATGCGTGGATATGATTTGTAGTTATCAATATTGTTGGCGATGGTCTTCCACATTCCGTTGAAAACAGCGGTAGAACCTGTAAAGTGCAATCCGGCAAATTCACGGTGATTGAAAACAACATCGGCGGTATCGGGGCCCGAAGCGTAAACCAAATTAATAACACCATCAGGAAGACCGGCTTCTTTCAGTATCTTCATAATAAAATGAGCGGAATAAACAGCCGTTTTGGAAGGTTTCCATACAACGGTATTTCCCATCAATGCTGGCGCTCCAGGAAGATTTCCTGCAATTGATGTGAAATTAAATGGGGTAAGAGCAAATACAAATCCTTCCAATGGACGCCAAACTAATCTGTTCCAGATTTGAGGTGCAGAATTTGGTTGAATGGCATACAAATCCATCATATTTTTTACATTGTATCTGTAAAAGTCGCACAATTCAGCTACAGAATCAATCTCCGATTGATACGCGTTTTTTGATTGTCCCATCATTGTTATCGCATTCATTTCGTAGCGGTAAGGTCCAGAAATCAAATCGGCAGCTTTCAAAAAGATGGCAGCTCTGGATTCCCAGCGCATTGCTTCCCAGGCAGGTTTTGCTGCAAGAGCAGCATCAATGGCCATTTGCACGTGTGCTTTGTCTCCTTGATGATAATGCCCCAAAAGTGTTTGATGGTCATGTGGAGGACGAATATCGGATAACTTGTTGGTTCGAATTTCTTTTCCGCCAATAATCATGGGGATATCCAAACCGCCTTTGCTTAATTCTTTAAGTTTATCTTTTAAGGCTTTTCTTTCCGGTGAGCCGGGAGCATAACTTTTTACGGGTTCATTTTTAATTTCGGGTAACTTGTAAATTCCTTTTGGCATAGATACTGAATTTTAAATGTTTATAATTAAATTATTTGCAACAAATATAGTAAAATAATTATAGATTTTAAATGCGAAAAAAGAAATTTAGAGATACCGTTCATAAAGGTTTATTTATTTTTCCATTAATATATATCCTTTTTTGACTATCGATTTTATAACGAGCTGTGAATCGTGAGAAATAGCTTTGCGCAAATAGGTGATTTGAACATTAAGTGCAAGTGAGTTAGCATAATTATCCACTCCCCAAACTTCGGATAGAATTTGCTCGCGCGATATAGTTTCATTTATATTTTCTGCCAATATTTGCAATATGTCTGCTTGCCGCGAAGTAATAATTGTCTTAATATTACCTGAGATTAGTTCATTGGTGGCATAGTTGAAGGATGTATTTCCTATTTTATAAATCTTGTCCGATATATTGACGCTGTCACTCAAGCGTTCGTTGATGCGAGCCAAGAGTTCTTCGGGATAGAATGGTTTTGCCAGATAATCGTTGGCTTTTAGTTGGAATCCTTTCAGTCGGTCGTTTTTGTCGCTGCGGTCAGTCAGAAAGAAGATAAGGACTTTGCTGTTTTTCTTTCTAATTTCTTCAGCCACTTCAAAGCCGTTCTTTTCGGGCATATTGATGTCGAGCAAAAGCAAGTCCGGTGCGGTTTTTTCAAATTGGTCGATAGCTTTTTGACCGTTACCCACATATATTACTTCAAATCCGTTTTTTGTCAAATAATCTTTTATCAGCAGCGAATATTTTAAATCGTCATCCGCAAAGAGTATTTTCTTTGTATGTATCATAGTTGTGGTATTTCAATGGTGATGGTTGTCCCTTGATTGGGTTTGGACTGAATATTTAATGTGCCTTTGTGAGCATCCACAATCATTTTTACGTAACTTAACCCGAGTCCCATACCGGGAAGAGTCGTTATTCTTTCATTCGTGGAACGATAGAAAGGTTCAAGTATATGACTTTGTTCTGCTATGTCAATACCAAATCCATCATCAGTTACAGAGAATTTAAATTTGTTATTTTGCTTTTCGGCCTTGATGACAATATCAACTGTTTCGCATGAATATTTTACGGAGTTTTCCAAAAGATTTGTTATTACGTTATTCATTGCAATCTTATCTGCAGTTATCATCACATCTTCGTTGGGTAAGCGTGTTTCGATGTGAATGGTCTTGTGCGAATTCTTTTTAAGTTCAGCTATATTTTTTTGTACAACATCATTAAAATTGAAATAAGACAAATGAATGCTGTCTGATATGGACTCGCCTTCATTCACTTCTCTTAGTTTCTTAAGATATGATGTTAGATTGTTGGTTTCATTACGTACATCTTCTATTATTTGCAGTGTTTCGTTTTCTTTTTCAGAGTCTGTTTTGAGATAGCTAATCATTGATTTCAATGTTTGCACCGGTCTTTTAAGTTCATGAATCGTTGTATTTACAAAATCTTGTCGCAATCGGTTTACTTTCATCAAATGTGACAAGTTTTTAATTTGTATTGCCAGAACAATGATAAGCAATATCAATAACAGAGACGTGATGATTATCTGCCAAAACATCTGTTGCAGGATTGCATTCGGCGGGATAGCTCCTGTAATTGTATATACTTTTTTCTCCAATAGGTTGTAAGGGATTGATAATCTAAGCATTGGATTTGATATATTTATTTCTCTCACTGTTTTTGGATTCCATAAAACGGAGTCATTGCTGAGAGTAAAGGTATCAGTTTTAAAATTGATATTCGAAGTTTGTGTTATTATTAAGCTATCTAATTCGCTTTTGCGAAACGGATTGCTTATGTAAGAAAGGTATAGTTCCATTGCCTCTTCAATAACGTTTTGATTTTCCTTTGTTGAAAAATTTATATGTTTTATGATTATATTTCCATCGGTTTTCTTGCTCATTTTCCAAGGACGTTTTACTATCGAATCAAGCGCATCTATAGATTCTTTTGAGGTGCTTTCTTCGTTTCTTCCCATTTTTTGAGAAACAGAATCCTGGAAATCGTATTGATATTTTCCGTTGAATATTTCAACTTTTTGAGATATTCTTTTTGTTGAATCCTTAACTGATTCTTTCGTTTTTGTCTTTATTTTTATATCCCAAGTTGTAACAGTTCTATCTTTGGTTGAATCGGAAGCATATATTTTATTCTGATTTGTATTGAGATTATATGTTAAAAAATTGTGTTTGTTTGCATTCAGCCTATTTTTCTGTAAGGCTTTATAATCATCCCATACAGATTTGATTTCATTTTCCAACACATCTGCATTTTTCTGAATATTATAAACGTATTGATTGTAGAGCCAGTAACCTTGTAATCCAATAATTGCTAAGGTGGTACTGATGCTAAATACCCAAATCCATTTCACTTTTTTAGATTTCATTATCCCTTGATTTTTTGTCTTTCAGACAAAGGTAAATGTTGTTGGGTATTTTTCCGATTCTTTTTATCCCATTTTTCATGAGAGTAATATTTCAGTAATATCTTTCTATCATCCCGCAATTTTTAACCCATACTTTTGCTTTAGATTATTCACTTTTAAAAAGATTGAAATATGAAAAGAATCATTTTTTTATTGTTGATTTTTGCAGCAAATAGTAATGTGTTTGCACAGATGACAATTATTAGTACTTCGGCAAAGAAGAAAGCGTTGCCAATTGACACTGTAGTTTTTACGGTACAATATGAGGCAGAAATAATAAGCAACACCAAGAAACCTGAAGATTCAGACAAAGAAACCCTGAGATTATTGATTGGCAAGAACTCTTCACAATTTTTCAGTTATACCAAATTCCTCAAAGATTCAGTCTTGAATGCAGACTTTGCCGCGGGAGCATCACAGGAAACTATCAATCAACATTCAGAACAATATGGTAGAGGAACGATTTCATACACGATTTACAAGAATTATCCGAAAGGAAAAATTACATTTTTGGACATGATAGTACTGGACAAGTATATTGTAGAAGAACCAATGCCTAAAATTAAATGGAATATTACTACCGATACCATGACCGTTTGCGGTTATGTTTGTCAAAAAGCAACCGGTCATCTCTTTGGTCGTGACTATGAAGCATGGTATACGCCTGAAATTCCACGGGGCGATGGTCCTTGGAAGTTGAATGGATTGCCCGGACTTATACTCAAAGCTCAAGACACAGAAAAAGAATATACATTTACTGCGACCGGTATCGAAAAGGCAAAAGATGTTACACCTATGACTTTTTCTCAAGAGTCGTTCAATAAAATATCACGTAAGGATTTCAATACATTAATGAAACGTTACAAATCTGATGTGATAGGTTATATCCGTGCAAACAGCCCGAACGTAAACGTAAAGATAACTGATCAAAGTGGAAAAGAATTAGAGCATCATGCGGAACCTTACAATCCTATTGAATTGGAATAATAATTTATAATTATAGAACATGAAATTAAAACTCTACATTTTATGTATCGGGTTAATTTGCACCATTTTCGGTGCAAAAGCCCAATACAAAATTTCCGGCACCGTGAAGGATGCCGAAAACGGGAAGTCTGTGGAAGTTGCCAATGTGGTAATCCTCAATGGGCCGCGAACGGTGGATTTTGTTTCCACTAATGAGAAAGGGGAGTTTGCATTCTCACTCAAAAATAATCCCGATTCACTTACCCTGTATGTTTCCTCTCTCGGATATCAGCATTACAAACGTAGGATTGGAACACAGCGTAATTTCGCCGTTTCGCTGAAACCTCAATCAGTTAATCTAAAAGAAGTAACCATACATGGAGGTCGTGTTTGGGGTCGCAACGATACGATTAAATACGATGCTTCAAAATTCTTGCGTGCGGGAGACAAGACAGTGGAAGATTTATTCAAACGTTTGCCAGGTGTAGATGTGGACGATAATGGAAAAATAAAATTCAAAGGAAAAGATGTGGGGAAAGTATATGTAGAAGGGTTGGATATGCTGGGCGACAGATACAAAAGTATCAGTAAAAACCTTTCTGCATCAGCAATAAAAGGCGTGGATGTTTTGGATAATCACCAGCGAATCAAATCGCTTGTTGGCAAGATACCGAGTGAAGTTCCCGATATTAATCTTCGATTGAAAGACGATTTCAAAGACAAATGGAATTTTAATGCGAAAGCGGCAGCGGGTTTTTCTGCGGAACAGGTGTTGTGCGAATTGGAAGCCACTGCTGTTCAGATTTCAAAGAAAAGTCAGTCGCTATACAGTCTGAAACTTTCCAATACGGGAAACGGTATCACCAAAGAAGCGGATGAAAGTTATGATGGTCAAATGCTTTTCGTTCCTGAATACAAATTATTGACTACCGGCAATATTTCGGCACCCTTGAAAGAGCGCAGATGGTTGTTTGACGATGCCGCGTTGGCGTCCGCTAATCGTTTGTACAAAACGGGAGAAGATAGCCAAATCAAATTGAATGCTTTCTATACCCATGATGATATTCGCCAACACCAAAGCGAGATTACTTCCTATTTTAATCCTGCGGATACGGTGCGTATTGAAGAAAATCAATTTTCACGATTGAAAATGGACAAGGTGAATATTTCTGCCGACTACGAAGATAACAACGAAACCTATTTTCTTAGAAATAAACTGGAAATTTCATTAGGCAAATTATCTGAACTAACTGATATATTGGGGACAAATGCGCTTTCACAGCAAAAACTGAATGATTATCTCTTATTAAAAAATAATATAAATGCCAATCGCACCCTGAAGAATGGAAATATGGTGCGTGGGCAGTCAGTCCTATCTTATTGGACGAACAGAGAAAAACTGAATTTTTACAATCATCTCTTTCCTTATAATTCGCAAGGATTTTATGCCGTTGCACAAGGAAGTATAAGGATTGGAAAAACGAAAATAGCACAGGAATATAAATTGGGTTCAAAGGTGGATTTAAATCTGTATCAAAAGATGATAGATGTGTGGATAGACCCTTTGTATGAATATTTGTTTGGTGATTTTAGATTAAATGCCTCCCTGCCTGCTCATCTGGATTATCTCATTCATCGGCAGAAGTGGATATATCTTCCTGCTGCCAATTTCGGCGTAACCTATAGTCCGAATCCTGCTTGGAAATTCTATGGATATGCAAGTTTTTCAAAAAAGTTGGGGGAAATCATCTCCTTTTATCAAAAAACCTATTTTGCGGATTATCGTACGGAAATCGTGAATGAAAAGGGAATTCCTTTATCTCATCAACAGTATTATTCTTTGAGAGGAGAGTATAAAAATACATTGAAGGAGTTTTTCATTACCGCCCATGCCAAATATAGCCGAACGCAATCCAATAATACGTTGGAACAAAAGGTGTCTGACAGTCTGATTCAGGTTGTACGTCAATATCAACCGCACAACGAATCCTTTGCTTCAGTTAATTCCGTCATTTCTAAAGGATTTTATAATTTACATGCCAAAGTATCCATCGAGGTCAATTGGACTGACTTTCTGTCTTCTCAATTGCGAAATGGAGATTTGATTCCGTATACTTTTCAGAATTTCAGACTTACTCCTAAATTCAGTATTGCGCTAACCAAACATATCGATGTTTCATACAGTGCGGATATTAGTCGGATGGCTTCTTCTTTTGGATATTCTAAAACAAATCCGCTTTGGAATATCGGCAATAAACTGAATGTGGGTTATACAAAAGGCAATTTCTATATGAATGCAACTGGTGAATATTATCATAATCAGTTGACTTCAAATCAAGCTCTCGATTTATTTTTTGCCGATTTGAATATGGAATACAAATTAAAGAAGGCATATCTTACTTTACAAGTTAATAATATTTTCAACCAAAAAGAATATAAATCTACGCTCTATAATCCGCTGTCGGTTTATCAGTCTCAATTCTCCTTGCGTCCACGCGAAGTTTTGTTGTCTGCAAAGTTTAGTTTTTAAAGAAATCGCAAAATCTTGTATGCTTAAAGTTGGTGCACTGCAGGAAAATATGGTAGCGATGGATTATATACTGCAATTTTTACGTTGTCCAACTCATCATTGAGGTTATACAACCTATCCGTTTAGGTTCTTTACCCCTCCGTTGAGGTTATGAAATATCCTGTTGCGGTTGTTTATTGTTCCGTTGCGGTTAAATATAGAAGTCGATAGGTTGTGTATGCAGAATGACGCGGTAGTTTGCTCCGACAGTGGTTCTACTACTGACCAATTCACCCACACTGTCAATTTGTTGACCAAAGAAGAAAATCAAGTCAACAGTGAAAGCCGCAATTCGTATTGTCTTTATGCAGGAAAAGGATGGATTAGTCACAAGTTCGATTTCGGGAAATTGACGCTCGGCTCCGAAGCTTCCTATACCAACAATTCAGGAATATAAAATGTTGAACGAGGAGATTGCAAAGGATTTGCCTTCTAACACCAGTCAGTCTACGCAGTCTTTGGCAGCCGCTTTCCTTACGTACGATAAAAATTGGAAGAAGTTTTCTTTCCAAGCTGGTTTGAGATACGAATACATTGATTTTGCCTATTTCTACATGAATAAGAAAAGCGACGATCAAAGCAAAAAGTACTCCAATCTGTTTCCTTCAGCTTCTGTGAGATACAATGATGGCGATATTTCTATGAGTTTGAGTTATCGCAACACCACTGTTCGCCCGTCATACAATCAGTTGCGAAGCAGCATCAGCTATTACGATCCCTACACTTACGAAGGAGGAAATCCTTCTCTCCGACCTTCGTTTGTCAACGAACTGACCTACCTTTTCGGATGGAAAGACTGGCAGTTCTCAACCACCTACGGATGGATAAAAGATGATATCAACCTCACGATAGAGTAATACAAAAATCGTCCGGTCATGTTGTTCAGTGTAGAAAACGTTGCCAATACTTCCCGCTTGATGACCTCCCTGATGTACAGCCACAAGTTCAAATGGTGGAAGCCTTCTTTGGAACTTTATTTTAATAAACAATGGTTGAATTACAAAGGAAAAGATTATAACGAACCAATGTATTCATTCCGATTTAACAACCGATTCTTCTTGCCGAAAGAATATATTTTGATGGTGGATATGTGGGGCGGAACCAAAGGAAATTCGGGTGAAGTTGTTTCCGGCGGAAATTTTGTGACAGATATTAGAATCAATAAGAACTTCCTCAAAAACCAACTGAATGTGAATCTCACCTTTCGCAATATCTTTAAAACGAGCGCGCAGAATATGGACGCTCACATTGGAAATGTCGATTTCTATAAATGGAACGGCAATGACCATTACGGAGTACGTCTTCACGTGTCATACAACTTCAATTCTGCTTCCAGTAAATACAAAGGAAAAGGTGCTGCAGAAGAAGAAAGAAGAAGATTATAACCATTATGTAAAAAATCTCTTTTAATTTATAATATTTTATTCTGGAAAAAGTATAAATTCGTAGTGCTTTATAAATCTTCTTGTATAACTAATTATTTAAAATGAATATTATGAGGGATGTTAATTCTAATGCTTTGAATTTTGAAAATTCAGAAGTAGCTTTTAGAGGTAAATCAGACAGAGACTTGCGTCAGACTCACCAATTGTTCAAATTTATGAATAATTCTACCTTGGTAAAAGTAGGGAAACCAATGATTAATCTAGCTTTTGGTATGCATTTGCCCATCCAGCGAATTATTCGTAACACTATTTACAAGCATTTTGTGGGAGGAATCTCTATTCAGGACTCTGAGAAAACCATCGCGAAACTTGCAGAGCATAATGTAGGCACAATTCTTGATTATGCTGTGGAAGGCGAGGAAAGTGAGAAACTTTTTGATGATACTTCTAGAGAAGTTATCCGTACAATTCAGTATGCGCACAATCATCCTAAAGATGTACCCTATAGTGCTTTCAAAATCACAGGTGTAGGTCGTTTTGATTTGTTAGTAAAAGTCAGCGATAATGCTAAACTTTCAGATGCTGAAACCGAAGAATACCGTAAAGTGCTCAAGAGAGTGGACGATATTTTCAAAGCTGGATATGAATTAAATGTTCCCGTTCTTATTGATGCTGAAGAAACTTGGATTCAACCCATGTTAGATGATTTGATTATGGAAATGTCCAGGAAATACAACAAGAATATAGCAGTTGTTCAAAATACGTATCAGATGTATCGAGTGGACAGCATCGAAAGATTGAAGAAACATCATAAAATAGCCAAATCTGAAGGTTTTCATTTTGGACTGAAAATTGTTCGTGGTGCATATATGGAAAAAGAACGTGCACGTGCTCTTGCTATGGGGTATTCTTCACCAATCCAACCTGACAAAACCGCTACTGACAGAGATTTCGACGATATCATAGATTATATGGTTGAAAACAGAGATACCATCCATTTTATGGTAGCCACACACAATCAAAAGAGCTGTATGCACCTGGCAAATCTGATGGATAAAAACAATATTCCGCGCAACGACCCAAAAATTTATTTCGCGCAACTATACGGAATGAGTGATAATCTCAGTTACAACCTTGCAGAAGCAGGATTCAACACCGTTAAATATGTCCCTTACGGCGCAGTCAAGACGATGATGCCTTATTTATTGCGCCGTGCGCAAGAAAATACTTCAGTCAAAGGTCAATCTAGCCGCGAACTGCAACTTATCGAAAAAGAACTACAAAGAAGAAAAGCATTAAAATAATAGATTATTTTTTTATTGTCAACAAACTGGTTTTTTCTCTCTCAATTTTCAATATTGCGAGGCAGTTTCATTAGTATATGAGCAGGATGAGTTTAAAATTAACGTGAATTAGACCTAAGCCAAGGCTAACTTGTCCACGTCTGCAATATATGAAAGAGCTTAATAGAAGGTTTTTATCGGAAAAAAAGCCAATAAGCAGAAATTGTATTGACGATAAAATTATCGGAAGCATCTCATAATCTATGTAAGTAAAAATAATCAAGGGGTTAAAAGTACGGACTTTTAACCCCTGATTGTTTTTTATGTTTCATTAATTTACTTACATCTTCATTATGAAGAAGAAGAGAGCTGGCAAAAAAGAAGTCTTGGGATTATGACATGAAATAGATTAATGCATTTTAATACTGCATTGCATTTATAACACTCAAAATAGGATGTTAGATAAAAATACAATGGGTGCTAATCTTAAATTCATATAATAGAGTACTGAAACGCATGAATTACAATTTAAAATCGTGCGAACGAGTACTGAAACACATGAATTACACTTTAAAATCATGCGAATGAGTATTGAAACGCATGAATTACACTTTAAAATCATGCGAACGAGTATTGAAACGCATGAATTACACTTTAAAATCATGCGAACGAGTACTGAAACGCATGAATTACACTTTAAAATCATGCGAA
>DAMBHY010000007.1:0-109680 GCA_032068765.1 Dysgonamonadaceae bacterium | reverse complement strand
AAAACGTTTTTTATTACTAACCAAACTTTAAAACAATTATTTTTGAAGTTTTTTTAAAATGCTTGATAGTTAAAAACTTAGTTCAATACTTTGCTGTTTTAGTTTCTCTCACTCGAGAAAGGATTGCAAAGATAGTACTTTAGGGAGATATCTTCCAAATAATTTGTAAGTTTTTTGAAATTATTTTACACGTAAAAAAATAACTAAAAGATTATCAAATTAATAAGATTTGATGGAATTATAACTATTGATAAGTGGAATGACTTCAAAATCCATTTTCTTACCATTTCGTTCAACGCCTATAGTTAAACTTCTAGGAGTTTCCCAATTTATATACTGATTAAAATTGAATAAATAAGAAAATACAGCGTTGTATCTGTTGCTATTTATTGCTTGTGAAATCTTATTATATGACTGAATATTCCAAAACATACAGTTTTCATTCCCTTTTATATCTTCATATTTTGTTCGCTGATCTCTATAATCCATGGTTTCACTAATAAACCTGCGGTATTGGTCAGTGATTTTACGGGGGTCTTGACTGAATTTTATTGCACCGATTTCTCGTACAATGTCACCAGGCAATATTCCTGCTTTTTCAGCAGGAGAATCTTTATCAACGCTCACAATCTTATTAAGGTAATTCATATCATAATTCAAGCCTGTATAATTGTACTTAAGATGATTGACTTCCACCGTAATAATATCAGAATCTTTACCATAAGGAAACTGACTTAGGATAAGAGGTAAATTCATTTCAAGATATTCTACCAATCCTAAACTGCCAGACAATCTTTCAACAACATCACTTTCCCAGATTAAAACCAAATCTTCTAAATCTTCAAAATACTTATTATCAAAAAACCGAAATCCAAATTCAAGATTGTACATCACATCATTTGTTCTAACGGGTTCGTTTGGTTGATAAATAGGTACCTTTATCAGTCTGTTGTTTTTTGTATCGAAACGCCAAGTTGGTTTGTAACTATCTGTTGGTGACTGAGGATTATATCCTGGATTCTTTTGATATGAATAATATGTCTGGATTATAAAGTCTGGATCATTTTCATTACGGACAAGACCTAATTTTCTAAGATTCCTTTCCATAATATTCGTAATCTGCTCATCTATTTGCGGTGAATTCTCATCAGAAGGAGCAAAATCAAATGTATGATAGTTGGTAAACACCGCTTTTTCATGAATGCGCGTCTTAACAGGCATTAAAAACGATCTTTCCTGAACGTCTTCCAAACTATAGAATGCAAAAACTGGAGCCAGTAAAGCTTCACTTAAAGCATTTTTGTCTCTGCAATCTTTATCTATTATCATTTGATGGAAATCATTCTTTAAATTACGAACAGAAATATTCATGCTTTTATCTTCTTCTGCAAACCACGCTTTAATAATGTCGTAATTTTTCAAATAAGTTCCATTACCATTTATTTCAAGGATAATATCATTTACTTTCAGTCCTGATTTTTCAGCTGGAGTTCCCGGGAATACTTTGGTAACTACTGGTTCATTAATTCCCCAATTATGATTCTTACTTATTGTAAAAGTAAATCCTAAATTGCAGACACCTTGTGCTGTCACAGATAGTAAACTATATACTATAAATAGAAAAGAAGTGAAAAGCTTTTTCATAAATCTTGTTGTTTTGAAAAATATAAATCAGCTACTTCACAGACTTCTTTGTAATACTCCTCTCCAAATCTTCTTATGATCGGTTCTTTTAGAAACTGATAAACTTTTACATTCTCTCTATTTCCTAATCGTCTTGCAGGATTACATACTGACCATTTATGATAATTTACCGCTATAAATTCTTTATATTCCTGCAGTCTTATTGGATATAAATGACATGAAATTGGTTTTTGTACATTTATTCGTCCTTCTCTAAAAGCTTTATCAATAATGCATTTGCAAACACCTTGTTCATCAAAATATGTAAAAACGCATTCATCTCCGTTAATAATAGACGTAACTAACTCACCGTCGGTGTCTACGTAAGCTATATCTTCCTGCAGAATTATTTTTTTGGCATTTTCCGACAAATCATCCCAAATTTTAGGAAGAAACTCTTTGATTTCTTTATATTCCTGTAAAGTCAGTGGCGCACCTGACTCTCCTTCTACACAGCATTGGCCTTTGCATTTGCACAAATCGCAGATGAAAGCTTTTTCAAAAATTTCATCCGATACAATCGTATTTTGTATTTCTATCATTTTAAAACTTATTTATTCATTACGGAATTTTCTAATAAACATGATTGAAAAGTATAAACTTATCACTCCAAATATTGCTAATAAAATGGAGTTCTTCGTATTCATGTTCTCCATAATTCTATCATGCGGATTTCCCCAATTTAAAATTACCACCATCGCGTTATTTACAAAATGGACAGCGATAGCATACCAAAGATTACGTCCATATTCATATATATATCCTAAAAGAATACCAAGAAAAAGTCGTGGTAAAAATCCATAAAACTGAAAATGCAGAAATGAGAAAACCACAGCTACAATAATAATTGCTGCATGATAATTTAAATTTTCTCTTAGTATCCTTTGAAAAGTGCCTCTGAAAAAAATTTCTTCTGTAAAGGCTGCAAAAAATGCTACCACAAAAAGATTCAGGAATAATCCTTCAATAGAAGCATCGTTCAAAATTTTATTTGTAAACTCCTGTGCTTCCATTTCGCTATTTTTCATCACAGCTTCCAGATCTGCGAAATTAGACGGAAGTTTAATTTGTTGGTTAAGTTCGGATAACAGAGACACAAATGGCAAGAAAACGAGAAGAATAGTAATCGCGTAAACATATTTATTATAACGATGCTGCACATTTAATAAATGTGTTTCTACAGCCCATTTCTCCCTATTTAATATAGAAAAGCTAATTGAAGTAAACAAAAAAATACAAGCACTTTGTATAAAAAGCATTGCCCTTAATTCATTTACAGTGGAAGCGTATGTATTTTTTTCGGGAAAAAATTGAATGAACAACCCAGATAAAGTTATACCCAGGATCATAAGAACAAAAAGTTCTATAATCTTTAAAATGGAGTCAAATTTCATCAAAATTTGTTCATAATTCACTACAAAGATACTATAAAAAAATAGATTATAATTTAGAGAACGATTACATATAAAATATGAATATCTTTTTTGCAGATTACAATAATAAGCTTAATTTTGCACCTCTGAAAATCGAACATCATTTAAAACATGTTGATTTTCAACACATATCAATAAATATTGAATAAAAATTTAAATAATGAACGTATCTTTAAAGAAAAGTGATGATGTAAACGGAATAATCACCGTTGAACTCGAAAAAGCTGATTATCAAGACAAAGTAGATAAAGCACTAAATAGCTATCGACAAAAAGTAAACATACCCGGCTTTAGACAAGGTAAAGTTCCAAAAGGAATTATGCAGAAAATGTATGGTGAAGCTGTTACTGCCGAAGAGTTAAATAAAATCATCAACGAGCAGCTCATTAAATTCATTAAAGATAACAACCTAAATATTTTGGGTGAACCCATTGGTCAAAAACACGTAGAGCCTTCAAAATATTCAGAACAGGAAAGACTTGAATTCAATTTCAAAGTCGGATTTGCGCCTGAATATGATTTAAATTTGAGCAAAAAAGATACCATACCTTATTACAAGGTAAATTTGGAAGATGAATTGTTGGAAAAACAAATTGCAGCATATAAATCAAACTTCGGAACTTATAAAAAAATTGAAGAAGAATCCTTAGAAACCGATTTATTGAAAGGAACTCTTACCGAACTTGAAAACGGCGAACCTAAAGAGAATGGAAAAGTGATTGAAAATGCAATCATCATGCCCTCTTATATCAAAGATGAAGAAACTAAAAATTCCTTTATTGGGATTTCCGCCGGAAAACAAATAACTATTAATCCTCGCAAAGCTTATGCTGATAACGATTCTGAAATTGCTTCATTCCTTCAGATGAAAAAAGATGAAGTGAAAGATATCAATTCTGATTTTAGCTTTTCAGTGAACGAAATTACTCGTTTTGAAGAAGCTGAATACGGCCAAGAACTTTTTGATAAAGTATTTGGTGAAGGAGTGGTTACATCAGAAGAAGAATTCCGCACAAAACTTCGTGAAAATCTTAACGAACAATTTAAACCAAGTTCTGACTATCTTTTCATGAAAGAGGCCGAAACTTTGATTCAACAAAAATTAGAAAATGTAACTTTCCCTGAAGAATTCCTAAAAGAATTCTTAATCATGACAAAAGAAAATACTTCATCAGAAAAAATTGAAGAAGATTTTCCTCAAATCTTGAAAGAACTGAAAATTCATCTTGTTAAAGAAAAAATTCTTAAAGACGAAAATATTAAAATCAGTGATGAAGAACTCGAATCTGCTGCTACAGAATTTGCAAAAGCGCAATTTGCTCAATATGGTATGACGAACGTTCCTCTAGAAAATCTACAAGGATATGCAAAAAGTCTTTTGAATAACGAAGAATCTGCAAGAAATATTTATGACAGAATCTTGAATGGTAAAATTCAGGAATATATCATGGATAAAATTAAAGTGGATGAAAAACTTATTTCTTCAGAAGAAATGAATTCTAAATTTCAAAACTAATATTATTACAAGTAATATCAAACTTCATCCATCTTGATTTATGAAGTTTGATAATTAGAGCTAAAAAATATTTTTTAGCTCTAATTATTGTATTTCAATTTTGAATCATAATTCAAATAATAAAACCTTTGTTATCTTTGGCATAATATTTGAATAAGAATATATTCATACAATATCTTTTAATTATGAAAATAGAAAATGATTTTAGAAATTATGCCGTAAAACATTTAGGTATGAATGGCGGCAGATTGGATTCGTACATGAATATTACTAGTGGTTCAGGTTATATATCACCCACAATTATTGAAGAAAGACAATTAAACGTTGCTCAGATGGATGTATTCTCCCGTCTGATGATGGACAGAATTATATTCCTTGGTACGCAAGTGGATGATTATACCGCTAACGTTATTCAAGCCCAATTACTTTATCTTGATTCTGCCGATCAGGGAAAAGATATTTCTATTTATATCAACTCTCCTGGTGGTTCTGTTTATGCAGGTTATGGAATTTATGATACAATGCAATTCATCTCATGTGATGTGAGTACAATTTGTACAGGTATTGCAGCGTCAATGGCTGCAGTATTGCTAGTCGCAGGTGCAGAAAAAAAACGTTTTGCCCTACCTCACTCACGAGTAATGATTCATCAACCGCTTGGAGGCGTACAAGGTCAAGCATCAGATATAGAAATTACTGCAAGAGAAATAGCTAAAGTGAAACAAGAACTTTTTGCGATTATTTCTAAACATTCTGGCAAACCGATTGAAGAAGTTGCCCGTGATTCTGACAGAGATTTTTGGATGACGGCTTCTGAAGCAAAAGAATATGGAATGGTAGATGATGTATTACTTAAAAAATAAGTATTTGTAAAATTACCAATAAACTATAATGGCAAAAAAACCAAATAGTCCAAATAAATGTAGTTTTTGCAACCGAAGTGAACAAGAAGTTGCCTTATTGATTTCAGGTGTATCCGGCTATATTTGCGACATGTGTGCAGAACAGGCACATTCAATCGTAAATGACTCTTTCAAAGGATCGGATGGTGCAGCCGATTTGGATTTGAACACGCTACCTAAACCCATCGAAATAAACAATTTCTTGAATGATTACGTGATTGGTCAGGACAATGCAAAGAAATTCTTATCGGTGGCTGTATACAATCACTACAAAAGATTGGCTCAAAAGAAAACCAACGATGATGTGGAAATTGAAAAATCAAACATCATCATGGTTGGTACAACAGGCACCGGCAAAACTCTTCTGGCGCGCACCATCGCGAAATTGCTTAAAGTTCCTTTCACCATCGTTGATGCGACTGTATTGACAGAAGCGGGTTACGTGGGAGAAGACATTGAAAGTATTCTTACAAGATTGCTTCAGGTAGCAGATTATGATGTGAATGCAGCCGAAAGAGGAATTGTTTTCATAGACGAAATCGACAAAATCGCTCGTAAGAGTGATAATCCCTCAATAACAAGAGATGTAAGCGGTGAAGGAGTACAACAAGGATTGTTAAAACTTCTGGAAGGCTCTGTGGTGAATGTACCACCTCAAGGTGGAAGGAAACATCCGGAGCAGAGAATGATAGCGGTAAATACGAAAAACATTCTCTTTATTTGTGGCGGAGCTTTTGATGGAATCGAGAAAAAAATTGCTCAACGCATGAATACGAAAACTGTTGGTTATGCAGTAAGCAATAAAAATTCGCAAGTTGACAGAAACAACCTGATGAAATATATCACTCCGCTTGATTTGAAATCGTTTGGATTGATTCCTGAAATCATTGGTCGTCTGCCCATTCTTACATATCTAGAACCATTAGATAAAGAAGCGTTAATGCGTATTTTAGTTGAACCTAAAAATTCAATTATAAAGCAATATAAAAAACTTTTCGCAATGGACAACATTGATCTCTTATTTGAAAATGATGTTTACGATTTTATTGTAGATAAGGCTATAGAATACAAACTTGGGGCTAGAGGATTGCGCTCAATCGTAGAAGCAATTATGATTGATGCCATGTACGAGCTGCCATCGCAAAAAAATCAAACTGATTTCAAAGTTACTTTAGACTATGCGAAAGAAATGTTTGAGAAATCCGATTTTGACAAATTGCGTGTTGCGTAATATATTGTAAAACAAATAAATATAATCCTTGAAACTGCATTCAAGGATTTTTTAATTAAGGAGTTAAAAAGAAATATTTGATTTTTGTTATTCAGAAATACTTGTTATATTTGTTTATATAATGATGCTTATTTCTTAGAGCATTTATTGAAATAACAAATAAATGGAGATCACGGAAACTCTATATCAGCAACTAAAAAAACATTTTGGATTTGACAGATTTAAAGGAAATCAGGAAGAAATAATTAAAACCATTCTTACTGGTAAAGATATATTTGTCTTAATGCCGACAGGGGGAGGCAAATCGCTATGTTACCAACTTCCAGCGCTGATGTTAGAAGGAACGGCAATCGTAATTTCGCCGCTTATCGCTTTGATGAAAAATCAAGTGGACGCAATACGAAATTATAATGAAGAATATGGTGTTGCTCATTTTTTGAATTCCTCTCTTACAAAACAAGAGATTGAAAATGTAAAAAAAGACATTGTCTCTCAAAAAACAAAATTGCTCTATGTAGCTCCCGAATCATTAACAAAACAGGAGAATATTGATTTTCTTCGTACAGTAAAGATTTCATTTTATGCAATAGATGAAGCCCATTGTATATCAGAGTGGGGACACGATTTCAGACCAGAGTATCGACGGATAAGACCAATAATAAATGAAATTGGAAAGCATCCTGTAATTGCACTTACGGCCACTGCAACTCCAAAAGTGCAGCATGATATACAGAAGATAATGGGCATGACAGATGCGGTGGTTTTCAAATCATCATTCAACAGATCAAACCTTTATTACGAAGTAAGAAGAAAAACGGATAAAGTAGATTCAGAAATCATCAAATTTATTCTTTCACA
The DNA here is from genome assembly GCA_032068765.1 of Dysgonamonadaceae bacterium. Classification (GTDB taxonomy): domain Bacteria; phylum Bacteroidota; class Bacteroidia; order Bacteroidales; family Dysgonomonadaceae; genus DAMBHY01. The sequence goes on along the minus strand of DAMBHY010000007.1, from coordinate 102,057 downwards.
AGGTTCAAAATCAGGCATTGTTTATTGTCTGAGTCGAAAGAAAGTTGATGATTTTACTGAAATACTCCAGGCCAATAATATTAATGCCCTGCCCTATCATGCGGGTCTTGATGCCGCAACAAGAAGCGCTAACCAGGATGCTTTTCTGATGGAAAAAGCAAATGTGATTGTAGCTACTATCGCCTTTGGAATGGGCATTGACAAACCTGATGTGAGATATGTAATTCATTACGATATTCCTAAAAGTCTGGAGGGGTATTATCAGGAAACTGGTCGTGCAGGTCGAGATGGGGGAGAAGGTAAATGTATTACCTTTTATTCCGAAAAAGACTTACAAAAACTAGAAAGATTCATGCAGGGCAAACCTGTAGCAGAACAAGAAATTGGTAAACAACTTCTTCTCGAAACTGCAGCCTATGCAAGTAACTCCATTTGCAGACGCGTTATGCTTCTGCATTATTTTGGAGAAGAATATAATCAACAAAATTGTGGAAATTGTGACAATTGTTTAAATCCTAAAATAAAAGTGGAAGCAAAAGAATTATTAATTACGGCTTTAGAAGCGATTGAAGCACTTAAAGAAAAACAAAAAGCAGATTATGTCATTAATTTCATTTTAGGAAAAACAACTTCTGAAATTGAAACTTATGAACATGATTCTTTAGAAGAATTCGGAACAGGTTCTGACGAATCAGCAGAAGTCTGGGAATCAATTATTAGAAATGCGCTTCTTGAAGGATATTTAAAGAAAGACGTTGAGAACTATGGGTTACTCAAGATTACAAAAAAAGGGAAAGATTTCTTGAAAAAGCCTGTTTCATTCAAAATAACGAAAGAAGATGAAGAATCAGATGGCGAAGAATTGGAACCAGATGCTACAGAAGATGTAAATTCTGCAGGCGGTGGAGCTATGGATCCTGCATTGCTATCTATGATGAAAGATTTGAGAAAAAAGATTTCAAAAAAATTAAATGTTCCGCCCTATGTCATCTTCCAACCGGCTACGCTTGAGGCAATGGCAACTACCTATCCTGTAACGCTTGAAGAATTGCAAAATATGCCTGGTGTAGGCGCCGGAAAAGCTAAGCGCTATGGTCAGGAATTCATAGAACTAATCAAAAAGCATGTTGAAGAAAATGAAATAGAACGTCCGGATGATTTGCGCGTAAAAACCGTTGCAAACAAATCTAAGCTCAAAGTATCCATAGTCCAGGCAATTGACAGAAAAGTTGCCTTAGATGATTTAGCAGAATCTAAAGGAATCGAGTTTGAAGAAATGCTCAGCGAAGTGGAAGCTATTGTGTACTCAGGTACAAAAATTAATATCGACTACTTTTTAAATGAAATAATGGATAAGGATGTCATTGATGACATATATCAATATTTTAAAGAGACAGAAACAGATAGTCTTGAAAATGCCGTAGCAGAATTGGACAGTTATACAGAAAATGAAATCCGTTTGGTTCGTATCAAGTTTTTCTCCGATATGGCAAACTAATATTAAAAATATAATACGGAAGTCAACTTTGTTGATAATCTTATAGTCTTCCAAATGAATATACTGGAAAATATACAAAGTCCCGCGGATCTTAAGAAACTCAATATAGGACAATTGCAAGAGCTAAGCGGAGAGTTGAGAGAATTTATAATAGAACAATTATCGCATAATCCGGGTCACTTCGCGTCCAGTCTGGGTACTGTGGAGCTGACTTTGGCTTTGCATTATGTTTACAATACACCATATGATAGGATTGTATGGGACGTAGGTCATCAGGCATACGCTCATAAGATTTTGACCGGACGAAGGGATGTATTTCATACCAACCGTAAATTCGGAGGACTGTCAGGATTCACAAATCCGAATGAAAGCGAATACGATGCATTTATTGCAGGCCACGCATCCACATCTATTTCAGCAGCACTCGGAATGGCTGTTGCAGCGAATATAAAGGGTGAAAAAGATCGTCACGCCATAGCGGTTATCGGAGATGGTTCAATGACCGGTGGATTAGCATATGAGGGACTTAATAATGCATGCTCTCAACCTAATAATGTTCTTATTATCTTGAATGATAATGATATGTCTATCGACCACAATGTCGGCGGTCTCCAACATTATCTCGTAAAACTTAATACTTCCAGTAAATACAACAAGCTGCGACATTTAATATACAATCAGTTCAAAAGCAGAAATCTTATTGACGAGAAAAATAAAAACGTTGTTCTGCGCTTTAATAATAGTATTAAATCTTTAGTTTCAAGACAACAAAATATTTTTGAAGGTTTTAGCATTAGATATTTTGGACCTATTGACGGTCACAATCTGCCTGAATTAATACGTGTGCTTACCAACATAAAAGACATGACAGGTCCTAAACTTCTACATATTAAAACTGTAAAAGGTAAAGGATTTGCTTTAGCTGAAAAGGAAGCCACTATATGGCATGCACCCGGACTATTTAATAAAGAAACAGGAGAAAGAATCTCGAAGAAAAACCCCAATCAACCACAATTATATCAAGATGTTTTTGGACACACTTTAGTAGAATTAGCGAAAGGAAACGATAAAATAGTCGGGATTACGCCGGCAATGCCAACAGGATGCTCCATGACATTTATGATGAAAGAATTCCCTGAACGTTCTTTTGACGTAGGAATAGCAGAAGCTCATGCAGTAACATTTTCCGCGGGATTGGCTAAAGAAGGTCTTATTCCGTTCTGCAACATATATTCGTCTTTTATGCAACGTGCTTACGATCAGGTAATCCACGATGTAGCATTGCAAAATCTGCATGTGGTAATGTGTCTTGACAGATCGGGTCTTGTAGGTGAAGACGGACCTACGCATCATGGAGTTTTCGATTTGGCATACATGAGATGTATCCCAAACCTGACTATTGCAGCACCTACGAATGAACATGATTTGAGAAATTTGATGTACACAGCCACTTATGCTTGTGAAACTCCATTTGTAATTCGATATCCACGCGGTCAGGGTGAACTGGTTGAGTGGCAAAATGAAATGCAAATCATTCCAATAGGAAAAGGTCGTAGAATGCGTGACGGCAATAAGTTAGCAATTGTTTCAATCGGAGTTATTGGTAATGTTGTTTCCAAAGCATTGGATGAACTTGAAAAAAAAGGATTGAAAATCGCTCATTACGATATGCTTTTCGTAAAACCAATAGATGAAGAACTTTTAGACGAAATAACTTCAAAATATACACACATTATTACAGTAGAAAATGGTGTTATAAAAGGTGGTTTTGGAGATGCTGTAATTGAATATTTTACAGAAAAACAAGTAAAGAACCTCGTAGTTAAAAAGCTGGGAATTTTAGACGAATTCATAACTCACGGTTCAGTGAAAGATTTAAATGCTTATTGCCACTTAGACGTGGATGGAATTCGCACAAGTATAGAAGAGTTCTATAAAACTATCTAAAAGAATAAGAAGAGGATATAAATCCTAAAAATATGAAGATAATTATAGCTGGAGCTGGAGAAGTAGGTACGCATTTGGCTCGACTACTGGGACAAGAAGATCACGATATCACGTTGATGGATGATGATAAAGTCCGTTTAGCAGTGCTTAAAGATAATATAGATTTATTACCATTCGAAGGGAGTTGTACATCACTTTCAGATCTAGAGAAAGCAGGAATTTCAAATACAGATTTATTCATAGGGGTAACTCCAGAAGAAACTAAAAATATTACAGGGTGCATGTTCGCATCCAATCTTGGTGCAAAAAAAACACTCGCACGCATTGACAATTACGAATACCTGCTACCAAACAATAATAGTTTTTTCCAAAAATTGGGTATAAACTCTATGATTTATCCCGAAATGATGGCTGCAAGAGAAATTGTTTCAGCAATAAAAACCCCTTGGACTCGTGTTTGGTGGGAGCTATCCAATAGATCAGTTATTTTAACAGGAGCAAAGATTAGAGACAATGCACCAATTGCAAACAGAAAATTAAGCGAACTAGTACAAGAAGAAAAAAAATTTCATATTGTCGCTATAAAAAGGAACAATTATACCATCATTCCCAATGGTAATGATAGTATTTATCCTAATGATATTATTTATTTCACCACGCTTCAACCCTATTTGAACGAATTGCCTCAATTAATGGGAAAGCGTTCTTACGAAATGAGGAATATCATCATTATGGGTGGTAGCCGCATCAGTCTTCGTACCGCACAGTCGCTCCCTTCACACATGAATATCACCATTATCGAAAAGGATAAAGAAAAAGCGGAAATGCTTCTTGAAAAAGTTCCTTCTAACGTGATGGTTATTTGGGGAGATGGCAGGGACACCGATTTATTGAGAAGCGAAAGTATTGAAGAATGCGATGCATTTCTCGCCTTAACTGCCAATTCGGAAGCCAATATTCTGGCGTGTCTTACAGCAAAACAATTCGGTGTAAGAAAAACCGTAGCAGAAGTTGAGAATCTAGCTTACATTCCAATGGCAGAGAATTTTGATATCGGAACTGTCATTAATAAAAAAATGATAGCAGCAAGCAAAATTTACGAACTTCTTCTTCAATCTGACCTTGCAAACATCAAAACATTGACCATTTCAGACGCAAGTGTTGGAGAAATCATTGCAAAGCCAAATTCAAAGGTTACAAAAAAGCTGATTAAGAATCTCGACATGCCAAACGATATTACTTTTGGAGCATTGATTCGAAACGGGGACCCCATGCTCATCGATGGTGATACATTGATCGAGCCGTATGATAACGTTGTCGTATTCTTTATGGGTAAGTCTTTAAAACGTCTTGAAAGTCTGTTTAATTAATCTGCCTCAGATTTCTTTTTCAAATAAAGGTTTTTTTCGATCATTTAATTATTAACTATTTCAGGTTAATTGTAACTTTGTTACCTATAATATAAAAAAATGAAAGCATTCGTTTCATGGAGCAGCGGAAAAGATTGTACATTCGCGTTACATAAATTTCTTTTAAATACTAATAATAAGGCTGTTTGGCTGCTGAATATGACAGATGCGAAGAGTGATCACTCTCGGTCTCACGGTATTAAAAATGAACTCATCAGAAGACAAGCAGAATCGATTAATCTCCCTTTGTTACAATATCCCACTTCACGCTCCGATTATGAAATGAATTTCAGAAAGGCTATTGAAACATTAAAGACAGAAGGCATTACAGCCGGAGTTTTTGGCGATATTTACTTGCAAGAACACCGCCAATGGATTGAACGGGTATGCAAGGATATGGAAATCGAAGCTGTTTTCCCGTTATGGGGATACGATACTAACTCTTTGATTCAAGATTTTATTGAAAATGGTTTTAAAAGCATCATTGTAGCCATTGATAATAGAAAATTGGAAGAAAAATATTTGGGAAAAGTTATTGATTACGAATTAATCAATCAATTATCAGAAAAAGAAAATATAGACCTTTGCGCAGAAAAAGGCGAATATCATTCGTTCGTGATTGATGGTCCGTTATTCAAAAAACCTGTCACATATACACTTGGGGAAATTACTACTGACAACAAAAATAGTTATATAGAGATATTATGAAAAAAACGTCACTCACATTCTTCTTATTATTACTTGCTGTAACCGGCATATATTCAAAAGATTATAAAAGGATAATCTCACTTGCACCGTCTGTTACACAAAGTTTATACTTCCTTAATGCACAAGATAAACTAGTTGGTTGCACCAGCTATTGCTTAGCCGCGAAAGGAGATAACAAAGAAATTGTTTCATCAGCAGTAAAACCCAATATTGAAAAAATTATAAGTCTGCATCCCGATTTGGTAATCGGTTCAGGATTAACCAATCCTCGGGATATAGCGACATTGGAAAAGTTGGGAATTGACGTTAAAATTTATAATTCTCCAAAGAGTTTCGCTGACATTTGCGCTCAATTTATCGATTTAGGGACCAAGGTTAATAAGAAAAATGAATCCATAAAAATCGTTCGCGAATGCATCGATAAGATACGAACAATTTCAAATAAAATAAAATGGAATACCAAACCCAAAATTTTTTTCCAGATTGGAGCAGACCCGATTTTTACCGTTCTTGACCATACATTTCTGAATGACTACATCACCATTTTAAAGGGACACAACATTGCTTCAGGACTAACCAAAGGTACATTAGGAAGAGAATTCGTGCTAGGAAAAAATCCGAAATACATTTTTATTGCCACGATGGGAATAATTGGCGATGAAGAGATGGCAACCTGGAAAAAATATCCACAATTGGAAGCTGCAAAAAAGAATAATATATTCATTATCAGTTCGGATATTGCCTGCCAGCCAACACCTGTAACATTTGCCGAAACCGTGGAAAAATTGGGAAATTTTATTCTAAAAAACAAATAATATGGACGAATTGGGATTGATACATGTATACACCGGAGATGGCAAAGGAAAAACAACTTCGGCTTTAGGATTGGCTACACGCGCACTTGGCAGCGGATTGAAAGTATGCTATTGCTCGTTTCACAAAGAACCAGAGAAATACGGCTATACCGAAATGGACAGTCTGCGAAAACTCGGAGCAACTGTTTATAATTTTGCTAAAGGACACCCGCATCTGGATAAGTCTATCGACGAAAATGAAATAAAAAAACAAGTGCCTGCCGCAATTGAATTTCTTACTCGACTATTGAAAGAAGAAAACTACAATATATTAATAATGGATGAAATTTTGATATCCATCCGCGATAGCTATCTTGATGAAAGCATTCTCCTTGACTTTATCAAACAGAAACCAAAAAATTTGGAATTGATACTTACAGGCAGAAGTGCTACAGAAAATGTTATTCAGCTGGCAGACTACGTTACCTTTTGCAAAAAACTAAAACATCCTTATGATAACGGCGTTATGAGCCGTGCAGGCATAGAATTTTAGCATAATGAAAAAACAATCGCTTTGGACGTTATACATTTTGATACTTCTGATACTTTTAGTAGGAGTCATGCTGCTTTCGCTAAGCGTCGGTGAGATAAATATTCCTTTTCCCCGAATTTTCAGTGTCCTCCGCGACAAAGATAGCATGGAATATGGTGTAATGTCGTTCATTCGCTTTCCCCGCACCCTTTTAGGCTTCGCCATTGGTGGCGGGCTGAGTCTGGCGGGAACTATCCTGCAAGGAATTTACCGAAATCCCCTTGTAGAACCATATACTTTAGGAATTTCCGGGGGTGCATCGCTCGGGGTCACATTCGCAATTATCTCTGGACTTCATCTTGTAAGTTTTCTCGTGCTGCCAATTGCTGGTTTTATCGGTGCTTTTGCTACTATTTTTCTGGTTTATACCCTTAGCCTGCGAAGAGGAGCAATACAAGTTAATAGAATGTTGCTCATAGGAGTAATGATTAGTTTTATATCATCTTCTATTATGATGTTTCTGATGTCTATCACCGCGGTGGAAAATATTCACGGAATCGTTTTCTGGACAATGGGTTCTCTCAATGAATCCAATTCAGTGATGATATATACTGTCATTGTTGTTGCCATCCTATCCTTAATATCATCATATATTTTCGTGACACCACTTAACGCTTTGCGTTTGGGTGAAGACAAGGCGCGCCATCTCGGCATCGACACCAATACGACTATTCGCATCCTATTCATTATCACATCTCTACTCACCGGCACTTGTATTGCAGTGGGCGGCATCATTGGGTTTGTGGGACTGGTTATACCTCACATTGTGCGGCTGGTAGTGGGTTCTGATTATCGTATTTTGCTAATTTTGTCATTCTTGAGTGGCGGCATTTTCTTAATATTATGCGATATCCTCTCACGCGTCATTATTCAGCCAAACGAACTTCCCATCGGAGTTATAACAGGAATATTCGGCGGAATTGTATTCATTTTCCTTCTTAGTAAATCATCCAAAATTTCCAAAATCCAATCCTGATGACTTCCATTCTCGAATTAAATAATGTATCGTGCGGTTACAAAAGTGGATTTAAAATTCACGATATATCGTTTACCCTTCAGAAAGGAACTTTCATGGGAATAATCGGACCCAATGGTTCGGGAAAAACGACGCTCTTTCGGGGAATTTCGCGCGATATTCCTTTGTTAGAAGGAGGAATCATTATAGACGGAAAAAACATCAATGCATATTCACTTCGCGAGAAAGCACAAAAGCTGGCAATCGTCACGCAATTTACAGAAGTCCCACAAATCACTGTGCAACAATATGTTTTAATGGGTCGACTACCCTATCGCGCATCGTTTCAGTTTTTCGATACCGAAGAAGATATGGCAATCGCGCATCATTACATGAAGCTCACCAACACCCTTCATCTGAAAGACAAAATGATGAACGAGCTAAGCGGCGGCGAACAGCAGATGGTAAATATGGCTTCGGCATTGACACAAAAACCTAAAATTCTGCTGCTGGATGAACCCACGTCACATCTTGATATTACGCATCAGGTACGTTTTATGAATTTAATCCAACGATTAAATCAAGAACTACAACTCTCGGTAATCATGATTATCCACGATTTGAGTATGGCGGCGGAATATTGCGATTATCTGGTGATGATGAAAAAAGGAAGCATTTATCAGAAAGGTACACCCGAAGAAGTGCTTACTTACGAGAATATCGAATCAGTATACGATACAGTGGTGATAGTAAATACCAATCCTGCGTCAGGAAAACCAGTTGTTTTTCCTGTGTCTGAAAGACAATTAGAAAAGCTTCGCAAGCAATGAAAATCATTATAGTACGCCACGGCGAAACGGAAGCTAATATCCTGCGTATTTGTCAGGGCCAGACGCACGGCAAATTGAATGACGAAGGAATCTCACAGGCGAAGAAAGTTGCAGAAAGACTGAAGAACGAAAAGTTTGACGCAATCTACTCAAGCGATTTAAGGCGCGCATTGGATACTACCAAAGAAATTGCAAAATTCCATCCACATCTTTCAATCAACACTGACAAGAGACTTCGCGAACGCTATTTCGGAAGTTTTCAAGGACAAATATTCCCTGAAAAAATGGATGAATTCACGCCTTCAGACGAAATTGAAACACCCGAGGCCATCGCTTTACGCCTAAGTGACTTCCTCACAGATATATACACCCAACATCCTGATGATACGCTCCTTATCGTGAGTCACGGCTTTACCATTCGCACGTTTTTTACGATCTTCTATAGAATTAGTCCCGAGAGAGTTATCGAAATAGAGAATATGGAAAACACGTCCGTCTCTATTGTAACCGTTAAGGACGATACTTATGATGTTATCTTGAAGAATGATGTTTCGCATAATAATAAGAGACCTAACTAATATCCAATTACAAAAGACTACAATACTATAAGCTCAAATATGGACATAAATCGCTGGCAGTATTAGGGTATCGTATTGAAAAGCGATAAACCAATATGTCAGCAAATCCATTCATGGCATCATTTTCAAACTTTTTAAAAGTTAAATAAACGTTTTCAATACTCCGTACAACCTACAAACTTGCCCATATTGCGTAAAGATGAAAAAATTAAACAAAACAACACGATGTTTAAAACTTAATCATCATTCTTTAAATTCTTAACTTTTAATTCCAAATTAAAAAAATAATCCTACCTTTGCAGTCGCTTTCAGACATCATGGAATTTGGTAACGCGCCTAAACAAGCGAAGAATCCAAAGCTGTACCCGCAGCCGTATGTTCCCTACAAAGTTTTCTGAATTACAAAAGTCACTGTTTTGCTCCACAAAATGGGAAGGCTTCAGAAAACCGGAACAAGCCGGAAGACCTGTCTCCCAAAGCAAACTATCATAATGCTTTCGGGGATAAAAGCATGAAGTGACAATTTACCACTTTATTTTGCCCATATCACATTGAAAGTATTTTGATTGTAACTAATAATTACAAATATTTTCAAAGTGAAAAATCGTAATCTTATTTTTTCAATTCTAACTAATGTATGTTTACTATTGAGCGGATTATCGCCCTTATTTTCTCAAATTTATCCAAAAGATTCAATCAAGAGTTATAGACTACAAGAAGTAGAAGTGAACGGTCGTAGAAACAAAGAAATCCGTTCGGTACTACCTATTCAGACTGTCACTCAAAGTGAAATTCTGAAATTAAACGCAAGCAATGTTGCGGATGTTGCCAATACATTTTCCGGCGTAACCCTTAAAGACTATGGCGGAATTGGCGGATTGAAAACTATTTCCGTCCGAGGAATGGATGCAAATTATACAAGCGTAAGTTACGACGGCGTAATGATTAGCAATATCCAAAGCGGATATATAGATTTAGGTCGTTTTCCACTGGATAATATTGCAGATATTTCTCTTTCCAATGCACAACCTACAGATTTTTTATTGCCTGCAAGGGTTTTTTCAAATGGAAACCTGCTGAATATTTCAACCTTACTGCCTAAAGAAAATTCGGGCAAAATATTATATGGAAAAGCTTATTTAAAAGTCGGTTCTTTTGGTTTGATAAACCCAGGATTTATTATCCTGAAAAATATTAGTGAAAAAAGTGGATTCACGCTTTCTTCAGATTTCACAAATGCAAACGGGAGATATTCATTTATACAGAATTACGGATTTTCTTCAAACGATAGTTCTTCTGTTCTAAAACGAAATAACTCGGATGTGATGGCATCTCGCTCAGAGTTCAATTTTGTACATCGTCCTAATAATCTCACCCAGTTATTATTCAAAACAAATTTTTATTATTCTGATAGAGGATTGCCAGGTAGTGTAACTTATTACAACGATGAAAAATCGCAGGAAAGATTGACAGACAAGAGTCTATTTACTCAGTTTCAATACAAAAACAGGATGAACCGCAAATTTCAATACAATATCACCGCACGTCATCAATATTCTTACACACATTATATTGACAAAAATCTGAAGTATAATGAAACTAACAATATGCTTTCTGATGAATACACTCAAAATGAATATTATACATCATTTGCGGTAGCACACAATCTTAGAGATAATTTTATAATTTCTTCGGCTGTTGACTTGTGGTTCAATGAGTTGGATAAAAAATCAAATCTTGAATATTCTCAATTTATTTATCCTAAAAGAATTACTTCAATGGGGAATGTGGCTTTCAAGTACATCACTGAAAAATGGAATCTTGGAGCAAATATTCTTTTAACTAAGACTTTTGAAAGTTCGGAGTCTGAAAATACAGCTCCAAACAAACAAAAACTCTCACCGACAATTAATTTTTCGTATAAATTATTGGAAGATAAAGAATATCGTATTCGTTTTTTCTACAAAAATCTATATCGACTCCCAACTTTTAACGAGCTTTACTATCAGGAACTTGGCAATAAAAATTTAAATCCGGAAAATGCCAATATGTTTAACATCGGGGTCACAGCTTTTGAATCAGAGCTTATAGAGAATCTGAATATTGCAATTACTACAGATGCTTATATTAACAATATCAAAGACAAAATCGTAATGATTCCAAAAAATGGTTTCTACTGGACTATGATAAACAAAGGGAAAGTTAGAATAATAGGTTTGGATGTAAATTCGAAATTTGATTACAAAGCAAACGAGGAAAACATCTTCTCATTAAAAATAAACTATTCCCTTCAAAACGCGAAAGACAAAACTCTGGAAAGTGCCAATTTTGATGAACAAATTCCATATATGCCACTGCACTCTGGAAATGGCTCGCTCATTTATTCAAACAAATTATTTGAAACAGGTTATAACATAACTTATTCCGGTGTAAGATGGATTGGTCAAATGACTGATCTTCGAAACAGATTGAGTCCGTACATAATACATTCTCTTTACGCACAAACAATATATAAAAGGTTGAATATAAAAGCGGAAGTTATCAACCTATTCAACACCCAGTATGAAATAGTGAAATTTTATCCGATGCCTCGCAGAAATTACAGATTATCAATAATATACAATTTTAATTAAAGACATTATGAAACTAAAAAACATGTTTTATGCCGTTCTGGCAATTCTCGTAAGTGCTTCAACTCTTACATCTTGTGAAAAAGACCCGGTTATAGAAAAAGATGTAAAAGTAACTTCAGGTGTATACGTTCTCAATTCAGGTAAATTCCAATTGAACAATGCATCCATTTCATATTATGATGTTAATACTAAAGCTGTTTCTCCCGACATTTTCTACAGTGTTAACAATAGAGGTCTAGGCGACACCGGACAAGATATGTTGATTTACGGTTCAAAAATGTATGCGTCCATCTATAAATCAGGACTTATAGAAGTTTTAGATGCCAACAATGCTAAAAGTATAAAAACCATTAAATTAAAAGATGATGCCGGAAATCCACGTGCGCCTCGCTCCATCACAGCCGCGAACGGAAAAATCTACATCGTCCTTTACGATGGTTATGTAGCATCTATGGATACAATAAACTTCAATATAACAAAAACAGTCAAAGTTGGTGCTAATCCTGATGGAAGCGTAATTTCAGATAATAAACTATTCGTTGCTAATACAGGAGGTATGACTCCAGGAAGAGATAAAACAGTTTCGGTAATTGACTTAGCAAAATTTGAAGAAGTTTCAAAAGTTACAGTAAATTTAAATCCTCAAACTGTAAAAGCTGATAACAATGGTAATATCTTTGTAATCTCAAATGGTAATTATAATGATATACCTGGAAAATTCCAACGCATCAGCAGTGATTTAAAAACAGTTACTGATATCAATATAAATGATGCAAAAGGCATGGATATTGTAGACAATAAAGCATATATTTACACTTTTGAATACGATCAAAACTGGCAAGCTACTAATAAGAGAGTTATCGTATATGATTGTAAAACAAATGAAATTATTACAAATAATATCCTTAAAAGTGATTTAGAGCTTACACCATATTGTATTGATGTAAATCCGGTTACAAAAGATATTTATGTAGGTGATACCGATTATGTTAATAATGGAAAAATGTACTGTTTCGGTAATGATGGAACATTAAAATATTCGTTTGGCGTAGGAGTAAATCCTTGCAAAACAGTTTTCTTAATGAAGTAATTAGCAGATAATGAAAAAGCTTATCTTATCCATATTCGCGTTAATCATCTTTTCAGTAAACATCTTTTCCCAACAAAAAGTAACAGTTACTTTAGACTACGGGAAAGAGAAAAAAACTGAAACGCATCAAGTTGATTGGTCCGAAGGAATGACCGTGATGACAGCATTGCAAAAATGCGCTACCATTTCCACCTATCCCGTAAAAGATTATGTATTTGTCACCACCATCAACAAAGTAGCAAATGTTCGCGGACAAAAGGCGTGGTATTACACGGTTAATGACGAACAAACAGGCAAACTGGCGTATCTTATGATAGTAAAACCAAATGATGCGATTCGGTGGGTATACAAAAAAGATGTTTGTTCAGCAACAGTAGACAAGAAATGAGTAAAATAATTTTCATCACTGGCGGACAACGCTCGGGAAAAAGTAGTTATGCACAAGGATTAGCCGAAAGTTTATCGGCTAATCCTTTATATTTGGCTACAGCTAGACATTGGGACGAGGATTTCGAAAAGCGCATTCAACGTCATCAGGCTGACAGAGGCGAAATGTGGACAACATTGGAGGAAGATGTGAAACTGAGCAATCATGACCTCAAGGGTAAGACAGTTTTAATGGACTGCGTTACGCTTTGGCTTACAAATATATTCCATGACAATAATTACGAGCTCAACATTTCACTCGATAAGGCAAAAGACGAATGGAACAGATTTATTCAGCAGGATTTCACACTCATTGTAGTAAGCAACGAAATTGGAATGAGTCTGCACGCGGCAGACGAAACTTCGCGCCACTTTACAGATTTACAAGGATGGATGAACCAGCATATTGCGAAGGATGCCGATGAAGTATTCTTTATGGTATCTGGTATTCCTATGAAAATAAAATAACAGCAATGAAAAGTATTAAAATCACATTATCATTACTTATCTTCAGCGGATTATTATCTGCTCATGTTCCTTTTCTGAAGCCGAACCAATTTCATGTGGTGCATTCGCGTTTTCAGATTGAGTCAGCCTTCACCGAATTTCCATTTCAGGCAGATTTTGTAATGAACGCTCCTTCATTCCAATTAATAACCCCCTTCGGCTCATCCTCCATCATTAATTCATATATTGAAACCAAAGCAGCAGTATATCTTCAACCAGAATTGGAAGCGGATGGAACTTATCATATTCACGCCACCACAAGGAAAGGACCAAAATATAGAGCTGTAGAAACCATAGATGGCAAACTATACTTTGCAGAAGATACGTTGAAATATAAAGGAACAAAAACACATCTTCAATATTTCAATAGTGCCGACACGTATGTGTATAAAGGTGAAAAAACAAACTACAAACCCACACCCTTGAATAAAGGATTGGAAATTATACCACTCACATCACCCAATGAATTATATCTGAATACAAAACTTACGTTCCAAATATCGATGGATGGTAAGCCCATACCAAACGCACGGGTAGTAGTGGTTTATGACAACGAGAAATATGAATATCATCGTAAAGGCGATTTATACGATGTAGAAAATATTCGAAAAAATAATATCTATACAGACGAAAACGGCAACTTCACTTTCCAGCCTCAAAAAGCAGGAATTATGATGCTGTTTGTGACGATTCATAAAAAAATTAATACACAATTATGGGAGAGTTATAATAGTTCTTTAACGTTGGAGGTTATATTGCCCTGAAATACAATCCAAAATGATAACAAAAGAATTGCAACACAAAATCGACACCCGCACCAAACCTTTGGGTTCGTTAGGTAAATTAGAAAAAATTGCTCTTAAAATTGGAACTATTCAGCAAACACTTACACCGGAATTAAAAAACCCGGCAATGTTGGTTTTCGCTGCCGATCACGGAATTGTGGAAGAAGGCGTAAGTCCCTGTCCAAAAGAATTGACGTGGCAGATGGTGAAAAACTTTGCGAATGGAGGAGCGGGTATCAATGTTTTCTGTCGTCAGCATAATTTCCATTTGAGAGTGATTGACGGAGGTGTGGATTACGATTTTGAAAAAGATTTATCCGTCGAAAACCGCAAAGTGGCAAGAGGCACAAAAAATATGCTTTACGAACCGGCAATGTCCGTTGAGCTTTGTATGAAAGCGATGGAAGTCGGTGCGGAATGCGTTCGCGAAGAGGCAGAAAGAGGTTGCAACATAATCGGTTTTGGTGAAATGGGGATCGCCAACACTTCGCCCGCGTCACTTTTACTTCATAAATATGCCAAAGTTCCTTTGGAGGAATGCGTGGGAAGAGGCGCAGGTTTGAAAGAAGATGGAGTTCTTCACAAATATGAAGTATTAAAACAAGTTTCGGAAAAATACAATCCTCAAACCCCACTTGAAATTCTTACTACATTTGGTGGAATAGAAATTGCCATGATTTGCGGAGCAGTATTAGAAGCAAAACGTCAAAATATGTTGATTGTGGCAGATGGATTCATTACATCATCGGGATTTCTTGCCGCTTACGAAATGCAGCAGGATGTCTTAGACAATGTCATTTTCAGTCACCAGTCCAACGAACGCGGACACAAAGCCATGGTGGAATATATGAAAGGCGACCCGATTCTTCATCTTGATTTGCGTTTGGGAGAAGGAACAGGCGTTCCTTTGGTTTACCCTATTTTACAATCCTCACTCATTTTTTTGAATGAAATGGCAGGATTTGATGAAGTTGATGTTTATCAGGTAGATAAGGACGTATAAAATGCTAAAAAAAGAAATTAATCTCCTGCGCCTCGCGTTTCAGTTTTATTCCCGCATTCCCATGGGAAAAACGGAATATTCTGAAGAGAATCTTACAAAAGCTTTCCGCTATTTTCCATTAGTGGGAGCGGTTGTTGGGGCTGCAGGAGGTCTTATAGTGTATCTGGCAAGTTTCCTATTTCCTATTTCAGTTGGTGTGATATTTGGAATGATAGTGATGGTAATTACAACCGGAGGTTTGCACGAAGATGGTTTGGCTGATTTCTTTGACGGATTTGGCGGAGGACAAACAAAAGAACGTATTCTTGCCATTATGAAGGATAGCATGATAGGTACTTATGGTGTTATTTCACTTGTACTCCTTTTTCTTTTAAAGTTTACATTGTATACATCCATCGACACATTTGAAATAGTTTCAGTTATTGTTGCGGCTCATACTTCCAGCCGATTTATGTCGATTGTGATGATAAATACCTCAACGTATGCGCGAAAAGAAAACAGCAAATCCATGCACACAAGTCATAAAAATGACTGGCAAACAATACTTATAGCTTTTATGATTGCCGTTTTGCCTTTCTTTTTTCTGCCTTGGCAGATAGATATGGTAGCAATAACAGCTTACATTCTTATATATTTGGGTATAAAAAAATTTATAGAACGAAAAATCGGCGGATTTACCGGAGATGTTCTCGGAGCTTTACAGCAATTTTGCGAAGTAGCATTTTATATAGTGTACGTAGGACTAATTTTGTATATTTGAGGAACATTTTTTAAATCACACACTTAATGTTTCTCGTCAGAAAAAAGTATCTGTTATTAATTGCCGGTCTATTTTGGACTTTTGCCGGATTTATGATTGTGAAGATAGGATATACATTAATTCCGGTTCTTTCTCAAAAAATCATTTTAATCATTTCCGGATTCGTAATATTCTACTTGTTTTATCATTTCATATTCTCGAAATTGGTGTATAAACATGAGAAAAGAATCCGTAACAATCCGAACGAAAAAATGCCCGTCTGGTTGTTTTTTGATGGCAAGTCCTACATCATAATGATTGCGATGATGACTTTTGGAATTACGATACGATATCTGCATTTGGTACCGAATTGGTTTATCGCTTTTTTCTATTCCGGATTGGGAACTGCTTTACTTGCGTGCGGCATCCGCTTTATAATACGCTTTCTGCGTTATGAAAAGGGATTACGCATAATTCCTCGCTTTGAAAAGAATCAATGAAAATATATCTGTTGCGTCATACTCGGGTAGATGTTCCGTCGGGAATTTGTTATGGGCAAACGGACGTTTCGCTTGCCGACACTTTCGAGAATGAGTTGGGAATAATAAAAAAGACGTTGTCCGATGTCAAATTTGAAAAAGTCTATTCCAGTCCGTTGACAAGATGTATGTATCTCGCAAAAGAATTTTCAGACGATATTATTTCTGATGAGAGATTGATGGAACTCGATTTCGGCGATTGGGAAAACAAATCTTGGGACGAAATCTTTGATTGCGAAAAAGGGAAACGATGGTTTAGCAATTATCTGGAAGAAGTTTGTCCCAATGGAGAATCTTCACAAATGTTGCAGCAAAGAATACAAAATTTCATTGACGAATTACCAAAAATTAATGACAATATCCTTATAGTTACCCATTCGGGAGCCATCCGGATGTTCAGAATTATTTTGGAAGGATGGTCAACAAAAAAAGCGTTTGACACGCCGATTGCTTATGGGCAGGTGACCGTCATCAACGTTTGATAATAGATTTATGGAAAAATTAAAACCAATCATGTTTGTAGGCACGGGAAGTGATGTCGGAAAATCTGTTATCAACGCAGGTTTCTGTCGCATTTTCCTTCAAGACGGTTACGCCCCGGCGCCTTTCAAAGCTCAAAATATGTCGCTTAACAGTTACGCGACAGCCGACAACCTCGAAATAGGACGTGCACAAGCCGTTCAGGCGGAAGCTTGCGGCATTCCATGCCGTGTGGAAATGAATCCCATTTTGCTGAAACCGACGAATTATTTGACTTCGCAAGTTGTACTAAATGGAAAACCTTCCTATAACAAATCCGCATCGGAATATTTTAACGACACAGACCGAGACGCGCTTTTCGATGAAGTGATGAAGTCGTACGATAGGTTGGCGGAAGATTACAATCCAATCGTGATTGAAGGTGCCGGTAGTATTTCGGAGATTAATCTCTGGAAAAAAGACATCGTCAACATGAGGGTAGCACTGCGTACCGGAGCGGCTACTTTCCTCATCGCGGATATCGACAGAGGCGGTGTTTTTGCCAGCGTGTATGGAAGTATTTTACTGCTTCCCCAGGAAGAACGCGATGCGATCAAAGGAATTATCATTAACAAATTTCGTGGAGATATCGCGTTGTTTGAAGACGGAAAACGCATTATTGAACAACTGACGGGAAAACCCGTGGTGGGAGTCATTCCCTATTTCCGCGACATATTTGTGGAACAGGAAGACGGTGTGGTGATTGAAAATACTTCCAAAAAACACCGTCAGGACAAGATAAATATCGGCGTGGTGATGCTCAAGCATCTCTCCAACTTCACCGACTTTAATATGCTCGAGCAGACGGAAGGCGTAAATCTTTATTATACCAACGAGCCGGAGGAATTGGTAAAAGCGGACATCATCATCATTCCCGGTTCGAAAAATACGATTTCCGATTTGAAAACGCTTCACGAAAAGGGACTTTCGGAAATCATCATCAAGCATCATCAAGCAGGCAAACCCGTTTATGGAATTTGCGGCGGTTATCAAATGTTGGGCGAAAAAGTGCTTGACCCGCACCACATCGAAGGAGACATCGAAGAAATAAACGGATTGGGAATTCTTCCCGTCACTACAATTATTGAAGACGGAAAACAAACGCGTCAGTGCAGTTTTTCATTCGTAAACGGAGACGCCTGTGGCGAAGGATACGAAATTCATGCAGGAATCACGGAAAGTAATCGTCCGTTATGCAACTTGCAAAACGGTGAAAAGGACGGTTATTTTCTCAATGAAAAAACGTGGGGAAGCTACATCCACGGTATTTTAGATAACGCGTCGGTTATCACACACATCCTGCAACAAATAAATCCGGACTTCCAATCCACCATTGACTACAAAGCCAAAAAAGAAGAAGGATACAACAAACTGGCGGAGCTGATTCGCAAGAATGTGGACATGGAGTTCATCTATGAAGAATTAAGAATTAAAAATGAAAAATGAAAAATGAAAAATTATAAGGAAGTATACAATCTAAAATCGAAAATTCAAAATAAATTATTTCATTATGGCTTCCAAGAGTGCATTAAAAATCCTTCAATTGAATTTATAAAAATAGAAGAAGGAAAATACTTAGTTCTAAGATTTTTTGGAAAAACATGTGATTTACATTTAGAAATATATAAACTTGGAGAAACTCCTTGTGCCAATAATCCTGTTTCTCAAGAAATGATATGTTCCAGTTTTGAGGTTTGGGGAAATGGAGAATTATTAGAAAAATATCTCAAGAAATAATTATCCAACCGCATTAAATTTTTAATTATTAATTCCAATGCGCAACGGACACGGCAACGATATATACGACTTTAACAGGGAAATAGCGGCAGACTTCAGTTCGAACATTCCCTACAAAAACCACTCGGAGGAGATTATAGAATTTCTTTCGGGCAGGATGCACGTGCTGCAAAACTATCCCGACCCTGAATCAAAAAAGCTGGTAGAACTGATTGCAACGCATCATAATATTTCGCCTGTGAATATTTTGACTACAAATGGTTCTGCAGAAGCCTTTTATTTAACGGCACATCTTTTTTCCGGCAAAAAAACCACTATCACCTACCCTTCCTTCGCCGAATATGAAGACGCCTGCCGCGTTCATAATCATCAGCTTTCTTTCTTGCCAATTGAAGATTTAGAAAAAGGTGATAATCAGTTTGAAGACTCCCTGTGGTTTGCAGTACCTAACAATCCAAACGGATATATCTTATCATCAAAACACATAAAATATATCTGCAAAGAAAACCCGCAAACTCACATCATTATTGACAATGCGTATGGAGAATTGTGTCCTCATGCCCCATCCGTTTTCCCGCTTCATCAGGAGTTCAACAATCTGATTTCCATTCATTCGCTCACCAAAACTTTTGCCGTTCCGGGGCTGCGCATCGGGTATATTATCGCCGACAAAGACATTATTGCAAAATTAAAAAACCTGCAAACACCCTGGAGTGTGAACGCGCTTGCCATCGAAGCAGGATGTTTTGTGATGAAAAACTACGAGCGGCTGCTGCCCGACAGCACAGCGGTGTGCCGGGAGTCAAAACTTTTTCAGCAGCAACTTTGCGAAATTCCCCTGCTTGAAGTCACTCCTTCGGAATGCAACTATTTTTTGGTAAAATCTAAGACTAAAACTGCCGCCCGATTAAAGCTTGAATTAATGGAAAAATACGGCATCCTTATCCGCAACGCGGATAACTTTAGGGGCTTAACACCTTGGCATTTTCGTTTGTCGGTGCAATCGGCAGAAAACAATCGGCTTTTGGTGGAGGCGTTAAGGCAAATAGAATAAACATTTCTCGCCCTGCCATAAAAAAACACGAAAAAAAACAGTTGTTTAATCAAATAAGTTATTACCTTTATCGCCATAAATGAATGCCGATAATCGTAAAAAAACACATTCATTTAACCCTGATACGTGTCAAATATTACAATAAACGTTATGAAACGTGCATTGAAAACATACTTCCCCTCTAAATATTCAAAACAATATTTTGATATGGCTATACATGGGAGCTCTCCGCACTCACGAAAGCATTCATGTAGCTTGACAAAAGTATATTCCGCGCTCACGAAAGGTGTCATGTACACATACATGAGTATGCTCGGCACTCACGAATGCTCTCATGTAACCTTACATGAGTATGCTCGGCACTCACGAATGCTCTCATGTAACCTTACATGAGTATACTCGGCACTCCCGAAAGCACCCATGTAACCTTACAAAAGTATATTCGGCACCCCCGAAAGCTCTCATGTAACTTTTACAGCAAGTTTTATATTAATCAAAATAGATATTAATCAACTAAATTTTATTACAATCATGATTAAAAGTGTAAACCTACAAAGAGTAACTCATGAAGATTTTTATCAAATCATGAGTTTGGTTATCGCTTTCTTAAAGAAAGAAAACCTCGAAGAGTTGAAGTTGACAGACCTTGCGGCAGCTTTCGAAAAAGCGTTTGAAGCACTGGACAAGGCATTTAAGCAAGCCCGAAAAACGGGGCTCGTATCACTGAAAGACGAAATTGACGTGCTGCGCGACGACCTCGTTATCGGATGGGCGCAAACGGTGCTCGCCCTGCTCCGATTTCCCGATGCCGACATCAAAGCGGCGGCGCAACGCATCGCCAACGCTTTCGAAAAATACGGAGGCAGCGCCATCGCCACCCTTCCGCAAAAGGATGAAACAGCGGCAGTGACCAATCTGCTGCAAGACGTTGACGAAAAAGACCTGGTGGCAACCGACACCAAACGCTGGGCAGACCGCCTGCGTGCGGAAAACACCCGCTTTGCGGAAGTGCTGGCGCAAAAGGTGGAAAAAGACGCCGAATACATTGCCGGTCTATTGACGGACGAGCGCAAAAAGACGGACACACAATTTCGTCAACTTTGTAAAGGTATCGACGCATTGGCATTCCTCAACGGCGAAGCACCCTATCAAAATCTTGCCAACAACATCAACCAACTGGTGGCAGACGCCCAAAGTGCCGTGAAGCAGAAAGACACCCTGCGCGAAACTTTGAAAAAGAAAAAGGAAGAAGGAGGAAGTGCTTCTGCTCAATAAATTAATCGGAGGATGCTCCGCCGTTTATTGGCGGGCATCTTTCGCATGTTTACTCATAAATCGGAAGCAAAATTGATGAAAAAAGAGGCAATTTATAGCTGTAATTGACCAAATCAGAGGTTAGATTTCATCAAGAAAAAACGCATTAATAGTTTTATTATAAGCATATTACAAAAAATAAGCAGGTTAGGTTTCATCAACACTATTGATTTTTAAAAAAGATATTTTTCCTTTGTGCCGTACAAATCAATTAAACTAATTTTTATTATTATTTTATGCAGACCAAACATGCAAAAACAAACCGGACGCGCCGCCTCATGCAGGCGGGCATTCTGCTCTGCCTGATGATGATGGCGGGGTGCGCAAGTGAAGAGATTGTGCAAAAGAGTTCTTATTTAAAGCAACCAGTTTTAAGTGAAAAATCTTTAGCCCAACTAAAGGGTAGAGATGAAAGTAAAGTATCTGAAGCACAACAATGGTTCAACAATCGATTTCCTCAAACACGTGCGGGAAATAGTGAATGGCAATTGATGTGGAATTATGCTTTTACGGATTCTTTGGTAAATTCTAAGACAGTAGAAATACCTATTGCATTTATACAGCAAAAAAACTGGGTATTGCCCGAATGTATGAAACGTTACGAACAAACTAAAGATGAAAGATATCTCCAAAATATTGTTCGATATATAGTAGAAAAAAACAATACTACAGGCAAGATGAGATCGTATTTTATGATTATCATGCCTTCTGCCAAATATTTGGAGAAAAAGAATTTTGTTCTTAATGAAAATTCTTATGGACAGATGGATAAGGAATTTGACGGATATGTTATGTATAGTAATAACAACGGATATTTTAATAACGGATGGATATATGAAGATGGAAAAGTTACAGCTAAGCTTGAATATCCCGAAAGTCAGCCCCTCACCCGCTCGGCACAGGAAATATGTATGTATGAAACAGAAATCACATATACAGACTGGTACGTAAACGGAAACTATGACCACACCACTATCAATGAAGTTGCTGTAACTATTATTGACTGCTGGGTAAAACGAGACCCCGAAAGAGCAAACCGAGGTGGAGGCGGAGGAGGTTCAAACAACGATGGAAACTCATCCGGATATGATGAAACGGCTACGCCGGGAGTACAATACGGGAAACACGGAAAAATTGGTCCGTGTACCGACTGTTATGAGGAGGAAGAAATACCGGAAGATAAAATTATTGAAGATCCTTCGTTTGTAGGTACTAAAGCTGATTGTGTCTACGATAAATTAAATAATTTAAGTGGAGGATTTAAAGCGGCTATTCAAAAGTTTGATGGAGAGTTTCCAGTTAGTCATTTGAAGTTTACCGCATCATCATCATTAGGATCCGATATAAATGCTGCAACTATTCCTCCTGTAAATTATGTGACCGAAATACAAATTAATAGTAATAATCTTAACAGACCTAACTTGTCTATTGCTAGAACAATAATTCATGAAACTATTCATGCAGAAATGTTTAGAAAATTATTATCCGCTGCACAAAAAGGAAATTTACAATTCAAAGATTGGAAGCAAGAAGAGGTAGTAAAATTTATTACGAATCTTCATAATAATTATCCGGGCATTTATGATTTCTACTATAAGAATTATAAAAAAGAATGGAGTCATGAGCAAATGGCTGGATATTATAGAAATTATATAATCAAATTATTAAAAGAATATGATTCTTCTCAATCTGATGAATTATATCAATCTTTAGCTTGGGAAGGACTAATGGATACTTATACTTGGGAAAAATTAAGTTCTTCAGAAAAGAATAAAATTAAAAATTTAATAAATAATTACGATAAGCAAGGAGGAGAGGAATGCAAATAAAAAATATTATAAAATTTTTCGTCTTATGTTGTCTAATTATATGTAATTCAACATATACTAAATCCCAGAATTATAAAAAAGATAGTATATATTACGTAATATTAGATTCATCTAAATTTTTAGAAAAAAGACTTTATCAATTATCTTTCGATAGAGAAGGATCATATACTAGATATAGTAATAAAAAAGAGTCATGCAAATTAATTTTTGAAAGGAAACATAAATTATCAGAAAACGTATATGATGTGTTTGAATTTGATAAAAAGAATCCTATTAAAAAAATTTCAACAAAAGAAATATATAATATAAAGAGGATTGATTTTGAAAAATCAGATAGTCTGCTGAAAACTAAAAATTTATTCTCAAAACCACAAACTTTTTATAAAAATATTGGCATCATTGAAGTATTAGGCAAAAATTCAGTTTTATATTATCCTATTAAATGGCATAGAAAAGTAAGTAAAGAATAAGAATTTATTTCAAAACTGAAATTTAATAAATCAAGCAATCTTGGTAATTTACGCTTGCTGGCGCGCCTCTCTAAGGCGTGCCTTTACTGCTCATATTTTGCAATTTTTGGATTAAAAGGCAGTGGAGAAGTAGAGAATAACAACAAAACCTCGCTGCCGCACGAATCCTTTCGTGTGGTTTTTTTATTCCGGAGAAATTCCGCGCTAGCAAGCAAAATACTCCATACATCTTACCATTCATTATACGAATATTCATAATTCCGAAATCTGAAATCCCAATTCAAAAGGCTATCTTTGCACAAAAAACAGTAATACATGGTTTCAGTTGACGGACTTGCCGTAGAATTTGGCGGACAAACCCTCTTTTCAGATATTTCATTCGTAATCAATCCTACCGACAGAATTGCCCTGATGGGTAAAAACGGAGCGGGAAAATCCACGCTTCTGAAGATATTGGCCGGCGTTCGCGAGCCTTCGCGAGGAAAAGTAACTTACCCGAAAGATTTCAAAATAGCCTATCTGCCCCAACATCTGTTGATGGCTGACAATCGCACCGTGTTTGAAGAAACGGCGCAGGCCTTTGCCCATCTGCACGAAATGGAAAGGAGAATGGCGGAGATAAACGAGCAGTTGTCCACGCGCACGGATTATGATTCGGACGAATATATGCAGCTTATCGAAGAAGTGTCGACGCTCGGCGAAAAGTTTTACAGCATAGAGGATACCAATTTTGATGCGGCTATTGAAAAGACTCTACTCGGTTTGGGATTTGAACGTCATGATTTTCAGCGGCAGACCACCGAATTTAGCGGCGGCTGGCGTATACGCATCGAATTGGCAAAATTGTTGCTGCAGGAGCCGGACGTTTTGCTGCTCGACGAGCCAACCAACCACCTCGACATCGATTCCATTCAGTGGTTTGAAGATTTCTTGATAAATACCGCCAAAGCCGTTGTGCTCATTTCGCACGACCGCGCTTTTGTGGACAACGTTACCAACCGTACTATTGAGGTGACGATGGGTCGCATCTATGACTACAAGGCAAAATATTCGCACTATCTGGAATTACGCAAGGAACGCCGCGAGCAACAGCAAAAGCAGTATGACGACCAGCAGAAAATGATTGCCGAAACCAAAGAATTCATCGAACGTTTCAAAGGGACGTATTCCAAAACCCTTCAGGTGCAATCGCGCGTGAAGATGCTCGAAAAACTCGAACTGATAGAAGTGGATGAAGAGGATACTTCGGCTCTGAAACTGAAATTCCCGCCATCGCCTCGTTCGGGAAACTATCCCGTGATTGCCGAAAATGTAGGCAAATCGTATGATAACAAGCGGGTATTTTCGGATGCCACGTTTATGATTGAGCGAGGCGACAAAGTGGCTTTTGTTGGTCGCAACGGCGAAGGAAAGTCCACGATGGTGAAATGTATCATGCAGGAAATAGCGCACGACGGCAGCCTCACTCTGGGCCACAATGCCAAAATCGGATACTTCGCGCAAAACCAAGCCTCGCTTCTGGATGAAGACCTGACCGTTTTTCAAACCATCGACGCCATAGCCGTGGGAGATATTCGCACGAAAATCCGCGACATTCTCGGCGCGTTCATGTTCGGGCGTGAAGATATCGATAAAAAGGTGAAAGTGCTGTCTGGAGGCGAACGCACTCGCCTTGCAATGATAAAACTTCTGCTCGAACCGGTCAATCTGCTCATTCTCGATGAGCCCACCAATCATTTGGATATGCGCACGAAAGATATTCTCAAGCAAGCATTAGTAGATTTTTACGGCACGTTGATTGTCGTTTCACACGACCGTGATTTTCTCGACGGATTGGTAAAAAAAGTCTACGAATTCCATCACGGAAAAGTTACCGAACATCTGGAAGATATCTACGGATTCCTTCGCAAAAAGAAGATGGACAATTTGCGGGAGATTGAATCGAAAAATTAAACAGCAAATAGATAATAGTTCTAAAATCCCAATTCGTAATTCGTAAATATAAATGACTGATATTCCTCAATTTATAATACCATTAGTCGGTGGAATGCTGCTAGACACACTATTGGGCGATCCCCGTTGGCTGCCACATCCTATTCGTGGATTTGGTTATTTAATTATGTGGTTCGATAAAACCTTAAATAAAGGGGAAAACAGAAAACTTAAAGGCGTGCTTTCCGCATTGCTTTTGGTTGTTCTCGTCTGGGCATTCTTTTTTGGAGTTCAAAAATTATTGACGCCCTACCCCATTATCCTCATTATTTTCAATACACTGTTCTTCTTTTATGCTATCGGCAGCAGAAGTTTGATTATTGAGTCATTGAAAGTGGAAGAAGAGGTAAAGAAAGAAGATTTACCCGCGGCAAGAAAACAACTGAGTTGGATTGTAGGAAGAGACACCTCTCAGCTTTCTTTTCACAAAATTCGAACGGCAGTTTTAGAAACGTTGTCGGAAAACCTGAGTGACGGCGTCATTGCACCGCTTTTCTATTATGCTATTGGGGGCGTGCCTCTGATGATGACCTACAAAATGATTAACACGCTCGATTCGATGATTGGGTACAAGAACGATAAATACATAGATTTCGGATGGTTTTCAGCATACATTTTGGATGATGCAGCTAATTATATTCCTGCGCGTATCACAGCATTACTAATGAGTCTTGTCTCGGCTTATCCCAAGCGGACACTTCAGTTTGTAAAGAAATATGCACATCGGCATGCAAGTCCTAATTCGGGTTATCCCGAATCCGCTTTAGCGGGAATTTTGGATTGCCAGTTTGGCGGACCGAATGTATATCATGGTAAACTGGTGCAAAAACCTTTTATCGGAGATAATATGCGGGAACTTTCTCACAGTGATATGCTCACAGCTGTGTGGATAAATATAAAGGTAGCATTTACAGCTACCTTTATGATTGGATTTTTATATTACATCTTCCGCTGATTATTCAAATTTTGCTTTGTCCGTAGTTTCTACAATTGCATTGTCATCCAACTCTTGTTTCAACGCATCCACATCTTCCTGCAATTCATCAATTTCCTTTTTCTCAGCAATCACTATTGAAAGCAGAATGGACAAAGTTAGCGTTCCCAAAATCACAGTAAGTGAAATCCAAGAATTTTGAGCAAAAAACTCAGCAACAGGATGGAAATAGCCGAGCAGCATTTTTATACCTATGAAGAATAGAATGAAGCTTACTCCATGTTTAATATATCGAAACATTTCAAGTATTCCCTTCAGCGCAAAATATAAAGCAATTAGACCCATCACAGCAAAAATATTGGATGTGATGGCTATAAAATCTTCTTCCTCTGTTGTTAATATTTGCGTTGCTCCCTCTTTGATTACGCCAATAATAGCAGGAATGGAATCAACTGCAAAAAGCACATCGGTAGAACCAATGACGAGAAAAACAAGAAACAGAGTTGTGATATGAAGTTTGCCATTTAACCGAGAAAAAAAATGCGGAGCATCAGGATCAGGGTCAATAGGGAAAATCTTTGAAGCCGTACGATATAGGAAATTGGATTTCGGATCAACATTTTCCTCTTCTTTTGTAAACATCATTTTATAAGCTGTCCAGATAAGAATTGCGCCAAAAATATACATTATCCAGTGAAACTTTTGTACTAATCCCATTCCCAGAATGATAAATAAAATTCGAAGAACGATGGAAAGCAAAATTCCCAAATGCAGCAGTTTTGGTTGATTAATTTCTTTCACTCCCATTAATGAGAAAATAATCAAAAATACGAACAAATTATCCACAGAGAGCGATTTTTCCATCAGGTATCCAGAGATAAATTTGATACCAACCATCTGTCGGGTATCCATGTGACTCAATTCATTTTGCGGGAAAAAGAAGAACAATGATGCACCGAAAGTTAATGCAACGGCAATCCATCCTGCCGTCCAAAGAAGTGATTCTTTCACAGTCATCACTGTCTTTCTATGTGCACTTACATAATAATCAATACCAAATAATACTACAAAAAGAACGAAAAAGATAATCCAATAAGTTTGTAAAGAAACCATGATAATTTTAATTGTGAAATGCAAAATTACAAAATTAAGTTCTAACCAAAAAGACAGGGTGCAGTAAAACAAAAAAAGGTTTTGTTACCAAAACCTTTTTTTTCTATTATTTAAATGGATTTTAATTCTTGAAAAAAACCTCATCATCTATTGCATCAATAACAATTGGTCGCGAATTGTCGACTTTTGCCGCCAAGATATCTTTCGATAATTGGTTCAAAACCTTTCGTTGCAACACACGTTTCACAGGACGGGCACCAAATTCAGGATCATATCCCATATGTGCAATGCTGTTCACAGCTTCTTTAGTATATCGAAGTTCAATTCCATTTTCTTTCAGCATTTTTGAAATACTTTCCAATTGCAATCTTACGATTTGAGCAATTTCGTTTTCATTCAAAGGTGCGAACATAATGATATCGTCAATACGGTTCAAAAATTCGGGACGAATCGTCTGTTTCAACATATTCATCACCTGATTTTTGGTAGTTTCCACTACTTCTTCCCTGTTTTGAGCATTGATTTTCTCGAAATTCTCGCGAATAAGATTTGAACCCATGTTGGACGTCATAATGATAATCGTATTTTTGAAATTCACCACTCTACCTTTGTTATCAGTCAACCGTCCATCATCCAACACCTGTAATAAAATATTGAAAACATCGGGATGCGCTTTCTCAATTTCATCGAAAAGAACCACTGAATACGGTTTTCTTCTAACTGCCTCCGAAAGTTGCCCGCCTTCATCATAACCAACATATCCCGGAGGCGCTCCGATTAGACGTGTTGCGCTGAATTTTTCCTGATACTCGCTCATATCAATACGCGTCATCAGATTTTCATCATCGAAAAGATATTCCGCCAATGCTTTTGCAAGCTCTGTTTTACCAACTCCGGTAGTTCCTAGGAAGATAAACGAACCAATAGGTCGTTTCGGGTCATTCAATCCTGCTCGGTTTCTTCTTACAGCGTCTGCTACAGCAGTAATGGCTTCTTCCTGCCCAATGACACGTTTGTGCAACTCTTCCTCGAGATGCAGCAGTTTTTCGCGCTCGCTTTGCAACATTTTGTTTACTGGAATCCCAGTCCAGCGTGAAACCACATCGGCGATATCTTCCGAATCTACTTCCTCTTTTATCATTGCTGCCCCACCTTGACGTTCGTGCAGTTGCTGTTGAAGTGTCTGTATTTCGGTCTCCTTTTCTTTTATTTTACCGTAACGAAGTTCGGCTACTTTACCATAATCTCCTTCACGTTCCGCCTTTTCTGCTTCGAATTTAGCGTTTTCAATATCTATTTTGTCCTGCTGAATTTTGTTGATAATTTCTTTTTCGGCCTGCCATTTAGCTTTAAATTTGCTTTCTTCCGCTTTCAGATTTTCAATTTGTTTAGTCAGGGTTTCTTCTTTTAACGTGTCATTTTCACGACGGATGGCTTCACGTTCAATCTCGAGTTGTTTGATGCGTCTTTGTATTTCGTCAAGTTCGTAAGGAACAGAATCCACTTCCATACGCAATTTAGCTGCGGCTTCGTCCATCAAGTCGATTGCCTTGTCTGGAAGAAAACGGTCGGTAATATAACGATGTGAAAGTTGAACCGCCGCTATAATCGCTTCGTCTTTAATCCTTACTTTGTGATGATTCTCATACTTTTCTTTCAATCCACGCAAGATTGAAATGGTGTCAGCCTCGTTTGGTTCGTCCACCATCACAGTTTGAAAACGACGTTCAAGAGCTTTATCCTTTTCGAAATATTTTTGATATTCATCCAAAGTAGTTGCACCTATTGAACGCAATTCTCCACGAGCCAAAGCAGGTTTCAAAATGTTTGCAGCGTCCATAGCACCTTCACTTTTTCCCGCTCCTACTAAGGTGTGAATCTCGTCGATGAACAAAATGATTTCGCCTTCAGACTTAATAACTTCATTCACTACAGATTTCAATCTTTCCTCAAATTCACCTTTATATTTTGCTCCGGCAATCAAAGCTCCCATATCCAAAGAATAGATTTGTTTACTTTTGAGATTATCCGGAACATCGCCTCTCACGATTCGATACGCCAAACCTTCAGCAATGGCGGTTTTCCCTGTTCCAGGTTCACCGATTAGGATTGGATTGTTTTTTGTGCGGCGACTCAAAATTTGCAATACTCGTCTTATTTCTTCATCGCGACCGATTACAGGGTCGAGTTTTCCGTTGCGCGCTCTTTCGGTTAGGTTGATTGCATATTTACTTAAAGATTGATACGTATCTTCAGCAGTCTGGCTTGTCACATTTTCACCTTTTCGTAATTCTTTGATTGCGGTTTCCAATTGAGGTTGCGAAATTCCATTCGCTTTCATTAAATCGGAAGTACGGCTTTTCTCTGAAAGCAATGCCAATAAAATATGTTCAAGCGATACATACTGGTCGCCCATCTTTGTCGCAAAATCCTGCGCCTTATTAAATACTACATTCGTTTCACGACTTAACATTGGGTCACCACCAGACACTCTTGGCAGACTATCAATTTCATTCTTGATGGAAGTGTCAAGATTACGCATGTTAACGCCCAATTTCTGGAATAAAAACTGCGTCACATTCTCTCCCACTTCCATTACTCCTTTCAGCAAATGACTCGGTTCAATCATCTGCTGTCCATTACCTTGTGCAATGTCAATAGCTTTTTGCGCAGCTTCCTGCGCTTTGATTGTAAAGTTGTTAAAGTTCATATATATTTTTGTTTTGATTAATTCTGATTAATAGTACAATATATACTTCAAATACCTTGCCAATTGGAATAATGTGACAATTTGTCATATATAAACAACCAATATTCAAAAATTCCTATTCACAGCCTTATTTTAGTCGTTATTTTTTTAGAAGCAAAACCTTTAATATACATATTACTTATAATCCGTAAGTATAAAATTGTAAGATAAATCATGTTTATTTTGTAAAAATTGAACTATTTTTGTGCTAAAATTAAATATTAAACATTATTTTATAAATAAAATTATGGCTTATCACGATTTAGATGAACTGGATGAGAAAATTTTGAAACTTATAGTCGACAACGCACGCATTCCTTTTCTGGAAGTTGCAAGAGAATGTGGAGTTTCAGGTGCTGCCATCCATCAACGTGTACAAAAACTTACTTCACTTGGAATCATTAAAGGTTCAGAATTCCTGTTGGATGTAGAAAAAATAGGTTACGAAACATGTGCATACATTGGGATATTCCTGAATTCTCCTAACTCCTACGACCCGGCGGTAGAACAATTGAGCAAAATTCCTGAAGTAGTAGAATGCTACTATACAACAGGTCAATACGACTTACTTATAAAAGTATTTGCGCGTAATAATCACGATTTGTTAGAGTTAATCCACAACAAAATTCAGCCTATAGGTTTGTCAAGAACTGAAACGCTTATCAGTTTTAAAGAAGCCTTCCGTAAAAAACTGCCCATAGACTTTACAAAATAACACTCACCTGATAAATAAGGTCTTTAAATTTATATTATAACTATCATTTTATAAGTTATAAAAGATGTAAATAATAATTATCTTTGCAGAATTATTTTCACAAAAAATCTCATACATATAAATTATGAAACCATTTAAATTTGAAACAAGCGGAAAAACTCGCATGGAGCATGACCTTTTAGGTGATAAAGCAGTGCCAGCAGAAGCACTCTTTGGCATACAGACATTGCGTTGTATTGAGAATTTTGACATAAGCCGTCAACTATTAATGGATTATCCGGAATTTATAAAAGCCCTCGGAATTGTAAAAATGGGAGCCATCATGGCAAACAATAAACTGGGTTTGGTAGATGACAACATTAAAGACGCCGTAGTTCAGGCTTGTCAAGAGCTGATGGATGGTAAACATCTCGAGCATTTCCCTATCGATTTAATTCAAGGTGGTGCAGGAACAAGCGTGAACATGAACGCTAACGAGGTAATAGCCAATCGTGCATTGGAAATACTTGGTAAAGAACGCGGCGACTACAAGGTGGTAAGTCCCAACGACACCATTAACATGGCACAATCTACGAATGACGCGTATCCTACAGCGATGCATTTGGGACTGTATATGATGCACCACAATCTTACAAGTGCGCTCGAAAAATTAATTAAAGCTTTTAAAACAAAAGAAAAAGAATTTGAAAACATAATCAAGATGGGGCGTACGCAGTTGCAAGATGCAGTGCCTATGACGCTCGGTCAATCTTTCAGCGCTTTTGCAGATTCACTTCACCGCGAAATAAAGAGACTTGAAGCAGTTTCAAAAGAATATTTGGTAATCAACATGGGCGCAACTGCTATCGGAACAGGTATTACTGCCGAACCGGGATACGCTGAATTAGCTACAAAATATATCAAAGAAATTTCGGGATGGAACATTACCCTTGCCGACAACTTGGTGGAAGCTACGCACGACACATCTTCTATGGTAGCGTATTCTTCTTCATTGAAGATGTTGGCAATCCGTCTTTCCAAGATTTGTAACGACTTGCGATTAATGTCATCAGGTCCTCGCGCAGGTTTGAACGAAATAAATCTTCCGCCAAAACAACCGGGTTCTTCTATTATGCCAGGAAAAGTAAACCCCGTGATTCCTGAAGTTGTAAATCAGGTTTGTTTCAAAGTTATCGGTAACGATCAAGCTGTTACGTTAGCATCTGAAGCCGCTCAATTGGAGTTGAACGTAATGGAACCTGTGTTGGTACAATGTATCATCGAATCATGCACATGGATGACCAGAGCTTGCGATACACTTCGTGTTGAATGTGTGGAAGGAATTACCGCCAATGCTGACAATTGCCGCCGAATGGTAGAACATTCTATTGGTATCGTTACGGCTTTGAAACCATATATCGGTTATGCAAACTGTTCGGAAATAGCTAAAGAAGCTCTTAATACAGGTGGAAGCGTTTATCAACTAGTATTGGACAAAAAGTTGTTGACAAAAGAACAACTTGACAAAATTCTTGATCCGAAACACATGTTGAAACCAACAAAAATTGATTTCTAAACCAATTTTATAAGTTAGTGATATAGAATAATTAATCCGATAGAAGTATTTAAAGACCTTTCTTCTATCGGATTTTTTTATTTTGTCGTAAAATTTCAAGAATAATTACGTTTAGTTGTATTCCTCTAAACTTAAATATTAAAATTTTACTCACATTTCAATTAATTACATATTTGTACCTCAAAAAAACGAAACACGGATATCTAAACCACTAAAATAAGAGAGAGAATAAAATTAAAATAAACCATCAAAATCGATACAAAATATGAGAAAAAATTACAAAGTTATTTGTCAAGTATGCGGCAAAGAGTGGATACATCAAGATTCAATTGGGGATATTACAGCCTTTTATTACTGTCATAAATGTGGAAAAATGAAAGTTCTGGAATATCTTAATGACCGTAAGGTAAGAAACGGAGCAATTGAACTTATTAATGTAGGAGTAACTTGCGGTTGTGGAGATAAATTTCAAATTAACGGTAAAGAAATAATATGTCCCAATTGTCACAGCAAAGAAACAGTGATTGAGAAAAATCATATTGTTATTTGGGATTAATGTTATTATAGATTACGAGTATCCGATAAAAAAAGCTATAAGTCGCCTGAAAGAAGATATTTCCATAACCGTATGCAAGTGAAGAATGAAATGCTGCTTGCGGTTATGGAAATTTTGCTTTTGGCTCCGCTGATTTTCAATTCAAACCTATGACTCTCTAATATATTATGAAACTGTTCAGGATAGAATGATTTATCTTATAGGACAGTAATAAAAAATATTCAGCCCATTCCTCCCTTGTTAAAATTCTAAATTTATTTGTAAAACATTTGCATCGAATAAAAGAGTTTACTATTTTGCAACATGTTTCATTAGTGAAACGAAAAAGCAACAAATAACAAGCAAAAACAAGCGAACAAAAAAAGTAATTAACAAGCACTTACAAAGGTCAATCCAATATTATTTTTTTTGGCAGAAGATTAATAATAAAGAACAAATAAAATAAGAGCATACACTCGCTCTCATAAATAATACTAATTTCACATTACTCTGTTAGAAGGAGAACATAAAAAAAGCTCCGATAACAGGCATACGGAGCTTTAAGGATTCTAGAAAAGCCGAAAGCTATACGTAGATTAAGCAGTCGCGGTTGTTATGGTAGACAGAGCGACTGTTTCTTTTGTATTTCTTACTTCATTTTCCGAACCAGTGGATTTTGAACTTCGCGTATTCCTACCCTTCAGCATGGCTCTAAATTCCACACCGTAAGTATTGATCTCGCTAATCAGAGGCTGAAAGTCTTGCTCGGGAGTTTCAATCACACCCATTTCTATGCGTCGATACAACGTGTCCAAGGCGGTACTGATTTCCCGCTTTAGTGTCACCGTTTGTTCACGCGAAATAAGCGAATTTTCCTTCACCCGTATTGCACACAACGTCTCAATCTCCTCTTGCAGCTGACGCACCTCTCCCATAAAGACACCCAAGTTAAGCGCCGCAAACGCCTCTTTCAATTTGGCATCATTATCTTCAAGGGCAAACAACTGAAACAAGCGTTCCCGGCGTTCCTTCTCGTTTACCTGACGAATCGCTTTCATAATCATATCCACGTGCAACTGAACCAGCGACACATGGGCTTCCAGCGAAGACATACCGGCAAATCGAAACGACCACAATTGATAATTGATAGCCGAAAGAGTACTATTCCTCTGCTCTCGCAATTTATCAATCTTAGGCGTCAAAGGATGCGCAGACCCCTCAAGTTTCAAGTTACTTACAAGTTCAAGCTTTCCGAATACATAGGCAACCATAGTGCCTATTCCTAATGCAGTGGTATCATACTTTTTAATGATAGTCATAATACCTCTAACGTAATTTGCAAACTCCATTTTTCGGAGCCTGTAATAAACAAAACTTATTATTTTCATTTGAATATACTTTTAATATTATTTATTATTCAATTACGTTTTAGCATAATTCTCCGCCAAATACTACATTGCATCGGATAGCCTGTATTTCCAAAATGTCAAAAGAACGTCGAATTACGCCACTGCGTAATCGAGTTATTTAAATTACACTACCTAAGTAAATGCTCTTCAAACAACAATGCAAGTTTAAACAAACTTATTGAACTTACAAAAAAATATATACTAAAGTTTCAAACAATGGACAAAGTTTTCCCATTTATTTTATAATTATCTCATTCAATGTATTTTATTTTTCAGAATAAAATAAAAGTTTTGTATTTTAAGTAATCAATTAAAAAAACAATATCCTAATTATTATATTTATTCAAAAAAGGGATGAATGTTCCTGCTTTTCCAAAATAGATGAAACAAGCTAATATTTCAAGTTATCAACACCCATTTCAGTTGAATATTTATTCAATAAGACAGATTAATACACTGTAAATCAATAAACAGAATAATAATTGCACGCATTTTACTACATTTTTTCAGTTGTGAAACAATAGTTGCACGGGATTATAGAGTATTTTTTCAAAAATATCCCCCTGTTGCACCGTTTTTACATCATTTTTTCATTTGTTTTTCACCAATTGCTGTATTTTTATACACAAAATCATGCATAATACACCCGTTGCACGCGTGCAATTAGTGTCTCACACGTGATTTTCTGCAGTTGCAGATGTGCAATTGGGGTCTCACACAAAATTTATTGCAGTTTATCGACTGCACAGGGTGGTTCACAACAAATAAGGTAGGATAAAAAAGTGGCAATCGCCAAAAAACAGCTGCATCCCCCATCCTAACTTATCTTACTTGCTTTTTTTATGACCCAAAATAGTTCAAGAAAAGAGGGAGTGTTAAGGGATGTTTTTTGTAAATTTGGGGAGAAATTAAATAATATGTCAAAACGCGTGAATTATTAAATATAAAACCAAAAAATTCATTATACTCTTACTATATGACAAGTACAACACAAAGAGCCGCTCTGCAAAGTCAGATATGGAAGATTGCCAATGACGTGCGAGGCGCGGTGGACGGATGGGATTTCAAACAATATGTTTTGGGAACGCTTTTTTACCGCTTTATCAGCGAAAATTTCACCAATTACATCCAAGCCGGAGATGAAAGCATTGATTACGCGTCGATGCCCGACAGTGTGATAACACCCGAAATAAAGGAAGACGCCATCAAAACCAAAGGCTATTTCATTTATCCCAGTCAGTTGTTTGTGAATGTGGCAAAGAAAGCAAATACGAATCCCAACCTGAATACGGATTTAAAAGCTATCTTTGATGCAATAGAAAGTTCCGCCAATGGATATCCGTCCGAAGCGGAAATCAAAGGATTGTTCGCCGATTTTGATACCACCAGCACCCGTCTGGGAAATACGGTAGAAAATAAAAACAGCCGTTTGGCAGCGGTCATCAAAGGCGTGGAAGGACTGAATTTCGGGAATTTCGAAGACAATCAAATAGACTTGTTTGGCGACGCGTACGAATTTCTTATCTCTAACTACGCCGCCAATGCCGGCAAAGCAGGGGGAGAATTCTTTACTCCGCAAAGCGTATCCAAACTCATTGCACGGCTGGCAATGCACAACCAGACAAGTGTCAACAAAATATATGACCCGGCATGTGGTTCGGGTTCACTGTTGCTGCAAGCCAAAAAGCATTTCGACGCGCATATCATTCAGGACGGATTTTTCGGACAGGAAATCAACCACACCACTTATAACTTGGCGCGGATGAACATGTTTTTGCACAATGTCAATTACGATAAATTCAATATCGCTTTGGGTGATACGCTGCTTTCGCCCCAATTTGGAAGCGAGAAACCTTTTGACGCTATTGTATCGAATCCGCCTTACTCCATTAAATGGATAGGCAGCGATGACCCTACATTAATAAATGACGACCGTTTCGCTCCTGCCGGAGTGCTGGCGCCAAAATCAAAAGCCGATTTCGCTTTTGTGCTGCACGCGCTCAGCTATTTGTCTAGTAAAGGGAGAGCCGCCATTGTCTGTTTCCCCGGCATTTTTTATCGTGGAGGAGCGGAACAAAAAATAAGAAAGTATTTGGTGGATAATAACTTTGTGGAAACGGTGATTTCCCTGGCTCCCAATTTGTTTTTCGGAACTTCCATTTCGGTTAATATTCTGGTGCTGTCTAAGCACAAAACGGATACTACCACCCAGTTTATTGACTCGAGCGGCGAAGAATTTTTCAAAAAGGAAACCAACAACAATGTGCTTACCGACGCGCATATCGAAAAAATTATCGATCTCTTCGATAAAAAAGAGGATGTGGATAATACCGCCGTGTCGGTAGATAACAAAGCCATTGCCGAAAACGACTACAACCTTTCCGTAAGCTCGTATGTGGAAGCAAAAGATACCCGCGAAGTGATTGACATTGTGCAGCTCAACGCCGAAATTGCCCAAACGGTCGAAAGGATCAATACCCTGCGTGCCGATATTGACCTAATCATACAGGAGATTGAAGGATGAGCAAAATAGAGGAAATGCTGCAAGGCGTGGAAGTGCAGTGGAAGATGTTAAATGAAATTGCATATATTACATCCGCAGGTGTTGATAAAAAAATAAATGAGAATGAAAAGGCTGTTATTCTTTTAAATTATATGGATGTATATAAACATCCATATATTGACTCCAATATTCCTTCTATGCAAGTAACGGCAAATGATATAAAAATAAAAGAGTGCAATGTACTTAAAGGAGATATTTTTATTACACCAAGTTCAGAGGTTAAAAATGAAATTGGTTTTTCATCAATGGCAATTGAAGATATGCCTAATGTAGTTTATAGCTATCATATTATGCGAATAAGATTGAAAGAATATAATCTGCCCCAATCTATGTTTATTAATTATTTATTTCGTTCGAACGTTTTACAAGATCAGATAAATAAACAAGCTAAAGGATTGACCAGATACGGTCTTACAAAAACACAATGGGAGAAACTTCAAATTCCCCTCCCACCCCTTGAAGTACAAAAAGAAATCGTAAGGATATTGGATAGTTTTACAACGCTTACAGCGGAGCTGCAAGCGGAGTTGCAAGCGAGAAAATTGCAATATGAATATTATCGAGACGAATTGCTCTCCGTTGGTGATGATGTGGAATGGAAGACGCTGGGGGAAGTAGCTGTCAAAATTTCCTCAGGGGGTACGCCAAGTACAAGTTTTCCAGAATATTATGGAGGTACAATACCTTGGCTACGTACACAAGAAGTTAATTTCTGTGATATTTGGAATACTGATATAAAAATAACGGAAGATGGGTTACAAAGTTCAAGTGCTAAAATTATTCCTGCAAATTGTGTGATAATTGCTATGTATGGTGCTACTGTAGGTAAAATTGCTATAAATAAAATCCCATTGGCAACAAACCAAGCATGTGCCAATATTGAAGTAGATGAAACTTTAGCAAATTACAAATATGTTTATTACTATTTATCAAATCAATATGAGTATATCAAATCTCTGGGAGCTGGTTCTCAAACAAACATTAACTCGAAAATAGTCAAGAGTTTGAAAATCCCTATTCCCCCACTATCCGAGCAAGAACGTATCGTATCCATCCTTGATAAATTCGATACGCTCACCACGTCCCTTACGGAAGGATTGCCCAAGGAAATTACTTTGCGTCAGCAACAGTATGAGTATTATAGGGAGATGTTGTTTAGCTTCCCATCGTCTGAATTATGATTTTTAGGATTATATGATGATAGGATTAAAAAAATCCTAAAATCCTTTAATCTATCTAATCTTAATTCTGACAATAATTGACACAATGAAATACGAAGAATTGACACATAAAATAATTGGTTGTGCAATGAAGGTGCACAGTACGTTGGGGAATGGTTTTCAGGAAGTCATTTACCAGCGCGCCCTTGCCATAGAATTTGACAAACAAGGCATCCAATATCAACGTGAGATGGAAATGAGTATCTTTTATGAATGTTATGATATTGGCACACGTCGCGTTGATTTTTTTGTAGAAGATTGCATCATGGTAGAGCTGAAAGCACTGACAAAATTGGAAGATGTTCATCTTGCACAAGCCATGAACTATTGTCAGGCATATAATTTACCTATTGGATTGCTTATCAATTTTGGTTCTAAAAGTTTGGAATTTAAAAGAGTATATAATATTAATCATCCGGAGAATAAAAAAGTCTGAATTAAGATTTGTAAAATTATATGATGATAGGATTTTATAATCCTTAAATCCATTCATCCTAAAAATCCTAATTCTGACAATTAAATTCAGACAACAATTAAAAATATATGAACACATACAGTACCATCGCAGAGTCCAATAACTTTATAGTATTGGACAGCTACACCAAGATTTCCACAGTTTCGGACACGCCCAACGGTTTTCAATCGGAGGCGGCACTCGAAAAAGAATTTATCGAAGACCTGATAAGTCAGGGTTATGAAGCTCTGCCTACATTTAAAAGCAAGGAAGAGATGTTGGCAAACCTGCGTGTGCAGTTAGAGTCGCTCAACAATATGAAATTCAACGGCAATGAATGGACGCGGTTTCTTGAAGAGTATGTGGACAAACCCGGCGATACTATTGTAGAAAAGTCTCGGAAAATACATGATAATCATATCCATGATTTTATCTTTGACGATGGGCATATCCAAAACATCTATCTGGTGGACAAAAAGAATCTTGTACGCAACAAGGTGCAGGTGATGAATCAGTATGAGCAAAAAGGCAAACATGTCAACAGATATGACGTAACCATCCTGATAAACGGTCTGCCACTTGTGCAGATAGAACTGAAGAAGCGCGGCGTAGCCATTCGTGAAGCGTTCAACCAAATACACCGCTATTCAAAAGAAAGTTTCAACAGCGACAATTCTCTTTTTAAATATGTACAGCTCTTCGTCATCTCAAACGGAGGAGATACCCGCTATTTTGCTAATACCGTAAAAAGAAATAAAAATAGTTTCGACTTTACGATGAACTGGGCAAAAGCGGACAACCTGGCGATAGAAGACCTGAAAGACTTTACGGCTACATTTTTTCAGAAAAACACATTGCTGAATGTGCTTTTTACTTACTCCGTTCTAGATGTTACGGACACACTTTTGATAATGCGCCCTTATCAAATAGCCGCAACGGAAAGACTATTGTGGAAAATACAAAGCTCGTATAACGCCAGAAAATGGTCTACACCAGAAGGTGGAGGCTACGTGTGGCATACCACCGGTTCCGGCAAGACACTGACAAGTTTCAAGGCGGCGCGTCTTGCCACGCAACTGGATTTTATTGACAAAGTGTTCTTTGTGGTAGACAGAAAAGACCTGGACTATCAGACCATGAAAGAATATCAGCGGTTTTCGCCAGACAGTGTCAACGGCTCCGCCAGTACGGAAGGACTGAAACGCAACATCGAAAAGGATGACAACAAAATCATAGTAACTACTCTTCAGAAACTTAACAATTTGATGAAGAGCGAAAACAATCTGCCTATTTATCAGAAACAAGTAGTGTTCATTTTCGATGAGGCTCACCGCTCACAGTTTGGAGAAGCGCAAAAGCTGTTACGAAAGAAATTCAAAAAATATTATCAGTTCGGTTTTACAGGAACGCCCATCTTTCAGGAAAATGCCTTGGGAGCTGAAACTACAGCCAGCGTGTTCGGCAACGAACTGCACGCGTATGTCATCACAGATGCCATTCGCGACAATAAGGTATTGAAGTTCAAAGTAGATTATAATAATGTGCGCCCAAAGTTCAAAAGCATAGAAAAAGAACAGGACGAAAAGAAACTGACCGCCGCTGAAAACAAACAGGCGTTACTCCATCCAGCACGTATTAAAGAGATATCACAATACATCCTCAACAATTTCGCTATCAAAACGCACCGTACGTTCGGAAGCAACAACGGTTTTAACGCCATGTTTGCCGTCAATAGCGTAGAAGCGGCAAAATTGTATTACGAAGAATTGATGAAGCTGCAAAAAGAACGTGAACATCCGCTTAAAATAGCGACTATCTATTCTTTTACGGCCAACGAAGAACAAGACGCCATAGGTGATATTCAGGATGAAAGTTTCGAACCTACCGCTTTGAACAGTTCTGCCAAGGAATTTTTGGAAAAAGCCATTAACGACTACAACGCTATGTTTCGTACCAGCTACAGCGTGGACAGCAAAGAGTTTGAAAATTATTACAAAGATTTGGCACGACGCGTGAAAGGTGTGGACAATGAAGGACGCAAGCTTCCGGAAGAAGAAAAGATTGATTTGGTGATTGTGGTGGGGATGTTTCTAACCGGTTTCGACGCACAACAGCTCAATACCCTTTTCGTTGACAAGAACCTGAGGTATCACGGATTGCTGCAGGCTTTTTCCCGAACCAACCGCATTTATGACGCCACCAAAACTTTCGGTAATATAATTACATTCCGCGATTTAGAACAAGCTACCATTGACTCGATAACTCTGTTCGGCAAGAAAAACACCCGCGATATTATTCTGGAAAAAAGTTTCAAGGAATATTTACAAGGATTTACCGATATTATCACGGGGAAAGCACATCGCGGATATCGCGATGTGGTGGAGGACTTACGCCATAAATTTCCCTCTCCTGACGAAATATTCAGAGAAGCGGATAAGAAAGAATTCGCTAAAGTTTTCGGAGAATATCTGCGTATTGAAAATATACTTCAAAACTATGACGAGTTTTCCAATTTAAAGGAATTGCAACACATCGACCTCGAAAATCAGGAGGAAGTGGAAGCTTTCAAGAAATCACATTTCCTGACAGATAAGGATATGGAACTGCTGAAAGAGATTGACGTTCTGCCTGACAGATTGGTTCAAGACTACAA
The DNA here is from genome assembly GCA_032068765.1 of Dysgonamonadaceae bacterium. Lineage (GTDB taxonomy): Bacteria > Bacteroidota > Bacteroidia > Bacteroidales > Dysgonomonadaceae > DAMBHY01. Next base: position 60,209 of record DAMBHY010000007.1, on the reverse strand, counting down.
ATCTAAATACAACGACATTCGTGATTGGTTGAGAGATCAACGAAAAGGTGAAGAAGCCGAACAAACTACACTAGACTGGGATGATGTGGTTTTCGAAGTGGATTTGCTGAAATCGCAGGAAATCAATCTTGATTATATTCTGGAATTGATATTTGACCATAACAAAAAAAACAAGAATAAGGCTGAACTGGTGGAAGAAATGCGCCGCATCATCAGAGGAAGTGTGGAAAACAGAGCCAAAGAAGGGCTGATTGTGGACTTTATTAATCAAACAGACCTTGATAATATAAAAGATAAAGCGAGCATTATCGATTCTTTCTTCTTATATGCACAGGAAAAGCAAAAAGAAGAAGCGGCACAACTCATCGCGAGTGAACAACTTAATCAAGAAGAGGCAAAACGTTATATCACCACCTCATTGAAAAAGGAATACGCAAGCGAAAATGGAACGGAGCTCAACTCTATTTTACCAAAGATGAGTCCACTTAACCCTCAATATCTAACTAAAAAGCAAAGCGTATTTCAGAAAATTAGTGCTTTTGTTGAGAAGTTTAAAGGGATTGGGGGGAGAGTTTAAATAATATTAAAATTAATACAATGATATCACAAGAATTAAAAGAGTATTGCAAAGAGAAAGAGAATGAACTTGATAAAGCAGAACTACGGGCAATGCGGCATTGAACCACAATGCGCTATAATCCTTTCTTATTCATTTCGAAATAAAAAAGGCTTCGCAAATTTGCGAAGCCTTTTTCAATAACAAATATGTTTTATTTAGAATTCTACTTTAAATTCTACACGTCTGTTGAGATATTGGCCTTTCTTAGTTTTGTTGTCAGCTACCGGACGAGATTCACCGTAACCGTTTGAAGTAAGACGTGAAGCACTGATTCCTTTGTCAATCAAATATTGCATCACAGAAGCTGCACGACGTTTTGACAAATCTAAGTTGTAAGCATCAGAACCTTTACTGTCGGTATGACCGTTAATTACAAGATTGTAAGCAGGATTTTCATTCATTACCGTTACAACTTTTTGCAATATTGGATAAGACTGTGGTTTGATAGTTGCTTTATCGAAATCAAATTGTATTCCTTGAAGGGCTTCTTTAAAAATTTTATTTGTTTCAGCAGAAACTTCTGGACATCCTTTATTTGCGCGTGTTCCAGCAACTTCTGGGCATTTATCTTCTGAATCAGGAATTCCGTCGCCATCTGTGTCAGGACATCCGTTGAATTTAGCAAGACCTGCTTGATTAGGACATTTGTCCAAATAATCTACGATACCATCGCCGTCAGAGTCAAGCGGACATCCATTAGCGTCAACCTGAACATTTGCAGGAGTGTCAGGACATTTATCCATATTGTCAGGAACTCCGTCGCCGTCAGAATCAGGACATCCGTTGAATTTAGCTAAGCCGGGCATGTCAGGACATTTATCCAAATAATCCGCTACACCATCTTTATCTGTATCAACCGGACAACCATTTGCGTCAACTACAACTCCAACCGGAGTGTTAGAACACAAGTCTCTGCTGTCTTTCACACCGTCTTTATCTGTATCTCTTGAACCAAATGTATAGCTAAAACCTACAAAATGTTGACCATATGCATCATTGCTTAAACCTAAGAAATCGTTTTTCAAGTTAGCAACATTTGTATGATCTCTCATATCTTGTGAAGTAAAGTTGTATACATATTTATATTCAAATCCGAAGTTTTCTGTAACTTTCACTTGAAATCCTGCTCCCACCGGAACTGTAAAGTCAAACATTGGATTTTTGTTGACATTTCCGCCCGTATATCCAGCTCCTCCAATACCGAATGTAATATATGGAGCTACTACAGAATTTTCTCCGAAAATATAGCCGTTATTAAGTTTATAGTTCACAAAAAGATTTGCATCATATTTATTTCCTTGAAAACCAAGTTTTGTATTTTCGTTCCAGAAATCATATTCGCCAAAACCAAATTGTAATCCCCAGTCAAAAGAACTATTTATATAATTTTGGTAAGCTAATGCTCCGCCCCAGTTCCAAGCATAGTTATCTTTCGCACTGAATTCGCCGAATTTCCACAAGTCATTTCCCAAATCTCCTTTGTATTCACTTTTCGTTACGAACACTTTCAATGCATGTCTGTTGTCAGAAGTCTGTGCATAAAAATTCTGTGTAAGCACTAATAATAGGCCTAATAAAATTAATTTCGTTGTTTTCATCCTAATATAAAATTGAGTAATTGTTTTAATTATGATATAACATCGAGATGTGAAAAATGTTTATTTTATTAGTGAATAAGAGTTAAGTGAATGTTATTTCATTAATTTTATTTTAATTTCCTTATTTGAATAAAACCGCAGTAATAAAAGATAATACTCACAAAACAATAATTAATCAAATCTGTTAATCAAAATAAACAACAAATAAAAAAATAAAGCTTTATGGATAATAATATGATAAAGGATAATTTTGAAGATAATTCAAAAGTAAATAGTTTGGTAAATGATTTAGTAGTAGCTTGGGAATGGAACAAAGATCATAACGCACGTGAATTTTTAGATTTACGCTATGGAGGTGACAGAGAGAACCGCTATGAACTTCAGAAAAGATTTGATAATTCTCCCTCGGAAGACGAACAAGTTCTTATTTCTTCAGACAAATTAATGGATTTTTCAAGAGAAGAAATAATCAATAAAGTGGTAGAGCTGCTTAACGGACCGGAATGGATGTGGAGCAATAATCCTTTGCCTGATTTTAGAAAAATTGCTGAAAATGTAATCAAATAAACTCTTTACAAATACATCAAGGACTGATTCTCACGATTCAGTCCTTTTTATTATTAATTAAAATAAAGTTTAGCGTAACATATTCTTAATAAATATCTAATTTAACTATTGTATATTTGTAACGGTTTTGAAAGACCTAAAAACTAAATAAATCCTATTTTTAAAATGGAAAGAATTCTGGTCGTTGACGATGAAAGAGATATTTGTGATATCCTACAATTTAATCTCGAAAATGAGGGCTTCTTGGTAGATGTTGCCAATTCAGGAGAAGAGGCTCTTACTAAAATCACGGATAAACATCACTTGATTCTTCTTGATGTGATGATGGGCGGAATATCGGGTTTCAAGATGGCAGAACAAATACGCAAGCAAAATAATCAGGTTCCAATCATTTTCCTTACTGCAAAGAATACAGAAAACGATATGCTTACAGGATTTTCACTTGGTGGAGACGATTACATCGCTAAGCCATTTTCTATCAAAGAAGTTATTGCACGTGTCAAAGCAATATTGAAAAGAAGTACAATGACTATAGAAGAACCAATTACTTGGAGTGTGAACGGTTTGGTAATAGATATGAAATCCAACCGCGTAACGATAGACGACGAAGAAATTCCTCTTACAAAAAAAGAATTCGAAATATTAACGCTGCTTGCACAAGCCTCACCCAACGTAATGACGCGCAGCGAAATACTCAACAGTGTTTGGAGCGACAACGAATTTGTTTTAGACAGAACCGTCGACGTCCACATCACGCGGTTACGTAAAAAATTAAAAGATTACTCATCTATTATAGTCAATCGTTCCGGATTCGGCTATTATATTAATTTAGAAGGAAAAACAGAATAGTTCATGACAGGAGGACACTCTTATCGCAAAAGAATATTTATTTACTTTTCAATAATTATGGCTATTTTTGCTATAAGTGTAATTGTTTTTGAACAAACTCAGATTAAGAAAGAACGCATCAAGTACCTTGAAAATATCATGGATGTGTATGCGGAATCGGTACATAAGTTCATTAAAACCAACAATCTGCTCAATTCTTATGACGTTAATAAGGTCAATAATTTATTGTTATATTTTCCTGATGAAGTACGCCTAACCATTATAGACTGGAATGGGAAAGTGCTTTATGACAATACGCTAACATCTGAAAAGATGGAAAACCACCTTCAAAGGAAAGAAATCCAAAAAGCGATTGTCAATCAAACCGGATATGACATCCGCGTTTCAAAAACTACCAAAATAAAATATATTTACTACGCAAAACGGTTTACCGATCTATATTTTGTCCGCATTGCTCTTCCTTTTGATGAACGTGTAGTATCCATTTTGCAATCAGGAAATAGTTTTCTTGTGTTTATATTGTTGTTTTTTCTTGTATCCGGTTTATTAATGAAATTCTTTGCAAATCAGTTTTCAAAATCACTGCAGGATTTACGCATATTTTCACAACGATTAAAGAATGGAGAAATTGTGAATGAACCGGTTATCTTTCGTGATGATGAAGTCGGAGAAATCAGTGCCGTGATTGTAGATAACTATAATCAATTACAAGAAAACAGAAAACAGACCGCATTAGAAAGAGAAAAACTTTTGCAACATTTCCATTATTCGGAAGAAGGGATTGCTATTTTTTCGAAAGATAGAACCGAAGTGTATGTTAATACGCATATTATTCAGTTTCTCAATGTCATCTTTGACAAGCCGGTAATTAATATTGAAGATATATTCTCAAAACCAAAATTCGCTCAAATTGTCCATTTTTTGGATACTAAACCCCGTTCAATGAACGTTTACACACAATTATTTGAGAATAACGGCAAAAAATTCAGCGTACGAGTAATAGTTTTTGATGATGAAAGTTTTGAACTGTATATAAGTGATATCACGAAAGTTGAAAAGACACGTCTTCTCAAACAAGAAATGACCAACAACATTGCCCACGAACTTCGAACTCCAGTGACGAGCATTCGTGGATATATAGAAACGATTTTCAGCTTGAAGGAAGATGACACACAACGTCGTAATTCTTTCCTAGAAAGAGCTTACGCTCAAACAATGCGGTTGTCAGAATTGATTCAGGACATCAGTCTTTTGACAAAAATAGAAGAAGCATCCGACAGGTTCACTAGAGAGGCAGTGAATATGAAAGAACTTCTGGAAGAAGTTAAGTCCGATTTAGAAGACAATTTTGAAGAAAAAAGAAGTACTTTTCAAATAGAAATCCCCGAAAACAACTTTGTGGAAGGAAACAGAACATTATTATACTCCATTTTTAGAAACTTAGCTGAAAACTCTTTGGCTTACGCGGGAGATGAAATACAGGTTGTTACCAGATGGCTGAATATCAATGACGGAAGCAATCATTACGAATTCTTTGACAACGGAGTCGGAGTAGAAGAAAAGCATCTGGTGAGGATTTTCGAAAGATTTTATCGTGTAAACGAAGGTAGAACCCGCAACACAGGAGGTTCGGGATTAGGACTTTCAATTGTAAAAAACGCCATGATATTTCACCAAGGCAATATCGTAGCTAAGAATAGACCGGAAGGTGGTTTGAGTTTTATACTCACATTCCCTAAAAAATAAAAAAAGAGTCGCTTAAACTCCTCTTTTTCTGTGTTATTCATATTTCACTGCAGTTCCGGCACAAGTTACCATCAGCATACTTCCGCTTCCTCCAACAGTTTCATAATCCAAATCTACAGCAATCACGGCATTTGCCCCCATCCTTACTGCTTGATCTTCCATCTCTTTTATTGCAATTGCTTTTGCTTCACGCAAAACTTCCTCATACTTATTGGAACGTCCACCGATAACATCTACCACCGAAGCAAAAATATCTCTTACAATATTTGCGCCAATAATTGTTTCACCTGATACTAAGCCATAATAGGCTGTTATTCTTCTACCTTCAATTGTATTTGTTGTTGTAATCAGCATAATATTAATTGTTATAATTTGTATGCAAGTTAAAACAATAATGTTTAATTCAAGACCATTTTACGACATTATTTTTGAATAAATACAGAATTAAATAACTTTGCAGGTCACTAAAATTGAATAAAATATGAAATACATTGGAGCCCATGTTAGTGCATCAGGTGGTGTTGAAAATGCACCCTTAAACGCAGCGAAAATAGGAGCAAAGGCATTTGCCTTTTTTACAAAAAACCAACGTCAGTGGATCGCCCCTCCCTATAATCAAAAGACGATAGAATTATTCAAACAAAGATGCGAAGAGTTAGGTTACACACCAGACAATATACTTCCTCATGATAGTTACCTGATCAATCTGGGCCATCCAAAAGAAGAAGGATTAGAAAAATCCCGCAATTCTTTCATCGACGAAATGAAACGATGCGAACAACTTGGTTTGAACAGATTTAACTTCCATCCTGGAAGCCATTTAAATGAAATTACGGTAGATGACTGTCTGGCTCGAATATCTGAATCTATTAATTTATCACTCAACAAAACGGCAGGTGTAATAGCCGTAATAGAAAACACGGCAGGTCAGGGAACCAACTTAGGACACAATTTCGAGCAAATTGCTCAGATCATCGACAAGGTGGAAGATAAATCTCGAGTGGGAGTTTGCCTTGATACTGCGCATACATTGGCGGCGGGATATGAAATAAGGACGAAAGAAGGATTTACAGAAACTTTCAAGAAATTTGACGACATTGTTGGCTTCCAATATCTAAAAGGCATGCACATAAACGATTCTAAGAAAGAACTGAATACGCATGTAGACCGTCATGACAGTATTGGAAAAGGAGTGATGGGAATGGATTTATTTTCTTTTATTGCAAACGACCCACGTTTTGACAACATGCCCTTGATTTTGGAGACTCCTGTAGAAGAATTGTGGGCAGAGGAAATTGCTATGTTGTATCAATTGATAAATATCTAGTTTTATAGGTTAGCAGAGATATTCCTCTTTACTTATTAGATTAATTCTGCTACCAATCTAACTAAAAAAACAAATAAAATGGCTAGTAATTCTTTATAGAATACTAACCATTTTTTATATAAATCTTTTTCTAAATTAATCTAACTTTATTTCATCTACAAAGATATATCCCCTCTGTCCTTTACCATCATGCCATTCGGGCATGATGGTTGATTTTACTTTTATTCTGAAATATCTAGCGATAACCGGATTGAATGTTAAGGTGTGGGTAACAATATCTGACCAATGTTCTTTATGAGCATCAACGTATGACTGACTGCTGACTGGCGTAAAAATAGAATCGTTGTTAGATGACTCCAAAGAGATTTCCGAAGCATCAAAAATCCAGTCGCCAGTTACTACAGCGTTTCTGATTTCCGCTTTAGATATGGAAGTCGGTTCAAGCATATCTATCACCGCTACTAAATCATTTTTTTTGAAACCAATCCATCTGCCTGTTTTGTAGTTGGATGATCCACCTAACAATCCATCAACCAGTAAATTCCCCCCATCAAAAGTATAAGCTGAATCAGGTCTTGTAATCAAATCTACCGGTCTAAAAGTAGATTTTGAAACAACAACTTTTTCTGAAAATACTTTACTCTTCATTCCGTTCTTGCGTATTGCCAAAGCTTTTAGCTCTGAAGTTTGTTTAATCGTAAACTTACCTTCATATTTAAAGGACTTGGTGGTAGGCGTTTTGCCGTCGAGCGTATAATAAATCGGTGCATTGTCAATTGTTGATAGTTCCACATCCAGCGAATTGGTTTCGAAGTTCGGGGTCATCTTGGCTTGCACATCATAAACATGCGTCGCATAAGCAAAACCTATCTTATCGTATTTCTCCAAAAGATTGGGCAGACGTTTCAGGAAATCGTCATAATTTTTCTTTTCAGGTTTTGACCACATCACTTCGCTCATTGCAGCCAGTCTGGGAAGCATCATGTATTCTACATGTTCAGGTTTCTGAATATATTCCGTCCACAAATTCGCCTGAGCGCCGATTATATGCACCTGCTGTTCTTTCGACAGTTTTTTGGACATCGGCTCAAAGTCATAGACTTTTTTCAAAGGTACATATCCTCCGATTGCCAAAGGTTCGTTATCCACAGCCTGTGATTGATAATAATCGAAATAGCAATAATCTGTAGGCGTCATAATTACATCATGTCCAAGTTTCGAAGCTTCAATACCTCCTTCCATTCCGCGCCATGACATCACCGTTGCGTTGGGAGCCAACTCTCCTTCAAGAATTTCGTCCCAACCTATAATACTTCTACCGTGCTCGTTAAGGAATTTCTCAATACGCGCAATTACATAGCTTTGCAGATAAAACTCTTTGGGATGCTTGCCGTTTTTCAATCCGAGTTCTTTAATTCGTTTCTGACAATTTGGGCAATTTTCCCAACGAACTTTAGGACATTCGTCTCCACCAATATGTATGTATTTGGACGGGAATAGTTGCATAACCTCTGTAAGTACATCCTGAAGGAACACAAAAGTAGAGTCTTTTCCCGGGCAAAGAACATCTTCGAACACTCCCCATGTCTTCGCTACTTCATACGGACCACCTGTACATCCCAATTCAGGATAAGCAGCCATTGCTGCAAGCATGTGTCCCGGCAAATCAATTTCCGGAACTATAGTAATATGTCTTTCTTTCGCGTATCTTACAATATCTTTTATTTCATCCTGTGTATAAAATCCTCCATACGGAGTACCATCATATTCGTTTGTGTTGCGACCAATAACAGTCTCTTTTCTTTGTGAACCCACTTGCGTGAGTTTAGGATACTTTTTTATTTCTATGCGCCATCCCTGGTCATCGGTAAGGTGCCAGTGAAATACATTGATATTGTGCAATGCCAGCATATCGATAAACTTCTTCACATATTCTGCCGATTGGTAGTGACGCGCTACATCCAGCATCACACCGCGATGTTTAAAACGGGGTTCATCTTTAATTGTAACGGAAGTATACAAAACATTACTTGTGCCAACAGGCGTAGATTTTCTCAAAGTTTGAATTCCATAGAAAACGCCTGCATCTGTACTTCCATTAATGATAATTGTATTGCTGCTAACGATTATCTCATAAGCTTCAGGATTTGAATTCTTCAAGTCCGTTTTCAGAATGATTGCATTTTTTTCCGATGTGGAAGTCGTTAATGAAGGTTTTCTCTGGGTGAGTTCCTGCAGATAATTTGCAAGAAATTCTGCATTTTGTTTCAACGCTTCATTTCCTTCAGGAAAAATAATTTTGGTGGCACTTGTTAATTTAAAAGGCTCTCCTTTAGTTTCAACTATGTCCATTGGAAGAGGAATGACTTGATAATTGGATTGTAAAACTCCACCGCTTTTAGATCCATCACAGCTCACGAAGAAAGCTGTGATAGACAAAATGATTAAGAATAAATAGTTCTTTTTCATCTATATACTAATTATAATTTTTGTTTATTTCAGATAACTTAGTAACCACTTTCGACACCAATTCATTATCGGTAATTAATTGCTCATATTCGGGAATGGTGATGTTAATTCCGCCCATTGAGACATTTGGATTTCTGAATTTCATTTCACTCAACACGGATTTTCGTCCGGACATGTGAAATTCCTGCGCCTTTGTAGAATGAGCTATTTTCTCAATATTATTCAAATTGACGCCGCTACCAGGCATAATGACAATTCTGTTTTGCGCTTTTTCTACTAATTGAGCGATAAGTTCCATACCTTCTTCTGCGGTAGTTTTCTGACCAGAGGTTAATATTCTCGCGCATCCGAGTTCAATAATTTGTTCCAAACTATCAAAGGGGTTTCGTGTCATATCAAATGCTCTGTGGAAGGTAACAGGCAAATCTCCTGAAGCGTCAATCAGTTCTCTGTTGCGAATCATATCAACTTCACCTTCGGCGGTGAGACATCCAATGACAACACCGTCAACTCCTAACTTTCGTGCTATTTCGATATCATGCAGCATAATCTTATGTTCCAAAGCAGAATACAAGAAATCGCCTCCTCGAGGACGAATGATAACATTGAGTTTGCATTCTTTTAAACTGTCGCGGGCTGCCACCATATCTCCGTAAGACGGTGTGGTTCCGCCTTCTGGAATTCCAGCACAAAGTTCCACACGATAAGCTCCGCCTTTTTCTGCCTCTATACAGCTTGTTACTGAATTAGCACAAATTTCTAATTTATGAGAATTCGTTTTCATTGTACAAAATTAAGAATCTCTCTTCAAATTTTCTAATAAAAAACCAATGATTTAAAGGGTTTGAAAACTAATTATTAATTTTGCCTCCAACTTAATTTTAATTACTTTTGCTTATCAAAATACATTGTAACAATTCAAATAAATCAAATATGAACTTCACTCTATCCAAAGAATTACCCGAATACCCTCAGTTTCAAGAAGGAATTCGCCGCGCTCCCGACAGGGGATTTAGATTAACAAAAAGTCAAACAGAAACCGCTTTAAAAAACGCATTAAGATATATACCTTCAGAACTTCACGAGAAAGTAGCTCCCGAATTTTTGGAAGAATTGAAAACAAGAGGCAAAATCTACGGTTATCGTTTTCGTCCGCAAGGTGATATGAAGGCTAAATGCATTGACGAATACAAAGGAAAATGTATCGAAGGGAAAGCTTTCCAGGTGATGATTGACAACAACCTTTGCTTCGACATTGCACTTTATCCTTACGAACTGGTGACGTACGGTGAAACCGGACAAGTTTGTCAAAACTGGATGCAGTACCGCCTTATCAAAATGTATCTTGAAGAGCTTACACAAGACCAAACATTGGTAGTTGAAAGCGGACACCCTCTCGGATTATTCCAATCCAAACCTGACGCGCCACGCGTAATTATCACCAATTCTATGATGATTGGTATGTTTGACAATCTCAAAGACTGGGAAATTGCAGCGCAAATGGGTGTAGCAAACTATGGACAAATGACTGCCGGAGGATGGATGTACATTGGTCCTCAGGGAATTGTACACGGAACATTCAACACATTATTGAACGCAGGACGTATGAAGTTGGGAATTCCTCAAGACGGAGATTTGCGTGGACATTTGTTTGTTTCCAGCGGTTTGGGAGGAATGAGCGGTGCTCAACCTAAGGCAGCCGATATCGCAGGTGCAGCATCAATAGTAGCAGAAGTTGACTACTCTCGCATCCAAACGAGACATTCTCAGGGATGGGTACAACGCATCACAAATGACGCCAGCGAAGCATTCGGTTGGGCGAAGGAAGCAATGGAAAAAAAAGAAGCACATTCTATTGCTTATCATGGTAACGTGGTGGACTTGCTGGAATACGCAGCCGACAACAATATACATATCGAATTATTAAGTGATCAAACTTCGTGTCATGAACCTTATACAGGAGGTTATTGTCCTGCCGGAATTTCATTTGAAGAAAGAACCCGACTATTGAAGGAAGACCGCGAAAAATTCCATCAACTTGTGGACAAATCACTTATTCGTCATTACAACGTAATTAAGAGATTAGTAGCCAATGGTACTTATTTCTTCGATTATGGAAACTCATTTATGAAAGCGATATACGATGCTGGAGTAAAGGAAATTTCCAAAAACGGAGTGGATGAAAAGGATGGTTTTATCTGGCCGTCTTATGTTGAAGATATTATGGGTCCGGAATTGTTTGATTATGGTTATGGACCTTTCCGTTGGGTTTGCCTGAGCGGAAAAAAGGAAGATTTGATAAAAACCGATAAAGCGGCCATGGATTGTATCGACCCTAATCGTCGTGGACAGGATATGGATAACTGGGTTTGGATACGCGACGCGGAGAAGAACAAACTCGTTGTAGGAACACAGGCACGCATTCTTTATCAGGACGCACTGGGAAGAATGAACATCGCCTTGAAGTTCAACGAAATGGTGCGCAACGGCGAAGTCGGACCTATCATGCTTGGTCGTGACCACCACGATGTAAGCGGTACTGACTCTCCTTTTCGCGAAACTTCCAATATCAAAGACGGAAGCAATGTAATGGCTGACATGGCAGTTCAATGCTTTGCCGGCAACGCGGCTCGTGGTATGAGTCTCGTGGCACTTCACAACGGTGGAGGCGTCGGTATCGGAAAAGCTATCAACGGCGGTTTTGGTATGGTTTGTGACGGAAGTGAACGTGTGGATAATATTCTTCGCTCTGCGATGTTGTGGGATGTGATGGGTGGTGTTGCGCGCCGTTCTTGGGCTCGCAACGAGAATGCGATGAGCACTGTAGAAGAGTTTAATCAATCACATGCCGAAGGATATCATATTACTTTGCCTTATTTAGTGAATGAGGAGATCTTGAAGAATCTTGATTTATAATAGATTAAAGATATGGATTCACCAATGAAGAAGGTTTAGATACAATTGAAAATTATACAACTAAAACATATATACAACAAACTTATTATGAACAAAATCATGGAATGCGTTCCAAACTTCAGTGAAGGACGCGATAAAGACAAAATCGAAAAAATAGTAGACTGCTTTCGTGGCAAAAACAACGTGAAACTATTGGACTACAGCAGTGACGAAGATCATAATCGTTCAGTAGTGACAGTAGTTGGTGAACCCGAAGAATTGAAAGCCGCTGTTATCGAAGCTATTGGCAAAGCTGTAGAATTAATCGACATGACCAAACACAGCGGTCAGCATCCTCGCATGGGAGCTGTGGACGTTGTTCCTTTTATTCCTATCAAAAACGTTACAACTGAAGAAGCGATAGCTCTTTCAAAAGACGTGGCAAAAGAAGTGTCTGAAAAATACAACTTTCCGGTTTTCTTATACGAAAAATCTGCATCTGCTCCCCACCGCGAAAACTTGGCAGCTATCCGAAAAGGAGAGTTTGAAGGTATGGGCGAAAAAATTAAACAAAACGAATGGAAACCAGATTATGGTCCTGCAGAACAACATCCTACTGCCGGAACAGTTGCAATCGGTGCGCGCATGCCGCTTGTTGCATATAATGTAAATCTAAACACTAACGATATTAAAATTGCAGACGCTATCGCGAAGAAAGTTCGCTTTATCGGAGGCGGACTTCGTTACTGTAAAGGTATGGGCGTAGAATTGCATGATAGAGGAATTGTGCAAGTTTCTATGAACCTGACAGACTATACTAAAACCGCAGTATATCGTGCTCATGAAATGGTACGCATGGAAGCGCAACGATATGGTGTTTCTATCGTAGGAAGTGAGGTTATAGGATTAGTGCCAATGATGGCGTTAATCGACTGCGCAGAATATTATCTCGGCATTGAAAACTTCAAAGCAGAACAGATTCTCGAATCCCGTATAATGGAATAATCCCGTTTCGGATAGTATTATGAATTGGTTAGAACTCGTTGCAGCTGCATTAGGAATCGTGAGCGTTTGGTATGCCCGCAAGGAAAACATTATGGTATTTCCTTTCGGTATTGCTAACGTAATTGTTTACATATATATATGCTTCCAGGCCAATTTATATGCAAATGCAGGTATCAACGCGTTCTACCTCATTTCTAACATCTACGGATGGTATAATTGGTCGCGGACTGATACGAACAGTGGAAAATTGCAGATTACTCGAAACACTTCAGCGCAGAATATCTGGTCGTGGCTTGGGGTTACAGTTCTATACGCGGCGGTTTTGCTGATTCTTTTGAAAACAAATACTTACGAAAAAGAGTACCTCCCATACATTGATGCTTTCAACATATCATTTTTCTTGGTGGCTACTATTTTGATGGCTTTTAAAAAGTTGGAAAACTGGATTTTCTGGATTGTGGGAAACATTGTTTCCATTCCTATATTTGCTTCGCAAGGCTTATATTTCACGAGTTTTCAATATGCTGTATTTTTGATTTTGGCAATATTGGGATGGAAAGAATGGAGAAGGAAAACAGCGTCAGAGATGTAAAGATCACTTAAAATACTCAAAATTTCATTTGAGGGAAAAGGAAAGTCAAGTTAAGAATACATAAATGACTTGAGGAGAAATAGTAAAGTGCCAATTAGGAATAAAAAGTAATATTGAGAAAGACGAAAAAGTATAGAAATTAGCTAAATGTCAATTTTTATTACAAGTAAATAAAAAATATTGGAAAACAAGTGCGTAAGAAGTTAGAAAATTATTTGTGACAAGACTTCACATCGGAATATGTATTTGCTATAGCAGTTTTTATCTATTTTTATTCTCAAACTGAATATAATATTGAAATTTATGAATAACATAATTATAAAAAACGCATCACAAGTAGTTACATGCAGTGGATTTAAAGGGAAGCCCGGCAAGCAAATGAGCGATTTGTATGTAATTAAAAACGGAACAGTCATCGTTACGGACAAAATTATTTCGCATGTATTGAAACAAGGCGAAAGTATTCCCGTAGACGAAGCCAACTACGAAGTTATTGATGCTACAGGCAAGGCACTCCTTCCTGGATTTGTTGACCCACATACACATTTCGTGTTTGGAGGTTATCGGGAAGAGGAATTTTCGTGGCGAATGCGTGGCGACAGCTACATGGACATTATGAACCGTGGCGGCGGTATCGTAAATACCACACGCGCAACGCGTGAGGCGTCGGAAGACGAACTTTACGAAATTGGCACAAAGCGTCTAGACTCGATGATGAAACTTGGAATCACAACCGTAGAAGGCAAAAGCGGTTACGGTCTTGATAAAGAAACTGAATTAAAACAACTACGTGTAATGCGCCGTCTCAACGAAACTCATCCGATGGATATAGCCCCAACTTTCATGGGTGCGCATGCAACGCCGGTCGAATGGAAAGGTCGTGAGGACGAATTCATCGATTTCAACATAAACGAAATGATGCCTTTGGTAGCCAAAGAAAACTTGGCAGAATTCGCGGATATCTTTTGCGAAAACAATGTGTTCACTATAGAACAATCACGCCGATATCTTCAGGCTGCTCGCGAAAACGGCTTCAAACTAAAAATTCACGCCGATGAAATCGTTCAATTTGGCGGAGCCGAACTGGCATCCGAACTTGGATGTATATCTGCCGACCATCTTTTGCAAGCATCGGATAAAGGAATCCACGATATGTCGGAAAAAGATGTGGTAGCCACATTGCTTCCGCTCACCGCTTTTTCACTTCGTGAAGAATTCGCCAGAGGTCGAAAAATGATTGACGATAATTGTGTTGTTGCCTTGGCAACCGATCTCAATCCAGGTAGCTCATTTTCAGCATCCGTACCCCTACTTTTCGCTTTGTCATGTATTTATATGAAATTTTCTCCAGAAGAAGCAGTTACAGCATTCACCATCAACAGTGCCGCCGCCATAGACCGAGCAGATAAAATAGGTAGTATCGACGTAGGAAAACAAGGCGATATGATCCTCCTTCAGTTTCCATCTTACAAATTTCTTCCATATCACGTGGGAATGAATATTGTGGAAATGGTAATTAAGAAAGGAAAGGTTGTAGTTAAAAACTAATAAGTAATAGTGAGAAGTGATATTTTTATAACATATAAAACAATAATATAATGAAATTACAAGATTTATCCCTTAAAGAATTCTTAGCAAAAACAGCAGGAAGTGAACCTGTTCCAGGCGGTGGCAGTATTTCTGCTTTAAACGGAGCAATTGCTTCTGCATTGGCGGAAATGTTGTCAAATCTTACCATCGGTAAGAAAAAATATGAAGACGTGGAAGAGTGGATGAAAGAAACTGCTGCTAAAATGGCTGAAAATCAAAAAAAATTCATAAACGATATCGATCGCGATTCAGATGCATACAACTTGGTATTCGATGCTTTCAAACTTCCAAAAGATACGGACGAACAAAAAGCTGCACGCAGTGCAAAAATTCAAGAGGCTACAAAAGTTGCAGCACAAGTTCCGATGGAAGTGGCTGAAAACGCTTTCAACATGTTGGACACTATAGCAGAAACTGCCCGCAAAGGAAATCAAAACGCTGTAACTGACGGTTGCGTTGCCATGATGGCTTGCCGTAACGCTGTTCTCGGAGCTATTTTGAATGTGCGCATCAATTTAGGTTCGCTGAAAGACGAAGTATTCGTAAAAGAATATACTGAAAAGTGCGATAGAATGGAACGCGAAGCAATAGCGAAAGAGCAAGAACTACTTGCTTGGGTAAAAACACAACTATAATTTACCGTCATGAAAAAATTTATCTTAGGACAAGAACAGATCACTTTTCAAGATATACAAGAAATTCTCGAAGACAACTTATTCATCGAATTGTCAACCGATGCTCGCGAAGCCATTCAGCATTGCCGTAATTATTTAGACATAAAAGCAGCTGAAAGCGAAAAACCGATTTATGGAGTAACAACAGGTTTCGGTTCGCTTTGTAATCGCTCAATTTCACAGAACGATTTATCAACATTACAAGCCAATTTGGTGAAATCACACGCCTGCAGCGTGGGAGATGAAGTACAACCTGTCATCGTAAAACTTATGTTGCTGCTCAAAGCACATGCTTTATCTTTTGGATACAGCGGCGTGCAGGTAAAAACGGTTGAACGTATTCTCGATTTTTACAATAATGACGTGCTTCCGATTGTTTATGACCGTGGTTCTCTCGGAGCATCGGGCGATTTAGCTCCATTAGCTAACTTATTTTTGCCGTTAATCGGCGAAGGAGAAGTTCGTTATAAAGGCGAAAAAAGACAAGCTAAAGAAGTTCTTGACGAATTCGGATGGGAACCTATCACCCTAATGAGCAAAGAAGGTCTCGCATTGTTAAATGGAACACAATTCATGTCTTCACATGGTGTGTGGGCAATTATGCGCGCCGAAAAAATATCTCTTCGTGCAGATTTCATCGCAGCTATTTCATTAGATGCTTATGATGGATTGATTTCTCCTTTCGATGAAAAACTACATTTGATTCGTCCTCATCTTGGACAATTGGAAACTGCTCAACACATGCGCAAATTTCTGCAAGGAAGTGAAATTATCGCACGCGAAAAGAAACACGTGCAAGATCCCTACTCTTTTCGCTGCGTTCCTCAGGTGCACGGCTCAACAAAAGATACTATAGAATATGCAAAGTCAGTTTTATTGACAGAAATTAATTCTGTGACTGATAATCCTACCATTTTCCCTGATGATGACGAAGTCATTTCCGGAGGAAATTTCCACGGACAACCGCTGGCTCTAATTTTTGACTTCCTTTCTATCGCATTAGCAGAATTGGGAAACATTTCGGAACGCCGTACGGCTCAATTGATTCTGGGGAATCGCGAACTCCCCGAATTTTTGGTAGCCAATCCGGGATTAAATTCAGGCTACATGATTCCTCAATACGCTGCCGCGTCATTGGTAAGTCAGAACAAAATGTACTGCCATTCTGCTGCAAGCGATTCCATCGTTTCGTCCAACGGACAGGAAGACCACGTAAGTATGGGTGCAACCGCTGCTATAAAACTGGGTAAAATTATGGACAATCTGGATTTGATTTTCGCTATCGAATTGATGAACGCTGCACAAGCTCTTGAATTCCGCCGTCCACTAAAATCTTCCAAAATTATAGAAAATTACATCGAAGATTTTAGAAAGGAAGTGCCTTTTGTTCAGGATGACATCATCATGTATAAGGAAATACAGAAAGCTGTAACTTTCATCAATAATACGCCGATTTCACTATAGTTTTTCTATAAATGCGTATATTTGCACAAATCAAAACAAATTAATAACTCATCAAAATGGTAGAAAAAATACAAACTACTCTACGTGACTCTGCAAGCGCCAGATGGACAGCTCTTGTGTTGTTGGCATTTGCAATGTTCTGCTCGTATATCTTCATGGATATACTTTCGCCCATCAAAGATCTTTTGGAATCCACGCGTGGATGGGATTCAACCGCTTTCGGTACTTACGCAGGTTCTGAAACGTTCCTGAACGTCTTCATTTTCTTCCTCATTTTTGCGGGTATCATTCTCGACAAAATGGGTGTTCGCTTCACTGCACTTCTTTCGGGAGTTGTGATGTTAATCGGAGCAACAATAAACTGGTATGCGGTTACCGATGCTTTCGTTGGTTCAAATCTTGAAACATGGTTCAACAACAACTTGAATTACATTCCCGGTTTTGACGAATTGGGCGTATCTCCTTTCTACAAAGGAATGCCGGCTTCAGCAAAATTAGCATCTATTGGGTTCATGGTATTTGGTTGCGGTGTTGAAATGGCAGGTATCACGGTTTCACGTGGTATTGTAAAATGGTTTAAGGGAAAAGAAATGGCGTTGGCTATGGGTTCTGAAATGGCACTGGCTCGTCTTGGAGTAGCAACTTGTATGATCTTTTCTCCTGTAATTGCTAAATGGGGAGGCGATATTCAGGTATCTCGTTCAGCAGCTTTTGGAGTTATCCTATTGATGATTGCTTTAATTATGTTTATCGTTTACTTCTTTATGGATAAGAAGCTGGACGCTCAAACGGGTGAGGCAGAAGAAAAAGACGATCCATTTAGGATCTCTGATTTGGGAAAAATCCTTTCAAGCAGTGGGTTTTGGCTGGTAGCATTGTTGTGCGTATTGTATTATTCAGCTATTTTCCCATTCCAAAAATATGCGGTAAATATGTTGCAAAGTAACCTTACTTTCGTACAACCCGAAGCAGGAACTTTCTGGGCATCAAATACAGTTGCCATTGTGCAATACGTTGTAATGTTTGTTGTAGCTGCTGCAGCATTCATGAGTAACTTCAGCAAATCCAAAACCAAACAAATAACTTTATTGGCAATAGCTATCATATTTTTATTGATTTTCTGCTATATGGCATATATGAGACAGTCTGCGGAATCAATTTTCGCGGTATTCCCATTGTTGGCAGTAGGTATCACTCCTATTTTAGGAAAATATGTAGACCATAAAGGTAAAGCTGCATCAATGTTGATGCTTGGTTCTATCCTTTTGATTGTGTGTCACTTAACATTCGCATTCATCCTTCCAATGTTTAAAGGAAATGCTATCGGCGGAGTTGTATTGGCATTCGTAACAATCTTGGTTTTGGGAGCATCGTTCTCACTTGTACCTGCATCTCTGTGGCCATCAGTTCCTAAATTGGTCGACAATAAAGTAATTGGCTCTGCCTACGCGTTGATTTTCTGGATTCAAAATATCGGTTTATGGTTATTTCCCTTGTTGATTGGTAAAATTTTGAAAGCATCCAATCCCGACATTGAAAATGCACTTGCAAACGGCACAATTTCAAAAGAAGTTGCTGCGGTATCTTATGATTACACTAATCCGTTGATTATGCTTGCAGTGTTAGGATTTATCGCTTTGATACTAGGTATTATTTTGAAAACTGTGGATAAAAAGAACAATCTTGGTTTGGAAAAACCAAATATTATAGCTGAAACTCCTGAAGTAGTTATCGAAAGCGAAATAAAAGACAGATAATATTCTTAGTTATAAGGAAGTGGAAGGGCTGGATTCTTATTGAGGATTCAGTCCTTTTTATTGGATTTATACCAGATTGTAATTCGTTTATCAATTGATGTAAACAAAAGTGTTTTAAGGAATTATTCTAAAATACTATGCTGCGATGAACTTTCAGTTAAAAACTAAAAAAAAGGTGCTCAATATTGATATGAACACCTTTTTTAAAATATAGCTAATTAAATTTTAATCTAATTTGTGGATTACCAAACCTGAACGAAGTTTTGGCTCGAACCAGGTAGTTTTTGGAGGCATGATGTTGCCAGTGTCAGCGATATCCATCAATTGTTTCATAGAAACTGGATAAAGTGCCAATGCTACACGCATTTCGCCGCTGTCAACACGTCTTTTCAACTCTCCCAATCCACGAATACCGCCTACAAAATCAATACGTTTGTCTGAACGCAAATCTTTAATTCCAAGAATGTTGTCAAGAATAAGATTAGAAGAAATTGTAACATCCAATACTCCGATTGGGTCATTGTCATTGTAAGTTCCTTCTTTAGCGGTCAAAGAATACCATTTGCCACCCAGATACATTGCAAAGTTGTGAAGTTTGGAAGGTTTGTAAATTTCAGTTCCTTTTTCTTCAACTTCGAAATTTTCTTTCAATTTTTGGATGAATTGTTCGTCTGTCAAACCGTTCAAATCTTTTACAACACGGTTGTAATCAATGATTGTAAGTTGATTATCAGGGAAACAAACGGCCATGAAATAGTTATATTCTTCGTCTCCTTTGTGGTTTGGATTGTTTTTAGCTTTTTCAGCACCAACCAGAGCTGCAGCTGCTGAACGGTGGTGACCATCGGCAATATACATTGCAGGGAAAGTTGCAAAAATTTCAGTGATGCGGCGAATGTCTTCATCATTATCAATCAACCAAAAATGATGTCCTACCCCATCAACAGAAACATAATCGTATTCAGCAGGTTTGGAAGTTGATTTTTCAACGATTTTATTCAATTCTGCATTTTCAGGGTATGCAAAGAATACCGGCTCAACGTTTGCGTTGTTAACACGAACGTGTTTCATACGGTCTTCTTCTTTGTCGCGACGAGTAAGTTCGTGTTTTTTAATATTACCTTTCATGTAATCATCTACATAAGCACCGACAACCAAGCCATATTGCGTTTTGCCATTCATTGTCTGGGCATATACGTAGTACATTTCTTTTTCATCTTGAACTAACCAACCTTTGTCTTGAAACATTTGAAAATTTTCAGCGGCTTTATTATATACATCTGCATCGTGTTCGTCTTTTCCTACCGGAAAATCGATTTCGGGTTTGATAATATGATAAAGTGATTTTTCGTTACCTTCCGCTTCAGCGCGAGCTTCTTCAGAATTCAACACATCATAAGGACGTGAAGCCACTTCCTTCACGTATTGCTTTGGAGGACGAACTCCTTTGAATGGTTTGATAATTGCCATAATATAGATTAATATGTTATTAGAATAATTTATACAAAAATACGTTTTTTATATGGATAATTTCTAATGAGATTACAATTTTTTCTTAAAATTATCTATACATTTGTATCAAAACGTAAGATATGATACAGATAGAAGAATCAAAGATAATTGCAGGTGCCAACGAAGGAATGGATGCCTTTCTTAAAGTTTTTACAGATGCGTATCTAGATGCACTGGGAGGTGAACTTAATGCCGACAACATGGATAAGCTAAATGGTTATCAGCATGTGTTGATGGCCTTGCGGTATTTCATTGAAGAAGTCAATGAAGGCGGTTTTGTTCAGTTGTTTCAGAATGGATACGGCGGTTATATTTTTGATAATCCTACAGCAAAAGCATTGAGAGAAATGGGTGCAACTCAACTTTCAAAAATTCTATACAAAGCCAAAGAAATTTATGACAAAAATCGAGAAGAACTGGAGTATGACGCTTCCGAAGAAGAATTCATGGCCATGTATGAAAAATTTGAAGCTTTCGACGAGTTGGAAGAAAAATACATGGAAATTGAAGAAGAAGAAATTGCACGCATAGCAGAATATGTGGATGACAATATCGAGGATTTTGCTAAAATCGTGAAATAAAATCGAACTATTTTTAAATGAGAAAATATCTTTTAATAATTTTCGGTTATCTGTTACTTTTTATTCAGTGTACAAATACATCTCCCAAAAAAGTGTGTAGGTGCGCTGATTCACAGGGAACAAATTATGATTCTTCAGCTACGCACAACAACGACAGCTCCACTCAAACCATCGTAACTTTAACTCCTGATTGGATAAAAGAAATTGATGACGCACCAATTGAAGAAACATCGGGATTGATCTTGTGGAATAATTCTCTTTTCACAATGAATGACGATACCGATACACATATCTATGAATTAAATACAAAAGGTGAATTTATAAAAAAATATAAGCTAAAAGGCGTAACTAATGTTGATTGGGAAGAGATTTCACAAGATGAGGACTTCATTTATATTGGTGATTTTGGAAACAATGCGGCAGGTAATCGTAAAGATTTAAAAATATATAAAATATTGAAAGGCTCTTTATCATCTGATAATCCGCAAATTGAAACTATAAATTTTTCATATTCCAACCAAACTGACTTTTCGGTTCAGAGAAAAACAGACTTTGATTGCGAAGCAATGATAGTAACATCAGAGAATATTTTTTTATTTACAAAACAATGGACTACTCAAGCTACCTGTGTTTATATTCTTCCAAAAGTTTCGGGAAATCACCAAGCGAAACTTATTCACACTTTTGATGTAAAAGGTTTGATAACCGGCGCTACATATGTTAAAAACAAAAACTTAATTGCATTAACAGGGTACAACACTATTGGTGAAACATTCATGTATATCCTAAATGATTTTAAAAATAATGACTTTTTCAGTGGTAAGATAAGAAAATTTGTATTAGGAAAACTATTGCAGACAGAAGGTATTGCAAGCGATGACGGTATTAATTTCTACGTTTCAAACGAAACCTTTAATAATACCCATTCGGCTATCAGATTTTATAATTTGAAAAAATCTTTAGGATTCTAATTAGAAAATTATTCAGTCTTTAATTATTATGAACCACAAAGCAGCAAAAAAATTCATATACTTATCAATAGCAGCAGCTGTGATAACTATTTGCCTGAAATTTTATGCTTATTTTCTTACCCGCTCGATGGGTTTTTTTTCTGACGCGCTAGAGTCATTTGTAAATTTGATAGCGGCAGTTGTAGCGCTTATCATGCTTAATATTTCGGCAAAGCCCGCCGATGATGAGCACGAATTTGGTCACACAAAGGCAGAATATTTTTCAAGCGCGATAGAAGGTGCTTTAATTTTTGTTGCTTCCCTAAGTATTATTTATTCATCCGTTCCCAAATTATGGAATCCAACTACGCTTGAAAATATTAATATAGGGTTAATTGTATCGCTCTCAGCTTCGATTGTTAATCTTGTGGTGGGTCAAATTTTGATTCGCAATGGGAAAAAGATGAAATCTCTGGTGTTGGAAGCGGATGGTAAGCATCTAATGACAGACGTTTGGACTTCCGTTGGTGTAATTTTGGCTATAATATTGGTAAAAATAACCGGATGGCTTATTCTCGATCCCATTATAGCAATTGCAGTTGCACTCAATATCATTTTTACAGGATATAATTTGATTTTACGTTCAGCAAATGGATTGATGGATAAAAGTATCGATGATACAGAAATCAAGCAAATCACAGATTATCTAGACACTTACCACAACCAGAATATAGATTATCATTCTTTCAAAACACGTCAGTCAGGACAAAGAAAATTCATTTCTTTCCACCTATTGATGCCGGGAGATTTAACGGTAAAGGAAGGTCATGATAAAGCAGACGAGATTGAAGATTATATTGAAAACATGTTTCCTGAGCCAGTAATGGTAAGCACTCATATCGAACCTATTGAAGATCCAGCATCCTTAAAAGTAGAGGAAATAGACAGAAGTCGAAAAAAAAGTTAGCAACTTCCTGCCCGTTTAAATTTTACAGCTGTATAGTCACCTGGTGCAAAACAACTGCGAATTTCATCATTATTATTTATAAATAATTGAAAAGTAGCACTTTCAAAATAATCTTTAAGCAAAATCCAGTTATTATCTACCTGCCAAATACCTTCTGAAAGAATTTGATTGTTGTAGCTTACACGATACTTATTGTTTTCGTAAAGCAGAATTTGGTACTCACTATCTGAAATTGACTCGAATTTTCCAAAAGTAAAATATTCATTTTGCAAGTTCTTTTTATCCCAGATTTGGCGAATTTCCAGTGCGTCTGCAAGTGTTGGCAAGCTTTTCATAACTCCATATGGTGTGGATGAATAATCGGATATTTTCTTAAACACCCCTTTTTTCATAGAGCCGAATCCCTTTTCTATCGATAATATTTCGCCTTTACTATCCAATTCGAGTGTGTAGTTATTAATTGCATCATTCAAGGTCAGTTTATTATTCTTACTTGTGTATTTTCCATAAGAGAAAAATTGCGAAAGCGTGATACCTTTCTCCAGACTGTTACTGTACTTTATAACATAAGACCCATCATTAAACATATCCAAATAAAAGCTCACATCACTCATGGGCATTTGCCACCTGTATGATTGCGGATATATTCCCAAAATGGGCAAAATAGATAGCAACAGAGTAATAACTTTTTTCATTTCAATTAATTTCCTATTAAGACACATGTAAATGAATATCGTTTAAAATAAAATCCCGTAACTCGGATTTCTCCGAGTTGCGGGATATAGTGATGATTGTTGAAAAAATCTTATGAAATTGCAGCGCCAATAAGGAATGTTGCGGCGAATGCAATAATAGAATAAAGTTCAGGGAAAACTGAAAGAATCAACGTATTACTGAAAGCGTCGTGACCTTGTCCGATTGACACAACTCCATTCGCACACACTTGAGCTTGGCGAATTGAAGACAAAAGACCTACAACTCCCAAAACGATTCCGGCACAAAGTGTAGCTATCGCCTGAAAAAATGATATTTGAGGCGTAAGTAAGTTGAATACATTTTGAAATAAGAAATAACCTGCGAATCCATAAAGACCTTGTGTACCAGGCATCGCTGTCAAAACCAAAAAATTACCAAATTTTCCTTCCACTTTTCTTGCTGCTCCAATAGCAGCATTTCCAACAATAGTTACTCCGTAGGCACTACCTATGGAGGAAAGTGCTAACATAATAGCAATGCCTGCATAGGCAATAATTAAATTTGTTTCCATACTTTTTATTAATGATTGATTAATTTATTTTTTTAAAAGGTGAATATTTTTTTCCTCCTCCTTCAAACTCAGCATTCTTATAGAACTCTACAAATGTCAAACGAATCGGGTGTATGAGCGACCCTAGTACATTCATAAAGATATTTATTGTGTGACCAAATATAAAGATTAGAATGAATATAATCGGTTTAAGAATGATTACATCGGGACTCATTCCTGCTGCAAGGCTATTGAACACTGTTGCTAATATACCGCCCGAAAGTCCCAGCGCGAACAGTCTTATGTATGAAAGGATATCACCCAAGAGCCCTGTCGCCATATTGTATGTATCCCAAAGCGAACTCAGCACATTTACTATTATATTTTTACCTGGAGAATTGAAAAAGACAATCAAGATTAATGCAGGTATTGCAACAATAAGGTGCAAAGTGCCAAACATCGGCATTTTATCCGGAAGCAGTGCTGCAATTCCAATACTTAATATAAATATAAACCAGCCAATGGTTGAAAGTCCATGTATAAATCCATGTTGTTTGATTCTATTGGCAGCCTTCATCAAAATACCAAACATAATCTGAATCACACCTAATACCAATGATAATGTAAACATTTTGTCATTGTCAAAGAAAATTCTGTCTTTCAGTCCCTGAACAAATGGTGTGTCTATATTATACAGATTGAAACCGAAAAATCCGCCAGTCAGCAATCCAGAAACCATTGTGGATGCACCTAAAACCTGCACGAGCGACAAAATGCCCCGCATACTTCCCTGCAATTTATTTTTCTTGAATATCTTAACAAGAGTCGCCACCAAAAACAAGAATAGTCCATAACCTATATCTCCGAGTGCCACACCAAAAAATATCATATAAAAAGGTGCGAAATACGGAGTGAGGTCTATCTCATTGTACTTAGGAAGCATATATAATTCAGCAATCGGCTCAAACAAACGGAAAAATCCTTTATTATTGAACTGTATTGGCACATCATCTTCGGGCAATGGATCAGATATTTGAAAATAAACATCTTTGCTTTGCAGATAATTTGCAATTTGGTCTGCGTTTCTTTCGGGTGCCCATCCTCTCATCACAAACACCTTGTCGTCTGCTACTTTTTCAGAACCTTCCTGCACATTCACGAATGAAATTTCAGAATCTAATTTTTTGATGGTTTGTCTGATTGAAGGAATGTAGCCCACATACTCTGTGAATTTGTTTTCTATCGCTTTTGACTCAAGCGTCAAATCCTGGATGAGTTTATCCAATCGGGATAAACTTATTTCTGGTAACGAAATCTCTTCCAACTGAAGTTCTTCCGCCACATTTATATTTTTAGTAACGGAAATAAAGTTGGTTTTACCAACAGCTTTGGAGATAATTACAGCGTTGTATAATTCTTCCCACTCTGCTTTGAATTTAGAATCAGGAACACTGAAAAATTGAATTTTATATCCAGCTTTTTCAAGATTCTTTATATTGTCCCAATCAAAATTCCCCCAAACTTTTAAATTTTCACGTTCTTTTTTAGAAACCTGAATCTGCTGATTAAGCTTTGTTTTTTCAGCAAGGAGATTTTCAAGTTGTGAGGGAAGGTCCAGAACTTCTTCCATTGACAAATTTACCACAGGTTGAGGATTCTTTTTATCAACGGATTTCTCTATCATTCGCAGAGTATCTGTAAGTTTTTTACGTTTATCTACGAATTGTTTTAGCTTGTCTGAGTTGTTTTTTTTAGTTTCGAAAGGCGTTACATGAACCAGTCCGAGTTCTTGCAGGTCTTTCAAGAAATTGATATAATCCTGATGATAAATCAGAAATTCAATTTTTTTCATTTTTGAGACCATTCCCTATCCTCCTGCTGTTTATCAAGTTTAGCACGCATAATTTTTTGAGAAGATTTTGAAAGGTTTTCTTCATCTTCCAAATATCTCTTAATTTTCAATATCGCCTCTTCATATCCGGGAATCTGCACTTTTTCAAAAAGATTTACTTTTTGTGTGGTTTTTCGTCTCGCCACGTTGAGTTTATTCAGTTTCAGTTCTACGAAATCTCTTTTTATTCCAATTTCTGCCAACGATTGAAGTGTATGAACGCCATCCAAAAACCATTTTGGTCGGTTGAATATACTGAATTCACGTATTTCAAAATCGATATTGTCTAATACTGGAATAACTACGCCCGCAATTTTTTTGTTGGACAAATGTACATCTTTCACTCTAACAAGAGAAGGATCAAATTCTGTCCACAAACCAAGCATTTTATCGTAAGACGTTATCTGACTTTCCAACTGGCTTTCGAGTCTTGCTATTTCATCTTTTGCTCTTTGCACTTCAATACGTAACGCAGTTTCCTTACTCTGAAGTGTAGGAAGCGCACGCTGACGTATTTTCAGCTGCTTTTCGAGCTCCTGGCGTGAAGTTTTATTATATTGAAATTTTATTGCCATATTTTACACCGGATTTTTCCAGTATTTATCTACTAATTCGCTTTTCATGTTTACTTCTTCCGGTTTAAAATATTTAGAAAGAAGTTCCCATGTTTTATCCAACATTTCGATGAAGTTCAGATTGACATCAATTGCAAGGATATACGCAGAATAATCTCGCGCAAAGTTCAATGCACGCTGGTCGTAATCTGTAAGGTCAAAACCATTTTCCATCTTTGTTCTCGCGTTTGCCGCATCGGCATAAAGACGAACGGCAGCATTCATTAATTGCGGATGATCTTCTCTTGTTTTCTTTCCTTGAACAAGCTGTTTCAAACGCGAAAGCGAACGGAACGGGTCTACAATAACTTTACCCACATCGCTATCGCGACGCAAGAACAACTGTCCTTCAGTGATATATCCTGTATTATCTGGTACAGCATGTGTAATATCTCCTCCGGATATGGTGGTTACCGCAATGATTGTGATTGACCCACCATTTGGAAATTGAGCCGCTTTTTCGTAAATCTTTGCCAAATCTGAATACAAAGAACCTGGCATTGAATCCTTAGATGGAATCTGGTCCATTCTGTTGGAAACTATTGCCAGCGCATCTGCGTATGATGTCATATCAGAAAGAAGCACCAAAACCTTTTCATTTTTTTCAACAGCAAAATATTCTGCGGCAGTCAGTGCCATATCGGGTATAAGCAAACGCTCAACAGCGGGGTCCTCCGTTGTATTCATAAATGATATGATGCGGCTCAATGCACCAGCATTGCTGAACACATTTTTGTAAAACAAATAGTCATCATTTGTCATACCCATACCACCCAATATAATTTTGTCTGTTTCAGCACGAAGTGCTACAGTTGCCATAATTTGGTTGAATGGCTGATCGGGGTCAGCAAAAAATGGAATTTTCTGTCCCGAAACCAAAGTATTATTAAGGTCTATACCGGCAATACCAGTCGCAATCAATTCCGATGGTTGTTTACGACGAACAGGGTTTACGGATGGTCCACCAATTTCTATTTCCTTTCCTTCGGGTGCAGTTCCTCCATCTATAGGTTCACCGTAAGCGTTGAAAAAACGTCCGGCAAGACTTTCACTTACCTTCAACGAAGGAGCTTTTCCTAAAAATATTACTTCTGCATTGGTTGGAATGCCTTCCGTTCCTTCAAAAACCTGAAGGGTTACTTGATCGCCAATGATTTTCACCACCTGAGCAAGTTTTCCTTCTACTTTTGCAAGTTCTTCGTAGCCAACACCGGTAGCTTTTACAGTACATGTTGCTTTCGTAATCTGAGTAATATTGGTATATATTTTCTGGAATGCTTTTGCCATAATTTTTTAAATAATAGAAGTTTTAAATCTTTTTGCTCTCAACCAAATCCAAAACCTCTTGATAGTAATTATAGAATTTTTCCGATTTATAATCTGAATAATTCATTTGTTTACTCAAGTTGATAAGTTGTTTGAAATAATCTTCCACATCGGTGAAATTATCAAACTGAAAACCTGTACGACAAATATCAGTAACCAAATCAAGCAGAAATTTTTGACGCTCGATGGGTGTAACTGCATCAATTTCGTCAAATGCATCCTGTTGCAAAATCACAAAATCGATTAACTCAGACTTCCAGAATGCGATATGGTATTCCACAGGCACACTGTCGTCCCCGAGGATATTAATTTGTTCGGAAATTTCTTTACCTCTAAGCAAACGTGTTTTAGCCTCGTTTACTTTCTCTAACCAATCATCGGAAATATGTTCTGATATGAATTTTTCGAATTCTGGATATTCGATATATTTTGAATACGATTCTATTGGGTTGATTGCGGGATAACGTTTTCTGTCGGCTCTGTCTTGTTCCAGAGCGTAAAAACATCTTGCCACTTTCTTTGTATTTTCAGTAACAGGCTCTTTCAGGTTACCACCAGCAGGTGAAACTGTTCCGATAAATGTGATGGATGAAGAAACTCCGTTATTCAATATCACATATCCTGCCCTTGCGTAGAAGTTGGATATAATTGCAGATAAGTCCATTGGGAAAGCATCTGGTCCTGGAAGTTCTTCAAGACGATTACTCATTTCACGAAGTGCCTGAGCCCAACGTGATGTTGAATCTGCCATTAACAACACCTTCAGTCCCATTGATCTATAATATTCGCCAATGGTCATGGCTGTGTATACAGAAGCTTCACGTGCAGCAACCGGCATGTTTGAAGTATTGGCAACGATAATGGTACGCTCCATCAACTTGCGACCTGTATGAGGGTCTTCCAATTCAGGAAACTCCGTAAAGATTTCCACAACTTCGTTGGCACGTTCGCCACAAGCAGCAATAATTACAATATCAGCTTCAGCTTGTTTGGATATAGCATGTTGCAAAACCGTCTTTCCAGTACCAAAAGCACCAGGGATAAAACCCGTACCGCCTTCAACTATTGGGTTGAGTGTATCTATGGAACGAACGCCTGTTTCAAGCAATTTAAAAGGACGTGGTTTTTCTTTATATTGTGTGATTGGAATTTTAATGGGCCATCTCTGCACCATTGTAATATTATGTGTATTTCCTTTGCTGTCTTCGAGTACTGCAATGGTTTTATTTACATTATAGTCACCTTCCTCTACTAGTTGTTTGATGGTATATGCTTCCGTCATTTTGAAAGGAACCATAATCTTGTGTGGTTGGTAGTTTTCATCTACTTCACCAAGCCATGCCGCAGCAGTTACTTTGTCGCCTACTTTAGCTATAGGTTTGAAGTGCCAAAGTTTTTCCTCATCGATTGGGTAAGTATATTCACCTCTTTTGAGGAAAAGTCCTTCCATCGTGTCAAGATTGTTTTCAAGACCATCAAGATTCTGTTCCAATAATCCCGGACCAAGAACTACTTCAAGCATGTGACCTGCAAATTCTACTTCGTTACCCACGGTCAGTCCACGCGTACTTTCGAATACCTGCACATACACATTTTTACCAATTACCTTAATTACCTCCGCCATTAAACGGGTATCATCAATTGAAATATACGCAATCTCATTTTGTGAAACAGCTCCATCTGCTTCTACAATCACAAGGTTGGATATGATACCGGTTACTTTTCCTTTTGTTGACATATATAATGTTGTATTGTTTCTTTTAAATTTTATGACATTAGTTCGTCACTCACTGTCACTTCTTTTTTAAGATTCTGAATTAATTCACGGAATACCCGTTCCCCTTCTTCTGCATTCAGATTTACCCATCGTTCCAAAATCTGAAGTTTACATAAGTATGCAAACAGATATTCTATATTGAAATAATCAAAAATCGTATTTTCTTCAAGCCAATCCCAGCGAATTTTATCAATTTTGCGTTCGCGCTCGTAAATATCTTCTTCCTCTGCTACACGCAAAACATTTTCGATATACGGAACGTCTTCACCCAAACCAAAGTCTTTTACTAGGTTGTTTTCTCTAATTTTCTGAACAATCAGATTATCTCCTACTAGCGAGTTTGATATATTTAGTTTATACTTGCGTGCGTAAATGGCAGAAAGTATATTTCCGATATTAAGATTGAATTCGAACCAGCGGGAAATAAGACTATTTTTAACTTCCAGACCGTATTCAATATAAAGCTGAGTAAGAATGGTTTCCCAATCAGTACGTACATCTTCATCTTTGTTCTTTTCGAACCAGAGCTGAAAGAATTTATTGTAAAGTTTTGGAAGATTTTTACCGGGATTTTTCCCTTTACTTTCCCATTCATTCAAAGCTTTAGCAAACGATTCTTTATCAAGAGAACCCAACGTATTAAATGAATGTTCGGGATTATTCAGAAAAGCAAGAAAATTCTTATTGTCGTAATTCAGAAAATAAGTATCAATAAGTTTTCTGTCTGACTTTTTCAGTTCCTTATACAATTCAGTTTTGAACTCTTCCAAGGTTAATGGAAGGCGGGTCATATCGAAGAAAAGTTCAGGAAGTCCTGCTACAAAGTAGTAATATTGATTCTTGAAAAGCATAGACATCTTAGAATAAAATTTCTTTTACGTAAGGACGTAAGAAATCTTTAAGATATTCAGTAATTTCTTCTTCTCCAAACTTCACTTTGTAAGTACCATCTTCGGGAGCAATCCAGAATCCGGTGCCCATTCCCTTTACATTTGAAATTTGAAGTTTGTTGTCCAAAATTCCGGCAGCTTCGTGAGCAATAAAGTTTTTCAGACTCTCAGCGTCTTCTACTCCTATACTTACGTTTTCACCACTAGCCCAGTTTTGTGCAATATTCAAGATAAGTTTTTGCATAAAATGAGTGTCGTTCATTGCTTGTTGCGCATTGCGTGTAGCAATTTTTTCTGTAATAAGATTGGTTATTTCTGTTTTTAGTGCATCCACCGATTGTGATGCATACAGTTTTAGTTCCGTAATAGTTTGCGATTTCAATTCATCCGAATTTTTTCTCGCGCTATCAAGTATTTGTGATGCTGTATTTTCAGCATTGGTTAAAATCTGAGATTCTTGAGCTTTAGCTGCACTTATTATTTGTTCTGCTTGTTCGTTTCCTTTTACGACACCTTCTTCGTATAGTTTAGAAGTGAGTTCCTGAATTTTATCCATATCAATTAAGAAGCTTATTTGTTATTTTGAAACGCAATGTTATGATAAAATGTTTGATAACATCTATGACTTTTTTTCGTAAAGATAATTAAAGGATGGAAAACATAAAAAACAATCCTTCATTAAACGCTCAAATATAATATGATTATTTGCGTAATTGTCATTATTAAAGTGTGTATTATTTACAATTAAAGAATAATTAACTTTGCAATACGGTAACATTAATGCAACAACATTACAACTGATTATATTTCAATTTTATAAATGAGAAAGAGATATGAAAAATAAAAATATTATTTCAGAACGAATTTCACTAGAAAAAGGTGACATCACAAAAAAACAAACTGACGCGATTGTAAATGCAGCCAACACTTCCTTACTTGGTGGAGGCGGTGTGGATGGAGCCATTCACAAAGCGGGAGGGAAAAAAATTCTTGAAGAATGCAAAAAAATTGGAGGATGCGCGGTTGGCGCCGCCGTGATAACTACCGCAGGAAATTTACCTTCAAAATATATTATCCACACCGTGGGTCCCATCTGGCATAATGGAAATAACAGTGAAGAAATTTTATTGGCAAACGCTTATCGAAACAGTCTGAAAGTAGCAGTAGATAATCATATTACAACCATTGCTTTCCCAAACATCAGTACAGGTGTATATAATTTTCCAAAACAAAAAGCCGCAGAAATAGCAATAAAAACGGTAAATGATTTTTTGTCTGAAGACAAAAGTATAGAGCAGGTAGTATTCGTTTGTTTCGATAATGAAAATTACCGCATATATGAGCAACTTCTACAGTCATAAATTCGCTCAAAACATTTTTATACAGTTAGAGGTTTACTGCTAATGGATAAAAAAATATTCAAGTTAGCTCTTCCCAATATTATCACCAACATCACTATCCCCCTTCTGGGAATGATTGACATCGCCATTGCAGGACGACTCGGTTCGTCGTTGTTTATCGGTGCCATCGCGTTGGGAAGTAATATTTTCAATATGATTTACTGGAATTTCGGGTTTATCCGTGTCAGTTCGAGCGGTTTCACCGCACAAGCACTAGGCGCGCGCAATCTTCCCGAAACTATGAATGTTCTGCTTCGTTCGCTAATAGTTGGTTTAGGCATTGGTTTTCTTATACTTCTGTTACAATATCCTATCGGTAAATTTGCATTGACCTTCATTCATACAGGAGCCGAATCCAAACATTATGTGGAAGTTTATTTCCGTATTCTGGTATGGGGCGCACCTGCGGTGTTAAGCATGTACGCGCTCAAAGGATGGTATATCGGGATGCAAAACGCGCGAATTCCTATGATAATTTCCATTTTCAACAATGTAATGAACATCATCCTGAGCATATTTTTCGTGTTCGGAATGAAAATGAAGATTGAAGGAATTGCTTTGGGAACGATGCTTTCCAATTATTTATCACTGGCGCTCTCTACTTACTTTTGGTTCCGATACTATAGTAAACTACGCAAATATGTCCGAAAAGAAACAATATGGGAACCAACGGCTGTAAAAGCATTTTTCAAAGTGAACGGCGATGTATTTATCCGCACATTTCTGCTGGCACTAGTTACCACTTGGTTCACTTTTGCTTCTTCCGGAATGGGCGACGAAATACTTGCAGTGAATGCCTTGTTGATGCAGTTCTTTATGTTGTTCTCCTATTTTATGGATGGTTTTGCTTACGCAGGAGAAGCGTTAACGGGAAAATATATCGGAGCCCGAAACAAACCTCTGCTTACAACAATGCTCCGTCGATTGTTTTTCTGGGGATTGAGTCTGAGTATTGTGTCGGGAATTATTTATGCCAATTTTCCTAATCAGATTCTGCACATCCTCACCAACGACAACGCGCTGGTGGAAGAAACAAAAAAATATGTATTCTGGACAATCCTTATCCCAATCACCGGATTCGCGGCATTCCTTTGGGATGGTATATTTATCGGCGCTACTGCTTCAAAAGAGATGCGAAACACCATGATTTATGCGTCCGCTGTATTTTTTGCAACGTATTATCTGTTGCAACCGATTATGGGAAATAACGGTCTGTGGATGGCTTTCATTTTATATTTGGTGATAAGAAGCGGCGTACAAACAATCCTGGCAAAACGTTTGATTGGAAAGATGAAATTTGCCTACTAAAAAACGACACTTAAATTATGACAAAAATAGAAACGATAGATGAATTGAAAGAAGTTCTTGGCAACCACACTATCTCGGAAACAGCTTTTCAATCGCTTGACCTGACTGAATATACAGCAGAAATTCTGGAAACAAATTTCAAAAAATGTATTTTTTTGGGATGCGTGATGTCAAAAAACTTGCTACATTATCTGCAGGAAGATAATTTTATCTTCCCTCGCCTCGAAATGCCTTTCAATACCTACCCTAACGGACTTTATTCAAAAGACACGCTCTACAAATATTTCAATCACCGTCATCCCGAATCATATTTGCATACGTTCGACAAGATTGTCTACGACTATTACAAAGCTTCGCTCAAGGAAAATTCCATCAAAGATACCCTCGCCTTTCGTCTACACGACCATTCGATCACCGATTCGCTTCACGCGTTTATAAATAATTACGATGAAAGAACACGCTTGGCTATCATGGGCGGACACCGATTTAAACGTACAGATGCTATGTATATGCAAATAGCGCGGCTTTCAAAAACTCTTACTGAACTGGGATATCTGATGCTTTCAGGCGGAGGTCCAGGAGCAATGGAAGCAACACATTTCGGCGCATGGATGGCGGGAAGAAAAGAAGAAGAACTTATGGATGCTGCAAACATTCTTGCGCAGGCACCCGTATACTCTGACGAACGATGGCTGGCTACGGCTTTTGAGGTAATGGAAACATATCCCTTTCCTGAGTATCAAAGTCTGGGAATCCCCACGTGGCACTACGGACATGAACTCCCCACCCCGTTTGCCACGCACATTGCAAAGTATTTTGAGAATAGTGTGCGAGAAGAAGGACTTTTGGGACTCGCAAAAGGTGGCGTGATTTTCTCCCCCGGAAGTGCGGGAACAATGCAGGAAGTTTTTCAAGATTTGGCACAAAACCACTACGAGTCATACGGCTTTGCCAGTCCTATGGTATTTCTGGACACCCATTTCTGGACAGAATCTTTCCCCGTGTATCCGATAATTGAAAAGATGGCACTAAAAGGCGATTTACTCAATCTCAATCTGGGACTTTATGATACCAATGAAGAGATTGTGGAGCATTTAGGACGATTTTCGGGAAAAACGAATTAACATACAAATGTGTTTCGAGATTTTATAGAGGTGATTAATCACGTCTCTACAGCATCATATCGTTTTAACGAAAGTATTTTTCCCAAAACATAAAGCATTGCGCACCTCCGAATGTAAACACACTAAACAATAAATATTTATATGAAAATATATTCTGAAAAACACCTAGATAAGAATTATATCTTCTACAATTTTTAATGATAAACCAAAAAATGCTTTAAAAACTTATCAACGTTTGTTGAAATGCTTTCAACAACGTTTTTTTCATTAAAACATTTGATGAAAGTGTTTCGACATTGTTTTTTCGTTTAAAACATTTGATGAAATGAATCTGACGACATTTTTTTGTTTTCAACAAACGTTGAAATTAATCTGAACGTGTTTTTTTGATTAAATATTTTTTTGAAACGTTTTCAATAGTATTTTTTTAATTTCAACAAACGACAAAATTGTTTCAACGAAGTTTTTTTACTTTCAACAAATGATGAAAGTTTTTAAATTGCTTTTTAGCGATTAAATATTTTGTTTTAAACCAATAAATGAAATTTCAATATTTTCATTTTTACTGAAACGTATCTGATTATGGCCAAGATCTCCATAAAAAACATTAGATTAAAAAATTATACATAAGAATGAGGCAGTATGAAAATTCATAATGCCTCATTCTTTTAATGTAATTGACAGCTTATTAAGCTTTCTCCACTGCTTCAATTCCGACTTTCACTAAATGTATTCCCAAATCTTGCTGTGTTCCAATGACTTCATAAATTGCGTCTTCACTCAAAACGCCTTGAGGTAAATCTTCAGGAAACAAACCTTTATTGCTTGCATCGTAATCCTTTTGCCATTGAGGATTTGAATAGTATTCAACAAGCTGTCTGTATTCCGGCAACGCTTGATGCCATTCATCTACAGCTTTAGTTAGCTTTTCTTGCAATTCATTCATTTTATTCAAAATGTCCTCCATCTTTCTTACATTTTCTATCCTTTCTTTTTCCATAATCCTGAGTTTTTTTTATTTTACAATAATCAAAGTTAAGCCTTTCTTTTACATTACTTTGAAAAATTTCTTTTCATTATACCAAACTAATTAGTTTCTTTTTTTATAAAAGATAGTATGACGACTAAAATATGGATCTACACATACGGATTTGGTAAACGAAAACTGAGGAAATGTCAGGATGCACAGGTAATAAAAGATTTGGCTGATAAATAAGTTTCAAAATTCTTATAATGAAAAACGCGCAACCCTGCGGATTGCGCGTTTACTATTTAAATAAAGATAATGGAGATTACATCATGCCACCCATTCCTCCGCCCATAGGCATTGCAGGAGCAGGATTAT
The DNA here is from genome assembly GCA_032068765.1 of Dysgonamonadaceae bacterium. Classification (GTDB taxonomy): domain Bacteria; phylum Bacteroidota; class Bacteroidia; order Bacteroidales; family Dysgonomonadaceae; genus DAMBHY01. The sequence continues at coordinate 24,126 of DAMBHY010000007.1, read as the reverse complement.
CTTCTTTTTTGTCAGTGATTACACATTCTGTTGTTAAGAACATGCCTGCGATAGAAGCAGCATTTTCCAAAGCTACACGTGTTACTTTAGCTGGGTCGATAACGCCTGTTTCGAACAAGTTTTCGTACTGGTCGATGCGGGCATTGTAACCATAATCTGCTTTTCCTTCACGAACTTTTTGTACCACAACAGCACCTTCTTTACCTGCATTGGCAACAATTTGACGAAGAGGTTCTTCGATAGCGCGTTTTACGATTTCGATACCAGTTGTTTCGTCTTCATTTTCGCCTTTCAAATTTTCCAAAGATTCGATAGCGCGAATGTATGCAACGCCACCACCAGGAACTGTTCCTTCTTCTACTGCTGCACGAGTTGCAGAAAGTGCGTCATCTACACGGTCTTTCTTTTCTTTCATTTCTACTTCTGAAGGAGCTCCTACGTAAAGAACAGCTACACCGCCGGCCAATTTAGCCAAACGTTCTTGCAATTTTTCGCGATCGTAATCAGAAGTTGTGCGTTCGATTTGAGCACGGATTTGAGCGATACGGTTTTGGATGCCTTCTTTTTCACCTGCACCGTTTACGATAGTTGTGTTGTCTTTGTTTATAGAAACTTTTTCAGCAGTTCCAAGCATTTCCAAAGTTGCATTTTCAAGTGTCAAACCTTTTTCTTCGGAAATAACCACACCACCTGTAAGGATTGCAATGTCTTCTAGCATTTCTTTACGACGGTCGCCAAAACCAGGAGCTTTTACAGCAGCAATTTTCAACGAACCACGAAGACGGTTGACAACCAAAGTAGTTAAAGCTTCAGAATCAATATCTTCTGCGATAATCAAAATTGGTTTACCTGTTTGTACTGCTTTTTCCAAAATAGGAAGAAGGTCTTTTATTGCAGAAATTTTCTTGTCGTGAATCAAGATTTGTGGATTTTCAAATTCCACTTCCATTGATTCAGTGTTAGTTACAAAATAAGGAGAAATGTAACCTCTGTCGAACTGCATACCTTCCACTACGTCAACGTAAGTGTCAGTTCCTTTTGCTTCTTCTACAGTGATAACACCTTCTTTGCTCACTTTTTGCATAGCTTCAGCAATAAGTTTACCGATTGTTTCGTCACCGTTAGCAGAAATTTTTGCTACGTTTTCGATTTTTTTGAAATCGTCACCTATTTCTACAGCTTGAGATTTCAGATTTTCAACCACTTTTGCAACGGCTTTATCGATACCACGTTTCAAATCCATTGGATTTGCACCTGCAGTTACGTTTTTCAAACCAACGCTGATAATGGATTGAGCCAATACAGTTGCGGTAGTTGTACCGTCACCTGCATCATCGTTTGTTTTAGATGCAACTTCCTTTACCAATTGTGCACCCATATTATGGAAAGCATCTTCCAATTCAATTTCTTTTGCTACAGATACACCGTCTTTTGTAACCTGTGGTGCACCATATTTCTTATCGATGATTACATTGCGTCCTTTTGGTCCCAATGTCACTTTTACAGCATTTGCCAAAGCGTCAACCCCTTGTTTTAAAAGGTCACGTGCTTCCATTTCAAATTTTATTTCTTTTGACATGATTATTATATTTTGTTGGATTTTTAATTATAAGTTATTGAAATTTTTTCCTACAAATATGGAGTTATTCCACAATTGCAAGAATATCCGATTGACGCATGATAAGCAATTTTTCGCCATCAATTTCGATTTCGGTTCCTGCGTATTTGCCGTACAATACTGTGTTTCCGGCTTTTACTACCATTTCTTCATCTTTTGTGCCATTTCCTACACTAATCACTTCACCTTTCAAAGGTTTTTCTTTTGCTGAATCAGGAATGATGATTCCGCCAATTGTTTTTTCTTCTGCAGCGGCTGGTCTAACCAATACTCTGTCTGCTAATGGTTTAATATTCATAACTGTTTGTTTTGTAAATATATAATTAATTATGTTTTAAATATTACACAACTTATTATGCGAAAAGCGTGCCAAACTATAAAAACTGACAAAATTTCAGTTTATAAATCTATTTTGTCACTAATGTAAAAAGAAAGCTGTAAAAGATTCTTCTCTTACAGCTTTCTTTTTCAGGCAATTAACCAATTGCCAATTATTTCTTACGATTCTTCACGTATTTTTCCAACCATTGGTCTTGTTCCCACAGAAGGTGAAAAATGTTTTCTTTTGCAACATATCCGTGGCTTTCTTTAGGTAGAAGTACCAAACGAACCGGCGCTCCATAACTTTTCAAAGCTTGGAAATAACGTTCACTCTGCATTGTGTGCGTTCCCGGATTATTATCGGCTTCGCCATGGATAATCAACATCGGTGTTTTCATTTTTTCCACGTGCATGAAAGGCGACATTGTATTGTAAACCTCAGGTACATCCCAGTAATTACGTTCTTCACTCTGGAACCCAAGTGGAGTAAGCGTACGATTATATGCTCCGCTTCGCGCAATTCCAGCCGCAAAAAGATTGGTATGCGTCAACAAATTTGCAGTCATAAAAGCACCATATGAATGACCACCCACAGCTACTTTGTCTCTATCGATATATCCCAATTTATCCACCGCATCAATAGCAGCTTTTGCATTTGCAATTAATTGAGGAAGGAAAGTATCATTAGGTTCTTTGTCGCCTTCACCGATAATTGGGAAGGAAGCATCATCCAAAACTGCATAGCCACGAGTCACCCAATAAACAAAACTTCCGTAATATGGATAAGTAAAAGAATTTGCATTTTGAGTATTTTGGCCTGCACTATTTTTGTCTTTATATTCAGTTGGATACGCCCAAATCAATAGAGGAAGCTTTTCTTTTTTCTTTTTGTCATATCCCGCAGGAAGATACAAAGTTCCGCTTAATTCAACACCGTCTTCGCGTTTATAAGAGATAACCTCTTTGCTTACTTTGGAAATACTTTCAAAAGGATTCTTGAAGTTTGTAATTGGAGTCAACTTGTCTGATTTGATGGAACGGAAGAAGTAATTAGGATATTCCGTAGGCGATTCGATGTTTACCAACACCTTTCCCGATTTCACATCTGTGAAAGAAATCAGGTTTTCAACCTTGTCTTTATATTTTGATTCGTATATCCGCTTTTTACTCAATGTATTCAGGTTCAATTCATCGATAAATGGGAATTGTCCTTTTGGTGTAAATCCATCACCGAACAAATAAACATTATCACCATTCATCAACATAGAATAGCCGCCGATGCTGTTTCTTTCCATTTGCGGACGTCCCGGATTGCTATATACATCTTGATAGTTTCTGTCAACAATAATTTTTGGAGACTGACTATTATCCGAAGGATTGATGATGTATGTTTTTTGATTGCGAGTGTTCCACCAAGAATCATTAAGCATAGCATATTTGTCATTTCCCCATGCGATGCCAGAATAGCGATTGATGGTTTTTGCCAAAGATTTAGGATTTCCGGTGAAAGGAGCATCCAATTGGAAAATTTCGTCACGATATTCAACCTTGTTTTCTGGATTTCCTTTATCCAAAGCTTCCACCCAATAAATAGTCGAAGGTTTGTCGCCACGCCAATAAATGTTTCTTCGGCCCTCTTCTACCGCCATAAATCCTTTTGGAAGATTCTCTAGCAAAGGAGTTTTTTCGATATTCTTCACTAATTTTCCATCGGAAGAATAAATGTCAACACTTTTCGGGAAACTGCTGTAAGGCACTACATAAGAATATGGTTCCTGAATGGTTGTCAATATTGCATATTTTCCGTCTGGTGAGAATGTTACATCTTCAATTTTTTTGGCTGAAAGCCATGAAGAGGAATTTCCGTTCAAATCAACTTTTACCAAATCAGATGTTATCAAAATACTAAAATTGCGTTCGTCAATCTTATTTTTCAATAAATCCTGATAAGTTCTATTGTTGGAAATCTGTCCATCACTTGTACTTACAATTGGTCCATCGGGAATGGCATTTTTTGTATCTATCAAAGCGGCTTTATTTTTGGGCAACATTTTAACCAACAACGATTTGCTATCTTTAAACCAATCGTAAGGCATTCCCAGATTAGCATTCAAGCCGACTTGCGTAAGTCTGCGTGCCTGCTGATTTTTTAAATCTACAACCCAAAGTTCCACTCCTTCACGCGTTGTATTTGTGAATGCAACCATTGAATCGTCAGGCGAATATGTTACATAAGCAATTTTAGCATCCTGTGGCATACCTTTAATTGGCAATACTTTATCATCACTAACACGCTTATATTCCATTTTTGAATAATAAGTTATACGTGATGAGATGTTGGTAACAGGATCTATACGCAACCCACCGAGTCTCAGCTCTTCACGATTAAGTTCTTCTAAAGAACTATATGTATTGCGATAAACAAGCATCATTTGTTCGTCTTTATTGTCGAGAAGAATGCTTGGCGCCCGTTGAAAATCGGCTAATTCTAAAATTTCTTTAGGAGGTTGTTGATACTTCACATTCTCTTGTGCTTGGGCAAATGTAATACATGACAAAACAGATAAAGTAATAATTGATTTTTTCATATTTATAATATTTTGTGAAAAATAGATGACGTTGCCTGAGCAGTTGGCATTACAATCATGTCGTTAATATTTACGTGAGGAGGACGAGTTACACAAAACAAAATACATTCGGCGATATCATCCGCAATTAAATTTTCAAAACCTTCGTAAACTTTGTCGGCTCTCTCTTGATCTCCATGGAATCTCACCAAAGAAAATTCCGTTTCTACCGCTCCGGGACATATTTGTGAAACTTTTACTCCTTTTGATAATAAATCGATGCGCATTCCTTTGGTAAGTGCATCTACGGCATGTTTTGTAGCGCAATAAACATTTCCATTAGGATAAACTTCTTTTCCGGCAATGGAGCCCAAATTAATTATCTGACCTTTGCCGCGTTCTGCCATCAAAGGAGCAATGGTACGTGTAACATAAAGCAAACCTTTTACATTGGTGTCAATCATTCGCTCCCAATCATCCAAATCTCCATCCTGAAGAGTAGATAAACCGGCTGCCAAACCTGCATTATTGACCAAAACATCAACATTTTTCCATTCTTCGGGAAGATTCCCTAAATTTTCTTTAACTTCGTTGGGATTTCTCACGTCAAAACATAGTGATAAGACGCGAACATTTTTGCTTGAAATAAGGTTATTTAATTCATTAAGGAGCTCTTGACGACGACCTGTGACAATGACATCAAATCCGTTTTCTGCTAACTTCAGTGCAGTTGATCTTCCAATCCCTGAAGTTGCACCGGTAATTAGAGCAATTTTTGACATAATATTTAGTTGTTTAAGAATTTAATTTCTCAAATTTACTTTATTTTTCAATAGTTCTTTCACATTTTAAAAAAATTAAATTTATATTACAATCTATATGAACAGAGATTTTCGCACCATCAAAGTTTTTTCACATCCCAGTGAGGTTCCGGTAGTCCAATCATTTATGGAGATGCGCAGAATAGAATATTATATGAAGAATTATATCTTTAATTCTTTAGCTTACAATTTGGGAGATATTGAGATGCAGGTAAAAACAGAAGATTATGATATGGCTGTTCAAGCACTAATAGAAGGCGGATTTTTGAATCAAAATGATATTAAAACAAACAAGTAACACATTTATATGGAAGCTATTACTCCCAGTTCACCCAAATTAAAAAATTATAAAAACGTACTGATTTTTCTTATAATTTTCCTTACAATAATTATATTCAAGGAAATAAGACCTTATGTGAGCGGAATTTTGGGTGCATGTACTCTCTATATTATTTTACAAAGCCAAATGATATATTTGGTAGAAAAGAAAAATATGAAAAAATCATTCGCTTCTACGCTTCTGACACTTGAAGCTTTGTTGCTTTTTCTTATTCCCCTTACGATTTTCACATGGATGATTATAAGTACTATTTCAGACTTAAGCATTGATCCAGAACAACTGATTAATAACTTTAAATTCTTTGTAGCAAAAATTGAGAGATACGTAGGATTCAGAATAAATATCAACGATTTTACGAAAGAAATTTCAAAGTTAGGCACTACTGTTGTTCAGGGTCTAGGAGAAGGAATGTATTCAATGATAATCAACACATTTGTTATCCTGTTTCTATTGTATTATATGCTCTATAATTACAAAGATTTTGACAGAGGTTTCAAAGAAGTATTGCCATTCAAAGACGAAAATAAACAGATTGTGGCTGAAGAAACAAAAATGATGATTCAGGCAAATGCTATTGGCATACCTTTACTTGCTATATTACAAGGATTTTTTGCATATTTGGGGTATTTATTCTTTGGTGTTCCAAATCCATTGTTTTATGGAATACTAACAGGATTTGCATCTATAATACCATTATTGGGAACTATGATTGTTTGGGTACCCCTTACAATTGCTCAAATTATAGCAGGAGATTATACCAACGCATTTTTCATCTTCCTTTATGGACTAATCGTTATCGGAGGCGTGGATAATGTTGCCAGATTTATGCTTCAAAAGAGACTTGCAGATATTCACCCATTAATTACTATTTTCGGTGTGTTTGTGGGTATTCCAATGTTTGGATTTTGGGGCGTAATTTTCGGACCACTCATTATTTCATCTCTTATATTGTTCTTCAATATGTATCGCCACGAATATATACCGGGTTCATTAGCAGAACCAAGAGTTACAACAAGATATAAAGTAAAAACATTTAATTTAGCAACTTATAAGAATCCAAACAAATTGGAAAAATAATTTTTGGCATACAATTTGTACTATAAGTAGTAAATTAAGAGAAAGGTAAAATAAAATGAATACTAATTTTTCAAATAGAATCAAAGATATAATGGCTTACAGTCGCGAAGAAGCAGGACGACTCGAAAATAACTTTGTAGGTCCTGAACATCTTTTCCTTGGAATACTCAGGGAAGCAAGCGGAAAAGCCATCCAACTTTTACAAGATTTTAATATTGACATAAAAGTTTTAAAAAATAAAATTGACGACTCGGTTCGCAAACATCAGGATGAATTTACTTCACCTAATGAACTTGTTATATCCAAAAATTCTGAGAAAATTCTTAAACTCAGTATTCTGGAAGCACGTAATTTGAAAAGTGAAGAGACGGATACAGAACATTTGTTACTGGCAATACTAAAAGACAGATCATCCTCACTGGCAGAAATTCTGGAAGAATTTGACTTGGACTACAATGCGGCAATAGATTATATTCAATTGTCTAAAAGTAATTCAATGGACAAACTACAGGGCGAAAATATCTCCGAATCTATTGACATGGGTGCTAATTTTACAGACGATGATGAAGAGGACGATGACGCTTTTGCATCGCCCGAAAAACCTACCCGTAGCCAAGGAAATACTGGAGGCTCATCTAAATCTTCTTCGGATACGCCAGTATTGGATAATTTTGGTACAGATTTAACTCGCGCAGCTTTAGATGGCAGACTAGACCCGGTAGTGGGACGTGAAAAGGAAATTGAACGTATTGCGCAAATTTTAAGTCGCAGGAAGAAAAATAATCCCGTGTTGATTGGTGATCCGGGCGTAGGAAAATCGGCTATTGTTGATGGTTTAGCGCTTAGAATTATTCAAAAGAAAGTATCACGTACACTTTTCGACAAGAGGGTTATTGCTTTAGATATGGCATCAATTGTAGCAGGTACCAAATATCGTGGACAATTTGAAGAAAGAATCAAAGCCATTTTGAATGAGCTTTCTAAAAATCCTAATGTGATTCTTTTTATTGATGAAATCCACACAATTGTCGGTGCTGGAGGGGCTGCTGGCTCTTTAGACGCAGCAAATATGTTGAAACCTGCATTGGCAAGAGGTGAAATTCAATGTATCGGCGCTACTACTCTAGACGAATATCGTAAAAATATTGAAAAAGATGGCGCATTAGAAAGACGTTTCCAAAAAGTGATTGTAGATCCTACAACCGCTGATGAAACGTTAGAAATTCTAAAAAATATCCGCACACGTTACGAAGATTATCATAATGTGAAATATACGGATGAAGCTTTGGAGTCTTGTGTAAAGCTCACTGAAAGATATATAACAGACAGAACATTTCCAGATAAAGCAATCGATGCCCTCGATGAAGCTGGCGCTCGAGCACACATTTCAAATATTGTTATTCCAAAAATTATTGAGGATTTGGAAGCTCAGTTGAAAGAAGTGGAACAATTAAAAACAGAAGCGGTAAAAGCTCAAAAATATGAAGTTGCAGCAAGTTATCGTGATAAACAACGTCAGTTGATTCTTACGCTGGAAGCTGAGGAGGATAAATGGCAGCAAGAAATAAAAGATAAACCCGAAATTGTTGGTGCCGACAAAGTAGAAACAGTCGTAGCTCTTATGTCGGGAGTTCCGGTGCAGCGAATTGCACAAGCTGAAGGTGAACGTTTGATTGAGATGAAAGACATTCTTAAATCGAAAGTTATAGGTCAGGATGAAGCAGTAGACAAAATTGTAAAAGCCATTCAGCGTAACCGTGTGGGATTGAAAGATCCTAATAAGCCAATAGGAACGTTTATGTTTTTAGGTCCTACAGGTGTTGGTAAAACCCATTTAGCTAAAAAGCTTGCTGAATATCTATTTGATTCTTCGCAAAATCTTATCCGTGTGGACATGAGTGAATACATGGAAAAATTTAATGTTTCGCGCCTTGTAGGAGCACCTCCGGGATATGTTGGTTACGAAGAAGGCGGTCAACTTACCGAAAAAGTACGTCGTCGTCCCTACTCTGTAGTTTTGCTTGACGAAATAGAAAAAGCACATCCCGATGTGTTCAATATTTTGCTGCAGATATTTGACGAAGGTCATGTTACTGATAGTTTAGGACGAAAAGTTGATTTCAAGAATACGATAATCATCATGACGTCAAATATAGGTACACGACAATTGAAAGATTTTGGACGAGGAGTTGGATTCAATACTTCCGGTTCTGCAATAGTAGATGCAGAATATTCACGAAGTGTTATACAAAAAGCATTAAATAAGGCGTTTGCACCCGAATTCATCAATCGTATTGACGATATTGTAATGTTTGACCAGTTGAGTAAAGAATCGATTTACAAAATCATAGACCTGGAACTAGCAGGATTGTCAAAACGTATCTCTGACTTGGGATATAAAATGGTATTAACAGAAACATCCAAAGAATTTATTGCGGATAAAGGCTATGACGTTCAATTTGGTGTACGTCCTCTCAAACGTGCGATTCAAAAGTATGTAGAAGATGAAATGGCTGAAGTAATCCTTAAAACAAAAATTCAGGAAGGAGATACGATTTTGGTAGATTTCGATAAAGAACAACAGAAAATTGTGATGAATATTGAGAAATCAAAAGAGTAATATTTAATAATGATATAAATTTTAAATAAGGAGCCTTATATGGTTCCTTATTTTTCTTGGAACAAACACAAGCAGATAGACGTTTGAAACAATATAGAAATAGTTATGAAAAATAAAATTACAATCGAAATATGGACGGACATCATGTGTCCGTATTGTTACTTAGGGAAAAAAAATTTTGAAGAAGCTCGAAAAGATTTTGAATTTAACGACCAAATTGAAGTAATTTGGAAAGCTTATCCTCTCAACTCGGATTTGCCTGGTAATGGAAAAGGAATTCCCGTAGTTGAATATCTCACCAACTATGCAGGACTTTCTGAGGATGCAATCAACAATATGTTCCAAAATATTGAAGAATTGTCAAAAAAAGCAGGAGTAAAATTCAATCTGTGGAATGGAATTGCCGCCAACACCAAAGATGCTCATCGTCTTATAAAACTTGCTCACACTATCGGACAGGCTGATAAAGTAGTTGATGCACTTGGAAAAGCTTATTTTGAAGATGCGAAAGATTATAGCAACATTGATGTTCTTCTAGAAATCGGAACAGATTCAGGATTGAAAGAAACCTCCATTCGTCAGATGTTGGAAAGTGATGATTTTCTTTATGAAATACAACAAGATGTCCAAGAAGCACAAAATTTAGGATTTGACACAGTGCCAACTTTTCTTGTGGATAGACGTCAAGCGATAATTGGTTCAGAATCTGTCGATTTATTCAAAAAAGTTTTAGATAAATCTTTCAAGGATTGGAGATTGAGGGTTCCTGCTCAGACGGGTAACATAAAAGTGAAAAAAGGAAAATCATGCAATGCTGACGGGACATGTGAAATATAAAATCCCTTTTTTGAAAAAACCGTTATTCTAATTGGTTATCTTTGTAATAAAAATATAGTTCATGAAATTTTTACGTATTCAACCGGAAGATACTTATAGATGGGATCAAGTATGGAAACTCTATGAGGAAAGTTTTCCTGTTGCGGAAATTAGAAAACTCGAAGACCATTTGCGGGCAATAGAAGATACACGCTTTGCACCAATATCAGCATGGGAAGGCAATCAGTTAATCGGGATTTTATTTTATTGGGAATGGAGCGAATACAGATATTTGGAGCATTTGGCAATACACCCCGACTTGAGAAGTCAAGGTTATGGAGCTTTATTACTCCGTGAGTTAAGCGATAAAAAACATACTATCATTATAGAAATCGATCCGCTGAATAACGAACAGTCTGTTCGCAGACTTCAATTTTACGAAAGAAATGGTTACGCGCTTACTCCATATCGTTTCGTTCACTTACCTTATCGCAAGGAAGAAACACCAATAGAATTATTGATTTTGAGCTATCCAAAAATGATATCCAAAACTCAATACAATGATTTTCTTGAGTTTATCGATGAAACAGTTATAAAATACTGCGAAGGATATCCATTCAAATAAGTGGAATTGAGAAATTAAGGATTCAATATGGATTGAAGAAGGCGGAAAGTGTGGTTAATAACTCTTACATCGTGCTTTGTCATAGGCATGATAGGATAAACTACCACACTTACAGTTTTAGAATCTATCATTTTTAAATAGACTCCTACACCCCAGGAAAAAATACGGGTATCTGTTCTGAATTTTAAAATCTGATTTTCTCTGTCAGTAAAAGTTAACACCCACTGCCTGTCCACACGCACCATTAATTCATCAAATGGACGCTGCTTCAAAGACATTTGCTTAAAAGGCAATACAATTTTTCTTTTGTGTGGAAAATCCGGTTCGTTGATATCTTCAGATTCAATATAATTTAATTTCTTGTAGAAATATAAAGTAATCAATGCTGGAGGCAAAACTCCCACGATAAGAAATACTAAAAATAATTTGAAAAATGACAACTCAACATGCCAAAGCAGTGAAACCATCACAATGACTCCTAAATAGAAACACAGAAATATAGAAACCCATGTTAGGAAAAGGCGAGTTATAAACCTCATATTTAATTAATTTTTAGCAGGTAAGACGATTTCATCAGTTATCACAATTTGTTCAAATCCCATTTGTTCAAGCATTGAACGTATTGCGAGCTCAGATTGTTTTTTTGCATCATTTAAAATACCCTGATTTATAGCATCTTTTTTCATTGTATCCTTTTCTTTTATCAATGCTTGATTATAATCAGAAATTTTAATTGGATTGAATGCATTTTCACTTTCATCATACACTTTCACAGAATTCTCATCGATAACAATGTCCATCAATTCTGGCTTAGGCATCGAAACATACACACTTTTATCTTCAACATCTACTTTGATTCTTTCGAAATTGATACCTGCTTTGATGTAACCGTTATATTTTAACAAGAAATATTTTTCTGTTAGCGGTACATTTATATTTAAAATCTTATAGTTATCTTTAAAACCTACAACGCCCGTATAATTATATTTAACTAGCGCAAGTTCCTGAATATTAATTATCTTTGCAAGAACTGTCGTACTGTTATAGCCAAATTCGTCTTTTGGTTTTTTCGTATAGTTTATAATTAACAAAACCAAAAGAACAAGCGTAGTTAAAAGAAAAAATATAGTTGAAGTTCTAAATTTCTTTTCTGACAAATATGACATTTGATAAACTTTATTCTACAAATATATAATATTTGATTTTAACTAAAAAATTGAATTCTAAAACATTTATTCAACATAATTAGAATTCAAATAATATCTCTTATAAATTTGATAAATTAGCTTATTTTTGTGGACATCAACTTTTATTGCTGTGATAAAATTCCTTTACAAAACTGCAAAAAATTACAAATGGATAATTATCCTTATCATCATTCTCGATGTTGCTGAGGTAGGTTTATCATTGTTATTTGTATGGCTTTCTAAGAATACGATAGATGTTGCTACAGGCACTATGGATGGCAACCTTACAAATTATGCAATCAAATTGGTGATAATTGTTCTGGCACAAATATTACTACAAATTGTAAGCATCAGAATTAGCAACATTTCGTGGACAAAAATGAGTAATTCACTGCGTTACAAAATGTATGACTCTTTAGTTTATGCACAATGGAATGAACTCAAATTTATTCACAGCGGCGATATGCTCAATAGAATAATGAGAGATAGTGAAGACATTATAAAAATATTGATAAGTGGAGTGCCGGCTGCTATTTCTGCAACAATACAATTAATTGGAGCCGTGATAATGCTTTTCAGCTTCGATTCCACGCTTGCAATAATTCTAGGTATAGGCGTACCATTTTTAGCCGTGTTTAGCAAAATTTATTATAACAAAATGAGATTATATTCTCAACAAATAAAGGAGAGTGAAAGTAAAATAACTTCCACATTGGAGGAAGGATTGATGAATCAACTTGTTATTAGATCTTTCGAGTTACAACCATACACTCTCAACAATCTAAAAAGTGAACAATCTATTTTGCTGAAGAAAGTGAGAAAACGCACTCGGATAAATGTTTTTGCCAACATTTTTATGAGGCTTTCTTTTCAGGGAGGATATATCACAGCATTTTTATGGGGAATAAAAGGTTTATATTCACACACAATCACGGTGGGTATGCTTACTGCTTTTCTTCAATTGGTTGCAAGAATTCAGCGCCCAGTATTTGATTTAATGAGCCAACTTCCTAATATTGTAGCAGCAAGAACTTCTGCAGATAGACTACAAACAATATTATCAATAAAGAAGGAAAATATCAGCGAGAGGATTTTTTTCAACGAGCCAGTTGAATTGAAAGTAGAAGATATAACCTTTTCGTATGAAAATAATTCTCGTAAAATATTAGAAAATTTTTCTATGACAGCCAAACAAGGTGATTTGATTGCAGTTATAGGAGAAAGTGGTGCTGGGAAAACTACTCTTTTAAGACTTCTTCTATCCTTAGAAAAACCAAATAGTGGAAATATAAGACTAAAAAGTAAAAATTATAGCACGGAAATAAGCGAGAAAACACGATCTAATTTTGTTTATGTCCCACAAGGAGCATCTCTTTTCAGCGGAACAATTAGAGATAACTTGATGATTGGAAAGGAGAATGCTACTGACAATGAACTGAAACATGTTTTAGAAATAGCCTCTGCCCAATTTGTGTACAATCTACCAAATGGTCTTGATACATATATTGGTGAAAAGTCTTCCGGCATTTCAGAAGGACAAGCACAAAGAATTGCGATTGCACGCTCATTATTAAGACCTGGCAAAATTCTTTTACTGGATGAAGCTACATCGGCACTAGATTCTAAAACAGAAAAAGAATTTCTCAATAACTTAAATAAAAATCTTGGAGATAGAATCGTAATTTTTGTGAGCCATCATGAGGAGGTTAAAGACTTTTGCAAAAAGTATGTTTATATTTAAACTATGGATTTTTTACACAGAAATAATTATAATATTAAATTATAATTATTATTAAAATTTAAATTGTATTTTTGTACTGAAAATAATAAATATAAGATGATAAGATTCAAACATTTACTACTTGCTATTTCGATATTACTATCAAGCAGTATTTTTGCTCAAACGCAATCAACAAGAACAGCAACTTCAGATACTCTAGTCGGAAACGATAAGTATAGAGTATTAACAAATTATTTTAAAGATAATTGGTTCCTTTCGTTTGGTGGTGGTGTTCAGATTTTTGTAGGAGACCATACAAAACAAATGAGAGTTGTAGATATGCTAAGTCCATCAATTGATTTTGCAGCAGGTAAATGGTTTTCACCAGGTTTAGGGGTCAGAGTAAAAGCAAATGGATTTAACTTGCATGGTATTTCCGGGTGGAGTGATAACACACCAGACTCTCCAGCTAATCAAAATAATTATCAAGGCTTTATCACAAACGCAGTTTATGATGATGCAGCGGGTCATTGGAAAGGCGATGTCTACGAACACGGACCTGAAGGTCACTATCCTTTATATAGGACAAATATTAAATATATTAATACCCAAGTTGATGCATTATTTAATGTAACTGATATTATACTTGGACATAACCCCAAAAGAGGTTACAATCTGATTCCGTATATTGGTGTTGGATGGGCGCATACATTCAACAAGGGTATTTATCGAAACAAGTTTAATGAAAATGTAATGGGAAAACGTTCTAACGAAGTTTCTTTAAATATCGGTTTAATAAATGAATTTAGAGTTTACAAAGAATTATATCTAACATTGGATTTGGGTGCAACATATCTAAATGACCGATTTGACCAACAACTTGGTGGACGTTACGGAGAAGGTATTGGATCTGCGACTTTAGGATTTACTTATAAGTTTGGTAAAAGAGACTGGGATAGAGAGAAGAGCATTATCACAGCTATAACTGAAAAAGATTTGGTATATATAAAATCAAATCCAGATATTATACAAGCTCTGGAAAAGCAAACAGAACCATTGTTTTTAATGTTTAGAAATGTAACATTTGATTTTGATAAGGCAACCATAAAAGAAAGTTCGCATAAAACTCTAGACGATATAGCTGCCATTCTTAATACTATGCCAGAAAGAAGATTTTTAATATCTGGTTATACCGACGCGAGAGGAAGTGAATTATATAATGAAAAACTTTCTTCAGAAAGAGCTGATGCAGTTGTTAGAGAACTAGAAAAAAGAGGTGTTCCTTCAAATATGCTAAAATCAAGAGGTATCGGGAAAAAAGCTGCTACAATACCTTCTAATGAACCTGATTATATTAGAGAAGGGGATAGAAAAGTTACCATAGAGTTGATTATAAACGAAGCATATTGGTCAAGATTACCCAAAAGGTCGATGGATTGAATTTCAAACTTTATTCCTACTCCGCAAAGATAATTTAACAATTCAATAATTAAGTTGACTAAATAAACTTAGCCAACTTTTTTTTTAATTTTTAAAAGAAGCATGGCAGAAAACAATTATATTCCTGTTGTCATTGCATTTACGCCCAATTATATTGTTCCTGCTGCAACGACCGTCATTTCAATCCTAGACAGTTCATCTAAGACAGATAATTTTGAATTTATTTGTTTATTAAATGAAGGACTTTCTCAGGAACAAAAAGATAATTTTGAGTTATTGGATATAGACAACAGATGCAAATTTAGATATCTATTGCTAAATATTGATTTGCTAGACGGAATAAACATCGATACGCGTTATTCTGCAGCTGCTTACTTCAGATTATTACTTCCAGAATTACTTTCTGATTACGATAAAATAATTTATACAGATTGTGACGTTATATTTAGGAATAATTTATCTCAAATTTACAATACAGATATTACTGATAAATATATTGCGGCAGTCTATGAATCACCATTAAGGTTTCAAGAAGAGAGGATATCTAATCTAGGAATAGAAAAAGGAAAATATTTTAATTCTGGAGTTCTTCTTATGAATCTAAAAAAAATGCGTTGCGAAAATCTTTCACAACAAATGATTAAGAACCTTAAAGCCATTGAAGTAGAATTTCCCGATCAAGATGTTTTGAATATTTGTTGCAAAGGGAAAATACAACCTCTGCCACCATACTTTAACAGCATAAGAACTTTCTTCCTACCACAATATAAAGATAAGTTTTTAGAAATTTACACTCAACAAGATTTACAAAAGGTTAGTGAATATGGCAATATTCATTACACCGGAGAAAAACCTTGGAAAGCTTTCACGGTGGAATTTGATATATGGTGGAAGCATTTTGACAAACTCCCAAATGTTTTAAAAAAGCAATTGAATATAGATAAAAAACTATATCACTTTTATAAATTCTACAGCAATCCTATAGGAAAATTAATAACAGAGTTAACAAGAAAAATATACAGGTTAATAAAGTGAAACACGCGTATTTGATTTTAGCACATACTAAATTTCAAGTTTTAAAAACTTTGATTAAATTGCTTGATAATGTTGATAACGACATTTTTATTCATTTTGATAAAAAAGTAAAAAAACTACCTGAGTTAAATAGTCAGTATAGTAAAATCATTATTATCAAAGAAAGAATAAACGTCCACTGGGGTGATGTTTCAATGATAGAAGCAGAATATAATTTATTTGAATCGGCTCACAGCAAAAGGAATTACGACTATTATCATCTTTTATCAGGAGTTGACTTACCAATCAAGTCTGTTGAATACGTACATAAGTTTTTCGAAGAAAATAAAGGAAAAGAATTTATTGGCTTTAATAATAGCATTGATAATGAGCAGCTTTTAAAACGCGTAAATTTTTATCATTTATTTCCCAAAGACTTTCAGAATCAAAAAGGTCCCGTCAACCTATTAAAGAGAACCCTTCGGTATTTTTTCATCCTATTGCAAAAGAAAACAGGCTTTCAACGAAATCATGGTATGACTTTCAAAAAAGGGACTCAATGGATTAGTGTCACGAATGATTTTGTTGAATATATGATAATGAAAAAGGATTGGGTTTTAAAGAATTTCAAACAAACTTACTGCGGTGACGAAATTTTTGCACAAACACTATGCTGGAATTCCGAATTTAGAGAAAATATTTACGACCCTCATAATGAAGGACGAGGAAGTTTGCGGTATATAGGCTGGGTAGATGGAGTATTAAAAGATTTTGAGACTGAAGATATTGCAAAGGTTTTGCGTTCAGAATCATTATTTGCCCGTAAATTCAACGAAAACAGGGATGTTTTATCTATAGTTGAGAAATATATAGAAAATGGAACAAACGAAAACTAATAGTTCAACCATTTCACTGGTTTTTGACAGCATACGTTTTCCGCTTATTGTTTTAATTTTATATATGCACATAGTGAAATTAGAACACTTTACGATAGTCCAAGAACTATCATGGACGAATGCATACAATTTTTTAGCAGAATACGTTTCTCATGTAGTAGGGAGATTAGCAGTTCCATCATTTTTTCTAATTTCCGGATATTTTTATTTCTTCAAACTGAAAGGATGGTCAAAAAGCTTTTACTTAAATCAGCAGAAGAAAAGACTAAAAACATTAGTTCTTCCCTATATACTATGGAATACTACACTGATAATCTTAACCCTACTCAAAGGATATTCTTTTAACAAAATAGGATTGGATGGCAATCCCGATATCGATTATATTCTTTCTACACCTTTGGTAGAACATTTTCTATTACCGATAGATCAACCATTGTGGTATTTAAGAGACTTGATTTGTATGACATTTATTGCGCCAATTTTTTATTATTACATAAAATACAACAAAAAATATGGGATTGTATTACTTTACATGCTTTATCTGTCCACTTTAGAATTGCCATTTAGAGGTTTCTCAATGACTTCTATTTTCTATTTCTATCTAGGGTCCTTCGCAGCGATAAATAAAGTTGATATTCTCAAATTCTGTCATTCTATAAAAATCCCGTCATATATTATTGCTATTATTACATCGCTAGCCGCCACACTACTCAATCAAACAATTTATTTCGAATTTGTAGTACGTGTTTTTGCATTGTTCGGGGTCATAAGTGCCATAAATCTTGTAACCTATTTTGTTGATAAAAAAAGTTTTAGAGATATTACTTTAAAAATGTCCTCAATGGTATTTTTTATTTACGCTGTACACGAATTATTCCTGAAAAACTGGATAAAAGGAGCTTTTTATAGACTACCAATAAGTAATACCGGCTGGGGAATGATTGTTGGTTATATAGTAATGCCCCTCATTTTACTTTTCATTTGTATTCTCCTATATAAAATTCTAAAAAAAATTACCCCAAAAACATTATCTTATTTTACAGGTGGAAGATTATAATTATAAATCAACAAATAAAATATTATCTAATAAGGATTCTCAGATAATAGACCTAATGAGAATTTTCCTTGTTTTGATAATTATTTTTATCCATATCCTGCCATTTAATGCATCTAAAATTGAGTTTCCTCTAAAAAGAAACGACATTTATACCTTTGTTAATGAGCTTTTTAGTCACAACATCGGATATGTCGCCAATGCGGGATTTTTCTTTTTATCGGGATATTTTTTTTTCCTAAAAATGTACCGATTCGATACATCATTCTATAAAAAACAATTAGAAAAAAGACAGAAATCACTTTTGCTTCCATATATTTTGTGGAATGTAGTAATGTTGATAATTACAATTATTGTTGAATTTTTAAAATCAACAATTCTTTCTCAACCATTTTCATTTTCAAGCTATTTAAATATTCCATTTTTATTTGAAACTTTCAAAACACCTCTCAATTATCCTCTTTGGTTTATAAGAGATTTAATTTTCTTGAGCATACTCAGTCCTTTGTATTTTATTGTATTTAATTACTTTAAAAAATTTGGACTGGTTTTATTATTAGGTATTTATTTATGGGATGTAAGGTGCGAATTCTTAAATGATTTTGGTGTTGGATTTTTTGGGTTTGGAGCTTATTTAGCTTTAAAGAAAAAGAATATCATTCATATTTTTACAGAAAAAAACATTCGAATAATATCGTATATCGTTGCTTTAATAGGATTTACCATTGCTACATCTATCAATCAAACTAAATTTTATATCTTATTAATAAAGATAATTACCCCCTTTGGAATAATAGCTTTAATTAATATAGCACATCGTATTTACAATAATAAATCCATTAGAGATTATTTCTTAAAACTATCAAAAGCAGCGTTTTTCATCATTGGGTTACACATGATTTACATTCTACCATGGATGAAAGGATTATTATTTAAAATACAAAATCTTGGTAATATTCCTTTGAGTTTGTTTTGGTATTTTATCACGCCCGTTGTAGTATTATTTATTTGTTATTATCTTTTTATATTTGCCAAAAAAGTTTTCCCAAAAACTGTATCTTTGTTAAACGGAGGAAGATAGAATAGTTCATATATGCTGAATAATCCATTGATATCCATAATTATACCAGTATTCAACGCTGAAAAGACGCTGAAAAATACACTTTTATCAATTTCTGCACAGAGTTATCCCTCAATTGAAATTGTGATTGTGAATGACTGTAGTACGGACAATTCAAAAGTTATAATAAATGAATTTCTACAAAATCCACCCAAAAATTTAATTATCAAATACATAGAACAGGAGATGAACAAAGGTGTAGCTTCTGCACGTAATATTGGATTGCAGAACTGCACGGGTGAATATATTTATTATGTCGATGCGGATGATACTCTCGAAGATGATGCCATTGAATTGATGGCAAAAGAAGCCGCAGAAAATGATTTGGATATTGTTGGTTGTGAATGTTATTTGTCATTGAATGAAAATAGAAGATGGCTCAAACAAGCTCATGCGTCAACGCCTTCCGAAGCATTCGAAGCGATGAGTAATGATAAGATGAAATGGAATTTATGGCTTTTCATGGTAAAAAGAGAGATTTACTTGAATAATAATATAACTTTTATCGATGGTGTAAATATCGGTGAAGATTTGATGGTAATGGGCAAAATATTATTTTCATCTAAAAATATATCAATCATCCACAGACCCTTATATAATTATAATGTGGTAAATTCTCAATCGATAAGTAAGGAGAAAAAAAATCAATATTTTGAGGATGTATCACGCAATCTTATGGAATTAGAGCATTTTGCAAAGAAAACCGGCAAACCATACAAAAATCAATTTATAAATTTGAAACTTACTCTCAAATTTCCTCTTTTGATGAGTGACAAAATAAATGATTATCAAAAATGGCAAAATTGGTTTCCAGAAGTAAATAAATTTATAAAGGACAATAATTCAATAACTAAACGAAATAAAATAATTCAGCTTCAAGCTCTCAGAAAAAATTATTTATTTCTGAAAATGTACAATAAACTGATTTTTAGATTCATTTATGGTGTTTTATATAAATAGTTTATGAAGTATATTACAACTTTCATAATAGCTTGTATGGTAAGCGGATATTATTTCACAGTATCCTTTACTTTTCTACCTGTAGCAATTAATTCCAAAATTATACTTGCCGTAGTGGGTATAATATTATTTATTGTGGATAGATTGAATAAAAGAACATTAGAGATCTCTAAAGGAATATTATTTTCTGCGCTCATTGCAATCCTTTTTTCAATTTCATGTTTATTTTCTGTAGACTATAATAGCACTTCCGATTATTCTTATGCCACATACATATCATCTTTCATGATTTGGTTAATGGGCGCGTATGCAGTATATAGTGTAATATTTAAAAGACATGGAAGTTTTAATATACCTATACTTACATCGTATTTGGCTGGAGTTTCTGCATTTCAATGCATTATAGCGATGTTAATTGATAAGAATGAGGGTGTCAAAAGAATCGCTGACGCTATATTTTATACCAATAATGATTTTTATGAGGGAATTAATCGCATCTATGGTATTGGCGCAGCTTTAGATCCTGCTGGAGTAAGATTTGCAGTGGTATTAATCCTTATTTCTTTTGTTTTAAGCGTTGATGATAAAATTAAAAACAGCACTAAGGCCGTGTGGTTTTTTATGATATCATTTATCATTATTTCAGTAATTGGAAACATTATTTCACGTACTACTACTACAGGCATTCTTTTATCATTTGTAGTTTTTATCGGATATTCAAAAATTTATCAGTTTATTATCAAAAGAAATAATATAAAAATATATACTATTTTCTTTCTTATAATTGCTATTGTCGTACCAATCCTACAATATTTGTATAATACCGATACATATTATTACAATCAACTTAGGTTTGCTTTCGAAGGTTTTTTCAATTGGGTAGAAAATGGTAAATGGGAAACGAGCTCTACTGAAAAGTTGAATGCTGTAATGTGGGTTTGGCCACAAGACACAAAATCATGGATTATTGGTACGGGATTATTTGATGGTTGGGTATACTCAACAGATATTGGATATTGTCGTTTCATTTTATATTGTGGTTTAGTAGGATTCAGTTTATTTATATTAATGTTTCTTTATACTACAATATATTTATCAATGAAAATTCCTAATTATAAATATTTATTTTGGTTATTATTTATACTTGCATTTATAATTTGGATAAAAGTTTCAACTGACCTATTTTTCATTTTTGCTCTTTTTTTATGGATGGAAGAAAGTTACAAACCGAAAATAATGAAAGAATGAAGATAGTTTATTGTATAGCCGGAACATTTAATCCGGGAGGAATGGAACGTGTATTGTCGAATAAGACAAATTATCTGGCAAAGCATGGACACGAAGTTTATATTGTGACTACTGACCAAAGAAATCAATCTTCTTTCTTCTATTTCCATCCTTCTATCAAACATTATGATTTAGGAATAAATTATGATGAGAACAATGGAAAAGGTTTTTTCAATAAATTAATAAAATTTCCCGGCAAACAGTTACTCCACAGAAAAAAGCTTTCAGAATTCTTGATTAAACTAAAACCAGATATTACCATTTCCATGTTTAATAACGATGTTTCTTTTATCCCAAATATTAAAGATGGAAGCAAGAAAGTGTTGGAAATTCACTTTTCCAAATTCAAAAAAATGCAATATCAAAGAAAAGGATTATGGAAACTGGCGGATAGTTGGAGAACTAAAGAAGAAGAAAAATGGGTGAAGAAATTTGATAGATTTGTGGTGCTTACCGAAGAAGATAAATGCTATTGGGGAAATCTGCAAAATATAGAAGTAATTCCCAACGCCCTATCAAAAATTCCTGAAACGACATCAAAGTTAGATATCAAAAATGTTGTAGCAATCGGTCGTTATAATTCACAAAAAGGATTTGACAGACTTATTGATATATGGTCTGTTGTACATAATGAATGTCCAGATTGGCATCTGAATATTTTAGGTGAAGGAGATTTAAAAGAATCTCTTCAAAGACAAATTGATGAACTCAATCTTTCAGAAAATGTACATTTGACGAGACCAACTAAGGATGTAGAACAGATATATTTGAACTCCTCTATTTTAGCATTGACTTCACGCTACGAAGGACTTCCAATGGTACTTCTTGAAGCCCAATCTTACGGACTCCCAATTGTGGCTTATGACTGCAAATGCGGACCTTTGGATGTAATTACAGATGGTGAAGATGGATTTATTGTTCGTGATGGAAACAAGCAATATTTTGCAGAAAAAATTAAACAATTGATTCTTTCTAAGGATTTGCGTGAACGAATGGGAAAAAAGGGTAAAGCTGCTTCTTTTCGATTTGAAGAAGATAAAATCATGAACAGATGGATCGATTTGTTTCAAAATTTGGTTGAAAAATGAAAACAATTGTAGTTTCTGCGGTAAATATTCGACAAGGCGGTACGCTGACGATTCTTCGAAATTGTCTTCAATATCTCTCAGCAGAACTGGTATCTTCACACAACTATAGGGTTGTAGCTCTAGTACATGACAAAAAATTGTGTTCTTATCCAAATATTGAATACATTGAATTCCCCTGGACAACAAAAAGCTGGATAAACCGTCTTTGGTGCGAATATGTAACTCTTCAAGGAATTTCTAAAAAGCTTTCACCTGTTTATCTATGGTTATCGCTGCACGATACAACTCCCAACGTGAAAGCAGAAAGAAGAGCCGTTTATTGTCAGACATCTTTTCCGTTTATGGACTGGAAATTTGGTGATTTCAAGTATAATTACAAAATTCCGTTGTTTGCCATTTTCACAAAATACATATACCGCACAAATATTCACAAAAACAATTTTTTGATAGTACAGCAAAACTGGCTACGCGAAGGATTCTCTAAAATGTTTTCTGTAGATAAACAGAAAATCATTGTTGCACCTCCGGCTAAAGAAAATACAAATATCATTCCTCAAAAACTTTCAGAAAATTGCACTCATTTTCTGTATGCGGCTATCGCCGACAATCACAAAAATTTTGAAGTATTGTGTAAAGCCGCAGAATTATTGGAGAATGAAATAGGTAAAAATAAATTCAAAGTTACTCTTACGCTCAAAGGTGATGAAAACAAGTATGCGCGGATGTTGTACGAAAAGTGGAAATCTGTAAATTCCATACATTTTGCAGGTTATATGAGCAAAGATGAATTGTTTTCCAATTACGAACAAACCGATTGCCTCATTTTCCCATCGCGTATAGAAACCTGGGGGCTTCCCATCAGCGAATTTATGGCTTACAATAAACCGATGCTTTTAGCCGATTTACCATACGCGCACGAAACTCCAATGGGAAGCAATTATACTGCATTTTTTCATCCTTACAGCGCCGAGGAGCTCAAAAACAAAATGAAAGCATTAGTTATTGGAGATTATAGAGATTTGAAACCAATAAAAAAAGCCTCTTTGGAATTTCCTTTTGCTAATAACTGGAAAGAATTGTTTCAAATACTGCTAGAAAAATAGTTGGCTAAAATATACATCATCCTTTTTAGTCATACCATCGTCTGTCACAATATTTTGCCGTTTATTACTGCATTTTATTACCCAATAGTATTTTACCAAATTGGAATTAATGCGTTGCAATACTAGACAGCATGATTGTAATTTATATCTAATACGTTGCATTATCCTAGATCACGAATACTACATAGAATTAAAGCGTCACAGTATCCAATAGCATGATTTCAAAGTGTAATTCATGCGTTTCAGTACTCGTTCGCACGATTTTAAAGTATAATGCATGCGTTTCAGTACTCGTTCGCACGATTTTAATGTGTAATTCATGCATTTCAGTACTCATTCGCATGATTTCAATGTATAATTCATGCATTTCAGTACTCATCCGCACGATTTCAAAGTATAATTCATGCGTTTCAGTACTCGTTCGCACGATTTCAAAGTATAATTCATGCGTT